>NZ_JBDGME010000001.1:0-3950 GCF_057655505.1 Microbacterium sp. Soil_N32
CCGGGGCGGGGACAGCGCGGGGGAACGAGACGGGAAGAGGCGTGGGAGAGACAGCGGGGACGGGCATGGATCAGGAGCGGAAGGCACGGACGGAGAGCCCGGCGGCGCTCGTGCGCGAGGTCGTCCAGGCGGTGCGGGCCGAGCCGGGAGAGCGGATGCCCGCGCTCGCCGAGCTGCTCGCGGCGGCCGATGTCGCGGCAGCCGAGGTCGACGACGTCCTCGCCGCCGTGCGCGAGTCGCAGCAGCAGACCGCACGCCTGCGCCGGCGCACAGTCGAACTCGAGGCGCTCTTCTCGACCGCGCGCGAACTGGTGCGGCTGCAGGACGTGACCGACGTGCTGCGCCGTCTCGTCGAGCGGGCGCACGAGCTCATGGGCACCGACGTCACCTACCTGTCCGAGGTCGACAACCCGCGCGGCGACCTGCGCGTGCGGTACTCGGCGGGCACCGTGACACCCGAGTTCCGCGACCTCGTCGTGCCCGCCGGCTTCGGGCTCGCGAGCCTCGTCGCAGCCTCCCGCGAACCGGTCTGGGTGCGGCAGTACGAGCGCATGGCGGACGCTCCGCACGACCCCGCCATCGACGGCGCCGTGGCGCGGGAGGGGCTCGTGTCGTTCCTCGGCGTCCCCCTCGCTGTCGGCGACGAGGTGCTCGGCGCGCTGTTCGCGTGCAACCGCTTCGCGCACGACTTCACCCCCGACCAGGTGCTGCTGCTCTCGGCGTTCGCCGACCACGCCGCGGCCGTGCTCCACAGCGCGCGGGTGCTCGCCGAGAGCGCCGCCGCCCGATCGCGGGCCGAGCAGGCCTACGCCGCGCTCGAGAGGCATCTGGCCGCGACGCAGGTCGTCAGCGGCATCCACGAAGAGCTCACCGCCGCGGTCGTCTCGGGCGCCACTCTGCTCGACCTGGTGACGACCGTGTCCGACCGGTTGGGCCGACGGGTGCAAGCGGTCGACGATCAGGGCAGGGCGCTCGGCGCGGGGGTCGGCGATCGCGCGGGTCTGCCGCGGCGGCGCCTGCTGACCGACGCCCTGCGCGAGAGTCGCACGAGCGGCCACGCGGTCGAGGTCGTCGACGGCGACCGGGGATGGCTCGTCGTGGCGATCCTCGGCCCCGACCGGGTGCTCGGCGGGATGGTGGCCGACGCACCCGCGTCGACCGAGTCGGAGCCGTCCGACGACGTCGCCCGCCCCACGCTCGAGCGGGCCGCCCAGGTCGCCGCCCTGGTGTCGTTCCAGCGCGAGGCTGTCTCGGCGATCCGTGCCGACCGGCGGGCACGGCTGCTCGGGGCGCTGCTCGACGGCGCGGCGACGGCATCCGACCTGGTCGCCGAGAGCGCGGCCCCGCTCGTCGCGGTCGCCGTCATCGACGTGCGCGGACGCGACGGCGCACTGGTCGCGGCGGCGGATGCCGTGGGCGACGACGGGCTCGTCGCAACGCGGGAGCACGGGCTCGTCGTCGCGTGGACGGTCGCCGACGCCGAGCGGCCGACCGAGCGTGTGCGGCGGGCGCTGGCCGAGCGATGGGACGACCCCGAGGTCACCGCCGTGGTCGGACCGGCCGTGACCGATACGGCGTCGCTGCGGGCATCGGTCGAGCGGGCGGGGCGTGACCTGCGCTTCCTCGCCCCGCTCGGCGTGCGAGGGGCGACCGTTCGGTCCGATGCCTTCGCCCCGTACCACGTGCTCACCTCGGGCGAACCGGAGGCCGCGGCCCGCTTCGTCGACGAGGTGCTCGGGCCCGTGCGCGACTGGGACGACCGCCGCGGCACCGCCCTGATCGACACGCTCGGCGCGTATTTCGACAGCGGCGAGAGCCGCCTGGCGGCCGCGACCGCGTTGCGCGTGCACACCAACACGGTGCAGCAACGACTGGACCGCATCTGGATGTTGCTCGACGGCGACTCCGCCGACGCCGAGTTCCGGTTCCGTCTCCACGCCGCCGTGCGCCTGGAGCGTCTGCGCCGGGCGCTCCTCCGCTAGTCCCGGCAACCGTCGGCGGGTCGGGTGGGTTCCTGCGCATCCGGCCGCTCCTGCTCTGCGGGAGATCTCGCGAACGGAAGGACGTCTCCCGACGGATGCTCCTGCGGAGCGCGAGATCTCCTGCGAAGCGCGCGTGCCCCGCGCGACACACCGGCCGCTCCGCCGCGACACGCCCGGCGACCCTAGCGGAACGGCGGCCCCCCGCGCCTCGTGTGACGCAATCTGACGCCGGGTGTCGTCCTGTGTATCGGAGGCTTCCGCCGCAGAAACCCCGTGGATAGCGTCGGAAGCCCGCCGACCGAGAGGACCCCCCCGTGGCATCCGTTGGACACCCCCGCCGCCTCGCCGCCGCGCTCGCTGCCGCCGTCGTCACCGCGCTGACCCTGTCCGCCTGCGCCTCGGCGGCCCCCGCCGAGTCCGGCGCCGACGGCGAACCGGTCGAGGGCGGCGATCTCGTCGTCGCGGTGCGCTCGGAGCCTCCGCAGCTCAACCCGCTCGTCGACCAGGTCGGCGGTGCGCACGTGCTCAGCCCGGTCGTCGACTCGCTCGTGTGGGACAACGGCGACGGCACCTACGGCACGTGGCTCGCCACCGACTGGGAGGTGTCGGACGACGCCCGCGTGTACACGTTCACGCTGCGCGACGACGTGACCTTCCACGACGGCACCCCGTTCGACGCCGAGGCCGTGAAGGCCAACTTCGACTACGTCGCCGACCCGGCGAACAAGTCCACCGGTTCGGTCGCGAAGCTCGGGCCGACCGCCGAGGTGGTCGACGAGTACACCGTGCGCGTCACGCTCGAGCAGCCGGAGTCGACGTTCCTCACGCTCATCGCCGCACCGTACTTCGGCATCGTCTCGCCGACGCAGCTGCAGGACGACCCCGCGTCGCTCGCCTCGACCGTTGTGGGCACCGGTCCGTTCGTGTTCGACGAGTGGGTGAAGGGGCAGAGCCTCAGCTACGTGCGCAACGACGACTACGACTGGGGGCCGGAGGGCACCCACGAGGGCGCCGCCTACCTCGACAAGATCACCTACCGGTTCCTGCCCGAAGACCAGACGCGCTACAACGCGCTGCTCACCGGTGAGGCCGACATCGTCGACTACATCGCCCCCGAGTACGCCGAAGAGGCGAAGGCCGACGAACGCTTCGAGTCGGACGAGGTGCTGCTGCCGGGTGTCGGATTCTCGCTGCACCTGAACACCCGCACCGCTCCTTTCGACGACGTGCGCGTACGGCAGGCGCTGCTCACCGGCATTGACCGGGAGGCCATCGTCGAGAGCGCGACGTTCGGCGCGTATCCCGTGCAGGAGTACCTGGCGTCGTCGACGCCCGACTTCAAGAAGGACCTCGAGAACACGATCGAGTTCGACGCGGATGCCGCCGGCGCCCTGCTCGACGAGGCCGGGTGGACCGGGACGGATGCCGAGGGCTACCGCACCAAGGACGGGGAGCGCCTGTCGACGACGGTGCCCTACGCCGACAACGACCAGCTCGCACAGCGCACGCTGGAACAGGTGCAGATCGATGCGAAGGAGCTCGGGTTCGAGCTGGTGCTGCAGCCGGTGCCGGCGGCCGACTTCTCGCAGCGCCTCTACAGCGGCGAGTACGGCATCATGCCGTCGTTCCAGTCGGAGGCGACGGGCATGCAGCTGTGGCGTCTGTACGGCGGAGACAACGTCTCGGACGGCTCGACGATCGGCTCGAACGCGTCGTTCCTGGCTGATGCCGAGCTCGACGGCATCCTGGCTCAGGCCCGCGCCAGCGCCGACCCGGTCGCCCGCGCCGACTTCTACGGTCAGGCGCAGGAGCTGCTGCCGGAGCTGGCGCCGTCGATCCCGCTGTACTCGCGGGCGCGAGTGGTGGCGTGGCAGCCGACCGTGCACGGGGTGACCTGGGACCACGCCTGGCCCCAGCCCTACCTCTTCGACACCTACAAGAACTGACCCCCACCCCGCCCCCGCCCCC
>NZ_JBDGME010000002.1:0-7858 GCF_057655505.1 Microbacterium sp. Soil_N32
TCCAAAGGAATCTCATCCAGCCGAAGCTGAATCGAGGTTATTTGGCATTTGACAAGTGCACGCTGTTGAGTTCTCAAGGATCGGATGCTCCCCCGACCCAGTCATCACAACCAGGCCCGAAGGGCAACTTCTCTATCTTACTGATCTCGTTCCCGTTGTCAAATCGCTGTTTTCGCGACCTGCTCGAGAGAACAAGGCAGTTCCCGCAACCGGATGACTCTGACGAGTCTTCGTGGTTTCGGGAGGTGTTCGTTACTTGACGCGAGCCGGTCCGAGGACCTCCGCTCAACCGTTTGGGGCGAACAGGTAATAACTTACGCGGGATTCGGGGGTCCGGCAAATCACGCCCGCCGCCCGGGCGTGTCGCGAGCCCAACAGGGCGCGCTGGCACACTGGTGGCCGGAAGAGGAGACCGCATGACCACCCCCGCACCCCGCCCCCGCCGCCTGCTCGGACGCATCGCGAGCTGGCCCGCCGCCATGATCATCCGGACCGTCTTCACGCGCGACGCACGCGCGACGACGGCGGAGATGGCGCAGCACGTCCCCTCCGCCCCGCTTCACGAGCGCCGCAGCGTGCCGTACGGAAGGCGGGGGCGCTCGACGACTCTCGACGTGTTCGCCCCGGCATCCGCCACCGGGCCCCTCCCCACCGTCGTCTGGATCCACGGCGGGGCGTGGATCTCGGGGTCGAAGGAGGACGTCGCTCCGTACCTGCGCATCCTCGCCGCCGAGGGCTTCGCCGCCATCGGCCTCAATTACACGCGCGGACCGGAGGGCGCGTATCCGTTGGCGGTGCACCAGCTCGTCGAGGCGATCCGCATCATCGACTCACGCGCCGAGGAGTTCGGCGTCGACCGCCGGCGGATCGTTCTCGCCGGCGACTCCGCGGGGGCGCAGCTCGCGAGCCAGCTCGCCGCGCTGATCACCCACCCCGCGTACGCGCAGGAGATGGGCATCACACCGCCGCTGCATCCCGACCAGCTCGCCGCAGTGGTGCTCAACTGCGGTGTCTACGACCTCGGCGCCCTGTCGCACGTACGCGGGATCATCGGCTGGGGGTTCCGCTCGGCCATGTGGGCCTACTCGGGCACCAGGGACTGGGCCGACGACGTCAGCGGCGCGACGATGTCGACGATCGACCGCGTGACGGGCGACTTCCCCCCGACCTACCTCTCGGGCGGGAACGGCGACGGGCTCACCCGCGTGCAGTCCCGCCCCCTCGCCGCGCGGCTCGACGCGCTCGGGGTCGAGACCACCACGCTGTTCTGGCCCGACGAGCACGAGCCGGCGCTCCCCCACGAGTACCAGTTCCACCTCGACCTGCCCGACGCGCGCGAAGCCCTGCGCCGCACGCTCGAGTTCCTTCGCGCGCACACCGGCTGAACGAGCGGAGAGCCTCGATCAGTCCCAGCTGTGCACGGGGCTGCCGTCTTCGGCGCGCACCAGGTAGTCCTGCAGCATCCCGTGCAGCGCCTGCGACCGAGACTCGCCCGCACGCTCGCGGGCGAACACGTTCTCGCGCTGCCACACGGCGCCGTTGCGGCCGGTCGCACAGCGCTGCTCGATGATGCCGAGGTAGCGGTCGCGGGCCGCCGGGTCGACACCGTAGGCGTCGAGTCCCTCGGCGGCCATCGGCAGCAGTCTGCGCAGCACCAGTTCGCGCGGGCTCACCCACCCGACCTCCGGCCAGTACAGGCGGCCGTCGATGCCGTCGCGGGCACCCGCGTGCAGGTTCTCGGCCGCGGCATCGAAGCTCATCTGCGTCCACAGCGGCCGGTCGGCCTCGGCGAGCGTGTGCACGAGGCCGTAGTAGAAGGCCGTGTCGGCGAGCACGTCGACCACGCTGGGGCCCGCCGGGAGCACCCGGTTCTCGACCCGCAGGTGCGCGGTGCCGTCGACCGTGTCGTAGATCGGCCGGTTCCAGCGGTACACGGTTCCGTTGTGCATGCGCAGCTCGGCCAGCGACGGCGCCCGCCCCTCGGCGAGCTCGGCGAAGGGGTCTTCGTCGGTCACCGCGGGGAGCAGCGCGGGGAAGTAGCGGGAATTCTCCTCGAAGAGGTCGAAGATCGAGGTCACCCAGCGCTCCCCGAACCACACGCGCGGCCGCACGCCCTGGTTCTTCAACTCCTGCGAACGCGTGTCGGTCGCCTGCTCGAACATCGGGATGCGCGTCTCGTGCCAGAGCGCCCGGCCGGCGAAGAAGGGGGAGTTCGCGGCGAGCGCGACCTGCACGCCCGCGATCGCCTGCGCAGCGTTCCAGTACGAGGCGAACGCGTCGGGCTCGACCTGCAGGTGCAGCTGCACCGATGTGCAGGCCGCCTCGGGGAGGATCGTGTCGGTGACGATGTCGAGCTGCTCGCGACCGCCGTCCGGCAGCGGGGAACCCTCGAGCGTCAACTCGATGTCCTCTCCGCGCGCCGCGAGCACCTGCTGACCGAGCAGGCCGTACCGCGGGTCGGCCGAGATCCAGCGCTCGGTGAAGTGGTGCTCGTCGAGCGTCGGCAGCATCCCGATCATCGCGATCGAATTGCCGGTCGCCGCCCGCACCCGCTCGTCCGCCGCGTTCATGGCGGCGCGCAACGAGGCCTCCAGCTCGGGCATCCGTTCGCCGCCGATCGGACGCGGGGCGACGTTCACCTCGATGTTGAAACGGCCGAGCTCGGTCTGGAAGGCGGGGCTGGCGATCGCCTCGAGCGCCGACTCGTTCGCCATCGCCGGGTCGCCCGACGGGTCGACGAGGTTCAACTCGATCTCGAGCCCCAGCTGCGGGTCGGTGCCCTCGAACCGCCCGTCGGCGAGCATCTCGCCCAGCGCGTCGAGACACACCTCGGTCTTCGCCCGGAAGCGGGTGCGGTCCTGGCGCGTGAAGGTGCGCTGTTCGATGCTGTCGCCCATCCTTCGACGCTAGCGGCCCCGGACGGAACGCGGATCGCGCCCGGCGGACATTTCACCATTGTGACGACCGGCACGTTCGTTATATGTTCGGGGAATGACCAGCGAGAGCATCCCGACGTCCGCGACCCCGACGGCGGATGCCGCAACGGCAGCCCGCAACGAGCGCGCCCTCGAGGGCGGTATCGTCACCGACCTCGAGGGGCGCATGACCTACGGGTCGTACCTCGCGCTCGACCAGCTGCTCACCGCGCAACGACCGGTCAGCTCTCCCGAGCACCACGACGAGATGCTGTTCATCATCCAGCACCAGACCACCGAGCTGTGGCTCAAGCAGCTGCTGCACGAACTCTCGTCGGCCCGCGAGCTGCTCGCGGGCGACGACCTGCGCGAGGCGCTCAAGCGCATCGCCCGCGTCAAGCGCATCCAGGACGTCATGACGCAGCAGTGGGCGGTGCTCGCCACCCTCACCCCCACCGAGTACGCGCAGTTCCGCGGCGCGCTGGGCAACTCGTCCGGGTTCCAGTCGGTGCAGTACCGCGCGGTCGAGTTCGCCCTCGGCAACAAGAACGAGAAGATGCTCGGCGTCTTCCGCGACCACCCCGCGAACCACGCCCTGCTGACCGCCGAGTGGGAGAAGCCCACCCTCTACGACGAGTTCCTGCGCTTCGCCGCCCGCCGCGGCCTGCCCGTGCCCGCCGAGATCCTCGACCGCGACGTGCGGCTGCCCTACCGCGAGACGCCGGAGCTCGTGCCCGCGGTCCGCGAGATCTACCAGGACCCGAGCCGATACTGGGACCTGTACGAGGCGTGCGAGGACCTCGTCGATCTGGAGGACAACTTCCAGTTCTGGCGGTTCCGGCACCTCAAGACCGTCGCGCGAACGATCGGCATGAAGGTCGGCACGGGGGGATCGAGCGGTGTCGGCTTCCTGCAGCGCGCACTCGACCTCACCTTCTTCCCCGAGCTCTACACGGTGCGCACCGAGATCGGCGCCTGATGCGTTCGGCGACCTTCTTCGACGGCGAGGTCTGGCGCGAGGGCGTCGTCGAGATCGTCGACGGGCGGATGCGCGTGCGCGACGCCGTGCCCGACGGCACCCTGCCGCGCCTGGGAGGCCTGGTCACGGCGGGGTTCACCGACCACCACGTGCACCTGCAGCTCGTCGACGTCGCCCCCCTCGCCCGGTCGGTGCTCGGTCGAGTAATCGACCTCGGGGCGAACCCGGCGGTCGTGGCGCGGCTCGCCGCCCACCACAACTCAGGACACGTGAGCCAAACCGACGCGCCGGACCCGGTCTCGGGCGCCAACGCACCCGGCTCGACCACCGTCGGTCCTGAATTCGTGCCGGGCGCCGCGAGCGACGGCCCGACGATCCAGTACGCCGGGGCCTTCCTCACCGCACCCGGGGGCTACCCGTCCGACCGGGAATGGGCGCCGGACGGCTCGGTGCGCGAGCTGAACGATGCCGCCCAGGCGGCGGAAGCCGTCGCCGAGATGGCGGATGCCGGGGCGCAGTGCATCAAGGTCGCCAGCAACACCACGGCCGGGCCGGTGTTCGGTGACGCGCTGATCCGCGCGATCGTCGACCTCGCGACCGCACGCGGACTGCCCGTCGTCGCCCACGCCGAGGGACCGAGAGAGGCGCAGCGCCTCGCGACCCTCGGGGTCGCGATGCTCGCGCACGCCCCGTTCACCGAACGCCTCGACGACGACGAGGTCGCCCGGCAGGCGGCATCCGTGGCCTGGATCTCGACCATGGCGATCCACGACCGGCCGACCCGCGACGTCGTGATCGACAATGTGCGCCGCTTCCACGCGGCCGGCGGCACCGTGCGCTACGGCACCGACATGGGCAACGGCCCGACGCCCGTGGGCCTGAACCCCGCCGAGGTGGCGGCACTGCGGCAGGCGGGCGTCACGGGCACGGCACTGCTGCGCGCCCTCGCCCCCGGCGACGCCCGAGCGTCCGACGCACGACTGCTCCTGCTGCCGGCCGCCGCCCCCGCCGACGCCGACCCGCTGGCCGCCCGCCGCCTCTCCCCCGACGATCTGAAGGTGTGACATGACCGACCTCGCCGCCGTCCCGACCGACGACTCCGCCACCGCGCTCCTCGACGAGGCCCGTGCGCTCGACGCCGCCGACCCGCTGCGCGCCCATCTCGACGCCTTCGTCGAGGCGCCGGGCGTTCGGGCCTACCTCGACGGCAACTCGCTCGGCCGCCCGCTGCGCGACATGCCCGAGAAGCTCGCGGCCTTCGTGCGCGACGACTGGGGCACCCGCCTCATCCGCTCGTGGGACGAGCAGTGGATGGCGCTGCCGATGGAGCTCGGCGACCGGATCGGCCGCGTGGCCCTCGGTGCCGCGGCGGGTCAGACCGTCGTCGCCGATTCGACGAGCGTGCTCATCTACAAGCTGATGCGCGCGGCCGCCGCGTCCGATCCCGCCCGCACCGAGCTGGTGATGGAGCAGGGCAACTTCCCCACCGATCGCTTCCTCACCGAGGGCATCGCGGCCGAAGCCGGCCTCACGGTGCGCTGGATCGAGGCCGATCCGGTGCTCGGCGTGCAGGTCGCCGACGTCGCCGCCGTGGTCTCGGAGCGCACCGCGCTCGTCTCGCTCAGTCACATCGACTACCGCTCCGGCGCCCTCGCCGACATGCGCGCCATCACGGAGGCGGCGCACGCCGTCGGCGCGCTCATGATGTGGGACCTCTGCCACTCCGCCGGCGTGGTGCCGATGCAGCTCGACGACTGGGGCGTCGACATGGCGGTCGGATGCACCTACAAGTACCTCAACGGCGGACCCGGTTCTCCGGCCTTCGCGTACCTGAACCGTCGCCACCACGGCGTGCTTCGTCAACCGATCCAGGGGTGGTGGAGCGCCGCCGACATCTTTGCGATGGGCCCGGAGTACGTGCCGGCGGACGACATCCGTCAGCTGCTCAGCGGCACCCCGCCGGTGACCTCGATGCTCGGGATGCAGGGGATGCTCGACCTCATCGAACAGTCGACGATCGACGCCGTGCGCCGCAAGTCGGTCTCCCTCACCGACCTCGCCGTGCGGGCGTACGACACCGAACTCGCACCGCTCGGCGTCCGTCTGCTGAGCCCCCGCGACGCCGAGCTGCGCGGCGGGCACGTCACGATCGGCCACCCGGACTTCCGCGACGTCACCCGGCGTCTCTGGGCCGACGGCGTCATCCCCGACTTCCGCTTCCCCGACGGCATCCGCCTGGGTCTGTCGCCGTTGAGCACCTCGCACGTCGAGACGGTCGTCGGCGTGCTCGCCGTGCGCGACGCGCTGCGCGCATGACGGCCCCGGTAGCGGTCCCGGAGGACGCGGCATCGGTCGTCGACGACATCGACGCCCGGCCCGGCAGCACCGCCTCGCTGCTGCGTACGGTCGTCGGGTTGTTCCTGCGCCCCCTGGGCGGATGGATCTCGGCCGCCGACCTGGTGACCCTCGCGGGCGACCTCGACATCGCGCCGGCCCTCGCCCGCACGGGCATCGCCCGCCTCAAGCAGAAGGACCTGCTGCTGCCCGAGCGCCGCGACGCCGTGGGCTACCGCCTGAACCCGGCCGCGCTGGCGATGCTGCAGCGCGGTGACCGGCGCATCTTCGCCATGCGTCAGATGACGGATGCCGACACGTGGTGCCTCGTGTCGTTCTCGATCCCCGAGACCGAGCGGGCCGTGCGGCATCAGTTGCGCCGCCGACTGCAGTGGATCGGGGCCGGGGCCGTGTCGTCGGCGCTGTGGATCTGCCCCGGGCATCTGCAGGACGAGGTGCGGCAAATCGTCGAGGAGGTCGGCGCCCGGGCGTGGGTGACGCTGTTCCCGGCGGGGATGCCGCTGACCGACCGCACGCCGGCCGAGTCGGCGGCCGCATGGTGGGACCTCGCCGACCTGGCCGACGAGCACCGCCGGTTCCAGGAATCCCTGACCTCGCTGCCCGCCGAGCCGTTCGCCGCCTACGTGCAGCTGATCGACCGCTGGCGCACCCTGCCCTACCGCGACCCGGGCCTGCCGCCGTCGATGCTGCCCGCCGACTGGCCGGGCACCCGCAGCTTCGCCGAGTTCGAGTGGCTCTCGGGCACGCTCGAGGCCCCCGCCATGGCGCACGTGCGTCGCGTGACCGCGCGCTGACCCGCCCCCTCCCCACCCCGCACACCCGGGGTCGGGCGGGCGCGGGGCGGGGGCGCGGGGCGGACCGTCAGGCGTCGAGACCGGTGACGAAGCTGCGCACGTGCTCGCGAAGGCGCTCGATGCGCATCTCGCGTGCGAGTTCGCGGTCGAAGCCCTCGTAGGCCAGCGGCGGCAGTCGACGCACGTTGGCCGAGCATCCGAAGTTCGCGCACACCAGCGTGCCGACGGTGTCGCCCTTGCGGCCGGCGGGGCCGGTCTTGCGGGCGACGAACGGCTGCACGTCGTTGCGGAGCGTGACGTCTTCGCACCAGGAGCACAGGGCGCGGGCGACCACGCGCTGCTCGGCCTGCTGCAGCAGGATCCCGGCCAGTGCGCCGTCGATCTCGGTCACCACGTACGCCCGGCGCGGGGCTTTCGGGTCGACCCAGCCGAGATAGTCGAGGCGGTCGACGTCGATCTCGGCGAAGCCGGCGGGCAGGGTGAGGTCGGCGACCTCTTTACGGGAGGCGTTGCGGAAGGAGGCGCGGATGGCGCGCTCGTCGAGGGGACGCATGATGTCGGATGCTTTCGTTCGAGTGCTCGCGCTCCCGACGGGAGCGACGGAGCGAGGTGGGTGGAGGAGACGGGTCGCATGGACCCGGGGTCGACCGAACTCCGGAGACGGCATCCGCCTCCGGCCGATCGTCAGCCTCTGCCGACGGCGCTGTGCGCGCCTGCGGCTCCTACCCGCGCCACCCGGGCGCTCCTCGAGAACATCACCCCGAGAGCCTATACCCGTCCTCTCCCCCTCCCCTCCTCCCCTCCTCCCCCCTTCC
>NZ_JBDGME010000003.1:0-3481 GCF_057655505.1 Microbacterium sp. Soil_N32
GAAGGGGGCGGCGTCAGGGGGTGTCGCGGCGGGGGAGGCGGATGGGGGTGGTGATGGCGGCCTCGTCGCTGAACTCCGCGGGGCTGCGTTCCTCGACCACGCTCACCGGACGCGTCTCGTCGAGGGTCAGGGCGAACCGCCGCCGCTCGTCGCGGCGCACGCGCCCGGAGGTGAGCATCCAGACGACGCCGATCGCACACGCGATCAGCCCCGCGGCGCCGCCCAGCATGATGGCGGCGCGCGGACCGAACGCATCCGCCACCCATCCGGCGATCGGCGCGCCCACCGGGGTCGACCCCATGATCACGGCCATGTACAGCGCGAGCACGCGCCCGCGGAGGGCGGGGTCCGTGGTGATCTGCACGTAGCCGTTCGCGGTGGTGAGCAGCGTCACCGTCATGAAACCGATGAGCACGAGGGTGACGGCGTAGAGCGCGTACGAGGGCATCGCCGACGACAGGAAGGCGGCGAGCCCGAAACCCCCGGCCGCGAAGACGACCACCCGCACGCGCGCCCGGTCGCGCCGCGCGGCGAGCAGTGCACCGGCGAGCGATCCGATCGCGAGGATCGACGACAGCACACCGTATCCGTCGGCCCCCGCTCCGAACTCGATCGCCATCGTCGACGCGAAGATCGGAAAGTTCATGCCGAACGCCCCGATGAGGAACACCGTCACGAACACCACCCGCAGGTCGCTGCGCCCCCACACGTACCGGAAGCCGGCGGCGAGACCGCCGCGGCCGCGGTTCTTCGGACGCTTCGCGAGCAGCTGCGCGTGCAGCAGGAAGAGCGCCACGATCATCGCGAGGAACGTCGCGGCGTTGACGATGAACACCCACCCCGACCCGATCGCGACGATGAGCAGGCCGCCGACGGCGGGACCGATCATGCGCGCGAGGTTGAACGACGCCGAGTTCAGCGCGACGGCGTTGGACGTGTCGGATGCCGACACCATGTCCGACACGAACGCCTGCCGCGCCGGCGCGTCGAACGCGTTCACCACGCCGAATGCGGCGGCGAAGCAGAGCATGAGGGGAAGGGTCATAACGCCCGAGAGCAGCAGCGTGCCCACCGCGACGGCGAGCAACAGCAGCGCCCCCTGCGTCGCGAACAGGATGCGGCGGCGGTCGAACCGGTCGGCAACGTAACCGGTGAGGCTCACCAGCACGAGCGGCGGGCCGAACTGCAGGGCCATCGTGACGCCCATCGCGGTGGCGTCGTTGTCGGTGAGCTCGGTGAGCACGACCCAATCCTGCGCGGTCGCCTGCATCCACCCGCCCACGTTCGACACGAGCGCACCGGCGAACCAGATGCGGTAGTTGATGTTCGCGAACGAACGGAACATCGAACTCATCGGTCGGTCACCCGCCTCATCAGCGCGCTCGCCGCCCGCAACGTGGCCAGCTCGTCGGCGGTGAAGTCGAGCTCGGCGAGCATGTCGGCCAGTAGCACGTCGCGGCGGCGGATCGTCTCGACGACGATCTCGGCCCCGGCATCCGTGATCTCGACCTGCACTCGCCGGCGGTCGTCGGCGTCGGGAGTGCGGGTGACGTATCCCTGCTCTTCCAGGCCGTTGATCATGTTCGTCATCGACGGCGCGGTCACGCGCTCGCGCTCGGCGAGGGTCGAGATCGTGCGGCGGCCGTGCATACGGAGGTCGGCGAGCACGGCGAGCTGCGCGTCGCTCATGGCGTCGGTGGCGCGGGCGCAGCGCAGGCGGCGGGCGAGGCGGAACGTCGCCAGGCGCAGGTCGGTCGCGGTGAGCTGGAGGGGGTCGTCGGATGCCGTCATCGTTTAGTTAGTCTATCTAAATAATCGAGCGGCGGGGCTGGACGGGCAGAATGAACGGATGACCCGAACCCCCGTGCTCGAGATCGCCGTGCAGGATCCCGCCGGCGTGCGCATCGCCGGAGAGGTCGGTGCGGCGCGCGTCGAACTGACCGCGGCCCTCGCCCTCGGCGGCCTCACCCCGTCACCCGCGACCCTGGAGCTCTCGATCGACGAGGCCCGCACGTCGGGCGTCGAGGTGCACGTGCTCATCCGGCCGCGACCGGGCGGCTTCGACTACACCGCCGACGAGCTCGCCGTGGCCGAGCGTGACGTGCGCCGTGCTGTCGAGGCCGGCGCGCACGGTGTCGTCGTGGGCGCTCTCGGCGCCGACGGGCGGCTCGACGCCGACGCCGTGGCACGACTGCGCGACGCCGCGGACGGAGCATCCGTCACCCTGCACCGCGCGATCGACATGACCCCCGACCTTCTCGCCACCCTCGCCGCCGCGCGGGATCTCGGGCTGCGTCGGGTGCTCACCTCGGGCGGAGCATCCGCCGCGATCGACGGCCTCGACACCCTGCGGGCGCTCGTGGACGCGGCCGACGGGGCGATCGAGGTGATGGCCGGCAGCGGAGTGGATGCCGCGAGTGCGGTCGCTCTCGCCGACACCGGCGTCGACGCGCTGCACTTCTCAGCCAAGCGCACCGTCACCGCCGACGGCGGCGTGCGGATGGGGTCGGCCTCCGACGGAGTGGGCGGGTACGAGGTCACCGACCGCGAGGCCGCGTTCGCCGTGCGCACCGCGCTCGGCCTCTGAGCAGGAGGGCCCGGCCGTCGGCCCGCGCGAATCGATAGGCTTCCAGGCGTGACGGAGACCCGCGAGTTCACGGATGCGCACGGCATCGCCATCGTCTACGACGTGCACCCCGCCTCGGGCGAGCCTCGGGGTGTGGTGCAGCTGCTGCACGGTGTCGGCGAGCACGCCGGGCGTTACGGCGCGCTGATCGCCGCGCTCACCGACGCCGGGTTCCACGTCTACGCCGACGACCATCGCGGGCACGGGCGCACCGGCATCCGTCAGCACGGCGGACCCGAGAAGCTCGGACGTCTGGGTGCGGGCGGGCTGCGCGCCGCGAAAGAGGCGATCTGGCAGCTCACCGGCATCATCCGCGACGAGAACCCCGCGCTGCCTCTCGTGCTGCTCGGGCACTCGTGGGGCTCGTTCCTCGCGCAGATGCTCGTGAACGAGCACCCCGAGGCGTACGACGCGGTGATCCTGTCGGGCTCGGCGTTGCGCACGCCGCGGTCGCTCAACGCCGCGCCCCTGAACAAGCGGTGGGCCGCCGACGACGCGACCGGTTACGAGTGGCTGAGCCGCGATCCCGAGATCTGGGCGGCCTTCGAGGCCGACCCGCTCACGACCGGAGTGCCGCTGCTGAAGCTCTTCGGACTGCTCGACGCCGCGCGTCTCTACGGTCTGCCGCGCACCGACCTCGGTCACGACATCCCCGTGCTGCTGCTAGTGGGCCGCGACGACCCGGTGGGCGGGCCGCGCAGCGTGCACCGGCTGGCCGACGCGTACCGTCGACGCTCGGGTCTGACCGACGTCACGACCCTCGTGTATCCCGACGCCCGCCACGAGATCTTCGCCGAGCTGCAGCAGGCCGAGGTGCGCGCCGACACCCTCGCCTGGCTCGACACCCGCTTCCCC
>NZ_JBDGME010000004.1:0-13124 GCF_057655505.1 Microbacterium sp. Soil_N32
GGGGGCGGACGGGGGGACCGGGTCAGGAGGCCAGGGCGGGGGCGGATGCCGGGACCGCGCACGAGAAGCGGGCGCGGTACGCCGTGGGCGTCGTACCGAGCACGCGGGCGAAGTTCTGCCGCAGCACCGCTGCTGACCCGAAGCCGCACTCCTCGGCGATGCGGTCGAGGGGAAGGTCGGTGCGTTCGAGCATCCGCTGCGCGTGGATGATGCGCTGCCGGGCGAGCCAGGCCGCGGGCGTCGCCCCGTATTCGGCCTTGAACCGACGCGCGAAGGTGCGCGGCGACATGAGCGCTCGGGCGGCGAGCTGCTCGACGCCGAGGTCGTCGCGCAGGTGCTCCACCGCCCAGTCGGCCACCGCCGCGAGCGAGTCGCTCGGCACGACGGGGATGGGGCGATCGATGAACTGCGCCTGTCCGCCGTCGCGCTGCGGCGGCACGACCATGCGGCGAGCGATGCGGTTGGCGAGTTCGGCACCGAGCTCGACGCGCAGCAGGTGCAGGCACGCGTCGATGCCGGCGGCCGTGCCCGCGCTCGTGATGACCCGGCCGTCCTGCACGAACAGCACGTCGGGGTCGATCTCGACCTCGGGGTACATCGCCGCGAGCGTCTCGGAGTACATCCAGTGGGTGGTCGCGCGGCGCCCGTCGAGCACCCCCGCTGCCCCGAGGATGAACGAGCCGCTGCAGATCGTCAGCACCCAGGCCTCGCGCTCGACGGCGTGCCGGGCGACGTCGATCAGCAGCGGGTCGATGTTCGTCCAGCACTCCCGCGGCACGGGGCAGAACACCACGAGGTCGGCCTCGTAGGCGAACGTCAGGTCGTGCTCGACGTTGATCGAGAACCCGAGCTTCGAAGTCACGACGCCGGGGTGCGGCGCGACGACGCGGAAGTCGAAATTGGGCACGCCGTCGGACGACCGGTCGAGCCCGAACGCCTCGCAGGCGAGCCCGAACTCGAACGGCGCGAAACCGTCTTGGACGATGCAGGCGACGGTCTTCATACGCGCTCCCCGGTTTGGCAGGATTCCTACGGATACCGTCCGTGCTGCCACTCGTGGCAGATATGGCACTTCCGTAGCGTTTCTGCCATGGTACTCCTCCTTCTCCTCGTCGCCACCGTCATCTGGGCCGGCACCGCCACCGCCGTCGAACTGCGCCGCGACGGCTACCGCGCCACCCCCACCGACTGGAGCCGCGTTCCCCCGAGCGACCCCCTGCAGCGCGCGGAGACCGCGCACGGCTACCGCTGACCCCACCGACCACGCCGCAGCCTCCCGCATGCACCGCATGCCCGGAATCCCCGTGCCCGCCCATCGCGCCGCGAACCCGCGGGGGTCTACGCTCGGGTCATGAGCGACCCGCAGCAGCCGTCCTTCCGGCCGTCTCCGTCACCGCACTTCGGCCAGCAGCAGCCCAGCGCCCAGCAGCAACCCACCCCGCCGTACGGCCCGCAGGGCCCGCAGGGCCCCCAGGGCCCGCAGGGCCCGCAGGGCCCGCAGGGCCCGCAGGGCCAGCAGCCCACCCCGCCGTACAACCCGCAGGGCCAGCACGGCCAGCACAGCCAGCAGGGCCAGCAGGGCCAGCAGGGCCAGCAGCATCCGACCCCGCACTTCGGCCAGCAGCCCGGCGCCCAGCAGCCCACCCCGCACTACGGACAGCAGCCCAGCGCGCAGCAGCCGTTCGGACAGGCCGCGCCGCAGCATCCGGGCCACTACGGCACCCCGCAGACCCCGCCCGCATACGGCCGACAGCCGTACCCGCAGAACACCGGCGGCACGGGCGGCACGGGCGGCGGACTCGCGCGTCTCGCGTTCATCCTCGCGCTCGTCGGGTTCGCGATCTCGACCCTCTACACGCTGATCTACCCGTTCATCTTCCTGGCGCAGCCGATGGACTACGAGGGCCTGGGCGTGCTCGGCTTCGTGGTCAACCTCGTCGGCTTCCTCGCCGCCGCAGCCGCGCTCACCCTGGGGCTCATCTCTCTGCGACGCACCGACTCACGCTTGCTCGCCGGCATCGCGATCGGCGTCGGCGGCGCGCAGGTCGTCGGCGTGCTGGTGGGCTGGGTGAGTTCACTCTTCTACGCGCTGGGCTGACCCGGCTCTGCTCCCGCGTGCTCGCCGCGAGGCCTCGCATCTGCCGTGAGACACCACGGCGCACGTGGGGTCTCACGACAGAAGTGGTGTCTCACCGCGCGCCGAGCACCCGCTCGTACACCTCGACCATCGCCGCCGTGCGGCTCGACTGACGGAACGCCTCGGCGACCTCGGGCGACGGGGTCGGCGCGCGGCCGGCACTGATATCGGATGCCGCGGCCCGCAGCGTCTCGGCGAGCGCAGCGACGCGACGCGGCTCGTCGGCGCCGGCATCCGGAACCGCCCAGAACCCGCTGCCCAGCTCGGCGGCGATGTCGGGGTCGCTGATGATCGACGGCGTCCCGAGGGTCGCGGCCTCGAACGGGGTCATGCCCTGCGTCTCGAAGCCGATCGACGTCTGCACGAGAGCATCCGCGGCCGCGATGCGGGCCAGCGTCTGGGGGTAGGTGAGGCGCCCGGCGAAGCGCACGCCGTCACGGCCGGCGACGATGCGCTCGGCGGCCGCGCGCTGCCCTCCTCCGCCGATCACCTCGAGCTCGGCGTCGACACCCGAGGCCACCCACGATTCGAGGAACGGCAGCAGCCGCTTCTCGGGACTCATGCGGCCGAGCCACACGAAGCGCGGACGTCCGGGCGGGCGGGTCGACGGAGCATCCGCCAGGGTCGCGGCGCGCACGTCGTCGTCGATGCCGTTCCAGACGACGTCGACATGGTCGAACACCCCGTGCTGCTCGAGCCGCCGCGCGAAGTGCGTCGACGGGGCGGTGACGGCGGATGCCGCGGCCGCGAGCCCCCGCAGGAACGCCCATCCGTCACTGCCGCCGACTCGCTCGCCGACGCCGCGCAACGCGGCTCGACGCCAGGCGTTCAGCACGGCGAGGGCCGGACGATGCAGCGGGGTCACCGCGGCCATACCGACGTCGACGCGGTTGTGCATCGTGTGCACGACGGGGATGCCGTGGCGGTGGGCGTAACGGTGACCGATGAACGCACCCCAGAAGTCGGCCTGCACGTGCACCAGGTCGACGGCGGGACGAGCGGCCATCGCCCGATCGAGCATCCGGTCGGTCGCCCTCCCCGGCCAGCTCATCGCGTATTCGCGGTCGAGCGTGATGGGCATCGAGGGCAGGTCGAGGTTCCCCGGGTGCGGGGCGGCTCTCTGCGCGCGAGCGCCGTGCATTCGCGGCGCCACGACCGTGACCGTGTGCCCGGCGCGTTCGAGGAACTCCCGCTGCAGCCGCATCGACACCTGGGCACCGCCGAGCGAGTCGAGGTGCTGGTCGCCGAAGAACACGACGTGCATCGGCGTCACTCGGGCAGGGGGGCGTCGCGGTACAGCGCCTCGAACGTGTCGAGCGTGCGGTTGATGTCGTGGATGGCGACGCCGTCGAGCGAGGCCTGCTGCATCCGCTCGTACTCCGCCGCGTCGGCCGTCAGCACGTCGGTGAGGCGGGCCGCCAGCTCGTCGGCGTTGCCGGGTTCGAACAGGTAGCCGTTCTCGCCGTGGTGCACGAGGTGCGGCAGGGCTACCGCATCCGCCGCGACGATCGGCAGCGCCGACGCCATCGCCTCCATGGTCGCGATCGACTGCAGCTCGGCGATCGACGCGATCACGAACAGGCTGGCGCGCGAGAGCACGGCCCGCAGCTCCTCGTCGGTCGTGCGGCCGTGGAAGGTCACCCGGTCGGCGAGGCCGAGCTGGTTCGCGAGGTTCTCGAGCTGCTTGCGCTGGTCGCCGCCGCCGACGATGTCGAACGTGGTGCCGAGCGCCGGGTCGAGCTTCGTCATCGCCTGCAGGATGACCTCGATCTGCTTCTCGGCGGTGAGGCGTCCGACGAAGACGATGCGGTTCTGCTCGCGCGGGCCCACCACGGGCGTGTACTGCGTTCGGTCGATGCCGCAGCTCACGGGGATGACGCCCTTCACCGCGACGGTCTTCTCGAGGAAGTCGGCGGCGCGACGGGTCGGCGTCGTCACGGCGCGCGCGAGGTCGAAGGTGCGCTTGGCGTCGGCCCACGCGTGCTTCAGGATGAAGCGGTTGATGGCATCGGGCATGGTCGTGTGCTCGAGGATGTTCTCGGCCATCACATGGTTCGTGGCGATCACCGGGATGCCCCGCTGGCGCGCGATGCGCGCGAGACCGCGACCGATCACGATGTGCGACTGGATGTGCACGACGTCGGGGTTCACCCGGTCGAGCACCGTGCGCGCGTAGTGCTTCGAGCGCCACGGCCACACGAAGCGCAGCCAGTCGTGGGGTGCCCAGCGCACCGAGGGCAGCCGGTGCAGGGTCATGCGCTCGCCCTCGATGATCTCGGTGTGCGGGCGGGCGCGGCGATAGGCCTGGTTCGGCGCCGAGACGTGCACGTCGTGTCCGCGCTGCACGAGACCGGCGGCGAGCCGCTCGGCGAAGCGGGCGGCTCCGTTGATGTCGGGCGCGAACGTGTCGGCGCCGATCAGGATGCGCAGCGGCCGCTCACCGGCGGATGCGCTCGTCGGGTCGGAGGGAGAATCAGACATGCTGCCTTACGGTAAGCGGTCGAGGAGTGCCCGGCGGGGCGGCCCGTGAGGGCGCTGGCCACTCTACCCGAGGGCCCTGCGGGCGCCGGAGAGGCCCACCGGCATCCTCTCGGGTCGAACGTCTAGCGTGGGGGCATGCGACTGATTGCGGATGCCGACCCCACGCTGTGGATGCCCGTGACCGACTCCCTGGGCTGGCGGGGGCGGCGTCATCGCAAGGCCGCGATCCGCATGCTGCTCGGCCAGGCGAACCAGGCGCTCGGGGTGACGGGACGCCCGGGGTCGAAGCTCGGCGCGTGGGCGATGAGCCAGGCGGCGCCGATGCTCATGAAGCGCGCCGACGGGCGGGTGCTCGTGTGGACGTGGAAGGCCGAACCCGACCTCGTCGTCGCGATGGCGACCGTTCAGCAGCTCACCCCCGAGCTGCGCATCGCCCGGGCGTCGATGCCGATGGAGTACGACGACACGGTGACGTTCCGCACCGCTCTCGGTGCCGGCGAGAAGCTCATCGTGCCGGTGCCGCCGTCGCCGAATGCACCGCCGTTCGCCACCTACACGTGGGACACGGGGTCGCACCTCATCACTCTCACCGCGATCTGCAGCGACCGCGAGCGCTTCGGCACGGTCGAGGGCGCACTCGACGACCTCGCGCGGAGCATCCGCATCGCCGACGACCTCACGGGCGGCGAGTCGCCCGACGTGCTCCGCCTCCCGCCCGCCTGACGCGCTCTCCCCCTTCTTCCCCACCCCCGTTCCCGTCGCATTTTCTGTCGCCTGAATCGCCGAGAAGCGACAGAAATCGCGACGGGAGCCGAAAAGGGCGGGCGGCGGGGGCCGAAAGGGGCGGGCGGCGGGGGCCGGCGGACGGGGTCAGGGGTGGAGGCGCATGCACACGAGCGAGGGGCGAGCATCCCACGGGGGCACGGGGGTGAAGCCGCGCGATGCGTAGAGACGGATGACGTCGGTGCGCCACTCCCAGACGGAGAGGCGCACTCGGCCCCGGGCTGAGGCCACAGCGGCATCGAGCAACGCGGAGCCCACGCCCCGCCCGCGCACCTCCGGGGCGGCCCACAACCGCTTGATCTCCGTCTCGCCCTCGACCTCGCGCAGCACGACGACGCCGACGACCTCGCCCTCGATCTCGGCGACCCATACCGAGCAGTCGGCGTAGGCGGTCAGCGGGTCGTCGACCTCCGCCGCGTACGCCGCGGGGAGCCCGACGGTGGGGGCGGCGACTCCGTGCGCGACCTTCTCACTCTCGGTCTGCCGGAGGTACTCCCCGACGAGGCGGCTCACCGCCCCCGCATCCGTCCCCGCCAGTTCCGCCTGTCGAATCATCCCCCCAGTCTCCCCCAGTCCCCCAGTCCTCCCAGACCCCCCAGTCCTCCCAGTCCCCCCAGTCCCCCCAGCCTCCCCCTTGCCTCCCCCTCCGGCCTCCTGCTCCGGTCGCAATCTCTGTCGCCTGAAGCGCCGAGAAGCGACAGAAAGTGCGACGGGAGCGGAAAGGGCGGGTGACGAGGGGAGGGAGGGGAAGGGTCAGCCGGCGGTGGCCTTGTCGTAGGCGCGCATCGCGGCCTGCTGGGCGTCGGCCAGAGCATCCTCGGGACTCTTGTCGCCGAGCAGCGCCGCGGTGATGGCGTTGTTCAGCTCGTTCTGGATCTCCTGTCCGGCGGGCGACGATCCGAACGACCGGCCGTAGTCGACCACGTCGTAGTAGGTCGAGATCACCTGGTCGAACCCGGCGTTGCCGCTCTCGACCACGTACTCGTCGCGCAGGCGCTGATCGGCCGCGGGCGATCCCGTGAACAGGCCCGTGTTGATGCCGCCGTCGGCCTTGCGGGTCTCGGCCCGCGCCGCGCCGGCCTCGTCCCACGCCTCGTCCGAGGTGAGCTCGAGCATCCACGCGCACGCGGCGGCGGGGTTCTTCGCGCCGGCGGGGATGACGAATGCGGTTCCCGAGGCGACCGAGAACGGCTCGCCGTCGGCGTCGCGGAACGGCACCGCCTCGAGCTGCACCTGGTCGACGTACGGCGACAGCACGTTCGGGTACCACTGCGCGTTGACCTGCGCCCCGACCTGACCGGCGACGTACTGGTTGTTGTCGCCGAACGTGTCGAACGAGTCGGTGAAGCTCTTCACTGCGGCGAAGCCGCCCTGGGCATCCGTGATCTGCTTCAGCATCTCGATGCCGGCCACGTTGCTCGGGTCGTCGAGGGTGGGCTTGCCGTCCTCGTCGTTGAGCTGCCCGCCCATGGCGAGCACCCACAGGCCGCTCTGCCCCGTGGCGACGGGGTCGAAGCCGAGCCGGGTGGGCACGCCGTTCGACTCCTGGTACATCTTCTCGATCGCGGCGAGCAGCACGTCGGGCTTCGACGTGTCGATCTCCTCGGCCGTCACCCCTGCCTCGTCGAGCACGGCCTTGTTCAGCAGGATCGCGGGCGGCTGATAGAACTGCGGCACGCCCCACACGGCGTCGTCGTAGGTGACGTCGTCGACGACGGCCTCGTACCAGTACGAACGCGGGTCGACGTCGTGCGCGTCGAAGCAGGCGTCGAGCGGCATGATCAGGTCCTGCGCGGCGTAGGTCGTGACGTAGCGGCGGTCCATCTGCACCACGTCCGGAACGTCGCCCGAGGCCAGGCGCGTGGTGAACTTCTGCGCGTCGAACGCGGTCGCGTCGAGGTCGACCTCGACCCCGTCGAGCTGCGCGGCGGCGTAGTCGAGGCGCGAGGTGCCGACGTCGTCGGCGTTCTCGAAGCCCCAGGCCGACAGGGTCCCCTCGGGTTCGGCGTCGAAGTCGGCGTCGGCGGCCTGGCCGCCCCCTCCCGACCCGCATCCGGCGAGGACCACGACGGATGCCGTGACGAAGGCTGCGGCAGCGGCTGTTCTGCGCATCATGTGCATTTCCTTTCTCGGCGGCGGCGGATGCCGCTCATCCCTTGCGCCCCTGGGTGGCCACGCCCTCGATGAAGTACCGCTGCCCGAAGGCGAACAGCACGAGCATCGGGAGGGTGACCAGCAGGGCCGCGACCATGACGTACTGGTAGTCCCCGTGACCGCCCGCGGTGGGGCTGTACTTGGTCATCGCATAGGCGATGCCGAGCGGGGCGGTGAAGTCCTCGGGAGAGCCCGCGTTCAGGTAGATGAGCGCCGACTGCAGGTTGTTCCAGCTCGCCTGGAACTCGAAGAGGAAGACGATGACGAACGACGGGATCGACAGGGGCATCGCGATGCGCCAGAACATCTTCCAGTAGCTCGCGCCGTCGAGTCGAGCCGCCTCGAACAGGTCGCGCGGCAGCCCGAGGAAGAACTGCCGCTGCAGGAAGATGTAGAACGCCGATCCGAAGAGGTTCATGCCCCACAGCGGCACCCAGGTGCCGAGCATCCCCGTCTGCTTCCAGATCAGGTAGATCGGGATCATGGTGACCGCGCCGGGGAGCATCATCGTCGCCAGCACGAGGCCGAACAGCAGCCCGCGCCCCGGGAACCGGAAGTACGCGAACCCGAACGCGACGATGGAGCTCGAGATCGACACGGCGGCCGCGGCGAGCAGCGCGATCATGACGCTGTTGAACATCCAGTTCGTCAGCGGCAGCTGGTTCCACACCTCGACGTAGTTCTCGGGTGTCGGCGTCTTCGGGATGAGCGCGTTGTCGAACACCTCGCCGCGCGGCTTGAGGCTCGCGGCGAGCAGCCATACGAAGGGGTACAGGAACAGGGCCGCGAAGCCGATGAGCAGCACGAGACGCAGGATGCGCCCGACGACGCTGCTCTCGCGGGCGGCGGCGTTGCGCCGACGCCGGCGCTTCTCGGGCACCGTGACGACCGTGGTCGACGGCTCCCGCGGCGGCTCGACCGACGGCGGCAGGGGGCGGTAGGACGTGGACATCAGCGATCCGCCTCGTAGTAGACGAACTTGTTGCCGAACTTCACCTGGATGACCGTGATGATCATGATGATGACGAACAGCAACCAGGCCATGGCGGCGGCGAATCCGAAGTCGAACTGGCGGAACGCCTGCTGGAACAGGTAGATCGCGTAGAACAGCGAGGCTTCGGGCGACGAGTTGCTCTGGTCGCGCCAGAACAGCACGTACGCCTGGTCGAACACCTGGAACGCGGCGATCGAGAGCACGATGACGTTGAAGAACATCGCTCCCGAGATCATGGGCAGGGTGATCGAGAAGAACCGGCGCACCGGGCCCGCACCGTCGAGCGAGGCGACCTCGTAGAGCTCGGTCGGCACGTTCTTGAGGGCGGCGAGGAAGATCACCATGGTGCCGGCCACGGTCCACAGCGTCATGAGCACGATGCTGGGCTTGATCCAGGCGGGGTCGACGAGCCATTGCGGCCCGTCGATGCCGAACAGTCGCAGGAATTGGTTGACGGCGCCGGAGTTGCCGTTGAGCAGCAGGAAGAACATCGCCGCCGTCGCGACCGCCGGGGTCATCTTGGGCAGGTAGTAGAGGGTGCGGAACACGCCCGAACCCCGCCGTACCCCGGCGAGCAGCATGGCGAGCACGAGCGCGACGATGATCTCGAGGGGCACCGCCATGACGGCGTAGAAGAGGGTGTTGCCGAGCGAGACGGCCACGCGCGGATCCTCGAAGAGGTTGGCGTAGTTGGCGAAGCCGATGGGCTTGGCGGAGTTCGTCGCGAGGTTGTACGAGCTGAACGAGATGACGAGGCTGTAGATCATCGCGCCGGCGGTGAAGATCGCGAAGCCGATGATCCAGGGCGAGATGAACAGGTACCCGGCGATCGCCTCCCGCCGGTTGTAGGTGACCTTGCCCCGCCGCGCGCGGTCGAGCCGCTTCGCGGCACGCCGCTCCGTCACGGACTGGTCTGACATGAGCGCGACAGTAGAAGCGCCTCTCCACTTCCGCGCGGGGGTTGCAACTTCTCTTCGGATGTGATTCCGCTGTGAATCGCTTCTCTGCCGAGGGACGACCTGGTAGTGGAGACGGAAGAGGGGCGGATGCCGCAGCATCCGCCCCCTGTCACCCCTCCGGGGCTCAGACCGCGACGTCTCCGACGAGGTTGACCTTGATGCCCATGCCGTTCAGCATCGCCGCCTTGGCAACCAGCGCCTTGTCGGCCGTCTCGGCGTCGGGGGCGTAGACGAGCTGCGCGTGGTTGGCCTTGTGGCGAGCCATGAACTGGTCGCGCGAGATGCCGTGCAGCACGACGTGCGCGATCGGCCACTCCGGGTTGGTCGCATCCTTGCGGCGCTGGGTCTCCTCCTCCGGAAGCTCGATCACCGACGCACGGAAGACATCGGCCTGCAGGATGCCCTCGGCGATGAACACGCGCGACAGCACGACCTCGCCCGGCTTCGAGACGCCGTTGATGGTGGCGCCGCCGGCCGGGAAGAACACGTGGCCCTGGCGCCAGCCCTCGGCGTTCTGCCATCCGCCCAGGTGCGAGGCCGGAACGGAGCCCGAGATCTCGTACACCCACACGAACTGCCCGTCGTAGTCCTCGCCCCAGCGCACGTCGTGCAGCGTGTTGTCGGGCACGAGACCCATCGCCCGCCACACGCGGTCGGTGACGAGCGCGTCGACCGCGACGCCCTCGTCGGCTTCGTTGAAGTGCGGGAAGGCGCGACCCTCGTGCAGCACGCGCGAACCGTCGCGCGAGGTCACCGGCGGACGCTCGGTCGAGTTGAGGATGCCCTCGGCCAGGTCGGAGGCCGGAACCAGGTCCTTGAGGCCCTGCTGGTACTGGATGCCGACCGCGTCGAGCCCGAAGTCGTCGGCGATGCGGAGGGCGGCGATGTACATCTTCAGCTGCCACTGCACCTGGTCGCGGGTGAGTTCGGTCGCGGCGTCCTCGCCGTAGCGGAAGGTCATGCCCGCGTCGATCAGCCAGTCGTAGGCGGCATCCGCCTCGGCATCGGTGACCTCGAGCATCTCGGCGTACAGCGCCGACTGCGACAGGCGCTCCTTGTAGATGCCCGTGGCGTTGAGCAGCTCGTCGTCGAAGATGGCGTTGTACATGCCCATGCAGCCCTCGTCGAAGACGCCGATGATGGCCTTCTCCGCGAGCAGCTCGGCGGCGAGCGCCTCGCCCAGCTCCTTCTCGGGGCTGTCGGGCAGGGCGGGCAGCGCGCGCACGTGCGAGGCGTCGTGCGTGATCGACCCGGTCTCGGTCCACTCGCGGATGCCGGCCCGGAACCACTCATCGGTGAAGTCGACCGACCAGATCGTGGCGTACGGCTTGTCCATCTTCGTCAGGCCGGCATTGAGGCCGAGCAGACCGACGAGCCCGGGCCAGTCGCCGGCGAAGTTCGCGACCGTGAGGATCGGTCCCTCGTGGGTGCGGAGGCCCGCGAGCACGTGGTGGGAGTACTGCCAGACGGCCTCGGCGACGATCAGCGGAGCATCCGTCGGAATGTTCTTGAACACCTCGAGGCCCATGCGCTGACTCGAGATGAAGCCGTGACCGGTCTCGGGGTCGACGTCGTTGGCGCGCACGACCGTCCAGCCGAGGTCGTTCAGCACGCCGGTCACGCCGGCTTCGAGCTCGACCTGGGTGGGCCAGCCGGCGGTGTTGGCCGACTCGCGCAGGTCGCCCGAGGCGATGAGGTAAGCGGTCTTCGGGGCGGATGCCGGGCGCGATGCCGGCGTCGGGAGCGTGTAGCTCATGGTTCCTCCGTTGCGGGTGGGCGGGTTCGTTCGAGGGTCAGGGGCGGGCGGCGCCGCGCTGGTCGGCGGCGAGTTCGTGCACCACGTCCTTCGTGCCGGCGTAGAGGCGCACGTACCGGTCGAAGAGGGTGTCGTACGCCGCGCGCAGGTCGGCGTTCGGGGCGATCGTCTCGGTCACCGGGTTCCAGTCGGTGATGAGCGGGGCCTCGCCGTCGGGCACGACGGCGACGGCCGCGAGGAACGCGGCGCCGTAGCTCGCACCGATGGTCGTCGCCGGCACCTCCTGCACGAGACCGGTGACGTCGGAGACCACCTGCAGCCAGAGGCGACCCTGGGTGCCGCCGCCGACGGCGACGATGCGGCGGATGTCGGCACCCGCCGCGCGCATGGTCTCGACGTTGTGCCGCACACCGAGCGCGGTGGCCTCGAGGGCTGCGCGGTAGAGGTCGCCGCGGGAGTGCTCCAGGGTGAGGCCGGCGATGACGCCACGGGCATCCGGGTCCTGGATCGGGGTGCGCTCGCCCGCGAAGTACGGCAGCAGGAGCAGGCCGCGCGCGCCCGGCCCCGACGCCTCGGCCTCGGCGAGCAGCTGCGGGTAGTCGGCGTCGGTGAGGTCTTTCAGCCAGGCGGTGAGCGCGCCCGAGGTCGAGAGACCGCCGGCGAGGTTGCGGGTGCCGGGGAAGGCGCCCGCCGTGGTCCACATCGACGGAGTGCGGAGGGTCTCGTCGCCCGTCGCCACGAGGAACATCGTCGTGCCGTACATGAGCATGAGGTCGCCGACCTCGTGGGCGCCGACGCTGACGGCCTCGGTCCAGGCGTCGATCGTGCCGGTGATGACGGGGGTGCCGGCGGGGATGCCCGTGAGATCGGCCGCGGCCGGCGTCACCGTGCCGGCGACATCTCCCGCCCAGGCCAGCCGGGGCTGCACGATCGCCGTGGCGTACCGGCCCCAGAACGGCGCGTGCCAGCGCTCGTGCTCGATGTCGTAGAGGGGCGAGACCTGGCTGGCCGACTGGTGGTCGAGCACGTAGGCGCCGGTGAGCTTGCGGGCGAGCCACGACGCCGGCATGAAGAGGCGGCGGGCGCGGGCCCAGGCATCCGGCTCCTCCTCGGCGACCCAGGCGATCTTCGGGCCGCCTGCCTGCGAGGTGAGCACCGAACCGCCGACGCGGGTGATCTCGTCGACGCCGAGGTCGGCGGTCATGCGCTCGATCTGCGCCGTGGCCCGGGTGTCGACGCCGTAGAGGATGGCGGGGCGCACGGGCTCGTCGTTCTCGTCGGCGAGCAGCACGCACGGTCCCATGCCGCTGACGCCGACCGCGGCGATCTCGGCGTCGGGGTGCGCGGCGAGCAGTTCCTGGGCGAGCGAGACGAACTCGTCCCACCAGATCGCGGCATCCATCTCGACCCAGCCGGTGCGCGGTCGCGACACGTCGTGGCTCCGCGTGGCCGACGCGACGATGGTTCCGTCGTCGGAGACCAGCACACCCTTCGTGCTCGACGTCCCGACATCCACCCCGAGGGTGCAGCGCATGGTGTCCTCCTCGATCATGCTCGGGACGAGCGTAACTGAAATCGATTTCACAGCGCAAGCGGCGTTGCTGGTTGCGTAGTCACTATGACGTGTTCGCGGTGACGGACGGACCGGGTGCCTCCCGGCGGTCAGCGCCGAATGGACCGGATCGCTGCGATGAGGATTCCGAAGGCGAAGACCGAAACGGGCTCTTCACGAACGAGGGTGTAGTCGGTTGAGCGCGTCGATGACCGGGTAGGGGTCGAGGTCTCCCGGATGATGGAAGTTCTTCACGCTTGCCATCCCGAAAGACCTCGACTTGCTCCACCCTACGTTCGCGACCCCTG
>NZ_JBDGME010000005.1:0-18538 GCF_057655505.1 Microbacterium sp. Soil_N32
GTCGGTCACCGTGCTGCGACCATCACGAAGACGCGCCGCCGCGCTCTCCATCTCGCTGTACGTTGCTCCGAAATCATGTCCGGCCATCGTGGCTCCCTCCGTATCGAAAACGCCCCCCTCGGGCACTGACAGCACGGGAGGTTACCCAATCTGTGCAGGAAGAGAAAGGGATGCATGCAGGCGCATGCTCCAACCGCCCGCCGCGTCTGGCGAGCGGGCGAGACGGCGCGGCAGAGACCGCTCAGCGGGATGCGCTCGCGCGCTGCAGCTCGCCGCGCAGCACCACCGTTCGGGCGGGCTGCGCGTCGCCGGCGATGCGCTCGAGCAGCAGCCGTGCGGCGGTGGTGCCCATGTGCCGCGCGGGCAGGCGCACCACCGTCACGGCGGTCGGCGACAACGTGGTGAAGGGCAGTGAGCCCACGACCGCCACCCCGAACGCCGGCGGGGTGAGCCCGCGCTCGGTGAGCACCTGGATCGCGCCCACGCCGATGAGGTTGTTACCGGCGACGACGGCATCCGGCGGCTCGGGCAGCGCGAGCAGCTCTTCCATCGCGGCCCGCGCCCCCTCCACCCGGTAGGTGCTGAAGCGCTGCAGCGCCTCGATCTCCAGCTGCGTGCCGGCGAGCGCCTCGCGCCACCCCGCGGCACGGTCGGCCGCGGTGTCGATGTCTTCCGGCCCGCCCACGTAGGCGATGCGGCGATACCCGGCCTCGATGAGCGACGAGGTCGCGGCGATCGCCGCCTCGCGGTTGGCCATCACCACCCCGTCGAGGTCGTAGCGGGTGGCGCGGTCGACCGCCACGACGGGACGCCCGGTCGCGAGGATGCCGTCGAGCTCGGTCGTCGGCGAGGCCGTGGCGATGATGACGCCCGCCATGTTCTCGGCGACCGCGATCTGCAGGTAGGTCTGCTCCTTCTCGGGCTGCGAGTCGGAGTTGCACAGCACGACGGAGTACCCCGCCTCGGACGCCACGTCTTCGACACCGCGCGCCATCTCGGTGAAGTACGGGTTCTCGATGTCGGGGATCACGAGCGCGATCACCTCGGCGCTTCGGCGCCGCAGCGTGCGGGCGGCGCGGTTGGGCGTGAAGTCGAGTTCGGCGGCCGCTCGACGCACCGCCTCGACCTTCTCGGGCGACACCTTGGTGCCGTTGAAGACTCGCGAGACGGTGGCCGGCGAGACCCCGGCGCGCGACGCGACGTCGTAGATCGTGGTCATGTGCCGCCCTTTGCCGATCGGGCCCGTGCCCGGATGCTTCACCCTACCGGCCCTCCCGGCACGCGCTCCGCCGGATCACCCCGAGGCGACGGTCAGGCCGCATCCTCCGCGGCGGTGGTCGCGATGTGCTCCTGCAGCTGCGCGAAGACCTCGTCGAGGCGCGCTCGTCCGGCATCGTCGAGCCGCGGCAGCGGTGACCGGCACTCCCCCAGCGGCACCGACAGCTTGCCGCCGAGGTACTTCGCGGCACCGAACACGCCGACCTGCACCATGCCCTCGACCGTGTCGTCGATGCGCACTTGCACGGCACGCGCACCGGCGAGGTCGCCGGCCGCGAACCGTCGCCGCAACGAGCGGAACAGGTCGATCTGCAGGCTCACGGTCGTACCGATGGCCCCACGGGCGCCGATCGACAGTGCGGGCAGGTAGAACTCGTCGAAGCCGTTCACGACGGTCTGATGCGGATGCCGGCGCAGGATGCGCTCGGCCCCGTAGAGGTTGCGCGAGGTGTGCTTGACGCCGATCACCTGCGGCAGCGCCAGCAGCTCGTCGAACCCGCCCTCCGAGATGTCGCGCCCCGTGAACTGGGGGATGTTGTAGAGCACGAAGGGCAGGTCGACCTCATCGATCACCGTGCGGAAGTGCCGCACCACGTCGGGCGTCGAATACCCGTAGTACAGCGGCGGGATCATCGAGATCGCGGCGACCCCGGCATCCTTCGCGGCCTGCGCGATGCGTACGGCCTCGCCGGTCGACATCGCGCCGACGTGCGACAGCACGGGCACGCGCCCGGCGACGGCGTCGACCGCGGTCGCCGCGACGGCGATGCGCTCGTCCTCCGAGAGCAGCACGCCCTCGCCCGACGAACCGCACACGTACACGCCCTCGACCCCGCGGCGCACGTCGCTGTCGAGCATCGCGGCGAGCGCCTCGTGGTCGACGCTCTCGTCGGCGCGCATCGGCGTGACCGCGGCGGTGAACAGCCGCTCGCCCAGCACCTCGCTCACCACGCCGTCCACCCGCCGTCGACGACGACGTTCGATCCGGTCATGTAGGTCGAGGCATCCGATGCGAGGAAGACGAGCGCACCGTTGAACTCGTTCGCCTCGGCCATGCGCCCGATGGGCATGCGGGCGGTGTAGTTCGCCTGGAACGTCGCGTCCTGCGTGTCGCGCCGCACGCCCGACGGCGTGAGGGTGTTGACGCGGATGCCGGCACGGCCCCAGTACGTCGCGCAATAGCGGGTGAGGTTGTAGAGGCCCGACTTCGCCGCCGAGTACGCGACCGGCTTGATGAACGGCACACCCGTGAGCTCGGCCTTGTAGGCGTAGATGTCCTGCACCGGGGAGACCATGCCGTAGATCGACCCGACGTTCACGATCGATCCGCCGACCCCGGCATCGCGCATCCGCCGGCCCGCCGCCTGGGTGACGAGGAAGGTGCCGACGAGGTTCGTGTCGACCACCTCGCGGAACACCTCGACCGGGAACTCCTCGAACGGCCCGGACACCTCCGGGGGCGCGCTGGGCTGCGTGTCGAGGCCCGCATTGTTGACGACGACCGTGGGCACGCCCCACGTCTCGGCGACCCGGTCGAAGCCGGCATCCACACTGGCCTGGTCGGTGATGTCCATCGCCACCGCGAGCAGCCGGCCGTCGGGGTCGTCGATGCCGAGGCGCGCGCCGGGGTCGGCCACCTCGCTGCGCGACGTCACGGCGACCCGCGCGCCGCGGCCGTGCAGCTCGCGCACGAACTCCGCACCGATCTGGCCGAAGCCGCCGGTCACGACGACCACCTTGTCCCGCACCGAGAAGAGCGGGTCGGTTCCTTCAGACATAGATGAGTACTCCAGATCGCAGGGCGGTCAGCCCTTGACGGATCCCGCGGTGAGGCCCGACACGATGCCGCGCTGCGCCCACAGGAAGAAGATGATGGCCGGCAGCGCGAACAGCAGCGCGCACAGCATGACCACGTTCATCGGCGTGTAGAACTGGCCGAGGAACGACGACAGTCCGACGGACGCCGGCCACAGGTCGCTCGACGAGATGAACGTGTTCGCGAACATGAACTCGTTCCAGCCGTCGAAGAACGCGATGACCGCGGCCGCCGCGATGCTCGGCATGATCAGCGGCAGCACGATGGTGGTGAGGATGCGCAGGCGCGAGCATCCGTCGATGCGCGCCGACTCCTCGATCTCGTACGGGATCTTGTCGATGCCGCTCTTGATGATGAACATGCTCACCGGCATGACGAATGCGGTGTCGGCGAGCACCAGGCCCCAGTGGCTGTTGAGCAGCCCGGCGCCGGCGAAGATCGCGTACAGCGGCACGATGATGAGCGCCTCGGGGAGCATCTGCGTGCTGAAGAACACGAATCCCGCGACGCCTCGGCCGTGGAAGCGGTAGCGACTGAGCGCGTAGGCGGCCATCGTGGCCAGCACGAGGCTGAGGATCGTGGTGCCCGCCGCGATCACGAACGAGTTGCCGAGCCAGCGGAGGATCGGGATGTCGGCGAGGAAGCCGCCCCACTGGCCGATGTTCTGCACCTCGGGGAGCAGCGGCTGGCCGTCGCGGTACAGCGACGTCTCGGTGGCGAGCGAGGTCGACAGCATCCAGTAGATGGGGAAGCCGGCGAACACCACGAGCAGGGTGATGAGCACGGCCTTGCCGAGGCTGCCGAACTTGGCACCAACGCCGCGGCGACGCGGGAGGTCGGTGGGGATGCGCACGGTGGTCATCGCTGGTTCTCCTGACGCTCCTGCAGCTGCTCCACGACGAAGTAGACGACCGTGACGAGCAGCGAGAGCACGAGGCCGAGGGCGCCGATCGCGGCGGCCCGGCCGAGGTTCTGATCCTGGAAGGCGGTGCGATACACGTTCACGACGAGCGTGTTCGTGACGTCGAGCGGCCCGCCGCCGGTGATGAGGAAGATGATCTCGAAACGCCGGATCGACCAGATCGTCATGAGCAGCGTGATGATGCGGATCGTGGGCATGATGTGCGGCAGCGTGACCGCGCGGAACGACTGGAACCGCGTCGCGCCGTCGACCCACGTCGCCTCGCGCAGCTCGTGCGGAACGCTCTGCAGCGCGCTCAGCATCACGAGCATCACGAGCGGGGTGAGCTTCCACACCGTGGCGAGGGTCACGGCGAAGAGGCCGTACTGCGGGTCGACCAGCCAGCCGTGCTGTCCCATGCCGAGCGCCGACGTCGTGCGATTGAGGATGCCCTGCTCGTTGTTGTAGATCCAGACGAAGATGAGCGCGGCGGCGACCGTCGGCACGGCCCACGGGATGGTGGCGATGGCGCGCACGATGCCCCGGCCCTTGAACGCCGTGTTCAGCAGGAGAGCGCCCGCCGTGCCGATGCCGACCGAGAAGACCACCGTGAAGAACGTGTAGAGCAGGGTCGTGACGACGGATGACCAGAAGCGGTCGCTCGACAGCAGGTAGTCGTAGTTCTCGAGGCCGATACCGCGGCCGCCCGCCGGGTTGACGAGCTTCGTCGCCGTGAACGACAGCAGCACGCCGCGGATCAGCGGGAAGACGGTGAACACCGCGAGGTACGCGATCGCGGGGAGGAGGAAGAGGTACGCGCCGTAGCGTTCGACGAAGCGTCCGACCGCGCCGCCGCCGCGCTTCCTGCGCGTCTTCGGGGGCGAGGCGGGAGGAGCCGAACGGGGCGCCTCGAGCGTGGGGGTGGCCATGGCCGGGGTCCTTTCGGGAAAGCCTGGGGGTTCGAGGGGCGGGGGATGCGGCATCCGCCCGCCCCTCGCGATGCTCAGCCGAGCTCGGCTTCGAGCGTCTCCTGCACCTCGGCGAGCTTCTGCTTCACGTCGCCGCCGTTGACCCGCAGGTCTTCGACCGCGGTGAGCACCTCGCGCCAGACGACCTTGCTCTCGGTCTCGAAGCCCTCGACGAGCGTCGACTTCGAGGTCTTCGCCGCCTCGAGGAACTGCGTGGCCCACGGGTTGGCCTCGAGGAACGCGGCGTCGGGCTCGACGTCGGTCGCCATGGCGGATGCTCCGAGGCCGGCGCGGATCGCGGTCTGCCCCTCTTCGCCGAGCACCCAGCGCACGAAGTCCTTCGCAGCCTCCTTGTTGTCGCTGTTCGCGTTCACCGCGATGATGAGCTGCGAGTTCGAGCCGGGGTTAGCGAGCGGCAGCGGGGCGGCGCCGAGCGTCATGCCGTCGACGACGTTGTCGGGGTTGCTCGTGATCGTCGTGGCGACTCCCGAGTTCTCGAACAGCATGCCGACCTGGCCCTGACCGAACTTGGCGCGGAAGGTCGACGCATCGTCGCCGATCGGGGCGACGCCCGAGGCGAAGGTCTCGAGGAACGCCTCGACGGCCTCCACGTTCTCGGCCTTGTCGATCGTGAGCTTCTCGCCGTCGCTCAGCTCGCCGCCGAAGCCGTAGATCCAGTTCGCCATCTCGAGGGTCCACCCGTCGATCTCGGCCGTCTGGTGGCGCCCGGCCCAGCCCGCGATGCCCAGCTCGGACTTGATCGTCTGCGCCGTCGTGAGGAACTCGTCGAACGTGGTCGGCACCTCGAGGCCGAGCTGCTCGAAGATCTGCTTGTTGTAGATGACGGTGCTGTACGTCGGGCGCTCCCAGTTGAAGCCGTACTGGCCGCCGTCGAACACCCCCGCCTCGTTGGTGTTGTTCAGGTCGTCGCCGAGCTCGTCGGCGATGTCGTCGAGGGGCTCGAGCACCCCGGCGTCCACGAGCGACGCGAACTGGCTGTCCTGCAGCACCATGACGTCGGGACCGCCGCCCGCGCCGAGCTCGGTGCTGAGCTTGTCGGCGTAGTTCGCGAACGGGATCTCGACCTTGGTGAGCTCGATGTTGTCGTCGGGGCCGGTGTAGCCCTTCACGGCATCCCAGATGATCGGGCCCTTGCCGTCTTCGAGGAACTGCCAGTTCGAGAAGGTGAGTTCGCCGCCGGCGCTCTCGCCACCGTCACCGGCGTCGCCCGAGGCGCAGCCGGCGAGGGCGAGGGCGGATGCGGCGGCGAGGCCGGTGAAGCGCAGCACGCGGGTGCGGCGCGACGGGGGTACGGGGGAAGACTTCACTGTTCACTCCTTTGGGCAGCAAGCTCTGTGCGTCGTTGCATCCGATCTCGCGGCGGGTCGTGAAATCGGTTTCATCACCATAACTTCGCAGTCATGAGGGTGTCAAGATGCAAATGGTTACGCAACCTTCGCACGCGGTGCGCGGGTTCACGCGACTCGCGGACGCGGCGGCCTACGCTGGAAAGCGTGCACCGCGTCTTCTCCTATGGCACCCTGCGTCAGCCCGAGGTGCAGCGTGCGCTCTACGGACGCGAAATCCCCACCACCGCAGATGCGCTGCCGGGCTACCGCCTCGACTGGGTGACGATCACCGACGTCGCGGTCATCGCGACGAGCGGATCCGACCGGCATCCGATCCTGCACCCCGGCGCGCCGACGGATGCGGTCGACGGCGCGTACCTCGACCTCACCGACGCTGAGCTCGCCGCCACCGACGCGTACGAGGTCGCCGACTACGCGCGCCGCGAGGTCGCCCTCGCCTCCGGCGTCACGGCCTGGGTCTACCTCGCCGCCTGATCGCTCACGCCCTGATCACTCGCGGCTCGGGCGCCACGCGACGCCTCGCGCGCCCGCGCTTCCGCGCGAGGGGTCAGGAAACGCCGCATGCGGGGCATCCGATACGGCGTGTCTTGACCCCCACGCGGGGTAGGCACGAACTGAGCGCGGGGTCAGGCGAGCCAGGCGGGGGCGCGGCCGCGCAGCACGCCGCGGTCGACCGAGAACCGACCGGCGCCGGCGAACGCGAGCGCCAGCGCGGCGGCACCGAGCAGGGCGACGAACTCGTAGCCGCCCTCGGTGACCCACAGGCCCGCCGGCAGGTGCACGAGCACGAGCGCCACGACCATGTCGACCGCGAGCAGGATGCCGGCGAGCCGCGTGAAGAGGCCGACCACGAGCATCCCTCCCCCGATCAACTCGACGAAGGCCACGACGGGAGCGGCGATCTCGGGCAGCGGCACGCCCATGCCCGCGAAGCTCTGCGTGGTGCCGGGCAGCGTGTACTCGAAGATCTTCTGCGCGCCGTGGGCGACGAAGATCGCGCCGACGACGACGCGGAGCACGAGCAGCCCCCAGGAGGTGGCGGCGGACGGGGCGGAGGTCTTCGGCATGAGGGCTTCCTTCGTGGCAGGACACGCGCCGGGCGCGGTGGGGGTTCCCGCCTTCGACGCTAGGAAGCCCACCTATCCGTTCCCTGTGCGCGCCGCCCCCCGCACAACTTCGGAGTGCCGACGCGACACGCCGGCGCATTCGCCTCGTCGACGGCGCGTCGGATGCCGACTCCGAAGTTGTGCCGGGCAAACGGCGCCCGGATGCCGACTCAGCGGTTCGCGGCCACCACCTGCGCCACGGCCTCGCGCTGCGCGGGCGTCGGCTCGGCGATCGCCATGCGGCAGTAGGCGTCGACCACGTCGAGCACGCGGTACGCCTCCTTCATGCGGGCCATGTCGCCACCGATGAGCGACACCACGTCGTCGACGGCGGTCTGCGCGGCGGCGATCGCCTCGGCATCACCCGACCGACCGGCATCCGCCAGCGCGCGGAAGGGCTTCGGCGTCACCGACGAGACTCCCGAGACGACACCCTGCGCTCCGGCCTCGACGGCCGCGATCAGATCGCGGTCGGCGCCCGTGTACAGGTCGAAGTCGGCGGGCACGACCGCGCGGTACGCGGCGATCTCGGCGAGCGACAGTTCGCTGACCTTCGCGCCCACGATGTTCGGCAGCGCGGCCAGGCGCACGAGCAGCTCGGGCGACACCGTATTGCCGCTGCGGGCGGGGTAGATGTAGACGTACAGGCGCCCGTCGCCGACGGCGTCCGACACGGCCTGGAAGTAGTCGAAGATCGCGTCGTCGGTCGACTTGAGGTAGTACGGCGTGAGCGCCGCGAACTCGGTCGCCCCGAGACCCCGGGCGATCTCGACCAGACGCACGGCCTCGAAGGTGCTGGGCTGTCCGACGTGCACGATCACGCGCATCCGATCGGCGAGTTCCTCGATCGCGGCCGACACCAGCGCCCGGAACTCGTCGGCGTCGACCGCGGGGAACTCTCCCGTGGTGCCGAGGATGAACGCGCCCTCGTTGCCCGACTGGCCCACGAACCGGAAGATCGCACGCGACCCCTCCAGGTCGAGGCTGCCGTCACGGTGGAACGCGGTCGGGACGGCGGTCAGGATGTCGTAGCGGGTCACTTCTCGTTCTCCTCGGAGTTCTTGCGGGCCTTGCGCCGCGCGCGGGGGGATGTGTCGACGTTGCGCACGGTCGACGTGAGCAGGTCGGGGGTGGCGGCGAGCTCGTCGTGGGCCTTCGCGATCTGGGCGCGACTCTCGTCGTCGAGGATGGAGTCCTCGAGCGAGGCGCGCTCACCTCGCGGCTTGCGCGCCGCGCGGATGGCCGGCATGACGATCGACAGCACGGCGAGGGCGAGCAGCACGATCGCGATGGGGCTGACGACCTCGAAGAACGGCCGGGTCGGCAGGATGGCGAGGGTGCGGGCGAGGTTCTCCTCGGCGAGCGGTCCGAGCAGCAGACCGAGCACGACCGGCCCTGCGGGCACCTGCATGCGCTTGAGCAGCACGCCCACCACGCCGAACACGAGCATCGTGACGACGGTCGAGAGGCTGTTCGAGGTCGCGTACGTGCCGATGATGCAGAAGATCAGGATGCCGCTCCACAGGTACGGCTGCGGCACGTCGAGCAGCTTCACCATGCCCTTCATGCGCACCAGGCTGAGGATGAGCGACAGGATCGTCGCGACCAGCATGATGCCGACGATCGAGACCACCAGATCGGGGCGGTTGGTGAAGAGGGTCGGGCCCGGGGTGATGCCCCAGATGATCATCGACCCGATCATGACGGCCATGACGGAGTCGCCGGGGATGCCGAGCGCCATCGTGGTCGTGAGCGATCCGCCGAGCGTGGCGCTGGAGGCGGTGTCGCTCGCGGCGACTCCCTCGATCGAGCCCTTGCCGAACATCTCGGGCTTCTTCGAGACCTTGCGAGCCCGCTCCCAGCCGATGAGTCCGGCGATGTCGCCGCCCGCCGCGGGGATGAGGCCGACGCCGAGGCCGACCGCGCCGCCGACCGCGGTCGCGCGTCCGGACTGCTTCAGCTCCGACCGGTTCGGGAACCAGCGGCCGAGGCTCGAGATCGGTCGCACGTTCGACTTCCGGTACGTCAGCAGCTGGTCGAACAGTTCGGCGATGCCGAAGAGGCCGATGATCACGGCGATGAAGTTGACGCCCTCGACGAGTTCGAGCACGCCGAACGTGAAGCGCTGGTCGGCGGTCGCGGCGTAGGTGCCGACGCTGCCGAGCATGAGACCGAACAGCCCGGCGAGGATGCCTTTGAGCATCGACTTCGACGAGATGCCGATCATGATCGCGATGCCGAAGACGACGAGGGCGAAGAGCTCGGGAGACTTGAAGTAGTCGCGGGCGAAGCTGGCGATCGGCACGGCGGCGACCGCGAACAGCACCAGGGACGCCAGGATGCCGACCGCGGAGACGATCGCCGAGATGGTGAGCGCGAGTCCCGCTCTGCCCTGCTTCGCCATGGGGTACCCGTCGAGGGTCGTGGCGATCGAGGCCGGGGTGCCGGGGGTGTTGATGAGGATCGACGGCACCCGGTCGCCGAAGTTCGCGGCGACGTAGATCGTCAGCAGCACGGCGAGGCCCTGCACGGGCTCGAGCGTCATCGTGAACCCGGCGGCGAGCGCGACGGCCATCGTCGCGGTGATGCCGGGGAAAGCGCCGACCATGAAGCCGAGCACGAGGCCGACGAGCATGTACAGCAGGATCGAGATGTCGAGGAGCGAGTTCAGCCCCTCCATGAGTGCGTTCACAGCGGAATCCTCAGGAGCATGCCGAACACGACGTAGACGAACGCCGTGACGAGGACGGAGTAGATGACGAGGCTCAGCCAGCGGCGGTGGCCGTAGAGGAGCATGAGGGCGGCCATCAGGACGGCCGCCGCGATCGGGAAGACCTCGATGCGGTACCCGAAGAGGATGACGGTGCCGAGCGACCAGAGCGCGATGAAGGCGCCGGTGATCGCGAGCGTGGCGATCACGCGCAGGTAGCCGCCGGGCTGGATGCGCTCGAGGTCCTCCCTGCCGGGGGCGGGGCGGGTGAGGGCGATGGCGAGGATCGCGATCGCGATCACCACGGCGGTCACGCCGATGACGGTGGGCCAGAACCGGGCGTCGATCTGTCCGGGGGCGGCCTCACGGCGCAGCGGGATCTGCGTGGCGAGGAAGAGGTAGCCGGCCGAGAAGGCGAGGGCGACGATGCCGAACACGATCTCGAGGGGGCGGGATGCCGGAGCGCCCTCGTACTCGTCGGGGGCCGCGGGCTCGGCCGCGATGTCGGGACTCGACATGGTTCTCCTTCGTTGGAGGGGGTGCTGCGGGGCCGGACTGCGCCGGCCCCGCAGGGGTGCTCAGCCCAGGAGGTCCTGGAAGAGCGCGAACTGGTCGTCGACGAACGTCGTCCACTCGGCCGAGTCGCGGTAGACGACGAGGTTGCCGGCATCCGCCTGGAACTGCTGGTAGCTGTCGGACTCGACGGCCTCCTTGACGGCCTCTTCCAGGGTCGACTTCACGTCATCGGGCAGGCCCTTCGGGGCGTAGATGCCGCCCCACCCGCCGAACACGACGTCTTCGCCGATGGCCTCTTCGACCGTCTCGACGTCTTCGGCGTCGGGGTGACGCTCGTCGTTCATGACGGCGAGGATGCGCACCGCCTCGCCCTGCGCCAGAGCCTCGCCGAGGCCCGAGACGGCGGCGACGGTCTCGCCGGATGCCGCGGCCGCGACGGCGGTGGCGCCGCCGTCGTAGGGCACGGGCGTGAACTCGGCGTCGGCCGCGTTGCCGAGGCCGATCGTGGCGGCCTCCCAGATGGAGCCCGCGCCGGAGTTGGCGACGGTGACGGCGCCCGACTCGGCCTGCGCGACGAGGTCTTCGAGGGTCTCGATGCCGCTGTTCGCGCCGACGGTGATGACGCCGGGGGCGAGCATGATCTGGCCGAGGAGGTCGAAGTCCTCCGGCATCACGTTGGCGCCCTGCGTGGTGTTGAGCATCGCGATCTCGACGGGCGCGAAGCCGATGACGTAGCCGTCGGCGTCCTGCGAGCCGACGTACTCCATGGCGAGCGCACCGGCGGCACCGGGCATGTTCTCGGGGATGACGCTCACGCCGAGGATCTTCTCGAGCTCGGTCGCGAGGGCGCGCGACGACAGGTCGGATCCGCCGCCGGGGTTGGCCTGGATGATGAGGCGGATGTCCTTCTCGGGGAATGCCGACGCGGCATCCTCGCCCTCCTCGACCTTCGTGCAGGCCGAGACGACGAGGGCGGTCGCTGTGAGGGCGGCGAGTGCGGCGGCCGCCCGGGTGATGCGCTTGCGGGGCATCTTTGCTCCTCTACGTGGGTCGACCGTGTTGTCGACGCTGCGAGAGTATCAGTGTTGACTGTTAACAGTCAACACTGGACGTTGTGCGAAGAGTCCCGCGGATGCGGGTGCGCGGCCTCCCGTCCGGTGCCAGGATGGCAGGGAACGAAACCGTGGGAGGGACGGACGTGTTCGACGAAGGACAGCGGCAAGCCGCGCTCGATGCCCTGGAGATCCTCGATACCCCGCGCGATGAGCGCGTCGATCGGGTCGCGCGACTGGCGAAGGAGATGTTCGGCGTGCCGATGGTGGCCGTCTCGCTCATCGACCGCGACCGTCAGTGGCGGAAGACCCAGATCGGTCTCGGCGTCGACGAGGCGCCGCGGCAGGACTCCTTCTGCGACTACACCGTCAGCCAGGACCGGCCGGTCGTGATCGAGGATGCAGCGCTCACCGACCTCTTCGGCGACAACCCCTTCGTCGTCGGCGATCCCCACCTCCGCTTCTACGCGGGGCATCCGCTGCACGCGCCCGGAGGCGAGCCGATCGGCACGCTGTGCGTGCTCGACACCGAGCCGCACACGCTCGACGACGCCCAGCTCGACCTGCTGCGCGACCTCGCCTTCTGGGTGCAGTCCGAGCTGGCGAACGACGCCGAGCTCGACCAGGCGGCCGTCATCCAGAGCGCCCTGCGTCCGCACACGCACCCCGAGGTCACGGGCTACACGATCGCCGGCGGATCGGTCTCGCGCGGCGCCCTCGCCGGCGACTTCTACGACCTCGGCATCGTCGACGGGGCGCTGCGCATCACCCTCGCCGACGCGATGGGCAAGGGCACCGGCCCCGCCCTCGTCGCCGCCAGCGTGCGCGCCTCGCTGCGCACGGCTCCCGAGCGCGGGCTGGCCGAGTCGATCGCCGAGATCGACCGCCTGCTCGAAGAAGACCTCGGCGACACCGCCATGTTCGTCACCGCCGTGCACGCCGAACTCACCCCCGACACCGGCGACCTCGAGGTGATCGACGCCGGGCACAGCCTCGCATTCATCCTGCGCGCCGACGGTTCGTGGGAGCACCTGCGCTCGACGAGCCTGCCCCTCGGCATGGGCATGGGCCTGCAGCCGCCCGAGGTGCGCGAACCGCGCTACTCCCGCCTCGAACCGGGCGACGCCTTCGTGTGCTGCAGCGACGGACTGCTCGACGTGCTCGACCCCGACGACCCCTACGCCCACGTGTACCGCGTGTTGAGCGAGCTCGGCCCCGACGGCGCCATCCGCGAGGCGATGGGCCTGGCGACCGCCGACACGGCCACCGACGACATCACCGTCGTCGTCGTGCGGAGAGACGCATGACCGCCCGGTTCGCGACCATCCGCGTGCTCGCCCTGCTCTCGGTGCTGCTCGGCGTGAACTACGTCGCCTGGCGGTGGCTCGAGTCGGTGAACTGGTCGGCGTGGTGGATCGCCGTGCCGCTCGTGATCGCCGAGACCTACAGCCTCATCGACACGTTCCTCTTCTGCCTCACCATGTGGCGTGCGAAGGAACGCCCCGGCCCGACCTCGCCGCCGCAGGGCACCGTCGACGTCTTCATCACCACCTACGACGAGCCGATCGAGCTGGTGATGACGACCGCACGCGCGGCGAAGCGCATCGCCTACCCGCACACCACCTGGATCCTCGACGACGGCTCCCGGCCCGAGCTCGAAGCCGCGGCGCTCGACGCGGGAGTGGGCTACCTCACCCGCTCCGAGGACTGGACCGGCAAGCCGCGCCACGCGAAGGCCGGCAACCTGAACAGCGCCCTGCTGCAGACCGACGGCGAGTTCCTCCTCATCCTCGACACCGACCAGGTGCCGGACCCGCTCATCCTGCACCGCACCCTCGGCTACTTCGCCGACGACCCCGAGGTCGCTCTCGTGCAGACCCCGCAGTGGTTCATCAACGTCGACGAGGCCGACCCGCTCGGCAGCCAGGCGCCCCTCTTCTACGGTCCCATCCAGCAGGGCAAGGACGGCTGGAATGCGGCGTTCTTCTGCGGCTCCAACGCCGTGCTGCGTCGCGAGGCCCTCATGCGCCTCGGCATCACCGGGTACGTGCGCGAGGTGACCGACTCGGCCGCCCGGGCGCTGCGCACCTCGGAGCAGATGGTCGAGAAGGAGGCACGGGCCGCCGCCGACCCCGACCTCGCCCGCGAGCTGGGTGCCCTGCAGATCGCGATCCGGCAGGGCCGTCGCGACCTCGGCGGCGGCACCTCGGTGGCCGAGGTCGCCGACCGCGTGCGCGCCGCCGTCGACGCGGCTTCCCGCATCATCGTCGCGAAGGACCTCGCCGGCATCCGCGCCGACCTCGACGAGCTCGGCGCGCTGCCCATCGCCCACGACGCCGAACTCGACGCGATCGTCGTCGACGAGGCGGGTCTCGCGACGCTCGCGGCATCCGACCTCTCCCCCATCACCGCGCTCGACACGGTGCGCGCACTGCTCGACGCCCTGCGGCTCGACCGCGGCGACGAGGCGCAGCCGATCCTGCCCATGGCCACCATCTCGGTCACCGAGGACATGGCAACCGCGATGCAGCTGCATGCGCAGGGATGGCGCAGCGTGTACCACCACGAGATCCTCGCGAAGGGCCTCGCCCCCGAAGACCTGCGCACGATGCTCACGCAGCGGCTGCGCTGGGCACAGGGCACCATGCAGGTGCTGCTGCGCGACAACCCGCTCGCCAAGCGTGGGCTCTCGGTCGGGCAGCGCCTGATGTACTTCGCCACCATGTGGAGCTACCTCTCGGGCTTCGCCGCAATCGTCTACCTCACCGCGCCGGTCGTGTACCTCGTGTTCGGCATCCTGCCGGTCACCGCCTGGTCGGTCGACTTCTTCGCGCGCTTCCTGCCGTACTTCCTCGTCAACCAGCTGCTGTTCCTGGTGGTCGCGAAGGGCGTCAAAACCTGGCGGGGGCAGCAGTACTCCCTCGCCCTCTTCCCGGTGTGGATCCGCGCGTGCTGGACCGCGTTCGCGAACGTGGTGCTGGGCCGCCCGCTCTCGTTCGCCGTGACGCGCAAAGACGGCCGCGATCCGCGCGGCGTGCCGTGGCGCCAGATCTGGCCCCAGCTGACCGCGATGATCGTGCTCGCCATCGCCCTGATCATCGGCGTCACGCGCGTCTTCATCGGCACCGCCGACGGAACCGGCACACTGGTGAACACCGCGTGGGTGCTCTACGACCTCGTCGTGCTGAGCGTCATCATCCAGGCGGCGCGCTATCGCGGCCCCGCCGCCGAAGTCCTCGAGAAGGAGACCCATGGATCTGAGCACTGACCGCCGCGACGGCTATGCCGTCATCGGCCTGACCGGACGGCTGACCGCGACCGGCGCGCCCCTGCTGCGCAACGCCGTGGGCGACCTCATCGCCGCGGGCGAGTCGCACATCGTCATCGACATGTCGGGCCTGCAGTTCGTCGACTCCTCCGGACTCGGCGCCCTCGTGGGCGGGTTGAAGAGCGCGCGCGTCGCCGGCGGCGACCTGCGCATCGCGGCAGTTCCCGATGCGGTGCAGACCGTCCTGCACCTCACCAACCTGGACCGCGTGCTGCGCGACCACCCGACGCCGGAGTCGGCGTTCGATGGACGCTGAGACCCGCGCGGTGCACATCGACGGGCCGGCCCGGCTCGAGCTCGTCGACGGCGTGCTGGATGCGCTCGACGGCGTGTGGGCGGATGCTCCGCACGTCGCCGACCAGGACCGCACGCTCTTCACGCTCGCGGTGAGCGAGGTGGTGACCAACATGGTGCAGCACACCGAGAACCCCGACGCGGTCACCCTGACCGTCGACATCCGGGTCTCGGCGGACGACCTTCTCGCGACCCTCACCGACACCGCCCCGCCGGCGGAGATCGACTGGGACGGCGTCGAGATGCCCGACGCCGACAGCGAGAGCGGCCGCGGACTGGCACTCTCGACCGCCGCACTCGACGAGCTGCGGCACTACTCCGACACCCGGGGCAACACGTGGCGGCTGCGGCGGATACTCGGGCAGACCGCATAGGGCGCCGCCGACACGCATAGCAGCGCAGGGCTACGCCGCAAGCCCCTGGCGGCATTCCGCGCGCCCCGGCACGGTGGAACCATGCTGATGCGATCCACCGCCCCCAGCCCCCTGCACGAAGACTCGATCGGCCTGCTCACCCGCGGGTACCGACTCGGCGAGCACCTCTGGCGGCGCACCCGGCCGGATGCGCGCGCCGTCGGCATGCGTCTGCTCGCCCGCGACGCCCTGTTCGTGCGCGGCGCGGAGGGGGTCGCGCTGTTCTACGACGGTGAGCGCACCGCACGCCACGGCGCCATGCCGGCCCTGGTGCAGGAGACGCTGTTCGGCCACGGGTCGGTGCACAGCCTCGACGGCTCGGCGCACCGGCACCGCAAAGCAACCTTCATCGATGTGGCGTACGAAGACGAGCAGGTCGAGCGGCTGACCCCGCACCTCGAGCGCGAATGGCGCGCCGAGGTGGACGCCTGGACCTCGGGTATCAGCACGCGCACCGCGTACGACGCCGCCGTGGTCGCTTTCGGGCGCGCGGTGATGCGCTGGGCCGGCCTGCCCGGCACGGCGAAGGCGAAGAACCGCTGGTCGCGACGACTCGCGCAGATCGTCGACGGATTCGGGGCTCCCTACTCCCCGTCGTTCGTGAGCGCGATCCTCAACCGGCGCTGGTCCGACGGGCACGCCGAGAACCTGATCGCGGCCGTCCGGCTCGGCGAGCTGCAGCCGGCCGAGGGGACGGCGCTGTTCGAGTGGGCGTGGCACCGCGATGAGGGCGGTGTGCTGCTCGCGCCCCGCACCGCGGGTATCGAGCTGCAGAACGTCATCCGTCCGATGATCGCGGTCGCGCGTTTCGTGGCGTACGCCGCGAAGCAGCTGCACGAGCATCCGGAGTGGCGGGCGCGCATCGCGACCGAGGCTGACCAGCGCGGATCGCTGACCGGCGGACCCCTCGCGACCGCCTTCGCCCAGGAGATCCGACGCACGTCGCCGTTCGTGCCGATGCTCCCGGCCTGGGCCACGCAGGACGTCGAACTCGACGGCGAGCGCGTGCCCGCCGGCAGCCGAGTGGTGCTCGACATCCTCGGCACGAACACCGACGCCGCGTCGTGGGAGCGCCCCGGCGACTTCGTTCCCGACCGTTTCGTGGGAGTCGACGACTACGAGGCGATCGCGGCGTTCGTGCCGCACGGCGGGGCCGATCCCCGCACGGGTCATCGCTGCCCCGGCGAGAAGCTGGCGATCGCCGGACTGGCGGCCGCGGTCTCGGCCCTCAGCGACCGCCGTCTCGAGGTGCTCGACGAGGGTCTCGACGTGAACCTGCGCCGCCTGCCGACGATGCCCACCTCCGGCGGCAAGGTGCGCAGCTGCCCCTTCCACCGCAAGCCCTGACCCTCCCCATCCCCCCCTTCCAGTTCCCGTCGCATTTTCTGTCGCCTGCGCACGCGCCAGGCGACAGAAAATGCGACGGGAACGGTAGATGGGGGGTGGGGGTACAGCCGGGGACCGGGTCAGCGGGCGGAGATCTCGCTCAGCATCCGGTCGCGGGCACCGTCGAGGTGGGCGGCGAGCACGGCCGCGGCCTCGTCGGGCGTGCCCGTGCGCATGACCTGCATGAGAGTGGCGTGGTCGCCGGAGGACTTGTGCAGATCCTCGTCGTGGTTGATCGTGACCTCCAGCAGCGCGGCGAAGGGCCACCACCCAGACGACGGGAAAGCCACGCCTGGTTCAGGACTGCCACCACTCGACATCCGGGTTCATTTCTGAGGCAAGCTTCGCGAACGCGGGGGTGTCTCTGCTCAGGTATCCGTCTGGCGTCACGTAAAAGCACCCTCGGCGGAATGCCTCCTCAAGAGTCGCGAACATCGACCGCAGCGACATGAACTCGATCGGGTGCTCGGCTTCGTCTATCCAGAAGTGACGGATGGGCGCGCTTCCTCTAAGACTTAAGTCGACCACGTAGAAGTCCCCACCACCATCCGGGAACACCGGGAGCCACCCGGGCGTCCAGCGGGGATCGTTCACGAAGGCGCGGTAGTTTGCCGCTGCGCTTTCGACGGATGAGAAGTAGTGACCCGGCCACAGGGAGATTTCGCCGATGGTGGCACCGGAATGCGCGACCCCATTGTGCCACGCGTACAGTGCCTCTAGCTCCTCGGTGGAAGGTAATCCAATTTCGCCCAGGGCAGCGCGCACCGTGTCCGCCGGAACCCCGGGCTGCAGCGCGTGCATGAGCCTGTCGCGGCCAAGCCCTTTGAGGGTTTCCTCGATCGTGGAGAGAGAATTGACGAGTCCGTCCATCATGGTCCAAACTCTACGTTGAATTGGTCACCGGGCTTGACACCGTTGTCGCGATAGAAACTACTCAACTTTCCGCCCTGATAGTTCTGTTCCCCCCTTGGCACGGGGCGAACCACAGAACCGGAGCCACCCTCAGCAGTACTGGCGAATGGATACTCATCAAGGGATTGGCCATCCGGGGCGGCTGGAACATCCCTCAGGGCTTCTGTCCGGTTATCTGCCTTCGTCAGTGCGTCCACGCGGGTCAGCGTTGTGGGCGCACCACCAGCTACAGCCTCGTCAAACGTGCCAGCGATCCCCGGGGCTCGGCCTCGACTGAGGTAACGGTAGGCAGTTTCGTGTCGGCTCCGGTGTCGTTGGGGCCGCTGTACCGGTCGATATTACGGACGCCGTCGCGATCCCCGCTCTTCTTGTCGGCCAGCCGGTTGACCACCCGCGGGACGCCCGTGAGGTGCACGGGCGCGTCGTCGAAGGAGCGTCGGAGGGCGGGACCGATCGCGTCGCTGAGCTTGTCTCCCATGGGTCAGTCC
>NZ_JBDGME010000006.1:0-43901 GCF_057655505.1 Microbacterium sp. Soil_N32
CCGACGGAGGCGATCAACGGCCGCCTCGAGCACCTCCGGGGCTCCGCCCTCGGCTTCCGGAACCTCACGCACTACGCCGCAAGATCGCTGCTCGAGGCCGGAGGCTTCAGGCCCGCGCTACACCCTCGTTCGTGAAGAGCCGGTTTCGTCGTCCTCGCGCTGCATCCGCCCGGGATGCCCCGCACCTGCCGGGGATCACCAGCGACCGTGCCGCGCCTCCCACTCGTCTTCGATGGTGCGTCGACGCCCGGCGACCAGCCCGGCGGGGATCGACACCACCAGCACGGCCATCACGACCGCCAGCGGCAGCTGCCATCCGTCGGTCGTGTCGTGCAGCAGCCCCACCAGCAGGGGGAAGACGGCGGCGATCGCGTATCCGATGCTCTGCACGAATCCGCTCAGCGCGACGGCGCTCTCGGGCGTGCGCGCGCGGATGCTCAGCAGCACGAGGCTCAGCGGGAACATCACCGCCGTGAGGCCGTAGACGATCGCCCACAGCGCCGGGGCGAGGGTCGGGGCGACCATCAGTCCCCCCAGGCCGACGAGACCGGCGGCGACCGCGAAGAGGAACAGCGGACGCGTCGCCTGGAACCGCACCACGAGAATGGGCACGAGCAGTCCGCACGGCAGACCCGCGAGGGCGAACAACGAAAGCAGGAAACCGGCCGTCGCGGGGCTCACGCCCGCCACGTCGACGAGAACGGTCGGCAACCACGCGAACGCCACGTAGGCCATGGTCGACGACGTGCCGAACACGAGCGCGAGGGCCCAGGCGAGCGGCAGCCGCCACAATCGCCCGAACACCTTCGGGCTGGCCGGCACGACGGCGATCGGACCGGTGGCCGCCGCGACGGCATCCGTCAGGTCGTCAGTGCGCTCCGTCACGGCGGGCGCCGGCGCAGACGACGGGGCGGATGCCGGGGCGCGCCCTCTCTCTGCCACGAGCAGTGCGATCCACGGCAGCAGCGCGAGCACCGCGAACACGCCCCAGACGCCCAGCGAGACCCGCCAGCCGAGCGAATCGGCGATCGGCACGGCCACGAGCGGCGGCACGAACGTCGACACCGCCATCATCGTCGAGTAGAGCGTCATCATGACGCCGAGGCGATCGGCGAAGTACTTCTTGACGAGCGGCGGGAGCAGCACGTTGCCGGCACCGACCCCCGCGAAGACGACGACGGTTGCCGCCAGGAGCGTGATCGAATCGCCGGCGAACCCGCGCAGGATGAGCCCCAGCGACACCAGCGCCAGCGCCCCGACCGCCACCCGCTCGAGTCCGAAGCGGCGCTCGACCAGCGGCGTGACGAGGCCGAACACCGCGAAGCACACCGGCGGCGCCGCACCGATCAGTCCCACCACGACGGAAGGCACGGGGAAATCGCGGGCGACGTGGTCGATCACGGGCGACAGGGAGGCGACGGCCGACCTCAGCGAGAACGCCACCAGCACGATGCCGAGGAGCGCGAGGGCTCGACCCTGCCAGAGGGGACGGGGCGCCGTCATGGCGTGCTCCGGCGGGAGCGGGCCGAGGTCACGGGCAGCGGGCCGCCCATGTCAGGAGGTCTGCGAGCCCTCGACCCAGGCGAGGTACTCGTCGCTCACGGTGCCGGTGACGTACCGACCGTCGAAGCAGCTCATGTCGAGGTCGTCGACGGAGGAACCCTCGGTGATCGCGGCCTTGAGGTCGTCGACCTCCTGGTAGACCAGGTGGTCGCAGCCGAGCTCCTCGGCGATCTGCGGGATCGTGCGGCCGTGGGCGATCAGCTCCTGACGCGACGGCATGTTGATGCCGTACACGTGCGGGTGCCGCACCGGCGGAGCCGCCGAGGCGAAGGTCACCGAGGTGGCCCCGGCATCGCGGGCCATCTGGATGATCTGCTTCGAGGTCGTGCCGCGCACGATCGAGTCGTCGATGAGCAGCACGTTCTTGCCCTGGAACTCGGTCGACATCGCGTTGAGCTTCTGCCGCACGCTCTTCTTGCGCACCGCCTGCCCCGGCATGATGAACGTGCGACCCACGTAGCGGTTCTTGTAGAAGCCCTCGCGGTACTCGATACCGAGCTTGCGGGCGACCTCCATCGCCGCGGGACGGGCGGAGTCGGGGATCGGCATGACGACGTCGATCTTGTCCATCGGCACGTGCTTCGCGATCGTGTCGGCGAGGCGTTCGCCCATGCGCAGACGCGACTCGTAGACCGAGATGCCGTTCATGACCGAGTCGGGGCGCGCGAGGTAGACGTACTCGAACGCGCACGGCGAGAGCTGCACCTCGGCGGCGCACTGCTGCGTGTGCAGCTCGCCGTCGGTGGTGATGAACACGGCCTCGCCCGGCTCGACCTCGCGCACGACCTCGTAGTCGCCGTTCTCGAGCACGAGCGACTCGCTCGCGACGACCCACTCGTCCTTGCCCTCCGAACCGGCGACGGTCGAGGGGCGACGGCCGAGGATGAGCGGACGGATGCCGAACGGGTCGCGGAACGCGAGCAGCCCGTAACCCGCGATGACGGCGATCACGGCGTAGGCGCCCTCGATGCGCTCGTGCGTGCGGGCGACAGCCTCGAACACGCGGTCGGGGTCGAGGTCGACCGTCGAGGTGGTGTTCTGCAGCTCGCCGGCGAGCACGTTGAGCAGCAGCTCGGTGTCGCTGGAGGAGTTGAGGTGACGACGGTCGCGCTTGGCCATGTCGGCGGTCAGCTCACGCGTGTTGGTGAGGTTGCCGTTGTGGATGAGGATGATGCCGTACGGCGCGTTCACGTAGAACGGCTGCATCTCCTCCTCGCTCGACGCGGTGCCCTTGGTGGCGTAGCGCACGTGGCCGAGGCCGACGTTGCCGAGCAGCGCGCGCATGTCACGGGTGCGGAACGCCTCGCGCACCATGCCCTGCGCCTTGGCGTTGTGCATCACGCCGTTCGCCTCTGCCGTGGCGATGCCCGTGGCGTCCTGGCCGCGGTGCTGCAGCAGGAGGAGAGCGTCGTAGATGTCCTGATTGACCGGGGCCGTCCCGACCATTCCGACGATGCCGCACATAGGGGGTTACTTCGCTCCGTCCGCGTAGGCGCCCACGAGGCGCACCGCTCCGCCGTCGACGCCCTTGGCGCCCTGTTCGAATTCTCCTGCCGGACGGCCGCCGACGTGCACCGTGCCGACCTGCCACGCGGGCATGCCCTCCGCCGACAGGGCCGCGAGCGCCGCATCCTTCGCCGTCTCCGACACGACCGCGAGGAACCCGATGCCGAGGTTCCAGGTGCCCTCGGCCGACTCGAGCGTCGAGCCGGCGATGTCGCTGAGCACGCGGAAGACCGGGCTCGGCGACCAGGTGCTGCGGTCGACCTCGGCCCAGCTGCCCTGCGGCAGCACGCGCGCGAGGTTCGCGGCGATCCCGCCTCCGGTGACGTGGCTGAGGGCGTGCACGGCGCCGGGGATCGCGTCGATCAGGCGCAGCAGCGGAAGGGTGTACAGGCGGGTCGGCTCGAGGAGCGCCTCGCCCCACGTGGTGCCGAGGTCGGCGGCGTTGTCGCCGTACGAGATGCCGGCGCCGGTGACGATGTGGCGCACCAGCGAGAAGCCGTTCGAGTGCAGGCCGCTCGAGGCGATCGCGATGACGGCGTCGCCGTCGGTCACCCGCTCGGCCCCGAGGATCGCGTCGGCCTCGACCACGCCGGTCGCCGCGCCGGCGACGTCGTAGTCGCGCGGGCCCAGCAGTCCGGGGTGCTCGGCCGTCTCGCCGCCCACCAGGGCGGTGCCGGTCGCGGCGCACGCCTCGGCGATGCCGCGGACGATGTCGGCGATGCGCTGCGGCACCACCTTGCCGCAGGCGATGTAGTCGGTCATGAAGAGCGGCTTCGCGCCCACCACGACGATGTCGTCGACGACCATGCCGACCAGGTCCTGCCCGATCGTGTCGTGCTTGTCGATCGCCTGGGCGATCGCGACCTTGGTGCCGACGCCGTCCGTGCTCGTCGCGAGCAGCGGGCGTCGGTAGTCGCGCAGCGCCGCGGCGTCGAAGAGGCCGGCGAAGCCGCCGACGCCTCCGAGGACCTCGGGGCCGTGCGTCGCCTTGACGGACGACTTCATCAGCTCGACGGCGAGGTCGCCGGCAGCGGTGTCGACGCCGGCAGCGGAATAGGGATCGGTGGGGGAGGCAGCCACGCCATCAGCCTACCGCCCGCCGGACGCGTCGAGACGCGCGGGCGGGGCATCCGCTCCCGTCGCACTTCCTGTCGGCCGGGGGGTCGGATGCCGACAGAAAGTGCGACGGGAGCTGTGGATGCGACGGGGTCAGGAACCGGTGACGTTGGTCCGGGCCTCGTCGGCGCTGTCCTTCACGGACCCGGCGGCCTGGGTCGCCTCGTCGCGGACGTGCTCGGCCGCGCCGGTCGCCTCGTCCTTGACCGCGGCGAAGGCCTGCTGCGCCGGCTCCTTGAGGTCCTCGCCGAGCGACTTCGCGACGGAGGTGGCCTCGTCGACCAGCGGCTGCGCCTTGTCCTTGACCTCGGCCGCCAGCTCCTTCTCCTTCTCGGAGGCGGGGATGACGGCGGCGATCACGAGGCCGGCGGCGAAAGCCATCAGCCCGACGGCGAGCGGGTTGCCCTGCGCCTTCGACACGGTGCGTCCGCCCGCGCCGCCGACGGCGTCGGCGACCGACGATCCGGCGTGCGACACGGCGTCGCCCGCATCCTCGGCCGCGCCCATGACGCGGTCGACGACCCCGCGCACGGCGCCCTTCATCTTCTGCGTCTGGCGGTGCACGACCTTCGAGGGCGTGACCTTGTCGGCCAGGGCGTCGACATCTCTGCCGAACTCCGCCCGGGTCCTCTCGATGTCGGCGCGGATCGCGTCGGGTGAATCGCTCATCGGTTCTCCTCATTCCTCTTCACGGCGTTGGGGATGCGCTTGATCGAATCGACCGTGCGCGGCGCCCCTTCCACGCTCTTCAACTGCTTACGACCCGTCACGAACAGGACGGCGGCGACGATCGCCCAGATCACGGCGACGATGACGGCCGACCAGCCGAGGCCGGTCAGGTATCCGAGCGCCCACCAGAGGGCGACGGACAGGAAGAACACCGCCATCAGGGCGGCGTACCCGGCACCGCCGAGCATCCCGGCACCGCGGCCGGCGCGCGTGGCCGACTGCTTCAGCTCGGCCTTCGCCAGCTCCAGCTCTTGCCGCATCAGAGTCGACAGGTCGGACGTCACCTCGCTGAGCAGCTCGCCGAGCGATGTGGACTCGGCCTTCTGCTCGCTGGGTGTGGCACCGGCATCGGTCATGGTCGTCCCTCCTCCTGCGCGCCGCGCGCAGCGTCGGTGCGGTCGAACAGCGGGGTGTCGGTGTCGGCGGCTTCACCGTCGCGCGCGTCGCCGTCGCCGTGCACGCCCCAGGGGGCGGTGCCGGTGTCGAGACCGCTCATGCCGTCGTGCGCGCCCGGGATGCTCCCGTCGGAGGGCAGCGGCGGCTGGCGATGGGCTTCCGTGGCGGCGGATGCTCCGACCGACGTGTCGGCGGCACCCAGCGTGCCCGCTCCGCCGTCGGCGCTGGAGCCGAGTGCGGCATCCGCTCCGACTGCGGTGGCCTGACCGGAGATGCCCGCGCCTGCGGCCGTGCCGGCGTATCCGCCCGTGACCGGAGTGCTCGCACGCGTGCCGTACTCGGGGCCCGTCGTGGTGTTCTGCACCGAGCCCGAGGTGCCGCTCCCCCCGGAGCCGCCCTCGGTGAGAGCGCGGGTGAGACGTCCGGCGACGAGACCGGCGAGCGCCGCGACCGCGATGAACGTTCCGGGCTTGCGACGGGCGTACGACTTGACCTCGCCGAGGAGCGAGCCCGGGTCGCGGTCGCCGATCCAGCCGGCGATGCCCTGGATGCGGGTGGATGCCTGGCGCACCAGATCGGCGGCCACCCCACCCTCGGAGTTCTGGGACATGCTCTCGAGCTCCCCGCCCACGGAGCGGAGACCGTCTGCGACGCGGCGCTGCTGCTGCGCGGCCTGGTCCTTCAGCTGCGCGGTGCTCTGGTGGTACAGATCGCGGAGCTGATCCTTGGCCTCATGAGCGACCGCGCCTGCTTCGGCCTTCGCCGTCTCGACGACTCCGACGGCCTCGTCCTTCGCGGTGCTTGCGACACCTGCGGCCTCGTGCGCGGCGGTCTGGACGGTGCCCGACGGCCCGGCCGAACCGCTGTTCACGGAGCCCTCTTCCTGACTGTGCGACATCGTTCTTCCTCTCGACTGCGACCGACGGTTCGTCGGCGTGAGGGAAGGTCTACGCCTCGACTACGGAGGATTCGCCAGGGTTGACGCGGCTCTCGCCGGGGGCTACCGTGGGCGCCCGCGCGAGACGGCACCGTTCCACGTCGGCGAGGCCCGATATCACGCGGTTCGCGGATTGTCATCGGGCAGGACACGACGGCGGGCCGCCGCCCTACGATGGGGCCATGGCCGACAAGCCGCAGTGGCTGATCCGCGAAGACGCGAGCATCCCGGTGCTCGTCGCGCTCGTGCTGCGGCAGGCTCTCGGCATCCGCTCGCCCCTCGATCTGCCGGGTCTGCGCGATCTGCCGCTGCGCGCGGCGGATGCCCCCGACGCCGCCGCCGCACTCGAAGAGCAGTGGCGCGACTACTGGGACATGACGGTCGAGCCCCGCGCACACCGGTCCGAGGTGCCGCTCGAGCTGATCGAGGGCTTCGACACCCTCGTCGCCCTACCCGCCTCGGGCGCCGAGGAGCTGACGACCGCGGTCGGTCCGTTCGCGGCATCCGCCCTGCGCTACGCGCGCGCCGCGCACGACCGCTACCTCTCGTCGATGAAGAGCCACACCGGAGGTGACGCCTACCGCGCGTACGCCAGCGCGATCGCCGAGTTCGAGCGCGACATCGGCCGACGGGCGCACTCGTTCGAGCTGAATGTGCAGGTGCTGCCGTTCACGCAGCGGGGCGTGTGGTGGATCGGCGATCTGACGGTCGCCGTGACCGACGGGTTGCGGCGGGACATCGTGGCCTTCGACGCCGCCATCCGGCCGGTGATCGCCGAGCTGGCGTGACGGGGGCGGTGTCAGCCGCGTCGAGGCAGCCGCACGGGCACGACCGGCGTCTGCCGCGTGGTCGAGTCAGCCGCGCGGAGCGGTGTCGCGGTTCGGATCGGTGCGCGGATCGACCTCGTTCGCCGGGGCGGGGGCGGAGGGCGACACGGCGTCGGGCAGCGTCGTCTGCGGAGCCTCGTCGCGCGGTTCGTCGACGGCGATGATCGTCTCGCGGTCGACGCGCACCACACGGTCGTGGCGGCGTCCGGTGCGCTCCAGCACCAGGGCGACCACGCCGCCGAGGGCGAGGCCGATCGGCACCGTCCAGAGCAGCAGGAATCCGAAGACCTGGCTGGGCGGGTAGACGACGTCGAGGGCGTCGGACTTCTCGAAGCTGCCGGCGAACGTGAGGATCGCGGCGACGATGATGCCGAGCACCACGCCGAGGCCCATGAACACGCCGTACCGCGGCACGTGGCGCACGGTCGCTTCGACGGTCTGCGGGGTCTCGGAGGAGGACATGCGTCCATTGTCCCACCGTTCCCGGACGCCGGGACGACGAAACCGCCCTCCTCTCGCGGAAGGGCGGTCTCGTCGCGGTGTCAGACCTCCGTGGTCGCGGGCGCCTCCGACGCGGAGCGCGTGCGGCGGCCCACGAGAACGCCTCCCGCCCCGGCCAGCGCGACGACCACGAGGCCGCCGACGACCCACACCCACACGGGCACGCCCTGCTCCGCGCTCGGCGCCTGGGCTGCGGTGACGGAGGCCGCGGCATCCGCCCCGTCCGTCGCCGGCTCGTCCTCGACGGGCGCGGCGACTCCGCAGTCCGCCCCGACCGGGATGACGGCCGAGACGGGATCGAGCTTCTCCCCCGCGCCGTAGGTGCCGAATGCGGTCGCGCCCGCTTCGGTCAGCGTCGCCGAGACGCCGTCGATCGTCAGAACGCCGTCGACCGGTGCCGCGTCGCCGAGGGGGAACTCCGCGAACCGCACGTCCTGCAGGTCGATCGCTTCGCCCGTCTGGGTGGTTCCGGCGACGTCGACCACGATGTAACCGGTCCCGCCGGCGAGCTCGACGCGGAAGTCGGACAGCGTCGTGTCGAGCGCCCCGTCGTGCCCGGTGAACTCGATCGTGCCGCCGAAGGCCACCAGGCCCGCGCCCGTCTCGTCGTCGAACGATCCCGAGCCGTCCTCCCACACGAAGTCGGGGTACTGGTAGGTCACGTCGGTGAGCGTCCAGCCGCCCTGCGCGATGCCCTCGATGTACGTGCGGAACGACTCCTTGAAGCCCCACTTCAACGAGGCCCCTTCGACGACACACTGTCCGATCGCGACCGCCTCCCGGGCGAGCGTGAACTCGAGGCCGCGCGTCACCGAACCCTGCAGCGTCAGGGTGTGCGCGCCGTTCTCGAGCGTCGCCGGCAGCGCCCCCGTCCAGGCGGCGGTACCGGAGGCATCCGCATCGACCGTGCCGAGCAGCACGGGCGTCGAGTAGACGACGACCTTGATGCCCTTCTCGCCGGGCTGGAATCCGGATGCGCTGATCGTCGCCTGCTTCCCGGCCTGCAGGGCGGCGAGGTTCTCGTCGTCGATCTCGATGCCGCGGGACGCGGGCGGCGTCGCCGGCAGAGGCCTCTGCTTCTTCGCGACCGCGGCCGAGGCCACGGTGCCCGAGGCGCCCGCGGGAGCCGCCGCCGCCGACCCGACCGTGAACGACACGGAGTCGAGGGTCGTCGAGTACCCCTGGAACACCCGATCGACGCCGGCCGCCGTGATCGACGCCGGTGCGGAGGCGTAGGTGACCGCGCCGTTCGCCGTGGTCTTCACCGCCCGCGACAGATCGAGCGTGGCGAACGGCACCTGCGCTCCGCCGCTGCGCACGAAGAGGGTGGCCGACGCCGACGAGGTCATGCGGATCAGCGGGTCGGCGATGGTGACGTCGAGCACCCCGTTGTGGCCGGTGAAGCGCACGGTTCCGACGTACGACACGGCGCCGAGGCCGGTCGCCGGGTCGTAGGTGCTGCCGGCGGCCTGCCCGAACTGGAACTGCTCGCCGGAGCGGGTGGCGCCGCCGCCGACCTCGATGCCGCCCTTCGCGATCTGGCCGACGATGTACCGCTGGAACGAGGTCGAGATCGCCCAGCGCAGAGAACCGCCCGACACCGTGGCGACCGGCGCCGCCGGCGTGGTTCCGGGGTCGGTCGGCGGGGTCGTGGGCGGCGTCGTGGGCGGGGTCGTGGGCGGGGTGCCCGGCTCGCCGAGCAGAGCGTTCCACTGCGCGTCGGTGATCGTCACCGTCGAGCGGGCGTAGATGGTGGATGCCGTGGGCAGCGTGTGCTGCTTCCAGACGACGACCTCGTAGGTCTTCGCGCGGTCGAGGGTGTTCGCCGGGGCGGTCAGGTCGACCGCGAGTGCGCCGAGCGACACGTTGCGCACGTACTGCATGGCGAGGAATCCGCCCCCGGCCGTGATGTCGCCCTCGGTGCCCTTCTCGATCAGCGCGACGTACGCGCCCGTCGTGGCGGCGCCGAGTCCGGTGGCGCGCGCCGTGACGGTCAGCCCGGTCGTCGCCGACGCGGCCGCGACGGTGGTCGTTGCCGTCGGGCCGGCTGCCGGCGGGAACACCGCATCCCACTGCACGTCCGAGACCTCGACGGTGCTGCGGGCGTAGATCGTGGCGGCGCTCGGCAGCGTGTGCTGCTGCCAGACGATCACCTCGTACGTGGTACCGCGGTCGAGCTTCGGGGGCGCCGCCGAGAGGTCGACGGTGAACGCACCCCCGGCGATGCCGCGGACGTACTGCATCGCGACGAAGCCCCCGCCGGCGGTGACCTCGGCCTCGGTGCCCGCCGCGATCAGGGCGACGTAGGCCCCCGTGGCCGCGCCGAGCTTCGAGCCGGTCGCGGTGACGGTGAGGCCGTCCGCCGATGCGGTCTTCACCGTGCCGGCGACGACGGGCTTCACGGCGTACGCGAGGGGGACGCTCTTCTCCTGCGCGGGGTTCACGACCCCGCCGGCCGCGTAGGTGTAGACGCCGTACTGCCCGGGCGTGGCCGGGGTGTCCTTGAGAGTCAGGGTCGCGGTGAACGATCCGTCGGCCGCGATCGGAACCCACTGCGCACGGATGGCGCCCTGGTACTGCGCGGGGACCTTGTCGAGCACGCTCTCCGCGAGCGCCCATGCCTGCGCACCCACCGAACGCGCCGATCCGGCGGCGCCGGCGGACGGCTGCCACGTGGCGGCGAAGTTGCCGAACACGACGTACGTGCCCTGCGGCTGGTCGGCGGGGATCGGCACCCCGCGCCCGCCGACGTTCGCGGCCGGGTCGTACCCGCTGCCCCGCACGACGATGGTGTCACCGGCGGTCAGCGCCGACGACCCGACGGGAGTCGTGCCGTCGGCGAGGAAGACGGCCAGAGCCGGCGTGGTCGGCGCCGGGGTGCCGGGGTCGGTACCGGGGTCGGTACCCGGGTCCGTACCGGGGTCCGTGCCGGGGTCGGTACCGGGGTCGGTACCGGGGTCCGTGCCGGGGTCGGTACCGGGGTCGGTGCCCGGGTCGGTACCGGGGTCCGTACCGGGGTCGGTGCCCGGGTCCGTACCGGGGTCCGTGCCCGGGTCGGTACCGGGGTCGGTACCGGGGTCGGTGCCCGGCTCCTCGGTCTGCGGCGGGAATACCGCATCCCACTGCTCGACCGAGACCGCCACGTCGCTGCGGGCGTAGATGGTCGCGGCGCTCGGGTTCGTGTGCTGCTGCCACACGATCACCTCGTACGACTTCGTGCGGTCGAGTCCGTCAGCGGCGGCGACGAGGTCGATCGCGAATCCGCCGTCGGCGACCGTGCGCACGAACTGCATGCCCGCGAAACCACCGCCCGCCGAGACCGCGCCCTCCGAACCCTTCACGATGACCGCCGCATATGCGCCCGTGATGCCGTCGGGCAACCCGGACGCCGTGGTCTGCACGGTCAACCCCGAGGCGCTCGCGGCGGTGACCGTGGTCGAGACGGCGGCGCTCGCGGCGAGCGCGGGTTGCGCGACGGTCAGGCCGGTGACGACGAGGAAGAGCGAGAGGAGAGCGGCGAACGGCGCGCGGACGCGTCTGTTCGCTGAGCTGCGGGATGCTGTGGCGTTCACGTTTTCTCTCCGGACCCCGGGCACGCGCGAGGCACGCGCGCCGGCGGAGCCACTGTGCGATCGGGCGGATTTGTTTAGGTTAGGCTGCACTAAGCAGCGACCCTTTCTGAGCGTAGGCTGAGCGCGATATGCGCGTCAAGTTTTAGGTTAGCCTTGCCTTATGCGTCGCCTCTCCGCCGTTCTTCTCGCCGCCGTCCTGGCCGCCGGCCTCGCCGGGTGCACACAGCCACCGGCCGGAGCATCCGCGCCGGCATCCGCCGACGGCGACTGCCCCGAGGCCTCGGTCGCCCTGACCGATCTGCCCCTCGTCGACGACGTGCGGGCGGTCGAGGGCGGATCGACCGCATGCCTATCGAGCGACGCCATCGCACCCGTCGCCGACGACACCGCCCCCGCGCTGCCCGTGACCGTCACCGACAGCGAGGGCCGCGCGGTCACCGTGGACTCCACCGACCGCATCCTGCCCATCGACATCTCGGGCACCATCGCCGCGACCGTCTTCGCCCTCGGTCTCGGCGATCAGGTGGTCGGGCGTGACGCGTCGACGCAGTTCGCCGGCACGCAGGACCTCCCCGTCGTCACGCAGACCGGGCACACCCTCAACGCCGAGGCCATCCTCGAACTCGCCCCCACCGTCGTGCTCACCGACACGACCATCGGTCCGAAAGAGGTGCGGCAGCAGCTGCGCGATGCCGGCATCGACGTCGTCGTCATCTCCAGCGACCGCCGTCTCGACACCACCGACGCGCTCGTCACCGAGATCGCCGCCGCCCTCGGCGTGCCGACGCGCGGCGCCGCCCTCATCGAGAGACTGAACGGCGAACTCGACGACGCGCTCGCCGAGATCGCGGAGGTCGCCCCCGCCCAGGCATCCGACCGCGCACGGATGCTGTTCCTGTACGTGCGCGGCAGCGCCAACGTCTACTACATCTTCGGCGAGGACTCGGGCGCGGACTCGCTCATCGACGCGGTCGGCGGCGTCGACGTCGCCGAGGAGATCGGCTGGGAGGGCATGAAGCCGATGACGGCCGAAGCCCTCGTGGCCGCCCAGCCCGACGTGCTCGTGATGATGACCGACGGCCTGGAATCCGTCGACGGCATCGACGGACTCATCGAACGCATCCCCGCGCTCGCCGAGACGCCGGCCGGAGCGAACCGGCGCGTCATCGACATGGCCGACAGCGAGATCCTCAGCTTCGGACCGCGCTCCGCCGAGATCATCCGCGCGCTCGCCCGCGCCCTGTACGCGCCCGAGCCCGTCGGATGACGTCGGAGGTCGTCACCCCCACGCCGACCACCCGGCGCGGGCTCCGGTTCGCGGTGATCGTCGTCGCTCTCATCGCGGCCCTGGCCATCACGTGCATCGCCTCGATCACGAGCGGTCAGTATCAGCTGGCGCCCACCGACCTCGTCGGCGTGCTGCTGCGCGGCATCGGCATCGACACCGCATGGGCGCCCGCCGGCACCGCCGACTACGGCGTCATCTACAACCTGCGCCTGCCGCGGCTGGTGCTGGGTCTGCTCGTCGGTGCGGCGCTCGCGGTATCCGGCGTGCTCATGCAGGCGATCTTCGGCAACCCTCTGGCCGACGCCGGCGTGGTGGGGGTCTCATCGGGCGCGGCCCTCGGCGCCGCGGCGAGCATCACGCTCGGTCTCGCCACGTTCGGCGTGTGGACCACACCCGCGTTCGCGTTCCTCGGCGGGCTCGTCGCCGTGCTCTCGGTCTACTTCATCAGCCGGTCGAACGGACGCACCGAGGTCGTCACGCTGCTGCTCACCGGCATCGCCGTGAACGCGATCGCCGGCGCCGGCATGGCCTTCCTCACGTTCATCGGCACGACGTCGACGCGCGAACAGATCGTGTTCTGGCAGCTCGGCTCGCTCAACGGCGCGCTGTGGTCGAACGTCGGTCTGGTCGCCCCGCTCGTGGCGGTCGGCATCGTCGTCGCTCTGATCGTCGCCCCGCAGCTCGACCTCTTCGCCCTGGGCGAGCGCACGGCCCGCCACCTGGGCCTCAATGTCGAGCTGCTGCGCATCGTCGTGATCGTCACGGTGGCCCTCCTCGTGTGCGCGGCGGTCGCCTTCGCCGGCATCATCGGCTTCGCGGGCCTCGTCGTGCCGCACCTCATGCGGATGATCATCGGTCCGGCGCACCTGCCCCTCGTGATCGCCTCGGCCCTGGGCGGCGCCCTGCTCATCGCGGTCGCCGATCTCGTCGCCCGCACCGCCGTGCCGCTGGCCGACCTGCCCATCGGCATGATCACGTCGCTCGTGGGCGGCCCGTTCTTCCTCTGGCTGCTGGTGCGCACGCGCCGCCGGGCGGGAGGCTGGGCATGACCGTACGGCTGCGGGGCACCGGTCTCACCGTGCGCGTCGGCGAGGGGCGAACGATCCTCGACGACGCGGGCATCGAGATCCGCGCCGGAGAGGTGCACGCCCTCGTCGGGCCGAACGGCGCCGGCAAGTCGACCCTGTTCGGGGTGCTCGCGGGCGACATCGCCCCGCAGTCCGGCACGGTCGACCTCGACGGGGCGGCGGTCACGGGCATCCGCTCCCGCGCGCTCGCCCGGCAGCGCGCGGTGCTTCTGCAGGAGAACACGGTGACCTTCCCGTTCACCGTCGAGCAGGTCGTGCGCATGGGGCGCGCTCCCTGGGCGCGGTCGGCGGCCGCCGACGACGACGACGAGATCGTCGCCGCGTCGCTCGCCGCGACCGAGGTGGCACCGCTCGCCGCACGTGCGGTGACCTCGCTGTCGGGCGGAGAGCGGGCACGGGTGGCGCTCGCGCGCGTGCTGGCGCAGCGCACCGGCATCCTGCTGCTCGACGAACCGACCGCGGCCCTCGACCTGAAGCATCACGAAGACGTGATGCGCCTCATCGCGGCGCAGGCGCTAGGCGGGGCCGCCGTGGCGATCGTGCTGCACGACCTCAACGCCGCCCTCGCGCACGCCGACCGCGTGACGCTGCTCTCGGGCGGGCGGGTCATCGCCTCGGGCATCCCCTCCGATGTCCTGACGGCGGAGCGGATCGAGGAGGTCTATGGCCAGCCGGTGGACGTCTTCCCCCATCCGGTCACGGGGGTTCCGTTGGTGGTGGCGCGGCGCTGAGGCCCGGTGCCGCGGGTGGGTGACACACCTGCGGGGCGGCGAAATGCAGGCACCAAAGCGAGATGCAGGGGTAATCCGGCGCACGCCGCCTGCAGATGGCCGCCGTGCCTGCATTTCGCGGCACGGCGGGGCGGCGAGGGGGTCAGGGGCGCAGGGGCAGCACGCCGACGAGGTCGGCGCGGGTGCCGGAGGCGGCGATGCGACCGGATGCCGCGGCATCCGCCCAGGCTTCCTCACCGAGCGCGACGGCGAGCCAGGTCGCCGCATCCATCTCGACCACGTTGGGCGGAGTCCCCCGGGTGTGGCGAGGCCCCTGGATGACCTGCACTGCACCGAAGGGCGGCACGCGCACCTCGACGCTGTTGCCCGGCGCCTTCTCGTCGAGCAGCTGCAGCAGGTAGCGCACGGCCGTCGCGAGCGCCGTGCGGGGCGGCTTCTCGCCGGCGGCATCCGCTCGTCTCACCGCGTCGAGGGCGGCGCGACCGTCGACGATGTCGATCTTCCTGGCCATCTCCCCACCCTACGACCCGCGTAGGCTCGCAGCATGAGCATGCATCCGGCCGGCGCGCGCGCCGAGCTGCTGGCCGCGGCGAGCGCGCACTCCTGGGGCGCACCGTTCCCGGCACTGCTCGAACCCGAGACCGCGCACGACGCCGCGGTGCTGGTGCTGTTCGGCGTGCTCGACCGCGAACCGGCGGTCGTCGCCGACGCCGCCGTCGCCCGCGATCTCGACGTGCTGCTGCAGCGGCGCGCGTCGACGCTGTCGTCGCACCCCGGGCAGGTGTCGTTCCCCGGCGGTCGTGCCGAGCCCGACGATGCGGATGCCGTCGCCACCGCGCTGCGCGAGGCCCAGGAGGAGACGGGCCTGGACCCGGCCGGCGTCGATGTGCTCGCCACGCTGCCCGCCCTGCCCCTCGCCGCGAGCAACCACCGCGTCACCCCGGTGCTCGGATGGTGGCGGATGCCGTCGCAGGTCGCCGCCGTCGATCATGCCGAGACGGTGGAGGTGTTCCGGGTGCCGGTCGCGACGCTGCTCGACCCCGCGACGCGCTACACGTCGGTGCGCATGTTCGGCGACCGCACGTTCCGCGCCCCGGCGTTCGACGTCGACGGGACGATCGTGTGGGGCTTCACCGCGATGGTGCTGAACGGGATCTTCGACGCCGCGGGCTGGACGGTGCCCTGGAACACGGCGGACGAGCGCCCCGTCTGAGCACCTCGCCCCTTCCCTCCCGCGGCATCCGCCCGAAACGCGCCGGGGCTGCTCGATAGGCTGGACGGGTGAAGATCCTCGTCCTCGGTTCCGGTGCCCGTGAGCACGCGATCATCCTCGCCCTGCGAGCAGAGCAGACGGAGCACGAGATCTTCGTCTCCCCCGGCAACGCCGGCATCGCCGCCGATGCGACGACGGTGTCGGTCGACATGCTCGACGGCGGGGCCGTCACCGCCTTCGCCAACGAGCACGCCGTGGATCTGGTCGTCGTGGGCCCGGAAGCACCGCTCGTGGCGGGCGTCGCCGACGCGCTGCGCGAGCGCGGCATCCCCGTGTTCGGCCCGGGCAGGGCGGCCGCGCAGCTCGAGGGGTCGAAGGCGTTCGCCAAGCGCATCATGGACTCCGCCGGGGTGCCGACGGGCCGTGCCGTGCGCGCGGCGACCCTCGCCGAGGTCGAGGTCGCGTTCGACGACCTCGGCGCTCCGCACGTCGTGAAGGCCGACGGGCTCGCGGCGGGCAAGGGCGTCATCGTCACCTCCGACCGCGCCGAGGCCCGCGCTCACGCCGAGCAGTACCTTCCCGCCGGTCCGGTACTCGTCGAGGAGTTCCTCTCGGGCCCCGAGGTGTCGCTCTTCTTCCTCAGCGACGGAGACACGGTGCGCGCGCTCAGCCCCGCGCAGGACTTCAAGCGCGCGCTCGACGGCGATGCCGGGCCGAACACCGGCGGCATGGGCGCCTATTCGCCGCTGCCGTGGCTCGCCGAGCAGTTCGGCAGCGAGCACGAGTTCGTCGCCGAGGTCACCCGCGACGTGGCCCTGCCGGTCGTGCGTCAGCTCGACGCCGAGGGCACCCCGTTCATCGGGCTGCTGTACGCCGGACTCATCCTCACCCCGGCCGGCGTGCGGGTGATCGAGTTCAACGCGCGCTTCGGCGACCCCGAGACCCAGGTGGTGCTGCCGCGTCTGCGCACCCCGCTGTCGGAGCTGCTGTTCGCCGCGGCATCCGGCACCCTCGAAGACCAGCCCGAGCCCGTGTTCTCCGACGAGGTCGCGATCACCGTCGTGCTCGCGAGCGAGGGCTACCCCGAAGCGCCGCAGACCGGTCGCCCGATCGAGCACCTCGCCGACGCCGCGGCCGTGGAGGGTGTGCGCATCGTGCATGCCGCGACCGCAGGACCGGACGCTCCGGGCGGCGACCTCATCGCGACGGGCGGCCGCGTGCTGAACGTGGTGGCGACGGCATCCGACTTCGCGACGGCCCGCGAGCGCGCCTACGACGCGATCTCGCGCCTCTCGCTCGAGGGCGCGCACTACCGCAGCGACATCGCGGCGCGCGTCGCGGGATGACCGACGCAGACCCGGTCGGCGCGGCCGCACGCGCCGCGTCCCCGGCGGCGGAGGCGGCGGCGACCGCGCGTCTGGACGCCCTCGCCGAAGACCTCCGGCGGCTGCGCTTCGACGCCGGCGACGTCTCGTACGCCGAGATCGCCGCGCGCATCGCCGCCCGCCGCGTGTCGGAGGGGCGCGATCCCGGCGCCGCGCGCATCGCGCGGTCGACGGTCTTCGACGCCTTCCAGACCGGTCGCCGCCGCATCAACCCGGCGCTGGTTCGCGAGATCGTGCTCGCCCTCGGCTACGACGCCGACGAGGCGGAGCGGTGGCGGATGCGGTACCTCGATGCGCGACGCCCCGATCGGTCGACGGATGCCCCGGCCGCCGCCGCAGGAGACGCCGCCGATGGCGCCGACACCCCGGCGCGCGCGTCGCGCTTCGGCGCGCACCCCGGCGCGCTCCTCGGGGCGCTGCTCGCGTGCGTGGGGCTGAACGTGTACCTCGGCACCCTCATCATCCGCCACGAGGTGCCGCTCTACCTCGACATGATCGGCACGGCCGCCGCGTCGTTCGCGTTCGGCCCCTGGTTCGGCGCCGGGGTCGCGCTCGCCACGAATCTGCTCGGGTCGCTCGTCGCCACCCCCGAGACGATCGTGTTCGCGCTGGTGAACATCACCGGTGCGCTCGTATGGGGATTCGGCATCCGTCGCTTCGCGCACACGCTCCCCCGGTTCGTCCTGCTCACGGTGGCGGTCGCCCTCGCCTGCTCGATCATCGGCGCCCCGTTGAACGTGCTCATGTACGGAGGGCCGTCGCTGCACTCCGGGTTCCTCCTCGCGTCGCTCGCTCATGCGATCGGCGACCCGTGGGCGGGCACCTTCGGCGTGAACATCGGCGTCTCGATCGTCGACAAGACGATCTCGGGAGCCGTCGGGCTGCTGATCGCCGGCCTGTTCCTGCGTGGGGGCCTGGGAACCGAGCGGATGCCTCCGGCCCTGCTGCGGCGTCGCGGCGAGCGCGCGTCCGACCGCGGCAACCGCTGACAGCCGCTCCCCCATCGCCACCGCCGTCACCCGATCCCGTGGCGGTCGAAGGCGGCGCGCAGGTCGTCCGCGCGCAACGCGACGAGGTCGTCCGCACCCGCCTCCGCGCCGAGGCTCAATCGCAGGTCGCGCGCCTTCATCGCCGCCTCGATCACGATGCGCGCCTGCCGCGCGTTGCCCCAGCCCTCGGCGGCGAACGCTCCGGCGCGCTCGGCGGCGGCGAACCGCTCCTGCAGCACGGCACGAGCGTCGTCGTCGATGTGCTGACCGGCACGACGCCCCATGCTCTCGGCGATGCGCACCAGCTCGTCGACCGTGTACGGCAGGAATTCGATGCGGTCGGTGAACCGCGATGCCAGCCCCGAGTTCGACGCGACGAAGCGGTCCATGTCGGCGGGGTACCCGGCGGCGATCACGAGGAATGCTCCGCGCTCGTTCTCCATGCGCGGCATCAGCGTCTCGATCGCCTCCTGCCCGAAGTCCTGCGGTCCGCCGCCGACGAGCGTGTACGCCTCGTCGATGAACAGCACGCCGCCCATCGCCGCGTCGATGCGCTCGTTGGTCTTCGGCGCGGTGCTGCCGATGTGCGCGCCGACGAGATCGCCGCGCGCGACCTCGACGATCGCGCCGGTGGGCAGCAGGCCGAGGGCGCGGTAGAGGCGTCCGAGCAGGCGGGCGACCGTGGTCTTGCCGGTGCCCGGCGGGCCCACGAACAGCAGGTGCTCGAGGGGAACGGGGCCGGCGGTGATCCCCGCCTCGCGGCGACGCAGGTCGAAGCGCGCCTGAGCGAGCAGCTCGCGGATCTTCGTCTTCAACGCCGGCTGACCGATCTGCGCGTCGAGTTCGGCCAGCACGTCGTCGACCGATTCGGCGGCGGCGACGACGGCGATGCGCTCGATATCGCAGGCGGCGCGCATGTCGTCGACCTCGATCGTGAACAGCGCGTCGATCGCCGGGTGGGCGTCGTCGGGCCCGCCCTGATCGGCCACCCGCAGGTCGCGCTGCTGCACGGCGCGGTCGAGCACGTTGCGCACCGACCGTCCGTTGCCCCAGTCCTTCGACGAGAAGGCGCCGGCGGCCTCAGCGGCGGTCAGGCGATCGAGCAGCAGCGCGCGGGCATCCGCCGTCAGCTGCTCGCCGCGCGCCTGGGCCATGGCCTCGGCGATGCGCACGAGCTCTGCCGCGGTGTACGCCGTGAACTCGATACGGGTCACGAAGCGCGACGCCAGCCCGACGTTCGTCGCGAGCAGCGCATCCATGTCGTCTGGATAGCCCGCGGCGATCGCGACGAACTTGCCGCGGTCGTTGTCGAGCCGTGGCAGCAGCGTCGCGATGGCCTCGCGCCCGAAGTCGTTGTCGCCGCCCTCGGCCAGGGTGTACGCCTCGTCGATGAACAGCACGCCGCCCATCGCGTCGTCGATCACGGCGGTGGTCTTCGTCGCGGTCTGGCCGACGAAACCCGAGACGAGCGCCTGCCGGTCGACCTCGACGATCTCGCTGCGCGGCAGGATGCCCATCGCCCGGTACAGGCGCGCGATCAGTCGCGCGACCGTGGTCTTGCCCGTCCCCGGCGGGCCGACGAACAGCATGTGGTCGAGCGGGAAGGCTCCCCCCGCCCCGCCGTGCGCCATCTTCCGCTGCTGCACCCGCGCCTGGGCGAGGATCGCTCGCACCTGTCGCTTGAGCGCCGGCTGCCCGACCTGGGCGTCGAGCTCGGCGAGCACGTCGTCGACCGACTCCTCGAGGCCCGAGATGCGGCCGATCGCCAGATCGTCGCATGCCGCGTCGACGTCGTCCGCGCCGATCTCCACGAGCGAGGCGCGATCGCGCGCGCCCGACATGCTGATGCGCAGGTCGCGGTGGGTGATCGCGGCCTCGACGACGTTGCGCATCGCGCGAGCGTTGCCCCAGTCGGCCCGTTCCAGCCCGCCGCGCCGCTCCTCGTCGGCGAGGCGTGCGGTGAGCCGCGCACGCGCGTCGTCGGTGAGTTCGTTGTCCATGCCGGCCGCCATGTGCACGGCGATGCGCAGCAGCTCGTCCGGTGCGTACGCGGTGAAGGTGACGGGCGGGCGGAAGCGCGACGCGAGCCCCGGGTTCGCCTTCATGAAGGCCGACATGCGGTCGCTGTAGCCCGCGATGATGCAGACGAAATCGGAGCGCTTGTCTTCGAGCTCCTTCATGAGCACGGCGATCGCCTGGGTGCCGAAGTCGTTGTCCCCTCCCTCGGCGAGCGTGTACGCCTCGTCGATGAAGAGCACGCCCCCCATGGCGTCGGCGATGACCTGGCTGGTCTTCTCGTCGGTTCCGCCGACGTTCGATGAGACGAGGTCGGGGCGCGACACCTCGTGCACGACCGGCGCCTCGAGAACGCCGAGCGCGTGGAAGAGCCGCGCGACCAGCCGGGCGACCGTGGTCTTGCCAGTGCCCGGAGGGCCGGCGAAGACCAGGTGACTGCCGACACGGCTGGGCTTGAGTCCCTGCGCCTCGCGCAGCTTGTTGATCTCGACCTGGTGCACGATGCCGCGCACCTCGCGCTTGAGCTGCGCCTGGCCGACGATGGCGTCGAGCTCGGCGAGGATCACGTCGACCGGCTCGACCGGCTCCGGCTCGTCGACGAACGCCGCGGCGGGAGGCGCCGTCGGGCGGATGCCGGAACCGATCGGCAGCCGGAACCCCGGCCGCGTGGGCAGCAGGAACTCGACGGCGCCGAACGTCGGCGGCTCGCTGCGGCTCGCCCCGTAGAGGCGCACGGCGTCGTCGGGTGCACCGAACTCGATCTGCACCCGGGGGAACTTCACGTCGGTCACCGTCGCGACCGCGGCGTCGAGCGCGCGCGGCTCGCAGGGCACCTCGGCCGCGGCCGACGACCGGGCCTCGACCGCGACGGCCCGTCCGTCCGCTCCGATGACGTCGAGGGAGTCGTCGCGGATGCGCAGGGCGATGCGTCCCGCCGACGCCAGCTCGCGGAGGGCAGCCCGCAGGTCGTCGCCGCGGAGGCTCAGCGCCCCGGTCGCGGTGCCCACGATCGCGAGAGCGTTGTAGGCGTCGATCGCCGACCGCTCGTCCCACAGCGGCTGCACCAGCACCCGCGGGCCGTTCGGACGCCGCACGAGCAGCTCGCCGTCGGCCCTGGCCACCTCCACGGTTTCGGAGCGGTCGAACTCCTCGCGCAGGGCGGCCGCACACCCCTCGGGAACGACCGCCGCGCCGGATGCTCCCGTGGCGATCTGCGCCGGCACCGTCATCACCGCCAGCCCGGCGTCGGTCGCGGCCCAGGCCACCAGACCGTCGGGCGAGGCGTGCAGCATGGTGCCGCTCTGCGGCGACGAGGCGTCGTCGGACCGCGCCGGCGCCAGCTTCTGCAGCGCGAGGATCAGGTCGCCCGCGCGCAGCGTGCCCCACGACTGCGCGCGTCGCCACCGGGCGTCGGCGCCCCCTGCGCCTCCGACCCGACCGCCGTTCAGGGCGCCACCGGGGGCGTCATCCCCTCGGCGGGCACGAACAGGTCGGGGATCCAGCCGCCCGCGAGCGAGAAGCACAACGCGGCGATGGCCATGGTGCCCCAGCCGGCGGTGAAGAGCCACGGACGCTTCGCCCGAAAGCGACGCGGCGTGATGAGCGCGCGGAACAGGAAGAACCCGCCGATCAGCGCGAACACCGACCCGAGGATCTGCAGCAGCTCGATCATCGCAGACCCTTCGTGCGGTTCGCGGGGTCGGCGGCCTTGTAGTTCAGCTGATACTGCTTGCGGAACGCGAGTCCCCAGAACGCCCAGCCGAGCAGGGCGCCGAACAGCAGCCAGATGAAGCCTCCGCTGGCGATGTTGGCGAGCCCGACGAGGATGAGGATGACGGCCACGATCGCCAGGACGATCTTGCCGAGGCCCAGCTGCACCTTGGTCTTGGTCTGGGCGGTGTGGTACTCCCGCATCCCGGCGAGCGCCCGACGCACGTCGGGATCCTGCGGCGCCATCGCCTCGACCTCGCGGATGGCCTCGTCGTAGTACGTCGCCTGGGCCTTGTTGAGGATGATGTGGCTGCGGGGTCCCGCGGGGCTGAGGCGCGTCTCGGCCTCGGCGATGCGCGAGAGCGCGAAGGCCGCCCGCACCTCTTCGTCGCCGGGGTGGGCGGCGAGCAGACGGCGCGACTCGGCGAGCGCCTCGCGGGCCATCCCGCGCTGGCGCAGCCCGGCGATGACGTAACGCATGAGCCGCTGCGCACGTTCGTCGTCGGGGTAGGAATCGTGCAGACGCCACGCCTCGGCGACCGCGGTCTGGATCTCGCCCGCGGCCTCGATGTCCTGCACCGCCAGCACGACGAGCAGCACGGCGTCGCGGTCGCCCGGGAAGCGTCCGAGGAGCGATCCGGCGAGTGCGAGCGCCTCCTTCGGACGCTTGCGGTCGCGCAGGTACTCCGCGGCGGCGCGCAGCACCTTGAGCGCGAAGGTGTCGTCGGGGAACCGGTCGACGAGGGTCCATGCCTCGCGCACCGCCTCCTCGACACGGCCCTGGTCGAGCATCGCCCAGGCGACCCGGCCCTGGTAGTACGGGTTCGCCGGGGCGAGTGCGACGGCCTCGCGGAAGGCGCGCTCGGCCTCGGCGTACCGCCCCATGCCGTCGAGCACACCCGCGCGCATCTCCAACGGCACGGGGTCACCGGGCATCCGGTGCACCAGCTCGGCCGACGCGAAGTCGGCGTCCTCGTGCCGCTTCAGGTCGGTCGCCGCCCAGACGTAGACGAACCAGGCGAGCAGCCCCGCCGGGTCGGCGTCGGTCCCCTTCTTCGCCGCGAGAAAGGCGTTGCGCACGTCGCCGGCGTCGTAATAGGCCTTGGCGCGCTCTCCCCAGCCGCTCGCGACGGGTTCGGGGGCCGCGGGTGCCGCCGGGGCGGGTGCGTTGCGGGCCGACGTCAGCTCACGGTCGTACGCCGCGCGGGACGACTCGTCGAGCAGGGTGTTCTCGGCCGCCTCGATCTGCTCCATGCGCTGCTCGGCGGTGCGCGCGCGGTTCTTGTCGGGCGAGCCGGTCATCTGCCGCCACTTGCGTCGGGCCGCCTTCAGGCCGGCGCGGATCGTGTCGGCGTCGGCGGCCGCGTCGATGTCGAACAGCGTGTAGTAGTCGTCGACCACAGGAGCAGTCACACTCATGCGCTTCTTCTCTCAGTTCGGGTGGGTGTCGGCCCTAGCGCGCGGACGGCGCGGGGGCGGGCGTGGCGGACGTCGCAGCTGCGGTCGTCTGCGGGGTCGGAATGGTGCGCGGAAGGGCCGCGGGCTTCATCGCCACGGCGGGAGCCGCGGACGCGGGCGCCGCGACGGGGGCCGGCTCGGCGAGGCGGTCGATGCGCTCGACCGCCTCCTCGACCTTCTCGGCCGTCAGATTCGCGACGCGCTCGATCGAGAAGGCCCCCACGTAGAGGTCGTCGGGGAGGCGGTAGATCTCCACCGTCACCGTCTGATCGACGTCGTAGCGGTAGACCACGGCGAAGTCGACGCCGGCCGGCCACTCCTCGTCGAGCTCGACGACGCCCTCGCCGATCACGGTCGTGAAGTCGGGGTCGGGGTCGTCGCCCTGGGTCACCGTGACGACGAGCCGCGTGCGCGGGGCGCGCGTCGAGAGCACGTTCACGCCCTGCGCCGGCACCTTGGTGTTCTTCTCGATGAGCACCCAGTTGCGCTCGTTCTCGTCTTCGTCGAGCGCGAGCGTGCCGAGGGCGTGCGAGGTGACGTCGGCGATGCGCACGTCGGCAAGCGCCGCGGGCGGCTGGCCGCCCACCAGCGCCGCCTGGATCGCCGCGCCGAGCGCCACCGACAGGTCGGGGTCGACGCCCTCCACCGGCGTGCGACCCGACAGGCGCTCGATGAGCGACCGGATGGCGGGCATCCGTGTCGATCCGCCCACGAGCACCACGTTCGAGACGTCTCCCCAGCCGATCCCGGCCGCATCGAGGGTGTCCTCGACGAGCTCCTGCGTGCGCCGCACCAGCGATCGCGTCGCCGTCTCGAACTGTTCGCGCGTCACCCCGACGCGACGCTCGACGCCGCCGTGCACGACGGCGATCTGCGTCGACTCCGCCGACGAGAGCGCGCGTTTCGCCTGCTCGGCGGCCTCGCGCAGCGCGGCCACCGCGTCGAGGTCGTCGTAGAAGTCGCTCGCGCCATGACGTTCCTCCAGCTCCGTCACGACGAGCGACATCAGCGCGTTGTCCCAGTCGAACCCGCCGAGGTTGCGGTCGCCCTCGGTGGCCAGCACGACGAACTCGTTCCCCTCGATGCCCAGGATGCTCACGTCGAAGGTGCCGCCCCCCAGGTCGTACACCAGCGTGATCTCGTCGGCCTGCGCCGCGACGCCGTACGAGAGTGCGGCGGCCGTCGGCTCGTTCAGCACGCGCAGCACGTTGAGCCCGGCGATCTCCCCCGCCTGCTTCGTGGCCGTGCGCCGCGAGTCGTCGAAGTACGCCGGCACCGTGATGACGACGTCCTCGATCGGCTCCCCCAGGGCCGCCTCGGCCTGCCGCACGAGTGCGCGCAGGATGATCGCCGAGATCTCCTCCGCCCGGTACTGCTCGTCCCCCGGCGAGTCGTACCGCCAGCTGGGGTCCCCCATGTGCCGTTTGACGTGCTGCACCACGTCGTCCGGACGCACCCCCGCCTGGTGCTTCGCCTCATGCCCCACGATCGGCGCATCCGCCCCGCCTGCGGTCTCGAAGAGCACGACGGAGGGCGTCGTCGACCGACCGCCGGCATCCCTCAGGATCACGGGCTCCCCCGACTCGTCGACGATGGCCACCGCCGAGTACGTCGTCCCGAGATCAATGCCGACAGCTCGTCCCACCGTCGCCCCTTCCGTCCGCGGCACGGCCGCTGCTCCTGCGGCGCGGGGTCCCGGGTGGGACGAGCGCGCCGGGAATCACGCTAGAGAGCGCGCGGAGGAGCGGATGACGCGTCCGGGGCTTTCCGGACGATCCCGGACACCGTCCGAACGTGTCCGGACGGTCGGGCGGGCGCCAGAGCGGGCGCGCGCGGACCTAGAGTGCGATCCAGTAGCGGCGGAGCATCCCCATGCCGCGGGCCGACTGATCGCTGACGTCCTGCAGCACTCCGCCCGCGCCCTCGATCGTGCGGTACGACGCCTCGTTGTCGACGTCGCAGGTGAGCAGCACCCGGTCGAGACCGATCTCGCGAGCGTGCTGCATGCCCAGACGCAGCGCCGCCGAAGCGATTCCCTCTCGGCGACGCGAGGGCCGCACGGCGTAGCCGATGTGTCCGCCGGCTTCGGCGAGCCACTCGTTGAGCGCGTGGCGGAACGACAGGAACCCGACGACCTCGTCGCCGTCGACGACCCAGTACAGGTCGTTGTGCACCAGATCCTCGGGCGGCGCGATCGCGGTGTCGGCCAGGCGCTCGGCGTCCGCGATCAACGCCGCGAGCGTGGCGCGATCGGGCGTCACGGGCGCCGTGAGACCGGATCCGTCGACGTGCCCGTCGCCGAACTCGCTCACGGCCGCAGCCCACGAGTCGAAGAGGTCGGCAGTCGGACGAACGAGACGAACGGTCATCGACCCACCCCATCAGGTCGCGCCCGCCGATGCAAAATGGCCGCGGCGGCTACAGCACCTTCGAGAGGAACTCCCGCAGTCGCTCGTTCTTCGGCGCGCCGAACAGCTCCGCGGGGGCGGCCTCCTCGACCACCACGCCGCCGTCCATGAACACCGTGCGGTCGGAGACCTCGCGGGCGAAGCCCATCTCGTGGGTGACCAGCACCATGGTCATGCCGCCCTCGGCGAGGTCGCGGATGACCTGCAGCACCTCGCCCACCATCTCGGGGTCGAGGGCGCTGGTCGCCTCGTCGAAGAGCATGATCTCGGGGTCCATCGCGAGCGCGCGCGCGATCGCCACGCGCTGCTTCTGCCCGCCGGACAGCGAGGCGGGTTTGGCATCCGCCTTCTCCGACAGACCCACGCGCTCGAGCAGCGAGAGCGCGCGCTCGCGCGCCTTCGACTTCGACAGACGGCCCAGCTCGATGGGGGCGAGGGTGATGTTCTCGAGCACGGTCATGTGCGGGAACAGGTTGAAGTGCTGGAAGACCATGCCGATGCGCTGACGCACCTCGTCGAGCTTGACGCTCTTGTCGGTCAGGTCGACGCCGTCGATCACGACGTGGCCGGAGGTGGGCTCCTCGAGCTTGTTGAGGCACCGCAGCAGCGTCGACTTGCCCGACCCCGACGGACCGATCACGGCGACGACCTCGCCGTCGTCGACGGTCAGGTCGATGCCCTTGAGCACCTCGTTGCTCCCGAACGACTTGTGCAGGTTCTGCACGGCGATCTTGCTCATGCGTTGAACGTCCTCTCCAGGCGGTTCGCGAGCAGCGTCAGCAGCGTGATCACGACGAAGTAGATGATGGCGACGATCGTCAGCACCTGCGCCGACAGGTACGTCGAGGCGATGATCTGACGCGACTGGAAGGTCAGCTCGGCGAGGCCGATGACGCTGATGAGCGACGTGTCCTTGAGGGTGATGATGCCCTGGTTCACGAACGACGGGATCATGATGCGGAACGCCTGCGGCAGCACGACCTTCTGCATCGTCTTCCAGTGGCCGAGACCGAGCGAGCGCGAGGCCTCGTTCTGGCCGGGGTCGACGGCCTGGATGCCGCCGCGGATGATCTCGGTCATGTACGCACCGGTGTTGAGCGAGAGCGTGATCGCGCCCGCCACGAACGGGTTGAACGTGAGACCGGGGAACAGCTGCGGGATGGCGAAGAAGACGAAGAAGGCCTGCACCAGGATCGGCGTACCGCGGAAGACGAACACGTACGCGGTCGCGAGCCACCGGAACGGCAGGAACCGCGAGAGACGGCCGAAGCCGAACACGATGCCCAGGATGAAGGCGGCCACGAGCGCGACCAGCGTCGACAGGATCGTCAGCCACAGGCCCTGCATGAGCTGCGGCCAGTACTTCACGGCGACCGAGACGATGTCGGTGGGCTGCTCGGATGCCTCGCCGCTCAGGTACGTGTCGACGATCTCGTCGTATTCGCCCGACTCCTGCAGGTTCGCCAGGCCCGCGTTGAACATCTCGAGCAGTTCGGGGTTGAGCCCCTTGTTCACCGCGAAGCCGTACTCGCCGCCGAGCTCGGGCTCGCCCACCAGGCGGAAGCCGGAGCCCTGCTGGATGCCGTAGGCGAGCACCGGGAAGTCCTCGAAGTAGCCGACGGCCTGACCGGCCTTCACGGCGTCGACCATGTCGGTCGTGTCGGAGTACGGCGCGATGTCGAAGCCGTACTTCTCCTGGTTCTCCTCGGCGAAGGTCTGGCCCTGCGTGCCGGTCTTCACCGCGACGGTCTTGCCGTCGAGGTCGTCGAGCGACTCCACGTCGCTCGCTTCGAGCACGCCGAGCTGGATGCCCGAGGTGAAGTACGGGTCGCTGAAGTCGAACGCCTGCTTGCGCTCGTCGGTGATCGACATGCCCGCCATGACGGCATCCACCTGGTTGGCCTGCAGCGCCTGCACCGCGGCGTCGAAACCGAGCTGACGGATCTCGACCTCGAAGCCCTGGTCCTCGGCGATCGCGCGCAGCAGGTCCATGTCGATGCCGACGAGCTCGCCGTCGGCGTTCGTGAACTCGAACGGCGCGAAGGTCGTGTCGGTGCCGATCACGTACGTCTCGCCGTCGCCGGCGGCGTTCGCGGGAGCGGCGGCTCCGAACAGCGACGCGCCCGCCACGAGCGCCGTGAGCGCGATCGCGCTCGTCGTGCGGCCGAGCTGCCGCAGCCGCTCGCGCAGGGAAGAGGGGGTTCGCATCACGACGGGTGCTCCTCGGGTCGGGATGACGACCGGACGATCGCCGCCCACCTACCTTAGTCGCCGCTCGCGGGCAGCCCCGCCCCGCTCCTGCGCGACGGCAGGAGCGGGTGCGGGGTCAGGACGCCGGATGCTTGTCCGCGCCGCGCAGGAAGAACGACGCCACGAGCGCCACGAGGATCGCGCAGGCCGGCAGCAGGATCGCCTGCGACATGCCCGCGGCGAACCCCTCGGCAACGGCATCCGGCAGGGTTCCGCCTCCGGCGCCGATCGTGCCGGACGCGTCGTCCATGCCGGGCAGGTTGGCCTCGAGACGCGCCTGCATGAAGGTCGCGATCGCCGCGGATCCGACGACCGACCCGATGGTGCGGGTGGTGTTGTAGATGCCTGCACCGGCGCCGGCCTGACGCATCGGCAGGCGGCGCGTGGCGGTCGTCGCGAGCGGACCCCACATGCCGGCGTTGCCGATGCCCATGAGGGCGGAGGGGAGCAGGAACATCCACACCGGGGTGTCCATGTTCACCAGCGACGAGTACCAGAACAGGCCGCCCGAGACCGCGAGCAGACCCGGGACGAGGATGAGGCGCGGGTCGACACGGTCGAGGATCTTGCCCGCGACCGGAGCGAGCACGCCCGAGAGCACGGCGGTCGGGATCATCAGCAGGGCCGACTGCGTCGGGGTCAGCCCCCGGGCGGTCTGCAGGAAGAACATCAGCGGCAGCGACATGCTCGTCACCGTGAAGCCGACGGCGGCGATCGCGATGTTCGCACCCGAGAAGTTGCGATCGCGGAAGAGTTCGAGCGGCACGAGCGCCTCGCTCTTCGTCTTCCACTGCTGCAGCACGAAGATCGCCAGCACTACGATGCCCGCGATGATCATGCCCCACACCGAGATCGGGCCCCAGATGACGCCCCAGTCGTACTTCTCGCCCTCCTGCAGCCCGAAGACCACGAGGAAGATCGCGACGGCGCTCAGCACCACGCCGAGGATGTCGAAGCGATGCGGGTGGGTCTTGAGGCGCGGCACCAGGATCCACGCGGCGACGAACGCGATCACGCCGACGGGCAGGTTCACGAAGAAGATCCACTCCCAGCCGAGCCCGTCGACGAGCACGCCGCCGAGCAGCGGGCCGACGAGGGTCGCCACACCGGCCGTCGCGCCCCACAGCCCCATGGCCGCCCCTCGCCGCTCGGGCGGGAAGGTGCGGGTGATGACCGCCATGGTCTGCGGGGTCATGAACGCCGCCCCGAGTCCCTGCACGGCGCGCGCCGCGATGAGTCCTTCGAGCGAGGTCGACAGACCGCACCAGAGCGAGGCCGCGGTGAAGATCGCGAGGCCGATGAGGTAGATGTTCTTCGGACCGAAGCGGTCGCCGAGGCGCCCGGTGATGAGCAGCGGCACGGCGTAGGTGAGCAGATAGGCGCTGGTCACCCACACGACGTTGTCGAGGTTGTTGGTGTTCGGGTCGAGTGCGGCCTTGATCGCGGGGTTCGCGACCGAGACGATCGTCGTGTCGACGAGGATCATGAAGAAGCCGATGACGAGCGCCCACAGCGCGGGCCAGGGGCTCTTGGGTTCGTTCCCGGCCGCGAACGGCCCGGTCTCGGGATTCGCGGTCTGACGGGTTTCGGTCATTGCTGGGCAGCCTTTCGCTGAGCGAGGTAGCGGTCGGAGTCGTCGAAGGCATCGGGACCCCACGGGAGGTCGTCGCCGTCGAGGCGGAGGAGGAACGCGTCGAGCCATCGCAGCTCGGCGTCGAGGAGCGCCTCTTCGCGCTCGATCTCGACGAGCACCTGCGGCGGCACGCCCTTCGCGTGCGCCTCGTGCAGCCCGTCGCGGAGACGGGTGTGTGCGGCGGCGAGCGCATCGCGGCGTTCCCGCAGCAGGGCGGCGGTGTCGTCGCGCTCGAGGTTGTGCGCCTCGGCGAGTGCGATGCGGAAGTCGGTCTCGCGGTCGATGCGCGGCAGCTCGCGCCGCACCCAGGCAACGACGGTGTCGCGGCCGGTCTCCGTCAACGTATAGGTGGTGCGCTCGGGGCGGTTGCCGTCACGGTCGGTGCCCACCTCGTCGATGAGGCCCGTCCGCTGCAGGCGCGCGACCGTGTGGTACAGCGTGCCGTTGGTGATCGTGATCAGCCGGTCGTCCTGCCGCACGCGCAGCAGTCGCACCATCTCGTAGGGGTGCATGTCGGATTCGCGCAGCAGCGCGAGCACCATCACCCCCATGGGGGTGAGCGTGTCGATCGGTTCTTTCGCCACCTGCTCCACCTCGATTAGTCCATGTGGACTATACGCCCGTGCAGCCCGGTCCGGCAAGTCGGATGCGCCTCGGCATCCGACTCGCCGCCCGGCCATCTGCAGGCACGGTGGCGAGATGCAGGCGGCATCCGGTGGAATCGGCCTGCATCTCGCACCTGCGCCTGCAGTTCGCGCCAGAGTGCGGCTGCGGCGGAAGGTCAGCTCTTCAGCTTGCGCAGCGCCGATCCCTTGTGGGCGGCCTTGTCGCCGCTCTTCTCGGACTTCACGATGTAGGCCGGCTCGTCGTCGGATGCCGTGAACTTCTGCCCCGCGAACTCGAAGTCCTTGACCCGCTTCTCCTCGACCGTGCCCTGCGTGCGCCCCTGCGAGGTGCTCCAGCTGACCCGGTCGCCCTTCGAAAGATCCTTCGCCATGATTCCTCCGCTCTTTTCTCCGAGAGTCGCCCACGCGCGGTCCCCGCACCAGGGGTTGACACCGCCGGGGGCGCGCGACCGGGATAATGGGGCGGGTGAGCACTCCTGCAGAAGGCACGGCACAGAGCATCCCCGGCTGGCGTCACCTCTACTCGGGCAAGGTCCGCGACCTGTACGCCTCGGAGGACCCCGCCGACACCCGCATCCTCGTCGTCGCGAGCGACCGGGTGAGCGCCTTCGACGTGGTGCTCGAGCCCGGCATCCCGCAGAAGGGCGCGCTGCTGACCCGCCTCAGCCGCTGGTGGTTCGCCCAGCTCGATGCCCCGAATCACCTCGCCGATGGCGAGATCCCCGAGGCGGTGGCAGACCGTGCCATGCTCGCGCAGTCGCTCGAGATGCTGCCGATCGAGTGCGTCGTGCGCGGATACATCACGGGCTCGGGGTGGGCCGAGTACCAGCAGAACGGCACCGTGTGCGGCATCCCCCTGCCGGCAGGTCTGCAGAACGGCGACCGCCTGCCCGAACCCCTGTTCACCCCGGCCTACAAGGCGCCGCTGGGCGAGCACGACGAGAACATCACCTTCGAGAAGACGGTCGAGCTGGTCGGCGCCGAGCGCGCGTCCGAGCTGCGCGACGCCTCGTTGGCGATCTACTCGCGCGCGGCGGCGATCGCCGAGGAGAAGGGCCTGATCCTCGCCGACACGAAGTTCGAGTTCGGAACGGATGCAGAGGGCACGCTGCGCCTGGCCGACGAGGTGCTCACGAGCGATTCGTCGCGGTACTGGGATGCCGAGGCGTGGCGCACCGGCACGAGCCCCGCCGAGCGGATGGCGAGCTTCGACAAGCAGATCGTGCGCGACTGGCTCGCCGCGAACTGGGACAAGCAGGGCGAGCCCCCCGTGCTGCCCGACGACGTCGTCGACCGCACGGCGGACCGCTACCGCGAGCTGATCGAACGCCTCGGCGCCTGACCGCATCGGTTCCCGCGCACCCAGGGAACACTCAGGAATCGGTAGTGTGGCTCCAGCACTCCCCCACCCCGATTCTTGAGGAGCCCGCATGCCCCTGTGGAACATCCACGGAAACGGCCGCACGGTCGCGCCCGGTGCCGTCGTCGGCCCGACCGAACGCCTGAACTGGCCGGCCACGATCGCGATCGGTGCGCAGCACGTCGTCGCGATGTTCGGCGCGACCTTCCTCGTGCCCACGCTGACGGGCTTCCCCGTCTCGACCACGCTGCTCTTCAGCGGCATCGGCACGCTGCTCTTCCTGCTCATCACGAAGAACCGCCTGCCCAGCTACCTGGGCTCGTCGTTCGCGTTCATCGCCCCGATCACGGCGGCGACCGCCTCGGGAAACTTCGGTTCGGCGCTCGCCGGCGTGGTGGCCGTCGGCATCCTGCTCGCGATCGTCGGCCTCGTGGTGCAGTTCGCCGGCCTCCGCTGGGTCGACGCGCTCATGCCCCCGGTGGTCGCGGGCGCGATCGTCGCGCTCATCGGCTTCAACTTGGCCCCGACCGCGTGGAACAACTTCGCGCTCGATCCGGTGACCGCGACGATCACTCTCGTTGCGATCATCCTGTTCGCGGTGCTGTTCAAGGGCTTCCTGGGACGCATCTCGATCTTCCTCGGCGTGGCCGTCGGCTTCGTCTGGGCCGCGTTCAACGGCTCGTTCGAGGTGCCGAACGCCCTGCGCGGCGGCAAGACCCCCGCTGAGCTCATCGACGAGGCGCCGTGGATCGGCCTGCCCGACTTCCACTTCCCCGACTTCGTCGACCCGGGCACGTGGTCGACCATCGCCATGTTCCTGCCGGTGGTTCTCGTGCTGGTCGCCGAGAACATCGGGCACGTGCGCGGCGTCGCCACCATGACCGACGACCCGGCGATCAACAAGCAGACCGGTCGCGCGCTCATCGCCGACGGTGTCGCGACGACGATCGCCGGCGGTTTCGGCGGTTCGGGCACGACGACGTACGGCGAGAACATCGGCGTGATGGCGGCGACCCGCGTCTACTCGACGGCGGTCTACTGGGTGGCGGGGCTCTTCGCGATCCTGCTGGCCTTCTCGCCCAAGGTCGGCGAGGTGTTCAACTCCATCCCGGCGGGTGTGCTCGGCGGCGCGACCACCGCGCTGTACGGACTCATCGGCATCATCGGAATCAAGATCTGGGTCGACAGCCGGGTCGACTTCTCGCGTCCGGTGAACCAGTACACGGCGGCGGTGTCGCTCGTGATCGGCATCGCCGGGTTCTCGATGAACCTGGGCGACTTCGCCTTCGGCGGCATCGTGCTCGGCACCGTCGCGGCGCTGCTGATCTACCACGTGGGCAACCTCATCGCCCGCGCGCGCAAGACCGGCGCCGACGACCCGAAGCCGCTCGAGCCGGTGGGCCCGCTGGGCGGCGACCCGGCCTGACGGCCGCGCCCGGCAGACGAGGAAGGCCCCGGATGCTCCGCCCGAGCATCCGGGGCCTTCGGCGTCACCCGGCGAGGCGTCACCCGGCGGTGTCGTCGCGGACGGCGCCGCGGGCGCGCGGCCGCGGCTCGCCGGTATGCCGTGGGACCGAGAGAGGCAGCGGCTCGGTCGGTGCCGGCAGCCGGTACAGATCGTGCACCCACATGCGGGCGTCTTCGAGCGGGTAGGTGTCGCCGTACACCGAGTACTTCACGAAGACACCCTCGAGAACGCTGCGCAGCATCACCTCTTCGAGTGCCGGGTCGGCGGCACCGCGGGCGCGGAACAGCTCGCGCACCGCGTCTTCGGCCACCGTGACTGCGTCGTCGTGCCGCTCCTCGGAGTCGGCGAAGAGCCGTCGCGTGGCCGGCTGCTGCTGCATCGCGATCACCACGCGCTGCAGGGGCACCGCGTACGCCGTGGCCATGAACACCGCGTCGATGATCGACGCCAGCACCTCGTCGGGCGTGCCCTCGACGCTCGGCAGACCGAGCAGCGTCTGGAACCACCGGTCGATCACGGCGGAGATGAGCTGGTCCTTGCCGCCGAAGTGGTAGCTGACCAGCCCCTGCGCGACGCCTGCGCGCTTGGTGATCTCGGCGATGCTCGCGCCCGAGACGCCGCGCTCCTCGAACACCTCGATCGCGGCCTGCACGATCACCTCTTTGGCGCGCTGTCGAGCCAGGCGGTTCTGATCCTCTGATCGGGCCATGTGCTGTTCACTTCCCATTCCCCGATGCGTGTGTCGGAACACACCCCCCGGGGTATAGAGTAAACACTGAACGTACATTCAAGCTACGAGTTTCCCCGGAGGGTGCGTCGCAGCGACACGTTCGGGCGTCTCTGCCCACGGGTGCGTCCCTGTCCACGAGGGGGCGACAGGGCCGCACCCATCTTCGGCGGCAGGGACTACGACGGGTTCGGTACACCCGTTTCGACACTGGGTCCCTGAGCCTGTCGAAGGGTCCCACCCCGAGAAACCGTCAGATTTTCACAGCTTCATCGTCATCTAGTGGGCCGAGTGTGTCGACCACAGAAGAGATTGCTCGCGAGCGCGATCCCGAACCGACGAAGGATACGCATGACGATCACCATTGGTGAAACCACGACAGAAGTCACGGTGAGCGCGTACACGACTCTGGGGGTGGAGGGCATCGATTTCGAAGTGCGTGGCCGCGGCACCCGCGTCACCGAAGCGGAGGTGTACTGGGCCTTCGAGGGGGCGTCTTGGCGGATCATCTTCATCCAGCTCAGGGGGGCCTACCTGAACAAGGATGGCAAGGACTCCCGGCAGCGCCTCGATGTGACCACCCACCTCGAGGACGGATCTGGGCGCGCCTATCGCACGGTCACGCCGCCGGAGATCGCCGCGGGAGCACTGTCGCACACACCGGACTGGACACCGGAGGTCTCCCTCATCGGACCATCACAGCGGTCTTGGCGCACCCTCCTTCCTGCACGAAAAGGATCACGGAAGACGCCTGGGGGGCGGGCGGCGGCACGGGCCGCTCGTGCCGATCTCCCGCGGTCGGAGCGGGCGGGAAGCCCTTCGGTGAATGTCACCCACCTCGAGACCACGACTCAGGTCTCGGTGCACGCATACACTCCTTTGCGACTCGACGATTTCACGATGAGAGTGAAAGGTCGTACCGCGCGGATCAAGAAGGCGAAGATTCACTGGTGGTTCGGACACGGTTCGTGGGTTCTAGAAGCAGTGGACGTGTGGGGTCCGGTGATCCGCAAGAGCGACGGTGCGGAGTCGAGTCGGAATGTCGATGAGCTCACTCGACCGGCGTTCGCCTCGAACGCGCAGTACGGGGTGATCACTCCGCCCGAGATCGTCGAGGTGGCGCTGCAAAACATCCCCGACGTCAAACCTCGGGTCACCTCCAGCCCCTACCCGCGCCACGCCACGTTGCGCAGCAGCCTGTAGCCGCACAACCAGTTCCGCGTGGTGGGTGCTTCGGGTCCCAGCCCGCGAAACCAGGTCAGGCGGATGCCCGCACGACGAGCTCGGTCGGCAGGATCGTCGTGCGGGGCGGGTCCTCCCCCGCCAGCCGCGAGAGCAGCACCTGCGCCATCGCCTCGCCCTGCGCGTACATCGGCTGGCGGATCGTGGTGAGCGGCGGATCGCAGCTCACGGCCACCGACGAGTCGTCGAACCCCACGACGGCGATGTCGTCGGGCACGCGCACCCCGGCGGCGCGCAGCGCGGTGAGCGCACCCCGCGCCATCAGGTCGCTCGCGACGAACAGCGCGTCGGGCCGCCCGGCCGCCAGGATCCGCCGCGCGGCCTCGCCCCCGCTCGCCTCGCTGTAGTCGCCGGACTCCTCGACGAACGGCGAGAGCCCGGCATCCGCCAAGGCGGCACGGTAGCCCTGCACGCGATCGATCGCCGACTCCATCGTGAGCGGCCCGGTGATGGTCGCGATGCGGGTGCGGCCGATGTCGAGCAGATGCTGCGTGGCCACCCGCGCACCCGCGACGTTGTCGACGTCGACCACGTAGTCGCTGGGACGCGAGGTCACCGGACGCCCGCCGTAGACCACGGGCACGGCGTCGGCGACCCGCTCGACGAACGCGTCGCTCGTGTGATGGGAGACCAGGAGCGCCCCGTCGACGCCGCCGTTGCGCACGAAGCCGGTCATCTTGTCGCCCGGGTCGTCGCTCGCGATCAGCAGGTTCAGCAGGTAATCCGAACTGTGCAGCGCACCCGTGATGCCCGCGACGATCGCCGCGAAGAACGGGTCGCCGAAGAAGCGCGACGTGTCTTCGGGCACGATGAGAGCGATCGCCCTGGTCTGCCGCGACGCCAGCGAGCGGGCCGCCCGGTTGGGCACGTAACTGAGCTGCTCGATGGCCCGCTGCACCGCGGCGAGCGCTTCGGGGCTCACCGCGGTCGACCCGTTCACGACGCGCGACACGGTCGAGCGCGACACTCCTGCGGCAGACGCGACCTCTTCGATCGTGGCTCGCGACGACACGGCTCTCCTTCCGGGCGGACGGCGGATCGGATGCCCGACCCGCCGTCGCCGCCCGTGCTCGAAGGACGAGCCCGCGGGCTCAGAGGGAACGAGCGGCGATGATGCGAGCGTACTCCCGCGCCGAGTCCTTCAGACTCCGCTCCTGGGTGTCGTAGTCGACGCGCACGATGCCGAAGCGCTTGTCGTAGCCCCACGCCCACTCGTAGTTGTCGAACAGCGACCAGTAGAAGTAGCCGCGCACGTCGACCCCCGCCTCGGCGGCGTCGAGCACCGCTCCCAGGTGCAGGCGCAGGAACTCGGTGCGATCGGCGTCGTGCACGCGGGTCTCGCCGTCTTCGACCACGGCCTCGTCGTCGTACGCCGCACCGTTCTCGGTCATGTAGAGCACGGTGCCCGCCGGCTGCGCGTACTCGGTCCACACCCGCTGCAGCAGGCGCGTGAGGCCCTCCGGCTGCACCTCCCAGTTCTGCGCGGTGCGAGGCAGGCCGCGTTCCACGTTGAAGATGTTCTCGTGCGACGGGTAGGGGCTGCGGGTCTTGCGCTCCGTGTCGGGCACGAAGTCGACCGCCGCCTCGGCCGGAGCCGTTCCCGACAGCAGGTCGCCGTGGTAGTAGTTCACGCCCTGCGTGTCGATCGGCTGCGCGATGGTCGCGAGGTCGCCGTCGTGGATCGCCGCTTCGAAGGCGGCGACGGCCTCGGCATCCACCGCCCGGATGTCGTCGACGATGTCGGCGGGGTACTCACCGCGGTAGATGGGGTCGAGGAACCAGCGGTTGAACTGGCCGTCGACGCGGCGCGCGGCGTCAACGTCGGCCGGGTCGTCGGGGTTCGCCGGGTCGGCCACCGTGTGATTGAGCGTGATGCCGAGGTTCAGCGACGAGTCACGGCCGCGCAGTTCGCGCACCGTCTCGCCGTGGGCGAGCAGCAGGTGGTGCGAGGCGAGCAGACCCTCGGCGATGCTCGTGTGACCGGGCGCGTGCTCCCCGCTCGTGTACGAGAGGAACGACGAGCACCACGGCTCGTTGAGCGTGGTCCACACCTTCACGCGGTCGCCGAGTGCGTCGTGCATGGTGCCGGCGTACTCGAGGAACCGGTCGACGACCTCGCGGTTCGTCCATCCGCCCTTCTCCTGCAGCGCCTGCGGCATGTCCCAGTGGTACAGGGTGAGCCAGGGCAGGATGTCGGCGGCGAGCAGCTCGTCGACGAGGCAGCTGTAGAAGTCGACGCCCGCGGGGTTCACGGCGCCGCCGTCGGGGCGCACGCGCGACCACGACGTCGAGAAGCGGTAGGTCTGCAGCCCGAGATCCTTCATGAGTGCGACGTCGTCGCGGTAGCGGTGGTAGTGGTCGCACGCCACATCGCCGTTGTCGCCGTTGATCACCGCTCCGGGCACCCGCGAGAAGGCATCCCAGATCGACGCCGTACGCCCGTCGTCGAACGCCGCCCCCTCGATCTGATAGGCCGCCGTGGCGGCTCCGAACAGGAAATTCCGGGGGAAAGCACGGGTCATAGAGGTCATCCTTTCACCGCGCCCGCCATGATGCCACTGACCAGCTGCCTGCCCGCGGCCACGAAGAGCACGAGCAGGGGAAGGGTCGCGAGCACCGCGCCGGCGAGCACGATCGAGTAGTCGATGTAGTAACCGGACTGCAGCTGGCTGAGTGCGGTCTGGAGGGTCGGGTTCTGCGGGGAGAGCACAATGAGGGGCCACAGGTAGTCGGTCCACGCGGTCATGAACGTGAACAGGCCGAGGATGGCCATCGCCGGGCGGGCGGCGGGGAGCCCGACGGTGAGGAAGGTGCGGAACTGGTTCGCGCCGTCCATGCGCGCCGCCTCGATGAGCTCGTCGGGGATGACGTCCACGAGGTACTGGCGCATGAAGAAGACCCCGAACGCGGTGACCAGGGTCGGCACGATCACCGCGCCGATCGACCCCGTCCAGCCCAGCTCCCGCATGAGCATGAACAGCGGGATGATGCCCAGCTGCGTGGGGATCGCCATGGTGGCGATCACGAACACCATGAGCCCGTCTCGTCCGCGGAACCGCAGCTTGGCGAAGGCGTATCCCGCGAGCGTCGAGAACGTCACGACCGAGAGCGTGATGATGCCCGAGATGAGGAAGGAGTTGCCGAGGGCCAGCCAGAACGGGATCGCGTCGAGCACCTTCGCCGCGTTGGCGAGGAAGTTGCCGCCGGGGATCAGCGGCACCGTCTCGCCGCGGGTCGCGTTCGTGCCGCTCGCGACGACGAACGACCACCACAGCGGGTAGGCACTGCCGAGCACGAAGGCGGTGAGCAGGCCGTACGTGAGGAAGCCGGGGCGGCTGCCGATGCCGGCGGTGCCGCCGGATGCCGCGCGGCGGCGACGGATCTTCTCGGGGACGCTGAGCGCCATGGTCGCGGTCATCGGGCGTCCTCCTCGACGCGGGTGCGTGCGGCGCGCCGGCGCGCGCGACGGCTGGTGGCGGCATCCCCGGTGGCGATGCGCCGCGAGATGAGGAAGTTGATCACGCCGATGCCGACGATCAGCAGGAACAGCAGGATCGCGACGGCGGATGCCTCACCGAGGTCTCGACGGAAGAAGGCGAGCTCCCACAGGAACAGCACCGTCGTCTGGAACTGCCGATCGCTGCCGCCGATGCCGCCGGCGGTCGACACGTCGAAGAGTCGGGGCTCGGCGAAGATCTGCAGCCCGCCGATCGTCGCCGTGATGACGACGAAGATGAGCGTGGGGCGGATCGTCGGGATCGTGATCGAGAAGAAGCGGCGCACCGCACCCGCCCCGTCGAGCGCCGCCGACTCGTAGAGGTCGCGAGGCACGGACTGCATCGCCGCGAGCAGGATGAGCGCGTTGTACCCCGTCCAGCGGAAGTTGACCATGATCGCGATCGCGAGGTGCGACAGCAGGGTGTCGTGCTTCCACTGCTGATCGGCGATGCCGACGAGATTGAGCAGATTGTTGGCCAGCCCGTCTGCCTCGTTGAACACGCTCGAGAAGATGATCGCGACCGCCACCGGGGTCACCACGAAAGGGATGAGCACGCTCATGCGCCAGAACGTCGGAGCCCGCAGGCCGCGGTCGAGCAGCGCGGCGATCACGAGGGCGATGCCGAGCTGCGGGATGGCGGAGAGCAGAAAGATGCTCAGGGTGTTGCGGATCGAGTTCCAGAACATGCCGTCGCCGAGGATCTCGACGAAGTTGCCGAGGCCGACGAAGCCGCCCTCCCCCTTCAGCAGGTCCCACTCGTGCACGGCGACGTAGACCGTGTAGAGCAGCGGGAACAGGCCGACGAGGCCGAACAGCAGGAAGAACGGCGAGATGTAGAGGTACGGCGAGGCCCGCTGGTCGAACCGCGAGGCCCGGTGGCGCCAGAAGCGCCGGGGGAGGGCATCCGGGGTCGTACCGGATGCCGCCGCTGTCTGCGCCTGCGCAGGCGGTGCAGTGAGTGTCATGGGGTGTCCTCGTGACGTTCCGGTCGCAGTTTCTGTCGGCTCGCGCGGGCGCGACCGACAGAAACTGCGACGGGAAGGGGTCCGGTCAGCCGACCAGCTCGTCGAGGAGGGACAGAGCCTGCTTCCAGGCGCCCTCGGTGTCGGTCTCGCCGCGGTCGAGCGCGGTGAGCGCCGGGCCGAAGACGTTCTCCTGGATGACCGAGTCGTCCGCGCCCTTGAACTGCGCGACCACGCCCTTCGCGCGCTCGGCGAGGATCGCGCCGGTCGGGGCGTCGTTGAAGAAGGCGTTCGGGGTGGCGTCGGAGGCCAGCGACTCCTGGGCCTCGACGGTCGAGGGGAAGTTGCCGGCCGCGGCGGACTGCTTCACCTGCTGCTCGGGCTGCGTCAGCCAGTCGGCGAGCTCGGCCGCCGCCTCCTTGTGCTGCGAGCTCTCGGGGATCGACAGGAACGCGCCGCCCCAGTTGGCCGCGCCGCCCGGGAACACATCGGCGAAGTCCCAGCCGGTCGACGCGTCGCCGCCGCCGGCCTCGACCTGACCCTGCACGACACCGAGCATCCACCCGGGGCAGACGAAGGTGGCGAAGGTGCCGTCGACGAACGACTTGCCGCCGTTCCAGTCCCACGCGGTCTGCGCGGCCGACTGACCGCCCTCGGTCGCGGCGCCCAGCAGCTCGAAGCGCTCCTGCAGCTCGGCGTTGCCCTCGACGTTCAGCTCGCCGTCGGAGGTGTAGTAGCCCTCCTCGAGCTGGTTCACCATCGCGTTCCAGACGAAGCCGGAGTGGTCGTACCAGGCCTTGCCGGTCGCCGCGGTGTAGTCGGCGCCCACCTGGAAGTAGTTCTCCCAGTCGCCCTCGAGCAGAGCGGCGACCGATTCGCGGTCGCTCGGCAGACCCGCCGCCTCGAAGGCGGCGCCGTTGTAGCAGATGCCCGAGGGGCCGATGTCGGTGCCGTAGCCGATGACCCGGCCCTCGGCATCCGTCGCCTGGCCGTACTTCCAATCGACCCAGTCGTCCTTGCGGTCCTCGATGCCGTAGTCGCGCAGATCGACGAACGTGTCGGACACGTCCATGACCGCGCCGAGCCACCCCTCCTCGATCGCGACGATGTCGCTGAGGCCCGAGCCGGCGGCGATCTTGGTGAAGGCGTCGGTGCGGGCGTTGCCGCCGGTGTCGATGTTCGTCGCCTCGATGGTGATGTTCGGGTGCGCTTTCTCGTACTCGTCGTACAGGTCGTCGTAGCCGAAGGTGCCGAACGTGGTGACGGTCAGCGTGATCTTCTCGTCGGCTCCGGCCTGGCCGTCGGTCGCGCCTCCGGCGCAGCCGGCGAGGGCGAGGGCCGAGGCGGATGCCACGGCGGCGGTGGTGAAGACCCGGTGGCGGGCGCGTGCGTTCACTGTTCACTCCTTTGTGAGGTGGTGCGAGGTGATGGTGCGGGAGGTGCGGCGCTGATGGTGCGGCGCCGATGGTACGGCGTGGGGGCGGCTCACGATGGGAGCGCTCCCACGACGTTCCGGCCACTGTATGGGAGCGCTCCCAAACGTGTCAAGAGCCGCTCGTGGAGGGAGGGACCGCGCATCGGGGGGTAGCCTTGCTCGGTGCCCGAAGCCGAACTCTCCCCCGCCCTCCGCCGAGCCGAAGCCCTGATCCGCAGCGTTCCCGACTACCCCGAGCCCGGCATCGTCTTCCGCGACATCACGCCCCTGCTCGCCGACGCCGAGGCGCTGCGCGTCACCACCGAGGCGATCATCGAGCCGTTCGCCGGGCAGTTCGACGTGATCGCGGGGATCGAGGCACGGGGGTTCATCCTCGCGAGCGCGGCGGCGATCGCGGCCGGCGTGGGGCTCATCCCGATCCGCAAGGCCGGCAAGCTGCCCCGGCCCGCGGCCTCCGTCGACTACGCGCTCGAGTACGGCACCGCGACGATCGAGATGCACGACGACCTGCCCGCGGGCTCGCGCGTGCTGCTCATCGACGATGTGCTCGCGACCGGGGGAACGCTGGCCGCGGGGCGGCAGCTCGTCGAGCGCCTCGGGAGCCACGTCGCCGGCATCTCGGTGCTGTTCGAGATCGACGGCCTCGGAGGCCGCGATCTGATCGGCGACCTGCACACCGTCTTCCACGCCTGAGCCCTCCGACCGACGCCGCAGTGCGCGGCGGGGCGACCCGCCCGGGACGGTAGACTGATCGCGCCAGCCCTTCCGCGACTTCTGGAGCCGTTCATGCCCACCATCGTCGTCGACGTCATGCCCAAGTCCGAACTGCTCGACCCGCAGGGGAAGGCCGTCACCGGCGCATTCGCCCGACTCGGCGTCGAGGGCTTCACCGATGTGCGCATCGGCAAGCGCTTCGAGCTCACGGTCGAGGGCGAGGTCACCGACGAACTGCTCGCCGAGACCCGCCGCATCGCCGACGAGGTGCTCTCGAACCAGGTGATCGAAGACGTCGTGGGCATCGAGGTCGTCGAGTGACCGTCCGCATCGGCGTCGTCACCTTCCCGGGCTCGCTCGACGATCGCGACGCGCAGCGCGCCGTCCGCATCGCGGGCGCGGAGCCCGTCGCCCTGTGGCACGGCTCGCACGATCTCGAGGGGGTCGACGCGCTCGTGCTGCCCGGCGGCTTCAGCTACGGCGACTACCTGCGCGCGGGCGCCATCGCCGCCCTCTCGCCGATCATGGCCGAGGTCAAGGATGCGGCAGCGAAGGGCATGCCCGTGCTCGGCATCTGCAACGGCTTCCAGATGCTCGTCGAGTCGCACCTGCTGCCCGGCGGACTCATCCGCAACAGCCACCAGCACTTCATCCGCCGCGACCAGCGCCTGATCGTCGAGAACTCCGACACCGCGTGGACGAACGAGTTCCGCCGCGGGCAGGAGATCGTCATCCCGCTGAAGAACGCCGACGGCGGCTACATCGCCGACGAGCAGACCCTCGACCGCATCGAGGGCGAAGGGCTCGTGGCCTTCCGCTACGCGGGCGTCAACCCGAACGGATCGTTGCGCGACATCGCCGGCATCACGAACGAGGCGGGCAACGTCGTGGGGCTCATGCCGCACCCCGAGCACGCCACCGAGGCCGGCTTCGGCCCGAACACCTCCGCAGCGATGCGCTCGGGCATCGACGGCGTCGGCTTCTTCGCGAGCGCGATCGCCGCGGTCGCCCGCGTCGCCGCCTGACCCTGCGAGACCGCGTAATCGCGCGGACCGGCGCGGGGGGCCGTCAGTCGGCCGGGAGCGTGAAGGGGTTGTCGCCGGCCTCGGCGAGCAGGTACCAGGCGGTCGCGCCCGTGTGCAGGCTGGCGTAGTAGAGGTCGCCGAACCCCGAGTCGAGCCCGTCGGTCGACGTGGCGGTGATGCCCTTGCCGTCGCCGTTCGGCTCGTCGCGCTGACCGAGACGGATGCTCGCCAGCAGCGACTCGGCCTCCTCCGCATCACCGGGCTGGGCGCGCAGCTTGAGGGCGAGGGCGAGGTGCCCTGCCCCCTCGAACCACACCTTCGACACGTCGACATTGCTGATGCCCGGGCCGCGGTACGGGCCGTCCGTGGCGATGAGGTGCGCGAGCGTCCAGTCGAGTGCCGTGGAGTACCGGGGGTCACCGGTGGCGAGCGCACTCCAGGTCTGGGCATCGAGCGGGATCGGACGCATGTTCACCGTGCTGCCGTCGTTGAGGGTGCCGGTGTCGACGTGACCGTCTGCGCTCTGCATGGCGGTGACGAAGTCGGCCGCGACCGCTGCGCGTTCCGCCCAGACCTGGTCGCCGGTGAGCTGGGCGAGCTGCGTGAAGAAACCGGCGATGTCGCTGTTGTGCTCGGTGGACTTCCACTCGAGCGAGACACCGGCATCCGTCTGCCCGCCGGTGTACCCGTAGGGCGCGCGCACCATGTCGGCGGTGTTCGTCTGGATCCAGTTGGCGATGCGCAGCGCGCCGTCGAGGTAGCTCTGGTCGCCGGTGGCGTGGAAGAGCCGGGTCAGGGCGAGGCCGGCCCATGCCTGGTTGCCGGTGAAGGTGCCGGGCCCGGTGATCACCATGCGCCCCTCGCGGATGCCGTGCGGCTCGTAGTGGGTGCGCACGCGCCCATCGCCGATGGGGTCGTTGGCCTGCACGAACAGCAGGGCCTCGCCGATCGACTCGGCGCGGCGGATGTCGTCGGGCAGGCCGCGTGCGGTGTACGCGATGACGACGAGGGCGTCGTCGTAGACGAACGACGGGGTGAAGTCCCACGTGGGAGTGGTGAAGAAGCCGCCCTCGTAGCTGCGGGGCAGGCACATGCCGTCGCCGTCGCAGAACTGGTCGGTGCGCGCGTTGAGAAACTCGTAGGCGCGGGCGATCGAGACCGTTCGGTCGGGGGCCCCGGTCGGCGGCACCGGGTCGTCGGCGGCCTCCGCACGGATCGACGCCGTCGCCGCACTGCCGGCGAACACGGCGGAAGCCACCAGGACGGCAGCGACGACCCATCCGGCGGCACGGCGCGGAGAACGGGACATGGCAACCTCGCAGGGATGTGGGAGGTCGGCAAGACGACGCCGCCCCCCGGTCGTGCCACGATCCTTTCATCCCGGACCGCACCAGCGGAAGACTTTTGTGAAGGATATTTCCCCTCGTTTACGAGTCCTTCCCGGTGCGGGATCACATTCGCACGTGAAACGCCCCTCAGAGGTGCGATTTTGATCCCGCATCCGCCAGGGGACGGGGCGGGGGCGGG
>NZ_JBDGME010000007.1:0-95323 GCF_057655505.1 Microbacterium sp. Soil_N32
CCCCGGCCCCGGCCACCCCTTGTTCCCGAACACCTCCCGCTCCCGAACACCTCCCGCTCCCGTCGCATTTTCTGTCGCCCAGGCGAGGCAGAAGCGACAGAAAATGCGACCGGAGCGGCTGCTGCGGGCTCCACGATCACCGGAACCGGTCGCACTCGACGCACCGCGGCTGCCCGTCGTCATCTCCGCAGCCACCTGCACGGGCGACGCACAGTTGCACGGGCGAATCATGCGATCGTCCGTGCAACCGTGAAAGTTCCGTGCAACCGGCACCCCGCCCCCGGGCACCCGTGCAACCGACACCCCGGCCCCCGGGCCCCGGCCCCCGGCCCAGGGCACTCCGGCCACTTCCCGCTCCCGTCGCATTTTCTGTCGCTTCGGTGACGCGCAAGCGACAGAAAATGCGACCGGAGCGGCTGCTGCGGGCTCCACGATCACCGGCACCCTGCCCCCGGCACCACCGGCACCCCGCCCCCGGGCACCCTGCCCCGGGCACCGGGACCCCGCCCCTACCGCGGCGGCCCCACCGACCCGCGCTCGACGAGTTCCTGCGGCAGGGTGTGCACGGTCGCCGGTCCCGACTCGCCCTCGATCCGGGCGATGAGCAGCCGGGCGGCCATGGCGCCGAGTTCGCGTTCGGGCTGGGAGACGACGGTGATTCCGGGCTCGGTCACCGAGGTCCACGGGGCGTTGTCGAAGCCGACCAGCGAGATGTCGTCGGGGATGCGCAGGCCGAGGTCGCGGATCGCGCGGAACGCCTGGATGGCGATGACGCTGTCCGACGCGATGATCGCGGTGACCGCGGCATCGCCGGTGATGAGCTCGGTGACCATGCGCCCGATCCCCTCGACGTTGGCCCCGAGCCGTACGAACGCCAGCGGATCGTCGATTCCCGCCCGCCGCAGCGCCGTGCCGATGCCTCCCACGCGGTCGTCGATCACCGACGACGCGAGTCCCGGTGAGAAGCGCAGGGTGCCGTCGTCGTCCCAGACCGCCCGGGGTCCGATGGGCGCGGGGTCTTCGAGCGTCGAGACGTAGGCGATGCGGCGGTGTCCGGCATCCAGCAGCACCTGCGCGAGCCGCTGCGCACCGTCGCGATTGTCGGCGATGACGGCCTCGGCGTCGAAGCCGTAGACGACGCGGTCGAAGAACACGACGGGCCGCGCCGCATCGGCGATCGACGCGTAGCTCGCGGCGCGCAGCGAGGATGCCGGGGCGATGAGCAGCCCGTCGACGCGCTTCGACAACTGCACCTCGATCGCGCTCTCCTCGGCGTCGGGTTGCTCGCTCGAGTTCGAGAGGATGAGATCGTATCCGGCGGCTTCGGCGACGTCGGATGCTCCGCGCGTGGCCTGCGCGAAGGCGGGGTTCTCGATGTCGCCGACGATGATGCCGATCGAGTTCGAGCGTCCGGTGCTCATGCTGCGGGCGACCTCGTTCGGCCGGTAGCCGAGTTCGGCGGCCGCCGCGCGCACCTTCTCTCGCACCTTCGCGCTGACGGCGCCGTAGTCGCCGAGGGCCCGAGCCGCGGTGGCCTTCGCCACTCCCGCCAGTGTCGCGACATCGGCGACCGTCGCCCCGCGGCGTCCCTCGTTCTGCGCACTCACCCGTCGCACTCTCCCTCTCCCTTGCGGCTTCTCAGCATATTGACGCCCCCGCACCGCGCGTGTACTCTCCTGGAAACACCCAATTGAGACCGGTCTCAATTTACCCGAGATCCGGCACCGGCTCCACGCCGACCGACACAGCAGTCCCTACGAGAGGAGCCACATCGTGGCTAGAAAGTCCTTCCGCCGCACCGCGGGCCGCACCGCGATCGCCGCCGCGATCGCCGGAGTCCTCGCCCTCACCGCCTGCGCCCAGGGCGGTGCCTCATCGTCCGGCAGCGACGCCGACGACAACCCCTACGGCCTCATCACCCCCGGCCAGATCCGCGTCGCCAGCCTCGGCGACTCCAAGCCCTACACGTTCACCGACGAGAGCGGCACGTTCACCGGGTTCGACGTCGAGCTCTTCACCGACGTCGCCGGACGCATCGGCATCGACGACGTCGTCTTCACGGGCCAGGACTTCTCCGGGCTGCTCGCGGCCGTCTCGAACGGTCAGTTCGACGTCGGCGTCGCCGCCATCGGCATCACCGAGGAGCGCGAGAAGACGGTCGACTTCTCCGACGGCTACCTCGCCGGGTACCTCACCGTCATGGCATCGCCCGACAGCGACATCACCGACGAGGACAGCCTCGCCGGCAAGCGCCTCGGCGTCGTGCAGGGCACCCTGCAGGAGGCCTACGCCGTGAAGAACTTCACCGACACCGAGCTCGTGCGCTTCCCCGACAACAACTCGGCCATCTCGGCCGTGGTCAGCGGATCGATCGACGCGCACTTCCTCGACTACGAGGCGGCCAAGGAGTACGCCGACCAGTACGGGCTCGAGAACGCCATCGACATCCCCTCGTTCGACGCCCCCGCCGGCTTCGCGATCGCGAAGGGCAAGGACGAGTTCAAGAAGGCGTTGAACGAGGCCCTGCACGAGGCGATGGAGGACGGCACCTGGAAGGAGCTCTACGAGAAGTGGTTCCCGGGCTCCCCGATGCCCGACCAGTACCTGCCCAGCGACGAGCAGGGCGACGGCGACAGCGAGTAATCGCCGCGGCGGGTGCGGAGCATCCTCCTCCGCACCCGCCCACCCGAAGGAGATCCCATGGACTGGTTCGACAACATCATCCGCACGTTCCTCGACTTCGACGCGATGCTGCAGGTGCTCCCGCAGCTGCTCGGCACGGGGCTCGTCAACACGCTCATCATCTCGGTCGCCTCGACCGTGCTCGGCATCGTCATCGGCATGGTCCTCGCGATCATGGGGGTCTCCCGCACCGCCTGGCTGCGGGTGCCCGCACGCATCTACACCGACGTCTTCCGCGGTCTGCCCGCGATCCTCACCATCCTGCTCATCGGACAGGGTTTCGCCCGCATCAGCCAGCAGCTGTTCGGCCCCTCGCCCTACCCGCTCGGCATCCTCGCTCTCAGCCTCATCGCCGGCGCCTACATCGGCGAGATCTTCCGCGCCGGCATCCAGAGCGTCGAGCGCGGACAGCTCGAGGCCTGCCGCGCCCTCGGCATGACGTACGGCAGCGCGATGCGGCTGGTCGTGGTCCCCCAGGGCATCCGCCGGGTGCTGCCCGCCCTCGTCAACCAGTTCATCGCCATCGTGAAGGACTCCAGCCTGGTGTACTTCCTGGGTCTGCTGGTGAGCGAGCGGGAGCTGTTCCGCGTCGGTCAGGATGCCGCGGTGCTCACCGGCAACCTGTCGCCGCTGGTGCTCGCCGGCGTCTTCTACCTCGTCATCACCGTGCCGCTCACGCACCTCGTGAACTACTTCGACAACCGCTTCCGCACCGGCCGCCGCAAGGCCACCCCGCCCAAGAGCGGGCTCGAAGAGGTGCGCGAGCAGTCCCTCAGCCCGGCCCTCGTCCATGGAGAGAACACATGACCTACACCTCCCCCCTCCCCGTCACCGACGGCCGGTTCTACGAGGGATCCGAGCTGCGGATCGACAACCTCGTCATGGCGTACGGCGACGTCGACGTGATCCGCGACGTGTCGCTCACCGTCGAGCCCGGCACCACCACCTGCATCATCGGCCCCTCGGGCTCGGGCAAGTCGACGCTGCTGCGCGGTGTCAACCGACTGCACGAGCCGAAGGCGGGCCGGGTGACCCTGGCCGACGACGACGCCCTGCGCCTCAAGCCCGATGTGCTGCGCCGCCGGGTGGGACTCGTCTTCCAGCACTTCAACCTCTTCCCCGATCACACCGCTCTCGACAACGTGGCGCTCGCGCTGCGCAACGTGAAGCGGATGCCCCGGGGCGAGGCGCAGCGCATCGCCCTGGCGCGTCTGACCGAGGTGGGTCTCGCGGAACGCGCCGACCATCGCCCGCGCGACCTGTCCGGGGGCCAGCAGCAGCGCGTCGCGATCGCCCGCGCCCTCGCGATGGAGCCCGAGGTCATGCTGTTCGACGAGGCCACCAGCGCGCTCGACCCGGAGCTGGTCAAGGGCGTGCTCAACCTCATGGCCGAGCTCGCGCAGCGGGGCATGACGATGCTCGTCGTCACGCACGAGATGGGCTTCGCCCGCAAGGTCGCCGACCAGGTCGTGTTCATGGACGAGGGGCGCATCGTCGAGGCGGGAACCCCCGACGAGATCTTCGACGCCCCGAAGAGCGACCGGTTGAAGCTGTTCCTGTCGGAGGTGCTGTGATGACGATCCGCACCGCGATCATCGGGTTCGGCACCGCGGGACGCCTGTTCCACGCGCCGTTCCTCGCGGCCGATCCCGCCTTCCGCATCGACGCGATCGTGACGGACGACCCCGGGCGGGTGGCTCAGGCGCAGCAGGAGCATCCGCCGGCCCGCATCCTCCCCGACGTCGATGCCCTGTGGGCGCAGGCGGAGGCCGTCGACCTCGTGGTCGTGGCTTCGCCCAGCGGCGCGCACCGAGCCCATGTCGAGGCCGCGCTGCGCGCCGGATGCCACGTCGTCGTCGACAAGCCGTTCGTCGCGGATGCCGCCGACGGCGAGGCGCTGATCGACCTCGCTCGCGCGGAGGATCGGATGCTGACGGTGTTCCAGAACCGTCGATGGGACGGTGACTTCCGCACGGTGCGGCGCCTGATCGACGGGGGACGCCTGGGACGCGTGCGGCGGTTCGAATCGCGCTTCACCTGGTGGAAGCCCACGATCAGCAAGGACTGGAAGGCGCGGGCGACGGTGGCGGATGCCGGGGGCATCCTGTTCGACCTCGGCCCCCACCTCATCGATCAGGCGGTGCAGCTGTTCGGCCCGGCCCGCGTCGTGCACGCGGAGGTCGACCGCGTGCGGCCCGACGTCGTCGCAGACGACGATGCCTTCGTGGCGCTCGAGCACGAGTCGGGCGTGCGGTCGCACCTGTGGATGAGCGCGGTCACCGCCACCCCGGGGCCGCGGTTCCGGGTGCTCGGCACCGAAGCCGCCTACACGACCTGGGGTCTCGACGGGCAGGAGCCGGCGCTGGTCGCGGGCGCCCGTCCGGGCGATCCCGGTTTCGGCGAGACGCCGCCCGAGCAGTGGGGCACGGTCGGGCTCGGCGACAACGTCGAGCCCGTGCCGACCGAGAAGGGCGAGTACGGCCTCTTCTACGCGGGCGTCGCCGACGCGATCGAGAACGGCGCCCCCGCCCCGGTCGACCCCGCGGATGCCGTCGCCGGGCTGCGCCTCATCGCACAGGCCCATGCCCTCGCCGCTGGCGCGGCATCCGACACCGAGACCACCGACTGAGCGCGCGGAGCACCGCGCGCCATGAGTAAGGAAGAACGCATGTCTGCAGCAGCATCCGAGAAGATCGTCGTCATCGGCGGCGGCATCCTCGGCGTATCCACCGCCGCCCACCTCGCCCGCGCGGGCGCCGACGTGACCCTGGTCACCTCCGGGCCTCTCGCCGACGGCGCGTCCGGGCGATCGATCGCGTGGCTGAACTCGTCGGGCGACCGCTCGTCGGCCTACCACTACCTGCGTCTGCTGGCCCTCGATCGGTACCGCAGCTGGGGTGCGCGGCACCCGGAGAGCGCGGAGTACCTGCGCTTCGACGGGGCGCTGAAGTGGGCGGCGCCGGACGAGAGCTTCCGTCCGACGTTCGAGTTCGAGCGTTCGGTCGGCTACGACTCGCTCTGGGTCGCGAAGGCCGACATCGGCCGCGTCGCCCCCGACGTGAACGTCGACGCGGTCGCCGACGAGGGCGCCATCTTCAACCCCGGCGAGGGCTGGGTGAACATGCCGCACCTCATCGGCGTGCTCGCCGCACAGGCGCGCGCGGCCGGCGCCGAGGTGATCGAGAACGCCGGCGACGCCCGGGTCGACGTCGAGGACGGCGCCGTGGTCGGCGTCGTGCTGGGCGACGGGTCGCGGGTGGCCGCCGAACGCGTGGTGCTCGCGACGGGACCCGGCGTACCGGCCCAGCTGGCCGACCTGGGCTTCACGATCCCGGATGCCTCGCCCGCCGCCTTCGTGCTGTTCACCGACCCCGTCGACGTTCCGGTGCGCACGGTGCTGAACACGCCCCGCGTGGCCGTGCGGCCCACCCCCGACGGACGCCTCGTGCTCGACGCCGGCTGGGCCGAGGAGTCGATCATAGTCGGCGACGACGGATCGATCACCGTGCCCGACGCGTCGGTGCAGGGGCTGCTCGACGAGGCGTCGAAGGTGCTGGCCGGTGCGCCCGTGCTCACCGCGTCGCGCGTCGGCGCCGGATGGAAGCCGATTCCGGGCGACGGCGAACCGGTCGCCGGCCCGGTGCCCGGCATCGACGGGCTGTACGCCTTGTTCACGCACTCGGGGGCGACGCTCGGGCTGATCCTCGGAGAGCTCGCCGCCGACGAGGTGCTCTCGGGACAGCCGTCGCCGGTGCTGCAGTCGTTCCGCATCGAGCGGTTCGCCGAGCAGGAGCTGCCGGGGTCCGTCGGCACCGACGCGTGGTCGCCGGTGGCGCCCGTGTAGGTGGTCTCACGTGGTGCGCTGTGCGGAATGCAGGCGCGAGCGACACGTGCAGGCGGGATCGAGTCGATCTCGCCTGCACGTGTGTTTTGTGCCTGCAGTTGGTTGCGGGGGTGGGGGATGCCCTGGTGCCCCGACCTGGCCGGGGTCGATCGTTCCGGCTACGGCAACCCGTCGACGACACTCATCGTGTACGTGATCCGAGAATCCGGCACGGAGTCGGGGATCATTCCCTCGCCCACCCCCGCCGTCTGGGAGACTTCTCGCACGAGCCCCGTCGACATCTCGATAGTCAGGGTGTAGCGCGTGTGCGAAGTCAGGTCATCGTAGGACGAACCGAGGTGCGCGTCGAAGGTGAGCGTCCGCGTTCCGTCGATCTCCGGACCCACCGTGGTCCCGGCGAGCAGTCCGAGCGCTTGGTACATAGCGGCGCGCGCCTCGGGATCACCGGCGTTGTAAGCGAGCAACGTGATCAGGAACCATCCGGCCTTCCCCTCGACCCAACCGGGCGCATCGTCGCCCAGGTAGTCGATGATCCAATCGATCATCTGGTGGGGCTCGCGCGGCAAGTTCTCGAGAAACCACATGAACGTCTCCCCGCTGCCTTCCGGCAGGGTGGGAGCCCCGTCGTTACGAACAAGCGCCTGCCCCTGCCCGAATCGCTGAAGCAGATTCTCTCTCAACTCGGGCATCGTGTCGGCGGCGCCGAACGACTGGATGATCGACGGCACGCCCGACTCCTGATACCAGTCGCCGTTCGGGTCGGAGGGCGAATAGTCCGACCCGCTCCACCTGATCGTCCACCCGTCCGCCGAGTCCGCTCGGTCGGCCCCGAACACGGGGTCTGATCCACGGCTCGTAGCGGGATCCGGGTGGATGAGGATCAGCATCTCCTTCGTCCACGCGTGGCGCAGGTACTGACCGGGCTCCAGAGCAGGGGGCGTGAAGGCGGCTGCCGACGCCGCCGCACCCGCGAGCACCTCGGCAGCCGACGGCTCGCTCACCGCAGACGGGCTCGGAGCCGGGCTCGGCTCCGACGTGGGGACGGGGGTCCGGACGGGCACGGGGGCCGCCTCGACGCGGGGCGGCGGCGCGATGGAGCTGATGACGAGGATCGTCGCTGTGGCCGCGGCCGCCGCGCCCAGCAGACCGCCGATGACCAGCCCCGTCGTTCGACGGGTCCGTCGCGCACGCTCGGGTGTTTCCGCTGCGATGGCCGCGGCGAGGCGTTCGCGGGCGACCACGAGCCCCTCATCGGTCCCGTCGCCTGATGGTCCGAGCTGTCGCACATTCTCAAACACGTCCAACGTGCTCTCCTTTCTGCCCGTTCTTCTCGAACGCGCGAATCTGGCGGTCGGAATCGAGGCGGCGGCGCACACGATTCAGCCGCGACCGCACCGTCCCGACGGGGATGCCGAGCGCAGCGGCGATGTCCTCGTACGACATCTGCTGCCAGGCGTGCAGGAAGAGGACGTCCCGATCGGCTGGCCGCAGTTTGGCGATTCGTCCGGTGAGCGCCGCGACGTCACGCTCGGCGTCCACACGTGTCAGTGCTTCATCGATCCCACCGGTCGACTCGTGGTCATCCTGCGCGACGGCGGCGACGAACGACTGCCAGTGCCGGGCTTCCACAGCGCGATGTCTGCGGATCAGCCGCGACGCGATGCCGAAAAGCCACGGCGCTGCCGATGATGTTGCGAGATCGAAGTCCTTCCGACGGCGGAAGGCCACGAGGAACGTCTCACTCAGCACGTCCTCTGCCGCATCCTTTCCGATGCGATACCTCGCAAAGGCTTCGATGGATCGAGCATGCCGCTCGAAGATCTCGGCGAACATCGCGGGACGCGTCAGAGACGCCCGGATGATCTCGCTGTCTGTACTCACACTTCCTATTGTCCGAACGCGAGCCCGCGGTTCACGGTTTCTCGCCGCGACGCGGGACTGTCCCTCGACGGCATGCGCGGGCGAGGGAAGGCGCAGCCAGGGCCTGTGGATAACTCCGGCGGATGCGCTCGGATCCGAACTACCGTGTGCCCGTGATCCTGCCCTCCCCTCGCTCCGCCCTGCTCGCACCCCTCGCCCTCGCCGCCGCCGTCATGCTCGCCTCGACCAGCGGATGCACCACCCCGCCCGAACGCGAACCCACCCCCACGCCTCTCTTCGCGACGGACGAGGAGGCGTTCGCGGCGGCGGAGGAGGTGTACCGGGAGTACGTGAAGGCGGCCGACAGCGGGGCGGATACGACTCAATATCTGGTCGGTGCAGCACTTGAGGCCGAGCTCGAAACTGCAAGGTACTTGGACGAAAACGGCCTGACATTCACGGGGCGCACGAACGTAGCAATGTTCGATGGAACGCACGCCGATGTTCACTCATCGACGCCAGAGGTGGACGCTTCGGTCTGCGTAGACGTGTCCGCCGTGCGAGTCATCGACGATACCGGGGCGGACGTCACTCCACCCGATCGCCCCAATCGCGTCTCGCTAGAGGTCGCGTTCGTGTGGGATGCCGACGGCTTCGCGCTCTCGAGTTCAGATACCTCTGGGGACAGCAAATGTTGACTGGGATGACAACTCTCGTCCTGACAGTCGTGCTCGCACTCCACCCCGTCGGCGCGCGCGCTTCGTCATCATGCAGTACGTCTGACATCAGGATTGGCCTGTGCGGATCGACCGACGGATCCCTCGTGACCGTCACGGGCAACCAAGCGTCCGGGCCATCTCCGGCCGCCCCTCGCGGACAAGCCCCGAGCGACCCCGACGCACCAGCCTCACCGCCGAACCCGGGGTTCTTCATCGACCTCAACACGTGGACGTGCCGCGCCGCCAGTGGCGACCCCGTGAGTTGCGCGTCGCTGATGTTGTCGCTTGGTACAGACGGCGAGCCGACGCCCCCGCACGCCCCCGCGATCACCATCTCCGACGTCGCGAGCTTCGCGCCCGCAGCTCCGACCTCCCTCGCCGAGCCCTCGAACCTCGGCGTCGTGGGGCGCCCGGCGAACTTCGTCGCCACCGCATCCGCACACACCCGCGAGGGCAGCGTGCTCGGCACCCCCGTGACCGTCCGCTTCACCCCTGCCCGCTTCACGTTCGACTACGGCGACGGCACCACGGCCACCCGCTCCACCGGCGGAGCATCCTGGACCGACCTCGGCCAGGCCCCCTTCACCCCGACCGACACCAGCCACGTGTACGAGCAGCGCGGCACCTACGAAACCACCGTCACCGTCCACTACACCGCCGACATCGACCTCGGCACCGGATGGATCGCCCTCGACGGGTCCCTCCCCGTCACCAGCCCCACCCGACCTGTCCGCATCTACGAGGCTCACACGGCCCTCGTGCACCGCACCTGCATCGAAGACCCCGGTGCCCCCGGCTGCTGACCGGCGACGCCCCTCTTCACCCGGCACCGCCACCCCCTCCCATCGCATTTTCTGTCGCCCGCCGCCGTGTGAGGCGACAGAAAAAGCGACCGGAGCGGTAGGGCCTCGACCGGAGCGGTGGGGCCTCGACCGGAGTGGCGGGGCGCTAGCCGACCGCGCGACAGAAAATGCGACCGGAGTTGCAGCCACCGCGGGAGGGCGGTCAGGCGGCGGAACCGCGCAACGCCGCGAGTTCCTGACCGTAGGTGCGAGCAGCCGATTCTGCGGACTCCTTGAGTTCGCGAGCGACATCGGTGAAGGCGTCGAGCGCCGGGTTCACGCCCACAAGAGTGAACGGACGCTCGACGACGCGGAGGTCGAGGCCCCAGACGTCCTCGAGCACGCGACGGAGCCAACCGGTCGAGTGGTCCCAGCCCTCCTTCGGGGTCCCCGGCGCGTAGTTGCCGCCGAGTACCGTCACCAGAGTGGCCGGCTTGCCCCGCAGCGCGGTCCCGGTCGGGTCGATGCGCGGGTCGGTGTAGGCCAGATCGAACCAGGTCTTGAAGTGCTGCGAGACGCCGTAGTTGTACAGCGGCACCGCGAACAACAGCGCGTCGGCACCGATCAGCTCGTCGGCGAAGCGCGTCGCGAGAGCACGGGCCTCGGTCTGCGCGGGCGTCCGCTGCGCCTCGTCGACGAAGCCGCCAGTGACGGCATCGGCCCAGGCTGTGGCGGGCACCGGGTCGGACGCGAGGTCGCGACGGGTGACGGAGGAGTCGGGGTGGGCCGACGTCCACTCGGACTCGACGAGATCGGCGAGCGCACGGCTGGCGGACGACCCGGGGAGGATGCTCGCATCCAGACGGAACAGGGACATGGACCTACCTCTCAATTCGGAGTCGCTTGGTTTTTCTTAGCGACAAGGGTTAACGTAGCATGCGTAGAATGGAGGCATGCCCGAAGCCGAGCACGACATCACCCGGTGCGACGCGGCCGTCACACTGGCGTTCAGCGTGCTCGGCAAGAGGTGGAACGGCATGATCGTGTCGTCACTCGGCGGCGGCCCGTCGACCTTCGTCGCCCTGCGCCGCGCGGTCGCCGGCATCAGCGACACCGTTCTCTCCGACCGTCTCGCCGAACTCGCCGACGCCGGCCTGGTGGCACGCACCGTCGACCCCGGGCCGCCGGTCACGGTGTCGTACGCGCTGACCCCCGGCGGCGAAGGACTGCTCCCGATCCTCGATCAGCTCGGCACCTGGGCATCCGCCACCCTCTCCCGCCGCTGACCCTTCCTGCACCGGTCGCCCATCCCCGGCATCCGCCCGTCCGGACCCGAGCCAGTTGCACGGACTTCGAACAGGTGCACGCCCGAACCCGACACTTCTCCGTGCGTCCGTCCACTCCCCGTGCAGACGGAGCCGACCCGCACACCGCCACTCCCGCCGCTGACGGCCGCAGCCCGCACACCCCCACTCCCGTCGCACTTTCTGTCGCACCGGGCCAGACCAGGCGACAGAAAATGCGACCGGAACGGGCGGCGTCACCGGAACGGGCGGCGTCACCGGAACGGGCGGCGTCGCCGGAACGGGCGGCGTCGCCGGAAAGAGGCCTGGCGCCAGGGGGCCGAGCCATCGGACCCGGTAGCCGCGGGCCGCCTCACCAGGGGCTGGGCTCGTAGTCCTTCAGGAACACGCCGTGGATGTCTTCGCCGGCCTCGCCGCGCACGATCGGGTCGTACACGCGAGCGGCGCCGTCGACGAGGTCGAGCGGAGCGTGGAAGCCCTCCTCCGCGAGACGCACCTTCGTGTAGTGCGGCCGCTCGTCGGTGATCCAGCCGGTGTCGACGGCCGTCATCAGGATGCCGTCGGTCTCGAGCATCTCGCCGGCACTGGTGCGCGTGAGCATGTTGAGCGCGGCCTTCGCCATGTTGGTGTGCGGATGCCCCGGCCCCTTGTACCGCCGCGAGAACTGCCCCTCCATCGCCGACACGTTCACGACGTATTTGCGGTGCGCGGTCGACGCGGCCATGGCGCGACGCAGCCGGCTGATCAGCAGGAACGGCGCGGTCGTGTTCGCCAGCTGCACCTCGAGCATCTCGAGCGGGTCGACCTGGTCGACCGACTGCACCCAGCTGTTCACGCGGTTCACATCGGGCACGAGCCCACCGGCGTCGATCGCGGTGCCGTCGGCGTGCTTCTCGAGCGACGACGATCCCGGCGCCATCGCCAGCCGCGCGAGGTCTTCGGCGGTGAGCGCCTGGCCGCCCTGCTCGGCAACGGTACCGCCGAGGGCCGCGACCGACAGCAGCGGATGCGCGTCGACGGAGGCCTGCAGCGCCTGCGGGTGCGGGTCGGCGGTGTGACCGAACGTCTCCATCTCGGGCAGCGGTCCGTCGGGGAGGGGCTGCAGCTCGGCATCCGCGAGCAGCGAGTACGCACCCGGCGAGCGCCGCACGGTCTGGGCGGCGTTGTTGATGAGGATGTCGAGGGGTCCCTGCGCGGCGACCGAGTCGGCGAGGCCGATCACCTGCGCCGGGTCGCGCAGATCGATGCCGACGACCCGCAGCCGGTGCAGCCAGTCGCCCGAGTCGGGGAGCGCGCTGAAGCGCCGCACGGCGTCGCGCGGGAACCGCGTGGTGATGGTCGCGTGGGCCCCGTCGCGCAGCAACCGCAGCGCGATGTGCATGCCGATCTTCGCGCGCCCGCCGGTGAGCAGCGCGCGCTTGCCCGTGAGGTCGGTGCGGGCGTTGCGCTTGCCGTGGCTGAAGCGGGCGCAGTCGGGGCAGAGCTGGTGGTAGAACGCGTCGACCAGAGTGTACGGCTGCTTGCAGATGTAGCAGTTGCGCGGCTTGAGCAACTCTCCGGCGATGGGGGCGTCGACGACGCTCGAGGCGAGGTCGTTGCCGCGCGTCTCGTCGTCGATGCGGTCGGGCGCGCCGGTCGCGGTGCGCGCCACGACGGCCCTGTCGGCCTCGGCGATCGCGTCGCGGATCTCCTTGCGGCGCACACGCTTCACCGCCTTGAACATCGCGGCGGTCGCGTGGCGCACGGCCACGAAGTCGGGATGCTCGTTGTCGATCGTGTGCAACTCCGCCAGCACGCGCAGGGTGGTGGCGAGGTCGTCAGGGTCGATACCGGCGCCGAAGTCGGCTCGGTCGCTGAGCTCGTCGGAAGGGGCGTCGGTCATTGGGCCGATTCTACGCGAGCGTGCTGGGAACGCCGCGCGGGGCGGTGGGGGCTCGGGTGGGCGGGCGGGCGGGTGCAAGGTCGGCAGGCTCGGCTGCGGGTTGGGGCGTCAAGGAGGCTCGACAGGGCGGCGACACCAATTCAGGACGCTTCCGCCCCGGACCGCCTCGACGGCGATGAAACGGGAGCCGGTGGGGCATCCGTCCTGAGTCGTGGTCACCCTCGACCCGCGACCCGCGCGGAGGGACAATGGGTCATGGTCACCGACGATCCGCACGTGCTGGGCGACGGCCTGCTGCCCACCCCTTTCACAGCCGCGGAGATCCGCCGGGCCGCCGGCAACGGACTCACGATCGTGCTGTTCGTCGAGTCGCCGGACGGCTCGCAGCACGAGCGCATCAACCGCTTCGAGCAGACGGATGCCGAGGGCGCCACGTTGCGCGCGTGGTTCACCGATGCCCCCGATGATGCGGTGACGAGCCGGGTGACCTGGCGCGAGTTGCAGGAGCACGCGTCCTTTCCCCGCGCCCACACGACGGTGACCGACGAAGACCTCGCGCTGCCGTTCGGCCGTGTGCCCTGTCGGCGGTACGAGATCGCGGACGCCCCGGATGCTCCGGTCGAGACGTACTGGTTCTCGCTCACGCACCCCGGGATGCCGGTTCGGTACGAGGTGCCGCTCGACGGGGGCATGCTGCGGACGACCGTGCAGAGCATCCGCCGCGACGGCGACAGCGCGGATGCCGGAGGCGGCGGTGCCGCGGATGCCGGGGACGGTGACGGCGAGGGCAGCGGCGGCGGCGCGGATGCCGGGGACGGCGACGGCGACGGCGACGGCGACGGCGAGGATGCCGCGGGCGGCGGTGGCGCGGATGCCGGGGACGGCGCGACGGCCCGGGGCGGCGGCGATGCCGGGGGCGGCGCCGATGTCGGTGACCGGGCGTAGGGTCGCTGCATGAGCGCACAGATCGAACGTCACGGAGTGGTCCCCTCCTATCTGCTCGCGCGCCTCGCGGAGTCCGGGCGCTTCCCCCGCGCCGCCGCCGCGGCACGCCAGACCCTGACCGCCGGGCGCCCGCCGTTCCGCGCGCGCATCGACCTCTCGATCGACGAGAACGGCGACCTCGTCGCGCAGCTCTCCGATGCTCCGAACCGCACGATCAGCGATGCGGGCAACACCCAGCAGCTGCCCGGCGCGGTCGTGCGCACCGAAGACGACGATCCGGTCGACGATGCCGCGGCGAACGAGGCGTTCGACGGACTCGGGGCGACGTTCGAGATGCTCCTGTCGGCGTTCGGTCGCAACTCGCTCGACGACGCCGGAGCACCGCTCGACGCGACGGTGCACTACGGCGTCGACTACGACAACGCCTTCTGGGACGGCGAGCGCATGGTGTTCGGCGACGGCGACGGCGAGGTGTTCCGCGGGTTCACGGGCTCGCTCACCGTCATCGGGCACGAGCTCGCGCACGGCGTCGTGCAGCACACCGCCGATCTCGAATATCAGGGACAGCCCGGAGCGTTGAACGAGTCGATCGCCGATGTGTTCGGGGCGCTGACAGAGCAGTACGCTCTCGGCCGGACCGCCGGCGACGCATCGTGGCTGATCGGCGCCGAGATCTTCACGGATGCCGTCGAAGGCGTGGCGCTGCGGTCGATGATCCGCCCCGGCACGGCATACGACGACGACGAGCTCGGGCGCGACCCTCAGCCCGACCACATGAGCGGGTTCGTGCGGACGACGGAAGACAACGGCGGGGTACACATCAACTCGGGCATCCCGAACCGGGCGTTCGCGCTCTTCGCGATCGATCTCGGCGGCAACGCGTGGGAGACGGCGGGCACGGTCTGGTACCGCGCGCTCACCGTCGGTCTCTCGAGCACGGCGACCTTCACCGAGTTCGCCGATGCGACGGTCGCCGCGGCACAGACGATCGACGAGGCCACGGCGACCGCCGCTCGACGCGCCTGGACGACCGTGGGAGTCTATGGAGATGAGCGAGTCCCCTCCACCGAGTGACCGCGTCGTCGTCGCGGTGATCCGGTCGGGCGGCATCGCGGGACTCCGCCGACGGTGGCTCGTCGAGACCGAGGCGGAGAACGACGACGCCGCGACCTGGATCGCCCGGATCGACCGCTGCCCCTGGGATGCGGACCTCGACGCCGACCGCGGCGCCGACCGCTACGTCTGGACGATCCGCGCCCGCACGCCCTCCGAGCAGCGTGAGCGGGACATTCCCGACGGCGCCCTCGACGGCCCGTGGCTCGAGCTCGTCGAGGCCGTCCGCGCCGCCGCGCGCTCGTAGCGCCGCACTCAGCACGCGCCGTGCGGGGGCTAGGCGGAGGGCGAGGACTCGATCGCGACGCGGGTGCGGGGAAGGGCCTCGGGGTGGTTCTGCTGCAGCCAGGTCATCATCTTCTCGCGCACCTCGCAGCGGATGTCCCACTGGTCGGACGAGTCCTTCGCCGACATCACGAACCGCACCGTCACGAAGCCGCCCTGCGAATCGGTCACGAGCGCGCTCGACGAACGGCCGTCCCAGAACGGCGACGCCTCGATGATGCGCGTGAACTCCGCACGCACCTCATCCATGGGCACCCGCCAGTCGAGGTCCATCAGAACGACGCCGAGGATCGCGTCTGACCGCCGCGTCCAGGTCTCGATGGGGTTGGTCGTGAAGTAGTTGCAGGGCACGACCAGCCGCCGCTCGTCCCAGATGTAGACGACCACGTACGACAGGTTGATCTCGCCGATGCGACCCCATTCCCCCTCGACCACGACCACGTCGCCCACGCGGATCGCATCGGTGAAGGCGACCTGCACGCCGGCGATGAGGTTGCCGAGGATCGACTGCGCGGCGAGACCGGCGATGATGCTGACGATTCCCGCCGAGGCGAGCAGGCTCGTGCCGATCGCCCGCATCTCGGGGAACGTGAAGAGCACCGTGCCCAGCGCGAGCACCGCGATCGTCACCAGCACGAGCCGGTGGATCACGAGCAGCTGCGTGCGACGGCGTCGCGCATGCGGCCCGATGAGCTGCGCCTCTTCCCGCGCCATGAGCTGCTCGAACCCGAACGACACCAGGGCGCCGAACAGCCACGACCCGGCGAGGATCGTGGCGATCAGGAAGATGCGCGAGATCGCCGGCCATTCGTCGATCGAGGCGGGCTGGGTGACCGCGCACGCGATCCACAGCGCGACGATCGCCGCGGTCGTGAACAGCGCGTTGCGTGCGCGTCGAGACACCTCGCGCAACCACTCCCACTTGCGACTGACGAGGGCGACCACGAGCGCGAGCAGCGCGAGCACGCTCGCCGCCACCACCAGCGCGATGCCGATGGCCGCGACGGTTCCGATCCAGGATTCCCAGGTGAATGCGGGCATCGTCCCACCGTAGGAGAAGGCGCCTGTCCGGGGCCTGGACGGCACGCGATCGACGGGAGAGCCCGCGCGGTGAAGGGTCGTGGAGGGAGAATGAGCACATGGGAATGTTCCAGCAGCGCCGGGAGGACGAAGAGAACCAGTGGGCCGGTCTGCCCTCGGAGCCGCTCGATCGCGGAGCCGCGGAGGCCCTCGACGCGCCGCCCGCCCTCGACCCGCTGTCGATCGGGCTGGGGCTCGACGGCGACACCACGTCGATCGTCTTCCCCGTCACCCCACCGCCGCCCGCCGCGTTCGCCGTCGAGAACCGCGAGCCCGACGACCCCGACGGCGAGGACGGCGACGACGCAGCACGGAACCCGGATGCCTGAGACGCACGTCCCCGCGTTCGAGATCCGCCGCGTCTCGCCGGACGACTAGCGTCTGTGGCGGGACGCGCGGCTGGAGGCGCTGCGCGACTCCCCCTCCGCGTTCGGCTCACGTCTCGCCGACTGGATCGACGCGTCCGAGCAGCGCTGGCGCGAGCGGCTGTCGCAGCCCGACGCGCACCACGTCGTCGCCGCCGACAGCACCGACGTGCTCGGGATGATGTCGGTCGTCCCGAGCGGCGCACCGTCGACCATGACGCTCATCTCGGCGTGGGTCGCTCCTCGGGCGCGCGGCCGCGGGGTGGCGGCCGTACTGATCGACGCGGTGGTCGGCGCGGCACGCGTCGCCGGAGCATCCGCCGTCGATCTGTCGGTGATGCCCGACAATCCCACCGCGCGACGGACCTATGAGCGTGCGGGGTTCCGCGTGCTCGACGAGGCGGGCGCCCCGCTGCCCGACGGCCGTCACCAGGTGCTGATGCGCCGACTCCTCACCGACCACGAGGGCTGAGGGGTCGGCGGGGCGGAGCGGGGGCACGGCGGGCCGTGGGGGTGGCCCCGGCTACGGTGGAAGGATGACGATCATCGCCGCCGCAGACGGCTCCGCCCTGGGCAACCCCGGCCCGAACGGGTGGGCCTGGTACATCGACGACGACAACTGGGCGGCGGGCGGCTCGCCCCACGGCACCAACAATCAGGGCGAGCTGCAGGCGGTGCTCGAGCTGCTGCGGGCGACGGCGGGCACCGACGAGAAGCTCCTCATCCGCTGCGACAGCCGCTACGTGATCGACTCGGTGACGAAGTGGATGCCGGGGTGGAAGCGCAAGGGATGGCGCAAGTCCGACGGTGGTCCGGTGCTGAACCGCGACCTCCTCGAAGGCATCGACGAGGCCATGCGCGGCCGAGACGTCGAGTTCTCCTGGGTCAAGGGCCACGCCGGCGACCGCATGAACGAGGCGGCCGACGAGCGCGCGAACGCCGCCGCGAAGGCCTACCAGCAGAAGCAGGAACCGCGCCGGGGCCCTGGGTTCACCCGCGCCACGGATGCCGGAGCCGCCGTCGCAGCATCCGCCCCGCTCGCTGCCGCCGCGGGCGTCAGCCGCTCGGCCCCCGCCGAGACCGCCCCCGCCCGCGCTGCCCGCGACGAGCCGACGGATGCTCCGCTCTGGGCCGAGACATCGTCGCTGTTCGACGACTTCGACACCCCGACCGCCGAGCCGATCGAGCTGCGCATCGCCCTGACCGGTGACGAGCACGCCCGCCTCCGCGACCGTGCCGACGCCCAGGGCATCTCGCTCGAAGCCGCGCTGCGCCGCCTCATCTGAGCATCCGCCCCGCCCCGCGCCGCGCGCCCGCGCACCTCGCACACCCCGGCGTACACTCGGCTCATGTCGACGACCGCCCGCACCATCGGCCGCATCTTCCTCGGAGCATCCCTCGTGTTCGCCGGGGTCTCGCACCTCACCGTCGCGCGCGACGAATTCCAGGCGCAGGTTCCCGAGTCGCTCCCGCTCGACCCCGACACGACCGTCGTGGCGTCGGGGGTCGTCGAGGTGGCTCTCGGATCGGCCCTGCTGTTCGCGCGTCGCCGGCGGAGCCTCGTCGGCACGATCGCTGGCCTGTTCTTCGTCGCCGTGTTCCCGGGCAACGTCTCGCAGTGGATGCACCAGCGCGACGGGTTCGGTCTCGACACCGACATGAAGCGCTTCGTGCGGCTGTTCTTCCAGCCGGTGCTCGTCGCCCTCGCCGTCTGGTCGACCCGCCGCGCTCGCTGACCCCGCGCTCGGAGGACTCCCGCCCGACGAAAAGTAGACTCGGCGGATGGGAGATCGGCCGGTGACGCAGCAGTGAAGGCGCGCACGGTCTTCGGTCTGCTCCGTCTCAGCGCCGCCGCCCTCTGTCTCGTGGCCCTGATCCACCGTCTGGCGTGGGGGCTCGCCTCGCACACGATCGCGAGCCAGAACTTCTTCGCGTACCTGACCAACCAGTCGAACGTCGCGTTCGTGGTGGTGCTCACCATCGCGGGCATCCTCGCGCTCCGCCGTGCCCGCGACCCGCGCTGGCTCACGATCGTCCTCGCCCTCGTGCTCACCTGGACCATCACGGCCGGCATCGTGTTCGCGATCCTCGTGTGGCAGGCGGGGCTGCGGGGCATCCGCATCGACGTGCCGTGGTCCGACCAGGTGCTGCACTTCTACCTGCCCGCGTGCGCAGCCGCCGCCTGGGCGCTCGCCCCCGGCCATCGCACCGTGCCGTGGCGGGTCGTGCCGTCGACGCTCGTCTACCCGCTGGTGTGGGGCGGTTTCACGATGCTGCGCGGACCGCTGATCGGCTGGTACCCCTACTACTTCCTCGACCCACGCCAGGTGAGCGGGCCCGCGGAGTTCCTGGTGTCGTCGGGCATCGCGCTCGCGACGTTCGCGGTCGTCGCGACGGCGCTCGTGCTCATCAGTCGGATGCCGTTGCCTCGACGGCTGCGTGACGACCCGGGCGACGAGACCCCCGACGGTCCGGGCGATGGCCCCGACCGTGACGATGCGCCGGTCGACGAGCTCGTCGGGTCGGTCGCTCAGGCGAGATAGGGGCCGAGCGCCTCGATCGCCTGGGCGAACGCCTCGTCGTCGTCCAGCTCGGAGAAACGGACGGCGGAGTCACCGCCGACGATCCCCACCAGCACGTTCTCGCCCGTCGCGGGACGCAGGTTGATCCAGGTGCGGATGCTCGCGTCACCGCCGACCGTGTGCCAGATCGCCTCCTCGGCGTCCCAGAACGGCTCGTCCCACCGCAGCCACACGGTCTCCACCGACCCCATCCCCAATGCGGAGATCGCGCCGCGATTCGCGAACGGCAGCGGAGGGTCGAACTCAATGCCCTGCTCCTGCAGCACCCCGAGCGGAACGGTGACGACGACCCGGTCGAACGACAGCGCCTCGCCGGTGCCCATGCGCACGCTCACGCCCGTGTCGTCGTACGCGAGGCGGGTCACGGGCTGGTTGAGGCCGACCTGCACGCCGTCGAGCGTGTGCTCGATGAACGGCAGCAGGCTGTCGCGCGCGGCGCGGGGCTCCTCGGCCGGGAACGGCGGGGCGAACCAACTCGACAGCTCCCCGGCATCCGCCCCCGACGCGGTGGCGAGGACGGCGAGCAGCGCGGCGGTGGACGGGTCGTCGGCATCGACGCCGGCGGCGGTGAGGGCATCGGCGACCGAGGTGTCGTCCGCCGCGTCGCGGGCGGTCGCGATCGCCGCGGTCAGCGGCTCGACGCTGAGGGGCTCGACGTCTCCGTCGGGTCCGCGCCAGCGCACGCCGGCGAGGTCGACGATGCCCACGTCCTCGGACTCGAGCGTGTCGACGAGGTCGGTGTCGTCGGGCCCGAAGAGCCAGGCGCCCAGCTGCACGGGCACCGGCCAGGAGTCGTCGACGCGCGAGTGCAGCCGCCCGCCCACGCGGTCGCGGGCCTCGATCACGGTCACCTGGTAGTCGGCGTCCGCGAGGCGTGCCGCGGCCGTGGCGCCGGCGAGACCGGCCCCGATCACGGCGATGCGCTCACCGGTGTCTCCGGCATCCCGCACCTCCCCGGCCGCGCGCTCGCCCGAAGCGATGGCGCCGCGCATGGTGCCCGGAGCATCCTCGTCTGTGGCCTCGCCCGCGAAGAACAGACGGTCGTCGACCGGTCGGGCCAGCGCACTGCGGGTGTCGGCGCCGACTCCCACGGGCACGAAGCTGACGGCGCCGAACGCGTACGGATCGGCGGTCCAGGTGGAGCGGATGCTGCCCGCCGGACGCGGCACCCCGTTCGACGGCCCCGGCTCGGGGGTACGGGTCGGGGTTCGCGTGGGCGTCGGCTCCGGTTCGGGCGTGCACGATGCCAGAAGCACCGAGACGACACCGGCCCCGGCGCCGAGCAGCAGAGTGCGGCGCGTGATCCTCATCGTGTCGCCACTTTATCCCGGCGGGCGGGGATCCGCGTCGTCCGCGGCGCCTTGCGGCCCTTCGCCTCGCCTCGCCATAGCTCAGGACAGCCGGGCGAGACCGGCCTGGTGCCGACGGCAGTCTCGCGATCGTGGCGGCGGTGAGCCCCCGGTGGTCCCGAGTCGGTGCCACCGGGGGCTCGGTTCGGATAGTCGCGCCTGGGTCAGACCGCGAGCAGCTCGCTCTCGAGGCGACGGTAGGAGGCCTCCATGCCGTCGGCCATGCCCGTCGCGAGGATCATGTCGCGCGTGTCCTTATCGGGGTACTCGATGTAGAGGGTGAGGAGCGTCGCACCGTCCTCCTCGTAGAGGTTGAGGTCGTTGAGCGTCTCGGGCCCCGGCGTGCCCTGCATCTTCTCGGTGTCGACCGAGCGGCGCGGAGCATCGATCAGCAGCGCCTCGCCCTCGAACCCGAACGGCTCGCCCTCGGTGTCGCCGACCGGCGCCCATGAGGTGCGGTAGCGCTGACCGACCTCGGTGGCGACGACGCACTCCGTCATCTCCCAGCCGTCGGGCCCGAGCATCCACTTCTTCATGAGCTCGGGGTCGTGGTGCGCCCGCCAGACCAGCTCGCGCGGCCCCTCGATGAGGCGGGTGATGCGCACGTGCGTGTCGTCGAGCAGTTCGACCTGCGTGCCCCGGCCCTGGGCGTAGTCGCGCAGGTCCTGCAGCACGGCGTCGAGCTGGCTCATCGCGAGCTTCGTGCCCTCGATCGCGCCCATGGCGACGACCTGCTCGAGCGCCTCGGCCGAGGTGAAGTAGCTGGTGTTGACCATACGGGTGCCGTCGGCCGTCTCCTCGAACGTGAAAGTCATGCGCATCGAGGGCAGGTCGGCGTTGGGCGTTCCCTCCTCGTCGGCGAACGCGTCGAGAACCGTGAAGGCGTGCGGGGCGTCGATCTCGACGAACTCCCACGTGCCGGAGGCCTTCTCACCGCGCGGACCGGTCATCGTGTAGTTCGCCTTGCCGCCGACCGTGTGATCCCAGTGGGTGAAGGTCGCCGGCCACCCGGGAGGGCCCCAGAAGCGCTCGAGCTGGCGCGGGTCGCTGTACGCGTCCCAGACCCGTTCGACAGGGGCCGCCAGGTCGGCGACGACCGTCATGGTGAGGTTCTCGGCATCGGTGACGACGTCGGTGACGGGCATGATCATTCTCCTTCTTCGGTTCGTGCGGTCGGGGTGGTGCTGTCGGTGGTCTTCGTGGGCGGCGTGGCCGGTGGCGTGGCCGGTGGCGCGGGTGGCGTCGGCGCGGCATCCGCGGGCTCGGCGAGCAGGTCGTCGAGGCGGGCGATGCGCGAGCGCCAGAGCTCTTCATAGCGGGCGAGCAGGGCCCGGGCGCGGACGATCATCTCGGGGTTCGCGCGGACGAGCCGCTCGCGTCCTTCGGCGCGCTTGACGATGAGCTCGGCTGCTTCGAGCACGGCGACGTGCTTCTGCACTGCGGCGAACGACATGTCGTAGGAGGCGGCCAGGGTCGAGACCGATTGCTCGCCCTCGATCGTGCGGCGCAGGATGTCGCGCCGCGTCGACGTGGCCAGTGCGTGGAAGACACGGTCCACCTCCGCTTCGCTGAGTTCTCGTTGTGCAACCATTTGGTTGTACGTTAGGCCGGAGCGGATGCCGTGTCAAGAGGTTTTCTCGCGAACCGCATGCGAGCCGCACGGGAGATGCACACCCGCACGGACGATCACGCGAGAACTCCGTGCAGGCGTGGAACGTCCGTGCAAGGGGGGGGCAGGGGCGGGCAGGACAGAGCCGCAGGCCCGGGAGGGCAGGGATAGGCAGGACAGAGCCGCAGGCCCGGGAGGGCAGGGACAGGCAGGACTGAGCCGGGGGCTCGGGGCGGCGCGGGACGGGGGCGGGTGCAGACGGCAGCCCGCCGGGGACAGGGCGGATGCCCTGGACTCCTACCCGAGCCGCGGAATCAGTTCCTCGAGGAACTCCGCCGTCGACTCCCACCCAGTCACCGCGTGACAGCGGGCACCCATCGCGAGCACGGGGTAGTCGTTGCCGGCGGGGTCGAGGCGGTCGCCGACGAAGAGCATGTCTTCGAGGGCGATGCCCGTCTGCTCGATGAGCTTGCGCATGCCGTAGGCCTTGTCGATGCCGCGGTCGGTGATGTCGATCGAGGTGGAGCCGCCGGAGCGCACCTCGAGATCGGGCAGCCGGGCGGCGACGGCGGCGCTGAGGGCGTTGCGCTTGGCGCCGGTCGGGTCCCACGCGGCCTTGGCGTCGACCGGGGCGTGCTGCCCGAGGGCCGAGAAGGTCACCTGCGACCCGCGGTCCTCGATGATGTCGCCCCAGGTCTGCGACTCCCAGAGCCCGAGGCGACGGGCCTCGTCTTCGAGCGCGGCTGCCGCATCGGCACGCTGGGCCGGCGTGAGCGAGAGGGCGTACACGGTCTCGATGCCGTCGGCCCCGATGCGGTAATACTGCGTGCCGCAGGCGGGCAGCAGGTGGAAGCGTGCGAGCACGGCGGCACTCGGATCGGGCAGGCGGTCGATGACCTGCGCCGTGAACTGGCCGAGCTGTCCGCCCGAGATGATCGCCACCTCGACCCGCGCGGCGAGCGCCACGAGCAACGCCCCCATGCGCGGATCGATCGCGCTCTTCGACGGGGCGAGGGTGTCGTCGAGGTCGAACGCCACGAGGCGGGGCAGCGGCGTCATGCGGATGCCTCGGCGACGGCATCCGCATGCCCGCGCACCGGGCCGGTGCTGCCGCGCACGACGAACTCCACGGGCGGGAGGTCGATCGGCCCGGGCTCGCGTCCCTCGACGATCGAGACGAGGGCACGCGCACACGCGTTGCCCCACTGGAACACGTCCTGCCGCACGGTGGTGAGCGGGGGGATGACGTACGGCGCGAGGGGGATGTCGTCGAAGCCGATGACCGACAGGTCCTGCGGCACGCGGATGCCCCGGTCGATCGCCGCCGAGATGCCGGCGATCGCCATGATGTCGTTCGCGAAGATGATCGCGGTCGGCGGTTCGGGATCGTCGAGCAGCTCATGGGTGGCGCGCGCGCCGGCCGCACCCGTGAAGTCGGCCTCGACGACCGTGCCCGGGCGCAGTCCGAGCTGAGCGAGTTCGCCCGCCCAGGCGTCTCGACGCACCCGGGAGTGCACGTACCGGTCGGCGCCCGAGACATGCGCGATGCGCTCGTGCCCCAGGGCGTGCAGGTGACGGACGGCGCGACGGATGCCCGCGGCATCGTCGAGTCCGATCGGCTCGGTGCCCTCGCCGGCACCCGTGCCGAGCAGCACGCACGGGAGCCCCAGGCCCGCGAGCTCGGCGGGACGCTCGTCTTCGACGCGCAGGTCGGTGAGGAAGACTCCGTCGACGCGGGCCTCGTGCGCGAAGCGCGAATACGCCTCGCGCTCGGCCTGCTCGCCGTCGACGACCTGCAGCACGAGCGCGTAGCCGACGGTGGAGAGGAAGCTCTCGACCCCCGCGACGAACTGCGGGAAGAACGGGTCGGTGCTGAGCAGCTCCGGATCGCGCCGGATCACCAGCCCCAGTGCCTGCGCCCGGCTGCGCGACAGGGCGCGGGCCCGGGCATCCGGACGCCACTCGAGCTCGCGCGCCGCCTCGAGGATGCGTTCGCGCGCCTCTTCGCCCACGCCGGAGCGACCGTTGAACACGAACGACACCGCGCTCTTCGACACCCCGGCCCGCGCCGCGACGTCGCCGATCGTGATCTTGCGTTCCCTGGCGCCGCCGCGGGGGGAGGAGGCGGTGCGCCCGGCGCCCGCACTCTCGGGGATCGAGGCGTTCATGGTCTGTAGTGTAACCGACCGTTTAGCCCGATTTAGCTCGATCTCTTCCACGCCGAGCCGCCGGACTGGCGGCGATGTCAGCCCGCGCATCGGCGAGGTTGCAGCCGCACATCAAAACCGGTTTACTAAGACGAGTCAGCGCCGCCCACCTTCGGGTCTCGCACCCCTGTCGGGCCGGCGGACGGTCGTATCAGTGAGGAACAATCGCCATGGGCAGTGCGGCACCAGCGCAGCAGAACACCACGCGACCCCGTCGACGCTCCGGCGCCGTGCAGCGCTGGCTGGGCGAGAACCCGCTCGGTCTGCTGCTGAGCGCCCCGTACACGCTCTTCGTCATCGTCGTCTTCCTCATCCCGTTCGGGTTCGGCATCTGGATGTCGGTGCACGACTTCTACTTCACGGCCCCCGGCGTCGCGGTGGAGCATCCGTTCGTCGGCTTCGACAACTTCGCCGCCGTGCTCGCCGACCCGATCGTGCGGCAGGCGTTCGGCAACCTGCTGATCTTCCTCGTCATCAACGTGCCGCTGACGGTCGTGCTCGGCCTGCTGCTCTCGTCGGGGCTCGACGCCGTGGTGCACTGGAAGGGCTTCTTCCGCATCTCGTACTACATCCCGTACGTCACGGCATCGGTCGCGACCCTGGCGGTGTGGATCTTCCTCTTCAACGGCAACGGCGTCGTCAACTCGATGCTCGGCTCGCTCGCCCCCGACCCGTCGTGGCTGGCGAACTCGGGGCTGATCATGCCGCTGATCGCGGTCTACGTCACCTGGAAGAACCTCGGGTTCTACATCCTGCTGTACCTCGCCGCGCTGCAGAACGTGCCGAAGGAGCTGCACGAGGCCGCCCAGCTCGACGGTGCGGGACGCTGGCAGCGATTCCGCTCGGTCACCCTCCCCGCCGTCCGTCCGGTCACCTCGCTCGTGGTGCTGCTGTCGATCATCACCACCGGCCAGATTTTCACCGAGCCGTACCTGCTCACCGGCGGCGGACCCAACAACGCCTCGATGACCCCGGCGCTGCTCATGTACCAGCAGGGCATCCAGCAGGGGAAGCCCGACATCGCCGCCGCGATCGGCATGATCCTCGTCATCGCGGTGATGATCGTCTCGCTCGTGTCGCGCCGCATCACGGAAGGCAAGAACCGATGACCCCCTCCGACGCGCGCACGACTCGCACGCCCCGCCCCGGCCGGGTGCTGCCGACCCTGCGCTTCGCCCTGCTCTTCGTCGGCGCCCTCGCCGCGCTCGTGCCGTTCTACTACATGGTGATCGGCGCTCTGCAGCGCAAGCGCGACACGAGCCTCTTCGGCCTGCTGCCACTGCCTGAGAACCTGAGCTTCAACAACTTCGTCGAGATCAACGAGTCGGTGAACCTGCTCGGCTCCCTGCTCAACTCGCTGATCTTCACGGCGGGCGTGGTCGCCTGCACGCTCGTCTTCGGGCTGCTGGTCGGCTATGCGCTCGCGGTGCTGTCGTTCCGCGGCCGCGGTCTGGTGTTCGCCCTCGTGCTGCTCGTGCAGGCGATCCCGTTCCAGCTGCTCATGATCCCCCTGTACGTCATGGTGGTGCGGTACTTCGGTCTCGCCGACAACTTCATCGGCATGATCCTGCCGTTCGCGATCAACTCCGTCGCCGTGCTGATCTTCCGCCAGTACTTCCTGCAGATCCCGCGCGACGTGTTCGACGCCGCCCGCATCGACGGCGCGAGCGAGCTGCGCATCCTGATCTCCATCGCCGTGCCCCTCGTGCGCCCGGCCGTGCTGACCGCGATGCTGGTGACCTTCATCGGCCCGTGGAACGAGTTCCTTTGGCCGTTCCTCGTCACGAAGGACGCCACGAAGCAGACCCTCGCCGTGAGCCTCGCCAACTTCTCGCAGACCAACCGCTCGTTCCTCGAGAACCCCATGGGCGCCGTGCTCGCGGGCGCGTGCGTGCTCGCGGTGCCCGTGGTCGTGCTGTTCCTCCTCTTCCAGCGGCACTTCACCTCCGCCAACCTCGGCTCCGCCATCAAGGGCTGAGCACCCGATACCGAAAGACCCGAAGGCACAGCGATGACATCGTCTCCCTCCCCCGCCGCCGTGAACAGCACAGGGAGCACCGCCCCGGTGCCCTACGCCCTGCGTCGCGTCGGCACGATCATGACCGCGCGCACCGACGATCCCCTCGAGGCCGAGGGGGTGCTCAACCCGGGCACCGCCTGGGGCCCCGACGGCGAGCTGTACCTGTACCCGCGGGTCGTCGCCGCGGGCAACGTCTCGCGCATCGCCCGCGCCCGCGTGGTCGTCGAGAACGGGGTGCCCGTCGGTGTGGAGCGCCTCGGCGTGGTGCTGTCGCCCGACGAGCAGTGGGAGCACGGTCGCCAGAACGGCGGCGTCGAGGACCCTCGCATCACGTTCCTCGAACCGCTCGGCCTGCACGTCATGACCTACATCGCGTACGGCCCGCTCGGCCCGAAGCCGGCTCTCGCCGTCTCGCGCGACACGGTCACGTGGGAACGTCTCGGCCCGATCCGCTTCGCCTACCAGCCCGAGCTCGGCACCGACCTCAACCTGTTCGCGAACAAGGACATCGTGTTCTTCCCCGAGCTGGTGCCCGGCCCCGACGGCACCCCGCGCATCGCGCTGCTGCACCGCCCGATGTGGGACCTCGACTGGCTGCGCCCGGGCGAGGGATCCCGCCCGCCCGTCGGCATCACCGAGGAGCGCCCCTCGATCTGGATCGGCTACATCGACGTCGAGGCCGTCACGCGCGATGTCTCGGCTCTGACCGACGTCCGCGACTCGGCCATGATCGTCGGCCCCGAGATGGCCTACGAGAGCGCCAAGATCGGTGCGGGCCCGTCGCCCGTGCGCGTCCCCGAGGGGTGGCTGCTGCTGCACCACGGTGTCTCGGGCGCGACGCCCAAGGGCTTCGAGCTCGCCCACGGTTCGGTGTACTCGGCGGGCGCGATCCTGCTCGACGCCGACGACCCTCGCCGCGTGATCGCACGTTCGGCCGAACCGCTGCTCGCCCCCGAGACGGCGGAGGAGACCCAGGGCACCCTCGCGAATGTCGTGTTCCCCACGGCGGTCGAGCAGATCGAGGGCCGCACCTTCGTGTTCTACGGCATGGCCGACTCGTCGATCGGCGTCGCCGAGCTCACCCGCGTCTGAGCATCCACAAGGGCCGTCTCCTCCCGGAGGCGGCCCTTCTGCATGCCCCCACACACCCCCCACCCACACTCCCCACCCACACCCCCACCCACACACACTCCCCCCACCCATACCTGGCACCTCCCTCCCGGCACGAAAACGGAGACGAAGGGCGGATGCTGCGGCGCGCCGCCCCGGGACACGCCGGTGTACGCGCGGTCGGTCTGGGTTTTCGCGCGCGGGGGCTGGGGTTTTCGCACGGGCGGCGTGGGTTTTCGCGCGCGGGGGCTGAGGTTTCGCACGGGCGGTTCGGGGTTCCGCGCGGCCGGTCGGGGTTCCGCACGGCCGGTGGGGGTTCCGCGCGGGCGGTTGGGGCTTCGCGCGCGGTTGCGGGCGGGCACGCAGAAGGGGGCCGGTCCAAGGACCGGCCCCCCTTGTGAACCTCAGTCGAGGCGACCGCGGCGCACCTTCACGGCGATGCCCCCGATGATGAGCAGCAGCGCGACCCCGAGCGTCCAGGGCAGCCAGGTCAGATCGCCGCCGGTGGCGGGCAGGTCGCCGTCGGAGCCCCCGTCCGCACCGCCCGGAGCGCCGCCCGCACCGGGCGACCCCGGACCACCCGGCGCGGGATCGGCGGCGGCGATCAGCACCGGCGTCGACGCGATGTCCGCATCCGCCCGCATCACGACGAGCGTGTGGGCGCCCGCCTCCACATCGGCCGGAACCGTCCCGCGGAAGGCGATCGTGCCGTCGTCGCCGGCGGTCACGGTCCCCAGGTCGACAGGGGTCGACCGCAGCTGGATGCGGTACTCCGCCCCGGGCTCGAACCCGGTGCCCGTGGCCACGAGGGCGCCGCCGACCTTCGGCGAGCCCTCGACCCGCACCACCGGCACGACCACGTCGGGGTCGACGGTGACGGTGATCGGGGCCGAGGGCTCCGACCATCCGCCCGCGTTCTGGGCACGAACCGTCACGGCGTGGTCGCCCGGGGCGACGTCGGGAACGGATGCCGAGAGCACATCGCCCTCGGTCTGCACCACGATGCCACCCACGGTGACCTCGTACGCCGAGACGGGCGAGCCGCCGATGCTCTCGGGGGCAGACCACTGCACGTCGACGACCCGGCCCGAGGCGAGCGCCCGCACCTCCCGCGGAGCGCTCGGCGCGGCATCGTTGCGCACGAGCCCGGCGAGCGCCGCCTGCAGCGCGGCGGTCGCGGCATCCACCTCGTCCTGCGGGGCGCCCGGCCGGCCGAGCACGTCCTTCGCGGCTTCGAGCGCGGGCAGCAGCGGCGCCCAGCTGGCCGCGGTGTAGGCGGTGCTGTCGAGCGTGTTCGCGGCGTCGATCTGCGCCTGCAGGCGTGCGGTGTCGGCCGAGACGGTCACGGCGCACCAGGCGATCTCGGTGCCGCCCGCGTGACGGATGCCGACGCTCGTGCGCCCGGGCTGGTGCGTCGCGAGGTCGACCTCGACGCGTCCGTCGCCCGACACCCGGGCGGCACCCGCGACCGTGACGACCGACTCGTCCATCGACACCGCGCTGAACGTGTCGCCGGGCTGCAGTGGCGAGACCGTGGCGGCCGCGACGGCCGACCCGTCGCGCACGGCCGAGACCGGCGCCGCGCACTCGAACGTGTAGCCGCCGTACAGCTCGAACTCCCAGATGTTGAGTCCGTACTGGGTCGCCGGCACGCCGGTCAAGCGCACGTACCGCACCTCCGCCGGGGCGAAGTCGTGCGTGTGGGTGAGCGTGGGCTGCGCGGCCTGCACGCGCGCCAGCGGCTGCCAGGTCGACCCGTCGACCGAGCCCTCGATCCGGTAGTCGTTCGAGGTGCCCGCCTCCCACGCCACCACGGCGCGCGACACCGACCGCACACTCTGCAGATCGACCTGCAGCCAGTGCTCGGCGACGGGGCGCGCCGACGACCACTTGGTCGACTTCGAGCCGTCCGTGGCCTTCGGCCCGGTGATGGTCGCGTTGTTCTGGTGCACGCTGTCGGCGGTCGTCGGCCGACCCAGCGCGAGGTTGGCGTTCGCCGCGGGGATGACCGGGGCATCGGCCACCAGCCGGTCGGAGAAGATCTCGAACTCCCACAGTGAGGGTCCGTAGTTCAGCGCGCGGGTGACGGTCTGCATCCGAACGTAGCGGGCGGTCTGGCCCTCGAGCGTGATCACGTCGACGCCGCCGTCGCTGCCGCCGGACGGCGTCGCGTACGCGTCGCGCCAGGTGCGCCCGTCGTCGGACAGCTGGATGCGATAGGCCTTCGCGAACGCGGCCTCCCACGACAGCCGCACGGTCGAGACCGGCTTCGACGCGCCGAGGTCGATCTGCGCCCACGCGCTGTCGGCGTTGTTTCCGCGCCAGCGCGTGTTCGGGTCGCCGTCGGCGAGCGAGAACACGAGGTTGTAGCCCGCGTAGCCCGAGGCCCGGGTGCCGGCGTCGATCGCGAGGTTCACGCTCGACGACACCGACAGCTCGCGGATGCCGTACACCCCGGCCTCTCCGTCGAGCAGCACCACGCGCACGTGCTCGGCCGGCGTCGGCGTGATCGGGATCTCGGTGACTCCGGCGGCCGCGCCGGCGATGCTCGCGCGATCGGTCCAGTCGACACCGTTCGGCGACGTCTGCACGACGAGGTCGGTGGCGACGGCATCCGCCGCCTGGTCGATCGCGACCTTCGTCACCCACGATCCGCGGGGGAGGGTCTTCGCGACCCACTGCGTGCCGGCGCCGTCGGAGCGCCAGACCGTCGCAGGGTCGTCGTCGCCGAGCGCGGCCACCGACGAACCGGCGGCCGTGCTGCTCGCGGCGAACGTGACGGCGGCGGGCAGCGGGCCGTCGACGAGCGCCGCCGTGACCGTCTTGCCGAGGTTCTCGCCGGAGCCCAGGGCGAAGACGCCGTGCCGTGTCTGGTCACCACCGGTGAGGGTCACGCCGACGCGCAGGCCGCCGCGATCGGGGTTCGACAGGCTCACGACCGGCGCCTCGCCCCGTTCGTCGAGCACGACGAGCGCGGGCTGGTCGACCGCGAGAGTGCGACCGTCGCCCAGATCGAGCGAGCCGGCGGCGGCGAACGCCGCCATCGTGATGCCGGCCTCGGCGTCGCGCACCGCCTGCACCTCGGTGTCGTTGCGCAGCGTTCGGGCGGTCGGCGCCTTCGCGTACGCCTCGACCTCGGCCGGGGTGGTGGCGGGCAGCACCGTGTAGTCGTAGGTGCCGGCCGTTGGCTTCGCGCCGTGGTCGACGAACAGCGAGAAGGCGTCGTGGCTCTGCGCCTCCTGCCCCTCCCAGCTGCCCGCCTGCGTCTTGTTCGACACCTTCACGTTCTGGTCGCCGCCGAAGACGTAGCCCACCTGGTCGTTGTACGCCCAGGTGGCGTCGCCGGCGTCCTGCCGGTCGGTCCCGGCGGCGACGGGAGCGCCGCCGACCGACGCGTTCGGCTTCGCGACGGCCTGGTTGATCGTCGTGTGCACGGCGGCGTTGCTCGTCGAGGCGATACCGGCGCCGAGCGCGACCATGCCCTGGTCGAACGAGAAGTACGCCTTGCGCGCCGTCGTGCCCGCGGTGTCGAGGGTCAGCACGCTCACGCCGAACTCGCCGTTCGACGCGCCCCCCGTGAACGAACCGCCGTCGCCGTTGCGACCCCGGTTCTCGAAGCCGCGCTCTGTGCGCTTCTCGTCGGGCGCCGTGACGCCCGGGTAGTGGAACCAGTCGAAGGCCGGACCCAGGTCGAGGTATTCGCGGTTGTCGACCTGGATGGCCGTCGAACCCATCGCGTTCCAGTAGACGGGGTTGCCGATCTCGTCGCGGTACGACGTGCGCAGCTCCGCGCCGAACGTGCGCGACGAGTTCAGGCGCGTGAAGATGCCGTAGTCGTCGCGCAGGTGCGACGAGAACTCCGACCGCCAGAAGTACTTGTTGCCGGTGACGCCGTTCGTCTCGGTCTCGCCGAGCACCCCGTCGAGCACCGCCTGGTACGCGGTGGCGTAGAGGGCATCCGTTCGCACCATGCGCTGCAGCGGCTCGATGAACTCCGACGCGTGGCTCGTGATGCCGCCGATCGTCTTCGGCGGACGGTAGTTGAGGTACAGCATCCCGATCTCGCCGCGGATGAGCCAGCGGGTGCCGTTCACGAAGTAGAAGGCGATCGAGTCGAGCTGGTCGCGCGTGAAGGCGAGGCCGGTGCCGCGCGCGACGTCCGACCAGAGCGCGGCGTAGGTGAAGAGCACCATTCCGTAGCCCTCGCTGTACAGCTGCGCGCCGTGCGCCCAGAAACTGCCGTCGGGCTGCACGGCCTCCTGCACGGTGCCGGAGTGGTCGACGGCGATGGTCGCCACGATCGTCGCGAACCCCTCCCGGACCTTCGCGATGTCGCGGGTGGAGAGGGCCTCGAAGATGTAGTTCGAGGTGCGCCACGCGCCGTTGGCCCCCACGGGGTCGAGCTTGCCGGTGTTGTGCTTCAGCGCCACGGCGAGCGCCTCGGGGCTCAGCTCTCCGCCGAGGAACATCGAGATGCGGCCCATGGCGATCGACTCGCCGATCTCGGTCTCCCACCAGTTGGTGTTGCCCGGGTCGACCTTGTCCCAGTGCAGCAGCGCCCGGCCGACGGCGTCGACGAGGCGGGTGTCGCCGAAGCCCGCGGCCTCCGGGTCGTTGTAGGCCTGCGTCATCGCGAGCATCCGGTAGAGCGCGGTGTAGGCCGACCACACGCTGCCGTTCGCCGAGCTCGTGCGATCGGCGTAGTTCACGTCCGACCACGAGCCGTCGGCGTTCTGCGATGCGACGTAGTCGAGCGCCTCGGAGGTGCGGGCCAGGTAGATGCCGTTGGCGATGATGATCTCGTCGCCCTGTCCGAGGTAGTACTCCTCGAGACGGTCGATGACCGTCGCCACGTCGTCTTCGGGCGCGGCGGATGCCGGGGCGGCGACGACCGCCGACGACCCAAGGACGAGGGCGATCGTGAAGGCGATGAACGCGGCGATGCGCTTCATGGCATGGCTCCTTTGCCGGACTGCTGCGTGCGGCCTCCGCCTTCGAGCGACGGAGGGGATCCGGGGTGCGCGCCATGACACGCGCACCCCGGGGTGGATCGGCCTGGGCGACCGATCGGTCGATCAGCCCTGCGCGTCGAGCAGAGCGTCGATCTTGTCGGCGGCGGTGCCGAAGGTCTCGCCGAGGTCGCCTTCACCCGCCTGCACGGCCTGACCCCACGCGTCGCGGAAGGTCTGCCACATCTCGGTCGCGTCGGCGACGTTCGGCACGTCGACCGTGAGCGGCACCGAGGCGGCGAAGGTCGACAGCACCGGGTTCGTGGCGAGGTAGTCGCCGGCGACCGCGTCGACGTCGCTGCGCGTCGGGAACTGCCCGGTGGTCTCGAGCAGCGCGAGGTCGTTCTCGGCGTTCATCGAGAACTTCACGAAGTCCCACGCGGTCTGCTTGTTCTCGCACGACGTGTAGAGGCCGACGTTCTTCGAGTCGCCGAACGTGTACGTGTCTTCGGCAGCGGTGCCCTCGGCGGTCGGCAGGGGCACGATGCCGTAGTCGACCTTGCCGTCGAAGGCCGCCGCGCCCCACGGACCGGCGATGCCCATGGCCGCCACACCGTCGGCGAACGGGCCGGCCCATGCGTCACCGCTGTAGGCCTCGGCCGACGAGTAGCCCTCGGCGTACAGCGTCTTCCAGAACTCGAGCGTCTCCATGCCCTCGTCGCTCGTGAAGGCGGCCTTGCCGTCGCTCACCAACTGGGTGCCGCCGGAGTTGGCGAGGAAGAACGGGTAGAAGTCGAACAGCGCGTTCGTGTAGTCGCCGGATGCCGGCGGGTAGAGCGCGAAGTCGGCGGCACCGGCGTCCTTGATGGCCTTGGCCGCGGCGAGCACGTCGTCGTAGGTCGCGAGCTCGGGGTTCTCGGGGTCGAGGCCCGCAGCGGTGAAGGCCTCCTTGTTGTAGTAGAGCATGAAGGGGTTGGCCTTCCACGGCACCTGGTACAGGTCGCCGTCGGGCGAGCGGAAGCCGTCTGCGGCGTCGCCCGAGCGCTCGGTGATGAACGACTCGCCGTCGTCGAAGGTCTTCGAGATGTTGACCAGGCCGCCCTGCTTCTGGAAGGCGGGCACGGCCGCGGGCGCCGTGTTGTAGACCAGGCACGGGGTGTTGCCGGCGGTGATGGCGGCGCCGATCGCGTCTTCCGACGACTTCCCCGAAGGGATGGCTGCGGCCTTGACCTGCTCGTCGGGGTGCTCGGCGTTCCACGCCTCGACGACGGCCTCGGCCCAGGCGATCTCCTGCTCGTTCGTGGAGTACCAGATCGTGATCGGGCCGGACGTCAGCTCGCCGGACTCGGCACCCGGTGCGCCACCGGACGTGCCGCAGGCGGCGAGGGGAAGGGCGAGGGCGGCGAGGGCCAGGACACCTGCATAACGCTTCATTGCGAGAAACTCCTTCGTTCGGATGCCTCGGGACGGCTTCCTGCTGTGGTGAGCGGTGTCGGACCACCGAACCGCATGAGTGGTAGTAAACCGGTTTTGTTGCGTGGTGTCAAGGGCGCTCCGACGGGACGCCGACCGACGCGTCGAGATCACCCTATGTCGCGATAGCCGTCGAAAGCGGTGGCACTAAACACCACTAAACAAGCCGGAAGGTGTGCCGTGCAGCCAGCTGCATCGGGCGTGCGTGAGAGCACCATGCCGCGGCGCGGTCCGCGTTCGCAGAATTCCATGCAGATGAATCCACTTCGCGCCAGCGGGCGTAGGGTGGAGGAGAAGGACGGACCGTCCGAGAAGATCTCCCGGCACCGTGCCCGCCCGGGAAAGAGCCCACCCATGGCCCAGTACGACGTCTCCGACCGCTCCGCGATCGTCACCGGAGCAGGCAGCGGAATCGGGCGCGCGGTCGCCCTCCTGCTCGCGAAGAACGGTGCCGCGGTCGTCGTCAACGACCTGAACGCCGACAACGCGAACGCCGTCGTCGAGGAGATCCGCGCGGCCGGCGGCAGCGCCGAGGCCTCCGTGGGCGACGCGACAGACGCCGCCTGGATCGCCTCCTCGGTCGAGCTCGCGAACTCCCTCGCCCCGCTGCGCATCGGTGTGAACAACGCCGGTATCGGCGGAGCATCCGCCCCCACCGCCGAGTACGACGACGACGCCTGGGACAAGGTCATCTCGATCAACCTCAACGCCGTGTTCCGCAACATGAAGGCGCAGCTGCCCTCGATCCTCGAGAACGGCGGCGGCTCCGTCGTCAACATCGCGTCGATCCTCGGCAGCGTCGGCTTCGCGAACTCCCCCGCGTACGTCACCGCCAAGCACGGCGTCGTCGGCATGACCAAGAGCGCGGCGCTGGAGTACTCCGCGCAGGGCGTGCGCGTGAACTCGGTCGGTCCCGGCTTCATCGACACCCCGCTGCTGGCCACCATGGGCGACGAGGCCAAGCAGTACCTCGTGAGCAAGCACCCGATCGGGCGTCTCGGCCAGGCCGACGAGGTGGCGAACCTGATCGTCTTCCTCGCGAGCGACGCCGCGAGCTTCATCACCGGCAGCTACCACCTCGTCGACGGCGGCTACACCGCCCAGTAAGCAGGCGCGCTCCCGCGCTCACCCCGCCCGCTCGCACCCTCACCGCGCGTGCGCAGGAGATCTCCCGCTGCGAAGGACTGCCCTGGCAATCCTCTCCTTCGTAGCGTGAGATCTCCTCGCCGGGCGGGTGACGAGTCCCGACCTCCGACACCGGGTGTTCACCCGTTGTTGGACACCTCGTCCATCAACCTCCATAGTGTTCCTGACAGCGTTGTCAGAATCGGGCGGCGCATCCCCACCCACCACACGGAGGTATCGCATGCCCCCCATGCGTTCGGCTGCCCCCAGCCGACACATGAGCAGACGTCGCGCGGCCCTGGCCGCCGGGGTCATCACCGCCCTCACGGCGTCGTCCGTCCTCGTGACGCCCGCCGCCCACGCCGAGGAGGTGTCGACCCGCACCCCGTTCGACGCCGTCGACCCGTTCATCGGCACCGAGATGAACGACGCGAACAACGCCCGCGGCAACGACCACTACGGCAACACCTTCCCCGGCGCCACCGTGCCCTTCGGCATGGTGCAGTCGAGCCCCACGACGTTCGAGACCGGGAACGGCCAGCAGTACGGCGGCTACGAGTACAACGCCGATCAGCTGCGCGGCTTCGGCATGACCCGCCTGTCGGGCACCGGATGCCGGTCGAACTTCGGCGGCTTCGACTTCCCGGTCCTCCCCTTCACGGGCGCGCTGACCGACGGCGCGCTGCCGAGCAACCCGGCGAGCGCGATCGGCGACTACTTCCTCGACTTCTCGCACGAGAACGAGATCGCAGAGCCCGGGTACTACGCGGTCGACCTCGAGAACGTGCAGGCCGAGCTCACGAGCACCACCCGCACCGCTGTCAGCCGCTACTCGTTCGACGCGACGGCCCAGACCTCGACCCTGCTCTTCGAGGCGGGCGGGTCGAACAACCAGGTGCACGCGTCCGACATCGCGTTCGACCCCGCCACCGGCGAACTCTCCGGCTCGGTGAAGGCCAACATCGTCTGCAACGGCGGTTCGCAGTACACCGCCTACTTCTCGGCGACGTTCGACCAGCCCGTCGAGTCGTTCGGCACGTGGACCCCCGCGGGCGTGCAGGCCGGAGGCACGGCGGCGAGCGCGGCGACCAAGCACGGCGCCGGCGCTTACCTCACGTTCGCCGACGGCGCAGACGTCACCGCGAAGATCGGCCTGAGCTACGTGTCGGTCGACGGCGCCCGCGCGAACGCGGAAGCCGAGACGAAAGCCCTCGGCTTCGACGAGACCCGCGCCCAGGCCCGCGCGACGTGGGACGAGGCCCTCGGCACGATCGACGCGACCGGCGGCACCGACCGCGACCGCATCACGTTCTACACCTCGCTCTACCACGCGCTCCTGCACCCCAACACGTTCCAGGACGTCGACGGACGCTACACCGGCTACGACGGGCAGATCCGCACCGTCGAGCAGGGCCGCGACTTCTACGTCAACTTCTCGGGGTGGGACACCTATCGCGGCCAGTCGCAGCTGGTCGCCCTGCTCTTCCCGCAGCGGGCGAGCGACATCAACCAGTCGATCGTCGACATGGTGTCGCAGTCGGGCAAGTGGACGAGCTGGCCCACCTACAACCGCATCCAGACGAAGATGAGCGGCGACTCGCTGCAGAACATCGTCGCCGCGACCGACGACTTCGGCTCGACCGACTACGACCGCGCGAAGGCGCTCGAGAGCATGGTCGCGACGCAGACCCTGCCGATGACGAACACCGGCCGGTCGGATGCCGTGATGTACGGCATCCACGGCTGGGTCGACGGCGACAAGGGCGGTGCGGCGACGTCGCGCACGATCGAGTACACGACGAACGACTTCGCCATCGCACAGCTCGCGCAGCGCCTGGGGAACCAGGACGCGTACGAGCGCTTCTCGACCCGGTCGCAGAACTGGAAGAACGTCTTCAACACCGCGCGCGGGCACATCGACGCCCGCAACCGCAACGGCTTCATGAACACCTCGCTCACCACGCAGGGCGCGCAGTTCGAGCAGTCGACCGGCTACCAGTACGGCTTCAACGTGGCGCACAACATGGCCGACCTCATCGCGCTGCGCGGCGGGAAGGATGCCGCGACCACCCAGCTCGACAGCATCCTGCGCGACCTCGACGCCGGCGCCTTCAGCGACGCCGCGTACATCGCCAACCAGCCGAGCTTCGGACTTCCGTGGGTCTACAACTGGCTGCAGGCCCCGCACAAGACGACCGAGACGCTGTACCGCGCGGCAGACGAGCTGTTCACCACGGCACCCGACGGCCTCGCCGGCAACGACGACCTCGGATCGTTCAGCGCCTGGTACGTGTGGGCGAACATCGGACTCATGCCCGCGATCTGGGGCACCGCCGACCTGCTTGTCTCGGCCCCCATGTTCGAGCACATCGAGATCACGTCGATCGGGTCGGACCGCTCGATCACGATCGACGCCCCCGGCGCCGGCGACGACCGCCGGTACACGACGGGACTGTCGGTGAACGGCCAGGCGCAGACCGCGTCGTGGCTGCCCGCCGACTTCGCCCGCGCGGGAGGGACGCTCGACTTCACGATGGGCGCGACGCCCGGCACGTGGGGCACGGATGCGAGCGATGTTCCCCCGTCGTTCCGCGACGGCAGCGACGCCCGCAACTCGGTGGGCATCACGTCGGACGGCGCGGTCAACATGGGAGGACTGGATGCCGGCGGCATCGGTCTCTCGCGCGAGGATCTCGCCAAGGCCGGCGTCACGGGCGGCGCGAAGCTCCCCCTCGGCGAGACGGGGGTCGAGTTCACGTGGCCCGACACCGTGGCCGGTGAGGCCGACCACTGGATCCCGAACGGGCAGGTGCTCGAGTTCGGCGACGTGGCGGCATCCGGTATCTCGTTCCTCGGTCTCGCGACCAACGGGCCCTCGCGCGGCACCGCCCTCGTCACCTACTCCGACGGGTCGACGAAGAAGGTCGACGTGCGCCTGACCGACTGGACGAACACGGGCGCCGAGCCGGGCAACATCCGTCTCGTGCCGCTCACGAAGCGCAACACGCTCACCGGCGGCTCCGACACCGCGAAGCCGAACCTCTTCGCGACGGCGGTCGTGCCGCTCGACGCGACGAAGACGGTGCGCAGCGTCACTCTGCCGATCGACGTGTCGAAGGGCATCATGCACGTGTTCGACGTCGCACTGTGCCCCGTCGCCGCCGTCGACCCCGAGCAGCCCGCGCTGCCGACGCGACCGGATGCGCAGGAGCCGACGGCCCCGACCATCCCCGCACCGTCCGACATCGACGGCGCACCGGTGATCACCGCCACGACCCCGTGGCGCTTCCACGACACGGCCGACGACCCCGCCGCGGGGCTCGCGTCGAAGACCGCGTGGACCGCGGCCGACGTCGACGACTCGTCGTGGAAGACCGGCACGGGCAGCTTCGGCGCGAAGGGCGGCGCCCTCGCCGACCTCGGCGGCGGCTACACCCCCACCACCCTCGTCAGCCAGTACAAGCCGGGCGGCACGACGAACGTCGAGACGTTCTTCTTTCGCACGACCTTCGACCTGGATGCCGCGGACCTCGCGCAGATCACGCAGCTGAACGGCGAGCTCGCCTACGACGACGCCGCACGCGTGTTCGTCAACGGCACGAAGGTCGCGGGCTTCGCCGACGAGCGCGTCGACGAAGCGACGGGCAACATGGTCTACGCGGGCGGCAACGGCTCGGCGCCGCTCACCGGCACCTTCACGGTGCCGGCATCGGCGCTGCAGGCGGGCACGAACACGATCGCGATTCAGGTGCACAACACCAACGCGACGAGCTCCGACGTGTTCATGCAGCTGAAGAGCCTGACCGTCGCCGCGAAGGGCGCCCCTGCCGCGATCTCCGACGTGCTGCTGCACGTGGGATCCGACGAGACGCAGCGCAACCTGACGTTCTACACCGACCGCCAGGTGCCCGCGCAGGTGCAGGTCGCTCCGGCATCCGCCCGCACCGGCGCCGGGTTCCCGGTCGCCGAGGCGCGCACGATCGACGCCGTCACGACGCAGGCCCGCGACGGCCGCTTCTCGAACCAGGTCGTCATCGACGCGCTGGCCGAGGAGACGTCGTACCTGTACCGGGTCGGCAACGCCGAGATGGGCTGGTCCCGTTCGTACGAGTTGTGGACGGGCACGTTCGACGAGTCGTACAGCTTCGTCTACCTGACGGATGCTCAGCTCGGCGCCTCGGGCAGCTGGCAGAACGACCGCGACCGCTGGGCCGCATCGCTCGGCCAGATCGACCAGTACGAGAAGGATGCCTCAATGATCGTGAGCGGCGGCGACCAGGTCGAGACGCACCGTTCCGAAGACGAGTACGCCTCGCTGATCGCCCCGGAGCTGCTGAAGCAGCTGCCGTTCCAGGCCACGATCGGCAACCACGACAACCAGTCCGACCAGTTCAACTCGCACTTCTTCACCCCGAACCGCTCTGCCACCCACGGGTACGAGAGCACGGCGGGGCGTGCGGGCGGCGACTACTGGTACACCTACAACGGCGTGCTCTACCTCAACATCAACACCAACGCGCGCAGCGTGAACGAGGAGGACCACGCGGCCTTCCTCCGTCAGGTGGTCGAGGAGCAGGGCGCCGACGCGAACTGGGTCGTCGTGATCATGCACCACTCGCTGTACTCGGCGGCGTTCCACTCGGTCGAGCAGGACGTCAAGGAGCGCCGGGCCGCCCTGGCCCCGGTGTTCAGCGAGCTGGGCGTCGACCTGGTGCTGGCCGGTCACGACCACATCTACACGCGCAGCTACCTGATGGACGGCACGACGCCCGTCGGCGACCTCGATGCCCAGGAGCAGTCCGGCGTGACGCTCGCGGCCGAGGAGGGGCAGGTGCTGTACGTCACCGGCAACTCGTCGAGCGGCAGCAAGTTCTACGGTCTCGACGCCTCCTCGCCCGAGGCGGCGATCAAGGCGCAGTCGAACCAGCCGCAGTACACCGACGTCGACGTGACGCCCGAGTCCCTCACGCTCACGACCTACCAGACGATGGACCGCACGGTCGTCGACGAGGTCACGCTCACCCGCACGGTGAACGACGAGAAGGGGCCGCAGTTCGCGGGCCTGCCGAGCGAGACCGAGGTCGCGCAGGGGCAGCCGTTCGAGCCGCTCGCCGGCGTCACCGCGACCGACGAGGTCGACGGAGACGTGACCGCGACGATCACGGTCGAGGGCACGGTCGACACGACGAAGCCGGGCGTGACGACGCTCGTCTACCGGGCGGTCGACCTGGCAGGCAACGAGACGGCGGTCGAGCGCACGGTGACGGTCACCGCGGTCGAGCCGACGTTCGGCGGCGTGCCGCCGACCCGCACGGTCGTCGAGGGCGAGGAGTTCGACGAGCGCGCCGGAATCACGGCGACCGACGCGAACGGGCTCGACCTCACCGAGCGCATCGAGGTCGAACTGGTGCGGGCGACGGGCACGGCGCGGATGGTCGGCCCCTCGGCCGGCGCGTACACGCTGGTGTACACCGTGACCGACGACTACGGCACGACGGCCGTCGCGGAGAGCGCGGTGACCGTCGTGGCGCAGGCCGAACCCACCGACCCGGGAACGGGCGGCGGGTCCGGCGGCACCGGAGGTGGCGCCGGCGGTGGCGCGGCCGGCGGTGGCGACGGTGTGGCGGATGCCGGTGACGGCACGCTCCCGGCGACCGGAGGCGAGGCGACGCTGCTCTGGATGCTCGGCGTCCTGGCGCTGCTGGCCGGCGCGGGTCTCGTCGCCCGCCGTCGTCCGGTTGAGAGCTGATCGGCTGAGGAACGACGAAGGCCCCGCAGGTTCGCCTGCGGGGCCTTCGTCATGCGCGCCGGGACGAGCGCGTGCGGATCAGCGCGCGAGCGTACGCGGCGCCGGGGCGGACCCGGCGCGCGCCGCCATCACGACGGCCGCCTTGGCGGCGTCGAGGTCGTCGAAGCGACCGATGAAGTCGGATGCCGGGCCGAAGGCCGTGAAGCCCTCGGTGACGGTGCCCTTCACGGAGCCGAGGAACTGGCGCCGGTCGTTGCCGACGTGGAACCCGGGGTCGACCTCGGCCCAGAGCGGCCGGGGTCCCGCGAACACACGGGAGGACGAGACGCGGGATCGCCGCGGGGCGACGGTCACGCCGGCACCGCCTGCAGGTTGCGGGCGCCCTCCAGCGACGCCGCGAAGTCCTCGCGGGTCAGGTCGAGGCCGTTGGCCGAGTTGGCCGACTCCATCATCTTCGCCAGCAGGGGGCGGTGCAGGTGCTGCTCGTCGTCGAAGGCGAAGCGCAGCGGGATGGATGCGTGGATCCACAGCGTCTGGACGGAGCCGTCGCGCGTGGGGATGGTCAGGGCGAAGGATTCGTTCCTCCGCAGTTTCGTGACGGTGACGGCTCGCAGATGGACGAGCAGTGCGTCATCCACGGCGATCGGAGCGTCGGTGTTGCCGTAAGTGAGGTGTCCCATGATCTCTCCTCCTGGTCGAGAAGTTGCCTGGGATTTACATTACTAGGTTACCTAGCTAATTGCCATTCCGATATTTCAACCGAGTCCAGAACGGACGGTGAACATCACGAACGCCCCCTTCTCCGAGGGGGCATTGCGGTCACCGGTGCTAGACCAGCTCGGCGATCTCTTCCGTCAGACGGCGCAGGAAACGCGCCACCGCCTCGGTCTGCTCGGGAGTGAACTCCTCGGCGAGCGCCTCGACGCGGCGCGTGAGCTCATCGGTCGGCGCCTGGATGTCGCGCAGCGAGGGGCGGAGCACCTTCGACCGGGCATCCTGCGGATGCGGGGCGACGAGAATCTGCCCGCGGTCACCGAGGCGGCGGATGATGCTCGTCACTGCGGCGGTGCTCACGCCGAGGTGCCCGGCGAGGTCACCCGGGGTGACCGGAGCGTCGGACGGCGCATCGGCGATGAAGCGCAGCGCCACCCGATCGGTGTCGTTGGGTGCCCTCTTGGCCGCCTGCCGACGCGCGAGCTGCGCGTCCACTCGGCGCAGGTCGTCGACACAGGCGACGAGCACCGATGTGGTCGTCGTCATCTCATTCACCATTACTCGTCACCCCCTGACGTCACCATCTTACAAGATGGCCATGTAAACAGGCCGTCTAGACATCTCCCAATGACCTTGACAATCCGTCCGAAGTGAGAGGATGGAATACCGCAGCCGGAAAGGATCTCATGGCGGACCGACGCTCCCTCGACGAGGGCGGGTACATCCTGTACACCGACCTCATTGATCGTCTGCGCACGCGCTTCCCGCATGTGCCCCACTGGCGCCTGGAGCAGGTCGTCGCCGCCGAGAACGACGCGATCACCGGAGGCATCCTCCGCATCGTGCCGGTCGAGGTCGAAGACGGCACGGTCGAGATGCTCGAACGCGAAGTGCCGGACGCATCCTCCGGCGGAGCAGCCGACGACGACGACGAGGTGGCCTGATGAGCGACTCCGAGGAATTCAGCCGTTCCGGGTACTGGTATCCGGATTCCGAATCGGCGAGCACGGTCGACGTGCTCAACCTGCTGCGCCGCTATCGCGCCGCCGAGACGGCGATGCGCGCTCGCACCCGCTCGTCGATGGGCATGAACGAGACCGACCTCCTCGCTCTGCGCTTCCTGCTGCGCGAGCAGAAGGCCGGCCGCATCGTGCGCTCGATCGACATCGCCCGCACGCTGAGCATCTCGACGGCGTCGACGACGACCCTGATCGACCGCCTCGAGAAGGGCGGTCACGTGCGCCGCGAGGCGCATCCGACCGACCGCCGCGCCGGCATCGTCGTGCCGACCGTGAGCAGCGACGACGAGGTGCGCGAGACGCTCGGCGCCATGCACCGGCGGATGCTCGCGCTCGTCGACGAGATGACCGACAAGGAACGCGCGATCGTGACCCGCTTCCTCGCCGGCATGACCTCGGCGGTCGAGGAGGCCGCCGACCTCGATCAGGAGCTGCGCGAGGTCATCCGCGACCACGAGCAGGCCGTCGAGGACGCGAAGGACGCCGAGCAGGCGCGCGCGGACGCCGCGGCGCCGCTCGAGGACTCGGCCGACGGCGAGCGCGCGAAGGACGACAGCGCGGCGAACGACTGACGCCCGGCGTCACGCCCGATCGGTCGCGGCCGCCTCGCCCTCGCCGTCGCCAGCCGTCTCGTCGACACGCTCCGGGAAGAGCTCGTCGAGATCGAGGTCGGGATTCTCGTCCTGCGTCTCGACGAGCAGGATCGCCTCCTCCTCGGTCTGCACGCTGGGCATCGCCCCCGGCAGCGGACGGCGGGCCGACTCCTTCAGCACGATGATGGCCACGAATCCGGCGATCGAGGTCCCGATCACGTAGAACGCCGGCGCGAGCGACGAGCCGGTGAGCTGCACGAGCGCTTCCATGACGAAGGGCGCGGTGCCCGCGAACAGCGCCACCGCGAGGTTGTACGAGATGCCCATGCCGCCGTACCGCGACGACGTGGGGAAGAGAGCGGGCAGAGAAGACGCGAGGTTCGCGACGTAGAAGGTGACGGGGAACGCCAGCAGCACGAGTCCGAGCAGGGTCGACCATATCGCCCCGTGCATCATGAACAGGAACGCGGGCACCGAGAGCACGATCGCCGACACCGAGCCGATGAACAGCACCTTCTTGCGTCCGATGCGGTCGGAGAGCCGCCCGGTGAGCGGAATGCACAGGGCCATCGCGACCAGCACCGGCAGCGTGAGCAGTGTGCCGTGCACCTCGTCGTACCCGAGCGTGCCCGTGAGGTAGGTCGGCATGTACGAGGTGAGGGCGTAGCCGACCGTGTTCGCGGCGGCGACGAGCACGAATGCGGTCAGCAGCTCGCGCCAGTACGCGCGGATGAGGGCGATCACGCCCTTCGGGGCATCCGCCGCCTCCTGGGCCTCGTCAGCCGCGCGCGCCGCCGCATCCTGCGCCTCTTGGAACGCGGGGGTGTCTTCGATCTTGAGGCGGAAGTAGATGGCGATCAGTCCGAGCGGCAATGCCACGAGGAACGGGATGCGCCACGCGAAGCCCTGCATCACCTCGGCCGAGAGCGTGAGCTGCAGGATCGAGACGAAGGCGGCACCGATCGCGAAACCCATGTACGAACCGAGATCGAGGAGCGAGGCGTAGAACCCGCGGCGCCGGTCGGGGGCGTACTCGGTGATGAAGGTGGTGGCACCCGCGTACTCGCCGCCCGTGGAGAAACCCTGGGCCAGCTTGAGCACGATGAGCAGGATGGGCGCCCAGACGCCGATCACCGAGTAGTCGGGCAGCACGCCGATGAGGAACGTCGCGGCCGCCATCATGATGAGCGTGAAGGCCAGCACGCGCTGGCGGCCCAGACGGTCGCCGAGCTGGCCGAGCACGATGCCGCCGAGCGGGCGTGCGACGAAGGTCACGGCGAACACTCCGAGCGAGAAGAGCGCCTGCGCCCCGGCCTCCGCGTCGGGCAGGAACGCGCGGCCGATGATCACGGCGAGGTAGCCGTAGACGCCGATGTCGTACCACTCCATGAGGTTGCCGACGACGGTGCCGGCGACCGCACGTCGCAGCATCGGCCGGTCGACGATCGTGACGTCCTCGACGGTGAGTCGCCGCGGCTCGGTGGAGGCCGGACGGAAGCGTCGCAGAAGGCGCTGCCAGAACGACTCGATCGGGGTGGGGTCGGACATGGTGTTCTCACTTCCCGCGCCTCGCGGCGCCGTGTCTCCCGGTATACACCCGGACAGACGTCGGGGAGACGGTGTTCCCACCGTCTCCCCGATCACGTTCTGCGCCTTAGTTCTTGAAGGCGTCCTTCACGTTCTCGCCGGCCTGCTTGACGTCGGACTTGGCCTGGTCGGCCTTGCCCTCGGCCTCGAGGCGCTCGTTGCCGGTCACCTTGCCGGCGGCCTCCTTCGCCTTACCGGCGATGTCTTCTGCAGCGTTCTTGATCTTGTCGTCGAGTCCCATGGGGGTCTCCTTTCTTATCGGTGGTCGATGCCCGTCGTGGGTGTCGTCATCCCGAGACGGTGAGGATCTGCGCGATGATCGGGGTCGCGGCGGCCGCGATGAGGGCGACGAGGCCGACGATCCCGGCGCTGCGCCAGAAGGGGGCGGGCCGGGCCGGGCGGCTTCGCGAGAGACCGGTATACCGTCCAACGGCGGCGCGGGCCGAGACCGGGGTGAGGTCGATCGGGGCGGCGCCGGTGTGCGGGAAGGCAGCGGGCGCAGAAGTCGAGGCTGCGGCCGACTCCGCGCGGGCGGTGGGGGTGGCCGGGCGGAGGGCGCTGCGGACCGCAGGGCGAAGCGCGTCACGGACGGTGGCGGTGCGGGGTGCTTCCGCGGTCCAGGTCATGTCGATCATCTCCTTGCGGGAAAGATTACTAGGTTGACTAGTGAAAAGCCAGCCTAGTGAGATATCGACCGATTCGGCATACCCTCGTGCCATGACCGAGCTGACCCAACCGACCGGGCGCGAAGACGAGCTCCGCGCCGTCCCCCGCGCCGACGGCTCCGCGCCCGTCGCGCTCGTCCTCGGCGCGACCGGCTACATCGGCGGACGCCTCACCCCGCGCCTGCTCAACGCCGGCTACCGGGTGCGCGTGCTCGCCCGCGACGCCGCGCGCGCGGCATCCTTCCCCTGGGGGCCCGACTGCGAGATCGTCGAGGGATCGGCCGACGACGCCGATGCCGTGGCCGAGGCCGTGCGCGACGTCGACGTGGTCTACTACCTCATCCACTCGATGTCGGCCGGCAAGGGCTTCGAAGAAGCGGACGAGCGCGCGGCGCAGACCGTCGCGGATGCCGCGGCCGCCGCCGGCGTGCGCCGCATCGTGTACCTCGGCGGACTGCATCCCGACGACGTGCAGCTCTCCCCGCACCTGCGCTCGCGCGTGCGGGTCGGCGAGGTGTTCCTCGAATCCGGCGTGCCCACGCTCGTGCTGCAGGCGGGAGTCGTGATCGGCTCCGGCTCGGCGTCGTTCGAGATGATCCGCCACCTCACCGAGGTGCTGCCGTACATGCCCGCGCCGAAGTGGGTGCGCAACCGCATCCAACCCATCGCGATCCGCGACGTGCTGCACTACCTGCTCGGCGCCGCCCGCCTCGACCCGAGCATCAACCGGGCTGTCGACATCGGCGGGCCCGACGTGCTGCGCTACGGGCAGATGATGAACGGGTACGCGCTCGAAGCCGGTCTCCCCCAACGAGCCATCGCCTCGCTGCCCGTGCTCACGCCGGGACTCGCCTCGCACTGGGTCAACCTCGTCACCCCGGTGCCGCGTTCGATCGCCCGGCCCCTCGTCGCCTCGCTGCAGAACGAGTGCATCGTCAAGAACCGCGACATAGACGACCTCATCCCCCGACCAGAGGGCGGTCTGATGCCGTACCGGCAGGCCGTCGCCCTCGCCATCGGCCGGTCGAACGCCGACACGATCGAGACGAGCTGGCAGGATGCCGAGGTCTCGGGAGCCCCGAGCGACCCGCTGCCCAGCGACCCCGACTGGGCCGGCAAGACCGTGTTCACCGATGCGCGCACACTCGAGACGAAGGCATCCGTCGACCGGCTGTGGCGCGTGATCGAGGGCATCGGAGGCACCAACGGCTGGTACTCGTCGCCCTTCCTGTGGGCCGTGCGCGGCTGGATGGACCGCCTCGTCGGCGGCGTCGGGCTGCGGCGCGGACGACGCAGCCGCACCGAAGCGCGGGTCGGAGACGCGATCGACTTCTGGCGCGTCGAGGCCGTCGAAGAGCCGGGGCGCGAGACCGATGCCTCGGCGGCGAGCGGCGGGCTGCTGCGACTGCGCGCCGAGATGAAGGTGCCCGGCTCTGCATGGCTCGAGCTGCGCGCGCTGCCGCGCGGCGACGGCGCCCTGTACGAGCAGCGGGCCGTGTTCTTCCCCCGGGGTCTGAGCGGACGCCTGTATTGGTTCGCGGTGCTGCCGTTCCACGGAGCGATCTTCGCGGGCATGGCGGCGCGCATCACCGGCGCGGCGGAGAGCGCCGGGGAGTAGTCTCGCCCGGCCCGCTGCCGCTACCCGTCGATGTCGGCGGGATCGAAGACGGCGGCACCGGGTCTGAGGGTGTTGGCCGCGGCCACGGCTGAGGCGCGCGCGAGAGCCTCCGGGAACGGCAATGCGCGCTGCGTCCCCTCCAACAGGCCCGCGAGGAACGAGTCTCCCGCGCCCACGGAGAAGTGCGAGGCGCGCACCGGCTCGACGGCCCAGACGCCGGATTCGTCGATCCCCACGCTGCCCGCGGCCCCGTCGGTGACGACCGCGATCGCCGCCCCGCGATCGCGCAATCTGAGCGCGGACTCCGTCGTGTCGCGGCCTCCGACGAGCTCCTCCGCCTCGACCCGATTCACCTTCACCAGGTCGGGCGAGGTCGCGGAGAGTGCAGCGTCCAGGGCGCGGCCGCGCAGATCGAGGGCGAGGCTCACGCCGCGAGCCGACGCAGCTGCGAGCTCCTCCGCGAGCCCCTCGACGAGAGTGTCGGGGACAGACCCCGAGACGGCGAGCCAGCCGTCGTCGACCAGCGACACCGCCCGGCGCACACCCCGCCATTCGTCCGCAGAGAGAGTCGGCGCCTGCTCGTAGAACTCGGTCATGCGGCCATCGGCGTCGGCGACACTGATGCAGGTCCGCGTCTCCGTCGCCGCGGGGATCGCATCGACCGACACGCCGTCGGCGAGCAGCTCGGCCAGTACCCGCTGCCCGGTGGATCCCCCGAGCGGCGCGATCGCGTGCACCGCAGCGCCCAGCGTGCGCAACGCCCGCGCCACGTTGAGAGACTTGCCTCCCGGCAGGGCGACCCTCCACGCCGGACGATGGATCTCCCCGACCGCGACGGCGTCGACGCCGTAGGTGAGGTCGAGGGCCGGCGACAGGCCGAGACACGTGATCACGCGTGCTCCTCGATCTCGGCGCGGGTCGCCTGACCGCCCGTTCCACCCGCACCGCGGGTCGACAGGGACCCCGCCACCGCCGCCCATCTCAGCGCGACGTCGAGCTCGGCGCCTCCGGTCCAGGCCGCCAGGAAGCCGGCGTCGAAGCTGTCTCCGGCACCGGTCGTGTCGATCACCTCGAGTGGCAGCCCAGGGGCGCGGCTGATGCGGTCGCCGTCCACCGCCAGACCGCCCGCCGCCCCGTCCTTCACGACTACGAGCGGTCCCTGTGCACCGAGCGCACGCGCCGCCGTCTCGACGTCGTCCGCTGCGACACCGACCGTCGCGGCGAGGGCCATCGCCTCGTTGGCGTTCGGCAGAAGCACGTCGACCAGCGGTAGGCACTCGGCGACGCCCTCCCATCGGTCGGCGGGATCCCAGTTCGTGTCGAGGCTCGTCGTCACTCCCCGTGAGCGCAGCGCGATGAGCAGCGCGGGCAGCTCACGTGCCAGGTGGGGCACGAGGAAGTACGACGCGAAATGCACGTGCGTGGCCCGCTCCGCGGCATCCTGCACCTCCGCGCGCCCCACTCCGGCGAGCGCTCCCGGCAGCGTGAGGATCGCTCGGTCGTCGGCAGCGGACAGGATGATCGAGACACCCGTCGGCTCGTCGACCGTATGCACCGCATCGATGCCGACCCCGGCCTGCGCGACCAGTTCACGGAAGCGCCTGCCGAAGACGTCGTCGCCCACTCGGGCGACGAGGGCGGTCTCGACGCCGAGACGGGCGAGTCCCGCGGCGCAGATGCCGGCGCTCGAGCCCAGCACGAGGTCGGCCGCGTCGAGCAGCTGCTCGACCTGACCGAACCGCGGCACGACGTCGCCCCGGAGGACGAGGTCGAGGTTCGCGTCGCCGGCGACGAGGATCCGTGGTGCGCGCCTCATCCCTTGAGCCCCGACATCGTCATCGTCTGCACGAACTGCTTCTGCGCGAAGAGGAAGAAGAGCACCAGGGGCGCGACCGCGATCACGTTGCCCGCCATCAGCAGTTCCCACTGCGTGCGCCGCGAGCTCTGGAAGTTCGCGATCCCCAGCTGCACCGTGAGGATGCTGTCGTCGTTGATCGCGATGAGGGGCCAGATGAGGTCGTTCCACGAACTGAGCAGCGTGAAGATCGCGAGCGTCGCGATCGCCGGCTTGGCGAGGGGGAGCACCACCCGCAGGAAGGTCTGCAGGCGGTTGGCGCCGTCGAGCGCCGCGGCCTCCTCGATCTCGGCGGGGATCGAGAGGAAGAACTGCCGCATGAGGAAGATCCCGAACGCGGAAGCCAGCCACGGCACGAAGGCGGCCGCGAGCGTGTTGATGACGCCGAGGCGAGAGAACATCACGTAGGTCGGGATCATCAGCAGCTGGGTGGGGATCATGATCGTCGCCACGATCATGAAGAACCCGACGTTGCGCCCGCGGAATCGGAGCCGCGCGAAGCCGTAGCCCGCCAGCGAGCACAGGATGACGTGGGCGGCGATGGCGATCACCGAGACGATCGTGCTGTTCATCAGCCAGAGGAGGATGTCGGTCGTGGTGAAGAGCGCGACGAAGCCGTCGAGGGTGAGCCGCGACGGCACGAACGGCGGCGGGAACTTCACCAGCTCGGCGCCGGGCGACAGCGAGGCGAGCACCATCTGCGCGAACGGCATCACGAACAGCAGCGCGATGGGCGCGAGCACGAGGTGCCATCCGCTCACGCGGTGCCGACGGGCGATGCGTGGCTTGGCGGGCTTGCCCGTGGTGAGGGTGTATGTGTCGAGTGACATCAGAACGCCTCCATCTTGCGACTGCGGGAGTAGAGGACCATGCCGATCGTGATGAGGAGGGTGACGACGAACAGTAAGTAGGCGGCGGCCGACCCGTACCCGAACTCGAGTGTCTTGAACGCCTTCTCCCAGAGGAAGTAGACGATCGTCTTCGTCGCGTCCAGGGGGCCGCCCCGTGTGGTCGTGTAGACGAGGTCGAACAACTGCAGCGCCCCGATCGTCTGCCAGATCGTGACGAAGACGGTGACCGGCCCGAGCTCCGGCCATACGACCCGCCAGAACGTCTGCCACCGGTTGGCGCCGTCGATGCGCGCGGCTTCGAGCAGTTCGTTCGGCACGTCCTGCAGCGCGGCGAGGTAGATGACCGTCGTGAATGCCGCCTGCCCCCAGAGCGACATGATCGCGATGACCACCATCGCCTGACTCGGATCCTCCAACCACCCCTGCGCCGGGAGCCCGACCCCGCGCAGGACGTTGTTGGCCAACCCGTACTGCGGGCTGAAGAGGTAGCTCGCCAGGATGCCGGTGGCGGCCGCCGACGCGACGAACGGCACGAAGATCGCCGTGCGATAGAGGCCGATGAACCGGATGTCGCGGTTCAACGCCACCGCGAGGAACAGGCCGAGCAGCACGGATGCCGGCACGAACAGCACCACGTACCCGCCCGTGTGCGTCACCGCCTCCCAGAACTGCTCGTCGCTCATGAGCTGGGAGTAGTTGCCTCCGCCCACGAACTCCGGTTCGGCGAAGCCGTTCCATTTCTGCAGCGAGAGCAGCAGCGCCCATGCCGCGGGGAAGATCGACAGCCCGAGGATGATGACCATCGCCGGGGCCACGAAACCCCATCCGGTGAGGTCCTGACGCCAGCGTCCGCGCGGGCGCCGACCTCGCGGCGCCGGCTCCTCGACGGGGGCGCTCGGCGCCTCTGCAGGCTTCCGGCTGATGGTCATCGTCATCGTTGCTCCTCAGGCAGGTCGACCGGTTCAGGACAGGACGATCGACCTCGTCAGGTGACGGGGCTGGTCGGGGTTCAGCCCACGCTGCTCGGCCACCCGCACAGCGAGACGCTGCGCGAGGGCGAGCTCGATGAGCGGATCCGCCGTGCCCTGCACGACGGTGGCCCCCGTCCGTTCGATGTCACCCGCGAGTCCGTCGTCTCGGACGCCGACGAACCACACCAGTGAACCATGGTGGGCGACCGCGAGCGGTCCGTGCCGGTAGTCGAGGATCGGGTACGACTCCGCCCAGGCCTGCGCGGCCTCGCGGATCTTGAGCGCCGCCTCCTGGGCGAGTCCGTAGGTCCAGCCCCGGCCGAGGTAGACGATGTGGTCGATATGGGTCGGCAGGGTCGACGGCTCGGCGAGCGCGTTCTCCAGCCGAGCGGGAAGGTCCTCGATGTCTTCGCCGAAGGCCGCGCGGGCGAGGTAGAGGAAGGTGGTCGGGAACCGTGTCTGCACGACGGATGCCTCGTCGGCGAAGTCGAGCACGAGTACATCGTCGGCGAGTTCCGCGCACGGCGACCCGGCGACGCCGGTGACGACGATCTTGTGCACACCGTCGGGAAGCGACGAAAGCGCATCGATGATCTCCGTCGTCGTGCCGGAACGGGTGATGGCGAGCACGACATCGTAGGGGCGCCAGGTGCGCGGCTCCGACGCGTACGCGGCATCCGTCTCGCCGAAGCCGGCCGCCTCGCGGAGCAGGGCGAACGATTCGGCGACGAACGCCGAGGTGCCGCATCCGATGACCAGCATGCGCTCGCCCTTGCGGGTGAGCACGCGCGCGGCGTCTCGGCGGTTCTGCCACGCCCTCCGCCACATGGCGGGCTGGCTGTCGATCTCTTCTGCGGTGATGCTCATGACTCTCCTCGTGTGCGCGGGCGATCCGCGATCGTTGCTCTGCTCGGCGCCGGCGGATCCGCCGCGGCGCCGGCTCAATCGGCGAGCGCGCGGTCGGCGCTCTCGGCGGCGTCCGCGAGTTCTTCCTCGGGGGAACCCTGTCCCTGCAGGACCCGCGAGATCGCTGCCCCGACCGCCTCCGACAAGCCGACGTAACCGGCCACGGTGGGTCGTGCATTCTGCGCGTTGGCGTTGTTGTCGGCCATCACCTCGAGCCCGGGCAGAGCCGCGGCCTGCTGCTGGAACTCCGCAGACTCGACCTCGCTCTCACGCAACGGGAGGTTGCCGTAGGCGACGTTCCAGCGAACGTCCTGTTCGCTCGCGGTCAGCCACTTCATGAGCTCGACGGACCAATAGTTCTCGTTCGCGTCCTGCGTATCGAACAGCGCCCAGATGTCGGGCCCCGAGACGGTCTGGTGGTCACCGTCGGTGCCGGGCAGCACGGTCACGCCGTACTGGGTGCCGGCCTTCTGCAGGTCGGACAGCTGCCACGGCCCGGATGTCATCATGCCGATGCGGTCGGAGGCGAAGAGCTGCGCGAACTTCGTGTCGGTCTGGTCGAGGTAGACGCTCTTGTCGTCGACGGCCATGCCCCGCAGGAACTCCAGTGCCTGCACGCCCTCTTCCCCGGCGAAGGCCGCGGTGCCGTCGTCGTCGAGGATCTCGCCGCCGCCCTGCCACAGGTGGGGCCAGAACTGCCACGTGGTCTCCTCCGAGCCGGAGACGGAGTACGCGTACCCGTAGGTCTCGGTCGACGGATCGGTCAGTTCCTTCGCCGCGGCGCGGAAATCGTCCCAGGTCCAGTCCTCCGTGGGGTACTCCACACCGGCCGCATCGAAGACGGTCTTGTTGTAGAAGAGCGAGATGTTGTCGACGAGCGCGGGGAAGCCGATGATGGCCTCGCCGGTGGGCTGGACCGTGGCGCGTGCGGCCTCGGAGAACTCGTCCCAGCCGACCTCGGGGTCGGCGACCTGCTCGGTGATGTCGAGCGTGCGCTGCGACGACTCGAGCTCGCTCGCCCAGGCGCCGAACGCGTAGGAGATGTTCGGGTAGCTGTTGCCGGCGAATCCGGCCGACAGCTTCTGCAGCAGATCCTCGGTCGATGACGCGCCGGGAGAGATCTCGATGGTGACGTTCGGGTGCAGTTCTTCGAACTCCGCTGCGAGCCCCTCGAGGATGTTCTGGGCCTCGTCGCTCTGGCCCGTCCACCACGTGATCGTCACGTCGGCGTCCGGATCCAGCTCCGTCGCCCCCTGCGCCGAGGCGCAGCCCGCGAGGGCGAAGAGGGCGCCGGTCGCCGCCAGAGCGGATGCGGTGCGGATAGTGCGGCGGAAGGTCATGGCGTCCTCCTGGTCAGGGTGCGATCGGGTTCACCTCGGTATGGAGCCATACTGCCCAAAGATGATCGTTTGTAAAGAAAGTTGCGCGAATCGCTCATTACGGTTGATCACCTCGTTGCCCTCGCGACAGTCATCCCCGAACCTGGACCCGTGAACCCGATCCACGACCTTCCCCTTCATGCCTGGACGCCCCGGAGTCGCCTCCGTGCGACGGTGACCGACGTCCCGCATCCGCTCGTCCCGTGCATCGATATCCACAATCATCTGGGCCGGTGGCTCTCCGACGACGGGGGCTGGATGATCGACGATCTCGGCGGACTGCTCGACCTCATGGATGCTCGACACGTCGAAGCCATCGTCAACCTCGACGGCATGTGGGGAGACGAGCTCGATGCCAACCTCGACCGCTACGACAGGGCCCACCCCGGGCGATTCTTCACCTTCTGCCAGCTCGACTGGTCCCTGCTCGCAGAGCCCGACGGCGGCGAGGCTCTGCTGCACCAGCTCGATGACAGTGCCCGCCGGGGCGCCCGCGGGGTGAAGATCTGGAAGAACCTCGGCCTCGAGCAGCGCGACGAGTCCGGCGCGCTCGTCGCGCCCGACGACCCCCGGGTGATCGCCGTCGTGCACAGGGCCGGCGAACTCGGGCTGCCCGTGCTCATCCACACCGCCGATCCGATCGCGTTCTTCGATCCGCTCGACGCGCACAACGAGCGACTCGACGAACTCCGCCAGGCCGAGGACTGGTGGTTCGGCGACCGTGCCCGCTACCCCGCCTTCGACTCCCTGCTCGACGCGCACGCCCGTCTCGTGCTCGCCGCGCCGGGCACCGACATCATCGGCGCGCACGTCGGTTGCGCCGCCGAGGACCTCGATCGCGTCTCGGCGCTCATGGATGCCGCCCCGCGCTACCACGTCGACATCGCCGGGCGGATGGCCGAGCTGGGTCGGCAGCCGCGGCGGTTCGGCCGCCTCGTCGAGAACCATCCCGACCGCGTACTCTTCGGCACCGACATCTATCCCCTCACCGACGCGCAGTACCGCCTGCACTACCGGTTCCTCGAGAGCGCCGACGAAGGCTTCGAGTACGCGCCGGGCGAGCCGATCCCCCCGCAGGGCCGCTGGTCCGTATCAGCCGCGCACCTCGACCCGGCGCGCCTTCCGGCGCTGTACCGCGACAATGCGCGGCGGGTACTCGGTATCTGACCGGGAGCGGTTCCCCGCAGCGGGCCGTCGGCGCACCAGCGTGGCGGCGGGCGAAGCAGTCAGCCGACAACGGCCGCGAGCCGCGCGACCTCCGCGCGCGTCGCTTCCCGCATCCCGCGGAGGTAGGAACGCGGATCCACGGCCTCAGGCCGCTCCGCAAGCTCGCTGCGCAGCCGGCCCGTTCCGACCACGCCGAGCACGGTACCGACGTTGACCTTGCGGATGCCTGCGCCCACGGCATCCGCCAGCAGCCCGTCCGGCACACCGGAGCTGCCGTGGAGCACGAGGGGCACAGGCACCGCGGCGGCCAGACGCGCGATCAGATCGAGATCGAGCACCGCGGCGCGTTCGGTCATGGCATGGCTGCTCCCCACGGCGACCGCCAACAGGTCCACCCCCGTGTCGGCGGTGAAGGCCGCCGCCTCCTGCGGGTCTGTGCGCACGCCCGGGGCATGCGCCCCGTTCTTCCCGCCCACCTCGCCCAGCTCGCCCTCCACGACGAGGCCGCATGCGTGCCCGGCCGCGGCGATCCGCGCGGTCAGTGCCACGTTCTCGTCATACGGGAGGGTCGCGAGGTCGAACATGAACGACCCCACGCCCAGCTCCTCCGCATGCGCGGCGACGTCGAGCGCGAGACTCTGATCGTCGAGGTGGTCGACGTGCACGCCGATCGGCACCGCAGCTGCGCGAGCGAGCTCCCGGCACGCCGCGAGCAACGGGGCGAATCCCGAACGGAAGGCGATCGCGTTCTGGCTGACCTGGATCAGAACCGCCACCCCGGCATCCTCCGCCCCACCCACGACCGCCTCGGCCTGCTCGATCGTGATGACGTTGAACGCGGGCACAGCGCGCCCCCGCGCCGTCGCGGCGGTGACGAGCTCGCGCGTCGACGCCCAGGTCATCGGACCGTCTCGAGCGAGCCGCCGAGCGCGACCGGCAGCAGCGCCGTATGCGCCGCGGTCAGCTCGTCGCACAGTCGCCAGATCTGCTCGGGGGTGAGCGTCGAACTCGAGTTGGGATCGGCGAGCACAGCGCGACGCACCAGTTCGGGATCGCCCTCCTGCGCCGCACGCACCGCGAGCTCGGCCACCGACAGGTATGCGCGATTGAGAGCGGCGCCAGCTGGGGGAACCGACCCCCATGCGATCGGATGCACCCCCTCGGCGTCGACCGTCGCCGGCACCTCGACCACCGCGCCGTGCGGCAGATTGTCGATCAAACCCCGATTGGGCACGTTGACGTGGATCTCGCGCGCCACGCCGGTGAGCAGCGAGTGGATGACCTGCGGCGCGTACTCCGCGGCGTCGCCTTCGTCGTGAAGCGGCAGATCCCCACCCGCCGCCAAGGTCGTCCGAGCGTCGTCGAACTCGCGGACGTTCTCCTCCGAGATCGCGATGTACTGCAACGGCTCGATGCGGAAGCGTTCGATCTGATCGTCGGACCGCAGGAACCAGCTCAGATACTCGGCGGAGTGCTCGCTGGTCTCGGTGGGATAGAAGCCGATGCGACGGAACATCTCCACGCGTACTCGCCGCTCGAGTTCAGGGTCGGCGGCGATGCGCTCACGGAGTCGCGGATAGAGGTCCTCCCCCTGGTGCGTCCACTCGGTCAGCCAGGCCTGGTGGTTGACGCCCGCCGCACGATAACGGGTGCCGTCCATGGGCACGCCGATGAGGTCGCACAGGTCGTGCACGGTCCAGTACACGCTGTGGCAGAGGCCGAGCGCCTTGATGTCGGGCGCGACCAGCGACATCCACCAGATGTTCATCGCCATCGGGTTCGTGTAGTTGAGGAACCAGGCGTCGGGGCACAACTCCTGCATGTCGCGGGCGATGGCCGTCAGCTGCGGGAAGGTCCGGAGCGCGCGGAACACCCCGCCGACGCCGGTGGTGTCGCCGATGGTCTGCCGCAGACCATGCGCGGCGGGCAGCTCGAGGTCGATGCGCGTCGCCTTGATGCCGCCGACCTGGATCATGTTCACCACGAAGTCCGCTCCGGACAGCACGGCGCGCCGATCCAGCGAGGCGGAGACGTTCACCTCGCGGCCCAGCTGCGCGGCGACGTTCAGCACTGTACGACGGGCGACGTCGAGCCGCGTCTCGTCGATATCGTGCAGGCCGATGTCGAGGGTCGGCAGATCAGGGAAACGGAGGATGTCGGTGATCAGCTGCCGTGTGAAGACGACGCTGCCCGCTCCGAGGAAGGTGATCGCTGGCATGGTCCGATTCTGTGGACGAGTGCACATTACGCGCAACTAAATGAGCGGATTGACAGTGATTCGCTCATCTGCGATGCTCACTTCCCATGGCCACCGCCTACAGCACCCGTACCGTCGCCGAACTGGGCGGCTCGCCCAAACGCTCACGGCGCCTCGCGGGCATCCTCGACGCCATCGCCGAACGCGGCGAACTGTCGCTCAACGAGCTCGGCGACTTGTTCGACGCATCGGCAGCGACGCTGCGTCGCGACCTCACCGTGCTCGCCACGCAGGGCCTCATCACCCGCACGCACGGCGGCGCGAGGGCTGCGGGTTCGCTGGCCGAACTGCCTGTCGCGCTGCGCGATATCCATGCGCAGGACGCCAAGCGACGCATCGCGCGTGCCGCTGCCGCACGGATCCCCGCTGAACGGCACGCGATCGCGATGAGCGGCGGCACCACCACCGCGGGCGTCGCCCGAGAGCTGGTGAACCATGCCGACCTCACCATCGTCACCAACTCGCTGTCGATCGCGTCGCTCGTCGCCCCGCATCCACGTCTGCGCGTCGTCATGACCGGCGGCATCCTGCGCCCCCAGTCGCTCGAGCTCGTCGGCGTTCTCGCCGAGGGCACCTTTAATGCCGTCAACGTCGGCACCGCCGTGCTGGGAGCTGACGGGTTCTCGGCTGAAGCGGGCGTCACGACGCATGACGAGACCGAGGCCAGGACCAACCACGCCATGGTCGTCAAGGCCCGTCGCACGATCGTGGTCGCAGATGGGTCGAAGATCGGTCGCGCGGCCCTCGCGCAGATGGCGTCGACCGATCTCGTGACCATGCTCATCACCGACGACAGTGCCGACCCCGACGAACTCGAGCGCCTGCGCGCCGCCGGCGTGACCGTCGTCGTCGCCTGACGGCGCGGGCCGCCCGGGCGCCCCGCATCCCAGGACCGGTGCCCCCGGCAGGCGGCGCCGCCCCGCCACCGGTCAGTCGGTGCGAGGACGCTCCGGGGTGTCCGTGGGCGCTTCCGCCGCCCCGTCCACCGCAGCCTCCACCTCGGCGGGCGGGATGATGTCGATCGCCTCGGTCGCCGAGACGTAGACCTCGGCGAGCGTGTCGTCGACGGTCTCCTCGTCGATCCACGCGAGGTCGTCGCCCGAGTGGTCGTACTCGACGGGCACGAGCGCGAAGTCGTCGCCGTACTCCTCGAGACCCGCCATGACGCTGTGCCGCACCGCCGCCCGGGCGTAGCGCTCCCGCAGGATCAGCGGATCGCGGCGCAGGTCGATCATGAACGCGACCATCATGAACGCCATGATCACCGCGAACGGCAGTGCGGCGATGATGGTGACGTTCTGCAGCGACTGCAGGCCGCTGCCCTCTGCACCGCTGACCAGCAGCACCGCCGCGATGACGCCCACCAGCGCGCCCCACACGATCGACACCCATCGTGACGGATCGGGGCGGCCCTGCTGCGACAGCGTGCCCATCACCAGCGACGCCGAATCGGCACCTGTGATGAAGAAGATCGCGATCAGCAGGATGAGCAGGATGCTCGTGACGAGCGGCAGCGGCAGGTTGGCGAGCACGCCGAACAGCACCTCCTCGGGCGGATCGACCGTGAGGCCCGCGCCGTCCATCTGCTGGCTGATGGCGGTGGTGCCGAAGATCGCGAACCACACGAGCGAGATCGCGGCGGGCACCACGATGACGACCGAGACGAACTGGCGCAGCGTGCGGCCGCGCGAGATCTTCGCGATGAACATGCCGACGAAGGGCGACCACGAGATCCACCACGCCCAGTAGAAGATGGTCCAGCTGGAGAGGAACATCTGCGCTTCGTCGCCCTGCGACGCCGAACGACCGATCATCGTGGGCAGGTCGCCGAGGAACTGCACGGCGACCGACGGGATGACGTTCAGGATCAGCAGCGTCGGACCGACGAAGAACACGAAGAACGCGAGCACGAGCGCGGCGACCGCATTGATATTCGACAGCGCCTGGATGCCCTTCGAGACCCCCGACACCGCCGAGGCGATGAAGCAGGCGGTCAGCACCGCGATGACGCCGATGAGGATGCCGTTGCCGAGCGGGCCCGCGCCCGTGACGATCTCGACGCCGTGCCCGATCTGCAGGGCGCCCAGGCCCAGCGACGCGGCCGTGCCGAACAGGGTCACGATGATCGAGAAGATGTCGATGGTGCGGCCGAGGGGTCCGGTCGTGCGGCCCTCGCCAAGAAGCGGGGCGAAAATCGACGAGATCAGCGGGGTGCGGCCTCGGCGATACGCGCCGTACGCGATGGCCCCGCCGACCAGGGCGTAGAAGGCCCACGCCTGCGGACCCCAGTGGTAGAGCACCTGCGTCTGCGCCGTGTGCATCGCCTCGAGCGTGTTCGCCTCGACGGTGCCGGGCGGCGGGCTCTCGAAGAACGTGAGCGGCTCGGCGGCCCCCCAGAACACGAGGCCGATGCCCATTCCCGCGGCGAAGAGCATCGAGATCCACGAGAACATCGAGAACTCGGGCTCTTCGTCGTCGCGACCGAGCGGGATGCGCCCGTAGCGACTGAAGCCGACGAAGAGCATGAAGACGAGGATCACCGTGGCGATCGTGGTGAAGAAGAAGCCGAAGTACTCCACGACCCAGGCCAGCACCGTCTCGGCCGTGCCGGCGAGGTTGTCGCCGGCGAACACGCCCCAGGCGATGAAGGCGATGGTCGCCGCGACGGCGACGCCGAACACGAGGGGGTCGGTGCGGTAGGTGCGCCCCGTCTCCTCGACGGCGACACCGGGCACGAGGGCCGGATGCACGCTGCGCGGCGGCACGGCGGAGATGTCGCGCACGAGCTTGCGCGCCGTCTCGCCGGCCTTCGTCGGGACGCGCCCGGTGTCGGTCGTGCGAATCGCGCCGGTCCCCGCGGTCGGAGTGGTGCCGGTGCCGGGGATGGGCGTCGTTCCGGTGCCGCGGGTGGGCGTCGTTCCGGTGCCGCGGGTCGGCGTCGTTCCGGTCGGGACGCGTCCCTCCACGGGTGCCACGGGGTGATCGGTGGGCCGCGGTGCGGCTCCCTCGACGCGACGGGGAGGCTTCTGCTCGGGTGTCTCCATGGGAATCGATTCTCCCACGGCGGGTTCTCCGGCATATCGGGGTTGACCTGCGCCCCGGCGGGCGACGGGCGCTCCGCGGTGTCGGCACTGTGCGAGAACGACGTGTCGGATGCAGGCATCACGGCGACGTGCAGGCATCCGTCACCCGATCCCGCCTGCAAACGGTCGCGCCGCCTGCATTCTGCACGGGTATCCATGCAGGCATCACCGCGACGTGCAGGCATCCGTCGCCCGATCCCGCCTGCAACAGCCCGCGCCGCCTGCATTCGGCACGGGTATCCATGCAGGCACCATGGCGACGTGCAGGCATCCGTCGCCCGATCCCGCCTGCAAACGGTCGCGCCGCCTGCATTTCGCGCGCGCAGGCCGCACGGCGGCTAGCGGCGGAACAGACCGCCGAACACCGCGTGCAGGAGGGGCAGCACCGACACCCACAGCAGGGTGAAGCCGAGACCGGGAACGGGTTCGACGAGCAGCGCGCCGCCGACGAGCATCGCGGCGAACAGCACGCCGGAGCCGATCCGGCGAGCGAGTCCTTCGAGTCGATCGATGCGCCGCTCGAGGCGCGAGGTGTCGAACGTGACGTTGCCGTCGTCGACGCGCGTGATGATGTGGTCGATGCGGGCCGGCAGGCGCCAGGCGACCTGCATGTTGCCCATCGCCTGCTGCGCGAAGTCCTGGGCGAGGTTGCCGCCCTCCTCGCGGATCAGCCGCTGCGCGTACGGCTCGGCGGCATCCCACACGTTGAAGTCGGGGTCGAGGGCGCTGCACATGCCCGACGTGAGCGAGACCGCGCGGATCAGCAGCAGCAACTGCTCCGGCAGCTGCAGCGGGAGCCGTCGCACCATGTCGCCGAACTCGTTCGCGAAGTCCTGGAACTCGCGGGGGTCGACCTTGGCGAGCTCGGCGAACCCCATGCCCCCGAACCGCCCGAACAGACTCGACAGCGCGCGTTCGAGTTCGGTCGTGTCGGCCGACGGCAGCAGCACGCCGATCTCCTTCGCCGCGGCGACGAGGCCGCGACTGTCGCGAGCGGTCACCGCGATGAGCAGCGTGCGCAGCCCCGCGCGCAGGTTGGCGGGCACCTCGGTCATCATGCCGAAGTCGATGAAGGTCAGGCGCCACGGCGGGTCACCGGGATCCGCCCCTTCGGCCCGCGGGGTGACGAACATGTTGCCGGGGTGCGGATCGGCGTGCACGAAACCGTGCGTGAACACCTGGTCGAACATCGTCTCGGCGAACAGGTCGGCGACCCGCCCCGGATCGATGCCCGCGGCGCGCAGCGCGTCGGTGTCGCTGATCTTGATCGCCGTGACATCAGAGAGCGTGAGCACCCGACGCGTCGAGCGCTCCCAGACGATCTCGGGGGCGTCGACCCGCGGGTCGTCGGCGAACGCGTCGCGGAAGCGCTCGGCGGATGCCGCTTCGTGCAGGTAGTCGATCTCTTCGAGGCTCGTGACCGCGAACTCCTCGACGAGGGCCGGCGCATCCACCCGGTCCGCCACGATGCGCACGCGGGTCAGCCACCGGCCGACCCGGCGCAGGGCGGCGAGATCGGTCGCGACGATGCCGTCGATACCGGGGCGCTGCACCTTGAGCACGACAGTGTCGAGCCCCGTCGTCTGCGCGTCCTGCGGCGAGAGCCGCGCACGATGCGCCTGTCCGAGGGATGCCGCGGCGAGCGGTGTCTCGTCGACCCACGCGAACGCCTGCGACAGCGGCACCCCGAGTTCGGCCTCGGCGAGCTTCCTGATCTCGGGGAACGCGACGGCGGGCACCTCGTCCTGCAGACCGGCCAGCTCGTCGGTGACCTCGGGCGGCAGCACGTCGAGGCGCGACGACATGAACTGGCCGACCTTGATCATGAGACCGCCGAGCTCGACAGCCAGCACGTGGAACCGCCGAGCGAAGCGCTGCATACGCGCGGTGCGGGTGCGGTCGGCGATGCCGCGCAGCCCGAAGCGCGGCAGCACCAGCTCGAACCACCAGATCTTGGCGAACTCCCGCGAGGCGAACGACAGGATGCGTCGGTACCGGGCGCGATGGGCGCTCAGCGCCGGGGCATCCGTCATCGTGTGAATCCTCCGCCGTCGTCGGGAGCACTCGCCCGCGAGACGGGCGTCACGGGGCGCGGCATCCTCGGCGCGTCAGTCCTGCGCGAGGATCTTGTACAGCCTACGGCGGGCGTCGTCGAGGATGTCGATGGCGGCCTGCACCTGCTCGGGCGAGCCGCTGCGACCGACCTGCGCGGCGGCCGCGGCCAGGTCGAGACCCGCCTTCGGCAGCGCATGGAACCGGGGGTCGTTGCGCTTGCCCTCACCGTCGCTGGCGACCCACGGCGCGGGGGTGCCCGTGGTCTCGGCGACGACGGCGCGACCCGCCTCGGTGAGCGAGTAGGTCTTGCGGCCGTTCTGCTCGTCTGCCTCGATCAGGCCCTCGTCGGCGAGCAGCTGAAGGGTGGGGTACACCGATCCGGCACTCGGCTTCCAGGTGCCGCCCGAGCGCTCGGCGATCTCGTTGATGATCTGGTAGCCGTGCATGGGGCGCTCGGCGAGAAGCGAGAGAACCGCCTGACGCACATCGCCGCGAGCCATGCGCGAGCCGCCGGACGGACGCTGCTCGAACGACTTGCGCAGCTGGTCGAATGCGTCGAAGAGGGCGCCGGCGGGGCCGTTCGCTCCGCCCAGACCGTTGGGGCCGAAGAGGGAGCCGAAGGGGTTGTCGGCGCGGTCGTTGCGGCCGGGGCCGCCGTTGCCGTCGCCGTTGGATCCGAAACCGCCGAAGCCGCCGGGGCCGAAGGGGAATGCGTTGCTCATGATGCCTCCTCGAGGGTGGTGAACGATAGTCAACGATATATCGTTCACCTGGGCATGGGGTGTGAGTTCTGCGGGGTCCGTCGCGCGGGGGATGCGGACCGAGAAGGGCGATGCGTAGCGTCGAGAGCATGACGGATCAGCCGAAGAAGTCCCCGAAGAGATCGCAGAACGGCCTGGCCATCGGCATCAGCCTCGGCATCGCCTTCGGGGCGCTGTTCGGGATGCTCGTCTTCGACAACCTCGCGCTGGGCATGGGATTCGGCATCTCGATCGGCATCGCCCTGGGCGTCGCGTTCGACGCGAAAGGCTCGGACGACGACGAGGGCGACGATGATGCCGCCCCCGGTGACGACGATCCGGGCGCACCCCCGGCGGACCGATCGACCTGATCACCTCGGTGCGGCGCGCCGGGCCGCGCACGCCAGCAGCACCAACTCAGGACGACCGGGCGCATTCAGCCGGCCCGCCGCGCCCGGTTCGCCCGAGCGGGGGACTCGGTCCTGAGTTCTGGTCAGCGCCGCAGTCCTCGACGGGAGCGAGCCTCAGGCAGCCGGCGGGAGGGTGAGGATCTCCGCCCCTGTCTCGGTGATCGCGACCGTGTGCTCGGTGTGGGCGGTGCGGGCACCGGTGGCGCTGCGCAGCGTCCAGCCGTCTGCATCCGTCACGAGGCGATCGGTGTCGGCCATGACCCAGGGCTCGAGCGCGAGCAGCAGGCCGGGGCGGAGGATGTAGCCGCGACCGGGGCGTCCGTCGTTCGCGACGTGCGGATCCTGATGCATGGTCGACCCGATCCCGTGGCCGCCGAACTCGAGGTTGACCGGGTATCCGTCGGCCTTGAGCACGGTGCCGATCGCCCGCGAGATGTCGCCGATCCGGCCGCCCGGTCGTGCGGCGGCGATGCCGGCGGCGAGCGCGCGCTCGGTGACGTCGATGAGTGCGAGATCGGATGCCTGCGCCTCACCCACCACGAAGCTGATGGCCGCATCCGCCGCGATGCCCTGCAGCGAGACGGCGAGATCGAGGGTGAGGAGGTCGCCGTCGCGGAGCGTGTAGTCGTGCGGCATTCCGTGCAGCACGGCGTCGTTCACGGCGGTGCAGATGTAGTGACCGAAGGGCCCGCGTCCGAACGAGGGGGCGTAGTCGACGTAGCAGGACTCGGCCCCCGCCTCGACGATCATGGCCTGCGCCCAGCGGTCGATGTCGAGCAGGTTCGTGCCGACCGACACCCGCTCGCGCAGGGATTGCAGGATGCCGCCGACGAGGGCGCCGGTCGCGCGGGCGCGGTCGAGCTGGGCGGGCGTGAGGATCTCGATCATGGGGGTCTCGCGTTCGTCTCCGATTGTTATCCCGGTAATACTATCCCGGGATTAGAATGGGCGCATGATGGTTCGGATGCCCCTCACGCCCGCCGAGGTCGCCCGCGGCGAGCGCCTCGGCTCCGTGCTGCGCCGGGCCCGCGGTGAGCGGTCGATGCTCGCCGTCGCCCTCGACGCCGGCGTCTCGCCCGAGACTCTGCGCAAGATCGAGTCGGGCCGCGTGGCGACCCCAGCCTTCTCGACGATCGCGGCGATCTGCGGCGTGCTCCACCTCTCGCTCGACGCACTCTGGGCCGAGGTCGACACGACCTCCCCTTCCGCCCCCGCCTCTCGCGCCTCCTGAGCCCGCGCGCTCTCCCCTCCCTGGTCGTCCTTCGCCGCGAGGGGTCACAACACGCCGTATCCGCACCCCCGCACGCGGCACTCCCTGCCCCTCCGCGAACGAAGAGATCGACAGATCGAACGATTAACGATAGATTGCTGTCGTTGCTCGACGAGAGGCGAGAGCCGTGAACACACCCACCATCACCGCCCTCCGCGTCGTCATCGCGATCGCCCTCGCGGGCTCGGTCGTGGTGCAGATCGCGGGGGCATCCGTCGTCTGGAACGACCTCGACACCACCCCGCTCCCCGGCCGTCTCGCCCTGGTGGCGTTCCTGATCGCGGGCGTGGCGACCCTCCAGCTCTTCGCGGTCGGCGTGTGGATGCTGCTGACGAAGGTGCGGCGCGGTTCGATCTTCTCCGCCACCTCGTTCCGCTGGGTGAATGTCATCATCGCCGCGATCGCCGCAGCATCCGTTCTGATGCTCGCCCTCGGCGCGGCACTCGCCCCCGGCGATACCGCGCCGGGCATGGTCGCGCTCATCGGCGGAGTCGGCGTCGTGCTCGCCGGCATGGCGCTGCTGGTCGTCGTGATGAAGGCGCTCCTGCGGCAGGCGATCGCCCGTGATGCCGAGGCGACGGCGTTGCGGTCAGAGCTCGACGACGAGGTCATCTGATGCCCGTCGTCGTCGACATCGACGTGATGATGGCCCGCCGCAAGATCGGCGTGGGCGAGCTCGCCGAACGCATCGGCATCACCCCCACCAACCTCGCCGTGCTCAAGAACGGCCGAGCGAAAGCCGTGCGCTTCACGACCCTCGACGCCCTGTGCACCGCACTCGACTGCCAGCCCGGAGACATCCTCCGCTGGGAGCCCTAACCCCGCCCCACCCCGGCAGCCCGTCGCGGGATCGATATGGCAGCTCCACGGCTGCTGGAACCTGCCATATCAATCCCGCACGCGAGGCGCGGACTCAGGCGCGGGAGTGGAGGGTGACGGCGTAGCCGTCGGGGTCGAGGAAGGTGAACTGCAGCCCGAACGGACCCTCGGTCGGTTCCTGCACGATGCGGGCCCCCGCCTCGACCAGCCGGGCATGGCGTTCAGCCGTGTTCCCGTCGTGGAACCAGACGCCCACGCCGGCGCCGAGCTGTGCGATCGCATCGAGGTCGACGCCGGGCAGGGGGCCGCGCACGGCGAAGGCCGCGCCCGAACCTGCGGAGAACACGGCGGCGGCCGGGTTGCCCGGCACGCGGGTGAGCCCGACGACCTGTTCGTAGAAGACGGCGGATGCGTCGACATCGCGCACCTGGAAGGAGATGAAGTCGGGGCCGGACGTGGTCATGAATGCTCCTCGGGTTGGATCGATGTCAACATACTGACATGCATCGAACTCGTATGTCAAACTGTTGACATGACGGATCCGGCAACCCGCACGCCCGCCGAGCACCTGGGCATCCTCATCAAGCAGACGCAGGCTCTGCTGCACCAGCGCATGGACGAGGCGCTGCGCCCGCTCGGCCTCACGGTGCCTCAGTACGTGTGCCTGCAGACCCTCCACGACAGCCCGGGCATCACGGGATCGGAGCTGGCCCGCCGCACCTTCGTCTCTCGACAGTCGATGAACGTGCTCGTGCAAGGCCTCGAGCGGCGCGGACTCGTGGAGCGGTCCGAGGCACCCGGGGCGCGTCGCGAGCGCGACACCGCACTCACCCGCGAGGCGACCTCACTCGTGCGGGATGCGCGCCGCACGGTCGCCGCAGTGGTCGACGGGGTGGCCGACGCCCTCGGCCCGGACCGCGTGGATGACCTCCTCCACGAGCTCGCCGCCGCACGCGACGCGCTCGCCTCCCCCTGAGCAAGACGTTCACCCGGTCGCTCCCGCCCGTTCATCCGCGCCGCCTACCTTGAGTGCGGACGCGCGACCGCGCTCATGAAACAGAACAATCTTTGTGCCTTCATCACAAAAGCCGGGTAGAGTCAGACCCGACACAGCTCGAAGGCGAGAAAGGGACGAACATGGTCGACATGCGGAAGAGGCGCTGGTCTCTCATCGGGATCACGGCGGCAGCGGCGATCGCTCTCACCGGATGCACCGGCGGCGGAGAAGACACCGCGGGCGGAGGCGAAGGCGGCGGCTCGGGCGACACCCTGATCGTCTACACGAACTCCAACAGCGACGGCCGCGGCGAGTGGATCACCGAGAAGGCCAAGGAAGCCGGCATCGACATCGAGATCGTGGGCCTGGGCGGCGCCGACCTCACCAACCGCATCATCGCCGAGAAGAACAACCCCGTCGGCGACGTGGTCTTCGGTCTCAACAACATGTTCTTCGAGCAGCTCAAGAGCGAAGACGCCATCACCGCCTACGAGCCCGAGTGGGCCGGCGAGGTCCCGGCCGACGCCGGCGACCCGGCCGACGGCGCGTTCTGGCCGCTCGTCGAGCAGGCCATCGTCACGGTCTACGACGAGACCCGCATCACGGATGCCCCGTCCGACGAAGAGGACCTCTGGACCGAGGAGTACGCCGGCCGCTACGAGGTCAACCCCGCGCTCGGCCAGGCCACCCCGCAGCTCGTGCTCGCGAGCATCCTCACCCGCTACCTCGACGAGGACGGCGACCTGGGCGTGAGCGACGAGGGCTGGGAGAAGGTCGAGGCGTACTACGCCAACGGCTCCCCCGCCGTCGAGGGCACCGACCTGTACGCCCGCATCTCGCGCGACGAGGTCGACTACGGCGTCATCCCGTCGAGCGGCATCGAGGCGCGCGACGCCGAGTACGGCACCACCACCGGCATGATCGTGCCCGAGTACGGCGTGCCCTACGTGACGGAGCAGATCGCGCAGATCAACGGCACGGGCAACGAGGAGAAGGCGCAGGAGTTCATCGACTGGTTCGGCAGCGCCGAGGTGCAGGGCGAGTTCGCCGCCGAGTTCAACGCGATGCCGGTGAACGAGAACGCGGTCGAGAAGGCCAACCCCGAGGTCGTCGAGCTCATGGAGACCCTGCCCCGGCAGGACATCGACTTCGGCTTCGTGAGCGAGAACCTCGGATCGTGGGTCGAGAAGGTCACCCTCGAGTACATCGGCTGATCCGCCGGCGAGACCGCACAAGAACCACGGCAGAAGGAACAACGCCATGATCCGTTTCGACGACGTCGAGGTCGCCTTCGGCGATCACCGTGCGGTCTCGCACCTGAACCTGGAGATCCGGGAGGGTGAGTTCTTCACCCTCCTGGGTCCCTCCGGGTGCGGCAAGACCACCGCCCTGCGTTCGCTCGCAGGATTCATCGAGCCCACTGGCGGGCGCATCTTCATCGACGGGCGCGACGTCACGCGCGTGCCGAGCGAGAAGCGCGGCGTGGGCATGGTCTTCCAGAACTACGCGCTGTTCCCCAGCATGGACGTGCGCGACAACATCGCCTTCGGCCTCACGGTGCAGAAGGGTGCGCAGAAGCTCTCGAAGGCCGACCAGCGCCGCCGCGTCGACGAGGTCGCCGACCGCACCGGCCTCGCCTCGTCGCAGCTCGACAAGAACGTCTCGGAGCTGTCGGGCGGGCAGCAGCAGCGCGTCGCCATCGCCCGCGCGCTCGCGCTGACGCCGAGCATCCTGCTGCTCGACGAGCCGCTGTCGAACCTCGACGCCAAGCTGCGGGTGCAGCTGCGCGAGCAGCTCAAGGAGCTGCAGCACGAGGTCGGCGTGACCACGGTGTACGTCACGCACGACCAGGAGGAGGCGCTCACCCTCAGCGACCGCATCGCCGTGCTCGACGCCGGCACGCTGCAGCAGGTGGGCACTCCGGAAGACATCTACGACCGCAGCGCGACCCCGTTCGTGTGCCGGTTCATCGGCGAGAACAACCGCCTCACGCCGGCGCAGCTCACCGGCCTCGGCGCCGGGCTCGACGCGACGGCCGAGAGCTACGTGCGGCCCGAGAAGCTGGCCCTCGCGTCGGCGGATGCTCCGACCACCGCCCCGGCGACGCTCGAGGGTCGTGTGGCCGAGCGCACCTACCACGGCAGCCACAGCGTCTACACGGTGACCGCCGCGGACGCCCCGCTGCGCGTGAGCGTTCCGGCGGCCGCGAGCGCCCGTGCCTGGGAGCCCGGTGACGCGGTGCAGGTCGGCGTCGACCCGCGGTGGATCCTGCAGTACCCGGCGGCGTGACATGAGCGACGACCAGAACCGCCCGCACGCGTCGGATGCCGACGGCGGCACGACCGCCGGCCGCCCCGTCCCCCCGCCCTCTGCGGCGATGACCGACACCCCCGGCGCTCTCACCGCCACCGCCGTCGACGTCGAGGAGGCCGCCGAGGGGCGCCCGTCGCCGTCGCGCGGTCGCCGCGGCAGCATCCGCTCGATGCTCCGCTCGCCGCTCGCCTGGGTGACCGGCGTCGTCGTCATCTGGTTCGCCGCCGCGTTCCTCGTGCTGCCCAACACGGCGCTGCTGGGCACGACGTTCTTCCCCGACGGGCAGTTCAGTCTGCGGGCGATCGAGAAGCTGCTCGGCAGCGAGCGCGCGCTGAAGACGCTGGGCAACAGCTTCCTGCTGGCGATCACCCTGTCGATCACGGTCAACGTGGTGGGCGTGTTCATCGTGCTCGTCACGCAGTACTTCAAGGTGCGGGGTGCGAAGCTGCTGTGGCTGGGGTACGCCACCACCCTCATCTACGGCGGCATCGTGCTCGCCGCGGGCTACAACTTCATCTACGGCAAGTTCGGGTTCGTCACGAACCTGCTCGTGAACATCAACCCCGACATGAACCGCGACTGGTTCTCGGGCTACTTCGCGGTCGTGTTCGTGATGACGTTCGCGACGACCACGAACCACATGCTGTTCCTCTCGTCGTCGCTCGCGAAGGTCGACTACGCCTCGATCGAGGCGGCGAAGCTCATGGGAGCATCCACCTGGACGATCCTGCGGCGCATCGTGCTGCCGGTCATGAAGCCCATGCTGCTCGCCGTCACGGTGCTCACGTTCCTCATCGGGCTCGGCGCGCTCACCGCCCCGCTCGTGCTCGGCGGTCCCGACTTCCAGACCGTGGCGCCGCTCATCATCGACCTCTCGCGCAGCCCCATCACGCGCGACATCGCGGCCCTGCTCGCGATCGTGCTCGGTGTCGCGACCATCATCCTGCTCGCCATCATGAACCGCGCCGAGAAGTCGGGCGTGTACTTCTCGGTCGCCAAGGTCGCGACGCCGATCCAGAAGCAGCAGATCCGCAACCCGTTCGCGAACCTCGCGGTGCACGTGGTCGCGTACCTGCTGTGGGTGATCTACCTGATCCCCGTGGTGCTCATCGTGATCTTCTCGTTCGTCGATGCGCGCAGCATCCTGGCCGGGTCGATCACGTTCGACAGCTTCACGCTCGACAACTACGTGACCGTTTTCTCGAGCGCCGAGGCGCTGCGGCCGTTCATCGTGAGCGTCGTCTACAGCGCGCTCGCGTCGATCATCGTCGTCGGCGGACTGCTGTTCGTCGCGCGCATGCTGCAGCAGCACCGCAACGTGCTCACCACGGCGATCGAGTACGTGCTGCACATCCCGTGGATCCTGCCGATCGTGCTCATCGCGCTCGCGCTCGTCATGGCGTTCGACCGTCCGCAGGGCATCGTCGGCGGCATCGTGCTGACCGGCACGCCCGTGCTGCTGCTGATCGCGTACATCAGCGTGAAGATCCCGTTCACGCTGCGTCTGCTCAAGGCCGGGTTCGCGTCGGTGCCCGATTCGCTGGAAGACGCCTCGCGTATTCTCGGGGCGAAGTCGCTCACCACGTTCCGCCGGGTGCTCATCCCGCTGGTGCTGCCGACGGCCGCGGCGATCACGGCGCTCAACTTCAACAGCCTGCTCGACGACTACGACGCGGCGATCTTCCTGTACCACCCGCTGTACAAGCCGCTGGGTGTCGCGATCCAGGAGAGCACCCGCGGCGAGAACAACCTCGACGCGATGCCGATCACGTTCGTCTACACCGTGCTGCTCATGATCATCATGGGTGTCACCATGTATCTCGTGTACGGACGAGGATCGCGCGCCGGAGGGCCTCGCAAGCGGAGAAATCGCGCATGACGGGGGCTGAAGACACCGCGCCGGAGACGGTCGCGGAGGGGGACGGGACGGATGCCGCGGCTGGGGAGCCGCGGACGACGGACGCGGCGCAGGAGGGTGCACGCCGCGCCGACGCCGGCCGCTCCGGGACAGCCGCGGGGGGTGCGGGCGCGACCCGCGACGCGGCGACCCCGGCGCTGCGCGTCACGATCAGTGACGTCGCGGCTGCGGCCGGTGTCTCCCGCGCGACGGCCACACGTGCGCTGAAAGGCGAGGGGCGGTTCGCCCCCGAGACGCAGACGAAGATCCTCGACGCGGCCGAGCGGTTGGGGTACGTGCGCAACACCGTGGCCGCCGAGCTCGCCGCGGGGCGCACCGACACCGTCGGCCTCATGCTGCGCGATGCGAGCAACCCCGCGTACGGTCTGCTCTTCTCCCGCTTGCAAGACGAAGCGCACCGCCGCGGCCTCGACCTCGTGACCGTCACGATCGGCGCCGACGAGCAGGGTGCGAAGCAGGTCGGCGCGCTCGACCGCCTGCTCGGCATGCGCGTCGCGGGGCTCATCGTCGCGACCGGCGGCATCGGATCGGCGCAGCTCGAGCGCTTCGCCGACCAGGTGCCGATCCTCCGCGCCGGACGCATCGAGGAGTCGGGGCGCATCCATTCGGCGCACTACGACGACCCGGCGCATGGGCGGATGCTCGCCGCGCACGTCGCCGCGCTCGGTCACACGCGCGTGGTGGTGCTGGCCGGAAGCGCCGACGCCTCGTACACCGAGCACCTGCGCGCGCTCGCGATGCGCGAGACGCTGGTGTCGGCGGGGGTCGCCGTGACCATGCTGTCGGTCGGCGCCGCACCGTCCGACGGGGTCGGCGAGGCCCTGAAGGCGGTGCAGGCCGGGGCTACCGCGGTGCTGTGCGCCTCCGACTACCGACAGCTCGCCGTGATGCGCGCCGCCCGAGCGGCGGGGCTGAGCGTGCCCGGCGATGTGAGCGTCACGGGCTGCGACGGCATCCTGCCCGGTGCCGATCTGCTCGGTCTCACCACTGTGCGCATCCCGGTCGAGAAGGTGGCCGAGGCCGCCGTCGAGACCATGCAGCGGTTGCTCTCGGGCGACACCGAGGGCGAGCCCGTGCGTCGTGGCTTCTCGGGATCGCTGGTGGAGGGAACCACCGCCGCCGCCGTCTGACCTTCGCCGTTTTCCCGTTGTGCCCGTTCGCTGACCAGGAAGAGACATGATCCTCACCGAACACCCCCGCCCGTCGCACACCTTCGTGCACATCTCCGACACGCACCTGCCCGGTGAACGCGCTCCGCTGTACGGCAGCGGGACGGATGCCGACGCCAACCTGTCGCTCATGCTCACGCGCCTCGTCGAATCGGGCCTGCGGCCGGACGCGCTGCTGATGACGGGCGACATGGCCGATCGGGGCGACGCATCGTCGTACCGGCGTCTGCGCGCGCTCGTCGAGCCGGCCGCCGAGGCCCTCGGCTGCGAGGTCGTGTGGGCTGCGGGCAATCACGACTCGCGCGCCGAGATGCGGGCCGAGTTGGCTCTGGGGGCCGCGGCCGCCGGGTCGACCGACGACGTCGATGCCGCGGATGCCCCGATCACCCAGGTGCGCTGGTTCGGCGGGCTGCGCGTCATCGTGGCCGACTCGAACGTTCCGGGGTCGCACTGGGGCGAGATGACCGCGGCGCAGCTGTCGTGGCTCGCCGACGAACTCGCGACCCCCGCGCCCGACGGCACGCTGCTGCTCATGCACCACCCGCCGCTGCCGACCGTGCTCGACCTCGCCGTGACGGTCGAGCTGCGCGATCAGCCCGCGCTGGCCGCGGTGCTGCGCGGATCGGACGTGCGGGGCATCCTCTCGGGGCACGTGCACCACCCGTCGTTCGGCACGTTCGTCGGCATCCCCGTGGCCGTGGCGTCGTCGAGCGCGTACGGGCAGGACCTCGCGCAGCCCGTCGGCGCGACCCGCGGGCAGGACGCGGCGCAGGGCTACAACCTCGTGCACGTGTACACCGACTCGGTCGTGCACTCGGTCGTGTCGCTCGAACGCGGCGCGACGGTCGGCGAGCCGGTGGCTGCCGACGACGCCGCCCGCCGCATCGCGGGCGTGGGGATCGGCTGGCGCGAGCGCGCCTGACGCGCGAGCGGGTGTGCGCGAGCGCGCCGGGTCAGGGCAGTGCGGACTGGATCTGCCCGACCAGCTTCTCGAGGGCCTTGCGGTTCTTCGCGCCGTCCATGAGCGCCGGCGGACGGTTGTGGTGCACGTTCAGAGACATGTGCACGTCCGACCCGGCAGCAGCGGGCGTGATCGTCGCGCGCCCGAGGAGCTCCCAGTTGAGCATGGTCTTGCGGGTCTGGAAGTCGATCACCGCCCCATCGGGGCTCTGGCCGAGCACCGTCGCCTTGTTGTCGGCGAGCACGCGCTGGATCACGCCGGCCGTGGTCGGGGCATCCGCCCTCGAGTGGAAAGTGGTGGTGGCTTCGGATGACATCGCGGTCCCTCCCCTGATCGTGGTCGCCCCCAGACTAGCGAAAGCGCTCTCGCCGGTATACCAACGCCCCGCTCGCTCCCACTCGCCCCGGCGCCGCCTCGACCCCCGGCTCCGGTCGCACGAACGGCTGCTCTCAGCCCCCCAGAACGACCACTCGTGCGACCGGAACGGCCCGCGAGTGCGCGAAGCAGACACTCGCGCGACGGGAACGGATCGGAACGTGGAGCCACCGCGTCAGCGGTCGGCGAGCAGCTCCGCGAGACGCGCGGCCTCGGCGGCGGGCATCCCGTACGTGTGCTCGGGCGCGGGGTACGCGCCCGACCGCACCTCGCTCGCATACGCCGCGACACCCGCCACCGCCGCCGCGCGCAGGTCGGCGTAGCGCTTCACGAACTTCGCGGCGGGGCCCTCGGTGAGGCCGAGCAGGTCGTGGAAGACGAGCACCTGGCCGTCGGCATCCGATCCCGCGCCGATCCCGATGACCGGCACGTCGATCCGCGCACGCAGCGCCCGGGTGACCTCGGCCGGCACCGCCTCGACCACCAGCAACGACACCCCCGCGTCTTGCAGGGCGATCGCATCGTCGATGAGCGCGACCGCGGCCTCGGCCGATCTTCCCTGCGCGCGGTATCCGCCGAGGGCCGTCGCAGTCTGCGGGGTGAGCCCGACGTGCCCGACGACGGGGATGCCCGCCGCGACGAGGGCCCGCGCCCGATCGACGCTCGTGCCGCCCCGCTCGATCTTCACGAGATCGACGCCCGCCTCCTTCACGAAGCGCTGCGCGGTCGCGAGCGCGAGGGCGTCGGATGCCTCGTACGCGCCGAACGGCAGGTCGCCGACGAGCAGCGGGCCGTCGAGTCCGCGGCGCACCGCGCGCGTCAGCATGAGCATCTCGTCGACCGTGATCGGCACGGTGCTGTCGTAGCCGAGCACCGTCATCGCGGCCGAATCCCCGACGAGCACGAGGTCGACGCCGGCCTCCTCGGCGATGCGCGCGCCCGGGTGGTCGTACGCGGTGACCATCACGAGCGGCTCGCCCGCGCGCTTCTTCGCGACGAGGTCGCCGAGGGTCACGCGCGGGCGCGAGGCAGGGTGCGCGCTCATCGCGCGACCAGCTCGCCGACCGCGTCGTCGACGCGCACGATCTCGTTGGCCCGGTCGACGTGCACCACGGTCGGGGTGTAGTCGGCGAGGTCGGCCGCGGAGTACTCGGCGTAAGAGATGACGATGATCGTGTCACCCGGCTGCACGAGCCGCGCCGCCGCGCCGTTGACCTGCATCACCCGCGACCCGCGCTCGCCCAGCAGCGTGTAGGTGACGAAGCGCTGGCCGTTGTCGACGTCGACCACGTGCACCTGCTCGTGCGGCAGGATGTCGGCGGCCTCAAGCAGGTCGGGGTCGATCGTGATCGAGCCGACGTACGACAGGTCGCTGCCGGTGACCGTCGCCCGATGGATCTTGGACTTCAACATGGTGCGTCGCATCAGGCGTCGCCTTTCAGGAGGAGGTTGTCGAGGGCCGGGCAGCGCCGACGCGGGCCGCGACGAGCAGCAGCGCGTCTCGATCGACCCGCTCGACGGCGGCGAGCGTGTCGGCGTCGCGGAGTTCGAGGTATTCGGGGTCGATGCCGGCCTCCGCGAGCACCGCCAGGGCGGACGAACGGATGCCCTCGGCATCCCGCACCCCGTCGCGGTGCACGGCTGCGGCCGCGTCGAGGGCGCGGTGCAGGGCGGTCGCGCGGACACGCGCATCCGCGTCGAGATAGACGTTGCGCGAGCTCATCGCGAGGCCGTCGGGTTCGCGCACGATCGGGCACGGCTCGATGCGCACATCGAGGTTCAGGTCGCGCACGACCCGCTGCACGACGAGCACCTGCTGCGCGTCTTTGCGGCCGAAGTAGGCGACGTCGGGGCGCACGATGCCGAACAGCTTCGTCACCACCGTGGCGACACCGTCGAAGTGGCCGGGGCGGCTCGCACCGTCGAGCACCTCGGTGATGCCTGCGACGTGGATGCTCGTCGCGAAGCCGTCGGGGTAGATCTCGGCGGGCTCGGGGGCGAAGAGCACGTCGACGCCCTCGGCCTCGGCGAGCGCCGCGTCGCGCTGCTCGTCGCGGGGGTAGGTGCTGAGGTCTTCGTTCGCCGCGAACTGCGTCGGATTGACGAACAGCGACACGACGACGAGCCTGTTCTCGGCCCGGGCACGGCGCATGAGCGACAGGTGTCCGTCATGGAACGCGCCCATCGTGGGGACGAGGCCGACGCGGTGGCCGCGCTGCTTCGCGTCGTCGACGGCGGCACGCATCTCGGCGATCGTGCGGGCGATCCTCATGCGCGTCCTTTCGAGTGCGGGGTGGGGACGGGGGTGGTCGCGGCGAGCTCTCGGGTCGCGTCGGCGAGGGCGTCGAACGGTGAGCCGAGACCGGCGGCGGATGCGGCGGCGCGCTGCCGCTCGACGGTGGCGGTGTCGCCGCGGGCGATGGGTCCGGTCAAGGCGGAGGCGGCGCCGTCGGCGACCCAGTTGTCGACCGTGCGGCGCACGAGCGGGGCGAGGTGCACGCGGTCGAGGCCCGCCTCGCGTCCCAGGCGCTCGGCCGCGTCGAGCACAGTGAGCACGAAGTTCGAGGCGAACGACGCGGCCGCGTGGTACTCGGCGCGGTGGACGTCGTCGATCTCGAACGGCTCGGCGCCGAGGGTGCGGGCGAGACCGATCGCGATCGCGAGGGCCTGCGGGGTGCGTGCGCTCACGGCGACGCCCAGCCCGTGGAACACGTCGGGTGCCTCGTCGCCCGTGAAGGTCTGCAGCGGATGCAGCCCGAAGTCGACGTCGGTCAGCGGCGTCGCGCCCGACAGGTGTCCGACGAGCGGCGCGTGCCTTCGAGCTCGGCGCGCGGCATCCGCGATCTGCGCATCGGGCACCGCGAGCAGCGCGATGTCGGCCTGCGGGAGGTCGCCGTCGCGGCCGACGGGGCCGAGGGCGACGACGGATGCGGCGGCGAGCGCTCGGGCGAGCACCGCCCCGAGTCGGCCGGCACCGACGACGAGCACGCGCGCGGGAGGCGTGGGAGGGGAGGTCTGGGTCATGAGGAACCCGCGCCGAGGACGGCGGCACGGTGCGTCGAGTATCCGACGGCGAGGGCATCCGTGTCCAATGCCGGGATCAAATTGCCACTTTCTCAGTCCAAGCAGTGGTCAATCTGGGTACACGAAGATAGATCAGGTTGTCATCGTGATCCCGGCGTCCCGCCGTCAGGCCGCCGCGTTCTTCTCGATCGCGTACCACTCCCCCATACCGGCGAGGCTGCCCGGGTCGACCCCGTACCGGCCGGTGAAGACGATCTGGATGAAGGACTCGTCCAGGTCGGCACCCGCGGGTTCCTCGGGGAGCGGGGCGCCCGATGCGGTTCGCACCGGCTCCTGCGCCTCGTCGTCGAGATCGGCTTCGACCGTGAGCGTCCGATCGACGCCGTCGCCGACGACGGTGAGCTCGTAGGTCGAGACGCTGTCCCAGACCGTGGCGAAAGCGCACTCGGTCGCACCGAGGCGCCGTGCGAGACGCGTGTCGATTCCCCGCGGCGTCTTCATCGGGGCGCTGGCGACCACGACGGCCGGACGCCCGCCCACGTCGATCGCGGCGACGGTCGCGTCAGGGGACTGCCACGGACCCTCGACCCGATCCTCGACGGCGTATCGGTCGGAGATGGCCGCGGCGAAGGCGTCGATCGTGACACCCGTGAAGAGAGCAATGTCGTAACGAGAACCCATGGCCGACACCCTACGGCGTCGTGCGCGCGCCCCGCTTCCGCTTCTCACCGCGCGGCACCCACCTCCACTGCAGCGCGGGACCGTCGATCTGCGTCACGCGAAAGCGGCGGGCGCACGCCGTGCACTCGACCTCGAAGGTCATCGACCACCCCGGCTCGCTCGTCGAGACGATGCGCACACGGCCGGCGCGCTCCTCGTCGTGCGGGTCGGTGCGGTCGCTGTCGGGGTACTGGTCGCACGGGCATCCGCTGGTCGTCGACATCGTGCCCCTCTCGTGCGCCTGTTCTCCAGCATGCCGCGAACCCGACCGAGCGAGCGCCCGCCGCCCCGACACGCGACGAAGCCCCGACGCTGCCTGCGCCGGGGCTTCGTGGGTGGAGCGGGTTACGGCTTGATGAAGACGTCGTCGGCGAGGATGCCGGGGGCGACACGCAGCAGGTAGGTGTCGCCGTCGGGCACGAGGAACGCGATCGAGCCGGTGACGGTGCCGCCGGCGTAGAGCTCGTCGTAGCCGAGGTCGTCTTCGAGCACGACGAGGGCGTCGTACGAGCTGACGACCGAGCCCGACGAGAGCACAGCGTCGACCATGACCTCGGCCGCGTAGCTCGAGTCGGCACCCTTGTAGGTGACGGTGAGGTTGACGATCTCGTAGTGCGACCCGGCCGGGGCAGGCTCGTTGAACTGGTTCGCCGCCGAGACGACCGCGTTGCCGTCGGGGTTGACCGAGTTGACGACGACGGTCCAGTCGCTGTTGCTGATCTCGGAGCCCAGCGGGTACGGGTTCTCGCGCGAGCCCTCGGCCGCGCTCGGGTCTTCCTCGGTGGTGCCCTCCTCGGTGGTGCCCTCGTCTTCGGGCTCGTCGGACGGCTGCGTGACCGTGGTGTCGTCGTTGCCGCCGAACGCCTGGTCGAACGAGTTGGCGAGCACCGCGAAGAACACGATGAATCCGGCGATCGTGCCGAGGATCGACAGGCCGAGACCGACGAATCCGAGCCACTTCTTGTCGCCCTTGAGGAAGAGCGACACGATGCTGAGCACGAACGCGATCGGCAGCAGGATCCAGCCGATGAACAGGGCGCCGGGGATGCACGCGAAGATGAAGCCGACCGCGGCGACGATCGCCGAGATCAGGGCGACGATGTTGAGCTTCTTCGGCCCCGCGGGCGCTGCGCCGTATGCGCCGGGATAGACCGGGGCGCCGGAGCCGGGGTACGACGGGGCCGCGCCCGGATACGCCTGGTTCGGGGTGCCGGGGGTGCCCGGGGCGCTGTAGGGGTTCGCGGCGCCGGGCGCCTGGTACGCGGGTGCGCCGGCGTAGGCGGGAGCGTCGGATGCGGATGCTCCGGGAGCCGTGAACGACGGCGCCTCGTAGGCGGGAGGCTGGGTGGCCTCGTACGCCGGCGGGGCCGGGGCGACCGGCGACTCGTACGCGGGGGTCTCCGTCGCCGGCGGCTCGTACGCCGGGGTCTCGGTGCCGGGGGCCTCGTACGACGGGGTGGCGGACGCCTCGTACGACGGGGCGCCGGAGGCGTCCGCGGCCGGGGCGTCGTGCGCAGGCGCGTCGTTCTGCGTGGCGGCGTCGCTCTGCGCGTCGTACGAGGGCGCGGCGTCGTTCGCGGACGTCGTGGCGGAGGCATCCGACGGAGCGGCCCAGGCCGACGTGTCGGACGCGGGCGTGGCGTTGCCCGCCGAAGTGTTCGTGGCGGAGGCATCCGCGCCGTCGGTGGAGGACGCATCGACGGAGGCGGAATCGTCAGTCGTGGAAGCCTGCGCGCTGAACTCGTCGGCGAAGATCCCCCATTGCTGACCATCCCACCAGCGCTGGCGTCCGGAGCCGTCGTCGTACCAGCCCGCAGGAGTGCTGTTCGGTGTAGTCATGCGTCAATCCTGGCAGAACGCTGTGAACCGCGTGAGGGAGTTTGCGAGGTTGTTACTCGGGGGTTGGGGACTGGCCGAACCCACCGACTGACTCACACCGTTCGGTAGCGTGCAGGTGTAGCCGCTCGCTCCGACCGGAAGGCCCGTCATGCCTCTCAATGCCTCTCAGCTGGACCGTGCGATCGGCGCCGTGCTCGCCTCGGCCGCCGGTGACGCGCTCGGTTCGCAGTACGAGTTCGGTCCGGCACTGGACGACACGGTGACGCCGGAGTTCGGCGTGGGGCAGTTCGGGCACGGTATCGGCGAGTGGACCGATGACACCAGCATGGCCGTACCGATCCTCGATGTGCTCGCCCGCGGAGATCGCCTGAACGATGCTGCGTCGCGCGAGGAGATCGTCGGACGTTGGATCGGATGGGCGCAGACAGCGAAAGACGTCGGCGCGCAGACCCGCGCCGTGCTTGCCCGCATCCCGCAGCCGTTCACCGAGGCCGACGTGCTCGCCGCAGCGCGCGCCGAGCACGACCGCGCCGGCCGCAGCGGCGGTAATGGGGCGCTCATGCGCACGGGTCCGCTCGCGCTGGGCTACCTCGATCGCCCCGCCGCGGAACTCGCGGCTGCTGCCGAGGCGATCTCGAAGCTCACGCACTGGGAGCAGGACAGCGCCTCCGCCTGCGTCCTCTGGTCGGCCGCGATCAGGCACGCGGTGCTCACCGGGGAGTTCGACGTGCGGGGGCAGTTGTCGTTGCTGCCAGCGGCGGATGCTGCTCGATGGGGTGGGTTGATTGATGAGGCCCTGGCGCCCGGAGCGCATCCGCGTGACTTCATGGCGCAGAACGGGTGGGTCGTGCGGGCGTTCCAGGGGGCGTTGGCGGCGATTGCCGGGGCGTCGTCATTGGTGGACGCGTTGAGGCGGGCCGTGCGGGGAGGGGCCGATACAGATACCGTCGCCGCGATCGCCGGGTCGTTGGGTGGGGCAATGTGGGGCGCGTCGGCATTGCCTGCGGAGTGGGTGCGCGTGTTGCACGGATGGCCGGGGTATTCGGCGGCGGAGTTGCAGAGGCAGGTGGAACGGGCGGTGGAGGAATCTGCCGCTTCTTGAGATCGATCTACCGCAACGTCTACAGCGGAAGAATGCGACTGTATGCACAGCTTGGACACGGTTGCATTCAGGCCCCGCGCATGTGAAGTTCGATCCTCCGGACACAGGTGAGAGCGAAGACCTAATCACTCGGAAGGTCCGCAATCTCCGTGACCCATAGATCGGTGATCCGCTGAATCGGTGCGAGCCTGTCCGGGAATACCTCGTGGCGCTTGAGATCGAGGGTCCGCGCGAAGCGAAACTGCCACTCTCCGGTTGCGGAAAACAGACATGCAGCGACAACATCGAACCCGTCGACGGGGTAGAAGCGCGACGCAGGATCACCCTTCGACGCACGGGTTTTCTGAACCTCGACTCGATATGACCCATCAGCGAAGGTCTTGGGACTCGCGTTTTTGCACTCGACACGAAGCACTCGACCATCGGTGAGATCGACGTCGAAGTCGTGAAGGGCATCAACGTCCAGGCGTTCGGAGCGAAGAACCCGCGCCGAAGCTTCTAGCTGTTGCTCCAGATGGTGCTCCGCAACGCCTCCGCGGACAGCCACCGCGAGTCGATTTCGACCTCCGATGATGTCGAGGATCTGCTCACTCGAAAGGGCGAACTGCTCCTCCAGGACGTGTCTACCGTGCGTCTCCGGTTGACTTTGCTCGCGCACGATGGCTTCCGCCGCGGCGAATCGCAAAGGCGGATCTAGACGCAACGATGTCGCGCGCCGTTCCAGTCGCGCGTAATCGATGAAGTGTTTAGGAGTGAACGCGACGACAGTCTCAAGGTTGAGCGGTGATCGTGCGTTCTCTCGCTTCCTACCGGGCTTGTTCTTTTTCTCCCACACATGCCAACCCGATGCGATCGCAGCATCTACGTCTGCCTGTTTGAGGTAGAACGAAATCCCCATGGGGAGGGGGTCCCACAGAGTTGCGTCGAGACCGACAGCGACCTCGGCGATGGGGTCGACTCCGAGAATCATCGTTACGTCGATGCCGCCGATGTCGCGACCGACGGGATGTTCACGCTTCCAGCTCGCTTCCGAGCCGTAGCGCAGCTGACCTCGTACCTCGTCGGGCGGCCGGTTCGGGATCTGATTGTTCGTGATCCGAAACGGATACACCAGCAGGCCGATGCGCTCGTCGGACGGAAGCTGCACGCCGAGATAGACGGGGGCCCGCGTCGGTTCGCTCGCGTAGATGACCCGACCACCAGAGGCCTCCACCGCGTTGAGGAGGAAATCATGAAGGTCAAAGCGGTTCTGAACCCGATACACCTCGCCGAACGAGCGCCCCGCAATCGTGTCGTTCCCCACTGGCACTCCCGTCGCTCGCCTCATCGACTGTCGCCTGGCTCCCTCGCATGTCGGTGGCCTGAGACAGACTGCTCTCGACGATACTTGTTGAGACGTGTAGCTATCTTGGTGGCCGCACGCACGACCACGAAACTGAGGTGTCAGATGGGCGAGCAGCTCCCTGTTGTGAGCTTGTTCTCTGGTGCGGGGGGGCTGGACCTCGCAGTCGAGCGCGCCGATGCTGATCCGCTCGTCGCAGGTGACCACGGCAGCGGCCTCTTAAAGGTATCTGTCGCGACCGACTACAACGAGCCGGCGCTCGACACCCTTCGAGCTAACTTCGACGGAGCGGCGACGGTCTCAGGAGATATACGCGAGGTGCCCACTGACCAGATCCTCGCAACGGCCGGTCTTCGCCCGTCCGAGCCTGTTCTGGTGGTGGGCGGCCCGCCATGCACACCCTTCAGCAAGTCCGGTTTTTGGCTTGAGCAGAAGCGCGAGAGCCGCGACCCAAACGCCTCCCTCCTCGACGAGTACGTTCGCGTCGTCAGAGACGCCCGTCCCGAAGCGTTCGTACTGGAGAATGTTCAAGGCCTGACCTATAGCACCCATAAAGCCCAGTTTGAGCGTCTCCTTAAGGCGTTGGCCGAACTTGGCTATAACCCGCAGTGGAGGGTGCTTCTGGCTGCCGACTACGGAGTGCCGCAGCTCCGCCGCCGCGTCTTCGTTGTCGGGCGCCGCGATGGCAAGAAGTTTGAGTTCCCGGAACCCACTCACTCCGGATGGAGCGAGCGGGACCGCAAGGTCGACTCCACGAAGATTCCACACGTGACTGCCGGTCAAGCGTTCGCCGGTCTTCCTCCCGTCTTAAGGGTCGCTAGCGACGAGATCGTAGCGGGCCAGTACGGAGAACTGGCCGCCGAAGTCCCTCCGGGGCAGAACTATCTGTGGCACACGGATCGGTATGAGGGACGCAATCACTTCGAATGGCGGAGCCGCTACTGGACTTTCCTTCTGAGGCTCGATCCGAATCGCCCGTCAACTACGCTGCAAGCGCAGCCGGGCCCATGGGTTGGGCCGTTCCACTGGGAGAACGTTCAAACCCCTGATGGTCTCGAACGGGCACGACGGCTGCGCGTTGCTGAGATGCTGCGACTGATGTCCTTCCCTGACGACTTCAAGATCGCTGGCAACCGGGCCGATGTCCAGCGTCAGCTCGGCAATGCTGTGCCTCTTGAGCTAGGGAAGGCAGTTGTCCGAGCTCTAATGACTCAGCTCGGGTACATCGAGGAGCGTACGACGCGCCGGCTAGCGGTAAGTTGACCGCTAGCGAACACTCTGAGCGGTCAGGTTCCCGCCCCCGCATCTGGATCTTCGACGTCGACGGCACCCTCGCGCTCATGGGCGATCGCTCGCCCTACGACATGCGGAGTGTCTCGATCGACACCCCGCATCACCCGGTCGTCATGGCCGCGCAGGCCCTTGCGGCGCACCCCGAGGTCGACGCGCTTCTCGTGGTCTCCGGACGCGATGAGACCGCGCGCCGTGCGACCGAGGCGTGGCTGACGTTCCACGGCATCCCGTTCGACCGCCTTCTCCTCCGCCGCACCGGCGACCGCCGCGCCGACAACATCGTGAAGGGCGAGATCTACGACGCGTTCATCGCGCCGCACTACGAGGTCGTCGGCGTGGTCGACGACCGGCGCAGCGTGGTCGCGATGTGGCGCTCGCGCGGGCTGGTCTGCTTCCAGGTCGCCGAGGGCGATTTCTGAACCCGCGCGGCGGCACTACTTCTCCGCCGAGTCAGCCTTCTTCCCGCCGGCCTCCAGCACGTCTCCGGCAGGCAGCTCCTGGTGCCCGCCGAACTGCAGGCGCATGGCCGACAGCACCTGGTTCGCGAAGTGGTCTTCGCCGCGTGACGCGAAGCGCTCGAACAGCGCCGACGACAGCACCGGCACCGGAACACCCACGTCGACCGCGGCCTTCACGGTCCAGCGGCCCTCGCCCGAGTCCGAGACGCGGCCGGCGAGACCGTCGAGGGTGGGGTTATCGGCGAGCGCAGCGGCGGTGAGGTCGAGCAGCCACGACGAGATCACCGATCCGCGGCGCCACAGCTCGGCGACCTTCGAGGTGTCGATGGGGAACTGGTAGAACTCCGGCTCTTCGAGCGGGGCGACCTCGGCGGAATGCTCGGCCTCGCGCACTCCGGCATCCGCGTTCTGCAGCAGGTTCAGACCCTCGGCGATCGACGCCATGATGCCGTACTCGATGCCGTTGTGCACCATCTTCACGAAGTGCCCGGCCCCCGACGGGCCGCAGTGCAGATACCCCTGCTCCTCGGGCGTGAGGTCGCCGGTGCGTCCGGGGGTTCGCTCGATCTCGCCTGCACCGGGGGAGATGGTCTTCAGGATCGGCTCGATGCGCTCGACGGCCTCGTCGGGCCCGCCGACCATGAGGCAGTAGCCGCGATCGAGTCCGAAGACGCCGCCGCTCGTGCCGACGTCGACGTAGTGGATGCCGCGCTCGCGCAGCGCCGCCGCCCGCCGCACGTCGTCGCGGTAGTTCGAGTTGCCGCCGTCGATGAGGATGTCGCCCTCCTCGAGCGCCGCGGCCGCCTCCTCGGCGACGCGACCAGTGAGGCCGGCGGGCACCATCATCCACACCGCCCGCGGCGCCTCCAGCTTCGACGCCAGGTCGGCCATGCTCTCGGCCCCGACGGCGCCCTCCGCGACGAGCGCCTGCACGGCATCCGCATTCACGTCGTAGACCACGCACTCGAGCCCGTCCCGCATGAGGCGGCGCACGATGTTCGCGCCCATCCGTCCGAGTCCGATCATCGCGAGCTGCATGAGGAGTCCTTCCGTCGACTGTGGGAGACGCCCGCGATCTTGGCACGGTCGGTGGAGTGGCTCAAGGGCGTTGCGCCGAGGGTCTCTCGTCGCCGTGCGTTGCGGCGGGCGGCGAAGTGCAGGCGATAGGGCCGGATGCAGGCGGGAACGCGCATCGGTCGCCTGCAGATGGCCGCGATGCCTGCGGATGCTGCGCCCACAAAAGTCCGCACGCACCGACACGCCCCGCCCACTAGTCTGAGCGCGTGACCGACGCCCCACCGTCCCCGGCCTCGCCCGATCATCTCGCCACACCACCCGTCGGGAGTATCCCGGCGGCGTCGGTGATCGCCGAGTTCCTGCGGGTGCAGGCGGCGGCCGGACCACGGTCGCGTGCCGCTCGCGTCTTCGGCCGCAGCCCGCTCACCGACGAGTCGCGCCCTTGGTACCTCGGCGCCCTCGGCGAGCTCGAGGTGGCGAACCGCCTCGACGCTCTCAGCCCGGAGTGGATCGTGCTCCACTCCGTTCCGATCGGTACGCGAGGCAGCGACATCGATCACATCGCGGTCGGACCGCCCGGCGTCTTCACGATCAACACCAAGTTCCACGAAGGCGCGAACGTCTGGGTCGGCTCGCGGCGCCTGCTCGTCAACGGACAGAAGACCGATCACCTGCGAAACACCCGCTACGAGGCGCAGCGCGTCGCTCGGCTTCTCGAACGCACATTACGGCGCGCTGTGCCCGTGACGGGCGTCATCGCCCTGGTCGGCATCCGCCGGCTGACTTTCAAGAGCCGTCCCGACGATGCTGTCGTGCTGCGCGCCGGTGAACTCGCCCGTTGGCTCCACCGCCAGCCACCCGCGTTCTCGCCCGAACAGTTGGCGCTCGTGGCCGCCGCGGTCTCGGCCCCGAGCACCTGGAGCGCCGCGCCACCCGAGCCCGACCTCGGGGCGTTCATGGACCTCCGCGCCGAGACGCAGAGCGCCCGCCGCGTGCGTATCGGCTGGGCTCTCGGCATGTTCTTCGGCGGGCCGCTCGCCCTCCTGAACGCTCTGCAGGCGCTCCCGACACTGGTCGGCTGACCAGCGTCGCGAGCCACCACCCTCGGTCCGGCAGAGCCACCCTCAGGCGGCTTCCACCTGCTCCAGCCCGGCGGCCGGGGTCCAGCGCCACCTGCGATTGAGCGGATCGCGAAAGGTGATGCACTCCACCGCGTGACTCTGCGCCTTGAGGAGCGGTCGATACTGCGTCTGCGCATCGGCGAAGTCGGCATCACCCCATGCTTTGCCCGAACCACTTGCCATGCTCTCGAAGACGAACGTGCCGGGCGGCAGCGAGGTGAGCGTGATCGCGCCCGCCGGTCCCCGCGCGTTGAAGTTGCCGCGTGTTTCGATCCGCACGTCCTGGAACACCGTCGCCCCCTGCCCGGCGTTGGTCACGAGCACGCCGTAATGCGTCTCGCCACTCGCGCTCCACACGACCCACCACGCCTGGAGCTGGCGCGCCACCTCGGCCAGCTGACGGCGCTCCTCGCGCTCTTGCGTGGCATAAGCCGTCTTTCGGGACTCCTCGCGCGCTCCCTCGGCGGTCTTGTTCGCGGCCTGAGCAGCACGGATCGCCGCGATGCTCAAGGCGGCAGCGGCGAGCGCGCCGATCGCTCCGAGAACCTCCGCCCAGCTCCCGATCTCCAATCCGATGAGTTCTGACACGACCGAGAGCGTAGGCGGTCCGGAAGCAGTTTCGGAGGCGCGAAACGGAGCGAGGAGTGCTCCTGGATTCGACATCCGCACGGTGGTGCGCGCGGCCCCGAAAAGTACATCGATATACCTCGGTTTTCCGGCGCATCCGTCGTTCAGAATCGAGGGCGATCCCCCACCCGGCACCGACCAACACGCCTCCGCGCGGCCCCAGATCGGCGGTGCCAGAAAGGTTGCCGCATGACAGATCGCACACCCCTCGATACGCCCCCTATCGAACGAGCGAACAGCTTCATCGGCGGAGCGTTCCGCAACCGCCGCTACACGCGACTGAGCTCGAGCATCGTGCTGAGCATGCTCTTCCTCGCGGTCTTCGTCACCCCCGCGGTCATGGCCGCGAGTACCACCAAGAACGGCGGGACGACGGCCACGGCCGGAGTCGTGGTGCTCGCGGTCATCGGCGGCCTCAACGCGTTCTTCTATCCGCTCGTCCGGGAGGTGTACTTCCGCATGACGCAGCCGATGCGCGAGGGCGTGGGTCTGCTGTTCCTCGGCGGCGTGCTGATCCTCATCCTCTGGGGCGTCAAGATCTTCGTCGCACTGCTTCTCTGGACCTTCGCGTTCCTGCTCGGCATCCCCGCGTTCCTCTACCTTGCGGTTACCGAGGCGAACGGCCGGGGCTGGCGCCTCGTCGGCTGACCCCTCCGCTACCCCATCCCGAACTTCTCGCCGCTCGAGACCTCCTGCGCGACGCGGCGCAGCGCGAGCAGCAGCGGTTCGACGAGCACCGAGCCGAGCACGACGTACTCGACCGCCTCGTCGATCGAACCGGTCGGGACGGCGGCGATCTCGGCATCCGCCATCTTCCGGATGCTGTCGAGATACACGGGCATCACCTCGGTCGGCACCGTGAACTCGGCTCGCGTGAGGGTGTTCAGGGCGCGGGCGACGGCCCGCAGCACGTCAGAGCTGCACATGCCGGGCTTCCAGCCGAACCGCTCGACCAGGGCTTCGGCCTCGGCGAGGTCGAGCGCGTCGTCGCCGACCGGGGTGATGGCGGCGTGCGCGGTGCCGAGCAGCTCGTTCGGGTTCGCGGGCGGGTGGGCGAGGGCATCCACCACCCGACGGGTCTCGGCGACGCTCACGCCGGTGTCGAGCAGCGCCCGGATGACGCGCAGCCGGCGGACATGCGCGTCACTATAGGTCGCCTGCGTCGGCGAGGTGCGCTCGCCCTCGGGCAGCAGCCCCTCGCGCAGGTAGTACTTGATGGTCGGCACCGTGACACCGGTGCGCGTCGACAGTTCCGAGATCTTCATCGCCACCCCTTGACTTCGATAGTAGCGCTATCCAATATGGATAGTAGGACTATCCAATCGAAGGAGTCACCGTGAGCAAGGTCGTCCCGGGCCGCATGACCCACCGCTACGAGGGTGAGCTCGTCGTCTTCCACATCGGCATGCAGATCAACCGCTGGTGGCGATTCGACCAGTGGATGCCCCTCATGAGCGACATGCCCAAGATGCTGCGCGAGCTGCTCACCGACCCCGACTCGGGCCTCATGGGCTTCGAGACGTTGATCGGATCGCGCGGACCGTACCTCGTGCAGTACTGGTCGTCGATCGACAAGCTCTACGCCTACGCCGCGAACCCCACGCAGGAGCACCGCCCCGCCTGGACGCGCTTCAACCGTCGGGCACGCAAGGCGGCGGATGCCGTCGGCATCTGGCACGAGACCTTCCTGGTCGAGCGGGCCGAGAGCATCTACGTCTCGACGAAGCCCATGGGCCTGCCGAAGGCGACGGAGATCGTGCCCGTCGGACGCCGCCACGACCGCGCGCCCGCCCGCTTCGCCGACGGACGGACGGTGGCGGCCGGGCAGGGACGCGACGCGGCCGCCTGACCCCGCTTCCACACCCGGCTTCCGCCACGTCTCGGCGCGCGGAGGCCGCGGGCGCCCGCGTGCGGTCACATGCACGGGCGATGCACGCATGCACGGAGAAAACGGCGGATGCTCCGTGCAGGCGTGTGGTCTCCGTGCATCTGGGCATCAGGGCATCAGGGCATCCGAGCATCCGGGCCTCCCCGCCCCCACCAACTGCAGGCACCGAAACCGATTGCGGGCGGGAGCGTGGGGAAAGTGCCTGCAGAGAGCCGTGGCACCTGCACACGGGCGGCACCCCCTCAGCCCGCGGCGATCCCCCGCAGCAGCACCCGCACGGTCGCGTCGACCTGCTCCGCCGAGAGCGGGCGCCCGAGCAGCGCCGCGTAGCTCGACATCGCGACGAACTGGTCGGCGATGACGCCGGCGTCGGCATCCGCCCGCACCTCGCCCGCCTCGACCGCCGCCGCCAACCGCGACGACACCCACTCGCGGATCGGCGCGGCCAGGCGTTCGTTCAGAGCGAGGCCGAGCTCGGCATCCGCCGCCGTCACCGCGATCAGCGCCCGCGCGACCGCCACGCCCTCGGCATCGCCGAGCGACACGCTCATCGCCGAGAACCACGCCCGCAGATCGGCGCCGAGGTCGTCGGTGAACGGCACTGCCACGTCGGCACCCGGCACGGAGCCCTCGAGCAGCGCCTCTCCGAGGATCGCCTGCTTCGACCCCCACCACCGGTAGATGGTCTGCTTCGAGACGCCCGCGGCATCCGCCAACCCCTCGATCGTCACCGCTTCGTAGCGTCCGTCGTATAGGGCGGCGCGCATGGCGTCGAGCACCGACTGGCGGGCTTTCTCACTGCGAGGACGAGGCACCATCCGAGGCTACTCGGGCGTACGATGGATGATAAGTAGACGCACCGTTGCGAAACTCGCGCGACGCCCGAGCAAGGAGAATCCCATGGCCCTCACCGCCCACTCCACCATCGGCGAATGGCTCGACCACCCGACCGGCGGACCCCTCATCCGCGGCCTCTTCGAGCAGACCGGCGCCGATCCCGCCCTGCTCACCCCCGTGCTGGGGCTCCCGCTGCAGCAGCTCGTCGCGATGAGTCAGGGCGCCATGCCGCAATCGGTCGTCGACGACCTCGTCCGCGCCGCGAACGGCGGCGAGCTGCCGGTCGAGGATGCCCCGGCCGAGGTTCCGGCGAGCGCGCGCTTCGCCGGCAAGACCGTGATCGTGACCGGCGCCGCGTCGGGAATCGGACGCGCGACAGCCGAGCGCATCGCCCGCGAAGGCGGCCGGGTCATCGCGAGCGACATCGCGGCCGAGAAGCTCGACGCCCTGAAGGCCGACAACCCGGATGCCGACATCGTCACCGTCGCCGGAGACCTCACGACGCAGGAGGCGATCGACGCCGTCATCGCCGCGGCGGGCGACACGATCGACGGACTCGCGAACATCGCCGGCATCAACGACGACTTCTCGCCCGCCGGGGAGACGACGGATGCCGTGTGGGACCGCGTCATCGCCATCAACCTCACCGCTCCGTTCAAGCTCATGCGCGCCGTGCTGCCGATCATGGCGAAAGCCGGACGCGGCTCGATCCTGAACGTGTCGAGCGAGGCCGGCCTGCGCGGCAACGCCTCGGGCAATGCGTACACGGCGAGCAAGCACGGCATCATCGGCGTGACGAAGTCGGCGGCGTTCATGTACGGACCCCAGGGCATCCGTGTGAACTCGGTCGCGCCGGGTGGGGTGGCCACCGGCATCCCGATGCCCCCGCACATGTCGGAATACGGCTCGGCCCGCCTCTCGCCGTTCCAGCAGGCGATCCCGACCGTCGCGACCGCCGAGCAGCTCGCCGCGTCGATCACGTTCCTGCTGTCCGACGACGGCGTGAACATCAACGGCGCCGTCCTCGCCTCCGACGGCGGCTGGTCGGTGCAGTAGCCCCGGGCCCGCCCCCGTCCCCGCCCCCGTCCCCGGCCCCGTCCGGCCTCCCGCCGCGGTGCGGGATCAAAATCACACGCTCCCGGCCTCGGGAGCGTGCGTTTCTCATCCCGCACGGTCAAGGCCGCGCATGCGCCCGGGTCTGGGGGCGTATCCATCGGAAGGGCTGGCCGGTATGCCGCCGAGCGAAGCTGGACGAGCGCGGATGCCCGACCTATCCTCCCGGGATGACTTCGCCGACGAATGCTCCGACGCCGTCTCTCATCCAGCAACGGATGGCCCTGCAGCGCAAGACGAACGGGGCGCGCTTTCGGATCGGCATCTCGCTCGTGCTCGTCGCGATGTGGGTCGTCGTGCTCCTAGTTGACGGCTACACGTCGCCGGTGGCCTGGATCTCGACCGTGGCGTGGCTGCTGATAGCTGCGACTGCCGCGTTCTCTCTGCGCGCCGCACGCCGCGAGACCCGGGCGTTCGAGCAGGAGTACGGGGCTGACGCGGGCGTCCAGCAGCCGGTCACGTGAGCGACCTCGGGCGTCAGGGGGCAGGCGGCTCGTCGCCCATTGGCACGCCGACACGGTCGCGGGGGTGCCGCTCGACCGACGAGACGTCGTCGGAGGGACCCTCCTCGTCGCGGATGATGTGCTTCACCTGGCGGGCGGACGCCGACCCGCGACCGGCGATGACGGCATCGTCTTTCGAGTCGTAGCCCGATCCGATCACACCGCCCTCACCCTCGATGCGGTTGAACCAGATGCCATTGCGGTGGAACGTCTCGATATCTCCGGCGGCCATGCCTTCACTCCTTCGAACTTCCCCCCTTTTCTACGCGACCCCTCCGACACGCTGAACCCCCTTGCCGTATCCCGCACCGACGGGTATCCCGCCCGCCCCAGCCTTCCCTCTCCACCCGCTGCTCCCGCCCGCCGCCCGCCGCCGCCGCGGTGTGGCGGGATCAAATTCGCACGCCCGAGGGCCCTCAGGCGTGCGATTTTGATCCCGCACCGGCGGAACGGGGACGGGACGGGACGGGACGGGGACGGGACGGGACGGGGACGCGCCGCGGGACAGGGGCGGGGGCGGGGACGCGCCGCGGGGCGGGGGACGCGGCGCGGGGCGGGAGACACAGCGGCGGGCCCGGCGGGGCAGCCGGCGCGGCGCATCGCGCCCGCACCGGAAGAGTTCCGCAACATCGCGGACACAACACCGATATATTCCAGACATCGGACTTCCCTAGGGTGCGAGCATCCCGCTCGCGCCGAACCGGCCACAAGCCACCCCGCACCACGACGACGTGACAGGTCGCTCCTCGACCACGCCTACCCGAAAGCACCCATGACCCGACGCACCTCACCCCTGCGGCGGCGGATGCTCGCGACCACCACGGTCGCGGCGCTCCTCGCCGCCTCCCTTCTCGCGGCATCCGCCCCGGCATCCGCAGCCGAACCGATCGACGGCGCACACACCTCCAATGACCCGATGTTCCCGAACGTCGGCAACGGCGGCTACGACGCGCTCGACTACGAGGTCACCATCGCGTGGAGCCCCACCGGCTTCGCGAACGGCGTGGCCACCGGCGTGTTCGACGAGGCCTCCACCCTCATGTCGGCCCGTGCGATCGAGCCGCTGAAGTCGTTCTCGATGGACTTCGAGGGCCTGACCGTCGACAGCGTCGAGGTGAACGGCCAGCCCGCCACCTGGACGCGCGACATCGACGCGGATGCCATCAAGTACAAGCTCGTCGTCACTCCCGCGACGCCGGTCGAGGGCGAGTTCTCGGTGATGGTGAAGTACCACGGCGTGCCGCAGTACCACACCGACGCCGACGGCAGCCAGGAAGGCTGGAGCGGCACGAACGACGGTGCGATGCTGCTGGGTCAGCCCATCGGCATGATGACCGCCTTCCCGCACAACAACACCCCGGGCGACAAGGCGACCTATCGCATCGAGGTCGACGCCCCGTCGATCAGCACCGACATCAACGGCGTCTCGGCGCCCACCGAGGTCGCCAGCAACGGCGAGCTCGTCGCGAAGATCCCGCGCACCGACGGCTCGCGCACCACCTGGGTCTGGTACCAGCAGGAGCAGATGGCCTCGGAGCTCGTCGTCATCGGCATCGGCCGCTACGAGCTGGTCGAGGGGACGGTGACGCTGTCGGACGGCCGCGTCATCCCGTCGCTGTCGTACATCGACTTCGGCTACACCGACGCGCAGAAGACGACGGTGCGCAACCGCATCGCCCAGCTGCAGCCCATCACGCGGAACCTCGAGAAGATGTTCGGCCCGTACCCGGGCAACAGCACGGGCGTGATCGTGAAGTCCGTGCCCGGCGCCATCAACTACGCGCTCGAGACGCAGGACCGCTCGTTCTTCCCGAGCGTGAACTCGGTGAACGGAAACACCCTCATCCACGAGCTGGTGCACCAGTGGTACGGCAACAACGTCGCCCCCACCACCTGGACCGACATCTGGATGGGCGAGGGCATGGCGACCTGGGCGCCGACCTACTACAACACCACCGAGGGCTTCGGAGCCAACACCGCGCGCTCGGAGCAGACCTACTTCACCTCGTGGAACAACAACGGCTCCGCGAGCGCGAGCTGGAACATCGCCCCCGGCGTGCAGACCGACTCGGCAGAACTGTACGGCTACCAGACCTACACGCGCAGCGCGCAGTTCTGGGCGGCCCTGCGGGTCGCAATTGGGGACGAGCCCTTCTTCGCGCTGATCTCGAAGTGGCAGACCGACAACGGGGGCACCAGCCGCACCGGCGCGGAGCTGCTCGCCCTCGCCGAGAAGCTCTCGGGCCGTGACCTCGACGCGTTCTGGAGCGACTGGATCCTCGAGCCCGGCAAGCCCGCCTGGCCCGACAAGTCGACGATCGAGCTGACGACGGATGCCGTCGCCCCGCTCGAGCCCGGCGACAAGACGCTCCTCACCGTCACCGCCGCGAACACCGGATACGTGCCGCTGGCCGCGACCAGCGTCTCGGTCGACCTCTCGGGTGTGCTGGCGAACGCCTCGCTCGGTGCGCTTCCGGCCGAGGCATCCGTCTCGGGCACGACCCTCACGTGGACCGTGCCCTCGATCCCGCCGGGGGACATCGCCGAGCTGTCGTTCACCGCGACGATCGACGACGACGCCCCCGGCGGCAACGTCGTGGTCGCCGCATCGTCGGCGAGCCTCGGTACCACCTGCGAGAACTGCACGGCCGAGTTCGCCGTCGAAGAGGTTCTCGCGCCGACGCAGGCCCCGACCATCGCCGGGGAGGCCGTGGTCGGACAGACCCTCACCGCCACCTCGAACGGCTGGCCCGAGGGCACCGTGCTCAGCTACCAGTGGAACATCGACGGCAAGCCGTACACGCCGGCCCCGGCCGGCCAGGCGGACGCCGACGCGGATGCCGAGCCGGTGCTCCTGCTCGCAGCGGCGGACGTCGCGGCGAACCAGTTCGTGATCCCGGCCGAGGCCCTCGGCACCCGCATCACGGTCACCGTCACGGGCACGCTCGCGGGCTTCCGCGACGGCTCGGCCACGAGCGACCCGACCGCGGTCGTGGTCGCCGCCGCAGCTCCCGGCGGGGGCGGCGGAGTCGGCGGAGGTGCCGGCACGCCCGGCGCCGGTGCAGCCGACCCGGACGACCAGTTGAGCGCCACGGGGGGAGAACTGCCGATCGCGGCCGGTCTGCTGGCCCTCGTGATGCTCGTCGGCGGAGGAATCGTCGCCGTCGCACGACGCCGCAGCCGCCTGGAGGTCTGAGCCTCGTTGCGTGACCGGAGCGCCCGTCCCCTCGTGGGGCGGGCGCTCTCGCGTGTGCGGCGGCGCGGCGCGAGGGTCTCACCCGCCCCGACTGCACGGCGCCTGCCGCGCATCGTCAGCCGGTCTCGCACGCTGCCATTACGGCACGCCGGGAGCGGTCCGGCAGCTAGGCCCGTGCGGCGGCGCGGATGCCCGACACGATGAGCTCCACGCCCGCGGCAAAGTCGTCGGCCGGAGAGGCACCGGCCGCCTCCGGCGAGAGGTCGGCCACCGGGGCCGCCGCTCCGACCACGGCGGCGTGCAGGCGCTGCTGCTCGTGGAAGGTGAATCCGATCACGAAGTGCACCAGGGTGTCGGCGGCGACGCGGGCCGCGGCATCCGTGAGTCCTGCGCCGAGGGCGGCATCGATGAGGCGGGTGCGTGCGGGCAGGTCGAGCAGGCCGAGCGCGAGGGAGCTCGACACGATCTCGGCGCCGTCGCGGTGGGCGAGCAGGCGGTCGCGCAGGGCCGCGGCGATGCCGCCGAGGTCGTCGGTGCGCACGGCATCCGCCCCGCCGACGATCCGCGCGCTGACGGCGGCGAGCAGCGCCTGCTTGTTCGGGAAGTGCCAGTAGAGGGCGCTGACCTGCAGGTCGAGGGTGTCGGCGATGCGTCGCATCGAGAGCCCCGCGATGCCGTGCTCGTCGAGCACCGCCATCGCCGCGTCGATCACGTCGGCCTTGCCGCGGCGGGCCGAGGCCGCGTCGTCGGATGCCGGGGTCATACCGCGAGTCTACCGAACGGTGTTCATGACGCGGCGGGCGGCGTTTGGCGGGGGGGTGCCGCTCGGAGGGCCGCACCAACCCAGGACCGACGGTCGGCAAGGCCCCCCTGAATCCCCCAGGGGGCTGATTCCGTCGCGTCGGTCCTGAGTTGGTGTCGGGCGCTCGCGGCGTCAGGCGACGTCGAGCACCCAGGTCACACCGAAGCGGTCGGTGAGCATGCCGAAACCGGCCGACCAGGCCGATGCGGCGAGCGGCTCGATGACCGTCGCACCGTCGGCGAGCGCCTGCCAGTACCCGGTGAGCTCGTCGAGCGAGGTCGCTCGCAGCGACTGGAAGAACGGGCGGTCGGTGATTGTCACGCCGTTCTCGCGGCGGGTGGTGCCGGCGGTGATCGGCGCGTCGGTCGCCCCCGGGATGTCGTAGGCCATGAGGGCGATCGCGCCGCCCGCGATCTGTCCGAACACGAGGCCGTCGGCACCGGGCGCCTCGGCGGGCATACCGAAGTCGGCGTAGGTCGCGGCCGTGACGGCGCCGCCGAAGACCTCGGCGTAGAAGTCGAGCGCGGCGCGTGCGGTGCCGGCGAAGTTGAGGTGGGTGGTGGTGGTGACGGTCATGATGCCTCCTGGCTGTTGGTCGAGCGGATGCCCGTACGAGAAGACTCGCAACAGAAGCGGTCAGTTTCGGTCCGCTACTTCGCGCAGAATGAGGGCATGACCGGAAGCTCGTCGCGCATGCTCGCACTGCTCTCCCTGCTGCAGACGCAGCGGGATTGGCCCGGTGCCGTCCTCGCCGACCGCCTGGGCGTGAGCCCGCGTACGGTGCGCCGCGACGTCGATCGGCTGCGTGATCTCGGGTACCGCATCGGAGCGATGAAGGGGCCCGACGGCGGGTACCGGCTCGCCGCCGGTTCCGAGCTGCCGCCCCTGCTGTTCGACGACGAGCAGGCCCTCGCCGTGGCGGTGGCTCTGCAGAGCATGCCGTCGAGCGGGATCGACATCGACGACGGCGCCGAACGCGCCCTCGCCACCATCCGCCAGGTGATGCCGTCGCGCCTGCGGCATCGGGTCGACGGCATCCGCTTCGCCGGTTCGCCGAGCGCCGATCGGGTCGACCCCGCCACACTCGACGCGGTCACCGGTGCGGTGCGAGACCGCCACGTGCTGCGGTTCGACTACGGGGCACGCGATGCCGCGGATGCCCCGCGCCGACGCGTCGAACCCCGCGAGGTCGTGTCGCGCGGCGGCCGGTGGTACCTCGTCGCGTGGGACCTGGAGCGCGAGGACTGGCGCATCTTCCGCCTCGACCGCATGCATCCGCGCATCCCGACCGGCCCGTCGTTCGCGCCGCGCGCGTTGCCCGACGACATGGATGCGCGGACGTTCGTCGCCGCCCGCGCGAAGGGATCGGATGCCGGTGACCGCTGGCCCTGCGTCGGCACGGTGGTGCTGGCGCTGCCCGTGCGCGAGGTCGTCCCCTTCCTCGACGACGCCGAGGTCGAGGAGGTCGATGCAGGGTCGTGCCGGGTGACCGCGGGTTCATGGTCGTGGACGGGCCTGCTCGCCTGGTTCGCCCGCTTCGACGCCCCGTTCACGATCGACGGCCCTCCGGCACTGGCCGACGCATCCGCCATCCTCGCCGCCCGCCTCGCCGCGGCATCCGCCCCCTAACCCGCCCCCCTCCCCTCCCCTCCACCGCGTGCGGGATCGATATGTCAGCTTCAAAGGGCCTGGAAGCCGACATATTGATCCCGCAG
>NZ_JBDGME010000008.1:0-66483 GCF_057655505.1 Microbacterium sp. Soil_N32
GGGGCGGGGTGGAGGGAGGTTGGGCGGGGATCAGCAGCCGGGAGCGTCGGGGTCTTCGGTGCAGGTGTGGTCGACGAGGGCGGTGTGGGCCTCGTAGATGCGGATGGCGTGGGGTGGGCTGGTGACGGGAAGGGTGCCGTCGAGGGGGAACCACCCGGTGCCGAGATCGACATCGGCGGTGTAGTGGACGGTGACGGTGGTGATGTACTCCCCGCGGCGCTCGTAGACGTGGCTGGTGTCCGTGGGGGTGAACGCCGCCTGACCGAGAGCGGACCACGTCGCACCGCCGCGGGAGCGGGTGGCGGAAGTGCCGTCGCCGTAGTCGAAGGTATACGCCGAGGGCGTGAAGCGGACCGTCACGGGCGCTCCGAGAATCGTGCCCTCCCGGGTGTGCGCAGATGCCGTGGCGACGAAGTTCGCCGGACGCCCCGCCACCCCGAGGCTCGAAGGCTCGGCCAGAGTGGTCGGGGGCGCGGGGGCAAAGCTCGCGAGGTCGGAGATCGTGACCTCGGGGGCGCCGGATGCCGGTGCGGGCACGGCGTCGATGCGGATGAGGCCCTTGCGGCAGTCCTCGCGGATGACGTTCGTGCAGATCGGGCGAGTGTCTTCGGGTTCTGCGGGTCGCGACGGATTCGACGTACCGCCGGGTGTCGCGGGGCCGCCCGGGGACTTCGGGCCTTTCTGGTCGCCGGTGATGGTGACGGACGAGCCGTCGTTCGAGCCGCACAGATTCGCCGAGGCAAGATTGGAGTCACACCCCGCGGATGCTGGTGCGGCGGGGCTGCCCACCAGAACGAGTCCCATCACGAGGGCGGCAGCGCGCGTCAACATGTCGCATCCACCGCTGCAGTCGACTCGGATATTGCCCATGTGTCGCTGTGCGCCAGAAGGGTGATGCGCAAAGCTACGTGTGCCGCTCGATCGGTAGGAGTGACGTCCTGTCCGGTCTGGTCCAGCACGCGTGTGCCCGAGACATCCAGGCACGCGATTGCGATGACCCGCGGACTCGGTGCGAGAACCACTTTCTCCTCGACGAAGGAAGCCACGAGGCCGTCGCCGTCGATCGTCAGACCGCGGTCACGGAGCTCGTTCCGCGCATCCGTGTCCCCTTCGAGTGCAAGCCCGGTCAAGTAGTCACGCGGATCGGCATCCGATTCTCCCCGTCGCTCCGCGTTGACCGCTTCGTTGTACTCCCGGTACACCTCCTCCGCGGCGGCGAACGCCGCTTCCTCCGACGCGAAAAGCGAGGTGGGTGTGGGTTTCGGTTCTGGGGAAGCGGAGCATCCGCCTGTCGTCATGAGAGCCGTGAGCGTGATGAGCGCGACGGAGAAGAGCAGTGTGCGGCGGGGGGAGGGCGGGATCACGGGCACACGGTAGCTCGAATCCGAGCGCATCCGCCGGAGTTATCCACAGGGCAGGGTCACCCCCCGATGGTCCCTCGGACGGCCTCGTGCGAACGGCAGGCGGCGTCGGCAAATGCAGGCGATCTCGGCGCGTGCACGCCTGCACATGGCCGTCGTACCTGCAGATGGCCGCGGCGGAATCGGCCCCCGAACTCGAATCGGGTCAGGCGCGGGGGAGCCAGACGGTGACGATCAGCCCGCCGTCGGGGCGCGGGGTGAGCACGAGCGAGCCGTCATGCGCCTGGGTGATCCGCTCGGCGATCGCCAGCCCCAGGCCGGCGCCGGCATGATCGTCGCTGCGCGTGCGGTCGGCCCCGCGCTGGAACGGCTCGATGAGGCTCGCCAGCCGCTCGGACGGAACGGTCGACCCGGTGTTCTCCACCACGAGAGCGACATTCTCGGGATACTCGTGCACCCGCACCGCGACGCGGCCGCCGGAAGCCAGATTGTGCACGATCCCGTTGTGCACCAGGTTTGCGATCAACTGTTGCAACAGCGCCGCCGACCCGCGCACACCGGTCTGCGCGACGCCACTGTTCGACGGCAATACGGCACCCTCGCCCACCGCGTCCGCACCGCGGTTCGCCCCACTCGGTCCGGCGGCTGCCCCGCTCGGATGCGCGACGGTCTCGCCGACCTCGACCGCCACCGCGCGGCGATCGGCCAGGGGCAGCAAGGTCTCGACGGCCTCCTCCGCCGCCAGCGACAGGTCGACGTCCTCGCGCGTGAAGGCGCGGCGCTCGGCGCGGCTCAGCAGCAGCAGCGCCTCGGTCAGCTCGATCGCCCGCGCGTTCACCTCGTACAGCCGTGCGATGAGGGCGTCGGTATCGCGGTCGGGGTCGTTGCGGGCCACCTCGAGCAGAGCCTGCGAGATCGCCAGCGGTGTGCGCAGCTCGTGCGAGGCGTTCGCGGCGAACCGCCGTTGCTCGTCGACGTGCGCTTCGAGTTGGGCGAGCATCCCGTCGAACACGTCGGCGAGGTCGCGGAACTCGTCGCGCGCACCCGGCAGCGCCACCCGGTGCGACAACGAACCCCGGGCGGCGAGTTGCGCGGCGGCGCCGATGCGCGACAGGGGCGACAGCATCCGTCCGGCGAGCAGCCATCCGCCGGCGAGTCCCAGCACGAGGAGGCCGATCATCGCCCATGTCGCGACGGGCGCGAAGGCGCGGAGCAGATCGCCGCGGTTCGGAACCCGCACGTCGGCGACGATCTGCACGTCGGGCACGTAGCGCAGCAGGAACAACCCGACCACGGTCAGCAGCACCGCTCCGGTCCCCGCGACCACCGCCGCGTAGCTGAGCGCGAGCTTGAGACGTGCGCTCAGGCCTCGGCGCCTATCCACCGAGAGCATCCGCTCCGACATCCGCCCCGGCCCTGACTCCCGCGCCACTCCGCGCATCCGTCCCTGCCGGCGCCCGCCCGTCAGCAGGCCCTCCGACGTCGATCCGATATCCGACCCCCGGCACCGTCGTGATCGCCCACGGCTCACCCAGCCGCTTGCGCAGCGACGACACGGTGATCCTCACCGCGTTGGTGAAGGGGTCGGCGTTCTCGTCCCAGGCGCGTTCGAGGAGCTCCTCGGCGCTCACCACCCCGCCCTCGGCGTCGACGAGCACTTCGAGCACCGCGAACTGCTTGCGCGTCAGGGCGATGTAGTGCCCGTCACGGTAGACCTCTCGCCGGAACGGGTCGAGCCGCAGTCCCGCGACCTCGAGAACGGGCGGCCGCGCACGCTCTCTGCGGCGGGCGAGGGCACGCAGCCGCAGCACCAGTTCGCGCAGCTCGAACGGCTTGGTGAGGTAGTCGTCGGCGCCGAGCTCGAACCCCGACGCCTTGTCGTCGAGGCGGTCGGCCGCCGTGAGCATGATGATCGGGATGCCGCTGCCCGACGCGACGATCGCGCGGGCGATGTCGTCGCCCGATGGACCGGGGATGTCGCGGTCGAGCACGGCGACGTCGTACTGGTTGATGTCGAGCATCTCGAGGGCCACGTGCCCGTCGCGGGCGATGTCGGCGGCGATCGCTTCGAGCCGGAGCCCGTCGCGCACGGCTTCGGCGAGATAGGGCTCGTCCTCGACGATCAGTACACGCATGGCAGCGATCCTACGCAGCGACGCATATCGCGAACGTATGCGAAACCGCATACGCCCGGGCAACGCCGCGCGCGGTGCAGTGGATGCATGCACCGCACCACCTCCCCCCTCTCTTCCCGCGCCCGTCGACTCGTCTGGGGCGCGAGCGTTCTGATCGTTCTCGCGCTCTGCGGGTTCGCTCTACAGCAGTCGCTCGCGGCCGCCACCGACATCTTCCCCGCCACCTCCGACACCGGCGCGGCGGGCTCGGGCGCACACCCTTCGACGACCGGATCCGGCTCGGTCGCCGCGCCGACCGAGGCCGACGGCGTCATCCGCGACGGCGACCAGCCCACCCCCTTCGACACCGATCGCGTCGCGGTGGGCAACCTCGACCCTGCTCTGCTCGAGGCGCTGCAGCGCGCGGCATCCGATGCCGCCGCCTCCGGCGTCTCGATCGTCGTCAACAGCGGATGGCGGTCGGCCGCGCTGCAGCAGCATCTGCTCGACGAAGCGGTGGCGACCTACGGCTCGATCGAAGAGGCCGCGCGATGGGTCGCCACCCCCGAGACGTCGCTGCACGTGTCGGGCGACGCGGTCGACCTCGGCCCGCTCCCCGCCATCGACTGGCTCACCCAGCACGGCGCCGACTACGGTCTCTGCCAGACCTATGGCAACGAAACGTGGCACTTCGAGCTGCGGCCGGATGCCGTCGCCGACGGGTGCCCCGAGAAATACAGCAACCCGTCCGAGGACCCGCGTCTGCAGGGCTGAGCGCGGCGGGTGCGCGTCCGCGTGACGCCGGGCTACAGCCGGTCGACCGCCGTGACCTCGACGACGGCGGTGCCCGCCTCATCGGATGCCGCGAGGTCGACGGTCGCCGAGATGCCCCAGTCGTGGTCGCCGGCGGGGTCGTCGAGGATCTGGCGGACGGTCCACGAGTCCGCGCCCTCGGTGATCATCAGCAATGCCGAGCTGCGGGCGTCGGGCCCCGTGAGGATCTCGTCGTGGTCGGCGAAGTAGCCGTCGAGCGCGGTGTTCCAGGCATCCGCCCCGAACGCGGGGTCGAGGTCGGCGAGGGTCTCGACGTCTTCGCGCGCGGCCAGCTGCACGCGGCGGAACATCTCGTTGCGCACGAGGATGCGGAACGCGCGCACGTTGCTCGTGAGCCGCTTCGGCGCCGGCGGCACCACGTCGTCGACGCCGTCGACCCGGCCGTTGTCGACCCCGGCGCGCAGTTCCTCCCACTCGTCGAGCAGGCTCGAGTCGACCTGGCGCACGAGTTCGCCGAGCCACTCGATGAGGTCGCGCAGGTCCTCCGACTTCAGGTCTTCGGGGATGGTCTGGGAAGCCGCTCGGTAGGCATCGGAGAGGTAGCGGAGCACCACGCCCTCCGAGCGGGCGATCTTGTAGTACGCGACGTATTCCCCGAACGACATGGCGCGCTCGTACATGTCGCGCACCACCGATTTCGGGTGTAGCTCGAAGTCGCGGATCCAGGGCTGCGCCGCGCTGAAGGTCTCGAACGCGGCGCCCAGCAGCTCGTCGAGCGGCCGCGGATAGGTGACCTGTTCGAGCAGTTCCATGCGCTCGTCGTACTCGATGCCCTCGGACTTCATCGCCGCGACCGCTTCGCCCCGAGCGAGGAACTCCTGCTGGCTCAGCACTGCGCGCGGGTCGTCGAGCGTCGACTCGACCACCGAGATCATGTCGAGCGCGAACGAGGGCTGGTCGGGGTCGAGCAGCTCGAATGCGGCCAGGGCGAACGGCGACAGCGGCTGGTTGAGGGCGAAGTTGGGCTGCAGGTCGACCGTGAGACGGATGCCGTCGTCGGTCTGCTCGACCACCCCGGATTCGAGCAGCGTGCGGAAGATGCCGATGGCCCGGAGCGCGAGTTCCCGTTGCCGGGAGCGGGGCTCGTGATTGTCGTATACGAGCGAGCGCATATTCGCGAACGCGTCGCCGCCGCGGCCGATTACGTTCAGCATCATCGCGCTCGTGATCTGCATGTGCGAGGTGAGCTTTTCGGGCTCGGCGTCGATCAGCTTGCGGAACGACGGCTCGCCCCACGACACGAATCCGTCCGGGGCCTTCTTGCGGATGATCTTGCGCTTCTTCTTCGGGTCGTCGCCCGCTTTGCGGATCGCTGCGAGGTTCTCGGTCTCGTGCTCCGGAGCCTGGGCGACGACGGTTCCCGCGGTGTCGTAGCCGGCGCGACCCGCTCGCCCGGCGATCTGATGGAATTCGCGGGCGTTCAGCTGACGCATCCGCGTGCCGTCGAACTTGGTGAGAGCCGTGAGCAGCACGGTGCGGATGGGAACGTTGATGCCCACGCCGAGCGTGTCGGTGCCGCAGATCACCCGCAGCAGACCGCGCTGCGCGAGCTGCTCGACGAGCCGACGGTACTTCGGCAGCATGCCGGCGTGGTGCACGCCGATCCCCGCCCGTAGGAACCGGGAGAGGGTCTTGCCGAACGCGGTCGTGAATCGGAACGCCCCGATGAGGTCGGCGATCGCGTCGCGCTGTTCCCGCGTCGCCACCTTCGTGCTCGACAGCGCCTGAGCCCGCTCCATCGCGGCAGCCTGCGAGAAGTGCACGACGTAGATCGGCGCCTGGCCGGTGTTGAGCAGGTCGTCGATCGTCTCGTGGATCGGCGTCTGCTCGTAGAAGAAGTGCAGCGGCACCGGGCGCTCGACCCCGGTCACGGTCGCGGTGTCGCGGCCGGTGCGGCGGGTGAGGTCGGCGGCGAGGTCGGTCACGTCGCCGAGAGTCGCCGACATGAGCACGAACTGGGCCTGCGGCAGTTCGAGCAGCGGCACCTGCCACGCCCACCCGCGATCGGGGTCGCCGTAGAAGTGGAACTCGTCCATGACGACCTGGCCGACCTCGGCATCCGACCCCTGGCGCAGCGACAGGTTCGCCAGGATCTCGGCCGTGCAGCAGATGATCGGCGCATCGGCGTTCACCGCCGAATCGCCGGTGACCATGCCCACGTTCTCGGCGCCGAAGACGTCGACGAGCGCGAAGAACTTCTCGCTCACGAGCGCCTTGATCGGCGCGGTGTAGTAGCTGCGTCGACCGGCGAGCAGTGCGGCGAAGTGCGCACCGACGGCGACCAGAGACTTCCCCGTGCCGGTCGGGGTCGACAGGATCAGATTGTTGCCCGAGACGATCTCGATCAGGGCCTCGTCCTGCGCCGGGTACAGCGTCAGACCTGTGGACTCCGCCCATTCGACGAACGCCGTGTAGACGGCATCCGCATCGGATCCGTCGGGCAGGGTGGTCGGGTCGAGGAGCGATGCCATGGTGCTTCGATCATCCCACCCCGGTGCGGGGTCGCGTCGCCGTGGAGGTACGGCAGCCGGGTGATCAGACCGCGGTGGCGGCGCGCAGCGCGATGCGGATCATGTCGCCGAAGGTCTGCTCGCGCTCCTGGGCGGTCGTCTCCTCGCCCGTGACGATGTGGTCGCTCACGGTGCAGATCGCAAGAGCGCGGCGGCCGTGGAACGCGGCGAGCGTGTACAGGCCGGCGGCCTCCATCTCGACGCCCAGGATGCCGTGCTGCACGAAGGCCTGCGTGAGCTCGGGCCGCGTGCTGTAGAACTGGTCACTCGAGAACAGCTGCCCGACGTGCACGGTCGAGTCGAGCTGCTCGGTCTCGGACGCCTCGACCGCCGCGCGCAGCAGAGCGAAGTCGGCGACCGGGGCGTAGTCGAGGCCGTGGAACCGCACGCGGTTGATGCCCGAATCGGTGCTGGCGGCGTTCGCGATGACGATGTCGCGCACCTTCAGCTTCTCGGTCAGGGCGCCGCACGACCCGACGCGCACGATGGTCTGCACGTCGTACTCGGCGAACAGCTCGTGGGCGTAGATCGCCATCGATGGCTGCCCCATGCCCGACCCCTGCACCGACACCCGGTGGCCGTTCCACGTGCCGGTGTAGCCCAGCATTCCGCGGGTCTCGCTGTAGAGCTCCGCGTCGTCGAGGAAGGTCTCGGCGATCCACTTCGCCCGCAGCGGGTCGCCGGGGAAGAGGACGATGGGGGCGATCTGGCCGGGCTCGGCCGCGATGTGCGTGCTCACCATGCCAATGTACCGACACGCGCTTCGCGGAGAAGTGGCGATGCTGCACGGGGTTTGACATCATCGGAGCGCTGCTGCGGCAACGACGCCGTACGAAAGGAACGACCATGTCCGACCAGATCTTCACCTTCGCCGCGCTCGCGCTGTACTTCGCCGGCATGCTCCTCATCGGCTGGATCGCCTTCCGCCGCACCTCGGACCACGAGGACTACGTGCTGGGCGGACGCAACCTGCCGCCGTGGGTCGCCGCGCTCAGCGCTGGAGCATCGGACATGTCCGGATGGCTGGTGATGGGCCTGCCCGGCGCGATCTACGTCTCGGGACTCATCGAGGCCTGGATCGCCATCGGCCTGACCATCGGCGCATACCTCAACTGGCTGCTCGTCGCCCCGCGTCTGCGCGCTTACACCGAGGTGTCGCGCAACTCGATCACCGTGCCCAGCTTCTTCGAGAACCGGCTGCGCGACGGCACGCGCCTGCTGCGCATCCTGTCGGGCGTGGTCATCCTCGTCTTCTTCACCCTCTACATCTCGTCGGGCATGGTCGCCGGCGGGGTGTTCTTCGAGAGTTCCTTCGACGGCGACTACCTCACCGGCATGCTGCTCGTCACCGGAGTGACGCTCGCGTACACGCTGTTCGGCGGCTTCCTGGGGGCGTCGCTCACCGATGTCGCGCAGGGCCTGATGATGGTGATCGCGCTGATCGTGGTGCCGGTCGCCGCGGTCGTGGCGGTGGGCGGCCTCGGCGAGACCGGGTCGCTGATCGCGGAGGTCGCGCCCGACCACCTCTCGCTCCTCGGCGGCACGGCGCTGACCGGCGGCACGGTCCTGGCGATCGTGTCGGCCCTCGCCTGGGGTCTCGGGTACTTCGGGCAGCCGCACATCATCGTGCGATTCATGGCGCTGCGCAGTCCGCAAGAGGCGAAGAGCGCCCGCCGCATCGGCATCTCGTGGATGGTCGTGTCGCTCGCCGGCGCCGTGTTCTCGGGCCTCGTCGGCATCGCGTTCATCGCGCAGCGGGGCATCGATCTGAGCAACCCCGAGACGGTGGTGCTGCTCATGTCGCAGACGCTGCTGCATCCGTTCGTCGCGGGCCTCGTGCTCGCGGCGGTGCTGGCGGCGATCATGAGCACCATCTCGAGCCAGCTGATCGTCACGTCGTCGGCACTCGTGGAGGACCTCTACCGCGTGTTCCGCAAGACGCCCCCGTCGAGCGCCCGACTGGTGCTGCTCGGACGCGGCGCCGTGCTCGTCGTGGCGGTCATCGCCGCGCTGCTCGCCATCACGCCGAACGACACGATCCTCGGCCTGGTCTCGTTCGCGTGGGCGGGGTTTGGCGCGGCGTTCGGCCCCGTCATCCTGCTGAGTCTGTTCTGGCGCCGCCTCACCAATTGGGGTGCGCTCGCCGGGATGTTCGTGGGTGCGGCCACCGTGTTCCTGTGGAAGGCGCTCGGTACCGACCTCTACGAGCTGCTCCCGGCCTTCGTGTTCGCGTTCGTCGCCGCAGTCGTGGTCAGCCTGGCGACGCACCGCCCGAACGCCGAGATCGACGAGGAGTTCGTCGCCGCATCGGAGATGATCGCGGTCCCGCGGCCGCGGACGGTGACCGAGACTCCGTGACCCACGGGCCCACGGCGGTGACAGCGCCGTGGGCTCACTCCTCGACGAGCTCGCCGCGGATGCGGCGGAGGTCCTCCATGAGCGAACCGATGAGGATCCAGTGCTGCGACGACGGCGGGCGGATCACGAGGGGCGACGTCAGCGCCGGGATCGCCGAGGTCAGTGCATCGGGTTCGGGCGCGACGTCGGCGATCTGCACCGCGAGGCGCACGTCATGACCGGCTCGCCGCAGCTGCTCGGCGATCGCGATGACCGCCGGTTCTTCGCCGATCGAATCGTCGTAGTGGTCGGCGTACGCCCGCGTCATGCCGATCACCTGCGTGACGATCGGCGACAGGCGCTCCATCAGGGCCCGCATTTCACGCAGATCGGCGCGATGGGTCGATCGGCGCGGGTTGAGGGTGAGCGACTCCTCGCCCGCGGCGATCGCGGCATCGGCGGCATCCTTCATCGGCCGGAGCAGCCGCGCTTCGAGCATCAGCTCCTGCAGCCGGGCCGGTTCCTGCGGCCGGGGCAGGGCGTCGGCCAACCGGTCGAGGCTCGCCGCGAGCTCGGCACCGAGCAGGCCGAGCTGACGCCGCGCGGGTCCGACGAGGACGGGTGGCACGATGAGGGCGTTCACGACGATGCCGATGACGACGCCGATCAGCGTCTCGACGATGCGGGCCAGCGCGTATTCGGGACTCGACGAGCCGAGGGCCAGCACGAGCATGGCTGAGATGGCGACCTGATTGCCGGTGCCGGGGGAGGCGCGGAAGACCCAGGCGACCAGCATCGCGACGACGATCGCGAGCAGCACGATCCAGCTCGGAGAACCGAGCAGCAGTCCGAGACCGACGGCGATGATCACGCCGGCGATCACGCCGATGCTGCGTTCCAGGGCCTTCGACAGCGACTGGTTCACGCTGGGCTGCACGACGAGGAGCGCGGCGATCGCGGCGAAGACCGGAAGCTGCGAGGGGAACACCCACCCCGCGACCAGCCATGCCGCGATCGTCGCGGCGGCCGACTTCACGACCTGGAGCAGCGGCGAGCGCTGGGCGACGCGGATCGCGGCGGGTATGCGCATCCCTCCACGGTAGCCGGGCGGATGCTCGTGTTCCCGCCCCTTGCGCTCTGCCGCTTCCGTCGGTTCGCCTCGGATGCGGAGTGCCCCGAGTGCCCCGGTCGCGCGCGCGTCTCGCAGCTCTGCAGGATCCCGCACGCATCCGCAGACGGGCGCGCGAGATCGTGCTGATGTGCGGCGCGAGGTCCCCTCCTCGCCCTCCGCGAGCCCGTGGGGTCGGAATCGACGGAAATCGCGGTACACCGGCGTAACACAGTCGTGATTCGATGTACTCATGGATCAGAGCGACCGTCTCCGCGGGGAGACGGTCGCCGTCTGGACGACGGTCGTCTGCTTCCTCCTGGGCGCGGTCGCAGCGCTCGCCGTGCTCGGACCGGCTCCCCGTCCGCTCATCGGAACCGGCGCGCTCGCCCTGCCCGCGGCGACGATCGCCGGGGTGATCGCGGGCGGCGCCTTCGTGGTCAGCACGCTCCGCCACCGCCGCGGCGAGACGCGCCCGATGCCCCGCTGGCAGAAGGTCGTCACCGATGTCTCGTCGATCGCGCTCACGGTCGCCTTCGTCGGGGTCACCGGCTTGGGAGTGCTGCTGGGCATGCAGGTGCTCGCCATCGGACTCCAGGGGCTCGAGCTCACCACCGTCGGCGGTGCTCTCGTCACCGGCTTCGCGGCCGCGGTCGGCGGTCGGTTCGCGTTCGCGGCGGGCATCGGCCTGCGCACCGCCGACCTGTCGAGCATCCTGTTCGGCTACCTGGTGATCGGCACGCTGTTCGCCATGGTCACGGCGGCCGATCCGCGCTGGTGGGAGATCAACTTCTCGCAGCTCGGCATCGGCGACGACGCGTGGGCCTTCAACGGAACGCTGATCGTGGCGGGGGTGCTGGTCGGCACGGTCGGCGCCTACATCGGCCGCGACCTGCACCGCGTGCTCGGCGATCCCGCGCTGGGGCGCATCGCGATCACGTCCGGGCTGTGGATCGTCACGGGCTTCGGCCTCGCCGGGGTCGGGCTGCTGCCGCTGCACCGGTTCCCCGAGGCGCACAACATCGTGGCGCCGGTCACGCTGCTGCTGTTCGCGGCGTCGATGACCATGACCGCGGTGATCGTTCCGGGCGCACCGCGCGCCCTCACCATCACCACGATCGGGGTCGGCGCGCTCGTGGCCGTCGCGTTCGTGCTGTTCGCCGTGTTCGGACTCATCACGATGACCGCACTGGAGGCGATGGCCGTGGGGCTCGGACTGCTGTGGATGACGACGCTCGTGCGCGTGCTCGCGATCCTCTCGCCCGACGTGCCGCGGGCGTCGCGGCGCGCGCATCTCCTACACGGATGACCGAGGGCGCGAGCATCCGCGCTCGGACCGCCGGTGTCAACCCCTTCGCACGGATCGGGTCCCCGGGTTCGAATGGGTATCCGACCTACAAGGAGGAGAACACCATGGCGCAGATCATCGAAACCATCGACGTGGACGTCCCCGTTAACACGGCTTACAACCAGTGGACGCAGTTCGAGAGCTTCCCGCAGTTCCTCGACGAGGTCGAGTCGATCACGCAGATCGACGACACCCACAACCGCTGGAAGGTGAAGGTCGGCGGAGTCGAGCGCGAGTTCGACGCCGAGATCACCGAGCAGCACCCCGACGAGCGTGTCGCCTGGAACAGCATCGGCGGAGACACCGAGCACGCCGGTGTCGTCACGTTCCACAAGCTCTCCGACATCGAGACCCGTGTGACGGTGCAGATCGACTGGGAGCCCGAAGGCATGCTCGAGAAGGTCGGCTCCCTAGTGGGTGCCGGGTCGCACGCGGTCAAGAAGGACCTGAAGAACTTCAAGGAGTTCATCGAGAGCCGCGGCGCCGAGACCGGTGCCTGGCGCGGCGACGTCGAGGCCTGACCCCTCGGCCCGTCGCGGGCCGTCCTCAGCTGTTCGAGCCACCCCCTCCCGCTCATGCCGGAGGGGGTGGCTCGCGTATAAGGCGGGTGCGGGGCGGAAGATAGGGAATCCGTCGGATGCCGGGGCGGGGCCTCAGAGCGTTGGGTAGGTCGTACAGACAGAGGAGATGTCATGTACGAGACCCTTCACGCCACGCAGGTCGTCGCCGAGCTGGAGCGCGCGCAGCTCGATCGGATGGCCGAGCGTCGGCGCTTCCTGCACGACAACGCGGATCGCATCGTTCCTGCGGCCCCCGGAGTATGGGGGCGGATGCTGCAGCGCATCCGGCGCGCTCGCCGCGTACCGGCCGCGGGGGCGGCGGTGGCCGTGCAGCACTCGCGCGAGCCGGTCGCGGCACGGTGAATCCGATCGTCGCGCTGCGGTCGCCCGGCACCGCGCCCCGGGCTGTGGAACGCGCCTCCGACGTCGGCGGCACCTGGCACGATGAGAGCATGTCCTCCTTCGCCGCGAACACCCCGATGGTCGGGCGCGACGCCGAGCTGGCGTTCGTGCGCCGGTTGTTCGACGGCGCGGCGGACGGTGCGGCGGTGGGGGTTCTCGTCGACGGCGAGGCGGGCATCGGCAAGTCGCGGTTGCTCCGCGAGTTCGCGGCGGGTGTGGCCGGGCGGGCCGACGTGCACGTGGGGTGGTGCCTCGACCTGGGGCCGGCGCGCACGGCGTACGGACCGCTGACCGCGATCCTCCGGTCGATCGTCGCGTCCCTCGGCGTCGACCGGGTGCGCGCGAGCGTGGGGATCGGGGTCGAGGCGCTCGCCATGCTGCTGCCCGAACTCGCCGACGGGCCGGTCGATCGCTCGCTGTCGAGTCCCGACCGGCTGCGCGATGCCATCGCCACGCTGGTCGAGACGGCGGCCGAGACGGGGCCCCAGGTCCTGGTGATCGAAGACCTCCACTGGGCCGACGAGTCGACCCTGGCCCTGCTGTCGTTCCTGCTGCGAACCCTGGCTCGAGGGCGCATCCTGCTGCTGCTCAGCTGCCGCAGCGATGACGTCCGTCGGGGTGATGCGGTAAGCCGCTTCCTCGTCGAGGCCACCCGGGCGCGCCTCCTCGAGCGCGTCACCCTCGACCGGCTCGACGTCGAGGCGGTGCGCGAGCTCGCCGAGCAGCTCACCGGCGAACCCCTCTCCGACAGCGCGCTCGCACGTATGCAGACGCGGGCCGAGGGCGTGCCGTTCTTCGTCGAGGAGCTCGCCGACTGCTCGACCGGACCCCTGCCCGACGGGCTGCGCGACGTGCTGCTCACGCGCTTCGACCGATTGGGCGACGACGCGCGCCATGTCGTACAGGTCGCGTCGGGGGCCGAGCGCCCGCTCGCGCATTCGCTGCTCGCCGACCTCGCTGCCCTCCCCGAGATGCGGCTCGACGCCGCGATAAGGGAGGCTGCGCGCAGCGGCATCCTCGTGGTCGAGAACGACCTGTATCGCTTCCGCCACGCGCTGCTGCGCGAGGCCGTGCACGACGACCTGCTGCCGGGCGAGCGTGCGCGGTTGCACCGTACGTACGCCGAGGCGCTCGAGGCGCGGCGCGACGGCGCCGAGCTGATCGACACGGCGTCGCTCGCCCATCACTGGCAGCTCGCGCAGGACGAGCGACGCGCACTCATCGCCGCGATCGATGCGATGCGCGACGCGAAGGCTCGCTTCGCCTTCGCCACGGCCGCGCGGTTCGGCGAGCTCGCGCTGTCGCTGTGGCCGCACGTGTCCGATGCCGACGAGGCCGCAGGCATTCCTCACGTCGACCTGCTGCAACTCCTCGGCTCGGTGCTGCGCAACGCGGGTGACGGTGAGCGGGCACTCGCAGTCGTCGGTGCGGCGCTCGCCGAGATCGAACCCGACTCCGTGCCGCCGCGGCTGCACGCCCGGCTGCTTCGCGACAAGGCGCAGTACCTCGCCAACCTCGGCCGCCCGGGGGCGATACCTCTCACCGAGCAGGCGCTCGAAATCGTCGATGACGGGGTCGACGACGATGCGCTGCGTGCCGTTGTGCTCAACCAGCTCGCAAGTCGGTACATGGTGGCCGGTCGCCTGCACGACGCCCTCCGCACCGCCGACGAGGCACACCGTGCGGCCCAGCGGGCCGGTGATCCCGATCAGCTGTCGATCGCGGCGAACGTGCGCGGTGTCTCGTACTCGCACCTCGGAGATCTCGAACGGGGCATCGCCGAGTTCGACCGGGCCCGGGAGCTGGCCCGCAGCTCGAACGCTGAGCTGCGCTACCGCGTCAACTACTCCGACGCGCTCACGCTGCTCGGCCGCTACGACGAGGCCATCCGCATCGCCGAGCAGGGTCTCGAACGCGCCCGCTCGCTGGGCGTGGGGCGCAGTTCGGGGTCGATCATGATGCAGAACATGTCGGTCGCGCTGTTCGAGCGCGGCGAGATCGCGCGAGTCGACGAGATGATGTCGCGTGACCACCGTCAGGGGGCGCTGCGGGTCTTCCGCATGTACTCGAGCATGACCAGGGTGCGGGCGCTCGCCTGGCAGGGGCGTGCCGACGAGGCCACCGACATGCTCCGCGAGTGGGCCCCGGCATTCCGCGAGACGGGCGAAACCGAGCGGCAGATCTGGTACGACCGCATCACGATGTCCGTCGCGGTCGCCGAGAGTGCCGACGACCCGGCGGGGGCGCTCGCCGAGATCGTCGGGATGCTCGACGACCCCGGTCCCGTGCTGCTGCACCAGCGGCGTCTGCTGCTGCAAGCCGGCGCGATCATCGCCGAGCTGCGGGCCCGCGGCGACGACACGAGCGCCGTCGCACGGCGGGTCGAGGCGGTCTGGGCGGCGCAGCCGCCGCAGCTGCGTGAGGAGGACGACGCGTGGTCGGTCATCCTCCACGCCCTCCTGAATCCGAGTGTCGCGTCGCTGCGGCAGGCGACCTCGGCGGCCGACGGCGAGAACGTGCCCGTCACCTTCCGGGTGGTCGTGCGGCTCGAGCACGCACGGCTGCTCGTTCACGCCGGCGACCGCGCCGAGGCCGCGCCGGTGCTCGCCGAGGCGCGACGCCTCGCCGACGCGCTCGGGCATGCCCGGCTGCGCGAAGCCGTGTCCGCGTTCGCCGCGGCGGCCGGCATCCGCGACACAGCATCGGCAGCGTCCGCGCCCGCCCGCCCGGGCGGCGACGTCGTCGCGCTCACCGCGCGCGAGCAGCAAGTGCTCGACCTCGTCGTCGAGGGGCTGAGCAACCGGCAGATCGGAGAGCGGCTGTTCATCAGCGTCAAGACGGTGAGCGTGCACGTGTCGGCGGTGCTGCGCAAACTCGGAGTCAGCACGCGCACCGAGGCCGCCGCAGCGGCACGACGGCGCGGTCTCGTCGCGATCGCCGGGTGACCGGGCACTCCCGGTCGGTCTGTCGGCTGGGCGTGATACCGTGACCTCAGCCCCGCTCTGGGGATCCCGACGTGCAATCTGCATCGAGGGCAGTCCACTCGCGTCGATCGACGCCCCTATTCGTGCTCGCCGGACGATTCGGTGCAGCGCCCCGGTCGCGTACATGCGGCCAGCTCAACAGAAAGAAGAAACACATGGCCACCGGCACTGTGAAATGGTTCAACTCGGAGAAGGGCTTCGGCTTCATCGCTCCCGATGACGGCTCGGACGACCTCTTCGCCCACTACTCGGCGATCACCGGCAGCGGCTTCAAGGAGCTGCGCGAGAACCAGAAGGTCGAATTCGACGCCGAGCGTGGCCCCAAGGGCATGCAGGCTGCGAACATCCGCGCCCTCTGATCCTTCGTGATCGAACAGCCGGCCGGCCCTTCGGGGCCGGCCGGTTTTTTCATCCCCTCACACCCGCTCCCTTTGCTTCCGTCCCGCCCACCGGCCCGTCCCTTCCACCCGCCCCCTCTGCTCCCGTCGCACTTTCTGTCGCCTGACCGCCCGCCATGCGACAGAAAGTGCGACGGGAGCTGAGAGGGAGTGAGGGGAAGGGGAGAGAGGGAGGAGGGGGAGGGGGCGAATTGAGGATTGCCTTACTTCGGGTTACATTAGGTGAGCCTTACCGAAGCCGACGCTGTCTGCGTCGCAGCCCTCCACCCGAACAGATGGGACCATCCGTGCGCTCTTCTCGTCTCCTCGCCCTCGGCGCCGCCGCGGCCCTCGCGCTGAGCCTCTCGGCCTGCGCCTCCGCCGCACCCGAGAGCGACGCCGCCTCCGACGCCAACCCCGCCTCCGACGACGCGTTCCCCGTCACGATCGAGCACGCGTTCGGCGAGACCACGATCACCGAGAAGCCCGAGCGCGTCGCCACCATCGCCTGGGCGAACCACGAGGTCCCCCTCGCGCTCGGCATCGTTCCCGTGGGCATGAGCAAGGTCACCTGGGGCGACGACGACGACAACGGCATCCTGCCCTGGGTCGAGGAGAAGCTCGACGAGCTCGGCGGCGAGGCCCCGGTGCTCTTCGACGAGACCGACGGCATCGACTACGAGGCCGTCGCCGACACGCAGCCCGACGTGATCCTCGCCTCGTACTCCGGCCTGACCGAGGAGGAGTACGACACCCTCTCGAAGATCGCACCGGTCGTCGCCTACCCCGAGGTCGCCTGGGGCACCTCGGTCGACGACATGATCGAGATGAACTCGAAGGCGCTCGGCCTCGAGGAGGAGGGTCAGGCCCTCATCGAGAAGGTCGACGCCGAAGGCAAGGCCGCGCTCGAGGCCACCCCTGCACTCCAGGGCAAGAAGGTGCTCTTCGCCTACCTCGACCCGTCCGACCTCAGCCAGGTCGGCTACTACACCGCGACCGACACGCGTCCCGGCTACCTGCACGACAACCTCGGCCTGCCCTACCCGGCACTCGTCGAGGAGAGCGTCGGCAGCACCAAGTTCGACCTGACGGTCAGCGCCGAGGACGCGGCGAAGTTCGACGACGTCGACCTGTTCGTCACGTACGGCGACGACTCGCTGCTCGCGACGCTGCAGGCCGACCCGCTGCTCTCCAAGATCCCCGCCATCGCCGAGGGCCGCGTCGCGATCCTTCCGAACTCCACCCCGATCGCGGCGTCCGCCAACCCGTCGCCGCTGTCGATCTCGTGGGGCATCGACGACTACCTCGCGCTCCTCGCCGAGCCGCTCGCCGGCTGATCCGCCCGTCCGCATCAGCGGAGTGAACAGCACGTGACCTCAGTGACAGCCCTCGCGCCGGCCGCCGCAGATCTGCGGCGGCCGGCGCTGGCGCGCATCACCTGGCTCCTCGTGGGGCTCGGGGTGCTGGTCGTGCTCAGCATCCTGTCGATCTCGTTCGGCGTGCGAGCCGTGTCGTTCGACGACATCGTCGCGGCGCTCGGCGGCCAGACCGACACGATCGAGCAGGCGGCCATCGTCAAGCGCATCCCGCGCACGGTGCTGGCGCTGCTGGTCGGGGCCGCGCTCGCCCTCTCGGGCGCGACGATGCAGGCGGTCACGCGCAACCCGATCGCCGAGCCGGGCATCCTCGGGGTCTCGAACGGCGCCTCGCTCGCCGTCGTACTCGGCATCGCGTTCTTCGCGCTGCACGACCCGGTCGGGCAGATGGCCTTCGCGATCGTCGGCGCGGCGGCTGCGGCGGTCTTCGTGTACACGGTCGGCTCGCTCGGGCGCGGCGGGGCGACCCCGCTCAAGCTCGCTCTCGCCGGCGCGGCGACATCAGCCGCGTTCGCCTCGCTCATCAGCGCGGTCATGCTGCCGCGGGTCGATCTGCTGCAGACCTTCCAGTCGTGGCAGGTCGGCGGCGTCGGCGGCGCCGAGTGGTCGCGCATCGCCCTGACCGCGCCGGTGCTCGCGGTCGGCGCGCTCATCTGCCTGGTCAGCGCGCGCGGCATGAACTCCCTCGCACTCGGCGACGACATGGCGAAGGGTCTCGGCGAGAACGTCGGCCGCACGCGCATGATCTCGGCCCTCGGCGCGGTGGTGCTCGCCGGCGCCGCCACCGCGATCGCGGGTCCGATCGGCTTCGTCGGCCTGATCATCCCTCACGTGTGCCGCATGCTCGTGGGCACCGACCACCGCTGGCTGCTGCCGTTCTCGGCTCTCGCCGGCGCGGCCCTCCTCACCGCGAGCGACATCGTCGGCCGGGTGATCTCGCCGTCGTCCGAGGAGATCCAGGTCGGCATCATCACCGCGATCATCGGCGCCCCGTTCTTCATCTGGATCGTCCGTCGTCAGAAGGTGCGTGAGCTGTGAGCACGACCGAGCACCCCGTGTCCGCCGAGCACACCCTCGACCGCGACGGCGAGACCGCCGCCCACCGCGTCGCGCGCATCGTCGCCGGACGTCGGGCGCGTCACCGCCGGCACGCCGTCGCGACGATCGTCCTCGCGGTGCTCGTCTTCGCGCTCTTCGCCGTGGCCCTCATGTTCGGCAACACGTTCTACACCCCCGACCAGATCGTCCGCGTGATCCTGGGCGAGACCGTGCCGGGGGCATCCTTCACGGTCGGCGACCTGCGCCTGCCGCGCGCGATCCTCGCGATCCTGGTGGGCCTCGGCTTCGGCATGGCCGGCGTCTCGTTCCAGACCCTGCTGCGCAACCCGCTCGCTTCGCCCGACATCATCGGCATCTCGAACGGAGCCGGAGCGGCGGCGGTGTTCGGCATCGTCGTGCTCTCTCTCAACGGGCCGGTCGTCTCGCTCTTCGCCCTCGGCGGCGCGGTCGTGACCGCCCTCGCCATCTACCTGCTGTCGATCAAGGGCGGCTTCGCCGGCACGCGACTGATCCTCATCGGCATCGGCATCGCGGCGATGCTGCAGAGCCTCATCTCGTACATGCTCTCGCGCGCGGCCAACTGGGACATCCAGGTCGCGATGCAGTGGCTCACCGGAAGCCTCAACAACGCCTCCTGGGAGCGCGTGCTGCCGATGCTGATCGCGGCCGCCGTGCTGGTGCCGCTGATGCTCTCGCAGGGGCGTGCGCTCGGAGCGCTGCAGCTCGGCGACGATTCGGCGTCGGGCCTGGGGGTGCGGGTCACGCTCACGCGACTGCTCTTCATCCTCGGTGCAGTCGGGCTGCTGGCGTTCGCGACCGCGGCCGCCGGACCGGTCGCCTTCGTGGCCTTCATGGCCGGCCCGATCGCTGCGCGCCTCACCGGACCGGGCGCGAACCTGCTGGTCCCGAGTGCGCTGGTGGGGGCGGCGCTCGTGCTCGGCGGCGACCTCATCGCGCAGTTCCTGCTCGGCACCCGCTACCCGGTCGGCGTGGTCACCGGCGTGCTCGGCGCCCCGTACCTGATCTACCTGCTCATCCGCACCAACCGCTCGGGAGGATCGCTGTGACCGTCTCGCACAGCCTGTCGGCCGAGGGCGTCACCCTCGCGTACGGCGACCGCACCATCATCGACGGCCTCGATCTGTCCATCGCTCCCGGCAAGATCACCACGATCGTCGGTGCGAACGGATGCGGCAAGTCGACGCTGCTCCGGTCGCTCGCCCGCCTGCTCTCTCCGAACGCGGGACAGATCGTCCTCGACGGGAAGTCGGTGCACTCGCGCCCGACCAAGGAGGTCGCCCGCATCCTCGGCCTGCTCCCGCAGTCGCCGGTCGCGCCCGAGGGCATCGCCGTCGCCGACCTCGTCGGTCGCGGACGGCATCCGCACCAGAAGGCGCTCGCCCGCTGGAGCGCCCACGACTACGAGGTCGTCGCCGACGCCCTCGACGCCACCGGGATCGCCGACCTCGCCGACCGCAGTGTCGACGAGCTGTCGGGCGGACAGCGGCAGCGCGTGTGGATCGCGATGGCCCTCGCGCAGGAGACCGACATCCTGCTGCTCGACGAGCCGACGACGTTCCTCGACGTCGCCCACCAGGTCGAGGTGCTCGACCTGCTCACCGACTTGAGCGTCGCCCGCGGCACCACCATCGTGATGGTGCTGCACGACCTCAACCTGGCGGCGCGCTACGCCGACGAGCTCGTGGCGATGAAGGAGGGGCGCGTGCACGCGATCGGGGCCCCGGCCGAGGTCGTCACCGCCGAGCTCGTCGAAGAGGTCTTCGGCCTCGCCAATCAGATCACCATCGATCCCGTCTCGGGCAAGCCGATGGTCACACCCATCGGGAGGCACCATGTCCGCTGACACCGCGACCACCGAGAAGCCGGCCTATGTGCTCGCCCGCGCCGAGGTGCGGGGCGTCGAGCGGGTGTCGCCGAACTTCGTGCGCGTCACGTTCGGCGGCGACGAGCTCGACGAGTTCGCCACTCCGGGGAACGTGTTCGACGCGCGCATCAAGCTCATCTTCCCGCCGGCCTCCGGCATCCTGCCGCCGCTCGACCGCGACACCGACGACTGGTGGGGGTCGTACCTCGCCGTGCCGGAGGACGAGCGCGGCTCGATGCGCACCTACTCGGTGCGCGATCTGCGGGTGTCGGATGCGGGCACCGAGGTCGACGTCGACTTCGTGCTGCACCTCGCGCCCGGCCTCTCGGGCCCCGCGTCGCGCTGGGCGAGCACCGCGTCGATCGGCCAGGAGCTGTTCCTCATCGGTCCGCGCCGCGGACGGGTGGGCCTCGGCGGCGTCGAGTACGCGCCGGGTGGGGCATCCTCGGTGCTGCTCGTCGGCGACGAGACGGCCGCGCCGGCCATCGCCCGCATCCTCGAAGACGCCCCCCGCGACCTGCGCGGATGCGCGTTCATCGAAGTGCCGGAACCGGCCGACGCTCTGCCCATCGACGCCCCCGCGGGGGTCGAGGTGCGGTGGCTGCCGCGCGCCCAGGGCGAGGCGCACGGGTTCGAGCTGATCCCCGCGGTGCTCGCCCATCTGGGGGACGACGACGCGGGCGACGAGATCCGCGTGAAGGACATCGACGGCGAGGATCTGCTGTGGGAGACGCCGGCGTACTCGGCCTCGGGTGAGGAGATCGCCGTGGCGGATGCTCCCGCCGACCGGTACTTCTGGATCGCGGGCGAGAGCGGCGTGGTGACCACGCTGCGGCGTCACCTCGTGAAGGACCTCGGCATCGACCGCGGGCAGGTGGCCTTCATGGGCTACTGGCGCCGCGGCGTCGCAATGCGCGGCTGACGCGGCGACCGCTCGCGGGCGAGCGGGCCGGCGGGCCGGCGAGTGGGCTCGCGAGCGGGCGAGAACGGAGACGATCGCGGGCGTCGGCGGGGTGTCGGGCCCCGACGCGCCGCGCGCGTCCCGCTTCGTCTGCGTTTCGAGATCCACCGACACGGAAAGGGCCCGGCGCGACGCCGGGCCCTTCGCGTGCGGCTTACTTGGCGAGGAAGCTCTTCAGTGCGGCGTTGACCTCGTCGGCGTGCGTCCAGAGCAGGCCGTGCGGGGCGCCTTCGACCTCGACGTACTCGGCCGCGGGGACGGCCTGGTGGAAGCGGCGCGCGGTGGCATCGATCGGGAGGATGTTGTCCTTCGTGCCGTGCAGGATCAGCGTGGGCTTCGCGGCGGCGGCCACGGCCTCGACGTCGGCGCGGAAGTCCTCGATCCACGACGGGACGACGGCGTAGGCCGCGACCGGAGCGCTGCCGACCGCGACGTTCCAGCTGCCGGTGACGGCCTCCTGGCTGATGCGCGAGCCGAGGTTCTCGTCGAGGTTGTAGAAGTCGTTGTAGAACTGCGTGAACCACGCGAAGCGGTCGCCCTTCGCGGCGGCGGCGATGCCGTCGAACACGTCCTGCGGAACGCCCTCGGGGTTGTCGTCGCGCTGCACGAGGAAGGGCTCGAGCGAGGCGAGGAATGCCAGCTTCGCGACACGCTCGTGGCCGTAGCGGCTGACGTAGCGGGCGAGCTCGCCGGTGCCCATCGAGAAGCCGACGAGCACGACGTCGCGCAGGTCGAGGGTCTCGAGCACGGTGTTCAGGTCGGCGGCGAAGGTGTCGTAGTCGTAGCCGCTGTTCACCTTCGACGACCCGCCGAAGCCGCGGCGGTCGTAGGTGATGACGCGGTAGCCCTGCGCGAGCAGTTCGCGGGTCTGGCGCTCCCAGCTGTGGCCGTCGAGCGGGTAGCCGTGGATCAGGACGACGGGCTGACCCGAACCCTGGTCTTCGTAGTAGAGCTCGATCGGGGTGCTGTTCTCGTTTCCGACGGTGATGTAACCCATGATCCTGATCCTTTCGGTTCCGGTGAGAACGATCGTTCTCGCTCGATGTGTCCAACATAGAGAACGTTCGTTCTCATGTCAAGTAAACTTCTGGACATGACCGAAGACGACGCTCGCGAGCGCATCCTCGCCGCCGCGGAGGAGCTCTACTACCGCAAGGGCTTCGCCGCCGTCGGCATGGATGAGCTGCGGCAGGCCGCCGGCGTATCGCTGCGTCGGCTCTACGCACTGTTCCCCGCCAAGACCGACATCGTCGCCGCGGTGCTCGCGCGCCGGCACCGCGAGTGGGAGAGCGGCTTGCAGGCGGCGGTGACGGATGCCGGAGACGACGCGCGCGCTCGACTCCTTGCGGTCTACGGGTACCTCGAGGACTGGTTCTGCTCCGACGGGTTCCGCGGCTGCGCGTTCATCAACGCGTTCGGCGAGCTCGGGGGGACGAGCCCCGAGGTGGCCGAGATTGTGCGGGCGCACAAGGCCTCGTTCCAGCAGTACATGGCCGATCTCGTCGCGCGGAGCGGCGGGTCGAGTGCGCTGGCCGCACAGCTGTCGATCCTCGCCGAGGGTGCGCAGAGCACCGCCGCGATCTCGGGCGACTCGTCCGCCGCCGTGCAGGCGCGGGGGGCTGCCGAGGTGCTGGTGGATGCGGCGATGGCCGCCTGAGGCATCTGCCCGTCGGGGCTCGCGCGGCGAGCCACCGGCTGTGTCGCGAGACACCACGCGCGAGGTGGGATTCCGCGATCGAAGCGGGGTTTCGCGATCGAAGTGGTGCTTCAGCGGCGCACGTCCATTAGCTAGCCAAGCTAGAGGATAGCCTGGCGAGAGTCAAGGGGATGGGCCAGCACGCAAGCGGCGCGTAGCGTGCCCGCATGGAGACGCAGACGAAGACCCCGACGACGGGCATCGCCCGACAGAGCCTCATCATCGCCGCCGCCGTGTTCATGCTGATCGCGGCCGCCGTCGGTGCCGGCGCCTTCGGCGGAGCATCCGTCGACGACCTGCAGGACGGCGCCCTCTCGGCCCAGGGCTCGTACCTCGCACCCGCCGGCCCCGCCTTCTCGATCTGGTCGCTGATCTACGCCGGTCTGCTGGCGTACACGGTCTGGCAGGCACTGCCCGCGCAACGGACGGATGCCCGGCAGCAGGCCGTCGGCGGATGGATCGCCCTCTCGATGGTGCTCAACGGACTCTGGCTGGTCACCGCGCGCTACCTCACCCTGTGGCTGACCGTGCTCGTGATCGCCCTGCTGCTCGCGACCCTCGCTCGGGTGATCGTGCTGCTCGGCCGCTTTCCGGCGAAGAACCTCGCCGACCGCATCCTTACCGACGGCGCCAACGGCCTGCACTTCGGCTGGGTGACGATCGCGACCGTCGCGAACGCGGCGGCGTGGCTCACGCAGATCGCCCCCGCGAGCTGGGCCGAGGCGGCGGATGCCTGGGCGATCGGCGTGCTCGTCGTCGTGCTCGTGATCGGTGTCACCGCCGCCCTGCTCACCGGTCGTATCGCCCCGGCGCTCGCAACCGCCTGGGGGCTGGCCTGGCTCGCCGTGGGGCGGTTCACGGATGCCCCGGAGAGCGTGCCGACGGGCACCGCCGCGATCATCGTCGCGGTGCTCCTCGTGGCCGCCGGGGTGGTCGCCGTCGGACGCGCGCGGGCCCGCGCGCACTTCTGACGCGCCGGTCCGCGCCGGGCCGCGCGCCGTGGGGCTCGGTCGGCGCGTGACCATAACTCAGGACCGACGGCTGCTGCCTGCCCCGGCTGCCGCGTCGTTCCGGGGGTAGGCGGCGGGGCGAGGACCGTGGGTCCTGAGTTGTGGCGGCGCGACCGAGGCGGGCGAGTCGGCGCGCGAGCGGAAGGCCCGTCGGGCAGCCGGCCGCGTCAGACGACGAGGCGGTAGCCCATGCCCGACTCCGTCAGCAGGTGCACGGGGGCGCTGGGCTCGCGCTCCAGCTTCTTGCGCAACTGCGACATGTACAGGCGCAGATAGCCCGAGTCCGAGACCTGCTCGCTGCCCCAGATCTCCTTCAGCAGGTCCTGTCGGGTCACGAGGGCGCCCGGATGCCGGGACAGATGCTCGAGCATCCGCCACTCCGTCGGGGTGAGGTGCACCCGCGACCCCGCGCGCGTGACCGTCTTCGTGGCCAGGTCGACCACGACGTCGGCGAACGCCACGGTCGACTCGCCGCCGGCCGGCACGGCGCGCCGCGAGAGCGCGCGGAGGCGGGCGAGCAGCTCGTCGACCTGGAACGGCTTGGTGACGAAGTCGTCGGCCCCCGCATCCAGCGCCTCGACCTTGTCGGCCGACCCCGTGCGGCCGGAGACGACGATGATCGGCACGTTGGTCCAGCCGCGAAGGGCCTGGATCACCTCGATGCCGTCGAGTCGCGGCATGCCGAGGTCGAGCATGATGAGGTCGGGGTGCGCCTGCGCGGCGGCGGCGATCGCGGCGGCACCATCGGCCGCCACCACCACCTCGTACCCGTGCGCGGCGAGCGTGATGCGCAGCGCCCGCACCATCTGCGGATCGTCGTCGGCGATGAGGAGCTTCACTCCGTGCCCTCCGTGTCGGCGCCGGCGAGCGGCAGCGAGATGACCATGGTGAGTCCCCCGCCCGGGGTGTCCTCGGGTGTCAGGCTACCGCCCATGCCCTCGGTGAACCCGCGCGAGAGCGCGAGGCCCAGCCCCAGGCCCGTCGTGTTGTCGGTGTCGCCGAACCGCTGGAACGGCTGGAACATGCTGTCGCGACGGTCGGCCGGAACGCCCGCGCCGCGGTCGACGATGCGGATCTCGGCGTGGTCGGCGACCGCGCTCGTCGACACCAGCACCCGGGCGCCCTCGGGGGAGTGCCGGTGCGCATTGGCGAGCACGTTCACCAGCACGCGTTGCAGCAGCACAGGGTCGGCGCGCAGCGCGGGCAGCGAGGGGTCGAGCGCGAGGTCGACGTCGGCCGGACCGAGGCCGAGCTCGTCGACCGCCGCGAGCACCGGCCCCGTCGCGTCGAGGCGCGTCGCCGACACGGCCAGAACCCCGGCCTGCACGCGGCTGACGTCGAGCAGATCGGTGACGAGCGTCGACAGCGTCGCCAGGCTCTCGTCGGCGGTGGCGAGCAGCTCGGCGCGGTCGTCGGGCGAGAGGTCGTGGGCGGCGCGCAGGCCGCCGATCGCCGCGACCGCCGACGCCAGCGGGCGACGAAGATCGTGGCTGAGTGCCGAGAGCAGCGCGCTGCGCACCTGATCGGTCTCGGCGAGGGCCTCGGCCTCGGCGGCCGTCGCCCGCAGATCGGTGTGCTCGAGGGCGGCGACGAGCTGGGCCACGATGGCGTCGAGAAGACGGCGAGCGGGGGCGTCGAGGGCGTCGCCGCTCAACTCGAGCAGGGCACCCGTCGACCCCACCGGCAGGCGCGTGTGGCGACCGTCGGCCAACGGTTCGCCGTCGGAGGCGAGCACCTCGCCGTCGGCTCCGAGCAGCCGCACCCCGCTCAGACCGAACGCCTCACGGGCGCGGCTGACGAGGGCGAGCACGGCGTTGTCGCCGCGCAGCACGTTGCCCGCGACCGCGGCCAGCAGTTCCGCCTCGGCGGTCGCGCGGGTCGCGGTGCGGGCGCGACGGGCGGCCTGGTCGACGATGATGCTGACGAGCACGGCGATTACGACGTACAGGGCGAGGGCGAGCACGTGCAGCGGATGCGCGATGGTGATCGTGAACTGCGGGGCCACGAAGAGGAAATCGAGCGTGACTCCCGAGAGCACCGCCGCGAAGACGGCGGGTCGCACACCGCCGATCAGCGCGACCACGACGACGAGCAACTGGTAGGCCAGCACTTCGGCGGTGATCGACTCCGGGCTGCGGAACGCGAACATCAGCCACGACAGCAGCGGGCCGAACACGAGGGCGACCGCGAAGCCCAGCGCCTGGCGCCGCCACCCCAGCGCGCCGCCCGAGATGCGGGGGAGCGCGAGCCGCCCGCCCGCCGCCGCGTGCGTGACGATGTGCACGTCGATGTCACCGGAGCGACGGATGACCTCCGACCCGATCCCCGGACCGGTGAGCGCGGCGGCGAGGCGTCCGCGGCGGCTCACGCCGATCACCAGCTGCGTCGCGTCGGCACCCTGCGCGAACTCCACGAGCGCCGCAGGGATGTCGTCGCCGATGATCTGGTGGAAGCTGCCGCCGAGCGATTCGACCAGCGCCCGCTGCGCCGCGAGAGCCCCCGGGGCCTCGTCGCGCAGGCCGTCCTGGCTCGACACGTGCACCGCGCGCAGCTCGCCCCCGGCGGCCCGGGCGGCGATGCGGGCGCCGCGGCGCAGCAGCGTCTCGCCCTCCGGGCCGCCGGTGAGGGCCACGACGACGCGCTCTCGCGCCTGCCAGGTGCTCTCGATGCCGTGGTCGGCGCGGTAGCTGCGCAGAGCGCTGTCGACCTCGTCGGCCAGCCACAGCAGCGCCAGCTCCCGCAGCGCCGTGAGGTTGCCGAGGCGGAAGTAGTTCGACAGCGCCGCGTCGATGCGCTCGGCCGGGTACACGAGCCCGGCCGACAGGCGGTCGCGCAGCGTCTGCGGCGCGAGGTCGACGACCTCGATCTCGTCGGCGGCCCGCACCACGGCATCCGGAATCGTCTCCTGCTGCGCGATGCCCGTGATCTTCTCGACCACCGCGTTGAGCGACTCGATGTGCTGCACGTTGACGGTCGTGACGACGTCGATCCCGGCATCCCGCAGCGCCTCGACGTCCTGCCAGCGCTTGGCATGCGTCGAACCGGGGATGTTCGTGTGGGCGAGCTCGTCGACCAGTGCGATCTCGGGCCGCCGGGCGATCACGGCGTCGAGGTCGAGCTCGGTGAGCAGAACCCCGCGGTGCTCGTCGGTGCGCCGCGGCACCTCGGGGAGGCCGATGGTCTGGGCGAGTGTCGCGGCGCGGCCGTGGGTCTCGACGACGGCGATCACCACGTCGTGCCCGTCGTCGAGCAGCCGACGCCCCTCGACGAGCATCTCGTAGGTCTTGCCGACGCCGGGCGCGGCGCCGAGGAGAACGCGGAGCCTGCCCCGCCGCTCTCGTGTCATTCGCCCTCCTGCGCGTCGAGAGCGAGATTGAGCTCGGCGGCGTTGATGCGCTCCTCGCCGAGGAATCCCAGATCCCGCCCTTGAATCCTAGACTCCACGAGCGAGCGCACCGCGTCTTCGTCGAGGCCGCGCGCCGCCGCCACGCGCGGCACCTGCAGCAGCGCGTAGGCGACGCTGATGTGCGGGTCGAGGCCGGAGCCCGACGCGGTCACGGCGTCGGCGGGCACGTCGGCGGGGGCGACGCCCTCGCGTTCGGCGATCGCGGTGCGCCGTTCGTCGACGGCGGCGATGAGGTCGGCGTTCTCCGGGCCGAGGTTGCTGCCGCTCGACGCGGCGCCGTCGTAGCCGTCGCCCGCCGCGGACGGACGCGACTGGAAGTACTCGGGCAGCGCCTGGCCGTCGGCATCGGTGAAGGACTGGCCGATGAGTGCGCTGCCCCGGTCGTCGGGCAGCGGGGAGCCGTTCGCCTGCCAGGGCAGGAGCAGCTGGCCGATGCCGGTCACGGCGAGCGTGTACGCGACGCCGAGCACGAGGGTCAGCACGAGCATCGCGCGGATCGCGACGCCGGTCGTGCGCAGGGTGGTGCGGGTGGAGGACATGGGATGCCTTTCGCGGGAGCCGGGAGGGCTCAGAAGCCGGGGAGGAGGCTCACGACGAGGTCGATGAGCTTGATGCCGATGAACGGCGCGATCACGCCGCCGAGGCCGTAGACGAGGAGGTTGCGCTGCAGGATCTGCGAGGCGCTCGCCGGACGGTACTTCACTCCGCGCAGGGCCAGCGGGATGAGGAAGACGATCACGATCGCGTTGAAGATGATCGCACTGGTGACGGCGGATGCCGGCGAGTGCAGCTGCATGACGTTGAGCACCGCGAGCCCCGGGAACACGCCCATGAACATCGCCGGGATGATGGCGAAGTACTTCGCGATGTCGTTCGCGAGCGAGAACGTGGTGAGCGCGCCGCGCGTGATGAGCAGCTGCTTGCCGATGCGCACGATGTCGATGAGCTTGGTGGGGTCGGAGTCGAGGTCGACCATGTTGCCGGCCTCCTTCGCCGCCGACGTGCCGGTGTTCATCGCGACGCCCACATCGGCCTGCGCCAGCGCGGGGGCGTCGTTCGTGCCGTCGCCGGTCATCGCGACGAGACGGCCGCCCTCCTGCTCGCGGCGGATGAGCTCGAGCTTGTCTTCGGGGGTCGCCTCGGCGAGGAAGTCGTCGACCCCGGCCTCGGCGGCGATCGCCTTCGCGGTGAGCGGGTTGTCGCCCGTGATCATGACCGTGCGGATGCCCATGCTGCGCAGCTCGTCGAATCGTTCGCGCAGCCCCTCCTTCACGATGTCCTTGAGGTGCACGATGCCCAGGATTCGCTCGCCTGCGGCATCCTTCACGGCGACCACGAGCGGGGTCCCTCCGCTCTCCGACACCAGCCCGGTGCGGCTGGACACCTCGGCATCGGTCTGCACCGAGGCCGTCGACAGCCACGCGCGCACGGCGGAACCTGCGCCCTTGCGGATCTGCGTGCCGTCGGCGAGGTCGAGCCCGCTCATGCGCGTCTGCGCGGTGAACGGCACGATCACGGCATCTGCCGGCTCGTCGACGCGCGGATGCCGCGCGCGGCGGCCAGCTCGACGATCGACGCGCCCTCGGGGGTGGGGTCGGCGAGCGACGACAGCGCGGCCATCCGCAGCAGCTCTTCGGCATCGACCCCGGGCAGCGGGAGCACCTCGTGCGCGCGACGGTTGCCGTAGGTGATCGTGCCCGTCTTGTCGAGCAGGAGCGTGGTGACGTCGCCGGCCGCCTCGACCGCGCGACCCGACATCGCGAGCACGTTGCGCTGCACGAGGCGGTCCATCCCGGCGATGCCGATGGCCGACAGCAGCGCGCCGATCGTGGTGGGGACGAGGCACACGAGAAGGGCGATGAGCACCGGGATGCTCACCGGCGACGCCGCGTAGGAGGCGATCGGGTTGAGGGCCAGCACCACGATCACGAACACGATCGACAGGCTCGCGAGCAGGATGTTCAGGGCGATCTCGTTGGGCGTGCGCTGGCGGCTCGCGCCCTCGACGAGCGCGATCATGCGGTCGACGAACGTCTCGCCCGGCTTCGACGTGATGCGCACGACGATGCGGTCGGACAGCACCCGGGTTCCGCCGGTGACGGCGCTGCGATCGCCGCCCGACTCGCGGATCACCGGGGCGCTCTCACCCGTGATCGCCGACTCGTCGACCGTGGCGATGCCCTCGAGCACGTCGCCGTCGCCGGGGATCAGCTCGCCGGCCTCGACGACCATGACATCGTCGCGCTGCAGTTCGGCCGACGACACCTCCGCGGTCGCCGCACGGCGGGCAGCGGCGTCCGTCGTCGCGTCGTAGGCCACCACCCGCCGGGCCATCGTGCTCGTGCGGGTCTTGCGCAGGCTCGCCGCCTGGGCCTTGCCGCGGCCCTCGGCCACCGACTCCGCGACGTTCGCGAACAGCACGGTGAGCCACAGCCATGCGGCGATGCCCGCCGTGAACGGGGCCGGCACGGGCGTGCCGCCCGACTCGCCCGGCCCGCCGAGGAAGGGCTCGGCGATCGCGAGCAGCGTCGTGAACGCGGCGCCGACCCAGACGAGCAGCATCACGGGATTGCGCACGAGCGCGGCCGGGTTGAGCTTGCGCAGCGCCCCGGGGAGGGCCGCCGCGAGCTGCGGCCACCCGAACGTGCGGGACTTCGGGGCGTCGACGGGGGCGGATGCCGGGGCATCCGTCTCGGGGGTGGTGATGAGGGTCATGGTCAGACGAGTCCTTCGGCGAGGGGTCCCAGTGTGAGCACCGGGAAGTAGGTGAGGGCGGTGACGATCACCGTCACGGCGAGGAGCAGGCCGACGAACTGCGGCCGGTGGGTGGGCAGCGTGCCGACGGTCTCTGGCACCTTCTCCTGCGCGGCGAACGAGCCGGCGAGCGCCAGCACGAGCACGATCGGCAGGAAGCGCCCCAGCAGCATCGCCACGCCGAGCGCGGTGTTGAACCACGGCGTGTTCGCGGTCAGCCCGGCGAACGCCGAGCCGTTGTTGTTCGCCGCCGACGTGAAGGCGTAGAGCACCTCTCCCATGCCGTGCACGCCGGGGTTCAGGATGCTCGTCGCCTCGACATCCGCGCGGATGCCGGGGATCGCGAAGCTGAGAGCCGTACCGCCGAGCACGAGCGCGGGCACGACGAGGATGTACAGGCTCGCGAGCTTGATCTCCCTCGGGCCGATCCGCTTGCCGAGGTACTCGGGCGTGCGGCCCACGAGCAGCCCGCCGACGAACACGGCGATGATCGCGAGCACGAGCATCCCGTACAGCCCCGATCCGACGCCGCCGGGGGCGACCTCGCCGAGCATCATGTTGAGCATCGGCATCATTCCGCCGAGCGCCGTGTACGAGTCGTGCATCGAGTTGACCGCGCCGGTCGAGGTGAGGGTGCTGGCGCTGCCGAACAGGGTGGAACCGAAGATGCCGAAGCGCACCTCCTTGCCCTCCATGGCGGCCCCGGCCAGCTCGGGGGCGGTGCCGCGGCCGGCGAGTTCGAGTGCCGAGAGAGCGAACGTCGACAGCAGGAAGATCGTCCCCATGACGGCCGCGATCGCGTAGCCCTGCCGGTGGTCGCCCACCAGGCGGCCGAACGTGCGGGGGAGGGCGAACGGGATGGCGAGGATGAGCAGGATCTCGAGCAGGTTCGTCCAGCCCGTCGGGTTCTCGAACGGGTGGGCCGAGTTGGCGTTGAAGAAGCCGCCGCCGTTCGTGCCGAGCAGCTTGATGGCCTCCTGCGAGGCGACCGGGCCGCCGGGGATCGTCTGGGTGGTGCCGGCGACGGTGGTCGCTTCGGTGAACCCGGCGACGTTCTGGATCACGCCGCCCGCGATGAGGGCGAGCGCGCTGAGGACCGCGAGGGGCAGCAGCAGGCGCCCGAGGCCGCGCACGAGGTCGACCCAGAAGTTGCCGATCGTGGTCGAGCCGCGGCGGGCGATGCCACGGATCAGCGCCACGGCGACCGCGAGCCCGACCGCTGCCGACACGAAGTTCTGCACCGTCAGGCCGGCAAGCTGAACCGTGTAGCCCATGGTCTGCTCGGGCGAGTACGACTGCCAGTTGGTGTTGGCGACGAACGATGCCGCGGTGTTGAAGGCCAGGCCCTCGGGCACCGCCGGGAGGCCGAGCGACGCCGGCAGGAAGGCTTGCAGCCGCTGCAGTGCGTAGACGAGCACGAGGCCCACGACCGAGAACACGAGCACGCTGCGGGCATAGGCGCGCCACGTCTGCTCCGAGGCGGGGTCGACGCCGATCACCCGGTAGACACCGCGCTCGACGCGCGCGTCGCGGGGCGTGGAGTAGACGTGCGCGATGTAGTCGCCGAGCGGACGGTAGAGCAGCACCAGGGCTGCGACGACCACCGCGGCCTGCAGGATTCCGAACCAGATCACCTCGCCCATCACATGCGCTCCGCGGCGACGAGGGCGATCACGAGGTAGACGATGGCCGCGGCCGCGAGGGTCGCGGCGACGATCTCGAACACGATCACAGCTTCTCCACCCCCTTCGCGGCGAACGAGACGAGGGCGAACAGCGCGAGAGTCAGCGCGAGGTAGAGGATGTCGAGCACGACGTCGATACAACCCGTCCGCGGGGCCCGTTCCCCGGTTCCTGACGCTTCCCCTACGCCCTCGCCCCCAACCCATGCGTCTTCCTGACGCCCGGCATCCGTTCCCGCCGCCCTGGTTCCCTTCCGCCGCCTGTTCCTTCCGCTCCCCGTTCCTTCCGCTCCCCGTTGCTTCCTCTCCCGTCGCACTTTCTGTCGCCTGCGGCCGGGCCGGGCGACAGAAACTGCGACGGGAAGCGGGGGGAGAGGGGCGGGTCTAGGGTTGCGAGGTGGGAATCAAGAGCGTCCGGGTGGGCGTGGGCACGTGGATCGTCATCGGGCTGGTCGTCGTCGCGGGCATCTGCATCGTGACAGGGCTGCTTCCGCAGGCGGATGCCGGAGCGCTCGGCGCGCGCATCGCCCCCGTGCTGGGGTTTGTCGTCGCCATCACGATCGTCGCCGAGCTGGCGCGCGACGCCGCGGTCTTCGACGTCGTCTCGCAGCGGCTCGCCCGATGGGGGCACGGGCGCGTGATCGTGCTGTGGATGCTCGTCGTCGCGCTCGCCGTGGTGAGCACCGTGTTCCTCTCGCTCGACACGACCGCGGTGATCGTGACCCCCGTGGTGGTGGTGCTCGCGCAGAGCATCGGGCTGCCCCCGCTGCCATTCGCGCTCGCCACCGTGTGGCTCGCGAACACGGCATCCATGGCGCTGCCGGTCTCGAACCTCACGAACCTGCTGGCCGCCTCGCGCATCGGCGAGTCGCCCGCCGCGTTCTTCGCGCTGAGCTGGGCGCCGACCCTCGTCGGCATCCTCGTGCCCGTCGCCATCCTCACGATCGCCCACCGGCGCACCGTGTTCGCCGGTTACTCGATGCCGCCCGCCCGGCGCCCCGCCGACCCGGTGCTGTTCTGGACGGCCACCGGCATCCTGCTCGCGCTCATGCCGCTGCTCGCCGTCTCGCACGACGTGTGGATCCCGGCATCCGTCGCCGCCCTGGCGCTCGTCGTGCTGTTCGTGGTGCGGCGCCCACGGGCGCTGCGCATCGGCCTCGTGCCCTGGCAGGCGCTCGCGCTCGCGACGGCTTTGTTCGCGATCGTCGAGACCCTGCACGCGCAGGGGCTGCTCGACTTCCTCACCGCGCCGGGCGCCGGCGGTTTGGGCGAGTTGTTGCGCCTCGCGGGCCTCGGGGCGCTGAGTGCCAACGCGATCAACAACCTGCCCGCCTACCTCGTGCTGGAGCCCGCCGCGGGCGATCCGGCGGCGCTCATGGCGCTGCTCATCGGCGTGAACCTCGGCCCCCTCGTCACCCCGTGGGCGTCGCTCGCGACGCTGCTGTGGCACCACCGCGTCACCTCGCTCGGGGTGGAGGTGCGCTGGGGGCGCTTCATGCTGTGGGGCCTGATCGCCGCCGTCCCCACCGTGCTCCTCGCCACCCTCGCCCTGTCGCTGATCGCCTGACCTCCGCCGTCCCCCTTCCCCTCCCTCCTCTCCCTCATCTCCCTCCCTCACTCGTCTTCCGCTCCCGTCGCATCTTCTGTCGCCTGGAGCGCGCCGGAGCGACAGAAAATGCGACGGGAACGGTGAGAGCCGGGGGGCGGGGGGCACCGGCCCGGCGTCAGGCGGCGGGGGGACCCTCGGGGCGGTGGGCGCGGCGGCCGGAGACGACCACCGGCGCGACGGGGCGGCCGGCGCGCTCCTGGCCGGGCAGAGGGCGCGAGCGGCGCCCGTAGATGAGCTCCGACGAATCGAGCAGCCACGGGACGAGCGTGATCGAGACGCCGTGCACGAGCATGAGCTTGTTGGCGAGTCGCCGGGCCCGGCGGTTGTGCAGGAAGGTCTCCCACCAGTGGCCGACGATGTACTGCGGGAGGTACACGGTGACGACCGACGAGCCGTGCTTCTCGCGATATTGCGAGATGAACTGGCTGATCGGCTGCGCGAACGACCGGTAGGGCGAGTCGAGGATCACGAGCGGGATCGGCACGAGATGGTCGGCCCAATCCTTCTGCACCGAGGCCGCCGCCTCGGCCGACACGGCCACGTGGACCGCGAGCGTCTTGTCGTGCTTCGCGGCGATCGCGTAGTCGATGGCCTTCATCACCGGCTTCTGCAGGTGGCTCACGAGCACGATCGCGACATCGCCGGATGCCCCGAACCGCGTCGTGTCGTCGATCGCGATCTCGTGCTCGACGTCGCGGTAGTACCGCTTCACCCCGAGCATGAGGAACGCGAGGATCGGGATCGCGAAGAAGACGAGGTACGCGCCGTGCGTGAACTTGGTGACCGTGACGATCACCAGCACGAGCACCGTGAGCGTCGCCCCCGCCGAGTTGATCGCGAGACCCACCCGCGCCGAGCGGCGATCGGTCGCCGCGGCACCGTCGCGTCCGCCGTTCTGCGGAGCATCCTGCGGGGCGCGCAGCACCCGACGCCAGTGCCGCACCATGCCGAGCTGCCCGAGCGAGAACGACACGAAGACGCCGATGATGTAGAGCTGGATCAGCGTCGTCAGCCGCGCCTGGAACACGACGAGCACGACGATCGCGCCGATACCGAGCAGGATCATCCCGTTCGAGAACACCAGACGGTCGCCGCGGGTGTTGAGCGACTTGGGCGCGTAGCCGTCACGGGCGAGCACCGAGCCGAGCAGCGGGAAGCCATTGAACGCGGTGTTGGCGGCGAGCAGCAACACGCAGGCGGTGGCGGCCTGTATGACGAAGAACAGGATGCTGCCACTGCCGAACGTCGCCGCGGCGATCTGCGCCATGAGGCTGGGCTGGGGATTCGTGCAGTCGAAGCCGATGAGGTCGCAGGGGTTCTCGGCGTAGTGCACGCCGGTGATGAGGGCCAGCGCGGTGAGGCCCGAGAACAGGCACACCGCGATCGTGCCCATGAGCACGAGGGTCGACTGGGCGTTCCGCACCTTCGGGGTCCGGAACGCCGGCACCCCGTTCGACACGGCCTCGACGCCGGTGAGGGCGGAGCATCCGCTCGAGAACGCCCGCAGGATCAACAGGATCACCGCGGCCTGGCTGAGGTTCTCGGCCTGCACCGAGAACGCGGCGCTCGATGCGACGGGCGCATCGCCGAGGAACGAGCGCACGAGGCCGGTGACGATCATGAGGCCGACCGAACCGATGAACACGTAGGTCGGGATCGCGAAGACCAGCGACGCCTCTCGCACACCGCGGAGGTTGACGATGATGATGAGCACCACGAAGCCGACGGCGAGCTCGACGCGCAGCGGATCGAGTGCCGGCACCGCCGAGATGATGTTGTCGACGCCCGATGCGACCGAGACGGCGACCGTCAGCACGTAGTCGACGAGCAGGGCCGCCGCCACCACCACGCCGGGGATCTCGCCGAGGTTCTTCGACGCCACCTCGTAGTCGCCGCCGCCCGAGGGGTAGGCCTTGATGAGCTGGCGGTAGCTGAGGACGACCACGGCCAGCAGCACGACCACGGCGATCGCGACGAGCGGGGTGAACGACAGGAACGCGAGTCCGCCGATCAGCAGGATCATCACGAGCTCCTGCGGCGCGTAGGCGACCGAGCTCAGAGCATCCGACGCGAAGATCGGCAGCGCCATCTTCTTCGGCAGCAGCTGATCGTCGACCTGGGCGCTCGTGAGCGGGTCGCCGATGAGGATGCGTTTGACGGTCTGCGGCGCATCCGTGCTGTCTCTGGTTTGCTCTGACACGTCGGGCGACACTACTCCTCGCGCACCGCGTCCTGACGCCATCCTCACGGAATCCCTACGGTCGGCCGGTGCGCCCTCACGGAATCCTTACGGGCAGGCGAACGGATGCTCAGCCCATTCCGATCACGGATCGATAACGTCGGGGACATGAGCACGGTTTCCGTCGACGAGCAGGCCTTCCACGAAGCGAAGGAGCTGCGCGATCGGTTCCAGCGGTTCCTGCGCGAGTACGAGTTCGGCATGCGCGAGGTCGAGACGAAGATCTCGATCCTGCGCGACGAGTTCACGCACCACCACGCGTACAACCCCATCGAGCATGTGAAGAGCCGGGTGAAGTCGCCGGACAGCATCGTCGAGAAGCTCGCGCGCAAGGGCATCGACGAGCCGGACTTCGAGCTCATCCGCCGCGAGATCACCGACATCGCCGGGGTGCGGGTCACCTGCAGCTTCGTCGCCGACGTGTACCGGCTGTTCGACCTGCTCACCGCGCAGGACGACGTGACCGTGCGCGTCGTGAAGGACTACATCGCCACTCCCAAGGAGAACGGGTACAAGAGCCTGCACGCGATCATCGAGGTGCCCGTCTTCCTGTCGACCGGCGCGCTGTCGATTCCCGTCGAGGTGCAGTTCCGCACCATCGCGATGGACTTCTGGGCGAGCCTCGAGCACAAGATTTACTACAAGTTCGCCAATCAGGTGCCCGCGCATCTCGTCGAAAGCCTCACCTCGGCGGCCGAGGCGGCGTCGGAGCTCGACGCCCGCATGGAGCGCCTGCATCGCGAGGCGCACGGGGTGCCGCAGCGACGACTCGCGCCGGCCCCGCCGCTGGCGCCCGCCGCCCCCCTCGCCCCGCCGCCCCCGCCCGGCATCGTCGCCGTGTAGCGTCGACGCCATCCGTTCCGGCATCCGCTCCGAACAACCGGGGACCAATCCACGGGCGGACCAGGAGGACACCATGGCCGAGCGCCGTACGGGCAAGCGATTCTTCTTCTGGGCGGCCGTCGCCGGCCTCGTCAGCGGGGCCGTGTTCCTCGCCGTGGCCGAGCTGTTCGCGCTTCTGCTCGCCCGCACGGCGAGCCCGATCCTCGCGGTCGGCGGCTTCGTCATCGACATCGTGCCTCAGCCGTTCAAGGAGTTCGCGATCGCGACCTTCGGCGAGTACGACAAGATCGCACTGCTCGCCGGGCTCGGCCTCGCCGTCGTGATCGCGTCGGCCATCGGCGGAATCCTGCAGCTGGTGCGCCCGCCCCTCGGGGTGGTCGTGGTCGTCATCGCGGGGGCGCTCTCGACCGCCGCGATCGTGACCCGTGCCGGGGTGAGCCCGCTCGCCTCCGTGCCGCCCGTGCTCGGCACCGTCGCGGGCGCTGTGATCCTCGTGCTGCTCACCCGGCGCCTGCAGCGCTGGAGGGCGGCGGCGACGGCATCCGTCGCGGCGCAGAGCACCGGCGAACCGACGACCCCGCCGATCACCAAGCCCTCGCCCACCGACATGCCGAAGAAGTCGGTCGCCGACGCGCAGATGGGGCGCCGCGGATTCTTCGCCCTCACGGCCATCGCCGGCGTCTCGGCCGTCGTCGTCGGCGTCGCGTCGCGCGTGGTGAGCATGACGGTGAGCTCGGTCGAGTCGATCCGCAAGGCGCTCACCCTGCCCTCGCCCCGCAGCACCGTGACGGTGCCCGAGGGCGCCGAGCTCGACGTGCCGGGCCTCAGCCCCCTCTACACCCCCAACAAGGACTTCTACCGCGTCGACACCGCGCTCACCGTGCCGACGATCGACCCCGACACCTGGCGCCTCGTGATCGACGGCATGGTCGACCAGCGGGTCGAGATGAGCTTCCAAGACATCCTCGACATGGGTCTCGACGAGTACTCCATCACGCTCACCTGCGTGTCGAACGAGGTCGGCGGCGAGCTCGTCGGCAGCGCCAAGTGGCTCGGCGTGCCGATCCGCGACGTGCTGAAGAAGGCCGGCGTGAAGGCGGATGCCGACATGGTGCTGTCGCGCAGTGTCGACGGGTACACCGCGAGCACGCCGCTCTCGTCGCTCACCGACGAGAACCTCGATGCGATCCTCGCGGTCGCGATGAACGGCGAACCGCTGCCGCTCGAGCACGGGTTCCCGGTGCGCATGGTCGTGCCCGGCCTCTACGGTTACGTGTCGGCCACCAAGTGGCTCACCGAGCTGAAGGTCACCACGTTCGACAAGGACGAGGCGTACTGGACCCCGCGCGGCTACAGCGCCGAGGCGCCGATCAAGTTCTCGTCGCGCGTCGACACCCCCAAGCTCGGGTCGGCCATCGAAGCCGGTCGCACGCCCATCGCGGGCGTCGCCTGGGCGCAGTCGGTCGGCATCGAGCGGGTCGAGGTCAGCATCGACGACGGCGAGTGGATCTCGGCGACGCTGTCGACGCCCGTCAACGACGACACGTGGGTGCAGTGGTTCGTCGACTGGGACGCCACGCCGGGCACCCACTACGTGGCCGTGCGGGCCGTGAACAAGAACGGCGACCTGCAGATCGAGGAGCGCGCTCCGATCGCGCCGGACGGCTCGTCCGGGTGGCAGCGCTCGCTGATCCGAGTGAACTGACGGGCATCGGCCTCTAGGGTGGACGCATGACCTCGACCCCCGCGTGCGTGATCACCGTCTCCGATCGATCGGCCGCGGGGGAGCGTGAGGACCGCGGCGGTCCCATCGCCGTCGCGCTGCTGCGCGAGGCCGGGTGGCATTGCCCTGACCCGGAGGTCATCCCCGACGGTGCCGAATCGGTGGCGGATGCTCTGCGTCGCGCCGCCGCCCGCGGCATCAAGCTCATCATCACGACGGGCGGGACCGGCGTCGCACCGCGCGACGAGACCCCCGAGGGGACGCGGCAGGTCATCACGCGGGAGGTGCCGGGCATCGCGGAAGAGCTGCGGCGTCAGGGACTCGCCGACACGCCCAAGTCGGTGCTGTCACGGGGCACCGCCGGCATCATCGACCCCTACGGCGCGCTCGTGGTCAACCTCCCGGGCTCGACGAACGCCGTGTCGTCGGGCGTGCCGGTCGTGCTCACGGTCGCCGCGCACATCGTCGACCAGCTCGCCGGCGGCGACCACTGATGAACGACGTCCGCATCGCCGCGATCGTCGAGCACCCGCTCGACCTCGACGCGCACCTCGCGGCCGTCGACGACCCCCGGCTCGGGGCCGTCACCACGTTCGTCGGGCGTGTGCGCAACAACGACCCGGATGCCGGTTCTCCGGTCGTCGGGCTGGAATACAGTGCGCACCCGGACGCCACGGCGACCCTGCGCCGCATCGCGGCCGAGGCCGAGGGCGATGCCGGTGGGGCGGCCGAGGTCGACGGGGGCGGGGCGGCGGTCGGACGGGACGCCGGCACGCTCGTCGCGGTGAGTCACCGCGTCGGCCAGTTGGCCGTGGGCGACGCCGCGGTGGTGATCGCCGTCGCCTCGGCGCATCGGGCGGAGGCCTTCGCGGTGTGCCGCGAGATCATCGAGGCGATCAAGCGCGACCTGCCGGTGTGGAAGCGCCAGCACGAGTCGGACGGGTCGTCGTCGTGGAAGGGCATCGGCGGCTGACCCCGGCGCGGGCGGCGTGGTTCTCGTCCGCTCGCGGTTCTTCGGCCGCGCGGTATGCCCCGTCCGCTCGAGGTAGGCCGGCCGCCAGCCGCGCGGTATGCAGGCGAACTCGCGTTATGCAGGCGGGATTCGGCGAAAGCATCCTGCGGATCGGGTGATCGCCTGCATTGCGTATGCGGCGGGTGTGCGCACGCCGCCGGTGGGCGGGTGGCGAGGACCGCGCACTGCGTGAGGCTGCCGGGTGGCGGTTCTCAGCCGCGCGGTATGCAGGCGAACTCGCGTTATGCAGGCGGGATTCGACGAAAGCATCCTGCAGATCGTGTGATCGCCTGCATTGCGTGTGCCGCCGGTGGGTTGTGTGCCCCTGGTGGGTGAGTGGCGGGGACCACGCGAGTCGTGAGGTGCCGGGTGGTGGTTCTTCAGCCACGCGGTATGCAGGCGAACTCGCGTTGTGCAGGCGGGATTCGGCGAAAGCATCCTGCGGATCGGGTGATCGCCTGCATTCGCGTGTGGTGGGCAGCCTGCGGTGCCGCGGGCGGCGGCGGAGGGTGGTGGCGAGGACCACGCGAGGCGGGCAGCCGCGCGACGAGAGAGGGCGTGGCTCAGCCGCCGGCGAAGGGCGGGAGCACGTCGATCAGCTCGGCGTCGGCGAGGGGGCGGTCGTCGTCGGAACGCACGCCGTCGACCATGACGGCGCAGCGGGGCAGGATGTCGGCGAGGGCGGGATGCTCGCGCACCACCGCCTCCCGCAGCGCACTCAGGGTCGCCTCGTCGCGGTCCTCGGCGTCGGTTCCCGCGGCCTCTGCGGCGGCGGCGAAATAGCGCACGCGCGTCATGCGGATGCTCCGTCGGCGGTGTTCGCCGCGGACGCCCCGGCGGCGGCGGATGCGTCGGCGGCAGTGTCAGCGTCGTCGGCGGTGGGGGCGGATGCTGCGTCGGCGTCCTCGCCGGGCCGCACCCAGTCGCCCGACCGTCCGCCGGACTTCGCCGTGATGCGCACGTTCTCGATCACGACTGCACGATCGACGCCCTTGATCATGTCGACCACCGCGAGCGCGGTCACCGAGACGGCGGTGAGGGCCTCCATCTCGACCCCGGTGCGGTCGGCCGTGCCGACGGTCGCCTCGATGCGGACCCCGTCGTCGACGATTTCGAGGTCGACGCTCGCCCGGTGCACCCCGATCACGTGCGCGAGGGGCAGTAGTGCCGGGGTCGACTTGGCGGCCTGGATGCCGGCGATCCGGGCCACGGCGAGCACGTCGCCCTTCGGCATGGTGCCGTCGCGCAGCGCTGCGACGACCTCTGCGCTGCACCGCACGAAGCCGCGAGCGGTGGCGGTGCGCACGGTCGGCTGCTTGAGGGTGACGTCGACCATGTGCGCGTGGCCGGCGGCGTCGAGGTGCGGGAAGCTCATCCGACCAGCATGACATCGATCCGATCGCCGACGGCGACCGCGTCGACCTCGGCCGGAACGATCGCGAACGCTTCGGCGCGGGCCAGCCCGCCGGCGAGGTGCGACCCCGATCCGCCGGGCGTGGCGGGGCGCACCGTCCCCGCGGCGAGGTCGACGACGGCGGGCAGGTACTGACGCCGCCCCGGCGGCGTCGTCCACGCGGCGTCGGCGGCGAGCCGCAGGAGCGGACGGTGCAGTTGCGCCCGGCCCTGCAGGGCGAGAAGCGCGGGGCGTACGAACACCTCGAACGACACCGCGACGCTGACGGGGTTCCCCGGAAGTCCGAACACCAGCGCTCCCGAGGGGAGCACCCCGAACGCCTGCGGCTTGCCGGGCTGCATCGCCACGGGCGTGAACTCCACCTCGCCGCCGCCGTCGAAGGCGCCGCGCACGGGCTCGTACGCCCCCGCGCTCACGCCCCCGGTGAAGACGATCACATCGGCACCGAGCGATTCGGCTTCGGCCGTCACACGGCGCACGGCGTCGGCGTCGTCGGCGACTCGTGCGACATGAACCACGTCGGCGTCGGCGTCGGCGACGAGTCGCGCCAGCAACGGCCCGTTCGAGTCGGGAATGCGCCCGCGGGCCGGGGTCTCGCCGGGGCCGAGCAGCTCACTGCCCGTCGAGATCACCGCCACGCGCGGCGCACGTGCGACCTGCACCTCGGTCACGCCGGCGGCCACGGCGGCCGCGACCTGGAAGGCCCCCAGACGCTCGCCCGCGCGCAGCACCTCGTCTCCGCGTCGCAGGTCGGCCCCGCGCCGCCGCACGAAGGCCCCGGGTTTCAACGGCGCACGCAGCACCCGCACCTCGCCGAGCGAGTCGGCGAGGCCGCCCTCGGTGTCTTCGAAGGGAACGATCGCGTCGGCGTCGGTCGGCGTCGGCGATCCCGTCATGATGCGCGCCGCCTCGCCGGCCGCGAGGGCGGGATCGTCGGAGACCCCGGCGGGCAGGTCGGCCACGACGCGCAGGGTGACCGGATGCTCGGCACTGGCGTGCGCCACGTCGGCGGCGCGCACGGCGAACCCGTCCATGGCCGAGTTGTCGAAGAGCGGGATGTCGTGGGCGGCGATCGCCGCGTGCGCGAGAGTGCGTCCGGCTGCGACCTCCACCGGATGCGTCTCGGACTCGAGGACGCGCACCGCGTCGAGCACGCGACTCCGCTGCTCCTCGACCGTGCGGGGCGTCGCGGCGGTCATGCCCGCACCTCCCGCGTCCCGCGGGAGGCGGGGCGGAGGGCGATCTCGTGCTGCCGGCCGCCGAGCGCGTCGATCACGGCGAGGCGGCCGAGCAGGGGCTCGCCGGCGCCGGTGATGAGCTTCACGACCTCGGCCGCGAGCATCCCGCCCACCTGCACGCAGAGAGCGCCCAGCACGCCCACCTGCGCGCAGCTCGGCGGCTCGCCCTCGGTGCCAGGGGGGAACAGGTCGGCGAGCACGACGGGCTCGCCCTGCGGCGGCGCCGACCAGAACACGGTCGCCTGGGCATGCCATTCCTGCACGGCGCCCCACACCAGCGGGCGACCGAGGCTCTCGGCGGCGGCGGCGACCGCACGGCGGGTCGCGAACGAGTCGCTCGTGTCGACGACGATGTCGGCGTCGTCGAGCAGGCTGTCGGCGTTCGTCGCGTCGAGGCGCTCGGCCGCTTCGATCACGACGGTCTGCGGGGCGAGCGCGGTGATGGCGCGCGCGGCCGACGAGGTCTTCGCGACACCGATGTCGTCGACGCGGTGCGCGAGCTGGCGCTGCAAATTCGTCAGCTCTACGACGTCGTCGTCGATGACCGTGAGGGTGCCCACGCCCGCCGCGGCGAGAGCGAGCAGCACGGGCGACCCCAGCCCGCCGGCGCCGACGACCGCCACGTGCGCCGCACTGAGTCGGCGTTGCCCTTCCTCACCGATGCCGGCGAGGACCGCGTGCCGCGCCGTGCGCACGAGCTCGGTGGGAGCGAGAACGGAAGCGGGGGCGACGAGGGGCTGCATGGACTCAGGGTATGCCGTGGCCAGTCGGGGTGTGCGGCGCGCAGGGGGAGAACGACGGCTCGGCGCGCACCTCGCGTCTCCCGCGCGATGTGGAGGACGAGTGCTCTGCCCCTTTTCTCCGCTCACACGTCGATTATGGCCGAAAGCATCCGCATCTGCGGTACTCTCGGCTCATGCACACGTATCGCGTCGCGCGCGCCGCGCAGCTGCTCGGGGTCAGCGACGACACCGTGCGACGGTGGATCGAGCAGGGCCTGCTGCCCACCACCGACTCGTCGCCCGCCGAGATCCCCGGCGATGCCCTCGCCGCCCACACCCTCGCGATGGCCGCGGCCGCCGATGCGTCGGGAGAGGCACGTACGAGCGCGCGCAACCGTTTCACGGGTCTCGTCACCCGGGTGCAGATCGACGGTCTCGTGGCGCAAATCGACATCCAGGCGGGCCCGCATCGCGTTGTCTCTCTCATGTCGGCCGAGGCGGCGCGCGAGCTGCAGCTCGAGGTCGGCGCGCTCGCCACCGCATCCGTCAAGGCGACCCAGGTCGTCGTCGAGATCCCCAAGGACTGACATGCGCACCGTCGCGCGTCGTGCCCGAATCGCCGTCATCGCCACCGCGCTGCTCGCGCTCAGCGGCTGCGCGGCATCGACGTCGGGCCCGCCGACGACCGGCGGGACCGGGGGCGACGTCACGGGCGAGCTCACGGTGTACGCCGCCGCATCGCTGCAGGGGGCGTTCGATGCGATCGCGGATGCTTTCGTCGCCGAGCATCCCGACCTGACCGTCGTGCCGGTCTACGACGGGTCGTCGACGCTCGTCACGCAACTGCTCGCCGGCGCGCCCGCCGACGTGTTCGCGTCGGCCGACGAGGCCACCATGCAGAAGGCGGCCGAGCTGATCGACGATCCCGATCTTTTCGCCGCGAACACGCTCGTGATCGCCGTGCCCTCGGGCAATCCGGCCGGGGTCGCGACCCTCGACGACCTCGCCGACGCGGTGACCGTGCTGTGCGCCCCCGAGGTTCCGTGCGGCGCGGCATCCGCAGCTCTCCTCGACGAGGCGGGCGTCGTCGTCGATCCCGCGAGCGTCGAGCAGAACGTCACCGCCGTGCTCACCAAGGTCGCGGCAGGGGAGGCCGACGCGGGTCTCGTGTACGCGACCGATGTCGTCGGACGCGACGACGTCGAGGCGATCGTGCCCGACGAGGCCGCCGACGTCGTCAACCGCTACCCCCTCGCCGCGCTGCGCGATGCCGAGAACCCCGACGCGGCGGCCGCCTTCGTCGCCTTCGTGCTCTCGGACGCCGGACAGGAGATCCTCGCCGACTTCGGTTTCGGGGCGCCGTGACCTCGGCGCGGCTCACCGGCTACGTGCCGCGCGCTCTCGCGATCCCCGCGGCGATCGGGCTCGCGTTCCTCCTGGTTCCGCTCGCCGCGCTCATCGCCCGGGTGGAATGGACGACGTTCGTCTCCGACGTCACGTCCGATGCCGCGCGTACCGCCCTCGGCCTCTCGCTCGGCACCGGGCTGCTCGCCACCCTCGTGTGCATCGTGGTGGGCGTGCCGCTCGCGCTCCTCATCGCCCGCTCCGGGCCCCGGCTCGCCGCCGTGCTGCGCGCCGCGGTCACCGTGCCCCTCGTTCTCCCGCCGATGGTGGGCGGTGTCGCCCTGCTGTACCTCTTCGGTCGCGCGGGGTGGCTCGGCGGTCTCGGCCTCTCGTTCAGCACGCCCGCGGTCGTGCTCGCGCAGACGTTCGTCGCTCTGCCGTTCCTCGTTCTGGCCGTCGAAGGCGCCGTGCGCGCCGCGGGCGTCGATCACGAGCGCACCGCAGCGGCCCTCGGCGCCGGGCGCTGGACCATCCTTCGGCGCATCACCCTTCCTCTCGCCGCGCCGGGCATCGTCGCCGGAGTGGTGCTGTGCTTCGCGCGGGCGATCGGCGAGTTCGGGGCGACCGCGCTGTTCGCCGGCAACCGCCCCGGCGTCACGCAGACCATGCCGCTGGCGATCTACACCGCGTTCAACGGCGCCGGGGTGTCGCAGGGGGCGGCGGTGGCCCTCGCTCTGCTGCTGCTCGCCACCGCCGTCGCGGTGCTGCTGCTCGTGCGCGGGTGGCGCCCCGGAGCCGCGCGATGACCGGTCTGCGCGCCCACGTCGTCGTGCCGCGCGAGCATTTCGTCGTGGACGTCTCGCTCGAGGCGGCCGCAGGGGAGACGGTCGCGGTGATGGGGCCCAGCGGGGCGGGCAAGTCGACGCTGCTGCAGGCTCTCGCCGGTCTGGTGCCGCTGTCGGACGGGGAGATCTCGGTCGGCGGAAGGGCCGTCGACCGGGTCGGAGCCTCGCCCGTGCGAACCCCTCCGATGCGTCGGGGCATCGTGCTGCTCGGCCAGGACGCCCGGCTGTTCCCGCACCTCTCGGTGCGCGAGAACGTCGCCTTCGGTCCGCGGGCAGCCGGGGTCGCGGCCCGCGATGCGCGAGATGCCGCCGACGCTCTCCTCGCCCGCGTCGGTCTGCCCGGATCCGGCGACCGCGCACCCCAGGAGCTCTCCGGCGGCGAAGCGCAACGCGTGGCGGTCGCCCGCGCGCTCGCCGCATCGCCCCGCGCCGTGCTCTTCGACGAGCCGCTCGTCGCTCTCGATCCATCGACGGCGTCCGACATCCGACGGATGCTGCGCGAACAGCTCGCCGACACGACCACGGTCGCCGTGACCCACGACGCCGTCGACGCCGTCGCCCTCGCCGATCGGCTCGTGGTGGTCGAAGCGGGGCGCGTGACGCAGGCCGGACCCGTGCGCGAGGTGCTCGCCGCGCCGGCATCCGCCTTCGTCGCGGCGATCGCCGGCGTGAACCGCGTCGAGGGAATGGCGGATGCCGGGGGTTGGCGGCGCGGCGAACTGCGGCTGACGAGCACGGATGCCGCGTCTCGGGCGCGCGCGACGGTCGACGGGCAGCCGCTCGCGGCGGTGTTCCGGCCGGCGGACGCGCGCATCATCGGTGCGGGGGAGAGCGATGCGGACGCCTGGCGCGCCACCGTCGTCCACATCGAACCGACGCTCGACGGGATGCGGGTGCACACCGAGCTGTGCGCGATCGAGGTTCCCCTCGCCGAGGGTCGCGGCGTCGGAGTGGGCGATACGGTGCGTCTGCGCATCGACCCGGGCGGCGTGCGGTTCGTGCGGGCGAGGGAGCGGATGCCCGCCCACCCGCCCTCGGTCGCGTCGAGGCGGGTTAGTCTCGGAGGATGACGGGGATCGAGGGGACGCGATGACGGCCGTACCGGTCGTGATCGGCCGTCGCCCGGCGACCGGAGCCGGCAGCGACGCGGCCCGGACGGCCATCGATCCCTCGGTCCGCGGACTGGTCGACACGCACGGCCGCGTGCACCGCGACCTGCGCATCTCGCTGACCGACCGCTGCTCGCTGCGCTGCACGTACTGCATGCCCGAGCAGGGCAACGAGTGGCTCGCCCGCACGAGCATCCTCTCCACCGACGAGATCGTCGAGGTGGCGCGCGTCGCCGCGTCGCTCGGCATCCGCACGTTCCGACTCACCGGGGGCGAGCCGCTGCTGCGCCCCGACATCGTCGACGTCGTGCGGCGCATCGCTCTCATCGAGGGCGACGACGGGCCCGTCGAGGTCGCCATGACGACCAACGGCATCTCGCTCGCGCAGAAGCTCCCCGCGCTCATCGATGCGGGCCTGACCCGCCTCAACATCAGCATCGACACGATCGACCGTCAGAAGTTCGCCGACCTCACCCGCCGCGACCGGCTCGACGACGTGTTCGAAGGCATCGCCGCGGCCGCCGCGTCCTCGCTGCGCCCGCTCAAGCTGAACGCCGTCGCCATGCGGGGCGTGAACGACGACGAACTCGCCGACCTCGTGGCCTTCGCGATGGAGACCGGCGCGCAGCTGCGCTTCATCGAGCAGATGCCTCTCGACGCCGGCCACACGTGGGACCGGGAGACGATGGTCACGCGGGAGGAGATCCTCGCCGCACTGGCGGAGCGGTGGACGCTCGAACCCGTTCCCGGCCGCGGCGGCGCACCGGCCGAGAAGTGGCGCATCGACGGCGGCCCGCACGAGGTCGGCGTGATCGCCTCGGTCACGGCCCCGTTCTGCGGCGCCTGCGACCGGCTGCGGCTGACCGCCGACGGGCAACTGCGCAACTGCCTCTTCTCGAACGACGAGTACGACCTCACCGGCCTCTTGCGGGGCGGGGCCTCGGTGCCCGGCGAGCGCGACGACGCGATCGCCGACCTGTTGCGCTCGTGCATCCTCGGCAAGCTGCCCGGCCACGCGATCGACGACCCGTCCTTCCTGCAGCCGGCGCGCGGCATGAACGCCATCGGCGGCTGACCCGGCGCGTTCGGCGGTCGATCCGCGCGGCGCGGGAGTTCCGCTCAGGCGAGGAACTCGCGGGCGGCGGCCGACATCGCGGTGACGCCGACCTCGATGGTGGGGTGGACCACCGGCGCGAAGTAGGGGGAGTGGTTCGTCGGCACGTCGCGGTCGATCGTTCCGCCCTCGAGTGCGGCGGCGAAAGCGGCGGGGTCGACGCCGCCCCAGAACCAGAAGACCAGTGGGGCGCCGGTGTCGCGGGCGAACCACGACACGTCCTCGCTGCCGGTGAACATGCCGGGGTCGACGACAGAACCCTCGCCGACCGCGGCCTGGATGGCGCGCGTCACGCGGGCCGTCGCCTCGACGTCGTTGATGGTGGGCGGCAGCGTGTGCACGGTGTGGAACTCGGGCTCGCGCTCCGCACCGGATGCCGCGGCCTCCGCCCGCACGATGCGCTCGACGCTCGCGAGCACGCGGGCGCGCATCTCGTCGTTCGGGTACCTCAGGCTGAGTTCGAGCTTCGCCTCGGCCGGGATGATGTTGTTCTTCAACCCGGCGTGGATCGATCCGACGGTGACGACGGCGACATCGCGCGGATCGACCTCGCGCGACGCGATCGTCTGCAGGCGCATCACGGTGGCCGCCGCCATCACGATGGGGTCGACGGTCGAGTGCGGGCGCGAACCGTGCCCGCCGCGTCCGTGCAGGGTGACGGTGATGCCGTCGGAAGCGGCCATCTGGGTTCCGGACCGCACGCCGATCGTGCCCGCGGGCAGGGGGGTGACGTGCTGGCCGAGCACGATGTCGGGCTTCGGCGCGAGATCGAGCAGGCCGCCGTCGAGCATGGCCCGCGAGCCGGCCCCGTACTCCTCGGCGGGCTGGATGAGGACGACGAGAGTGCCCGCCCAGTCGGCGCGCTCATTCACGAGCTTTTCGACGGCGCCGATCATCGCGGTGACGTGCATGTCGTGGCCGCACGCGTGCATGACCGGCACGGTGTTGCCCGCCGGGTCAACCCCGGTGGCGGTGCTGGCGTACGGCAGACCGGTCAGCTCGCCCACGGGCAGGGCATCCATGTCGGCTCGCACCCACACCACCGGACCGTCTCCGTTGCGCAGGATGCCGACCACTCCGGTGACCCCGATGCCTTCGTGCACGTCGAGCCCGAGGTCGCGCAGGTGGCCGGCGGCGATGCCGGCGGTGCGGGTCTCCTGGAAGGAGAGCTCGGGGTGCTGGTGCAGGTCGACGTAGAGCGCTTCGAGATCGATCGTCATGGCCCGAGCCTATCCGGCGGGTCGGGTGCCGTCCCGGCGCACGTCTGCGACACTGGACGCGTCGACGCTCGAGGGAGAGGGAGGCGGCGATGTCAGAGGCGAGCCTGCGCGACCTCATCGGGCACTTCGGCGATGCCCGCGACGACGGCGACTGGCCGCGTTTCCTCGATCTGCTGAGGGTGCACTGGAGCGAGTTGTTCCAGGAGCATCCGGACGACCTCATCGACCTGCTGGTGTCGGTCCCGCCGGACGTGCTCGAGGCGAACTCCCGCCTCCGGTTCGCGGAGGAGTACCTGCGGCGCATCCTGCATCGCCCGGCTGCCGATCGACCCGACGACGTCGGCGACACACCCCCGCGGAGTTCGCTGGACCTGCTCGCCGAGGTCACGAACGAGGTGCGGGTCGCGCGGGTCGAGGGCCGGTACCTCGAGGCGGTGGCCGCCGCCGAAAGGGCCGTGGCGCTGCTGAGCGACACCCCCGCGCACATCGTGCCGACCTTCGACACCGCTCTGCCCGAGTTCCACTATCACTGGGCGCTCGCCTTCCAGCTGGTCAACCAGTTCGACATGGCCGCCGAGCAGTTCGCGCTGAGCTACGACTGGGCGGGCACCGTCGGCAACCACATGGCGGCCGCACGGGCGGCGGGCGCGGTCGCGCTCATCCACGCCCTGCACGGTCGGGGGCGCGAGGCCACGGCGTGGCTGCTCAAGCGTCCTCGTATCCCCGATGACGCATGGTGGGCCGCCACGGCACGCACCCCCGGCACTCTCGCCGAGGCCATCCTGTACGTCGAGCGTCTCGAGGTCGACGCCGCGCGGGTCGTGCTGCTCGGCGTCGACATCCGCGAAGGGCTCGACTACTGGGCACCGTACTTCGCGGTGCGCGCCTACATCACGCCCGACGACGAGACGACGGCCCGTACCCTGCTCGCCGAGTTCGACGCGTTCGTCGGCACGCTCACCGACGAGCACGCCTACAACCCGCTCGGCTCGGAGTTCGCCGTCTTCATCCGATCGCTGCTGCTGCGTCTCACGGGCCGGGCCGATGAGGCGGAGCGGATGCTCGGAGCCGCACCCGTCGACGCCGGGTCGAGCCTCGTGCGGCAGATGCAGGCCGTGGTGCACGCGCGCATGCTCGTGCGACGCGACCGGGCGGTCGAGGCGGCCCGGGTCATCGCGCCTCTGCTGCACGTGTCGAGTGCCCGCCCACGCATCCTCGTCGCCGCTCTGCTGATCGCCGCCGACCGCGTCGAGGGCGAGGAACGCGCCGAGCTGCTCCGCCGGGTGGCCGACCTCTCGGCATGGAACCTCTGCCACCAGTCGTGGGCGTTCGCCTCGGCGGAGGTGCGCGCGGTTCTCGCGGCGGATGCGCGCGAACGCGGTGACGGCGAGATCGCCGACCGTCTGGAGGCATTGGCGGGCGGCGCGACGATCGCCGGGGCCGACGCCCTCACTCATCGGGAGGCCGCGGTCGTGCAGGCCGCGCTCGCGGGCCTCACGAACTCCGAGATCTCGGAGGCGCATCACGTGAGCATCAACACCGTGAAGACCCACCTGCGTCACGCGTACACCAAGCTCGGGGTCACGAGTCGGGAGGAGCTGCAGTGGCTCTTCCAGATCGACCGGCTGCGGCGCTGATCGACGGCGGCGGCGCTGACCGACGGATGCCCCGCATTACGCTGCATCTCAGCGGCCGCCCGCGCGTCGGCACGCTGTTCTAGCGTGAGGGGATGACTGCAGAACCCCGCGTGTACGTGATCCACGAGAACGCCGAATGGTTCCCCCCGTTCGCTGCCGCCTTCGAGGCCGAGGGCGTGCCGGCGCAGGAGTGGCTGCTCACCGAGGGGGCGATCGACCTCACGGCCGAGCCTCCGCAGGGTGTGTTCTGGTCGCGGCTCAGCGCCTCGGCGCACACGCGCGACCACGCGCATTCGAAGGAGTACGGTCGCGCGGTGCTGCGCTGGCTCGAAGCCGCCGGACGAACGGTCGTGAACGGAAGCGGGGTGCTCGAGCTCGAGGTCAGCAAAGCCGCCCAGCACGCCGCGCTGCAGCGCGCCGGCATCGACGTTCCGCGCACGGTCGCCGTGTTCGGCACCGCGGCGCTCAAGGAGCGCGCCCGGGAGTTCACCGCGCCCTTCATCAGCAAGCACAACCAGGGGGGCAAGGGACTCGGGGTGCGTCGCCACGAGAGCCACGAGGAGTTCGACGCCTGGGTCGACGGCCCCGAGTTCGAGCCCTCGCCCGACGGCATCACGCTGCTGCAGGAGAACCTGTTCGCCGCGGCGCCCTTCGTCACTCGCGTCGAGTTCGCCGGCGGCGAGTTCGTCTACGCGGTGCGGGTCGACACGAGCGCGGGCAGTTTCGAGCTGTGCCCGGCCGAGGCCTGCGCGCTGCCCGGAGCCGACGGCGTCGAGCCCGAGCCGCTGTTCCGGGTGCGCGAGGAGGTCACGGCGCAGCATCCGCTGGTGCAGCAGTACCGTGCGTTCCTCGACGACGCGGGCATCGCGATCGCCGGGATCGAGTTCATCGAGACGGTCGACGGGCGACGGGTGACCTACGACGTCAACACGAACACCAACTACAACCCCGACGTCGAGGCGGGTGCGGCGGTGTCGGGTCCACGGCAGATCGCACGACACCTCGGCGGACTGCTGGCCCGCACGGCGGAGCCCGCGGCCGTCTGAGTCCGCGCGGCCGTCGGCGGGCAGGCGCGGGCGGGGCGTTGTCGCCCGGACGGGGCGTGGTCGGGCGCGGCCGCCGTCGCCATAGGATCGAGCCATGTCCGGCGGTTCCCCCTCTCCTCACGGTGCCCGCCGGTCGCCCACCCGCGCCCTGCTGCAGGTGGCCGCATTCGCCGCGCTGCAGGTCATCGTCATCGTCGTGCTCACGCCCGTCCTCGGTCGTCTCGCAGCCTGGTTCCCCCCGGTCTATGCGCTCGTCGCCTGCACCCAGACGTTCCTCCTCTTCGCGGCGCGCCGGTTCACCGGCCTGGCGTGGGGAGCGACGCTGGCCGCAGGCATCACCGCACTGGTCTGCGCGCCGTTCACCCCGCTCGGCTGGCTGCTCGCTGTGCCTTTGATGGCCGCGGGGATGCTGTTCGACCTGGTGCTGCGGGCGGCGCAGCGCCGACGCTGGACGGAGCGCCGTGACAGCCTCGTGAGCGGCGTCGTGGTGGGAGCGGCACTGTTCGCGGTCTCGCTGCCCGTGATGTCGCCCGAGCACCTCGGCCCGGTGATCCTCGGGCTCACGCTGCTCGCCCGTGTCGTCGCGACGGCGGCGGGAGCGCTGCTCTCGGCTCGACTCGTGCGCCAGTTGGAGCGCGTCGGGGTGAGCCGGTCGGTCTCGCCCCGTTGAGTCGGCGACGCGCCCCGCCGCCGGACTGTGACCTCTCGTGACGGGCGGCCGCGCGCCCGAGCGGAGCAGTCTCTACCGTCGGGAGCATGAGCGAAGGCATCCGTCCCGATTCCGTGGCGCACGACGTGCTCCCTCCCGTCTACGACTGGACCGGGTTCGGGTTCGACACGCGGCAGGTGCACGCCGGCGAGGTCGAGGAGCCCGCCTACGGCTCGCGCGTCGCCCCCATCCACCTGAGCGCGGCCTTCCGGTTCGACTCGTTCGACGAGAGCACACGTCGGTTCGGAGGCGAGGACGGTCAGATCTACTCGCGCAACCTCAATCCGACGAACGGCGTCGCCGAGCGGCGCATCGCTGCGCTCGAGGGCGGAGTCGGGGCGATCGTCGTGGCCTCCGGACAGGCGGCGATCAGCGCGGCGATCCTCTCGATCGTCGGCAACGGCGACCGCTTCGTCTCGACCGCCAGCATCTACAGCGGTACGCGCATCCTGTTCGGGCGCTCGTTCGCGCGCTTCGGCGTCGGCGTCGACTACGTCTTCGACCCCGGTGACGAGGCCCAGTGGGAGGCGGCGATCGGCCTTGACACGAAGGCGATCTTCACCGAGACGATCCCGAACCCCAAGAACGACGTGGTCGACATCGCCGCCGTGGCCCGCATCGCCGAGCGCCACGGCCTGCCGCTCATCGTCGACAACACGATCGGCACCCCGTACCTCGTGCGTCCGATCGAGCAGGGCGCGCACATCGTGGTGCACTCCGGCACCAAGTTCCTCACCGGACACGGGGCGGCGATCTCGGGCGTCATCGTCGACGGCGGCACGTTCGACTGGGCGGGCAGCCCCCGCTCGTACGCGGGCATCACCGAGCCGCCGGCGCCCGGTGTGCCGAGCGCGCTCGAGACGCACGGGCGACGCGCCTACGAGCAGTTCGTGCGCGGCGGCATCGTCAACGACCTCGGGCCCGCACTCTCACCACTGCACGCGTTCCTGCTGCAGCAGGGCATCGAGACGCTGTCGCTGCGCATGGAACGGCACGTGGCCAATTCGCAGGCCATCGCCGAGTTCCTCGCGGGGCATCCGGCCGTCGAGTACGTCGACTACGCCGGCCTGCCCGGGCATCCGCAGCACGAGATCGCTCAGCGCGCGCTCGGGGGCCGCAGCGGATCGGTGTTCGCCGTGACGGTGCGCGGTGGGCGGGCGGGGGCCGAAGTCTTCATCGACAGCCTGCGGGTGTTCAGCCGTATGACGAACATCGGCGACGTGCGGTCGATGGTGCTGCACCCGGCGACGACCACGCATCTGTCGTTCACGCCGGAGCTGCGGGCGCAGCTGGGGATCGACGACGGCCTCGTGCGGCTGTCGGTCGGCATCGAGACGGTCGACGACCTGATCGCCGACCTCGACTCCGCGCTCGCCGCGGTGCTCCGTCACCTGGCCCTCTGACTCGTCGCCTCTGCACCCCCGGCTCCGGTCGCATTCTCTGTCGCTCGGCGCGCAGCCAGGCGACAGAAAGTGCGACGGGAGCGGAAGTGACGGGCGAGAGGGGAGAGGGGCTAGCGCGCCTCGAGGGCGTGGAGGCGGGTCCAGAAGTGATGCAGGCCGTGCTCCGTCAGCGTCGCCGAGGCGCCGAGCGTCTCGAAGAGGGAACGAACGGCCTCCGACGCCAGCGGCGCCAGACCCGCGGCGAGCAGTTCCGCCTCGTCGACGGATGCCGCGCCCTCCGCCGCACGCCGCAGCAGCGCGTCGGCGGCCGCGGTCGCGACGGCCGAACGGGCCGCGGCATCGGCGAGCACGCGCAGGAACTGGGGGTCGTCGGCCGCACGCTCGGTGTTGCCGTGCTGCTGCCGTCGCGTGCGCGCGGCGGTCTGCACGGCGCCCGTCTCGGTCACCTCGGCGATCAGCGCGGCGCGGTCGATGACGAGGTGCAGCGCCCGGGCGCCGGCGCCCTCGATCCACGGCGCGCCGAGGTCGGCGGTGCGGGAGCGATCGGTCGGAGCGGCGGTGGACATGATCCTCCTCGGCGGGCGGGGGCGGCGGCGACGGGTGCGGGGCGGTCTTCCCCGGACCGCGGGATTCCGACTGTAGCGAACGGCATCCGCTGTCGACGTCATGCGCGTTAACAGGAGCATGCCGGGCCGACGACGCTGGATACGCTGACCCCATGACCTCCCGTCCGTTCGGCCCCCTGGATTGGGCGCGGAGGACTCCCGGTGTACCGGGGCTCCTCGATGAGATCCGCCAGGCGAGCATCTCCGACGCCCCCGAGCTTCCGCAGAGCTTCTTCACCCGCCTCGCCGCCGCCGGCTTCGGCCGCATCCGGGTTCCGGTCGCCGAGGGCGGTCTCGGCGGCGACGTCCTCGATCTGCTCGACGCCCTCACCGCCGTCGCCGCCGCCGACTCGAACCTCGCCCAGGCCTGGCGCACGCACGTGCTCGCCACGGAACGGCACGTCAAGACGCCCGCCGGTGCCCTCCGCGACCGGTGGATCCCGCGCATCGCGGCGGGCGCGATCATCGGCGGCGGATGGACCGAGGCCGACGGCTCCGGCCCGAGCGTCTTCACGACGCGCCTCTCGACCGAGACGGGCATCCCCCGTCTGACCGGCCGCAAGTTCTACTCGACGGGCAGCCGCTACGCCGACTGGCTGGAGTACAGCGCGGTCGACGACGCGGGTGACCTGGTGATCGCGGCGCTTCCGAAGGACTCGCCGGGGGTCGCGCTGCTCGACGACTGGACCGGCTTCGGCCAGCGCGCCACCGCGAGCGGCACCACCGTGCTCGACGGCGCTCCGGTCGATCCCGACGACGTCGCCCCCTGGCAGACGCAGCACCTCGGAACGCCGGGCTGGCAGCAGATGATCCTGCTCGCCGTGCTCGTCGGGATCGGCGAGGGCGCGCGCGCCGCGGCCGCCGATCTCATCGACCGGATCGATCGCTCGCACGGGGGTTCGCCGATCCTCGTGCTCGAGGGGTACGGACGCATCAGTGCACTCGTCGCCTCGGCGCGCGCCTCGCTCGGCGAGATCGGCCGCCTCAGCGAGATCGCCCACCAGGCCATCATCGGCCAGCAGCAGGATGCCGAGGCCCTCGCCGACGACGCGGTGAACGCGGTGTTCCAAGCGCAGGCCACCATCGTTCCGCAGGTGATCGAGGCTGCCGACCGGCTGATGACGCTGCCGGCGCTGCTCGACGACACGGCCGAGGCGCAGAACCTCCGCAGCACGCTGCGGCTCGACCGATTCTGGCGCAACGCGCAGACGCTCTCGACGCACAACCCGGTGCTGCACCGCCTCCGCGCGATCGCCGACCGCGAGATCTACGCGATCGATCGCATCGCCGAGCCGGCCGAGCGCGAAGCCGCCGTGTCGCGTGCGATCGCCGCGGGCATCCGTCCGCTGACCGTCGTGCGGATCGACGCCGCGCTCGCCGGCCGCCTCACGGCCGACCCGCGGTCGCTCGATTCCGTGGCCGATGCGTTCGCGGGGCGTGAGCCGGTGCTGTTCCAGTTCGACGAGCGTGCAGGGGCGCACTTCGACCCCGCGGTCGCCATCGCCACGGTGCTGCACCGGCTGCCTTCGGCGTGGTTCGCGGTCGGCACCCGGGACCTCGACGACACCGGGCACCCCTACAACCTCGCCCGCCGCATCGCCTCGATCGAGCAGCTGTCCGGCGGACGCACCGCCTGGGTGCTCGACGACGGCGACCACGAGGGCGAGACCGAGCGCGACCGCATCCGCGTGGTGCAGCAGCTGCTGCGCACCTGGCCGCGCGAGTCGATCGCCGCGGATGCCGACGCCCCGCACTTCGCGCAGACCGAGAGCATCCGTCGCATCAACGCCGCCGGCGCCTTCCCCTCGGCCGGCCCGCTGAACGTGCCCAGCAGTCCGCAGTACCTGCCGGTGTTCGTGTCGTCGCGCCGGTTCGACGACGGTCACCGGTATGTCGATCTGCTTGTGCGCGACGGTGCGTGGGTTTTGCCGTACGCGGATGCCTCGGGCTACCCGCTCGCGACCACGCGCGCGGCGCGCGACATCGACGAGGTGCTCGCGATCGCCGGTTCCCTGCCTGTCGTCGCGGATGCCGATGCCGGCGCATCCCCGCAGACCCTGCGCGCGCGGCTGCGGCTGCCCGCGCCGGCCCTGTTCGAGCTCCCCGGAGCATCCGCCCGCTTCGAGCGCGGCAGCGAGACGGAGGCGTCATGAGCGACGAGAACCGCCTGCTCACGGTCAACATCAACGTGCTCGGAGTCGGCCAGCGGCCGGCGGCCTGGCGCGCGCCCGAGATCCGCCCCGACGCGATCGTCGACCTCGCGCACTGGCAGAACGTGGCGCGCATCGCCGAGCGCGGGCTGGTCGACGCGATCTTCCTCGCCGATCGCCCCGCCATCACCGATCCGCGCAGCCGTCCCGTGCAGTACCTCGACCCGGGGGTGCTCGTGCCGGCGATGGCGGCGGCGACCGAGCACCTGGGCTTCGTGGCGACGGCATCCACCACCCTCAACGAGCCGGTCGAGCTCGCCCGGCGCCTGTGGGCGCTGCACACCGCGACGCAGGGGCGCTTCGCCTGGAACGCCGTGACCAGTTGGGACGTCGAGGCCATGCGCAACTTCGGCCTCACCGAGGTGCCCGAACGCGAGGTGCGGTATGCCCGCGCCGAGGAGTTCGTCACGGTCGTGAAGCGGCTGTGGGCGACGGCCGGAACCTCGGAGATCGTGGAGCACGACGGCTCGTTCGCGGTGCACGCCGGGCTCGAGATGGACGCGCTCGTCGCCGAGCGCCCGGCGATCGTGCAAGCCGGTGGGTCGGAGCCGGGCTGGCGCCTGGCGGGACTCGTCGCCGACGGCGTGTACTCGGTCGATCACGATCCCGTCTCGGCGGCCGAGCACCGGCAGAAGATCCGCTCGTATGCGGTGGAGGCGGGGCGTTCGGCCGACGATGTGCGCGTCTTCCCCGGACTCGCCGTGGTCATCGGCAGCACCGAGCAGGAGGCGTGGGAGCGGTTCGACCACTGGGAGCACCTCGCCCCCGCCACCTACAGCCTCAACGAGCTGTCGAAGGCGCTCGGCGCCGACTTCTCGGGGCTCGACCTCGACGCGCCGGTGCCCGCGCAGATCCTCGCGGATGCCGAGGCGCAGGATGCCGGATGGTCGGCGGCGTACCGTCGGGTGCTGATCGAGCGGATCCGGACGGAGCAGCCGACGATCCGCCGCCTGCTGCGCGATTTCGGCGGCTACGGGCAGCGATTCCTCGCCGGAACGCCCGAGCAGATCGCCGACACCATGGAGGAGTGGTTCCAGGCGGGTGCGGCCGACGGCTTCAACATCATGCTCGACCTGTTCCCGTCCGGACTCGAGGACTTCGTCGACCAGGTCGTTCCCGAGCTGCAGCGCCGCGGCATCTTCCGCCGCGAGTACGGCCAGGGCGGAGTGCTGGAGCGCTTCCGGCGGCCGTGACCCTTCGCGCGGGCTCGCGCCGCCTGGCGCCCCGGCGTCAGAAGGTGTCGAGGCCCAGGAAGGGCATCTCCAGGCGGGCCTCGCCCGTGTCGAGCTGAGCGCGGCGCTTCGCCGACCAGCGTGCACCGGCGGGCGGGAGCTCCGCCTCGCGCCAGGCGCGGTAGCGCAGGATGCTCGGCGACGAGATCCGGTACGCGTGCCGCAGCAGGCGCACGCTGTGCATCGCCAGTGCCCGGTATTCGGTGGTGAGCGCGGGGAGGGGGCGGCTCGTGGTCCAGAGGGGCTGGGCGGCCTCCGGCTCTCGCCAGACGGATGCCGCGAGCACGGCGGCGTCGGCATCCGTCACGATGTCGGTGCCGGGTGCCTCGCCGTGGAGTACGTCGGACACAGCCGTGTACTGCACATAACGCCGCGCATCGTCGCCGGACGCGACGATGAGGAACACCCGGTCCGTGACGTGTCGGAGGCTGGCGGCGAGCCGCTCTTGGAAGTCGTTCCACTCGGCGCTCACGATCAGTACCCCGCCTTCCGGTCCAGAGCGGCACCCTGCGGCGTTTTGAACATCGCGGAGAGTCCCTTCGGGCGGGCGTTGACGAAGATCTCCGCGCCCGACGGACGCCGCCACTCGGCCGAGGTCCCGCGCACGCGCGAGCGCAGGGTGGGAGCGCCCCACCGCCGGGCGCCCTCGCGGACCGCGCGTGCGAAGCCGTCGCCGAGGAACGCCTCCGACGCGGGAGTCACCTCGCGGATGACGTCGGCGATGCGGAGGCTCAGATAATGAAGGTCGCTGCCGGCGCCGATGGTCGAGACGTCGGGGATCGTGAAGTCCGACACGGTGTTCATGAGGTATGGCGTGCCGTCGTCCACCTCGATGGTCCACCCGAACCTCTCGACGGCGAGGCGCTGCACCTCATCGCGCGGCAGGGGCCACGGGGCGGCATCCCAGAAATCGAGCAGATCGCAGATCTCCTGCGCGGGCATCACCTTCCACCCCGGCAGCAGGACGTCGGGGTCGTCGGGCGCGACCGTCGTCACGTACTGCTGGATCTCGGAACGCTCGAACCCGAAAGGGACGAAACCCCGGTCGGATGCGCGGCTGTCGGCGGTGAAGAGCTGGAGGCCGTCATCGACGACGGACGCGTCGGCGAGCATGTCGCGATAGATGGCGATCTGTCCCATGCGCTCGACCCTACCGACCCGCGCCGCGAGAACATCAGACCTGGTCGAGTCGCCCCGACCCCGCGAAGGCGGGCGATCCTGAGGCGATGGCCGCAGACGCCCCGAGGCCGAACGCCTCCCGTGCGCCGACGATGTCCTCATCGCCCTCGTCTCCGAGCACCGGGACCGTTCCCCACACGAGCACCTCGTCGGCGTCGAGCACCACGTCGACTCCGGGCGAGACCGACTCCGACGCCGACAGCAGCACCGTCACCGGCTTGTCGCTCACATCCACCGGCACGGTCAGCGGCCCGCCGATCGTCGGGAACGCGGGGTCCGAGATCCGCACGATCCGCGAATCGTCGACGAACACCCCGGCCTCGCTGTCGCCGACCACCGCGTCGAGCGGCCACGTCTCGAACAGCCGCGAGATCAGCGCGAGCACCGGTGCCGACGATCCGGCGACGCCGACCCGCCGCTCGTGCAGGTTCGACAGCGTGGCGATCGTCCGGGCCAGGTTGATCGGATGCTGTCGCTCACCGATGATCGGCACGAGGACGACCCGTCGCGTGATCGCCAGGAGCGCCGCGGCTGCGGCCGTACGGTCCGGCCCCGGTCCGGCGAGGTCGCCGAGCAGCAGCACGTCCGCTCCGGCGTCCAGTTCGGCGCCGAGCGCGGCACGCTCCGCACGGCCCGAACCGGCGCGCACGGCGAAGCCGGCGAGGGTGGCGTCATCGACGCGCAGCAGACGGGTCATCGGCGCAGTCCTCTCAGCCAGGCGGTGAACGGTTCGTCGCCGGGCCCGGCGAGCAGCCCGCGCTCGCGCAGCACCGGAGTGACGTGCTCGGCGAACTCGCGCAGTCCCCACGGGTTCGTGTCGAACAGGAGGTTGAACCCGTCGGCAGCGCCGGCATCCACCCAGTCGGTCATGATGTCGACCAGCCGCTCCGGAGTGCCGACGAAGAGCTGGTGCCCGAACCCTGCGAAATACCGCAGCAGTTCGCGCACCGTGAGATCGCCCGCCGCGCCGTAGGCCGCGATCGCCTTCCGGAATCCGATCGGCGCGGCGGAGGGATCGCCCGAGAGCCGCTGGATCTCGCCCTCGGCGGGGGCGTCGAGGTCGAGCCGCGAGCCGTCGATGCCGAACATCGCCGTGAACCGTTTGAGCACGTATCCGTCAGGGCCGCGCTCATGGATCACCGCGAACCGCCGCTCCGCCTCCTCCTCGGTCGAGCCGACCACGAGGTGGATGCCGGGCAGCACGAGCGGGGCGGGTCGCCCGAGCTCGGCCGCTCGTCGGCGCAGGTCGAGACGGTTCTCGGCCGCCGTCTCCTTCACGGTCTCGGCGGCGAACACCGCCTCGGCGCTCGCCGCGGCGAGTTGACGCCCGCGCGGCGAGCCGCCCGCCTGCACCACGAGCGGGGCGACGTCGGGCAGCAGGGCCCGGATCGCGGGGTCGACGCCCAGATCGGACCGGCGGATGCGGGCGCCGAAGTACTCGCCCTCGTGCACGTACTCGGTCTCGCCCTGCACCGCGGCGAGGAACGCGGTGTACGCGGCGACGAACTCCTCGGCCCGGGCGTAGCGCTCCTCTCGGCCGGGGTCGGCGTCGTAGCCGAAGTCGGTGATTGCGGGGCCGGTGACGCCCGTCACGACGTTCCACCCGAAGCGAGAACCGCTGAAGGCGTTGACGCTCAGCAGCCGGCGGGCGAGCTCGATCGGATCGTTCGTGCTCGACGAGACGGTCGCGATGATGCCGAGGCGGTCGGTCTCGGCGGCGACGGTCGCCAGCGCCGCGAGGGGTTCGAGGAGCCTGCTCGGACGGATCGCCGGGTTCGACGCGAGACCGGGGGTGTCGGCGAGGAAGATCGCGTGGATGCCGGCGTCCTCCGCGGTGCGGGCGGCGTCACGCCAGAAGTCGGCACCGAACACGCGCAACGGATCTTCGCCGGGCGCACGCCAGGCGCCGGCATCCGTGCCGTAGTCGTACACGTTCGCGCCGAGCACGAGGGGGCGGGTCATCGGGCGGGCTCCTTCTCGTCTCGCAGTTCGGCAGAATCGCGCAGCTGCGCGGGGGCGGGGGTCGGGGACTCCGCGGGACTGCGAAGATCTGCGGCCCCCGGGGTCGGCCGGCTCGGGGTACCGACGTACCAGATGGCGGGCAGGTCGCCGCCCCCCAGCGCACGCTCGCCGAGCGCCCGCGCCTTGAGATGCGCGGGGTTGTGATTGCTGAGCGTGCGGGCGTTGCGCCAGTGCCGGTCGAGACCGAGGCGGGCGTCGACCAGCGATCCGCCGCCCAGGTCGAACACGCTCTGCGTCGCCTGCAGTACGAGCGCGGGTACCGTGACCTGCGCGCGGGTGACCGCGAGGTGCCCGTCACCGGTCTGTGCGGCACGAGGGCGATCGAGGTCGGCGCCGAGCACCGCGGCCGCGGCGCGCACCGAGGCGACCACGGCCTGTGCGAGACCGTCGAGCGTGCCGATGCGCTCCTGCAGCTGCGGGTCGTCGGCGGGCACCGCGCGCGACGCGTGGCTGAAAGAGCGGGTGCGGGCGCGCAGCCAGGTCACGGCGTCGTCTCGCACGCGCAGTGCGATCCCGGCGAGAGTCGCGAGGTGCGTGAGCTGCAGCACGGCGTCGAGCGACCCCGGCCGGTCGGCCCCCGGTGCTTCGCCGACGCGCACGCGCGAGGGGTCGACGGCGACGTCGGCGAACTCGATCGTTCCGGAGGTGGTGAGCCGCTGGCCGACGCCGTGCCAGTCGTCGTGCCGCGTGATGCCGTCGGCATCCGCCCGCACCACGGCGACCAGATGCCGGCCGTCGTCGTCGGAGGCGAGCACCTGGATCCAGTCGGCGTAGCCGGTGCCGGTCGCATAGGCCTTGCGGCCGTTCAGGCGCAGGATGCCGTCGCCGTCGGTGTGCAGCGTCGTGCCCACGGTGCCGACCTCGCCGGCGCCCTCGGTGGTGGCTCCGGCGAAGAGACGACCGGCGGCGATCTCGGCGACGAGCTCGTCGGTCGCCGCATCCGCGTCGCCGCGGGCGATCGCTCGGGCGGCGCGGTCGCTCGCGGTGAAGTGCGTGCGCAGGCTCTGGGTCACGTTCGCATCGGCGCGCGCGAGGAGGATCTGCAGATCGACGAGCTGCGGGTAGGTCAGCCCGGCACCGCCGGCCTGCGCCGGGAGGCGGGCGGCCGTCACGCCGAACGACGCGAGCGTGCGCACGTCGGCGCGCAGCGCTCGCTCGGGGTCGCCGTCGAGGTCACGGGCGGCGGATGCGGCGGCGATCCGGGCGATGACATCGTCGATCGCGGCGACGTTCCGGCCGCCGATGCCGACGTCGGCGACCGACGTGGGCGCGAGCAGGTCGTCGGACACGGGGTCTCGTCAGTGCTGGTGCTCGTGTGCGGGCTCGGCGAGCTTGAACGCGAGGCGCCCGTGCGCGAAGCCGCCGCCGGCACGGATGGCCGTCGCGACCCACGCGGCCTCCGCCAGCTCGGCCTCGTCGGCACCGGCCGCGACGGCCTTCTGGGAGTGCGCGTCGATGCAGTAGACGCACTGCGTGGTGATGCCGACCGCCAGCGCGATCAGCTCGCGGTACTTGAGCGGAATCGCCCGTGACTCGTCGGGAGCGAACACGGCGCTGTCGAACGCCGCGAACGCCGCGAGGATGTCGGGGGTGTGCTCCTTGTAGACCTTTGTGTAGGTCTTGTCGGCTTCGCTGTCGAAGTAGGCGCTCATGCTCTGCTCTCTGCTCGCGGATGTCACCGGCCCGGACGCGACGGAGCCCGGGGGTTCATCCGCGACGCTATGGCCCCGGGCATCCGCCCTGCACGTCGGACTGCAACACGGGGTCATGCGGGGCACCCGCAGACGTCATCCGTCGAGCGGATCGCCCTGCAGCCGCTGCGGACCCGCGCCCTTGCTGCCCAGCGCGTCGTCGGGGTTGAGCAGGCTGCACGCCTTCATCGACAGGCAGCCGCAGCCGATGCATCCGGTCAGCTCGCGTTCCAGACGCTCGATGCCCTCGCGGCGCTTCTCGAGCTCGCGCTTCCACCGCCGTGAGGCGCGCTGCCACTCGTCGTGGGTGGGGGTCTCGGTGAGGGGGACGTCGGCGAAGGCGCTCTGCACGTCGGACAGCGGGATGCCGAGGCGCTTCGCCACGGCGATCAGCGACACCCGGCGGATCATGTGCCGGGGGTACCGCCGCTGGTTGCCCGGGGTGCGGGTCGAGGCGATGAGTCCGAGCGACTCGTAGAAGTGCAGGGCGGATGCCGCGACTCCGGTGCGGCGCGTCATCTCGCCGACCGTGAGCGGTTCGTCGGGGCTCGCGGAGTCGGGGCCGGAGTCGGGTGCGTCGGTGTGCGCGGTCATCGGCGTCCTTCCCCTGCGGATGCGCGGAGCGCAAGCCCCTGCCTGCGGATTTGACCTAAAGTGTACTTGAGGTTTTAGCGTGAGACGCTGACCCGAAGGAAGCCCCATGACCTATGTGATCGCTCTGCCCTGTGTCGATGTGAAGGATCGTGCGTGCATCGACGAGTGTCCCGTCGACTGCATCTACGAGGGGGAGCGGTCGCTGTACATCCACCCCGATGAGTGCGTGGACTGCGGGGCGTGCGAGCCGGTGTGCCCGGTCGAGGCGATCTACTACGAGGACGATCTGCCCGACGAGTGGCAGGACTACTACAAGGCGAACGTGGAGTTCTTCGACGAGATCGGTTCTCCCGGTGGTGCGGCGAAGGTGGGTGTGATCGCGCACGACCATCCGATCGTCGCCGCCCTCCCGCCCCAGGCCGAGGGCGCCGAGTGACCGCCGACACCTCCCCCACCGCATCCGGCGCTCCGGTGCCGAGCGCGGTCGGCGAGGGGCTCAAGGCGGCCTTCCGCACCCACCCCGCCGGCGTCGCCATCATCACGGCGTCGACCCCCGACGGCCCCGTGGGTCTCACCGCGTCGAGCGTGGCATCCGTCGCCGTCGACCCGGCGGCGATCGTCTTCTCGGTCACGCGCGCGACCGGCAGCGCCGGGGGGCTGCTCTCGGCCGACACGTTCGTCGTGCACCTCATCGACGACGACCACTCCGAGCTCGCCCAGCGCTTCGCGGTCAGCGGGTCGGAGCGCTTCACCCCCGAGCAGGGGTGGAGCACGCTGCCCACCGGCGAGCCCTACCTGCCCGCCGCCCGGTTCGCCCTGCGCAGCCGCGCGCTGCAGGTCGTGCCCGTCGGCACGTCGAGCGTCGTGATCGCCGAAGTGCTCGATGTTCTCGCCGGCCCGCAGGGTCGCCCGCTCGTCTACGTCGACCGCCGCTTCCACTCCCTCCCACCCCAGCCCTGACGCGCTCGTCCGCGCCGTTCCGGTCGCGCGAGGGGCTGCTCTGAGGGCTCAGACGAGCCACCCGTGCGACGGGAACCGCGGGACGCCGCTCAGGAACCGGCGGTCGAGCCGCGCTCGGTGAGCACGAAGGGCGACGCGGCGGCGGGCGGCTCGGCCTCACCCAGGCGTACGAGCACCGCGGCGGCGGCACGCTCGCCCTGCTGCAGCGGGAACTGGTCGACCGTGGTGAGGTCGAAGATCGCGCCCAGCTCGTGCCCGTCGATGCCGATGACCGCGAGGTCCTCGGGCACGCGGATGCCGAGCTCCCGCGCGGCGAGGATCGCTCCGATGGCCATCTCGTCGGATGCCGCGAAGATCGCCGTCGGCCGCGGCCCCTCGGCGCTCAGCAGCGCGGTCGCCGCCCGATGCCCGCCCTGGATCGTGAAGTCGGCGACGAGAACCCGCGCAGGATCGAGGGGGATGCCGGCGGCCGCGAGCACCTGCTCGAACCCGCGGCGGCGGTTGGTGGGCACGTGGAAGTCGGTGTCGAACTCGGCTCCGGCGCCGATGTACGCGATGTCTCGGTGCCCGCGGGCGACGAGGTGCTCGGTCGCCAGACGCGCGATGCCGATCTCGTCGACGGTGAGGGTGTCGAGCCCGGGATGCGGGCCGCCGATCGCGATGACCGGCAGGCCGAGATCGAGCAGGCGGCGCGTCTCGTCGTCGTCGAGCTCGATCGACACGGCGATCACCGCATCCACCCCCTGACGGCGCAGGAAGGTGTCGAACACGTGCCGCCGCACCTCGCGGTCGGGGGTGATGTTGTAGAGGCTGATGTCGTAGCCCGCGCGCATGAGGGCGGTCGAGACGCCCGACAGAACCGTGCTGAAGAACCACCGGTCGAGGTAGGGCACGATCACGCCGACGGTGCGCGTGCGCCCGGAGGCGAGGCTGGATGCCCGCGACGACACCACGTAGCCCAGAGCGTCGGCCGCCTCGATCACGCGGGCGCGGGTGGCCGCAGACACCGCGGCCCCTCCGCTCAGCGTGCGCGACACGGTCGCCGTCGAGACGCCCGCGCGGCGGGCCACGTCGTCGATGCTCGTCATGTCGTGTCTCCGGGCGTCGGGTGCGGGTGGCGGATGTCGGCGGGACCCGGCGCCGATGGCCGGGGCGGATGCCGGTGCCGGATGCTCCGGGTGGCGGATGCCGGCGCGGCCCGGAACCGATGGCCGGGTCGGATGCCGGTGCGCATGCTACCGGGGGGGGGGGGCGGATGCCGGGACGACGCTCGCGCCGCCCCGGCATCGGCGTCAGCCCCGGGTGTACCAGACGGCGGTGTCGACGGGCAGCTCCGAACCCTCGACCGGCTGGCTCGCCAGCACGATCGTCGCATCGGCCGGCAGCGGAAGCGGCGCGGTGCCCAGGTTCACCAGCACGTGCACGTCGCCGCGGCGGAAGGCCACGGCATCCGCTCCGGCGTCCTCCCAGACGAGCGATCCGGTGGCGAAGCCGAACTCGCGGCGCTTCACCAGCAGCTCCTTGTAGAGCGAGAGGGTCGACGTCGGGTCGGCCTCTTCGGCCGAGCGGGCGAACTGCGCCCACTCCGACGGCTGCGGCAGCCACGACCGCCCGGTCTCGTTGAAGCCGTAGGCGGGGGCATCCGCGTCCCAGGGCAGCGGCACGCGGCATCCGTCGCGTCCGTACCGCTCGCCGTTCGTACGGAACCAGGTGGGGTCCTGGCGGTATTCGTCGGGGATCTCCATCGCCTCCGGCAGGCCGAGCTCCTCGCCCTGGTAGAGGTAGGCCGATCCGGGGAGGGCGAGCATGAGCGCCGTCGCCGCACGACCGCGGGCGAGGCCCACGACGGGATCGGGCTTGCCGGGGGTGTTCGGCCCGATGCCCTCGCCCTGCGGGTTGTCGACCGTGAGCGCCAGGCGCGTCGCGTGACGCACGACGTCGTGGTTCGACAGAACCCAGGTGCTGGGCGCGCCGACGTTGCCGAACGCGTCGAGCGATTCGCGGATGACCGAGCGCAGCTTCTCGGCGTCCCACGGGGTCATGAGGTACGGGAAGTTGAACGTCTGGTGCATCTCGTCGGGGCGCACCCACTCGGCGGTGCGCTCGAGCGTGGGCAGCCAGGCCTCGCCGCAGAGGGCGCGGTCGCCGTCGTACTCGGCGAGCACCTTGTGCCAGTCGCGGTAGATCTCGTGCACGCCGTCCTGCCCCCAGTACGGCACGTCGGCCTGGCCGCCGCCCATCGAGTCGGCATCCGCCGGCGGCACGTAGTCGGGCAGGCCCTCGGTCTTGATCATGCCGTGGGCCACGTCGACACGGAATCCGTCGACGCCGCGGTCGAGCCAGAAGCGCAGGATCGAGCGGAACTCCTCCTGCACCTCCTCGTTGTTCCAGTCGAAGTCGGGCTGGGTCACGTCGAAGATGTGCAGGTACCACTGCCCGGGGGTGCCGTCCGACTCGGTCACGCGCTGCCACATGCCGCCGCCGAACACCGACTCCCAGTTGTTCGGGGGCAGTTCGCCGTTCTCGCCGCGACCGTCGCGGAAGATGTAGCGGGCGCGCTCGGGGCTGCCGGGGCCGGCCTTCAGCGCCTGCTGGAACCACTCGTGCTGGTCGGAGGAGTGGTTGGGCACGAGGTCGACGATCACGCGGATGCCCCGGGCGTGCGCCTCGGCGAGCATGGTGTCGAAGTCGGCCAGGGTGCCGAACAGGGGGTCGACGTCGCGGTAGTCGGCGACGTCGTAGCCCGCGTCGCGCTGCGGGCTGGTCATGAAGGGGCTCAGCCAGATCGCGTCGACGCCGAGGTCCTTCAGCGAGTCCAGTCGGGCGGTGATCCCGGGAAGGTCGCCGATGCCGTCGCCCGACGCATCGGCGAAGGAGCGCGGGTAGATCTGGTAGATGACGGCGCTGCGCCACCACTCGGAACCGGGCGCGGCGAACTGTTCGAGCTGAGTCATGCCCCCACCCTAATGCAAACGCTTACATGCCCCCCGTCCCTCCCAC
>NZ_JBDGME010000009.1:0-123558 GCF_057655505.1 Microbacterium sp. Soil_N32
GGGGGCGAGGGGGACGATGTCAACGGGGTGACCGAAGGGCTGGTGCGGGCGTATTTTCTCGCGCATGGACGACAACAGCACTCCGCACCCGCAGGACCCGGCCGAGGGCGCCGAAGGCGCCGGCGTGCCCGGGACGAGCGGTCAGGGCGGCGCGATCCAGGGTGACAGCTCGCACGGCGACTCGCCGCGCGGACCGATCCAGGGCGACGCCGACGAAGACCACACCGACGACAACGGCAACCAGGGCGCAGCACAGGGCGGTGCGATCCAGGGCGACAGCTCGCACGGCGACTCGCCGCGCGGTGCCATCCAGGGTGACGCCGGTCCCGGCCGCGAGGCCGACCTCGGGGGCGACGCGACCACCGCGGCGCAGCTCGACGCGGACAACCCGGCCGAAGAGGACACGCTCAAGACCCTCGACCCCGAAGACCCGCCCGCGTAGTCCCCAGCTACCGGGCGAGCGCCGTCCCCAGCGGCGCGCGAACACCTCCTCGCCGGCGAGTGATCCCCTTCTCGCACATGACGCAGGGGGTGTTTCGCACGTGCGGCGTCAGTCCATCGGCGGCCTCAGCTCAGCGACAAGCTCACTCCAGGGGCGGCCACTCGTCGAAGCGGTAGGTGCGCCCGAGCCCGAGGCTCTCCTCATCGCTCCAGCCCATCTCGTTCCCCAGCTCGTAGGTGTCGCCCCACCACTGGGGGCTCTCGAGCTCGATCGACAGGCGGTTGTTCGCGGGGTACACGGTCACCCGCAGGCGGTGGCCCTCGGCATCCGTCCATCCGTCGCCGTACTCGGGCGGCATCCATCCCGCGTCGCGCAGCGCGTCATCGAACCGGTCGCGGTCGAAGTCGGCCGGAGCCTCGTCGAGGGAGAACCGCACCTGGAAGGTGTAGCACTCGACGTCGGCCTGCCGGCACTCCCACGGGCGCGTGCCGAACCCCACGGAGCCGACCCACTCGCCGTCCTCGGCGCGCAGCCGCCAGCCGTCCTCGGCGATCAGCTCGCGCACCTCCGACAGCCGCTGCTGCGTGCGCTCGTAGTTCTGCTGCGCGCGATCCGCCTGCGCGGAGATCGGCATGGCCTCCACCTCGGCGACCGTGTCGCCGGAGGCATCCGGCTGGGCGGCCGTGACCTCGACGCCCACGACCACCGTCGCCACGAACAGGGCGGGAACGAGGAACGCGCTGATCCAGGCGACGACGACCCACGGCCGCTCGGAACCGCGCCCGGTCGCCATCGTCGGCTCGGACGACGGCGCAGCGGATGCCCGTGGCAGCACGATCGCGATGATGAGCACGGCGAGCCAGGCCGCGATGGCGACGCAGATCGCGACGACGTACAGCCCCTGCTCGTAGTCGACCGACAGCGGCACGGTGAGCATGCTGCGCAGCAGTGACATGAGGGGGCCGGAGTCGCCGGCATCCTGCATGGTGAGCGTGAGGGCGACCCACCCCCACCAGTTGACGAACAGCAGCCCCACGATCGGGGCGGGCGTCGTCGTGTGCCCGCGCTTGCGCAGGAGGAAGCGCGGCAGGGCTCCCAGCAGGCCGGCGGCCGGGATGAAGATCGGCGAGGCGAAGAGCAGCAGCAGCGTTCCCCATCCGCCGACGCCGAGGAAGCCGTGCAGCACGAAGAACGCCGGCAGGATCCAGTTCATCCACGGCCAGACCGCCCAGACGAACGCCTGGATGCCGGACGGGCGCGACCTCGGCTGCGGCTGCGGCAGATGCCAGGGCGGCGCACCGGCCGCCACCGATTCCGGATTCTGATATGCCATGACTCCCCCTCCGCCGCCAGCCTAGCGAGCGCACGGAGGGGGAGCGGATGCTGGCGCTATGCGCCGAGCACGACCTTCAGCTGCTCGACCGCCCAGTCGAGCTCGGTCGCGCGGATCACGAGCGGCGGAGCGATACGGATGGTCTGGCCGTGGGTGTCCTTCACGAGCACGCCGCGATCGAGGAGCTTCTCCGCGATCTCCCGGCCGGTGCCCTTCGCGGGGTCGATGTCGACGCCCGCCCACAGGCCGGCGATCCGCACCTCGGTGACGCCGTGGCCGATCAGCGGCTCGAGCTTCTCGGCGAGGTGGGCGCCGAGGGCGCGGGCGCGCTCCTGGAACTCGCCCGTCTGCAGCATCTCGACGACGCGCAGCCCCACCGCCGAGGCGAGCGGGTTGCCGCCGAACGTCGACCCGTGCTCGCCGGGACGGATGACACCCAGCACGTCCTCGTTGCCGACGACGGCCGACACGGGCAGCACGCCGCCGCCGAGGGCCTTGCCGAGCAGGTAGAGATCGGGCACGACGCCCTCGCGGTCGCAGGCGAACGTCTCGCCCACACGGCCGAGGCCCGCCTGGATCTCGTCGGCGACGAACAGCACGTTCTTCTCGTCGCAGATCTCGCGGATGCGGCGCAGATAGCCCTCCGGCGGGATGATGACGCCGGCCTCGCCCTGGATGGGCTCGACGAGCACCGCGGCGGTGTCGTCGGTGATCGCTGCGGCGATGGCATCCGCATCTCCGTACGGCACGACGTCGAATCCGGGCGTGTACGGGCCGAAGCCCTCGCGCGCCTGGTCGTCGTCGCTGAAGCTCACGATCGTCGTCGTGCGGCCGTGGAAGTTGCCGGCCGCGACGACGATGCGCGCGCGACCCTCGGCGATGCCCTTCACCCGGTAGCCCCAGGCGCGGGCGACCTTGATGCCGGTCTCGACCGCCTCGGCCCCGGTGTTCATCGGCAGCACCAGGTCCTTGCCGGCGAGCTGCGCGAGGGCGGCCGCGAACGGTTCCATGCGGTCGCTCATGAACGCGCGGCTGACGAGCGTCACCCGGCCGAGCTGCTCGGTGAGCGCGGCCACGAGAGCCGGATGCCGGTGCCCGAAGTTCACGGCCGAGTACGCCGCGAGCAGGTCGAGGTAGCGCTTGCCCTCGACGTCGGTGACCCAGGCACCCTCGCCGCGGGCGATCATCACGGACAGCGGGTGGTAGTTGTGCGCGACGTGCGGCTCGGCGTGCGCCTGCTTCTCGTCGACGGACTCGAGGTCCTCGACGCCCTCGGCGCCGGTCACGGCATCCACCGTCGTCACTTCGCACCCCGCAGCTCGAGCGTGCAGCACTTGATGCCGCCGCCGCCGAGCAGTAGCTCGGAGAGGTCGACCGTGATCGGGTTGTAGCCGCGCTCGCGCAGCTGCTTCTCGAAGCCGACCGCGCGCGGCGAGATGATGACGTTGTAGCCGTCGCTGGCCGAGTTGAGGCCGAACACGGCGCCGTCCTCGTCCGACACGAGGATCGCGTCGGGAAAGCGCTCCTCGAGGATCGCGCGGCTCGCGTCGTCGAACGCGCCAGGCAGGTAGGCGATGTTAGCGCGCTCGGGGCCGCCGTTCTCGACGCCCTGCACCGGGTCGAGCACCGCGATGGCGGTGTCGAGGTGGTAGAACCGCGGGTCGGTGAGGTTGAGCGAGACGACCTCGCGGCCGAAGACCTCGCCCACCTCGCGGTGGCTGTCGCCGGTCGAGCGGAACCCGGTGCCGGCGAGGATCACGTCGCCGACGAGCAGGAAGTCGCCCTCGCCCTCGTTGACCTCCTGCGGCATGACGGTGTCGTAGCCGTTCGCGCGGAACCACTCGGCGAACGCGGGGGCCTCGCCCTGACGCTCGACGAAGCGGAACTCGGGCACGTAGGCGCGACCGTCGATGAGGAATCCGCCGTTGGCCGTGTAGACCATGTCGGGGTAGCCGGCGAGCGGCTCGATGAGCTCGACCTCGTGACCCAACTCGAGGTACAGGTCGTACAGCTTCTGCCACTGCGCGACCGCATTGGCGGTGTCGGTCGGGCGCGACGGCTCCATCCAGGGGTTGATGGAGTAGTTGACCGTGAAGTGCTCGGGGCGGCACATCAGGTAGCGGCGGCGGTGCGCGGTGCGCGCGGGGGCGGACGTGACGGCGGCTTCAGGCGTCGACATGGATGCTCCTCGAATGAACGGGTGCGGCGGACGCTGTCCAGGGGCCCGGCGGTCCTTCGACCCGCTCCTCTCGCGGGAGGTGGCGGGGAAGATGCGACTCGGGCACGCCGCGTCCATTGTGCCACCCGCGGGTCGCGCGACGCCAGAGCGCCGGGTTTCCTCGCCGATTCGCGTCTCGTATGAATCCCCCTCCCCCTCCCCCGCCCCGCCCCCGCGGGTTCCCGTCGCATTTTCTGTCGCTCCGGCGGCCCGCGAGCGACAGAAAATGCGACGGGAGCAGGAGGCGCGGGGGCGGGAGGGGGCGAGGGGTCAGGAAACGCCGCGTCCGCGGCATCCATCAAGGCGTGTTGTGACCCCTCACGGACGGGGTCGCGGGTTGCGCTGCGAGGCGGGCTCGGATCTCATCCATCCAGGCGAAATCGCCCTCCCAGTGCTTCCAGAAATCGTCCTTCTTCTCCGCGTCGGTGAGGTCGTCGTAGTACGTCCAGTCACTCTCCACACGACCGGTGCGGGTGTCGATCATCCACCGGAACCGCACGGGAGACCTGCCCTGCGAGGCGAAGAGAAGGTCGTGGAGTTCACGGATCCGCGGGCAGATGAACCCGGAGTTACTGTCGAACTCCTCGTCGTCGAGAGCGTCCGCGTTGTCGATGAGCTGGGTCCCCCGGGTGCCGCACACGAAGTTGCCCTGGAGCATCAGAATCTGTCCGGACTCGTCGTCCGTCACCTTGCCCTGCACGTAGAACGTGTCGACGCGATCGGCGACCTGAGCCCACGTGAACCGCAGGATCTCGTCTTGAATCTGCGAGATCCGCTCGAGTGCGACTGCATCCGTCATTCCGTCTCCTTCGCGATGAGTCGGCGGAGTCGTCGATCACCGCCGAGTCGACCCCTCCGTCGTGACGGGTGGTGCAGGAAAACGACCTTCCGACCATTCTGCCCCCCCACCTCCCCGCCCGAAAGAGCTCCCCCCGCCCCGTTCCCGTCGCACTTTCTGTCGCTCCGGCGGCCCGCGAGCGACAGAAAGTGCGACGGGAGCAGATCTGCGAGATCTCGCTCGGCCCCGCTGACACCCCTCAGATCACGTCGGCGAACACCGGGTCGGGATTGCCGAAGCGGTGGGCGGTGATCGAGATCGCCTGCTCGTGCACGAACGGCAGCAGCTCGATACGTCCGGCCGAGGTCACCTCGCCGTCGTACACGGCGACATCGGGATCGCCCTCGACCGCGCGGGCGAGCGCCGCGTGCAGCGTCGACACCGCGTCACGCGGTCCGACCAGACGGATGCGCGAGGCCCGGGCCGCGGACGCCCCTTCGCCCTCCGCATCCGACGGCGAACGGTGGCCGCTCACTCGCGCGAGCCACTCCTCGTCCGTCTCCAGGAACACCGCCGCGTCGAGATCCCCGAGCGCGTGCCGCACCCCGGCCGGGAGCCCCGTCGAGACCGAGAGTGTGAACACCGCCCCCGCCCGCACCGCGGCGAGCACCGTGCGCAGCACCTCCTGCAGCGGAGCATCCGCCGTGGCCCGCAGCTCGACGGGCACCGGACGGTACCGGAACAGATTGCGCTCCACACCCAACCGCGAGACGTCGCGCACCTGGCCGAACTCGCGGTCCCAGGCGAGGGCATCCGAGAGCGCCGACTTGCGCAGCCACTCGAAGGCCTCGAATGCGAGCGACGGCTGAGCCGACTCGATCAGCGCGGTGATGCGCGAGTCGAGGCCGCGCAGGTGCAGGGTGCTCGACGGGGTCGAACCGGGCACAGAGCGCCACGACCCCAGCCCCAGCAGGTAGTTCGGGCCGCCGGCCTTGGCGCCGGGGCCGACCGACGAACGCTTCCACCCGCCGAACGGCTGCCGCTGCACGATCGCCCCGGTGATGCCGCGGTTGACGTAGAGGTTGCCGGCCTGCACGCGGTCGAGCCACACCGAGAGGTCCTCGGGATCCTGGGTGTGCAGGCCGGCGGTGAGGCCGTAGGCGACCGCATTCTGCATCTCGATCGCCGCGTCGAGGGACGGCGCGTACATGACCCCGAGCACGGGCCCGAAGAACTCTTCGAGGTGGAACCGCGACCCCGCGCGCACCCCCACGCGCACGCCGGGGCGCCACAGCCGTCCGCTGCCGTCGTCGTCGGGCGACAGCGCGGGCTCGACGAGCCACTTCTCGTCGCCTTCCAGCTCGCTAAGCGCCCAGGCCAGCTTGCCCTGGGGCTTCTCGATCACCGGTCCGACCTCGGCGAGCGGGTCGGTGGGGAAGCCGACGTGCAGCGAGCGCACGGCATCCGCCAGCTGCCGCGCGAACCGCTGCGACCGCCCGACGGGTCCGACGACGATCGCGAGCGATGCCGCCGAGCACTTCTGCCCCGCGTGACCGAACGCGCTCTTCGCGAGGTCGGCGACCGCGAGGTCGAGATCGGCCGACGGTGTGATGACGATCGCGTTCTTGCCGCTCGTCTCGGCGAGCAGCGGCAGGTCGGGTCGCCACGAGCGGAACAGGGCCGCCGTGTCCCACGACCCGGTGAGAATGACTCGGTCGACGGCGTCGTGAGTGATGAGCTGCTGCCCGAGGTCGCCTTCGTCGATGTCGACGAAGGCGAGAACGTCTCGCGGTACACCGGCCTGCCAGAGAATGTCGGCGATCACGGCCGCGCACCGGCGCGCCTGCGGGGCCGGCTTGAATACGACACCCGATCCCGCGGCGAGCGCGGCCAGCACGCCACCGGCGGGGATGGCGAGCGGGAAGTTCCACGGCGGGGCGACGACGGTGACGGATGCCGGCACGAACGACGCTCCCGCGATCGCATCGAGCTCGCGGGCCTTCGCCGCGTAGTAGCGCGCGAAGTCGACGGCCTCGCTCACCTCGACGTCGGCCTCGGCGAGCACTTTGCCGGTCTCGGATGCGGCGACCTCGATCAGCTCGCCGCGCGATGCCTCCAACGCGGCCGCGACCCGCATGAGCACCTCCGACCGTTCGACCGCAGGACGCGCGCCCCACCCCGACGCCGCGGCACCGACCTCGGCGACGACGCGGTCGAGGGCATCCGCCTCGTCGATGCGCGCCGCGGCGAGCACGTCGTCCCCGGCGGTCGACCCCGCGATGCGCGCACGGATGCCGGCCGCCCACTCGCGGTTCGCCGGCAGGGCCGGGTCGCTGTCGGCCGTGTTGGCGAACCCCGGGGCGCCGCCCGTCGGGTCGATGACCTCGCGCGACGAGTACACCGCGGTCTCGAGATACGCCTCGCCGTCGAAAGCGGATGCCTCGTCGGAGCCGCGCGAGATGCCCAGCACCGCTTTGGTGAGGTCGACTTCCGGCAGCGGCGCGACGGGGAGCGGCCGGACCGACTCGTGCGCGGGCGCCGAACGGTCCTGCGTGCGCCGGGGTCCGGTCGCGAGGGTCGGGTCGCTCGAGCGCTCCAGCGCGTCGAGGAAGCGGTCCTGTTCGCGCACGAACAGCGTCTCGTCCTCCCCCAGCCGGAACGCGGCCGAGAGGAAGTTGTCGCTCGACGCGTTCTCCTCCAGTCGGCGCACGAGGTAGCTGATCGCGACATCAAACTCGGCCGGCGCGACGACCGGAACGTACAGCAGAACAGGGCCGACCTCACGCGAGACCGCCTGCACCTGACCCTGCGCCATGCCGAGGAGCATCTCGAACTCGACGTGCTCGCGCACCCCGCGCTCTCCGGCGAGCAGCCAGGCATAGGCGATGCCGAACAGGTTGTGCCCCGCGACGCCGAGGCGCACGGCATCCGTATTCTCGGGCCGCAGCGCCCAGTCGAGGCAGCGCAGGTAGTTGGCGTCGGTGTCGAGCTTCGTGTCGTATGTCGCCGGTGTCCAGCCGTGCATCGTCGCCTCGACGCGCTCCATGGCGAGGTTCGCGCCCTTCACGAGACGCACCTTGATGGGCGCGCCGCCGTGGGCGACGCGGTCGCGCGCCCATGCCGTGAGCTCCTGCAGGGCGGGCAGCGCGTCGGGCAGATACGCCTGCAGCACGATGCCGGCGTGGAGTCCGGCAAGACGCGGATCCTCCAGGATGCGCGTGAACACCGCGATCGTCAGGTCGAGGTCGCGGTACTCCTCCATGTCGAGGTTGATGAAGGTGCCGTTGTCCGCCGCGGTGAGGTACAGCGGCAGCAGCCGCTCGACGACCCGATCGACGACCTCGTCGAAGGCCCACATCGAGATGTGGCTGACCACGGCCGACACCTTCACCGACACGTAGTCGACGTCGGGTCGGCGGATGAGCTCGTGGATGCCGTCGAGACGGCGCCGCGCCTCGGCCTCGCCGAGCACCGCCTCGCCGAGCAGGTTGAGGTTGAGCCGGGCGCCCGATTCGCGGATGCGCTCGATCGCGGGCCCGAGCTTCGCGGGGCGGGCGTCGACGACGAGGTGCCCCACCATCTCACGCAGCACGCGGCGCGCGATGGGCACCGTCGGGGCGGGCAGCATCGGGGCGATACCGCCGCCGAGCTTGACCGCACCTTTGAGGTACCAAGGCAGGAAGTCGGGCACGATCGGCGCGAGGCGATGCAGGCGGGATGCCGCGGCGCCGAGGCTCTCCGGACGCATCACGCCGTCGACGAATCCGAGGGTGAAGGGTAGGCCGTTCTCGTCGCGCAGCACCCCTGCGAGGCGCGCTGCCGAGGGATCGACGTCGGCCGCCGCCGCCTCGATCACCCAGCGGCGCGCGAGCTCGACGGCACGGTCGGCCAGAGGGGCGGATGCCGCGGCATCCGGAGCGGGAGACGACGACTCTGCCATGCCTCTCACCCTAGGACCGGACCCCCGTGCGGCCCCGTCGGCACGCCACGCCGGTTCCCCGCGCTCTGGGTCCGCGCCCGATTGCCCTTCTCCCCTCCGAACAACTTCGGAGTCACGGCACGCGCCGCGCCCTCTTCCCCGCACACCTTCGGAGTTTCGGCACGCCACGCCGGGCGACGGATGCCTCAAACGGGGTGTCGCGGGGCGCGCTCCGAAGTTGTGCGCGCGGCGGGCTGGGGACCGAACCAGTCGTTGGCCGAGGGCATGGTGATGAGCACGCACTGAACGGCGAGCAGCAGAGCGCCGGCGACGGCCCACCCTCCCTGCTCGGCGGCCGAGAGCAGCACGATCATCACCAGCGCCTGCATCGCGACGATCCACCGCGTCCACGCGGCCCGTCGGATGCCGCCGACGACCACCGCCGCATTGGCCGCCACCCCCGCCGCGACCCCGGCGATCCACACGGGGAGCACGTCGCTCGTCACCAGCGCTCGCTGGAGAGCGGCGATCAGCAACAGACCGCCCGCGACCCACGCCCCCACGGACACCGCGGAGATGAGGAGCGCGAGGACCATCGTCCACGGCATCCGATCGCGACCGGCCACCCGTCTCGCGGCAGGCCCGCCTTCTCCACCGGGCAACCGTTCCGCCGCCGGCATCCGCTCCTGCGGGGCGAGCATCGGCTCCCCGACCGGCACCCGCTCTGGGCCGCCATCGCGCGTCGGTCGGCTGAGCCACTCGGTCATGACACTCCCCCCTCGCCGTCGTCAGACGGCATCGGGCGGACGACGCCCGGCTCTGGGGTTCGGTCTGTCAGGGTATCGACCGGAGCAGGGCGTCTCCGCTATGGCGCACGACTTCGGATATCGCCCGCCGACACGCCACGATAGGGCGCTGCGCCACGGCGTGTCGAGACCTCACTCGGAAGTTGTGCGAGGCGTATTGATATACCGCGCCACCAGGGGAAAACAGAGGCCGGGCGGGCTCAGTTCCAGATGCTGGGCGCGGGCTGCCGCACGGGCGGGAGGGAGGAGGCCGCGGCCCAGTCGTGCACCCACGCGTCGATCTCTGGCACTCCCTCGGGCTTGCCGACCGCCGCGAACAGCTCCTCGTTCGGGACCGTGCCGCCGGTGCGGCGCAGCATGCGCGCCCGGATGATCGCCCGCGCGTACACCTCGCCCTTCACCACCGCCCGATGCTCGAGGAACAGCGCCTTGTCGTCGTGCCCGATGAACCGCGACTGCACCTCGAAGCGCTGCCACAGCTGCAGCGACTTGCGGAAGGTGATGGTCTCGCTCGACACGACCGCGTACCAGCCGCGGTCGTTCATCGCGTCGAACAGGCCGGTGCGGATGAGCAGGTCCCACCGCCCCAGGTCGAACAGCGAGAGGTACCGCCCGTTGTTCATGTGCCGCAGGATGTCGATGTCGGTCGGCAGCGTCGTCAGGCGGATGCTCGCCACCGACGTCGGGTCGAGCGCCTTGCCGCGGCGCACGCGCGCGCGGGCCCGGAGGATGACGAGGAGGGTACGCCAGATCACGTTCACGAGCATCGATCGTATTCTTCGGCGCACGATCGCCCCACATCGTTGTCGGAAACCTCCATCACCGGGCGGGGCGTCGCGCGGGGCATCCGTCCGATTTCCAGATCGCGGATGCCGCGCGTAGAGTCACCGCATGAGCGCCGAAGCCCAGCCTGAAGTCATCGTCCGCCCGGTCCGTGATGTCGACGCGGAAGCCCTCGGTCGCGTGCACGCGCAGTGCTGGCACGAGACCTACGACCACCTCATCAGCAAGGCCGCGCTCGAAAAGATCTCGCCGCGTCGCATGGCCGAGCTCTGGACGCACTGGGCCTCGCAGGGACCCGACTTCACGATGCGCGCCGCACTCGTCGACGGCGAGATCGTCGGATTCGTCGGCTCGGGTCCGGCCCGCGACAAGGATGCTCCCGCCATGCGCGAGCTGTACTTCATCTACCTGCTCGACGCGTACCACGGCACCGGCATCGGCCAGAAGCTGTTCGACGCTGCCGTCGAGAAGGACTCCTCGGTCTACCTCTGGGTCGCCGAGGACAACCCCCGTGCGCACCGCTTCTACACGCGCAACGGCTTCACCCTCGACGGAGCGACGCACACCGAGCCCTTCCTCGGCGAGACGCTGACCGAGGTGCGCTTCACGCGCTGATCCCCTCGGGCGGCACCGCCCGCGAACGAAGCCCCCGCCTGCGAGCGTCTGCAGGCGGGGGCTTCGTCGTCGGTGGGGGCTTCGTCGTCGGTGCCGGGCTTCGCCGTCAGCGCCGGGCTTCGCCGTCAGAGCCGGGCTTCGCCGTCAGCGTCCGGAGACGTTGCCGAACAGGCGCGCGATCGGCGCAATGACGACCGGGCGGGCCGCGGCCCAGCCGAGCGCCATCACCACGAGCGAGGCGATGAACACCCAGAACCCCGTCCACGTGACCGCGTCCTGCGCCGCGTACATGTGGTTGAGGTTGCGCAGGAAGCCGGTGAGCATGACCAGGGCGACGTGCGCCACGATGAAGATCACGAAGTAGATCATGATCGGGAAGTGCAGCTTGCGCGCCCACTCGACGGGGTACGCCTTCGAGAGTCGCTCGGCCTTCTTCGGCCACATGCCCGACATGCGGAACCCGGTGATCGCGGCGAGCGGTGCGGCGATGAAGACGGTCGCGAAGTAGGCGAGCTGCTGCAGACTGTTGTAGTTGTTCCAGCCGTTCTCGTGCGGCCAGTCGAACGACACGTACTGCAGGGCCGCCGACAGCGCGTTGGGAATGACCTCCCAGCTCGTCGGCACGATGCGCACCCAGTGCCCGGTGACGAACAGCAGCACCACGAAGATCACGCCGTTCACCAGCCAGAGCACGTCGAGCGCCTGGTGGAACCAGATCGTCAGGCTGGTCTTGCCCTTCGGGTTGTTCCGCGGCGTCCAGAACGCCGTCGGACGCTTCTCGTGACGGATGCGCAGGCCCGAGCGGATGATCAGCACCATCAGGAAGGCGTTGAAGAAGTGCTGCCACCCGACCCACGGCGCGAAGCCGGGCTCGACGGCGACCGCGGGGGCGTACTCGCCCGGGTACGTCGCGAGGAAGTCCTGCAGGGCGGGCAGGCTGAGCAGCGCGCGCACCAGGGCCACCGCCGCACCCGCGAGCACACCCAGCGCGGCGGCGCCGAACAGCAGAGCGATGCCTTGAGTCCATGTCGGGCGCGGACGGGCGGATGCCGCAGCCGGGGTCGCGGGCGCCGCCCGGATGCGGCGCGGCGCGCGGCCGTCCCACACCGTGCGGGGCACGGCGAGGGGTGTCGCCAGGTCGCGCGCGAGCACCGATTCGGTCGGAGCGACGGCCGTGGAAGCCGCCGGAGCCGACGCCTCAGCGGGCACGGGCTCGGATGTCGACGCGGGGGACGGCGATGCGGGCTGGACGGGCGCGGGCTGGACGGGCGCGGGAGCCTGCGCGTGGTCGGCGGCCACGGGCGACGATGCCGTGTGGACCGTGTCGGCGGGGACGGTGTCGGCGGGCGGCCAGGGCTCGCCACCCTGCGCGCGCGGCAGGCCGCGGCGGATGCCCGACGCCCGGCCCGAGGCCGCATGAGCGTCGGCCACCCTGGCAGCCGGGGAGGAGACCGCGACGCCATCGGCGGCTGCCTCTCCGGGCGCGATCACAGCGGGCACATCACTCGCAGCGGGCGCTGCCGACGCGGGGGCCTTCGGGACGCCGGCCGCATCGACGGCTCCGCCGGAGGCAGCGGACGCTCCGGCATCCGTCGTCGACTCAGCACCGGCGGCGACCGCAACGGGGGCGAGGGCGGGCGGCCACGGCTCGCCACCGGGCGTGCGCGGCAGCCCTCGACGCACTCGCGGACCACCGGCATTCTCCGCAGCCCTGGGCTCGGCAGTCCCACTCGTCGCCGCTTCTGCAGCGGCATGCGCTCCCGCTTCGGAGTCATCGGCCTCGCTCGCAGCGGCGCCCGCTTCCACTGCGGAGCCCTGGGCCTCGCCCGCAGCAGGATCCGCCCCCGGTGCGGCCCCATGAGCCCCGTGGGCGACAGCATCCACGCCCGGCTCCGCCACACCCGCAGCCCCGGCAACACCCGCTGTCTCGGCGGCATCCTGTATCGCGTGCGCGGGCCCAGCCGCGCCCGTGTCGTCGACGGGCCCCTCACTCGCCGGCAACGGCGTCTCGGGAGGCCAGGGGTCGCCGCCTGCGACGCGCGGCAGACCGCGGCGCAGCATCCGGCCTTCGCGTGCCTCAGCGACCATGGCTCCCTACTTCCGGGCTTCGAGGGCGGCGATGACCTGCGGGACGACGGTGAACAGGTCTCCGACGATACCGAAGTCGGCCACGTCGAAAATGGGCGCGTCGCCGTCTTTGTTGATCGCGACGATGGTCTTCGAGGTCTGCATACCGGCGCGATGCTGGATGGCGCCCGAGATACCCAGCGCGACGTAGAGCTGCGGCGACACCGAGACGCCGGTCTGACCGACCTGGTACGACTGCGGCACGTATCCCGCGTCGACGGCCGCGCGCGAAGCGCCCACGGCGGCACCCAGGGCATCGGCGAGCTCTTCGACCAGGGCGAACTTCTCTTTCGACGCGAGACCGCGGCCGCCCGACACGACCCGCGTCGCGCCGCGCAGCTCGGGGCGGGTCGACGTCGCAGCGAGGGCTTCGACGGGGCCGACGGATGCCGCAGCCATGCCGGAGGGCGGCACCTGCAGCGCCTCGACCTCGGGCTCCGCGACGGCTGCCGCGCGCGCCTCGACCGCGCCCTGGCGCACCGTGATGACGGGGGCACGGAACGTCGCGGCCGCATCGACGAGATACGAGCCGCCGTAGACGGAGTGGTGGGCGACGACCCCCTCCTCGTCGCGCGAGACGCCGACGACATCGACGCACAGCGCGAGCCGCGCGCGGGCGGCGAAGCGACCGGCGGCGTCCCGCCCGGCGATCGAGTGCGAGGCCAGCACGGCGTCGGGCTGCACCTGCGCGAAGGCGGCGTGCAGCGCATCGACCACGGGGACGGTCAGTAGGGTCGCGTCGCCGTCGGCGGTCAGCACGACGGATGCCCCGGCGGCAGCCGCCTGTGCGGGAGCCTCCGCCGACCCGCCGACGATCAGCGCGACGGGGGTGCCGATGGTCGAGGCAGCGCCGAGGAGCGCGGCGGTGCTGCTGGCGATGCCGCCCGACGGGTCGACGTCGACCAGCACGAGCACGGGGTTCTCGGGACGGTTCATCTCACACCAGCCTGTTCTGCACGAGGTAGTCGACGAGCTGCTGGGCGGCGTCACCCTCATCGACGATCTTCACGCCCGCCGCGCGCGGTGGCTTCTCCGACACCGCGGTCATGATCGAGCGCGGCGCGACCGCGGGGTCGGCCGAGACGCCGAGATCGTCGAGCGACACGACCTCGAGGGGCTTCTTCTTCGCGGCCATGATGCCCTTGAAGTTGGGGAACCGGGCATCCGGCATCGCCTCGGTGACCGAGATCACAGCGGGCAGCGCGGCGGTGACCGTCTGCGACCCGAAGTCGGTGGCGCGCGTGCCGGTCACGGCATCCGCCCCGATCTCGACGGCGGTGAGCGCGGTCGCCTGCGTCCAACCCAGGTGCTCGGCGAGCATGGCGGGCATCACGCCGCCGGTGCCGTCGGTCGAGAGGTTGCCGGTGATGACGAGGTCGGGCTCACCGCGGCGGATGGCGGCGGCGAGCACCTCGGCGGTGAGGCCGAGGTCGGCGCCCCGCAACTGCTCGTCGGCGATGTGCACGGCCGACGCCGCTCCGATCGCGAGCGCCCGACGGACCGAGGCGGTCGAGCCCGCCGGAGCCATCGACACGGCCACGACCTCGGTGCCCTCGTGCGCGTCGGCATAGGTCAGAGCGACCTCGAGGGCGCGTTCGGTGATCTCGTCGAGCACCAGGTCTCCCGCGGCGCGATCGGCCAGACCGGTCTCGAGATCGAGTGTGCGGTCGCCGTAGGTGTCCGGCACCTCTTTGACCAGGACGAAGATCTTCATCGAATGCTCCTCACGACTGTGTCGATTCTAGTCCTGCGACACTGCGTCTCAGGTGGGTTGAAACCCAGAACCAGCGGCCCGGCGACCCCGATCCGGCACCGCGCGGCCGGTACCGTAGAGGCGTGGCCCGTCCCCGTCCGCTGCCCGTGGATCCGCTCGCCGAGGCGAAGCGGCAGTGGCTCGCGCACGGGTGGACGGATGCGGCCGACGGCATGGCCCTGGTCACCTCGGTGATGCGGGCTCAACAGCTGCTGCTCGCGCGCGTCGACGCCGCCCTCAAGCCGTTCGGGCTGAGCTTTGCGCGATACGAGGTGCTGCGACTGCTCGGGTTCAGCCGTGAGGGTCGCCTGCCGCTGTCGAGCGTCGTCGCCCGCCTGCAGGTGCATGCCACCACGGTCACGAGCACCGCCGACCGCCTCGTGCGCGACGGACTGATCGTGCGCGAACCGCATCCGCACGACGGCCGCGCGGCCCTGCTCGCCCTCACCCCGGCCGGTCGCGACCTGGTCGAGCGCGCGACCACCGCGCTGAACGCCGAGGTCTTCTCCTCGCCCGGCATCGACGCCGAAGACGCCGCCGAACTCGTGGCGATCGTCGCGCGTCTGCGCAAGCATGCCGGCGACTTCACCGACCCGCGCCCCGCGCCCGACCCGCTCTGACATGGCCCGCTTCGTGCTCGAGACCGTGATCGCCGCGCCGGTGGCCGAGGTCTTCGCCGCCTCGCTCGACCCCGAGCTGCATGTACGGTCGATGGCGGCGCACGGCGAGACGATGGTCGAGGCCCCGGCGGGCGGCGTGTTCACCGAGGGGTCGACGGTCACCTGGCGGGCGCGGCACTTCGGCATCCCGTTCCGGCTGCGATCGCGGGTGTTCGACATCGATGCGCCGCGGGGCTTCCGCGACCGGCAGATCGCCGGCCCCTTCGCCTCGTTCCTGCACGAGCACACCTTCGCGGAGCATCCGCAGGGCACGCTCATGCGCGACGTCGTGACCTTCCGTTCGCCCTTCGGCCCGCTCGGCCGTCTCGTCGACCGCGTGGTCATGCGGGCGCATCTGCAGCGCGTGATCGCCGAGCGCAACCGCACGCTCGTCGCGGAGCTGACGCGGTCGACCGGCCCCGAGCCGCACACCCCCACACCGGAGAGCCCCTGACTCGGGGCACCCTCGGCCCTCACCCCTGTCTCGCCCTGCCCGCCCGGGCGTACCCTGTGCCCATGAGCGAACTGCGCCTCCACACCACCCTCGTGCGCCGCGGGCCTGCCGCCGCGCTCCTTCTCGACGACGAGCAGGTCGCGTCCCTCGGCGCGGGCAAGACATTTCCCGTCGCGGTGACGATCGACGGTCGTACCGCGCGACTGCGGCTGGCACGCATGGGCGGTGAGAACATGATCGGCTTCACCAAGGCCGTGCGCGCCGAGATGGGCGTCGACATCGACCAGGAGGTCGATGCGGTGATCCGCGTCGATGCCGAGGAGCGCACCGTCGAGATGCCGCCCGCCCTCGTCGCCGCCCTCGACGCCGATCCGGCCCTGCGGGCCGCGTTCGACGCGCTCAGCTACAGCGCCCGCAAGGAGCACGCCCGCTCGGTCGCCGACGCGAAACAGGACGCGACCCGCGACCGCCGCATCGCCAAGGTCGTCGACACGCTGCGCGGCTGACCCGTCGCGCCAGCCGCGCACCCGCCCCTGGTCGTCGCCGAGCATCAGCGATGGCGGAAGTCGGGCTGCCGCTTCTCGCGGAACGCGGCCATGCCCTCCTTCTGGTCGGCGGTGTCGAAGAGCGACGCGAACGCCTGCTTCTCATGAGCCAGCCCGTCGGCGAGGCTCGTCTCCATCGCCGTGTCGAGGGCGGCCTTGGCGGCGTACACCGACGGCAGCGATTTCGACGCGATGGTCTCGGCCAGCTTCTCGGCCTCAGTCGACAGGTCGGATGCCGCCACCACCCGCGACACGAGACCGATCCGCTCGGCCTCGGCGGCGTCGATGATGCGCCCCGAGAGCACGAGTTCGGCGGCCTTGTAATAGCCGATCGCGCGGATCAGGCGCTGCGTGCCGCCCATCCCGGGGATCACGCCGAGATTGATCTCCGGCTGCCCGAACCTCGCGGTGTCGGCGGCGAGGATGATGTCGCACATCATCGCGAGCTCGCAGCCGCCGCCGAGCGCGAAGCCCGAGACGGCGGCGATCACCGGCGTGCGGACGGCGGCGAAGTCGCTCCACGAGCCGAAGTGGTCGGTGGCGAGCATGTCGGCCGCGGTCATGCCCTCCATCTCCTTGATGTCGGCGCCGGCGGCGAACGCCTTCTCCGACCCGGTGACGACGATCGCGCCCACCCCGGGGTCGGCGTCGAAGGCGACCGCCGCGGCGGTGACCTCCTCCGACACCCGGCTGTTCAGGGCGTTGAGGGCCTGCGGACGGTTCAGGGTGATCCACCCCACCCGTCCGCGCTGCTCGACCAGGATCGTCTCGTACTGATTCATCGGATGCTCCGCCTCCACGTCGTCGTCGGTCCCCTCAGTCTGTCGGCTGGCGCGCACGGCGTCACACCGACCCGTCGCGGATGTCGGTGATGATGCCCGAGAAGTCGCGCCCGGCTCCGTCGCCCGCGGCGTACGCGGCGTAGAGCTGCTGGGCGAGGCGCCCCATGCGGGCATCCGTCGAGGTCTGCTCGATCGCCTGCAGGGCGAGTCCGAGATCCTTCGCCATGAGGGCGCCGGCGAAGCCGGGCCGGTAATCGCGGTTCGCGGGGCTCGTCGGCACCGGACCGGGCACGGGGCAGTTCGTGGTGATCGACCAGCACTGGCCCGAGGCCTGCGACACGACGTCGAACAGCGCCTGATGCTCGAGCCCGAGCCGCTCCCCCAGCACGAACGCCTCGGCGACGGCGATCTGCGACACCGCGAGGATCATGTTGTTGCACACCTTCGCGGCCTGCCCGAGCCCGGGTCCGCCGCAGTGCACGATGCGCTTCCCCATCGTCTCGAGCAGTGGCCTCGCCTCGGAGACATCGTCCTCGCTGCCGCCGACCATGAACGCCAGCGTGCCGTTCTCGGCACCGACCACGCCGCCCGACACGGGCGCGTCGATATTGCGGTGTCCCGCGGCGAGCGCCAGGGCGTGCGCGGCGCGAGCCTCGTCGACGGCGATCGTCGACGACTCGATGAACAGCGTGCCGGGGCGGGCGGCGGCCAGCAGCTCGGTGCGGTACGCGTCGAGCACGTGCTTCCCGGCCGGGAACATGGTGATCACGACGTCGGCGTCGGCCACGGCATCCGCCCCGCTCGCGGCGACCCGGATGCCGGCGGCCGTGGCCGCATCGACGGCGGCGGGCACGAGGTCGAAGCCGTGCACCTCGTGCCCGGCCTTCTGCAGGTTCACCGCCATCGGCAGCCCCATGTGGCCGAGGCCGAGGAAAGCGACGCGCGTCATGATGCGCTCCGCATCGAGGTCGACCCGGCGGGCCGGAGCATCTCGCGCCCGACGATGAGTCGCATGATCTCGTTGGTGCCCTCGAGGATCTGGTGCACCCGCAGGTCTCGCACGACCTTCTCGATGCCGTAGTCCTGCAGATAGCCGTACCCGCCGTGCAGCTGCAGCGCGCGGTTGGCGACGTCGAAGCCCGCGTCGGTGGCGAAGCGCTTGGCCATCGCGCAGCGCATCGTCGCATCGGGAGATTTCGCGTCGACCGCTTCGGCGCCGTCGCGCACCATGAGGCGTGCGGCCTGCAGGTCGGTGCGCATGTCGGCGATCTGGAACAGGATCGACTGCTTCTCGGCCAGCGGTTCACCGAACGCCAGGCGCTCGTGCACGTACTGCACGGCCCGGTCCAGCGCCCACTGCGCGCCGCCGAGCGAACAGGCCGCGATGTTCAGGCGCCCGCCGTTGAGCGCCGACATCGCGATGCGGAAGCCGCGGCCCTCCTCGCCGAGCAGGGCGGATACCGGCACCCGCACGCCGTCGAAGATCACCTGCCGGGTCGGCTGGGCGTGCCAGCCCATCTTCTTCTCGAGCGCGCCGAAGCTCAGCCCCTCGGCGTCGCCGGGCACGAGGAACGCGCTGATGCCGTCGGCGCCGGGCCCGCCGCTGCGGGCCATCACGACGTACACGGCGGCCTCCCCCGCCCCCGAGATGAACTGCTTCACGCCGTTCAGCACGAAGTCGTCGCCGTCGCGCACCGCGCTGGTGGCGATGTTCGCGGCGTCCGATCCCGCGCCCGGCTCGGTGAGGCAGTAGCCGCCGAAGGCCGCCATGGCGGTGAGGTCGGGCATCCAGCGGGCGATCTGCTCGTCGGTGCCGTAAGTGTCGATCATCCACGCGACCATGTTGTGGATCGAGATATACGCGGCGACGGCGGGGTCGCCCTGCGCGAGCTCCTCGAAGATCGCGACGGTGTCGGCACGGCTGAGCCCGGAGCCGCCCGACTCCTCGCGCACGTAGATGCCGCCGAGTCCGAGCTCGCCGCCACGGCCGAGTGATTCCCGGGGGAAGATGTGCTGCTCGTCGCGTTCGAGGGCGTGCGGGGCGAGCTCGGCGTCGGCGAACTCGCGGACCGCCTCGAGGATCGCCTGGCGCTCCTCGGCGGTGGTGGTGGGGACGGAGGTCATGGTCATCGTCGACTCCTCGGGTGGGCGGCTCGTGGCCGGGTCAGTGCATGGTGGGGATGACGAAGCTGGCGCCCTCGCGGATGCCGGAGGGCCAGCGGCTCGTCACCGTCTTGGTCTTCGTGTAGAAGCGGAAGGCGTCGGCGCCGTGCTGGTTGAGGTCGCCGAAGCCGCTGCGCTTCCAGCCGCCGAACGTGTAGTAGGCGATAGGCACGGGGATCGGCACGTTGACCCCGACCATCCCCACCTCGACGCGGGCGGCGAAGTCGCGCGCCGCGTCGCCGTCGCGCGTGAAGATCGCCACGCCGTTGCCGTACTCGTGCTCCGACGCCATGCGCAGCGCCTGCTCGTAGTCGTCGGCGCGGGCGATGACGAGCACCGGCCCGAAGATCTCCTCGCGGTAGATCGCCATGTCGGTCGTGACGTGGTCGAAGAGCGTCGGACCGAGGTAGAAGCCCTCCTCGTAGCCGGCGACCGAGAAGCCGCGGCCGTCGGCGAGCAGCGTCGCGCCCTCGTCGACGCCCTGCTGGATGTACCCCTCGACGCGTTCCACGGCGGCGCGCGTCACGAGCGGGCCGTAGTCGACATCGGGCGCCAGGGCCGGGCCCACGCGCAGGCGCTCGACGCGTTCGACGAGCTTGGCGGCGAGAGCATCCGCCGTCTCCTGCCCGACCGGCACGGCGACGGAAATGGCCATGCAGCGCTCGCCCGCCGACCCGTAGCCCGAACCGATCAGCGCATCGGCGGCCTGATCGAGGTCGGCGTCCGGCATGACGATCATGTGGTTCTTCGCCCCGCCGAAGCACTGTGCCCGTTTGCCGTTCACGGCGGCGGTGGCGTAGATGTACTCGGCGATCGGCGTCGAGCCGACGAAGCCGACGGCACGGATGCGGTCGTCGGTCAGCAGCGCGTCGACCGCCTCCTTGTCGCCGTGCACCACGTTGAGAACGCCCGACGGGAGTCCCGCCTCGAGGAACAGCTCGGCGAGCCGCACCGGCACCGAGGGGTCGCGCTCACTGGGCTTGAGCACGACCGCGTTACCGGCGGCGAGCGCGGGCCCCGCCTTCCACAGCGAGATCATCGCGGGGAAGTTGAACGGGGTGATGGCGGCGACCACGCCGAGCGGCTGCCGCATCGAATACACGTCGATGCCCGAGCCTGCGTCGGTGGAGTACTCACCCTTGAGCAGATGGGGCGCGCCCGCGGCGAACTCGACGACCTCCAACCCGCGCTGGATGTCGCCCTTCGCGTCGTCGACGGTCTTGCCGTGCTCGCTCGCCAGCATCTCGGCGAGCGACTGCATCTCGCGCTGCACGAGGTCGAGGAAGCGCAGCAGCACGCGCGCCCGCTTCTGGGGGTTCGTCGCCGCCCATCCGGGCTGTGCGGCCTCGGCGACGTCGATCGCCGCGCGAACCTCGTCGGCCGAGGCGAGGGGCACGCGAGCCTGCACGGCGCCGGAGCTCGGGTCGAACACGTCGGCGAAGCGCCCCTCGGTCGGAGCGTGGAGCGATCCGCCAAGGAAATGGGGAATGGTACGAGTCATTGTGTGACATCCCTTCGTGCCGTCGTTGGCACAAGAGGAGTTTACTTCGATGGCCGCACATTTACTAGGGCGTCCATGTATTAACGACCGGGCGCGTTTCGGGTGTTCGCGCGGCGTTCACCGACGCGTCACCTGCGCCGACTACACCTGTACGTGCGCGGACGGACTCAGACCGGATCGGGTAGTCACAGGTTTCCGCGCCACGGAGAGCGCATCGCGCTCCCGAGCCCCCGCCGAATCGGGTCGGCGGGGGCTTCTCCATACCTGCGCGGCGGGGGGAACGAGCGGATGCCGCGACCGATCAGTCCGCCGTGGGAACGAGCACGACCTTGCCCCGGAGGGAGCCGTCGGCCGCGGCGGCGTGCACCTCGGCGAGCTCGTCGAACCCGATGCGACGGGAGTCGACCAGCCGCAGTCGCCCGGCGTCGACGAGCGACACGAGATGTGCGAGCTGTGCGGGGTCGCTGCGCACGAACACCGTCTCTGCGCGCACCCCGCGCCCCTCGTCGCCCGGGGTGGGCATCCACGCCGTCGTGCTCACGACCGCTCCGCCGTCGCGCACGAGCCCGACCAGCGCCGCGAACTCCGTCGGATCGATGGGGGCGAGGTTCAGCAGCAGGTCGACCGGCTCGGTGACCGCATCGCCCACCGAGGCGACCGTGTGATCGACGATCTCGTCGGCTCCGGCCGCCGCGACCGACGCCCGACTGCGCGGACTCGCCGTGGCGACGACGCGCGCCCCGGCATCCTTCGCCAGCTGCACCGCGTACCGTCCGACCGCGCCTCCGGCGCCCACGATCAGCACCCGCTGACCGCTCTCCAGCCCGCCGAGATCGAACAGCGCCTGCCAGGCGGTGAGGCCCACCGAGGGGAGGGCCGCGGCATCCGCGAGGTCGGGCGCCGCCGGGGCTTGCACCAGCAGCTCGGCGGGCGCGATCGCGTACTCGGCGCTCGCCCCGTCTTCGGTCATCGACAGGAATCCGACCACGCGGTCGCCGACCGCGAACCCGTCGACGCCCGCACCCCAGGCGTCGACGGTGCCGGCGAGGTCGTAGCCGGGGACGTGCGGGAGCGAGACGGGGAACGGGAGGGTGCCCGCCCGGATGCCCCCGTCCGCGGGGTTGAACCCGGCGCCCGCGACGCGGACCCGCACCTGTCCCGCTGCCGGTTCGGGGACCTCGACCTCGTCGACCGCCAGAACCTCGGGGCCTCCGAGCTGGTGGAAACGCACTGCCTTCATGATGTTCTCTTCTCGTCAAGTGCTTCGATGTTGAAGCATGTCCTCACCGTAGCACTGCTTCAATATCGAAGCAACTAGTTCGATCTCGAAGCAGTAGGATGGGCGCATGGCATCCGACTCCCCCGCCCTCGACCCCGCCGAACTCGGCGTGTACTTCTCGCTCATCGAGGTGAGCAGCCTGCTGCGGCACGCGGTCGAGCAGCAGCTCCGCGAGGCCGGAGGGCTCAGCTACGTGCAGTTCCAGCTGCTCGCGACCCTCGGCGACTCACCCGACGGCAGCCAGCGCATGACCACGCTCGCCGACGGGGTCGTCTACAGCCGCAGCGGACTCACCCACCAGGCCGGACTGCTCGAGAAGATGGGCCTCGTCACCCGCGCGCCCTCCCCCGACGACGAGCGCGGGGTGACGCTCACCATCACCGACCGCGGCCGCGACGTGCTCGCCGCCGTGTTCCCCGGGCACATCGAGGTGCTGCGCGCACTCTTCCTCGCACCGCTCGACCCCGACGACATCGCCGCGCTCGCCGGCCCTCTCGAACGCGTGCGCACGCACATGCGGCAGATCCCTCCCCGGTCGGCCGCACCGCGACGACGGAAGACCACAGACTGAGGCGGGCGCTCCGACGACCCGCGGCGGCGCGGCCAGCGCCGGATCGCGCCGGATGGCCCGAGCGCGCGGGGTTGCACGGGCCGCGCCTGCTCGCGCCGAGGGCCGCGCCGGATCGCCCGGGTCGCGCCGTCTATCTTGTGCCCCGCCGCCGACCTCAGCCGAGCCGCTCGACGATCATCGCGTTCGCCATGCCGCCGCCCTCGCACATGGTCTGCAGGCCGTAGCGCCCGCCGACCGCGTCGAGGTGATCGACGAGCGTGCCGAGCAGGCGGGTGCCCGACGACCCCAGGGCGTGGCCGAGGGCGATCGCCCCGCCCCGAGCGTTGAGTTTCGCGGGATCGGCACCGAGCTCGGCCGCCCACGCGAGCGGCACCGACGCGAACGCCTCGTTGACCTCGTACGCGTCGAGGTCGTCGATCGTCAGGCCCGACCGGTCGAGCAGGCGGCGGGTCGCGGGGATCGGACCGGTCAGCATCATCAGCGGGTCGTCTCCGACCACGGCGAACGAACGGATGCTCGCGCGCGGCGAGAGGCCCAGAGACTCCGCGCGCTCCGCGCTCATCAGCACGGCCGCCGAGGCGCCGTCGGTGAGGGGCGAGGAGTTCCCCGGGGTGATGCGCCAGTCGAGCTCGGGGAACCGGTCCGCAAGCGCGTCGGTGCGGAATGCGGGGTGCAGGCCGGCGAGACCCTCCGCGGTGGTGCCGGGGCGGACGGTCTCGTCGGCGACCGCATCCGGCGCCTCGTCGACCGCCACGACCGTGCGATCGAAGAAGCCCGCATTCCAGGCATCCGCCGCCCGCCGATGCGACTCAGCCGCGTACGCGTCGAGAACGTCGCGGTCGAGGCCCCAGCGCTCCGCGATCAACTCCGCCGAGACACCCTGGTTCACGAGCCCCTCGGGGTACCGCGCCCGCAGTCGCGGCGACATCGGCGAGCCGCCGGACGCCGACGATCCGAGGGGCACGCGGCTCATCGACTCGACCCCGCCGACCACGACCACGTCGTAGGCGCCGGCCATGATGCCCTGCGCCGCCTGATGCACGGCCTGCTGACTCGATCCGCACTGCCGGTCGATCGTCGCCGCCGGCACGCGCTCGTCGAACCCCGCGGCGAGAACCGCCTGGCGGGCGATGTTCGTCGACTGGTCTCCCACCTGGCTCACGCAGCCCAGCAGCACGTCGTCGACCTCGCGGGAGTCGAGGCCGTTGCGGTCGAGCACCGCCTGCAGCACCCCGGCCGCGAGGTCGACCGGATGCACGTGCGACAGCGCGCCGCCCGGCTTGCCCCGGCCCACCGGGGTACGGACCACATCGATCAGAACGGCTTCGCTGCGCGCACTCATCCCCCCATTCTGCGCCCCTGTAACGCCCTCGTCACACGGCCTGCATAGAATCGTCGACGCGCCACGACCCCGGCGCATCCCGCTCCATGCACGCCGCGATCCGGCGCGCCCGCACTCCGAGGACCCACCATGTCCCATGACCCGATCACCGTGTCCATCCGCCGCGAGGTCGACCCCGCCCGCATCGCCGAGGCGACCGCCTGGGTGCAGACCGGCGTGAACCTCGCCAACAAGTACCCGGGATTCCTCGGGTCGGGCTGGGTGCGCTCGGGCGACGAGACCAACGTGTGGCACATGCTCTACCGTTTCGCCGACGAGGCGACGCTGACCGCATGGGAGCAGTCGGGCGAGCGCGGCTGGTGGCTGTCGATGGGCGAGGGGTTCGTGCGCAGCGAGCGCTCGCGGCGACGCACCGGCATCGAGGGCTGGTTCGACGAACCGACCACGGGTACCGTCACGGTGCAGACCCCCGGCGGCACGACCGAGGTCGCCGTGGTGAACGCACCCCCGCGATGGAAGCAGGCGGTGTCGATCTGGCTCGGGTTCTTCCCCGTGAACCTCGCCTTCACGTACGCGATGTCCCCGGTGCCGGGGTGGGACGGGCTGCCGATCTGGCTGCGCGTGCTCACGACGACCCTCGTGCTCACGCCGATAATGGCGTACCTCGTGCTGCCATGGGTCACGCGGCGGCTGCGCCGCTGGCTCGCCCGCTAGTCGCGCTTCCGCTGGTCGCTTCCGACCCGCGCTGCATCCGTTCCGGTCGCGCTCCGGCCCGCGTTGCATCCGTTCCGGTCGCGCGAACGGCTCCTCTCACGCGTCGTAGCGACCGTTCGTGCGACCGGAGCGGAGAGAACGACCGTTCGTGCGACCGGAGAGGGCGCGGGCGCGGGGGCGCGCAGAGACGGGACGAGCCCGGCATCCGAGAAGGATGCCGGGCTCGTCGCGGTGGATGCGGCGGGGTCACTCCCAGACGACGGTGGGCTCCTCGGCCCCGAAGTCGACCTTGGGGGTGTCGAGCGTGACGCCGTAGGTCGAGAACGTGCCGCGCTCGCCGGCCGCGTTCTGCGCGTCGAGCGTGACGTCGGTCGCGAGGTAGTCGCTGGCCGAGACGACCGTGCCCTCGGTCACGCGGGCGCTGAGGTTCGCGAGGGTCGACTCGCCCTCGGCGGTCAGCGTGCGCGTGACCGTGCCGTCGATCGGGGTGAAGCCGTTGCCGTTCGTGTCGATGTCGGTGACGTCGAGTCCGCACGGGGTGTCGAACGTCTTCATCGCCAGGCACTCGCGCAGCGACGCCGTGACCAGCTCGCGGAACGTCGCGATGCCCGACTCGCTGAGCACCGGCTTGAGGTCGTACAGCGCCTCTTCGTCGTCGTCGGTCGCGAGACGGTAGGTCGACTCGCCCTCGATCGCGAAGGCCTCCACGCCCACCGCGAACTCGTAGGTACCGGGGAAGAGCGCGAAGCGCTCCGGGGCCTCGACACCGTTGACCGTGAGGTCGAGCTGCTCGAAGCCGTAGGGCGAGGCCGACACGAGACCGTCGAACATCGTCATGTCGCCGTCGTAGCCGACGTACACCTCGAAGTCGCGCGACACCTCCTCGCCGCCGATCGTGAAGGTCGCGGGCACGACGACGTCGCCGTACTCGTTCTCCTTCTCCTTGCCGAGCTCGATGTCGTCGATCGCGCCGAGCTCGAGCGACGCCTGCAGCACCTCGTCGGTGAGCAGCGAGTCGTCGTAGCTGGACGTGTCGACGTACCCCTTGGCCGCCTCGGCGTCACCCTCGGACAGCGCCGTCAGGTACCCCTCGACGAACGCGGTCGGAGTGGATGCATCGGGCGCCGGCTCGTCGCCGTCCGAGCTGTCGGACCCGCCGGAGCCGCGCATCGACAGCGGGATGATGATCGCCGCGGCGATGATGAGCAGCAGCACGACACCTCCCGCGATGATCGCGATGAGCGCGCCGGTCGAGAGCTTCTTCTTGCCGCCGCCCGAGGCGGGCGGGGTGGGGCCGCCGGGGTACGACGGACCGCCGGGGTACGAGGGACCGCCGGGGGCGCCGGCTCCGTACGGGGCGCCGAACTGCCCGCCGGGCTGACCCGGCTGACCCGGCTGACCCGCCTGGCCGGGGTACGCCGCGGCCGGCTGCTGACCCGCATCCGCACCCGGGTACGCCGCGGTCGGCTGCTGACCCGCATCCGCGCCCGGGTACGCCGCCGTCGGCTGCTGACCGGCATCCGCACCGGGCTGGCCCGGCTGGCCCGGGTGACCCGGGTACGCCGCCGTCGGCTGCTGACCCGCATCCGCACCGGGGTAGGCCGCGGTCGGCGCGCCGTACGTCGGGGCGGTCGGCGGCGCGGGCGTCGCGTCCTGCACCGGCGCCGCGGGAGCCGACGCGGGGGTGCCGTCTGCCGCCGGGGCATCCGATGCCTGCCCCGAGTCACCGGCGGGCGCAGCATCCGATGAGGCCGTGCCGGCGCTCGGGAAGGCGTGGCCGCCGAGGGCGGGCTCGACAGGCGGGGCGCCCTGGTCGGACGGCGCCGGGGGCACCGTCGGATCGGGCTGGTGGTCGTGGGGATTCTCCGGCGTCTCGTTCTGGGTCACGCGATTATCGTAGTGCCCTCATACGAGGCAGGAAGGCTCCCTTGACGGGTACCTCTCCCCACCCCTAGAGAGTGGCGGCCCGGCATCCGTCGACGATGCCGGGCCACTCCCCCTCGGTTCAGCCCTCGACGTGGCGCTCGTCGACGCCGATGTACTCCGACAGCGGCCGGATGAGCGCGTTGGCGCCGGCCTGCTCGATCACGTGCGCCGTCCACCCCGTGACGCGCGCCGCCACGAACAACGGAGTGAAGGTGAGGGTGTCGAAGCCGATGAGGCTGTAGGCGGGCCCGGACGGGTAGTCCAGGTTGGGGTGGATGCCCTTGCGCTCCACGAACTGCGACTCGAGCGCGTCGTACAGCGCCGCGACGTCGGGGCGGTCGTAGTGCGCGACGAGCGTGTCGAGCGCCGCCTTCATGGTCGGCACCCGCGAGTCGCCCTTCTTGTACACGCGGTGCCCGAAGCCCATGATCTTGCGCTTCTCGGCCAGGGCCTTGTCGAGCCAGGCCTCGACGGCATCCGCCGAGCCGATCTCGTCGAAGATGTGCAGCACCGCCTCGTTCGCCCCGCCGTGCAGCGGACCCTTCAGCGCACCGATCGCCCCCACCACCGCCGAGTACAGGTCGCTCAACGTCGAGGTGATGACGCGGGCCGTGAACGTCGACGCGTTGAACGAATGCTCGGCGTAGAGGATCATCGAGCGGTTGAAGGCATCCACCACCACCGGGTCGGCCTCTTCGCCGAACGTCATCCAGAGGAAGTTCGCCGAGTAGTCGAGGTCGTCGCGCGGCGCCACGATGTCCTCCCCGCGGCGCCGGCGCTGCCCGTAGGCGACGATCGCCGGCAGAGCCGCGAACAGGCGGATGCTGCGCTCGAGGTTCTGCTCCGGGCTGCCGCCCGCGTCGAGCACCGACCCGCCGGCGCCCGGGTCGGATGCGCCGATGATGCTCACCGCCGTACGCACCTCGTCCATGGGGTGCGCGTCGAGCGGAACCAGATCGATGGCCTGCTTCACGTTGTCGGCGAGGGCGCGGTGCTTCCGCTCCTCGACGCGGAACGCGGCGAGCTCGTCACCGGTCGGCAGCTCGCCGTGCCAGAGCAGGTACGCGACCGCTTCGAACGACTGTGTGTCGGCGAGCTCCTGCACCGGGTAACCCCGGTACAGCAGGCTGTTCGTCTCGGGGTTGACCTTCGAGATCGCGGTCGTGTCGACGACGACCCCGGCGAGGCCCTTCTTGATGTCGGACTCGGTCATGCTCACTCCTTCGTGACGGTGAAACCGGCGACGCCCGAGTCGAACCGCGTGTACGACTCGTAGTCGATGAGGTCGTAGAGATCGGCGCGGTGCTGCATCTCGCCGAGCATCGACGTCAGATGCCCCTCGTCGTTCAGCGTATCGAGCGCGCGTCCCGCCGCGCCCATCGCCGTGCGCAGCAGCGACACCGGCCAGATGACGATACTCACCCCGGCGTCCTGCAACTGCTGCGTCGAGAACAGCTCGCTCTTGCCGAACTCGGTCATGTTGGCCAGGATCGGCACGTCGAGCGCCTCGGCCATCGCCTCGAACTCGGCGAGGGTGCGCATCGCCTCGGGGAAGATCGCGTCGGCACCGGCGTCGACCAGCGCTTTCGCGCGGTCGATCGCCGCGTCGAGCCCCTCGATCGCGCGGATGTCGGTGCGCGCCATGATGAGGAAGTTCTCGTCGCGGCGGGCGTCGGCGGCGGCGCGGATGCGGCGGATCGCGGTGCGCTCGTCGACGACGCTCTTGCCGTCGAGGTGCCCGCAGCGCTTGGGGTTGATCTGGTCTTCGATGTGAGTGCCGGCGAGCCCGGCATCCTCGAGTTCCTGGATCGTGCGGGCCACGTTCATCGGCTCGCCGAAGCCGGTGTCGGCGTCGACGATCGCGGGGAGGTCGGTCATGCGCGCGATCTGCTTCGCTCGACCGGCGACCTCGGTCAGGGTCGTGAGTCCGATGTCGGGCACCCCGAGGTCGGCCGAGAGCACCGCCCCCGAGATGTAGACGCCGTCGAACCCCTTCTGCGCGATGAGGCGCGCGCTCAGCGGGTTGAACGCGCCGGGGAACCGCAGCAGCTCGCCGCTGCCCAGACGTTCGCGGAACAGCCGCCGCTTCTCGGCGGGCGTGACGTTCGAGTACAGCATCAGAACAGGCCCTTCGGGGCGGCGGACTCGTCGATCACACCGGGCTTCGCGACGATCGAGAGCTCGGCGACCTCGGCGGCCGTCAGCTCGGGCAGGCGCTGCACGAGGTCGAGGAACCGGTCGATCTCGTCGCGGTCGAGGACGGGAGCCGCCAGCAGCCGGAACTTCGCGATGTAGTGCTCGCGGGCGAACGGGCGGGCACCGAGCGGATGCGCGTCGGCGACGGCGATCTCGTCGACCACGGTCGTACCGTCGGTCAGACGGATCTCGACGCGCCCGCCGAACGCCTTCTCGTCGGGGTCCTCCGAGTGGTAGCGACGGGTCCACTCGGCATCTTCGGCCGTGGTGATCTTGTGCCACAGCGCGACGGTGTCGGGGCGCCCGGCGCGCTCGGGGGCGTACGAGTCGACGTGATGCCACCCGCCGTCCTGCAGGGCGACGGCGAAGATGTACGGGATGGAGTGGTCGAGCGTCTCGCGCGATGCGGTCGGGTCGTACTTCTGCGGGTCGCCGGCGCCCGAGCCGATCACGTAGTGCGTGTGGTGGCTGGTGTGCAGCACGATCGCCTCGATGTTCGCCGGGTCGCGCAGAGCGGGGGTGGCCGTGCCGAGCTTGCGGGCGAGGTCGATCCAGGCCTGGGCCTGATACTCGGCCGAGTGCTCCTTCGTGTACGAGTCGAGGATCGCGCGCTTCGGCTCGCCGGCGGCGGGCAGCGGCACCTCGTACGCGGCGTCCTTGCCGTCGAGCATCCAGGCGATCACGCCGTCCTCGCCTTCGTAGATCGGGGCGGGGCTGGTCTGGCCGCGCATCGCCCGGTCGACCGCCTCGACGGCCATCTTGCCGGCGAACGCGGGGGCGTGCGCCTTCCAGGTCGAGATCTCGCCCTTGCGGCTCTGGCGGGTGGCGGTGGTGGTGTGCAGCGCCTGACCCACGGCCTGGTAGATCGTCTCGACGTCGAGTCCGAGCAGGGTGCCGATGCCGGCGGCGGCCGACGGGCCGAGGTGGGCGACGTGGTCGATCTTGTGCCGGTGCAGGCAGATCGCGCGCACGAGGTCCATCTGGATCTCGTAGCCGGTGGCGATGCCGCGCACGAGCGCACGGCCGTCGGCGCCGGTGTGCTGGGCGACGGCGAGGATCGGCGGGATGTTGTCGCCCGGGTGCGAGTACTCCGCGGCGAGGAACGTGTCGTGGTAGTCGAGCTCGCGCACGGCGACGCCGTTCGCCCAGGCCGCCCACTCGGGGCTCGTGCGACGGTCGAGGGCCGTGCCGAACAGGTTGGCCCCGGCGCCGCCGGTCGAGACGGGGTGGCTGAACGCCTGAGCGCGCGCCGCGACGATCGGGGCGCGCGTGAGGGATGCCGCCGCCACCGACGCGTTGTCGATGATGCGGTTGACGATCATGTCGACGACCTCGGGCTGCACCTCGACCGGGTCGGCGGCGACCTCGGCGATCTTCCAGGCGAGCTGGTTCTCGCGGGCGAGGTTCTCGTCGCTGCGGTGGACGCGGACGTGGTGGGTGACGGTCATGGTCTTCCTTCGGTCGCGGGGTCTGCCGCCGAATCGGCGGGGAGGGAGTCGAGGATGCCGGTGAGCGCGTTGTGCAGGTGCACGTGCGTGGCGTGGGCGGCGAGATCGCCGTCGCGGGCGGCGAGGGCGTCGGCGATCGTGCGGTGCTCGCGGGCGGATGCCGCCAGCCGGTCGGGCTTGTCGCGGGCCATGCGCCGCACGCGCACGAGGTGGGTGCGCACGGTGCGCAGCGCCGCGGCGATGTAGTCGTTGGCGACGGCCGCATCGAGGGCCGCGTCGAAACGGGCGATGAGCGCGTAGTAGGCGTCGCGTCCCGCGGCGGCGCCGAGGTCGACGTCGGCGAACTCGGCGGCGAGGGCGGCGAAGACGCGTGCGTCGCCGCGTGCGGCGGCGAGCCGGGCCGACATCTCTTCGAGCGCGCGGCGGATCTCGAACAGCTCGCGGATGTCGGACGCATCGAGCGCGGCGACCACGGTCACCCGCGGCGACTGCTGTACGACGAGTCCGTCGGCGGCGAGCCGGCGGAGCGCTTCGCGCAACGGGGTACGGCTGACTCCGAGGCGGGCGGCCTGCTCGACCTCGCCCAGGATGGCCCCGGCGGGCAGTTCGCCCGACTGGATCTCGTCGAGGAGCATCCGGTACGCGCGATCACCCGCCGTGCGCTCCATCGTCATGGGTCGATTGTATACATAAGCTCGACCGGATGGCGCGTCGCGCGGCTTCCCTCGCCGCTTCGTATGCATTCCCCGCTCGACTGTGGAGGAGATCTCACGAAACGAAGGAGGTAATCAGCGATCAGGTCCTTCCGAACGCGAGATCTCCTCGACTGCGGGTGACGGGGTGGTGAGCGACGGGGATGCTGCGGGTGACGGGGTGGTGAGAGACGGGGATGCTGCGGGCACCGGCTCGACGAGCTCGGGGGTGGGCGCGGGCTCGCCCAGCTTCACCACCACCACGCCGGCGAGCACGAGGGCGCCCCCGAGCGCCTGCAGCAGGTCGGGCAACTGCCCGAGCAGCAGCCACCCGAACAGCAGCGCGGCGACCACCTCGGCGAGCGCGACGAACGAGGCGAGGCGGGATCCGAGCATCCGGGTCGAGGCGATGCCGAGCAGGTAGGCGACCGCCGTCGCGATCACCCCCATCGCCAGCACCGGGACGAACCAGGGCACGCTGCCGAACCGGTAGGCGATGTCGGCGGTGGTCCACGCGATCGGGAGCACGCCGACAGCTCCGGCGATCGTGAGTCCGACCGCTCCGAGCAGCAGTCCGCTGCCGGCGAGCGCGAGAGGCGGCAGTCCCGTGTCGGCCTTCGCCGAGAGCACGAAGTACGTCGCCGCCCCGACCATGGCGCCGAGCGCCCAGAGGGTGCCGGCGACGTTGACCTCGGCCCCGGTCACGATGTCGAGCATGAGCACGAGCCCGACGAAGGCGATGGCCGCGCCGACCAAGCTGCGGCGGGTGGGCTTCTCTCCGCGCCGGATCCACAGCCAGAGGATGACGGCGACCGGCGCGGTGTACTCGATGAGCAGGGCGAGCCCCACGTCCATCACGGCCACGGCTTGGAAGTAGAAGAGCTGCGTGGCCGTGACGGCGAGCAGTCCGTAGGCCGCGATCACGCCGAGGTTGCGGCGCAGCAGGTGCCACCGCCCGCGCAGCGACAGCACGGTCGGCACGAGCAGCACGAGGGCGGCGACCCAGATGCGTGCGGTCACGGCGGCGCCCGGGGTCCAGCCGGCGTCGATGAGGCCCCGGGCCCACGCGCCAGACATGCCGAAGGCGAGCGCGGCACCGATGGCGAGGGGCAGCCCCCAACGCACCCCGTGGCGGACGGGGGTGTCATGCGCCATAGTGCTCATGGGATGTGACGCTACGCACCCCGATGTAAGGTGTCAAGATGATCTTCACCGATGACACGACGGATGCTCTGCGGGCCTCCGTCTGGCTCGCGAACTCGGCGGAGCATCCGGACACGCTCGGGAGCCTCGACGACGAGGCGACCTTCCTCCACGAGTTCCCCTACACCGGGCGCATCGACCGCGACCGGCGCGAGCTCGACGAGCTGCGGAGCATCCGCCCCCGCCTGCGTGCGCTGCTGCTCGCGCCGCGCGACGAGATGGCATCGCGTATCAACGAGGTGCTCGCCGAGAGTCGCATCGTGCCGCAGCTCGTGCGCCACGGCGACGCCGACTGGCACCTGCACGCCGTCGGCGACGACCGCCCCCTCGCCGAACGCGTGCTGATCGAGACGGCGATGGCGTTGATCGACGTGATCCGCCAGCAGGAGGAGTCGCGCCTCACCGTCTGCGACGACGGGGACTGCGAGGCGATCGCCCTCGACCTCAGCCGCAACCGCTCCAAGCGCTACTGCTCCCCCACCTGCGCCAACCGCAACGCGGTGGCTGCGTACCGCGCCCGCCGCGCGACGCCCTGACCCCGCACGACCCACCGCTCCCGCGCAGCCGCGCAGCACCTCCCGCGCGCATGAGCGGCGCGCAGTAGACGCCAACCTGTCATAACAGGTATGCTCACCTGTAATGACAGGTGGCGGTCCCGGCCGCGCCCGCAACGACGCACGCCGCACGAGGAGCACCGATGCCCGAGTACCACACCCCGCCGATCCCGCCGATGGCGATCGCCTTCGACGCCGAGAAGCTCACGCTCTCTCCCGAGGGTCCGACCCTCACGCGGCGGATGTCCGACCTCGAAGGCCTCTTCCTCGACCACGACGCCTGGAAGACCGCCGCCGAGGGCGACGACCCCGTCGTCTACACCGTCGTCAGCTCGCCTGTGCCCGAGGTCGACCGCGAGCTGCCGCAGTCGATCACCACGATCATGCCCGGCGACACCTCCGGCGAACTGTGGATGACGAAGGGCCACCAGCACCCCGACCACCAGGGCGAGATCTACCTCGCACTAAAGGGCCGCGGCGGTCTGCTCATGTTCGACGGCGAGCGCACCGAATGGCTCGACATGCTGCCCGGCACCATCGGCTACATCCCCCCGGGCTGGGCGCACCGCTCGGTCAACACGGGCGACGAGCCCTACGCGTTCCTCGCCGTCTACCCCGGCGGCGCCGGACACGACTACGGCTGGGTGCTCGAGCACGGCATGGGGTCGCGCGCCTACCGCGGCGCCGACGGCTCGACCGACCTCCGCCCGTACACGACCGAGGGCTGAGCGACCGCCATGCTCATCGCCCACGACCTCGGCACCACCGGCAACAAGGCCTCGCTGCACCACGACGACGGGCGCCTCGTGTCGTCGGTCACGGTGCCGTATCCCGCGCACTTCGCGGCGGGCGGCGTCGCCGAGCAGAACCCGGTCGACTGGTGGAACGCGGTCGTCGAGGCGACCCGCACCCTGCTCGCGAAGACCGATACCGCCCCGGCCGACGTCGCGGGCCTCGTCGTGGGCGGGCAGATGATGGGCGCAGTGCTGCTCGACGCCGACGGCGAGCCGGCGCGTCCGGCGATCATCTGGGCCGACACCCGCTCGGGCGCGCAGCAGCGCGAACTCGAGCAGGCCCTCGGCGCTGCGCACGCCTACGGCATCCTCGGACATCGCCTGAACCCCACCTACTCGGTCGAGAAGATCATGTGGGTGCGCGACAACGAACCCGACGTGTGGGCGCGCGTGCGCCGCTTCTGCATCGCGAAGGACTTCATCGTGCTGCGCCTGACCGGGCGCCTCGCGACCGACCGCTCCGACGCCTCGGGCACGAACGCCTACGACCAGCGCACCGGCACCTGGTCGGACGAGGTGCTGCAGGCCGCGCGCCTCGACCCGGCGCTCTTCCCCGAGATCCTCGACTCGACTGCGATCGCGGGGCCGTTGACGGATGCCGCGGCCGAGGCCCTCGGTCTGCACACCGGGGTGCGCGTGGTGATGGGCGGCGGCGACGGCCCGCTCGCCGCCGTCGGCTCGGGCGTGGTCGCCCCCGAGGACGGCGCGTACGTGTGCCTCGGCACCTCGTCGTGGATCTCGTTCGCGGCGGATGCTCCGCTGCATGACCCGGCGATGGCGACGTTCACCTTCGACAACGTCGTGCCCGGATCGTTCGTGCCGACCGCGACGATGCAGGCGGGCGGAGCATCCGTGCAGTGGATCGCCGAAGCCCTCTCGCCCGACCCGGCACACCCCGAGACCGGGCGCCTCACCGCCGAGGCGAGCGCCGACGTCGACACCGACGATCTGTACTTCCTGCCCTACCTGCTGGGCGAGCGCTCCCCGCTGTGGGACCCGGACGCCCGTGGCGCCTTCGTCGGCCTGTCGCGCCACCACACCCGCGCCCACCTCGTGCGGGCGGTGCTCGAAGGGACGGCGTTCAACCTGCTCACCTGCATCGAGGCGTTCCGCGCCGCGGGCGCGACGATCGACCGCATCGACGCGGTCGGCGGCGGCGCGCAGAGTGACGTGTACCTGTCGGTGCTGGCGGACGTGTGGGGCGTGCCCGTGCGGCGCCGCACGATCGTCGAAGAGGCGAACAGCCTCGGCGCCGCGGTGACGGGGGCCGTGGGCCTCGGGCTCGCCGAGTTCTCGGCCGCCCGCGCGCTGAGCGAGGTCACCGCCGAGTTCGCCCCCGACCCCGGGCGGCACGCCGTCTACGCCGAGCGGCACGGCCGCTTCGCCGACGCGTACACCGCGCTCGCCCCGTGGTTCGCATCGAGGCCCCGCTGATGGGCGTCATCCTCGTCACGAGCCGCTCGTTCTCGGACGGCGACCTCGACCTCGTCGCCCGCGCCACGGTCGCGGGCCACCGCATCCTCCGCGGCCCCGCCCACCACGATCTCGACGAGATGCGTCCCCTGCTGCACGGCGCGGATGCCTGGATCGCCGGCACCGGCCCGGTCACCTCCGCGCACCTGGCCGCCGCCCCGAAGCTCAAGATCATCGCGCGCTACGGCGTGGGCACCGAGGCCGTCGATCTCGACGCCGCCCGCAGCCGGGGCATCCCCGTGTCGAACACCCCCGGCGCGAATGCAGATGCGGTGGCCGATCACGCGGTCGGACTCATGCTCGCCGCCCTGCGCTTCGTGCCCGACGGCGACCGGCGCGTCCGCGACGGCGACTGGGGCGTGCGGCGCGGGCGCGAGCTCGGGGCGGCGACGGTCGGGATCGTCGGCTTCGGGCGCATCGGCCAGGGGGTGGCCCGTCGCCTGAGCGGCTTCGGGTGCCGCGTCCTCGCCGCCGACCCGTACGTGCCCGCCGACGCGGTGCGCGCGGCCGGGGCCGAGCCCGTCGAGCTCGACGCCCTGTTCGAGACCGCCGACCTGATCTCGCTGCACGCGCCCGGCGGGCAGCTGCTCGTCGACGCCGCCCGCCTCGCCCGCATGCGCCGCGGGAGCATCGTGGTCAACACCGCGCGCGGCGACCTGATCGACGAGCGGGCCGTGGCGGATGCTCTGCGCGACGGCATCCTCGCCGGATACGCCGCCGACACCCTCGACGGCGACACCGCCGCGAAAGACAGCCCGCTGCTCGCCCCCGACCTCGCCGACCGGGTGATCGTCACGCCGCACCTCGGCGCGCAGACCACCCAGGCGGTCGACAACATGGGCGCCCTGTCGCTCGCCGACGTGATCGCCGTGCTACGCGGCGACGCCCCCCGCTTTCCCGTGACCGCCCCGTAGGAGACCGCGATGACCACCTCCCTCCCCACCGACCTCGGCGACGGCGCCGCCACCGACCCCGCGGAAGCCCCCACCGGCGCTGGCTACATGGGCTTCGTCGGCGTGAGCACCGGGTCGTCGTCGATCATGCAGGTGTTCCCCCGGTGGGCCGACGTGCTCGGGCTGCCCACCCGCGAGCTGGTCGGACACGACCTGCCAATGGATGCCACGCCCGCCCAGTACGTCGCGATGGTCGAGCAGATCCGCGACGACCCGAACCACCGCGGTGCGCTCGTCACGACCCACAAGATGAACGTGTACGCCGCGGCATCCGACCTGTTCGACGAGCTCGACCCGTTCGCCGTCTCGTGCAGCGAGATCTCGAGCATCTCGAAGCGCGGCGATCGGCTCATCGGCCGCGCGAAGGACCCGCTCACCGTCGACCTCGCACTGAACGACTTCCTGCCCTCCGACCACTTCGCGCGCACCGGCGCCGAGGTCGTCATCCTCGGCGCGGGCGGGTCGGGCACGGCGCTCAGCTGGGCGCTCGCCGAGCGGGCGGATGCTCCGTCGCGCGTGACCGTGACCGCCCGCACCGACGAGGCACTGTCCCACCTGCGCCGCGTGCACGACCAGCACGGCACCCCCGCCGACCTCCTCCGCTACGTGCGCACGGACACCCCGGAGGAGGCCGCCGCGCTCGTCGCCGCGGCGCCCGCCGGATCGGTCATCGTCAACGCCACCGGCCTCGGCAAGGACCGGCCCGGCTCCCCCCTTCCCGACGACGTGGTGTTCCCCGAACGCGCCTACGTGTGGGAGTTCAACTACCGCGGCTCGCTGGAGTTCCTGCACCAGGCGCGCGCGCAGGAGCAGGAGCGGTCGCTCGTCGTCGTCGACGGCTGGCGGTACTTCATCCACGGGTGGTCGCAGGTCGTGGCCGACGTGTTCGAGATCGACCTCACCCCCGAGACCGTCGAACGCCTCGCCGAGGCCGCCGACTCCGCCCGCCGATGATCCGCACGGTCCTCGGCGACATCGACCCGGCGTCGCTCGGGCCGACGAACTATCACGAGCACCTCTTCCAGGTCACCCCGCTGCTGCCCGGCGACGAGCTCGACGACGAGCAGCGGTCGGGCGCCGAGGCCGCACTGCTGCGCGGCAGCGGGTTCGCCGCGATGGTCGACGCCACCCCGTTCGGTGTGGGACGGAACCCCGCGGCGGTCGCACGCATCAGCGCGGCGACCGGGCTGCGGGTGGTCGCCACGACGGGACGGCACCGCGAGGCGCACTATGCGGCGGAGCATCCGACCCGCGCGTGGGATGCCGAGGCGCTGACCGCCCTGTTCGTGCGCGACCTCGTCGAGGGGATGCCCGCAGACGACGCGGCCGTCACCCCCGGGTCGCCCGGTGCGGCGGCGACCGCGCCGGACGGATCGCCGGTGCGCGCCGGCATCCTCAAGGGCGGCATCGACTACTGGCGCATCAGCGCGTTCGAGCGCACGACCCTCGACGCGCTCGCGGCCGCCCACCGCGCCACCGGCGCCGCCGTCATGGTGCACCTGGAGTTCTGCACCGCCGCCCACGAGGTGCTCGACCTGCTCGCGGCCGCGGGCGTGGCATCCGACCGGGTCGTGCTCGCCCATGCCGACCGTGACCCCGACCCCGGCCTGCACGTCTCGCTCGCCGAGCGGGGCGCGCACCTCGGCTACGACGGCATGGCCCGGCCCCGCACCCGATCCGATGCCGAGTTGCTGGCACTCACGACGGCCGTCGTCGAGCGGGGTGCGGGCGATCGGATCGTGCTGGGCGGCGACGTCGCCCGCCGTACCCGGTACGTCGCCTACGACGGGATGCCCGGGCTCGCGTACCTCGGCGAGCGCTACCTCCCCCGCCTGCGCGCCGCCATCGGCGACGAGGCGGTCGACCGGATGCTCGTCACCACCCCCGCCCGCCTCCTCGACCTCCGTCCCTGACCCGGGCCCATGCACGTTCCGCCCCGGTCACCCGCACGGGCACGGAGCCGTCGGCCCGCACGCGCGGGATCCACGGGCGGGATGCACGGGCGGGATGCACGGATGGGGCACACCTGCACGGAACATCCGGTCATCCGCCCGCGCATCCGTGGGAATCCCGTGCATCCCGCGGCCCGACCATCCCCGCATCACCCCCAACGAAGGAGCCCTCATGACCGAACCGACCATCCTCCACGCCCAGTTCACTGCTCAGCCCGGCCGCGGTGACGAGGTCGCCGCCCTGCTGCGCGACTTCGCCGACGAGGTGCGCGCCGAAGAGGGGAACGTGGTCTTCGACGCCACGCGTCTCGTCGACGATCCCGACCGGTTCTTCGTCTACGAGGTGTATCGCGACGACGCGGCGTTCCGCGCGCATCTCGCCGCCCCCGCCGGCGTCCCCTTCAACGCGGCCCTGCAGCAGCTCATCGTCGAGCCGTCGTCCCAGCTCACGTTCCTCCGCCGCCTCTGATCCGCCCCGCCCGGCCCGCCACCGGCCCGCCGCTGGCCCGCCGCGAATTGCAGGCGCCGCGGCGACCTGCAGGCGGAATCCGCCCGTCGCCGCCCGCATCCGCCACTCCTGCCTGCATTCGGCCGCCCCGTCGTCGCCTGCACGGACCGGCCACGGATGCACGGAGAATCCGGGCCTCCGTCCGTGCATGCGTGCAGAGCTCGTGCAACCGGCCGCCGCCGCCTGGCGAACTGCAGGCACCGCGGCGACCTGCAGGCGGAATCCGCCCGTCGCCGCCCGCATCCGCCACTCCTGCCTGCATTCGGCCGCCGAACCCGGCCGACGAACCCACCCCGCCGCGCACACGAAAGGCCCCTCACCGCGAACGGTGAGGGGCCTTTCGTGGGGACTCAGATCACTGGTACAGGACCGCGGCGATCTTCTCGTCCTCGAGGTTCGACTTGTCGTACCAGTACGAACCGGTGTCGTAGAACTCGTCGACCGAGTCGCCGTTGGCGGCGTCGTACGCGGCCTGCACGACCTGCGCGCCGATGCCGATCGGGTCCTGCGTGATGGCACCGGCCATCGTGCCGTCCTTGATCGCGTTGATCTGCGCGGCGCCCGAGTCGAAGCCGATGATGGTCAGCTTGCCCTTCTCGAGACCCAGCTCGTTCACGGCGTTGACGACGCCGATCGCGGAGCCCTCGTTGGTGCCGTAGATGCCCTTGAGGTCGGGGTGCGCGGCGATCATGGCCTTGGCGATGTCGGCCGACTTCAGGTGGTCGCCGTCGCCGTACTGGATGTCGACGATCTCGATGTCGGGGTAGTCCGACTCGATCTTCTCGACGAAGCCGTCACGACGCTCGACACCGGTCGAGTTGATCTGCGAGTGGCCGACGATGGCGACCTCGCCCTCGCCTCCGATCAGCTCGGCCATGTGCTCGGCGGCCAGCGCACCGGCGACCTTGCTGTCGGTCGCGGCGAGGCTCAGACCCACGTCGCCGTCGCAGGGGGCGTCGAAGTAGACGACCGGGATGTCGGCGGCCTTTGCCTTGTCGAGGTAGGGCACGCAGGCCTCGGGGTCGAGGGCGGCGTATGCGATCGCGTCGGGCGTCTTGTCGATGGCCGTCTGCAGCATCTGCAGCTGCGCGTCGACCTCGGTCTCGGCGGCGGGACCCTCGAAGGTGATGTCGACGCCGAGCTCGGCCGCCTTCTCCTCGGCACCCTTCTTGACGGCCTGCCAGAACTGGTGCTGGAAGCCCTTCGAGACGAGTGCGATGTACATCTTGTCGCCGCTGCCCTCGCTGCCGCTGCCGGCGCTGCCGCCGTTGCTCGAGCACCCGGCGACGGTGATCGCCGCGGTGACGACCAGTGCCGCGAATGCGGCCTTCTTGCCGAACTTCATGGAAACTCCGTTGTTTGTGATGGGCGTCGGCCCAGGAGCCGACGTGGGACTTCGTGGTGCGGTGTGCCGGTGCGGAGGGTTCCGCGGGTCATCGGCCGGGTCGCCGAATCGGGGGCGGCGGGCACGGGCGCCGCCTCCGGGGTCAGGTGCGTGCGCGGTTGCGCAGCGAGTCGAAGAAGACGGCGATGAGGATGACGACGCCGACGACGATGTTCTGCCACTCCGACTGGATCGACATGATGCGCAGGCCGTTGACGAGCACGCTCATGATGAGCGCGCCGATCACGGTGCCGAGGATCGAGCCGCGTCCGCCGAGCAGCGAAGTGCCGCCGATGATGACGGCCGCGATGGCCTGCAGCTCGTAGCCGGTGCCGATCTGCGGCTGGGCCGAGTCGAGGCGCGAGGCGATGATGACGCCCGCGATGCCGGTGAAGGCGCCCGCGAACATGTAGACGAAGATCGTCCAGCGGCGGGTGTTGACGCCCGAGAGGCGGGTGGCCTCCTCGTTCGAGCCGATCGCGAACGTGTACCGGCCGAGGAGCGTCTTCGACAGCACCAGGTAGGCAACGACCGCGAGCACGAGCGTGATGAGCACGGCGTTGGGCAGACCGGGGATGAACATGCCGAGCGCGATCTGCTTGAAGTCGGGGGCGGAGCCCGAGAAGTAGATCGGCGCGACGCCCGAGATCACCAGGGCGAGGCCGCCGGCGATCATCATCATCGCGAGGGTCGCGATGAACGGGGGCAGGCGCAGGAACGTGATGTTGAGGCCGTTGACGAGCCCCATCAGGATGCCGGTGAGGATGCCGCCGAGCACGCCGACCACCACGGGCAGGCCCATGTTGGTGATGAACACACCGGTCATGACCGAGCACAGGGCCATGCCGGTGCCGAGCGACAGGTCGATGCCGCCGGTGATGATGACGAAGGTCGTACCCAGGGCCAGGATGCCGATCACGGCGGTGGAGAGCAGGATGCCCGAGACGTTGTTCCACGTGAGGAAGTTCGGGCTGGCCAGCGAGAAGAAGATGAACAGCACGACGAGCGTGCCGAACGCCAGCGACTGCTGCACCTGGCGGCGGAGGAACCCGCCGATGTCGCGCTTGTCGGTGTTCTCCGCGACGGCGGTCTGGATGATCGTCGTCGTCGACGACCCGTTCTGCGGGGTGCTCATCAGTCTTCCTCCCCATGGGCTGCGAGTTGCATGATCTTCTCCTGGCTGGCTTCCTCGTTGCGCAGCGTCCCGGTGATCCGGCCGTTCGCGAACACGGCGATGCGGTTCGCGACGCGGAGGATCTCGGGCAGCTCCGACGAGATGACGATGATGGACTTGCCTGCATCAGCGAGCTGCTGCATGAGGCGGTAGATCTCCTCCTTGGCTCCGACGTCGATGCCTCGGGTGGGCTCGTCGAAGATGAGGATGTCGCAGTCGCGCATCAGCCACCGGGCGATGACGACCTTCTGCTGGTTGCCGCCCGAGAGCAGCTTGACGACCTGGTTCACCGAGGGCGTCTTCACCCGCAGCTGCTGGACGTACTCCTTGGTGCGGTTCTTAGCCTTGCTGTCGCCCATCCAGCCGATGCCGTTGGCGTACGACCCGAGCGAGGCGAGCACGGTGTTGAACGTGACGTCCTGCTCGAGCATGAGACCGAGCAGCTTGCGGTCCTCCGAGAGGTAGCCGACGCCGTGCTTCACGGCATCCGCCGGCTGAGAGATGCGGGCCGATCGTCCGCCGATGGTGATCGTGCCGCCGTCGCTCGGGTCGGCGCCGATGATCGCGCGGGCGGTCTCGGTGCGGCCGGCGCCCATGAGGCCGGCGAAGCCGAGGATCTCGCCCTTGTGCAGCTGGAACGAGACGTCCTTGAGCAGGCTCTTGGTCGACAGGTCCTGCACGTCGAGCACCACCGGGTCGTTCAGGTGCTCGCGCGCCGTCGGACGCGTACCCTCGTCGATCGGGCGCCCGACCATCATCTCGATGATGCGCGGAATGCTCACCTCGGACTTCTCCAGTGATCCGATGTATGCGCCGTCGCGGAGCACCGTGACGCGGTCGGCGAGGCGGCGCAGCTCGTCCATGCGGTGCGAGATGTAGACGATGCCGGTGCCGGATGCCTTGAGCTGCTCGATCAGCACGAACAGCGTCTCGACCTCGGAGTCGGTGAGGGCCGAGGTGGGCTCGTCCATGATGAGCACCTTGGCGTTGAACGACAGCGCCTTGGCGATCTCGACCATCTGCTGCTCGGCGACGGTGAGCTCGCCCACGCGCTGGCGCGGGTCGAGATGGATGCCGAGGCGCTGCAGCAGTTCGGCCGTCTGGGCGTTGAGCCGGCGCTCCGACAGGAACGGGCCGACCTTCGGCTCGCGGCCTACGTAGATATTCTGCGCGACCGTGAGGTCGGGCATGAGGTTGAGCTCCTGGTGGATGATCGTGATGCCGAGCTCCTGCGCCTGCAGCGGGCTGGTCAGCTCGACCTCGCGGCCCTCGAACGAGATCGTGCCCTCGTCCTTGGTGTAGATCCCCGAAAGGATCTTCATGAGCGTCGACTTGCCGGCGCCGTTCTCGCCGACGAGCACGAGGACCTCGCCGGCGCGCACCTCGAGGTGCACGTCCTTGAGAGCCTGGACACCGGGGAATCCCTTGCTGATGCCCTCCACTTTGAGGATGGGATCACTCACGTGCCTCACCTGCTTCCTTGAAGGTCTTGAATCCTGCTGCGTTCACCCGCAAGGGGTGAAACATCGGATCAATTGTGTCTCGCCGCGATCTCCCGCGCAAGTTGTATCTAAATGTATCTAAGGAGGTCGGTTCGCGGAAGACCTGTAATAACATCTTGGTCACGGCTTGACGCCGCCTCCGCGCTCCGGCCGGTCGGCTCAGTGCAGACGGATGCTGTCGACCGCGACGAGCTTGTCCCGGATGAACGCGTTCGCGTGAGCCCCGAGCTCGGCGTTGTCGGTCCACAGGTTGCGCCAGATGCCGAGCATCCGACTGAGGTCTGGAGCGACCACCGCCGAGGAGAACGACTCGAACACGATCGGCCCGTCGTAGCCGATGCGACCGAGCGCCTTGAAGAACGTGTCGAAGTCGACCGAGCCCGTGCCGAGGTAGCCGCGGTGGCTCTCGCCGATGTGCACGTACTGCAGCAGCGGCGCCGCGTCGAGCACCGGCGCGAACATGTCCGACTCCTCGATGTTCATGTGATACGTGTCGAGGTGGATGCCGAGGTTCGGGCGATCGATGCGCCCGACGAAGTCGATCGCCTGGCGCGCGGTGTTCAGCACGTTGGTCTCGTAGCGGTTCACCACCTCCAGCGCCACCTGCACCCCGCGCTCCGCCGCGTGGTCGGCGACCTTCGCGATCGCGCGTCGGCTGCTCTCGAGCCCCTCCGGCGTGACCGGCTCCATGTACTTCTTCATGGCGCTGTAGATGACGCCGCAGAAGTGGGTGCCGCCGAGGTCGGCGAGCACGTCGACGGCCTGCAGCAGCAGCGCCTCGCCGGCCGCGACGATCGCGGGGTCGGCGCTGGTGACGTCGGTCGCCTCCGAGAGTCCGAGTGAGGCACTGACGGCGAGGTCGTGCTCCTCGAGCGCATCCTTCGCGGCCGCCACGTCGAAGGCGAAGGGGTCCATGAGGGGGAACTCGATCAGGTCGAAGCCGGCCTCCTTGGTCTTCTCGACCGACAGGCGGATGCCGTCGGCGTCGAAGTTCCCGGTCCAGACCAGTCCGTGGCATCCGATGTTCATGGAGTCCTTCGGAGACGGGTGTGCGGCACCATCGCCTCGTTCGAGTTGGCACGTTCCAACTCGGTGTGCAGGTCACGTTATGCGGCCCTGCGATCCCCTGTCAAGAAGATTCTTGTAACGTGCCAATAACGTCGGTACGCTGAGGCCGATCGTCCGGGCGAGTCGCCCGCACCGGCCCCGTGCCGGCCGCCATCTCACCAGGGAGCACCGATGCCCGCGAGCGTCAAAGACGTCGCCGCACTCGCCGGAGTCTCGTCGTCGACGGTCTCGAACTACCTCAACCACCCTCACGTGCTCGGTGAGGCGAGTCGTGAACGAGTGCGCGCCGCGATCGCCGAACTCGGCTACGTGCCCAACGAGTCGGCGAGGCAGCTGCGCGCCGGAGCCAGCAAGGCGCTGGCGCTGATCCTGCTCGACGCGTGGCTGCCCTACTTCCACGAGCTCTCCCGCGGGGTGGAGGACGTGGCGCGCGAGGGCGGGTGGTCGCTGTTCTTCAGCAACAGCAACCGCGACCGCGCGCAGGAGCGCCGCAACCTCGACATGTTCGAGGCCCACCGCGTGCAGGGCATCATCATCTACCCCCTCGACGACGTGGTTCCCCGGCTCGAGACGCTCGCCGAACGCGGCATCCGCTCGGTCGTCGTCGGCCCGATCCGCCCCTCGCGCTCCGTCGCCTCTGTGCTGTTCGACGACACGGGCGGAGGGCGCCTCGCCGGAGAGCACCTGCTCGGCCTTGGCCGCCGCCGCATTCTCTTCCTCGGCACTCCGACGGTCAGCCAGTCGAACGACCGCCTGGCGGGTCTGCGAGAGGCCGTCGCCGGCACCGGGGCGACGGTCGAGGTGCAGGAGGTAGCGCACCTGATGACCGACGACGGCATGGCGGCCGGCGAGCGCCTCGCGGCTCTCCCGCCCGAGGAGCGCCCCGATGCGGTGTTCGCCGCGAACGACATGGTGGCACTCGGTGTGCTGACCGTGCTGCTGCGCCACGGCATCCGGGTGCCCGACGACATCGCGATCATCGGTTTCGACGACGTCGACCAGGCGCACCAGGGTGTCGTGCCGCTCACGAGCATCCGTCAGCCCGGGTACGACATCGGCCGCGCCGCCGGAGCCGTGCTGCTGCAGCAGCTCGCCGACCCGACCGCTCCCCCGCCCGCGATGACCCCCTTCGCCGCCGAACTCGTCGTACGCGAGTCGACCGCCGGCCGCTAGCCGCGGTCGCATCCCGCCCGGCCCCCGCCGCCCGCCCCGCCGCGCCGACAGCGCCCGCGTCAGGCCGAGGCGTGCCCGACGACGCCCTTGCGCAGCAGCGCGTTGCCGTACTTGCGCGTCTCGCCGGTGCGCACCATCAGGTACGCGCCCTTCGCCACCTCGTAGTAGTCGAATCGCTCGACGAAGCGCGTCGTCTCAAGCGCCGTGCCGGCCGCCGCCATAAGCTCGTGCTGCACGTCGAGCACCTCGCCGTCGGCCGATTCCATCAGGTCGAGTCCGGGGGCGTCGTCGAGCGGGAGCACGGTGCGGATCGCCGCGACGACCTCCGGGGTCGACGTGCCCGGCAGGTCGACGACGCGCGCGCCCAGCGCCCACGCCGGGAAGTGCGCGTCGGCGACGACGACGGAGTCGGAGTGCCCCATGCGGTCGAGGTGCAGCAGCAGCTCGCCGGTGAGCAGGGGGTGGATGCCTTCGAGCAACGGATGCTCCTCTCGATCAGTCGTCCGCGCCGGGGATGAGCCCCTGCGCGGCGAGGTCGTGCCACAGTGCGTCGGGGATGTGGAGCGCTGCGTACTCCGCATTCTGCCGGAGCTGTGCCGGGCGACTGCCGCCGACGACCACCGACCGCACCTCGGTCGCCTGCAGGGGGAACCGGATCGCCGCGGCGGGCAGCGGCACGTCGTGGTCGGCGCACACGGCGGCGATGCGCACGAGGCGATCCCACAGCTCGTCGGGCAGCTGGCCGTACTCGTACCGGCCGTCGCGGCGGGGTTCGCTCGCGGCCAGCAGGCCGGAGTTGAACACCGACGCCGCGACGATCCCCGTGCCGGTCTCGCGGCAGGCGGGCAGCACGTCGGCCGCGGCCGGCTGCTCGAGCAGCGTGTATCGACCGGCGACCATGATGAGGTCGAGGTCGGCCGACCGCACGGCGGCGGCGAGAGCATCCGACACCATCGAGCCGATGCCGATGGCCGCCACCTCGCCGTCGGCCCGCAGCTGCTGCATCGCCGGGAAGGCCTCGGCGAGTGCGAGGTCGAGGTCGTGCCGCTCGGGGTCGTGCAGGTAGAGCAGATCGATGCGCTCGATGCCGAGCCGCTCGCGTGATTCGTCGAGGCTGGCGCGGATGCCGTCGGCCGAGAAGTCCCACACGCGCTGCAGGTCGTCCGGCACGTGGAAGTCGTTGGCGGTGTCGAGCCCGCCCGCGTGCTGCGGGTTGGGGCGCAGCAGCCGGCCGACCTTGGTGGAGAGCACGTACTCGTCGCGCGGTTTGGTCTGCAGGAAGGCGCCGAGCCGGCGCTCCGACAGTCCGAGTCCGTAGTGCGGGGCGGTGTCGTAGTAGCGGATGCCGCTCTCCCACGCCGCGTCGAGCACGGCCCAGGCGTCGTCGTCGCTCAGTGCGCGGAACAGGTTGCCGACGTTCGCGGCACCGTAGCCGAGAGCGGGCAGGGCGAGGGCGCGTTCAGACGACGACATGCGCGCCCGTCCAGGTGTAGGTCCGGATGCTGTCGGCCTTCATCTCCATGCCCGACCCCGGGGCGGTGGGGGCCATGTACGACCCACCCTGGATGTCGGTCGGCACGACGAAGTGCTCGTGCAGGTGGTCGACGAACTCGATCATGCGGCCCTCGCGGGTGCCCGTGACGGCGACGAAGTCGAACATCGACAGATGCTGTACGGCTTCGCAGAGGCCGACGCCGCCGGCGTGCGGGCACACGGGCACGCCGAACTTGGCGGCGAGCAGCAGGTTGGCGATGTTCTCGTTGACGCCGGCGACGCGCACCGCGTCGATCTGCATGACCGAGATCGCATCGGCCTGCAGCAGCTGCTTGAAGATCATGCGGTTCTGCGCGTGCTCGCCGGTGGCGACGCGGATCGGAGCCACGCCGCGGGCGATCTCGGCGTGCCCGAGGATGTCGTCGGGGCTCGTGGGCTCCTCGATCCACGCGGGGTGGAACTCGGCGAGCGCGTTCACCCACTCGATCGCCTCCGACACCTCCCAGCGCTGGTTGGCGTCGATCGCGATCGGGAAGTCGGGGCCGCAGACCTCGCGGGCCTTGCGGAAACGGCGGATGTCGTCGTCGAGGTCGGCACCCACCTTGAGCTTGATCTGCGTGAAGCCGTCGGCCATCGCCTGGCGGGCGAGGCGTTCGAGCTTCTCATCGGAGTAGCCGAGCCATCCGGGACTGGTGGTGTACCCCGGGTAGCCGGTGGCGAGCAGTTCGCGCTCGCGGTCGGCGCGGCCGGGCTCGGCGGCGCGGAGGATCTGCAGGGCCTCGTCACGGGTGAGGGCGTTGGTGAGGTAGCGGAAGTCGACGAGGTCGACCAGCTCTTCCGGCGTCATGCGGGCGAGCAGCTGCCAGAGGGGCAGCCCGGCCCGCTTGGCCTTGATGTCCCACAGCGCGTTGATGACGGCGCCGATCGCCATGTGCATGACGCCCTTCTCGGGGCCGAGCCAGCGCAGCTGAGAGTCGCCGATGATGTCGCGGAACGTGCCGCCCATGTCGTCGAGCAGCGGTTCGATCTCGCGGCCGACGAGGTGCCCGGCGAGGGCGTCGATCGCGGCGACCTGCACGTCGTTGCCGCGGCCGATCGTGAAGACGAAGGCGTGCCCCTCGATGTCGTCGTCGGCATCCGTTCGGACGATCACGTACGCCGCGGAATAATCGGGATCGGGATTCATCGCGTCGGAGCCGTCCAGGCTCAACGACGTGGGGAAGCGGATGTCGGTGGTGTCGAGTGCGACGATGCGGCTCACGGGTGCGGTTCCTCTCGAGCGCGGCCGGATGTACCGCGCGGATCCCTTGGAGTGTAAACATCCGATGTCTATACTGTCAACGACGATGGCCGTCCCCGGGCGGTCCCCCGAAGGATCAGGAGAATCATGAAGTTCGCGCGGCTCGGCACCCCCGGAGAAGAGATCCCCGTCCTGGTGGAGGGTGATCGCTACCTCGATCTCCGCCCCGTGACATCCGATGTGAACGGTGATTTCCTGGCCAGCGATTTCGTCGCTAGCGTCACCGCCGCGAGCGAGGCCGGAGAGCTCCCCGAGCTCGACGGCGCGGACGCGCTGCGCATCGGCGCCCCCATCGCCCGGCCCAGCGCCGTGATCTGCATCGGCATGAACTACGCCGCCCACGCGGCCGAGTCGGGCTCGGAGCCGCCGGCCATCCCGATCCTGTTCCTCAAGACGCCGAACACCGTCGTCGGCCCGAACGACACCGTCACCATCCCCCGCGGCAGCACGAAGACCGACTGGGAGGTCGAGCTCGGCATCGTGATCGGCGCCCGCGCCGCGTACCTCGACTCCCCGGACGAGTCGATGGCGCACGTCGCCGGCTTCGTGCTCGCGAACGACGTCTCGGAGCGCGACTTCCAGATGGCCGTCTCGGGCGGCCAGTGGTCGAAGGGCAAGATCGCCGCGGGCTTCAACCCGACCGGCCCGTGGCTCGTCACCCCCGACGAGGTCGACCACCACGCCCTCGGCCTGCGCAGCTTCGTCAACGGCGAGCCGCGGCAGGACTCGAACACGAGCGACATGATCTTCGACGTCGAGACGATCGTGCACCACCTGTCGCAGTACGTCACGCTCGAGCCGGGCGACCTCATCCTCACCGGCACCCCGCAGGGCGTGGCCCTGTCGGGAAACTTCCCGTACATCGCCCCGGGCGACGTGGTCGAGGTCGAGATCGACGGCCTGGGCCACCAGCGCCAGGAGTTCGTGGCGTGGGAGGCCCGCGCATGACCGGCGCGCTCGACGGTCTGGTCGCCATCGTCACCGGCGGCGCCTCGGGCATCGGGGCGGCGATCGCCGACCGCCTTCACGCCGACGGCGCCCGCATCGCGGTGCTCGACCGCGACACCTCGGGAGCAGATGCCCGCTACTCGGCGTTCACCGCCGACGTGTCGGACCGCGCCAGCGTCGACGCCGCGGTGGCCGCCGTCGCCGAGGAGTTCGGACGCATCGACATCGTCGTCAACAACGCCGGGGTCGGGGCGCAGGGCGACATCTCCGCGAACGACGACGCCGAGTGGGCGCGCGTGCTCTCCATCAACGTCACCGGCATCGCCCGCGTGACCTCGGCCGCGCTGCCGTGGCTGCGGAAGTCGCCCTCGGCGGCGGTCTGCAACACGGCATCCATCGCCTCCACCACGGGCCTGCCCCAGCGCGCGCTCTACAGCGCGTCGAAGGGCGCCGTCTCTGCGCTCACCCGGGCGATGGCCGCCGACCACCTGCGCGAAGGCATCCGCGTCAACGCCGTCAACCCGGGCACCGCCGACACCCCATGGGTCGGACGACTGCTCGACGCGGCATCCGACCCCGACGCCGAACGCGCCGCCCTCGAGGCCCGCCAGCCGCACGGACGCCTGGTCAGCCCGGCCGAGGTCGCCGGGGCCGTCGCGTATCTCGTGTCGCCCGCGTCGGGGTCGACGACGGGCACGTTCATCGAGGTCGACGGCGGGATGGCGCAGCTGCGCCTGCGGTCGGAGTAGCCCGGGCGGGTCGCGCGCAGCGCCCGGGGCTGCACCTCGAACCGCCCCGGCCGCGGCGCCGTGCCTCGCGGCTGCGAAGGAGATCTCGCGGTGCGGAGGAGCATCCGCGCGATCCACTCCTGCAAAGCGCGAGATCTCCTACGCTACGCGCGGGCGCCCCCTACGCGCGGCGCTTCGGTCGCTACGCGCGCGGGCCGAGCAGCCGCGAGAAGAACCCGCGTCGGCGGGGCGGCTCGACCGGCACGATGCGCGGCTCGTCGAGGCGGTAGAACGCACGCGCGGTGCCCCACATGATCGCCTCGACGTCGTGCCCGCGTGCGGCGGCCCAGGTGGTCACGGCATCCGCCCACCGGCTCCGCGCGGTGTACTGGTAGGTCGCCGAGCCGTCGGCGGGCGCGTGCGGGTCGCCCTCCTCCGCGGGACCGACCGCCGAGACCGGCCAGTCGCTCCCCCACATCAGGCGATCGGCGCCGAAGGCATCGGCCGCCGCGTCGAGGAACGGCACGAGCTGCTCGGCACTCCACGCGCCGCCCGCCTCGGCCGGCAGCCCCGACAGTTTGCAGAACGTCTGCGGATGCTTCGCCACCTCCTCGAGGTCGCGCACCCACTCCGCGGTCGGCCCGAGCGGAGCATCCGCCGTGCCGACCGCCGGCTTGCCCAGGTGGTCGAGCACCATGCGCAGGTCGGGCACCGCCCCGGCGAGCCGCGCGATGTCGGGGAGCTGATCGGCCCGCACGCACACGTCGAAGCTCAGCAGCCGGGCGGCAACCTCGCGCGCGCCCATCACGAAGGCCGACGACATCGCGAGCCCGTCGGGATCGTCCTGCAGGTTGTGCCGCACGCCGACGACGAGCGGATGCGCGATCAGCTCCTCGAGGTGCGTGACCGTGTCGACGCCGCGATGCAGCTGCGCGCCGGCGACGATCCCGACGATGCCGAGGCGGTCGGCCATCGACTCCACCCACTTCACCTCGCCGAGGTAGTCGTCGTCGACCGTCTCGGCCTGCACGAAGACGCATTCCTCGCGGTGCACACCGGGCAGGCGGGCGTGCTCGAGCTCGGTCTCCGCGAAGCGGAAGGCGTATGGGCCCTTCAGCCACGTGTAGGTGAGGACTTCGTCGTCCCACAGGTGCAGATGGGAATCGAGGACTCGCATGCCCCCATCCTGCCTCAGACATCGGATGACTGGCTAGGATGACGCCCATGGCAGTGACCGACGAGGCGATCGAGAAGATCAAGGCGATGATCGTGTCGGGCGAACTCTCCCCCGGCGACCGACTGCCTCCCGAGAAGGAGCTGTCGGAGCGCCTGGGCCTCTCGCGCAACTCGATGCGGGAGGCCGTGAAGGCGCTCGAGGTGATCCGCGTGCTCGACGTGCGCCGCGGCGACGGCACCTACGTCACCAGCCTCGAACCGCACCTGCTGCTCGAAGCCATCGCGTTCGTGGTCGACATGCACGACGACGACTCGATGCTCGAGATCTTCGCGGTGCGACGGATGCTCGAATCGCAGGCCACGGGCCTCGCCGCAACCCATGGCGACGATGACGACATCGCGGCGCTCGTCGCGGAGGTCGAGGGCGTCGACGCGTCGGTGACGATCGAGGAACTCGTGGCGCACGACATCCGTTTCCACCGGGAGATCGTGCGGATGGCCGGCAACGCCTACCTCGCGAGCCTGATCGAGCACCTCAGCAGCCAGACCGTGCGCGCCCGGGTGTGGCGCGGACTCACCGAGGCGAACGCCGTCGAGCGCACCCTGTCGGAGCACCGCGCCATCGCCGACGCGATCGCCCAGCACGACTCGGCCCTCGCGACCTCGCTCGCCACCGCGCACATCGCGGGCGTGGAGCGCTGGCTCCGCCAGGCCGCCACGGCCTAGCCCCGCCCCGTCGCACGGGGGTCAGTGCGCTACGCCCCCAGGCGCACCATGGCGGCGTCGAACTCGGCGGCCGAGCTGTCGCTCACGTCGTGAAACAGGGTCTGCTCGATCACGTCGGGCGCGGCCGTGAAATACGGCACCCCTGCGAGCCGCAGTCCCACGATGTCGTCGGCCGACCGCAGCGACGCGGCCAGCACGTTCGAGCCGCTGCCCGCGCACACCTCCTGCATGCGGGCGATCACGGCGTCGCCGTCGAGGCCGGCATCGCGCATGCGTCCGAGGTAGGGGGCGATGTACTGCGCCCCGATGCTCGCGCAGGCCAGCGCCTGAGCGACCGAGTACACGGCGGTCACGAGCACCGTCGCGCCGTCGCGCACGAGGGCGGATGCGGCGGCGAACCCGGCCGCCGTGGCGGGCACCTTCACGGCGACCCGATCGCCCAGGCCGCGGATGGTCTCGGCATTGCGCAGGAACGAGGCGGTGTCGCCGCCCCACGTCTGGAAGAAGATCTCCTCGGCGCCTTCGCCCTCCCACCGCGCGTAGAGGTCGGGGATCTCGGCCGCGGTGCGACCTCCGCGCTCGAGGATCGTCGGGTTCGTCGTCACACCGTGCACGACGCCCGCCGTCAGCAGTCGGGAGACCCGGTCGACGTCGGCGCTGTCGACGTAGAGGCGGGGGGCGATCGCGGTCATCGGGTCTCCTCGGGGTCGACCTGTCGTTACAGGTTCGGCTTCGGCTAATGTAATGACAGGCGCGGACCGATGTCAAAGCATCCGCGCCGCCCCCTTCCGTCGACGACGACCAGGAGCGCCATGGCCACCGCACACCCCTCCGACCGCACCGGCGTCGTCATCGTCGGCAGCGTGACCGCCGACGTCACGACGTTCTCGCAGCGCCTCCCCGCGCGCGGAGAGACCATCCTCGGCGACCAGTTCACCCTGATGCTCGGCGGCAAGGGCGCGAACCAGGCCGTGGCCGCCGGCCGCTCCGGCGCGCGCACGAGCTTCGTCGGCTGCGTCGGCGACGACCTCTTCCACGACCTCGTCGTTGACGGGCTCACCGACGCCGGGGTCGACCTCGCACACCTGCGCACCGTGCCCGGCCCGACCGGCATCGCGCACATCCGCGTCGACTCCTCGGCGCAGAACGACATCGTGATGGTGCCGCTCGCGAACGCCGCCCTCAGCACCGCGCAGATCGACGAGGCCCTCGCGGCGCTCGCCCCCACCACGTCGGTGCTGCTCACCCAGCTCGAGACCCCGTCCGCCCTCACCGCGCACATCACGGCGCGCGGCCGCGAGCACGGCATGACCGTCATCCTCGACCCCGCCCCCGCGGCCCCGCTGCCGCCCGAGGTCTGGGCGAGCATCGACATCGTCACCCCCAACGAGACCGAGGCGACACTCATCAGCGGCATCGAGGTGACGGATGCCGCATCGGCCGAACTCGCCGGACGCTGGTTCCTCGATCAGGGCGTCGGCGCGGCGGTCGTCACCCTCGCGGGCCAGGGGTCATGCGTGGTCACCGCCGACGGGGCGTCCGTCATCCCGCCGTTCCCGGTCGAGGCCGTCGACACCACCGCCGCCGGCGACGCCTACGCCGGGTATCTCGGGGCCGCACTCGCGAACGGCCTCGACCTCACCGAAGCCGTTCGCCTGGCGACGGCGGCCGGGGCCCTGACAGTCACCAAGCAGGGCGCCTCGCCCAGCCTGCCGCTGCGCGCCGAGGTCGACGCTTTCCTCGCCGAGCGCGAGGGCGCGAGCATCCCGGCCGCCTGACCGGCACCCCGACCCACCGCCTTCCCCACCCGACCGGAGCTCTCCATGCGCAAGACCTCGACGACCATCAACCCGGCGCTCTCGCGCGTGATCAGCGAGACCGGCCACACCGACCTCATCGTCGTCACCGACGCGGGCCTGCCGATCCCGCCCGGGTCGGAGCGCATCGACCTCGCCTACCGCCCCGGCGCCCCGGCGTTCCTCGACGTGCTCGACACGGTGCTCGCCGAACTCGTCGTCGAGGGCGCCACGGTCTCGGCCGAGGTCGCCGAGAAGAGCCCCGAGGTGCTCGATGCCCTGCGCGAGCGCTTCGCCGGCATGGGATTCGAGATCGAGATGGTGCCGCACGTCGAGTTCAAGGAGCGCACCCGCGGCGCTCGCGCGTTCGTGCGGTCGGGCGAGTTCACCCCGTACGCGAACGTGATCCTGCATGCGGGGGTAGCGTACTGAGATGACCTCGCCGACCCTCGACGCGATCGATCGCCGCTCGGCGGCCCCGATGTACGACCAGCTGCGCCGGCTCATCATCGACGGGATCGCGCGCGACGGTCTGCAGCCCGGCGATCCGCTGCCCGGCGAACACGGCCTCTGCGAGCGCTACGGCGTCTCGCGCACGGTCGTGCGGCAGGCGCTGGCGCAGCTCGAGCACGAGGGTCTGGTCGAGCGGGTCAAGGGCAAGGGAACGTTCGTCTCGCGCCCGCGCACCGCCGAGAGTCTGGTGCACACGCTCGTCGGACTGTACGAAGACGTCGAGAGCCGCGGGGGCCACGTGCACAGCGACGTGCTGCGGCACGAGCGCACGACCGCCGACGACGAGATCGCCGCGGCCCTCGAGATCGCCGTCGGTTCGCCGGTGGTGGTGCTGGAACGTCTGCGGCACGTCGACGACGAGCCGTGGTCGCTGTCGACCACCTGGATGCCGGATGCCGTCGGCGCCGTCACCCTCGACGTCGACCTGTCGGATGCCTCGCTCTACCGCCTCCTTGCGGAGCACGACATCGTCGCGACGCACGGCGTGCGGTCGGCGGAGGCCACGGTCGCGACGCACGAGCAGGCGGGCCACCTGGGGGTGAGCGCGGGGTCGGCGCTGCTGCGTCTGCGCAGCGTCAGCCGCACCGACGACGGCACGCCGATCGAGTACTTCATCGCGTATCACCGCGGCGACCGCTCGCGGTTCGAATTCCAGTTGCAGCAGGAGCAGTCGCAGGCTTCGCTCCTCCACGTCGACGGACGCGGAGGCATGACGCTCGCCGGACGCACGAGGGCACAGTCATGACCGCGCACGACGACCAGCAGTCGAACCCCGACGAGGTCGTGCCGCCGCCGCCCTCGGGTGCGATTCCGCCGCCACCTCCCGCGTCGCAGCCGCCGCTGGCACCGCCGGTCGGGTCGAATGCCTCGGCCCCGGGCCTCCCCGCCGGAGCACCGCGGCCGCCGCACTACGGCGCACCCGGAACGCCGCAGCCGCCGCACGGGGCGCAGCCCGCCTACGGGGCACCGGCCGCACCGCAGCCGCCCCAGTACCAGCCGCCGCAGGGCAACGGCCTGCCCTTCCAGCCGCCGCGGTACCAGCCGCCGCAGCCGTACCGGCCCACCCCGGCCTACCACCCGGGTTCCGCCGCGCCCGGCAGCCCGGCGCCCGCGCCCGGCGGCACGGCGCCCGCGCCCGGCGGCACCGGCTACCCCGGCGGCGCCTCCCCGTCTGCAGGCAACGCCTACCCGCCAGCATCCGGAGGCCCCACCCACCCCGGCAGCGCCTCTCCGTCCGCAGGCAACGCCTACCCGCCGGCATCCGGTGGTGCCTACCCGCCCGGGAGCCCCACCCCGTCTGCGCCGGCATCAGGTGGCTCCTACCCGCCGGGGAGCCCCGCACCGTCCGCGCCTGCATCCGGAGGCTCCTACCCGCCCGGCGGAACCGGCTACCCGGCATATCCGTCCGCCCCGTCGCCCACCCCGGGTCCGAAGCGCACCGGTCTCGTGGTCGGACTCATCGCGCTCGGCGCCATCGTCGTCATCGGCGGCATCGTCACCGCGGCGGTGCTGCTGTCGAACCCCGGACGCCCCGAAGCGGTGCCGTCACCCGTTCCCACGCGCAGCGAGACCGCGGCGCCCACCCCGCCTCCCACCCCGTCGAGCGCGCCGTCCGCCGCCCCGTCGGAGGCCCCGCCCGCCACCGACCCCGGATCCGCCGAGGCGGTCATCCAGGGGAAGATCGACGAGTACAAGGCCGCCCGCCAGGACGGTTCGCTGTGGGAACGCATCCCGAACACCGAGTTCAACCAGACCGCGGTCAGCGCGTTCCTCTACCTGCTCACCGACATGAAGGTCGCAACGATCTGGGGCGGTGACGCGTCGGAGTACCTCGGCGACGTCGAAGAGCTCGAACGCAAGCTGCTCGCCGGTGAACCACTCGGCAGCGACATCCGCATCGTGCTCGAAGACCGAACCTTCACGTACGACGGCGACACCGGCGAGGGCGGCTACACCGACAACTGACGCCCGGTACGCTCGACCCGTGGACATCTGGACCTCCCGCGCGATCGCCCTGCTGGAGGCCGACGCGAACCGCAGCGCCGACACGCACCTGCACGTCTTCCCCCTCCCCGCCGAGTGGGGCATCGACCTGTACTTGAAGGACGAGTCGGTGCATCCGACGGGCTCGCTCAAGCACCGGTTGGGGCGGTCGCTCATCCTGTACGGCCTCGTGAACGGGCACATCCACGAGGGCACCACGCTCGTCGAGTCGTCGAGCGGGTCGACGGCCGTGTCCGAGGCGTACTTCGCTCGGATGCTCGGGTTGCCGTTCGTGACGGTCGTGCCGCGCTCGACGGTGCAGGAGAAGATCGCTCTCATCGAGTTCTACGGCGGCACCTGCCATTTCGTCGACCGCGCGGAGGACATGTCCGACGAGGCCCGACGCTTGGCGAGCGACTGCGACGGCCACTACCTCGACCAGTTCACGTTCGCAGAGCGGGCCACCGACTGGCGCGGCAACAACAACATCGCCGAGAGCGTTTTCAGTCAGCTCGCGCAGGAGCGGCATCCGATCCCCCGCTGGATCGTCGTGGGAGCAGGAACCGGCGGAACCAGCGCCACCTTCGGCCGGTACGTGCGGTACCGGCGCCACGAGACGCAGGTCGCGGTCGTCGACCCCGAGGGATCGGCGTTCTACGACGGCTGGGCGGGCACGACGGATGCCCCGGCCGGACGTCCGAGCCGCATCGAGGGCATCGGGCGTCCCCGCGTCGAGCCGTCGTTCGTGCCGACCGTGATCGACGAGATGATCCGCGTGCCGGACGCCGGGTCGATCGCGGCGATCCGCATGCTGCGCGACCGCACGCTGCACTGGGCGGGCGGCTCGACCGGAACCAACCTGTACGGCGCGTTCCAGCTGATCGCGCGCATGCGCGCGGCCGGCGAGACCGGCAGCGTCGTGACCCTCATCTGCGACAGCGGCGTGCGCTACGCGGGCACGTATTACTCCGACGAATGGGTCGCCGCCCGGGGCTGGGACCTCGCGCCGCACCGCGCCCGCCTCGACGCCTTCCTCGAGACCGGCGTCTGGGGCGAGTAGCCCCTTCCGGCCCTGTCCCTCCCCGCGAAGCGGGTACCGGGCCACCGGGCACCGCCGCACCGGGCGCCGGTCCACCCCGGCCTCGCCTGCCCGCGCCGTAACTCAGGACCGCCGGCTGCATCCACCAGCGCGCACCGCACCAGGACGGGCTAGGCGGGCCGAGAGCGCGCCCCCGCTTCTCGTTCGTCCTGAGTTGCGGCGGCTACGCTGGCCGCATGACCACCCTCATCCTCACCGTCGCCGGCGCCGACCGCCCCGGCCTCGTCTCCGCCGTCGCCGATGCCGTCGACGCGCACGGCGGCAACTGGGAGAACAGCCGCCTCGCCGAACTCTCCGGCACCTTCGCCGGTGTGATCGAGGTCTCGGTCGCCGACGATCGTGTGCCGGCGCTGCAGTCCGCGCTGCGCGCGCTGACAGGGTTGCTGACGGTGACGATCCACACCGGGTCGGATGCCGCGGCCGCCGCAGCGAGCAGCCTGTCGCTCTCCGTTCTCGGCAACGACCGTCCGGGCATCGTGCACGAGGTGTCCGGCGTGCTGAACGCCCATGCCCTCAGCATCTCGAGCATGACGACCGAAACGCGCGACGCCGCCATGGCCGGGGGTCGTCTCTTCGAGTCGACGGTCACCGCGACGGTCCCCGCATCCGCCGATCTCGACGCGCTTCGCGCCGACCTCGAACGCCTCGCCGCCGAGATCCAGGTCGACATCACCCTCGCCTAACCCCGGCGTCCTCCCCACCCGCACGCCCGCGCCGCCCCGCGCTCTCGCACGCCCGCGCCCGCGCCCGCCTCACACTTCCGCACGCCCGCGCCGCCCTGCGCGCCCGCACGCACCGCCCCGCCCGCTCGCACTCCCCTTGCGGGATCGATATCGCACCTTCGAAGGCCTATTAAGCCGACATATCGATCCCGCACGAGTGGGACGCGCGGCGGGGGGCGGGGCGGGGCGGACCAGGCGGGTCAGACCGGGCGGGTCAGACCAGGCGGGTCTTCGGCGACGTGGAGTACGTGTGCTCGGCGTCGCGGTTGACCGTGTCGCCGAGCGCCTCGTCGATGGCCGACATGGTGTCGGCGTCGAGCGTCACTCCCGAGGCCTTGACCGTGTCGGCCAGCTGCTCGGGGCGGGATGCGCCGACCAGCGCCGCGGCCACGTTCGGGTTCTGCAGTACCCACGCGATCGCGAGCTGCGGCATCGTGAGGCCGGCCTGCTCGGCGATGGGCTTCAGCCGCTGCACGGCGGTGAGGATGTCGTCCTGCAGGAAGTTCTTGATGAACTGCGCACCGGAGTTCTGGTCGGTCGCGCGCGACCCCTCGGGCACCGGCTGTCCGGGAAGGTACTTGCCGCTGAGCACGCCCTGCGCCATCGGCGACCAGACGATCTGCGAGATTCCGAGCTCCTCCGAGGCCGGCACGACCTTGCCCTCGATCACGCGCCACAGCATCGAGTACTGCGGCTGGTTCGAGATGAGCTGGATGCCGAGCTGCTTCGCGAGCGCGTGGCCTTCACGCAACTGCTCCGCCGTCCACTCCGAGACGCCGATGTAGAGCGCCTTGCCCTGCCGCACGATGTCGGCGAACGCCTGGAACGTCTCTTCCAGCGGGGTCTCGTAGTCGAAGCGATGCGCCTGGTAGAGGTCGACGTAGTCGGTGCCGAGGCGTGTGAGCGAGCCGTTGATCGACTCCATGATGTGCTTGCGGCTGAGGCCGGTGTCGTTCGGACCCTTCGGTCCGGTCGGGAAGTAGACCTTCGTGAAGATCTCGAGGCTCTCACGGCGCTGCCCCTCGAGCGCCTTGCCGAGGATCACCTCCGCCGCCGTGTTGGCGTAGGTGTCTGCGGTGTCGAACGTGGTGATGCCCGCGTCGAGCGCGGCGTGCACCGTCTTCACCGCCGCGTCGTCCTCGACCTGCGAGGCGTGCGTGACCCAGTTGCCGTACGTGATCTCAGAGACCTTGAGACCGCTGTTGCCGAGATAGCGATAGTTGACCATGACACCACGCTAGCCCCGGCATCCGACGCCAGGGCCGGATGCTCCGGATCCGCATGCCCCGACCCCGCGCGACTGTGCGCGAGGGGTCACAACACGCCGTATCCCGCGCTCCGCACGCGACCGTTCCCCGCCCCCTGCGCAGGAGCGAGCGCGCTAGGGCGTCTGCGCGACCGTCTGGCTCACGGCACTCGACTGGGTCTGCACGATCGCAGCCCGGTCGGTGAACCCCTCGGCGGTCACCTTGTCGAGCGCGACCTGCTTGCGGATGGCAGCCGCCTTCTCGTACAGGCTCGGCTCGCCGTACGAGGTGAGCACCTTCACCAGCACAGGCAGCAGCTCGATCATGAAGAACAGGGCGGCGATGAGGATGTGCGCCCACAGGATCGCGGGCTCCTTCTCGCTCAGCCTGTTCAGGCCGCTGATCTGGCTCAGCAGCCCGACCGCTCCCGCGTTGCCCTGCGCCACGGCATCCGCCCGGGCGTTGTAGGCCTCCAGCGCCTGCTCGTAGGTGTCGCGCGCGGCGGGGAGCTGGTCCTGCGCGAGCTGGCGGTTCTGCGTCTCGGAGGTGGCGGTGTTCTGCTTGGCCGTCGTGCCGGCCGCGGCGAGCTCCTCGTTGGCGACGCGCAGCTGCTCGGCGAGCCCGTCGTAGGTCTGCTGCGCCTGAGCGAGCTGGGCCTGCGCCGCGTCGGAGCTGGCACCCTCGCCGTTCACGCCCGTGCATCCGGGGACCGTGCCGGCGCCCTCGCCCGTCAGCTCGCACTGGTACAACGCCCGGGCCTGGTCGATGACCGCCTGCTGCTCGGTGAGCTTGGCGGTGAGGTCGTCGACCGTCGACTGCGCCGCCGACTCGGATGCCGACGACGAATCGGTGCCGGCGACCACACCGGTGGCGGCCTGGTTCTCGAGCTCGGCGACCTTGGCGGTGGCGGCGTCGAGGGCGATCTTCTCGGGCCCCGATTCGAGCGCCTCCTGGTCGGACTGCGCCTGCGTGATGTTCGTCGCGGCGACCTCGCGGGCGATGTCGTTGTGGAACACCTGCAGCACGAGCGGCTCAGCGACGACGAACCCGATGATGGCCGCCATGATGACGCGAGGGATGGCGAGACCGATCAGCCGCCACACGTTCTTCGTCGACGACATGGTCGAGGTGAGGAACCGGTCGAGGTTGAAGATGATGAGCGCCCACACGAGCGCGAGCGGCACGGCGAGCCAGATCGCCGCCTGCACACCGGTGGTCAGCGCGAAGAGCATCGAGATCGCCGAGACCAGCGCCGTGCCGGCGAGCACGAAGAACATCTGCACGAAGCGCGGCGTCTCCCCCGGCACGCGGTCGAGGATCTCCCCCTCCGCACCGCCGAGGATCGCGAGCTGACGCAGCCGCGATCCGGGCGCCCGCGGGGTGCGCACCCGTCGGGGGCGCGGCTGGCGGCGCGGGCGCGGTTCGCGGGATCGGGGCGACTCGTCGTTCTCGGATGCCTCGGCCGGGGCATCCGTCTCGTCGTTCGAGACGCGTCGGGTCTGCGCGGGGGCGCCGACGAACGGCTCGTCGTCGGCGCCGGTGGGCTCGTACTCGCGGAGGAAGTCGAGGTCATCGGTCTCGGCGTTCGGGTCGCCGTCGAGGATGATCCGACCTTGCGAGTCGAAGCGACCCGGTCGGTGCGCGGAATAGGGCATCCCGATATCGTACGAATCCGCGCCTGTGCGCACGGTGGAAGAGTGCTTTGACGGCTCTCAGCTTCGTCTGACGGCGAACCCGGGATCAGGTGGTGACCAGGCGATCGAGCAGTGCCGAGAACGCCGCGAGCGCGTCGTCGAGACCGAAGTGGCCGGCAGCGGCGAGCGTGCCCAGGCCGTGGATGAGACCCCACAGGGCCGTCACGTCCGTCGGCTGGTCGAGGCCGGTCGCGGCCGCGGTGGCGGCGAGCGTTTCTTCGAGCGCGTCGATGAGCGGCGCCATGGTCGCGGTGGGCGATCCGGGCACGCAGACGGTCGGGTCGTAGACGGCGTCGAACGCATGCGGATGCTCGACCGCGAAGCGGATGTAGGCCTCGCCTCCCGCCGCGAGCGCAGCACGCGGGCTCGCCTGGTCGCGGGCCGCCCGCTGCACCTGTTCGAGGAGGTCGGACATGCTGCGCTCCGCGATCGCCTTCAGCAGGCCACGGCGGTCGGAGAAGTGGTGATACGGGGCGTTATGGCTGACGTTCGCGGCGCGTGCCACCTCTCGCAGGCTGATGTCGGCCGCGGGCATCCGTTCGAGCAGGTGCATCGCGGCGTCTTCGAGGGCACGAGCGAGGTCACCGTGGTGGTACCCGGGCTTCGAACTTGACATGCGCAACATCCTCTCCTATCTTGACAGTGTCCAGCTAGTTGACACTGTCCAGATTGGAACGCGTATGCCCGCTCTCGTGATCGACGGCCACCCGCACGCCGACTCCCTCACCGCCGCTCTCGCGCAGCGGTACGCCGATGCGCACGGCGACGCCCGCGTGCTGGCGCTGCGCACCCTCGACTTCGATCCGCACCTGCGATTCGGCTACCGCCAGCGCATGCCGCTCGAACCCGACCTCGTCGACGCGAAGCAGGCGCTCGCGGCCGCCGACACCGTCGTGATCGCGACCCCGCTGTGGTGGGGATCCGTGCCCGCGCTGCTCAAGGGCTTCTTCGATCGCGCCCTGCTCCCGCAGCAGGAGTACCGCTACTCGCCGCGCGGGCTTCCGGTCGGACTCCTCTCGGCACGCCACGGACGGCTGCTGCTCCTCGCCGACACCCCCTGGTACGCGGCGCCCTTCACCGGTCTCCCCGCCCAGCGGCAGGTCGTGCGCAACACGATGCGGTTCTGCGGCATCCGATCGGTCCGCACCCACCGGATGCTGGGCGTCAAAGCCGCCGGGTCCGCCACGATCGCGCGCTGGCTGACGGAGGTCGAGCGCCGGGGCGCCGCTGACGGCAGGCGCGATGCCGCGCGGGCTCAGGCCATCGCGGCCGAGGCGGCCTCGTCCTCGGTGGTGGCGACGAGCTGACCGCAGGCGCCGTCGATCTCCTTGCCGCGGGTGTCGCGGAGGGTCGTCGGGATGCCAGCGTCGTTGAGGCGGCGCACGAACTCGTCGGTGACGCTCTTCTCCGACGACGTCCAGATCGAGCCGGGGGTCGGGTTCAACGGGATCGGGTTCACGTGCACCCAGCCGCGCCCGCGGGCGTTGAGCTTGTCGGCGAGGAGGTCGGCGCGCCACGCGTGGTCGTTCATGTCCTTGATGAGCGCGTACTCGATCGAGACGCGGCGACCGGTCTTCTCGTAGTAGTTGTAGGCCGCATCGAGGGCCTCGTCGACCTTCCACCGCGAGTTCACCGGGATGAGCTCGTCGCGCAGGTGGTCGTCGGGCGCGTGCAGCGACAGCGCGAAGGTGACGGGGATGTTCTCATCGGCGAGCTTCTTGATCGCGGGCACGAGGCCGACGGTCGAAACCGTGATGCCGCGCGCGCTCATGCCGAGGCCGTCTGGCTGCGGGGCGACCATGATGCGCACGGCATCCATCACCCGCTTGTAGTTCGCGAGCGGCTCTCCCATGCCCATGAAGACGATGTTCGAGACGCGCTCCATGCTGTGGTCGTCGCGGCGCTTGCCGCCCAGCTCGCCGTTCGCGATCGCGCGGTTCGCGCGCACGATCTGCTCGATGATCTCGGCGGTCGACATGTTGCGCGTGAGTCCCGCCTGGCCCGTGGCGCAGAACGGGCAGTTCATGCCGCAGCCGGCCTGACTCGACACGCACAGCGTGATGCGGCCGGGGTAGCGCATGAGCACCGACTCGACGAGAGCGCCGTCGTGCAGACGCCACAGGAACTTGATCGTGTCGCCGCGGTCCGTCTCGAGACGGCGCACCTCCGTCATCAGCGGCGGCAGCATGCCTGCGACCAGGTCGTCGCGGATGCCGGCGGGCAGATCGGTCATGTGCGCCGGGTCGGACGTGTAGTGGCGGAAGTAGTGGGTGGCGAGCTGCTTGGCGCGGAAGCCGGGCAGGCCGAGCTCCTTCACCTTCTCGACGCGCTCTTCGGGCGTGAGGTCGGCGAGGTGCACGGGCGGCTTGCCCCGCTTCGGGCTCGCGAACTGCAGCAGCGGGCGGCCCTCGGCATCCTTCTGCTGGGTCCAGCCCTCGGTCGCCGGGCGCACCTGCGTGCCGCCGGCGGGTCGGCCGGTCGTGCGGACCTTGCCCTGGGCGGGTCGACCCTCGGGGGCGGACGCGGATGCTGCGGGGCGCGTCTCGCGCGTGCGGGGGTTCTCGGTCATACCCTCCAGGGTACCGGCGAGCGGGTGGGAAGCGGCTGGACCCCGGGCGGCGGGCGATGTCGGATGCTCTTCCTAGACTGTCTCGCATGGACCTCGTCATGATCATCGGCATCGTCGTTGCGGCCCTGGGCGTCTTCGCGCTCGTCTACGGGGTGGTGCACGCGGTGCGGCCGACGGCCTCCGAGGTGCCGAGCGGTCCGGCGCCGGTCCTCGCTCCTGAGGTGGTGGCGCGTATCGACGGCCTTGTGCGCGCGGGCAACACGGTCGCGGCGGTCAAGGTGCTCCGCGACCACACCGGCGAAAGCCTGCAGACGTCGAAGCGCCGCATCCACCGGTGGACGATCGGCGGGGCCCCCGCGACGACGGCGATCCCGATCTTCCCTCCCGCGTTCGACGACCCGGCCGAAGTGCGGGCGATGCTGGCACCCGACGCGGCCGCAGAGATCGACCGGTTGGTCGCCGCCGACCAGCAGATCGCGGCGATCAAGCTGCTGCGCACCGAGTCCGGACTGGGCCTGAAGCAGGCGAAGGATGCGATCGACGCCTGGCAGCGCTGAAGCCCGGGGTCGCTTCGGATCGCGCGCGTTGTAATGACAAGTGGGCATCCGCGACAATGGAAGCACCCCCACCGCTAGGAGCATGATGTCCGACCGTCTCGACCGCGCCCGCGCCACCGGAGTCCTCGCCGTTCTCCGCGCCTCCTCCCCCGAGCTCGCGCTCGAGGCCTCGGAGGCCATCATCCGCGGAGGGGTGACCGGCATCGAGGTCACGTTCTCGACCCCCGACGCCCCGGCCGTCATCCGCGAGCTCATCGCGCGTCACGGCGACGCCGCCTACGTCGGGGCCGGCACCGTTACCACCTCCGAGCAGGCGACGCTCGCAGCCGAGGCCGGCGCGGAGTTCCTCGTCAGCCCCGGCACGCTGCCCGACCTCACCCGTCACATGATCGGCACCGGACGCGTCGTGATGACCGGCGCCATGACCCCCACCGAGGTCATGACCGCACTCGACCTGGGCGTCGACGTCGTCAAGATCTTCCCCGCCTCGCTCGGTGGCCCGTCGTACCTCGGCGCCCTGCGCGGGCCGTTCCCCGACGCCCCCCTCATGCCCACCGGCGGCGTGAACCCCGACAACCTCGCCGACTGGTTCGCCGCCGGCGCCGTCGCGGTCGGAGCCGGCGGCGACCTCGCCAACGGCGCGTCGCTCAAGGCCCAGGACTGGGCCGACATCGAACAGCGTTCGGCCCGCTTCGCCGCCGCTCTCGCTGCCGTCCGCGGCTGACGCGGGCGTGATCGCGCTCGACCCCTGGGCCTGGGCGGCCCTGGGGGTCGCGGCGGTCGTCATCGGCATCTCGAAGACCGCACTCCCCGGCAGTAACATCCTCGCCATCGCGCTGTTCGCGACCGTGCTGCCGGCGCGCATGTCGACCGCGGCGATGCTGCTGCTGCTCATCGTCGGCGACGTGTTCGCTCTTCTCGCCTATCGACGGCACGCGCACTGGCCGACGATCCTGCGACTCGCCCCGGCGGTCGTGCTCGGACTGCTCGCGGGCTTCGCATTCCTGGCGCTCGCGGGCGACGGCGTCGTGCGACGGGCGATCGGGGTCATCCTCCTGCTGATGATCGCGATCACCCTCTGGCGGCGATGGCGGCAGAGCCGGGCCGATGCCGTCGTCCGCGAACCCGGGCGGGGACTCGTGCTCGCCGGGGTCTACGGCGGACTCGGCGGTTTCTCGACCATGGTGGCGAACGCGGGCGGGCCCGTCATGTCGATGTACTTCCTCGCCACGCGCACCCCGGTGCAGGTGTTCCTGGGCACCGCGGCGTGGTTCTTCGCGATCATCAACCTGGTGAAGGTGCCGTTCCTCGCGGGCATCGGTCTGTTCACGCCGCCCGTGCTGCTGATGGACGCCGTGCTCGCCCCGTTCGTCGTGATCGGCGCACTGGTCGGCCTCGCCATCGCGAAGCGCCTCGATCAGCGCCTCTTCGACCGCCTGGTGATCGCCCTCACGATCGTCGGCGCGCTCTACCTCCTGTTTTGACGCGGGTGCCGCTCGACAACTCCCCGCGATCGCGATCGCACGCGAAAACGGAGATCGGTCGCGCACCACACGGCGCGTCGACCGACGACACACCGGGCCATAGGCATCCGCTCTCCGTTTCGCACGCCGCGGGACCGAACAGGCCGGGCACCGCGAACGCGTCAGTCGAGGAAGATGTCGGGGAACAGGGCCGAGTCGGGAGTACCCGGTACGGCGGCGTAGCGGGAGAAGTTGGTCACTCCGGCCGCCTCGAGAACGTCCTCGACGATGAGCGTCTGGCCGGTGTACGACCGGGCGGGCTGCCGCAGCACCTCGTACGCGGCATCCGCGTAGATGTCGGCGGTGCGGCTCGCCGCCATCACCCGATCGCCGCCGAGCAGGTTCTGCACCGCGGCCGTCGCGATGGTCGTGCGCGGCCACAGGGTGTTCGCGGCGATGCCGTCCGGCGCGAACTCGGCGGCGAGGCCGAGCGTCGCCATCGTCATGCCGAACTTCGCGAGCGTGTAGCCGGTGTGCGCGCCGAGCCATTTGGGCGAGGGGTTGAGCGGCGGCGAGAGCGAGAGGATGTGCGGGTTCTCGGCATCCTTCAGAATCGGCACGGCGGCGCGCGACAGCAGGAAGGTGCCGCGCACGTTCACGTCCTGCATGAGGTCGTACTTCTTCGCGCTCAGCTCGAGCGAGCGCGACAGGTCGATGACGCTGGCGTTGTTGATGACGATGTCGATGCCGCCGAACTCGCCCTGCGTCTTGAGCACCGCCTCGGTGATGTCGGAGTCTTCGCGCACGTCGCCGACGATCGGCAGCGCCTGGCCGCCCGCCTCCCTGATCTGTTCGGCCGCGGTGTGCACCGTGCCCTCGAGCTTCGGATGCGGCGTGTCGGTCTTCGCGAGCATGGCGATGTTCGCCCCGTCGGCGGCGGCGCGCAGCGCGATCGCGAGTCCGATCCCCCGGCTGCCGCCGGACATGAGGATGGTCTTTCCTGCGAGTGTCATGGGTTCTCCTCGTTCTGCGGCCGTCTCGGCCTGTTCCTTCGGCCCGCTCCGTCGGCCGTTCCGGTCGCAATTCCTGTCGCTTCCGAGCCACGGAGGCGACAGAAAATGCGACGGGAGCGGGGACGACCGGGCGCGGGGGTGGGGGGGTTACTTCGGGGCCATTCGGATGGCGCCGTCGAGACGGATGGTCTCGCCGTTGAGGTAGTCGTTCTCGACGATCTGCTGCACGAGGGCGGCGTACTCGTCGGGGCGCCCGAGACGCGAGGGGAACGGCACCTGCTGGCCCAGCGAGTCCTGCGCGGCCTGCGGCAGACCGAGCAGCATGGGCGTCTCCATGATCCCGGGGGCGATGGTGACCACGCGGATGCCGTGTCGGGCGAGCTCGCGCGCCACGGGGAGGGTCATCGCGTGCACGCCGCCCTTCGACGCCGAGTAGGCGGCCTGACCGATCTGTCCGTCGAACGCGGCGACGCTCGCCGTGTCGACGATGACGCCGCGACCACCGCCACCGTCGGGCTCGTTCTTCGCGATCACGGCGGATGCCTGCGACAGCACGTTGAACGTGCCGATCAGGTTGATGCGCACGACGCGCTCGAAGTCGGCGAGAGCGGCGGGGTTGCCGTCGCGGTCGAGCACCTTGGCGGGCGGGGCGATACCGGCGCAGTTCACGACGATGCGCAGCGGAGCGGCCTGCTGCGCCCGGGCGACGGCGTCGTGCACCTCGTCGACGCTCGTGACGTCGGCGGGCACGAACAGCCCGCCGAGCTCCTCGGCGATCTCGGCCCCCTGCGAAGCGGGGAGGTCGACGATCGTGACGTGGGCTCCGGCATCCGCCAACCGTCGCGCGGTGGCGAGCCCGAGCCCCGAGGCCCCGCCCGTGATGAGAGCGCCCTGTCCGCTGATCTGCATCGTGTTCTCCTTCGAACGTCGTTGTGCGACCGAGTATCAGCCTACGTGGTTCTAAGTGCCACCACGGTCCCGCGGAGCGGCCGACGGGAAGGAGCCTACGACACGACCGCGGTCAGGCGCTCGGCCCGAGGATGAAGTTCCACGCCCCGGTCGCCACCGCTGCCACGACGGCCGCCGCCGAGATCGCGACGCCGACGGCCAGGAGCATCCATTCCGCGACCCCGAACCGCGACTGGCGTGCCCACGTGCGGCGACCGGGCGCCCCGAACCCGCGCGCCTCCATGGCCGTCGCGAGCTTCGCCCCCCGGCGGATCGACAGCACCAGCAGCGCGAACGCCATGCCGAAGAACCGGCGGATGCGCCCGCGGTCGGCGACCCCGCGTGCTCGCCGCGCGAGTTCGAGCGCGCGCCAGTCGTCGAGGAACAGACCGACCATTCGCAGACCTGCGAGCCCTCCCAGCACGAACCGCGCGGGCAGCCGCAGCACCTGGGCCATGCCGTCGGCGAGATCAGTCGGATCGACCGTGATGAACAGCACCACCGAGGGCAGCGCGATCGCGAGCACTCGCAGGAAAGCGGCGAGCGCGAGCGCCAACGACCCGTCGCTGATGCGCAGCACGAACCACTCGACGTACACGGTGCCGCTCGTCTCGCCGTAGAGGGCGATGGTCAACGCGGTCAGGGGCGCGGCGATCCACACCGGCCAGGTGCGCAACCAGAACTCCCGCCATCCGACCCCGACGAAGGGGAACAGCACGCATTCGAGCACCAGCGCGACGGATGCCGACACCGGATCGAGCGTGAGGATGAGCGGGATCGCGATGAGCGCGCTGACGGCGAGCTTCGCGACCGGATTGATGCGGGCGACGCGGCCGGTGCGCGCCGCCGTCTCGACGACGGTCATCGCCCGCCCCGCAGTTCGTACCGTTCGGCGTGGAGCGCGCGGACCACGTCCAGGTCGTGCGTGATGGTGACGATCGCCGTGCCCTCGTCGCGGAGGGCGGCCAGCATCGCCATCAGCTCGGCCCATGTGCGGGCATCCTGCCCGAAGGTGGGCTCGTCTAGCACCAGCACTCGCGGCCGTGTGGCGAGAGCCGCCGCCACCGTCAAACGGCGCTTCTCCCCGCCCGACAGCGTGTAGGGGTTCGCCCGGGCCAGCCGGTCGAGGCGCAGCCGATGCAGCAGCTCGTCGCTGCGGGCGGCGATCTCGTCTTCGGGCACGCCGAGGGCGCGCGCCCCCACCGCCAACTCGTCCTGCACCGTTTTGGCGAGCAGCTGGTGCTCGGGCTCCTGGAAGACCATTCCGATGCGCGTGAGCAGGTCGCGCGACGCCCAGTCGATCGGCACCCGACGGATGCCCGCGGCGAGCGCGGCGGACGCCTCCACCACCCCACCCGCCGGCGGGAGCAACCCGGCGAGGGTGAGTCCGAGAGTCGACTTGCCCGCTCCGTTCGCCCCGGTGATCGCGAGCGCCTGCCCGGCCCGCACATCGAGGTCGATGCCCGTCGCGACGGGAGCGCCCTTCTCTCGGGCCACGGCCAGGCCGCGCGCCGACAGCAGCACCTCGCCCGGTGGGGTGGGCGGGGGCGGCGGAGCTTCCGGAGCGAACCCCGGCACCCACACCCCGTCGGCGGCGAGCTGCGCACCCTGCTCGCCGAGCACGAGCTCGGGCGGCCCATCGGCGACGACGCCCCCCTGACCGACGACGATGACCCGCGTGATGAGCGGCAGCCACACCTCGAGCCGATGCTCCACCACGACGAGGGTCGCGGGATGCGCGGCGAGCATCCGTTCGACCGCGTCGCGCACCTCGACGACGCCGTCGGGGTCGAGGTTCGCGGTGGGCTCGTCGAGCAGCACCACCCCGGGGCGCATCGCGAGCATCCCCGCCAGAGCGAGGCGCTGCTTCTGCCCGCCCGAGAGGGCTTTCGTCGGCCGGTCGAGCGGAACGTCGAGGCCGACCGCGTCGAGCGCCTGCGAGACGCGGGGCCAGATCTCCCCCCGCGGCACCCCCAGGTTCTCGCATCCGAACGCGACGTCGTCGCCGACCCGGGCGAGGATGACCTGCGAATCGGGGTCCTGCAGCACCAGCCCTGCACGGCCGCGGGTCGCAGCGGCCGGGCGCCCATCGATGAGGAGCGCGCCCTCCGACTCGCCCTCCTCATCGCCCCCGAGCACGCCCGCGAGGCCCTGGAGGAGGGTCGATTTGCCCGCCCCGGAAGCCCCGAGCACGAGCACGCGCTCTCCGGGTTCGATGCGGAACGACACGTCGCGCAGCGCCCAGGCGAGGCGACTGGCGTGACGCCAGCCCCACGAGACCGCCTCGACGGCCGCGGGGCCGGCGTGATCGCTCGACATCACACGCGCACGCGCGCCTCGCGGCCCGAGCCGAAGCGGTCGAGCGCGCCGGTCGCGGCGATGCCCCGCGCGAGCACCCATGAGAGCGCGCCCGCGATGACAGCGCCCGAGACGATGGTGCTCACGAGGTAGATCGTCGTGAACTCGGCGCCCGACCCGGCGTACCAGAGCACGAGGTTGTTGATGCCGCCGGCGAGCGCCGCGCCCGCACCGGCGAGGATGGCGACGGGCAGCGACCAGCGGCGATAGAAGAAGAGCAGGAAGATCAGCTCGGCGCCGAGGCCCTGCACGAGACCTGCTTCGAGCGTGAGAAATCCGCCCCACTGGTTGGCGAACAGCGCCGAGACGACGGCGGCGAGCAGCTCGACGTAGATCGCGGCGCCCGCCTTGCGGATGATCAGCCCGCCGAGCACGCCGGCGAAGAGCCAGGGGCCGTCGAGCAGGCCCTGCAGGCCCGGCAGCAGCGGCTCGAGCAGGGCCTTCGGGCCGAGGTAGCCGACGTTCCAGGCGAGGAAGATCAGCCCCGCGGCGACGCCGAGCACGCTGGCGACGACGATGTCGACGACGCGCCAGCGCCAGATCGAGAGGGAGGCCGTGCCGCTCTTCGCGGATGCCGGGGCGGATGCCGTGATCCCGCTGTTCTTCGCGGTGGATTCGGGCGTGGACGTACTCATGTGAACTCCTCCCTGCGCTGGCATGACCCAGATCAGGTTCGACGGTCGAAGCGCGATTCGCTCCCTCTCAGCCCGGCTCGCCGGACTCCCGTGGTTGTGGTGAACAGCATACCCGGGGGCGACATGTCGCGGTCACGTCTTCCCGCACGCGGTTTTTCGCGGGAGATTGGGTACCGTAAACGAGTGACCGCAGCTCACCCCACCGACGCCACCGCCGCCGATGCGACGGATCGCGCCGTCCGTGATGCGGAACCCGCTCCCCTCGCGGATGCGGAGGTGGATGCGCGTGCGCAGGAAGCGGGAGACGCCGAGACCGCCGCGGTCGCGACGTCCGTCGACCGTGTACCCGCCGACGCTCCCCTTGCCGACGCTCCTCTCGCCGACGCTCCCCTCGCCGACGACGACCGCGACGAGGACGACCGCGACGAGGACGAGGCGTGGGCCGCGGCGCAGTGGGCCGACGAGGAGCGCCCGGCCACCGCGCTGACCTGGGTCGACCCGCAGACCGTCGCTGCGCACTCCACGGCCCGCTCTCTCGACGAGCCCGTCGATGCCGGCGGGGCAGGGCTGCTCCGAGGCGCCCGACTGCGCCCCGCGGTGGCGGGCCCCGGTGTGCTCGTTCCGATCGGCATGGTCGTGGCGCTGACGGCGGCGTACGCCGGCACGACCGCGCTGTGGCCGCTGCACGAGGTCGCACCGACGGCATCCGCCGTGTCCTTCGAGACGGTGTCCGCGCCGGCCGCGACCATCACCTGGCCCGCGCAGGGGAGCTCGGCCGTCGGGGTCGGCGGCCTGACCACGACCGCGTCGTCGGTCGACCCCGCGAGCATCGCCAGCATCACCAAGGTGGTGAGCGTGCTCATGGTGCTCGACCGCCTGCCGCTGGCGCTGGGCGAGCAGGGTCCCGAGTTCGCTTTCACCGCCGCCGACAGCCGTGACTTCTGGTCGTATCGCCGATCGAACCAGTCGTCGCTCGACGTGCCCGTGGGCGGTGTGCTGACGGAGTATCAGATGCTGCAGGGCACGCTGCTCGGTTCGGCGAACAACTACATTGACCGGTTGGCGCGCGAACTCTGGGGCTCGGAGCAGGGCTTCGCGGTGGCCGCGGAGGCGTGGCTGCGCGACCGCGGACTGGCCGACGACATGACCATCGTGACCCCGTCGGGCTTCGACGAGCGCAACACGGCGACGCCCGAAGCGCTGGTGCGCCTCGGCGAGATCGCCATGAAGAATCCCGTCTTCGCTCAGATCGTCGGAACACGCTCGGCCGAGATCCCCGGAGCGGGCGTGGTGACGAACACGAACGGCATGCTCGACGATGCCGGGGTGACGGGCATCAAGACGGGCACGCTCGTCGGGTGGAACCTGCTCACGTCGAAGACGGTCACGGTCGACGACATCCCGGTGACGCTGTACGCCGCCGTGCTCAACCAGGACGATGATGCGCAGCGCCTCGCGGGCACCCGCTCGCTCTTCGCCGAGGTGGAGGCCGCGCTGCAGACGCAGTCGGCGGCCGTGCCGGCGGGGACCGTGGTCGGCCGGGTCGACACCGAATGGGGCGAGCAGGTCGAGATCGTGACCGATGCCGACGCGGATGTGATCCTGTGGAACGGCGCTGCGGCGACCTCGTCGCCCGAGTTCACGCTCGATGACGCGGTCTACGACGGGGCTGTCGTCGGAACACTCCGCACGGTCGGGCCGCTGAACACCGCGACCACCGAACTGAGCCTCAGCGACGACATCGAGGGGCCCACCTTCTGGTGGCGCCTGACGAACCCGATCGCCCTCTTCGGCCTCGACGCCGACTAGCCCCCGCACCCCCCACCCGCACCCCGCGTTCCCGTCGCACTTTCTGTCGCCCCGCGCGGCGGGAGGCGACAGAAAGTGCGACGGGAGCGGGTCAGGCCCGGGAGCGGGTCAGGCCCGGGAGCGGGTCAGGCCCGGTCGCCCTCAGGGGCGGGGCGTTCGACGATGCCTTGCGCCGCGGTGGCCTCGGCGGTGGGCACCTGGGCGCCCACGGCCACGCCGGCCACGACGTCGGCCGCCGCCGCCTCCGACGCGTTCACGGGGGTGTCGGCGTCGCCCGTGATGACGGTCGGCGTGGAGCCCGTGAGGGCGTCTTCGGCATCGATGTCGGTCGCCGCCTGCTCGAACTGCGACTGGTAGAGCCGCCAGTACGCCCCCTGCGCCTGGATGAGCTCGTCGTGCGTGCCCTTCTCGACGATGTCGCCGTGCTCCATCACGAGGATGAGGTCGGCGTCGCGGATCGTCGAGAGCCGGTGCGCGATCACGAACGAGGTGCGGCCCTTGCGCAGCGCGGCCATGGCGTTCTGCAGCAGCAGCTCGGTGCGGGTGTCGACCGCCGACGTCGCCTCGTCGAGGATGAGGATCGACGGCTGGGCGACGAACGCCCGGGCGATCGTGATGAGCTGACGCTCACCGGCCGACACGTTCGACGCGTCTTCGTCGAGCACGGTGTCGTACCCGTCGGGCAGCGCGTGCACGAAGCGATCGACGTACGTCGCCTTCGCCGCCTCGAGCACCTCCTCATCGGTGGCCGACGATCGTCCGTACCGGATGTTCTCGCGGATGCTGCCCGCGAACAGCCACGGGTCCTGCAGCACCATGCCGGTGCGGGAGCGCAGCTCGTCGCGGGTGATCTCTGAGATGTCCTGCCCGTCGAGCACGATGCGCCCGCCGCTCAGCTCGTAGAACCGCATGATGAGGTTCACGAGCGTCGTCTTGCCTGCGCCGGTGGGGCCCACGATCGCGACCGTCTGCCCCGGCTCGACCCGGAAGGAGAGATCGGTGATGAGCGGACGGTCGGGGCTGTACGAGAACGCGACGTTCTCGAACTCGATGACGCCGCGGCCGTCCGGCAGGTCGGGGGCGTCGGCGGCGTCGGCCTCCTGCTCGTCGGCGTCGAGGAAGTCGAAGACCCGCTCGGCCGAGGCCGTGCCGGACTGCACCACCGCCGCCATGCCGCCCAGCTCCGACAGCGGCTGCGTGAACTGCTGCGAGTACTGGATGAACGCCTGCACGTCACCGATGCGCAGCTGTCCGCTGGCCACCAGCAGGCCGCCGAGCACCGCGATGCCCACGTAGGTCAAGCTGCCGACGAAGGTCATCGCGGGCATGATGATGCCCGACAGGAACTGCGCTTTGAAGGCCGCCTGATAGAGCTCCTCGTTCTCGTCGCCGAACTTCTGCAGCGCGTCCTTCTCGCGACCGAACACCTTCACGAGCGCGTGACCCGAGAACGCCTCCTCGACGCGGGCGTTGAGGCGGCCGACCTTGCGCCACTGCGTTCCGAACGCCTTCTGCGACCGCGGCCCGATGATGCCGAAGATCACACCCATCAGGGGCAGCGCCACCAGCGCGACGAGCGCGAGCTGCCACGAGATGGTGAACATCAGCACCAGCACGCCGACGACGGTGAGCACCGCGGTGAGCGCCCCCGACAGCGACTGCTGCATGGTCTGGGTGATGTTGTCGATGTCGTTGGTGACGCGCGAGATGAGCTCGCCGCGCTGCACCTTGTCGAAGTACGCCAGCGGCAGACGGTTGATCTTCGCCTCGACCTGCTCGCGCAGACGCCACATGGTGCGCACCATGATGACGTTGATGACGTAGCCCTGCAGCCAGCTGAGGAACGCCGCCACGACGTAGATCGCGAGCACCGCGGCGACGATCCACCGCAGCGCGTCGAAGTCGATGCCGTCGCCGACGCGGAAGCTCTCGAGCGCCGACACCTGATTGGCGAAGTCGTCCTGCCCGGCGGCGCGAAGCTGCTCGACGACCTCCGACTTGGGCGTCCCGGCGGGGAAGCCCGGGAAGTCGCCCTGCCCCTCGCCCAGCTGCCGGGAGATGAACCCGGTGTAGATGAGGTTCGTCGCCTCGGCCAGCACCTTCGGTGCCGCGACGGTGAGCACGACGCCGATCGCGCCGAGGATCGAGACGAACACGAACCAGACGGCCGACGGCTTGAGCAGCCCGATCATGCGGGCGAAGCTCTTGCCGAAGTTGTCGGCCTTGCCCGGCGCCACACTGTCCCAGCCGCCGCCGTTCTGGCGCGCCTGCTCGGCGAGCTCGGCCTCGTACTTCTCCTCGTCGGTGAGCTCGGGCTCGACCACCGCCGCCGGAGCGGCTCCGTTCGCGACGGCCGCGCGACCGCGGCGCTTCGGCGATGCGTTCTGCTCGCTCATGCGTCCACCCCCAGCTGCGACTCCACGATCTCGCGATAGGTGTCGTTGGTCTCGAGAAGTTCCTCGTGCGTGCCGACTCCCACCATCGTGCCGCCCTCGAGCACGACGATGCGGTCGGCATCGGTGATCGTCGAGACGCGCTGCGCGACGACGATCTTGGTCACGTGCGGCAGCTCCCGCCACAGCGCCTGGCGCAGACGGGCATCCGTCGTGAGATCGAGCGCCGAGAACGAGTCGTCGAACACCAGGATCTGCGGCTGGCGCACGATGGCCCGGGCGATGGCGAGACGCTGACGCTGACCGCCGGAGACGTTCGTGCCGCCCTGCGCGATGCGCGAGTCGAGGCCGTCGGGCATCTCCTCGACGAAGTCGCGGCCCTGGGCGATCTCGAGCGCCTTCCAGAGCTCTTCGTCGGTGGCCTCTTCACGGCCGTAGCGCAAGTTCGAGGCGACCGTTCCGGTGAACAGGAACGGGCGCTGGGGCACGAGGCCGATGGTCTTCCACAGCGCCTCGACATCCGCCTCGCGCACGTCGGTGCCGCCGACCAGCACCGCGCCGCCCGAGACGTCGAAGAGCCGCGGGATGAGGGAGACGAGCGTGGTCTTGCCCGCCCCCGTCGAGCCGACGATGGCGACCGTCTCGCCGGGCTGGGCACCGAAGCTGATGCCCGAGAGCACGGGAGCGTCGGCGCCGGGGTAGGTGAACTCGACATCGTCGAAAGCCACGGCGCCGGGTGCCGCGAAGGCGGTCACGCCGTTCTCGGGACGCACCATGCTCGACTCGGTGTCGAGCACCTCTCCGATGCGCTCGGCCGACACCGCGGCGCGCGGGATCATGATCGCCATGAAGCTCGACATGATGACGCCGCCCATGATCTGACCGATGTACTGCATGAACGCGAACAGCGTGCCGACCTGCACGGTGCCGGCGTCGACCTCGATGCCGCCGAACCAGATCACCGCGACCACGGTCACGTTGAGGATGAGCATGAACAGCGGGAACAGCAGAACGAACAGCGACCCGACGTTGCGGCCGACGACCATGATGTCGGTGTTGGCACCGCGGAAGCGCTCCTCTTCGATGCGCTCGCGCACGAAGGCGCGCACCACGCGCACGCCCGTGAGCTGCTCGCGCAGGACGCGGTTCACGGCGTCGAGCTTGCCCTGGTAGCTGCGGAAGAGCGGCACCATGCGCCCGACGACGATCGCGGCGACGATGAGCAGCAGCGGCACCGAGACGGCGATGATCCAGCTGAGACCCGCGTTGGTCTGCACGGCGAAGATCACACCGCCGATCGCCAGCAGCGGAGCCGTGACGAGCATGGTGGCGCCCATCATCGCCAGCATCTGCACCTGCTGCACGTCGTTGGTGTTGCGGGTGATGAGCGATCCCGCGCCGAAGCGCGACACCTCGCGCTCGGAGAAGCCGCTGACCTTGGCGAACACGTCGGCGCGGATGTCGCGCCCGGCGCCCATCGCTGCGCGCGCCGCGAAGTAGGTGGCGATGACGGCGGCGACGATCTGCCCCAGCGAGACGGCGAGCATGAACAGGCCGGTGCGCCAGATGTACTCGGTGTCGGACAGCGCGACGCCCTTGTTGATGATGTCTTCGTTGAGACGGGGGAGGTACAAGGTGGCCAGGGCGCTCGTGAACTGGAAGACCAGCACGGCGAGCAGCAGCCACTTGTATCTGGCGAGATATCGGACGAGGAGTTTACCCAGCACAGGCGGACTTTCTGAGAGAGGAGGATGCGGATTGACTGTGGGGGAGGCGGGCGGCCCGAATGCGGCCACAACACAGGGTGACACGAAGCGCAGACATTCGTACCCGCAGGTTCGCGCCCTTCGCTCACAGCGAACCACCAGGCTGCTCCCGACGCGAGCCGGTGCGCCCCGACAGGCGCTCGACGAGCGGGCGTTGCTTCAGAACAGCGGAACGGCGGGCCGGTACTGCCGCGCGCCCGCTCCGGCATCCGCCGCGAGCTCGGCGAGCGTCGCCGGCTGCCAGCGCGGGGTGCGGTCCTTGTCGACCAGCTGCGCACGGATGCCCTCGACGAGGTCGGGATGCTCGTTCACGAACCACAGCACGCGCCGGTACTCGCCCTCCAGCGCCGCCCGGAGACCGCTCGCCGCGCGCGCCTCGCGCACGGCGTCGAGCGTCACGGCCAGGCCGGTGGGCCCGAGCGATCCGAGCAGATCGGCCGTCTGCGCGGCATCCGTCGTTGCGCGTGCGCGCAGCCGCGCGACGATCTCCTGCACGGTGGGCGCCGAGAAGTCCTCGTCGATCCAGGCCCGGGCCTCCAGCAGATGAGACGGCTCGGGCGTCTCGTCGAAGAGCAGCACGATCTCGCTCGTGCCGGTGGGGTCGGCGCGGTGGGCGAGGGCGTCGCGCAGGGCGTCGAGGCGGTCGGACGGCACCAGGTAGTCGGCGAAGCCGGTCGCGACGGCATCCGCCGCGGTCATCGTGCCGCCGGTCAGGCCGAGGTACTCCCCCAGCCGACCGGGCGCGCGAGCGAGCAGCCACGTGCCGCCGACGTCGGGGGTGAAGCCGATGCGGGTCTCGGGCATCGCGAGCTTCGACCGCTCGGTGACGATGCGGATCGCGGCGTGGCCGGCGAGGCCGATGCCGCCGCCCATCGTGATGCCGTCGGCGATGGCGACCACGGGCTTGGGGTATTCGGCGATCATCGCGTTCAGCGCGTACTCCGCGCGGAAGAACTCGGCGGTCTCGTCGGCGCGTCCGGCCGTGATCTGGGCGTGCAGGGCGCGCACGTCGCCGCCGGCGCAGAAGCCGCGCTCCCCCGCCCCGTCGAGCAGCACGATCTGGATGTCGCTGTCGTCGCGCCACGCCTCGAGGACCTGCGTGATCCGCTGCACCATGCCGAGATCGAGGGCGTTGATCGCCTCGGGACGGTCGAGCGTGAGGCGGCCCAGCGCTCCGTCGGTGCGGACGAGAACGCGGTCGGACGAGGGGGAATCGGTCACGGGAGCCAGGCTACCCGCTCACCCTCGGCGTCCCGGCCTGTGCAGGAAATACGCGATCCGGGCGCTTTTCCGGCAGGATAGAGGGGACTGACCGACCAAGCAAGGAGAGGTCGAGGATGCCCGATCGACAGGTTCTCGAATTCACGCGCGTGACCAAGCGCTTCAATGATGTGACCGCCGTCTCGGACTTCTCCGCTCGCATCGAGCCCGGCGCCGTGACCGCTTTCCTCGGCCCGAACGGAGCCGGCAAGACCACCACGCTGCGGATGCTCCTCGGCCAGGTGCGCCCGACGTCGGGCATCGCGACCATCGGCGGGTCCGCGTACGCCGACCTGCGGCAGCCGCTGCGCGTCATCGGATCGGTGCTGGAGGAGACCGCGTACCGGCCGCGCCGCACCGCCACCCGGCAGCTGACCATCGCCGCGAAGGCGAACGACATCCCCCTCGCGCGGGTCTCGGAGGTGCTCTCGCTCGTCGGACTCGAGAACGACGCGGATGCCCGCATCGGCGGCTTCTCGCTCGGCATGCGTCAGCGCCTGAGCGTGGCGCACGCTCTGCTCGGCGACCCCGGCGCGCTGGTGTTCGACGAGCCGGCGAACGGACTCGACCCCGAGGGCATCCGGTGGATGCGCCTGCTCATGCGCCGCCTGGCCGACGAGGGCCGAACGGTGCTCGTGTCGTCGCACGTGCTCAGCGAGGTCGAGCAGGTCGCCGATCACGTGCTCGTGCTCTCGAAGGGGCGTCTCGTGCTCTCGAGCGGCATCGAGGAGCTCGCCGACCCCTCGGGCGGGGCCGTCGTGGTCGACGCCGCCGATCGTTCGGCGCTCACCGACGCCCTCGCCGCGGCGGGCTTCGAGATCGAGGTGCTCCGCTCGGGTCTGACCGTGCGCGGCACCGACGCCCGTCGCGTGGGCGAGGTCGCCGCCGACGCCGGCATCGCGCTCACCACGCTGCTGCAGCGGGGTCCGACGCTCGAAGACGTCTTCATCCAGCTCACGCGCGGCGGGCTCCTCGAGCCGCGGGTGGAGGCCCTCGCCGCGGCGAGCGCGCTCGCCGCCCCCGCCATCGCCGAGGCCGTTGCCGAGGAGTCGACGGCGGACGCCGACGAGTCGGAGTCCGAGGGGACCGAGGCAGACGCCTCCGACGAATCCGTCCCCAGCGCGGCTACCCCCGCCGACGACGACGCGACCGCCGTCACCGACGCGTCGGACGCGTCGGACGACGCGCCGGCGGGTGCTCCGACCTCCGATGACGCCGCTGACGCCGAGGCCTCGGCCACCGCATCCGCCATCGCCGCCGACGTCGCGACCGCCGCTCCCGGCGGCCCGGTCTCGGCCGGTGTCTTGGCCGCGGGCGCGGGTACGGCCATCGCGGCCGGTGCCGGCCTCCGCCGCGGCACCACCGCGGGCGACGCCGCGCACTCCGCGACCGACACCGACACCGACACCGACACCGACACCGACGGAGCGTCCGACACCGACGCCACGGATGCCTCCGCCGCCGCTCCGTCGACGGACGGCGGAGAGGCAGAAGGGCACCGGTCGTTCGACGACATCCTGTTCGGATCCGCCGCGCCGGAGCCTGAGGCGCCGTCGACGTTCCCCCGCCCCGCGGGCGAGGGCGACGCACCGGCCGACGAGGCACAGGGCGACGCGGTCTCCGCCCCGGCGACCGAGACCGCCGACGCGGACTCCGCCGGCGATGACGGCGCGGGTTCCTCCGACGACGACGCACCCGGCTCCGACACCGACACCGGTGCCATCGGGGTCGAGGTGTTCGACGGGCTCGACGCCGAGACGGGCGCCTTCCCGGCTCTCGACGCGCACGAGGACACCGACGGCACCGTCGACACCGTCGGCACCGTCGGGGATGCATCGGCCGACACTCCCGCGGCGGACGACGACGACCCGCGGGCGGCGGCCGTGAGCTCGATGCTCGCCGACGCGGCGCGCACCTACTTCCACGACGAGCCGCGCGACTACCCGTACGCGTCGCCCGCCGCCGCGGCAACCGACGAGGCGACGACCGACGAGGGCGAGGCCGATGCGCCCGTCGCTGACGCCCCTCTCGCCGTCGACCCCTCGCTCACGGGCGGCGACGATGACGATGACGTGCGCACCCGGGTGATCGAGATCGTCGAGACGGCGCCGCTCTCGGCTTCCGACGACGAGGCCGCGAACGCCGATGAGCACGACGACCTCCCCGCCGACGACTCCGCGACCGACGAGCACCACGGTCACGAGGGCGAGCACCACGGTCACGAGGGCGAGCACCACGAGGGCGACCACCACCACGGTCACGGGGGCGAGCACCACGACGGCGAGCACGCTCAGCACGACGACCGGCATCACGACGACCAGCACCACGGCTGACGCCGCCACGGTCGATACGACGGAGCCCTCCGCCACCTTCTCGGTGCGGAGGGCTCCGTCGTTCGTCCGAGCAGCCGGATCAGGCGGGTCGCGGCCGGATTACCGGGCGCCGACGGGTCGGCGGGGTCGGGATCGCGCCCGTCGTCGAGACGATCTCCTCGACGTCGGCGGGCTCGTCCGACACGTCGAGTCGCAGGGCCTGCGTGAGCGCCGGGCCGTGACGGGTGGTGAGGATCAGGCGGCGGTACTCGTCGTCGCCGGTCAGGTCGATGACCACGCTCGGGCGTCGCCGGCGGATGAGCACGAAGTCGGTGCTGCCCGCGGCCTTCCAGGTTCCGGCTGCGAGGACCGTCGGGATGTGCGTGCCGGGGTTCGGCACCCCGCGCAGCCAGGTCCACGCGTCGTCGGTGAGCTGCACCTTGGTGATGGTCTCGCGCTCGATGCGGAGGTTCTCACGATGGAAGGTCGCGGCGCGTTCCAGGGGCGAGAGCACGATCTCGAGTTGCGTCTGGTCCAAGAGCAACGTCACCATGCGACCAGTCTGCCAGCGGCATCCTGCCGTTTGTCTGCATGTTCCTCACAGACGCACAACGATCACACTGTGGGCTCCGGCGCTTCCGGTCGCGCGAACGGCTCGTCTCAAGCCCGAAACCAGCCGTTCGTGCGACCGGAGCGGACCGCGCAGCCGTTCGTGCGACCGGAAGCGGACCGCGCAGCGGGTCAGGGCTGGGCGGATGCCGCGGCCGCGGCGGCGACGGGCAGCGCGCGCTCGATGTGGGCGAGTTCCTCCTCGCCGTGGGCGGCGGTGAGGAACCAGGCCTCGAACACGCTCGGCGGGAGGGCCACCCCCTGCTCGCGCATCGCATGGAAGAAGGGCGCGTAGCGGAACGTCTCCTGCGCCTGCGCCTCGGCATAGTCGCGCGGGGCCGACGACCGGAACGACGCGTTGAACAGGTTGCCCGCCTCGGCGACGGAGTGCACGACCCCCGCCTCGGCCAGCGCACGGTCGAGCGCGGTCGCGAGCCGGTCGGCGGAGGCGTCGATGGTGGCGTAGACCTCGGGCGTCGCGAGGCGCAGCGTGGCGAGGCCCGCGGCGACCGAGAGCGGATTGCCCGACAGCGTGCCCGCCTGGTACACCGGGCCGAGCGGCGCGAGCAGGTCCATGATCTCGGCGCGTCCGCCGAGGGCGGCGAGGGGCATGCCTCCGCCGACCACCTTGCCGAACGTCAGGATGTCGGGCAGGTACTCCTCACCCGCCGTGGCCTGCAGCCCCCAGTATCCGGCGGGGTGCACGCGGAAGCCGGTCAGCACCTCGTCGAGGATCATCAGGGCGCCGTGCGCATGAGCGGTCTCGGCGATGAGGCGGTTGAAGCCGGGGAGGGGCTCGACGACACCCATGTTGGCGGCGGATGCCTCGACGATGACGGCCGCGATGCGCGGGCCGTGCTCGGCGAACACCGCGGCGAGGGCGTCGGGGTCGTTGTAGTCGATGACGAGCGTCTGCGCAGCGATCGGCGCGGGTACGCCGGCCGAGCCGGGGAGCGCGAGCGTCGCGACGCCCGAGCCCGCAGCGGCGAGGAGACCGTCGGAGTGGCCGTGGTAGTGCCCCGCGAACTTCACGAGCAGGTCGCGTCCCGTCGCCCCGCGGGCGAGACGGATCGCCGTCATCGTCGCCTCGGTGCCGGTCGACACCAGCCGCACCCGCTCGACGGGACGCACCTCGCCCACGCGCACCCGGTCGGCGATCAGCGCGGCCAGCTCGACCTCGCCCTCGGTGGGCGCACCGAACGACAGGCCGCGGGTCGCGGCCTCCTGCACGGCCGCCACGACCTCGGGATGCGCGTGACCGAGCAAGGCGGGCCCCCACGACGCGACGAGGTCGACGTACGTGTTGCCGGCGGCATCCGTCACCGTCGCGCCGTGCGCCGAGGCGAGGAACCGCGGCGTGCCGCCGACCGAGCCGTAGGCGCGCACGGGCGAGTTGACGCCGCCGGGAATCACCGCGCGCGCGGCGGAGAACAGGTCGTCGTTGCGATCGGACATGGGGGTTCCTCTCGAAAGATGCGGGCAGCGCGGATCAGCCGCGCAGCCAGCCGGCGACGTCGGTCGCCCAGTACGTCAGCACGGCGTCGGCCCCCGCGCGACGGATCGACAGCAGCGACTCGAGGATCGCCGCCCGGCGATCGATCCATCCGTTCGCGGCGGCGGCCTCGATCATCGCGTACTCGCCCGAGACCTGATAGGCCCACACGGGCACGTGCACCGTGTCGCGCACCTCGCGCAGCACGTCGAGGAACGCCATCGCCGGCTTCACCATGACGATGTCGGCACCCTCGGCCTCGTCGACCACGGCCTCGCGCACGCCCTCGCGGCGGTTGCCGGGGTCGAGCTGGTACGTGCGGCGGTCGCCCTTCAGCTGGGAATCGACGGCTTCACGGAACGGACCGTAGAACGCGCTCGCATACTTGGCTGCGTAGGCCAGCAGCAGCGTGTCGGTGAAGCCCTCGGCGTCGAGCGCCGCGCGGATCGTGGCGACCTGGCCGTCCATCATGCCCGACAGGCCGAGCAGCTGTGAGCCGGCGCGCGCCTGCGAGAGCGCCATCGAGGTGTACCGCACGAGGGTCGCGTCGTTGTCGACCGAGCCGTCGGATGCGAGCACCCCGCAGTGGCCGTGATCGGTGAACTCGTCGAGGCACAGGTCGGTCTGCACGACGAGCGCGTCGCCGACCTCGGCGGCGAGCGCCTCGGTCGCGAGGTTCAGGATGCCGTGAGGCGCGTCTGCGCCCGACCCCTGGGCATCGCGGACCTCGGGCACGCCGAACAGCATCACGCCGCCCACACCCGCCTCGGCCGCCTCGACCGCGGTGCGCCGCAGCGAGTCCATCGAGTGCTGCTGCACGCCGGGCATCGAGCCGATGTCGACCGGTTCGGTCAGCCCCTCGCGCACGAACAGTGGGAGCACGAGCTGGTGCGGCAGGAGGCTGGTCTCGCGTGCGAGATTGCGCACCGCGGGCGACTGGCGCAGTCGCCGCAGCCGGGTCTGGGGGAAGGTCATGGCGCCACCTCGTCGGCTGCGTGCGGGAGGGGGAAGAGTGACACGGCCTCGATGAGCGCGTCGACCGTCTGCCGGTCGGCGACGACCGAGACGGGGAGACCGGCCTTGCGGGCGTCGCTCGCCGTGCGCGGACCGATGGCCGCGAGGATCGTGTCGTCGGGGATCACGGGGAACTGCTCGCGCACCTGCTCGGCGACGGAACCGCTCGTGATGAGGATGGCGTTGATACGTCCGTTCTCGACATCGCGGCGGATGCGCTCGGTCACCGGCACGCCGACCGTGCGGTACGCCACGACGCTCTCGACGTCGTGGCCGGCGTCGGTCAGCATGACGCTGAGCACGGGCTTCGCGATCTCGCTGCGGAGGGCGAGGATGCGACGCGGCTCGGTCTCGAGCGCGATCATCTGCTGCGCCATGCCCGCCGCCGAGTTGTCCTGCGCGGGTACGAGGGCGACGTCGTAGCCGACGGCCTGCAGGGCCGCCGCCGTGGTCTCCCCGACCGCGGCGATGCGGGTCGTCGGCGGCACGACCGCACGGTGCGCGAACATCACGTCGACGGTCGTCGCGCTCGTGACGGTCAGCCAGTCGAAGGCGCCGTCGGCCAGCTGCGCGAGCGCCGCATCGAGCGCGGCCTGGTCGGTCGTGGCGGCGAAGTTGATGAGCGGCGCGACGACCGGCACCGCTCCCTGCGCCCGCAGGCTGGCGGCGACGCCGTCGCCCCAGGGGCCTCCGCGGGGGACGAGGATGCGCCAGCCGTCGAGCGGCTTGTCGTGCTTCGATTCGGGTGTCGTGGTCATGAGGATTGCTCTCGGGGGACGAGGTCGGCCGCCCCGTGATCGAGCAGCCGATGCGCGAGGGCCAGTCCCAGAGATCGAGCAGCCGGGATCGGGCCTGCGCCATCGGCAGCATCCGCCCCATTGCCACTGCCGTTCCGACGAATATACTCCTCGTCCAGGGCTTCGGTGACGTCGAGCCCGATCCGGCGCTCGCCGTCGGGGGCGTACACCACCGTTCTGACGCGGATCGACGAACCCTCGACCTGCGCATGAGCGGCCATCGGCGCCTGGCATCCGGCGTCCAGCCCTTCGAGCACGCCGCGCTCCACACTGATGGCGATGCGCGTGGGTTCGTGGTCGAGGGCGGCGAGCGCCTCGCGCAGCTCCGCCGGCGCATCCGTCCGGGTCTCGATCGCGAGGGCTCCCTGGCCCGGAGCGGTCGGCCACTCGGCGAGGCCGAGCTCCTCGCGACGCAGCGGGCTGTCGGTGCCGAGACGCGAGAGGCCGGCCGCGGCGAGGATCACGGCATCCAGCTCGCCCGATGCGACGCGGGCGAGGCGCGAGTCGACGTTGCCGCGCAGGTCCACGACCTGCGCGTGAGGCGCGCGGCGGCGCACCTGGGCGATGCGACGCGGCGATCCGGTGCCGACCGTGCTGCCGGTGCGCAGCGCGTGCAGGGGCGTGCCCCCGCGGGTGATGACGACGTCGCGAGCGTCCTCGCGCTCGGGCGTCGCCGCGATCACGAGGCCGTCGGGGACCGCGGTCGGCAGGTCCTTGAGCGAGTGCACGAGGAAGTCGCACTCCCCCGCCAGCAGGGCCTCCCGCAGACGCGTCGCGAAGATTCCCTGGCCGCCGATCTCCGACAGCGATGCACGATTCGTGTCGCCTTCGGACGTGATGGGCACGAGTTCGACCGGCCGCCCCGCCACCTTCTCGAGGGCGACGGCGACGTGACCGGACTGGGCCTGCGCGAGGGCGCTGCGCCTGGTCCCCAGGCGGATGGGAGTGGTCATGATGTCACTGCAGCACGTCGGCGATCTCGTCGAACCGCAGGCGTCGACCCGTGTAGAAGGGCACCTCCTCCTTCACGAAGCGACGGGCCTCGGTGTAGCGGAGGTCGCGCATCATGTCGACGAGGTCGGTCACGTCGTCGGCCTCCATCGGGAGGATCCACTCGTAGTCGCCCAGGGCGAACGCGGCGACGGTGTTCGCGATGACACCGGTGAATGCCGCGCCCTTCCGACCGTGGTCGATGAGCATCTCGCGACGCTCCTCCTCGGGCGCGAGGTACCACTCCGGAGTGCGTACGAACGGGTACAGGCACAGCCACTGCTTCGGCTCGACGCCGCGCAGGAAGCCGGGCACGTGCGAGCGGTTGAACTCGGCGTCGCGGTGCACGCCCATGACGTTCCAGACCGGCAGCAGCGAACGCAGCAGCTCGGTACGGCGCAGACGGCGCAGGGCGACCTGCAGCTCCTCGGCCGTCGGTCCGTGCAGCCACACCATGAGGTCGGCGTCGGCCTTGAGGCCCGAGACGTCGTAGAAGCCGCGCACGGTCACGCCCGAGTCCTCGATGTACGAGACGATCGTCTCGAGTTCGGTGGAGTCGGACTCGGTGACGGCGACATCGGGGTTGCGTCGCCACACGGCCCAGAGGGTGAAGCCGGACGGGTTCTCTATGGTCTCTGCGGACATGATTCCAGTCTGCCCCTTTTGTCGGAGGGCCGCGAACGCGCCCGGTCGTGAAAACGATCGGCGACCCGGAGCATCCGCCCGGGCCGCCGATCGAGGAGAGTGAGACGGATGCTCAGCGCGAGAGCCCTCGCGCGATCACCCATACGGCGCTGCCGACCACGGCGGCCGCGGCCACCGCGACGGCGATCGCGCCGGCCGGGTTGCGGTCGGCCATCGTGCGCAGCCGCACGGCCGCGCGCTTGGAGGCCTTGTCGAGCCGGCGGGGCACATTGCCCTTGATCTCGATCGCGGCCAGCGCGGCCTTCAGCTCGGCGCGAGCCGAGAGCACGGGGTCGACGATCCCGGCGGGGACCGCGGTGTTCGGCAGGTCAGAATTCGTCATTGTCGCCGGCCTCCTTCACGATGCGGACGTCGGTCTTGACGGCCTGGGCGGGATTCTCGCGGCGCAGCACCTTGCGGAACTTCAGCACGCCGAGCAGCGCGAACAGCAGCGCGATGAGCAGCAGCCCGGCGAACACGACGATCGCCGACAGCCACACCGGCCACCATGACGCGATGCCCGCGATGGCGAAGACCAGCAGCACCGGAATCGCCCAGAACAGGAAGAACAGGGCGACGACGAACCACAGCGATCCGATGCCGGCGTCCTTCGCCGTACGCGACACCCAGGCCTTGGCGGCGTTGATCTCGGCCTTGACCAGGTTCGAGACGAGCTCGGGCAGGTCGCCGATCAGCGAGAGGAAGCTGTCATCGGCCCGATCGCGGTACCCGCGGGGCACCGATCAGCCCTCGGACTTCTTGGCCGCCGTCGAGGCGGGCTTCGACGTGCCGGAGGCGGAGGGCTGGGCCGACGACCCGGACTTCGACGATCCCGACTTCGACGAGACCTTGTCCTTCACGTCCTCCGCGGCATCCTCGATGTCCTCGGCGACGTCCTTGCCCGCGGCGATGACCGAGTCGAGCTTCTGCCCGGGGGTCTTGTCGCTGCCGACGGACTTGACGATCTTGACCGCGCCGTTCCAGACGGCACCGGGCACCGCGGCGGCCTTGTCGCCGACGAAGCCCTTCACCTGGTCGACCCGCTCCTGCACCGGGTCCATGTTCCAGACCTTGAGCCACTGCGTCTTGATCTGCTCGTAGCGCTCGCGTCCGGCGCGCGTTCCGAGGACGTAGCCGGCTCCGAGTCCGACGATGAGTCCGATCTTCCCCTTCATGGGGTCTCCTCACGTTGTTCCGGTCGAGCCGCAGGCGTTCGATCCCCGTCGGCCAGGTCACCAGAGTAACGCCGTATGCCCGATTCGGCATCTACGGCTCGGGGGGTTGACACGCCGGGCCGATCCGGTCAGTCCGCGTGGCTCGTCAGTCCCACAGCAGAGCGCGTCGCAGGCGGTCGGCCTCGTCGACGGCATCCGGCACCACCTGCGCGAGCCCCGTCCCGGCGAGCCAGGCGCCGACCGCGGCGAGACCGGGCACCGCGCGCACGGCGGCGCGCGCAGCATCCCGACGCTCGCCCGAACCGATCACCGACGCCGGCTGCGCCTGCACGTACCGCGCTCGGTGCGCGGCGACCACGGACTCGGGGGCCAGGTCGACGCCGAGCAGGACGGATGCCTCGCGCCGGGCGAGGTCGGCGGCTGCCGCGTCGTCGAGCACCGCGGTGGCCGCCGGCTCGCCCTGCGCACCGAACGACACGCGCACCACGTGACGCGAACCGGCCGCGCGCCGCACCCACTCCCACTTGGCGGTCGAGTGGGTGAGCGCCTTGGCGATGCTGCTGCCGGGCACGGTGAGCACGCCGGTGCCGCGCGGCGCGGCGTCGAGCGCCGGGGCGTCGAGCAGCAGCGTCACGACCTCGATCTCGGGCGCGACGGCATCCGCCGCCTCGGCCAGGGCCGGAACGACGTCGGCGAGCAGGGCCCGAGCGGCGCGCTCGTCGACCGCCATCACGAGGGCGTCGGCGTCGAGGTCCTCCGTCGGGACGGCGGCCGGGGCGGCGGTGTCGGCGGGGGCGGTGCTCTCATCACCGTCGGAGGCCGTGTCGTCGATCGCCGCCGCATCGGCATCCTGCGCGTCCGGTGCGGCGTCGACCGCGATGCGCCATCCGTCGCCCCGCCGTGCGATGCCGCGCACGGGAGCGGCGGTGCGCACCTCCACCCGGAACGTCGAGAGGTCGCGCAGCAGGGCGTCGACCAGCTGCGTCATGCCCCCGTCCAGCCCCTCGACCGCGGCGCCGGGCTTGCGGTCGACCGCGCGCGCCGCGCTCTCCTCCTTGAGCGCCTGCACGGCGCCCGCCAGCGAGCCGACCCGGGTGAGGGCCGCGTTGAGACCGGGGGCCGCGACGTCGACGTCGATGTCGTCGGGGGTCGCGGAGTAGACGCCCGTCGTCACCGGAGCGACGAGACGGTCGCGCACCTTGCGTCCCATGCGCGAGGCGACGAGCGTGCCGAGGCTGTGCTGGTGACCGATCGTCAGCGGAGGACGCAGCCGGTCGAGGTAGGCGCGCCAGACACCGGACCACCCGAGGATGCGCCGCACGTCGGGCTGGAACGGGTTGCCCGGGATGCCGAGGATCCCCCCGACCGGCAGCGGTGCCGCGCCGATCCCGGGGATGCCCGCGAGCCAGGCTCCGCCCGGCGCCGGCGACACGATGCGGTCGGCGATCCCGAGCTCGGTCAGCAGGGCGCGCACGTGTCCGCCGCGGGTGGCGAAGCTCTCGGCCCCGGCGTCCACCCGCACCCCGTCGAGCTCGGCCGCGCGGATCGCGCCGCCCGGGGCATCCGATGCCTCCAGCACGGTCACCCGCATGCCGACCTTCGCGCACTCGCGGGCCGCGATGAGGCCGCCGATACCGCCCCCGACCACGACGACGTGCTTCTCGGCGGCGCGGGCGGCGAGTTCATGGGGCTCGGTCATGCTCCCATCCTCCCATCGCCCTCCTCCGCACCCGCCGGGGATAACCGCGCGCGTGCGCGGTCCCGGCGCGCGGTCCCGGTGCGCGGGTCGCGGGTCAGGCGCGCTGCGCGTGCACGAGCTCCACGATGCGGGTGAGCTGATCGGGATCGGTCTCGGGCGGCACCCCGTGGCCGAGGTTCACGATGTGGGCCCGCGCGGCGCGCCCCCGCTCCAGCACGTCGAGCACGTGCGCCTCGAGCACCGGCCAGGGCGCCGACAGCAGCGCCGGATCGATGTTGCCCTGCACGGTCACGTCGGGTCCGAGCAGCGCCGCGGCCTCGTCGAGCGGCTGGCGCCAGTCCACGCCCACGGCGTCGGCCGCGCCGTCGAGGCGCATGTCGGCGAGGAACGGTCCGGTGCCGACGCCGAAGTGGATGCTCGGCAGACCGATGCCCTCGAGCGCGACGCGCGAGTGCGGCTGCACGTATGTGCGGTAGTCGGAGCGGCTCAGGCCGCCGGCCCACGAGTCGAACAGCTGCACGGCCGATGCTCCGGCGTCGCGCTGCGCGGCGAGGAAGACGCGCGACACCTGGGCGAGCCAGCCGGCGAGGCGGTTCCACGAGTCGGGGTCGGCGTGCATCATGGCCCGGGCCCGCAGGTGCTCCTTCGACGGGCCGCCCTCGACGAGGTAGGCGGCGAGCGTGAACGGGGCCCCGGCGAAGCCGATCAAGGGGGTGTCGCCGAGCTCGGCGACGGTCAGCCGAACCGCCTCGGCGATGGCCGAGGAGTCGAGCGACTGCGGGTCGATCGCCGTGATGCGGTCGACGTCGGCCGCGGTGCGCACCGGATCGGCGAAGACCGGTCCGCGACCCGGCTCGATCTCGACGTCGACGCCCGCGAGGCGCAGCGGGATGACGATGTCGCTGAAGAACACCGCCGCGTCGACCCCGTGACGCCGCACCGGCTGCAGCGTGATCTCGGCGGCGAGGTCGGGGGTGAGGCAGGCGTCGAGCATCCGCGTGCCCACACGCAGCTCGCGGTACTCGGGCAGCGAGCGGCCGGCCTGGCGCATGAACCAGACGGGCGGCGTGGCGGGGCGGTCGCCGGTGAGGGCGCGCAGGAGCGGAGCGTCGGAGAGCGGCATTCCTCCATCCTCCCACCGCACGCTTGTGCGGATGCCGTGCCCTCACGGCCGACCTCGACCTGCGCTGCGATAGAATCGAAGGGTGCTGCTGTGTGTCACGGCGAGTCACAAGACCGCCAGCTTCGATCTGCTCGAACGCCTGAGCCGCACCCCCGACGATGTCGCCCCCACTCTCGTGGGGATGGCCCCGTGCGTGCAGGGTGCGGTCGTTCTCGCGACGTGCAATCGGTTCGAGGCGTACGTGGAAATGGACGAGCCGGTCACCGCTGCCGGTGCGATCGGCGTCGAAGCCGTGCTCGAGGCCGTCGAATCGGCCACCGGGGTTCCGGCATCCGAGCTCGACGGCGCCTACGCCGTGCACTCCGGCCGTCACGTCGCCGAGCACCTGTTCTCGGTCGCGTCCGGCCTCGAGTCGGTCGTCTCGGGAGAGGGCGAGATCGCCGGCCAGGTGCGCCGCGCCCTGAAGTCGGCCCGCAAGGAGGGCACCACCTCCCCCGAGCTCGAGCGTCTCTTCCAGCGCGCCAGCCAGGCGCAGCGCAAGGTCAAGAACGTCACCGCCCTCGGCCGCGCCGGTCGCTCGCTCGTGCGTCTGGCCCTCGAGCTCGCCGACAGCCGTATCGCCGACTGGTCGGCCGAGCGGGTGCTGCTCGTGGGCACCGGCGCGTATGCCGCGGTCACCCTCGCCACGCTGCGCGAGCGCGGTGCCGTCGACATCTCGGTCTACTCGCCGTCGGGTCGTGCGGAGATCTTCGCCGCGAAGCACGGCATCCGCCCGGTCGCCGAAGCCGAGTACGCCCGCACCGCCGCGCGGTCCAGCCTGCTCATCACCTGCACGTCGGCCACCGAGCCGGTGCTCGGCCCCCAGCACCTGCAGGCCCCCACCGGCCCGACCGCCGTCGGCTGCCCGGTCTCCCACGGTTCGCAGCTCGTCATCGACCTCGGCATGCCGCGCAACGTCGACCCCGCGGTCGCGACGGTCGAAGGCGTCGCCCTGCTCGACCTCGAGACCATCCGCCTCCACGCCCCGCTCGAAGAGCTGCAGGCGACCGACGCGGCGCGCGACGTCGTGCGCGAGGCCGCCGAGACCTTCCACGTCGTCGGTTCGCGTCAGAGCGTGACGCCCGCCGTCATCGCACTGCGGTCGCACATCTTCTCTCTGCTCGACGGCGAGATCGATCGCGCCCGAGCCCGCGGCGACGAGGACGGTAAGGTCGAGCAGGCCCTGCGCCACCTCGCCGGTGTGCTGCTGCACACCCCGACCACCCGCGCGCACGAGCTCGCGGCGTCGGGCCGTGCCGACGACTTCACCGCCGCGCTCGAGACGCTGTACGGGCTGTCGCCCGAGGCCCCGGCCGTCGCCGCAGTCGACCCGCTCGACGACGCCGCCTCGGCCTGACGCCGCATCCGGGCCTTCCGTCACCCGTCGCGGCGCGGCACCGGTGGGAGAATGAGGGCATGGCCCTGCACATCACCGGAGACGACGCCGCCGACGCGCTCCTGACGGACAACCCGCTCGCGCTCCTGGTCGGCATGCTGCTCGACCAGCAGATCCCGATGGAGACCGCGTTCACCGGTCCACTCAAGATCGAGCAGCGTACGGGAGCGGCGGATGCCCGGGCGATCGCCGGCATGGACCCGGAGGAGTTCCTCGAGGCATTCAAGACCACACCCGCCGTGCACCGCTTCCCGGGGTCGATGGCGACGCGCGTGCAGACGCTGTGCCAGACGATCGTGGACGACTGGGGCGGCGACGCCGCCGCGATCTGGACCCAGGGCGACCCGGACGGCGCCGAGGTGCGGAAGCGGCTCGAAGCGCTTCCGGGCTTCGGCGAGCAGAAGGCGAAGATCTTCCTCGCGCTGCTCGGCAAGCAGTACGGATTCACCGGCGCGGGCTGGCGCGAAGCCGCCGGCGACTACGGCGACGAGGGCTCGTTCCGCAGCGTCGCCGACATCGTCTCGCCCGAGTCGCTGGCGAAGGTGCGCGAGCACAAGAAGGCGATGAAGGCGGCCGCGAAGGCCGCGAAGGCCTGACGCCCGCCGCAGACGACGACGCCCCCGCCGCCGCAGTCACCGCGCACGGCGGCTGTCGGGGCGAGGGCGTCGGTGCGAACCGGATGCCGGGTCAGGCGCCCTTCAGGCGCTCGGCGAGGTAGGCGTGCAGCTCGTCGATCGAGACGCGCTCCTGCGCCATGGTGTCGCGGTCGCGCACCGTGACGGCACGGTCGTCGAGCGAGTCGAAGTCGACCGTCACGCAGAACGGGGTGCCGATCTCGTCCTGGCGGCGGTAGCGGCGACCGATCGCACCGGCGTCGTCGAAGTCGACGGCCCACGAGCTGCGCAGGGTGTCGGCGACCTCGCGCGCGAGCGGCGACAGGCGCTCGTTGCGCGACAGCGGCAGCACGGCGGCCTTGACCGGTGCGAGGCGCGGGTCGAGCTTGAGCACGGTGCGCACGTCGGTGCCGCCCTTGGCGTTGGGCACCTCTTCTTCGCGGTACGCGTCGACGAGGAAGGCCATCATGGCGCGGGTCAGACCGAACGACGGCTCGATCACGTACGGGGTGTAGCGCTCGCCCGTGGCCTGGTCGAAGTAGGTCAGGCTCTGGCCCGACGCCTCGCTGTGGCTGGAGAGGTCGTAGTCGGTGCGGTTCGCGACGCCCATGAGCTCGCCCCACTCCTTGCCCGCGAAGCCGAACTTGTACTCGACGTCGATCGTGCCGGCGGAGTAGTGGGCGCGGTCGTCTTCGGGCACGTCGAACTGACGCATGTTCTCGGGGTCGATGCCGAGGTCGATGAACCAGTTCCAGCAGGCGTCGACCCAGTGCTGGAACCACTCCGGCGCGTCAGCGGGCGGGGTGAAGAACTCGATCTCCATCTGCTCGAACTCGCGCGTGCGGAAGATGAAGTTGCCCGGGGTGATCTCGTTACGGAACGCCTTGCCGACCTGGCCGATGCCGAACGGGGGCTTCTTGCGGCTCGCGGTGAGCACGTTCGAGAAGTTCACGAAGATGCCCTGCGCGGTCTCGGGACGCAGGTAGTACAGGCCCGACTCGTCGTCGACGACGCCGAGGTAGGTCTTCACGAGGCCCGAGAACGACTTCGGCTCGGTGTACTGGCCCTTCGTGCCGCAGTTCGGGCACGGCACGTCGGCGAGGCCGTTCTCGGCCTTGCGGCCCTTGCGCGCCTCGAAGTCCTCGATGAGGTTGTCGGCGCGGAAGCGCTTGTGGCAGCTCAGGCACTCGACCAGCGGGTCGGTGAAGGTCGCGACGTGACCGGATGCCTCCCACACGCGCTTCGGCAGGATGATGCTCGAGTCGAGGCCGACCATGTCGCCGCGCCCGCGCACGAACGTCTGCCACCACTGGCGGCGGATGTTCTCCTTGAGCTCCGTCCCGAGGGGGCCGTAGTCCCAGGCCGACCGCGAACCGCCGTAGATCTCACCCGCTTGGAACACGAACCCGCGGTGGCGGGCGAGGGCGATGACCTTGTCGAGGCGGGACTGTTCGGCCATGGTGGCTCCAATGGTCGGATGCGGGTGAGGAGGCGACACGCGCGATGGCGCGGCATCCTCATTCTATCCGCGCACCCCGCTCCGTTCCCGGCGTCAACCCCTCGCCCCATCCCCCGCCGCGCACTAGCGTCGAGCCATGAGCACGACGGCGCAGCCTCAGCGGAACCGCGACGACGACACCCGCTTCTTCGGGCAGCCGTGGTCGCTCGTGCACATCTTCGGAGTGGAGATGTGGGAGCGGTTCAGTTTCTACGGCATGCAGGGCATCCTGCTCATCTACCTCTACTTCTCGATCGAGGACGGCGGCCTCGGCATCCCGAAGGCGGTGGCCGGCGGCATCCTGGGCGCGTACGGCGGCTCGGTGTACCTCGCGACGGTCCTCGGCGCATGGCTCGCCGACCGGCTGTTCGGGGCCGAGCGCGTGCTGTTCGCGAGCGCGATCGTGATCGTCGCCGGACACGCCGCCCTCGCGGTGCTGCCCGGTTTCGTGGGTGTCGGCGTGGGTCTCGTGCTCGTCGCGCTCGGATCGGGCGGGCTGAAGGCGAACGCAACCGCCGTCGTCGGCACGCTCTACCGCGCCGAGGATGTGCGGCGGGACGCGGGCTTCTCGCTGTTCTACCTCGGCATCAACCTCGGCGCCTTCCTCGGCCCGCTCCTCACCGGGCTGCTGCAGGAGAGGGCGGGGTTCCACTGGGGCTTCGGACTCGCCGCGGTCGGAATGGCGGCGGGCCTGGTGCAGTACGCCTTCGGCCGCCGGAGCCTGCCCGACGAGGCGCGCCGGGTCGCCAACCCGCTCCCCGCGGCCCGCCGCCCGCTGGTCTGGGGCGTGGGCGTCGGCGCCGTCGTACTGATCGCCGTGCTCGTGCTCTTCGGCGTGATCCGCGCCGACAATCTCGCGACCATCGTCATCGCCGTGACGGTCGTCGCTGCGGTCGCGTACTTCGCGGTGATCCTCACCAGTCGGCGCATCGACGCCACCGAGCGCTCGCGGGTGTGGGGGTTCCTCCCGCTGTTCATCACGAGCGTCGCCTTCTGGTCGCTCTACCAGCAGCAGTTCACGGTGCTGACGGTGTACTCCGACGAGCGCCTGAACCGCGACCTCTTCGGCTGGGAGATGCCGGTGTCGTGGGTGCAGTCGATCAACCCGGTGTTCATCATCATCCTCTCCGGAGTCTTCGCCGCGATCTGGACGCGACTGGGGGCGCGCCAGCCGTCGACCCCGGTGAAGTTCGGCCTCGCCGCGATCATCATGGGATCGGCGTTCCTGCTCTTCCTGCCGTTCTCGGGCGGCGGCGCCAACTCCACGCCGCTCCTGGGCATCGTCGGCATCCTGTTCGTGTTCACGGTGGCCGAGCTGCTGCTGTCGCCCGTCGGACTCTCGGTCACGACGAAGCTCGCCCCGACGGTGTTCCACACGCAGATGGTGGCCCTGTTCTTCCTCTCGGTCGCGCTCGGCACCGCTATTTCCGGGTGGCTGGTGCGGTTCTACGACCCCGAGAACGAGGTGCCGTACTTCTCGATCCTCGGCGCGATCGCGATCGTGGTGGGCATCGGGCTCCTGCTCGCGGTGAAGCCGGTGCTGCGGTTGATGCGGGGGGTTCGCTAAGCCCCGACGCCCCCCTCCCCCTCCCCCCACTCCCCGGTGCGGGATCGATATGTCAGGTTCCCGGGGCCTGCGACGCGCGTTTCTGATCCCGCATCCGCCCCGGCGACTGACAGGGCGCGACGGCCCCGAACCCCGTCGGCGCCGATAGCCTTGATCGGTGAGAGAGAACGACGACCGGGCCCGACGACGACTCTCACGGAATACCCCGCGGTGGGCGATCGTGGCGGTGCTGGCCTTCGCCGGACTGTGCTCGTCGTTCATGTTCACGCTCGTGGTGCCGCTGCAGGCCGAGCTCCCCGCGCTGCTCGACTCGTCGCGTGAGGACACGACGTGGGTGGTCACGATCACGCTGCTCGTCGCCGCCGTCGCCACGCCGATCTCCGGGCGCCTCGGCGACATGTACGGCAAACGGCGGGTCGCGATCGCGCTGCTCGGCCTGTTGATCGTGGGGTCGTTGATCGCCGCACTCTCGGGTTCGATCGTCGGCGTCATCATCGGGCGCGCGCTGCAGGGAGCCGTCACCGGAGTGGTGCCCCTGGGTATCGCCATCATGCGCGACGTGCTTCCGCCTGAGCGCCTCGGCACGGCCGTCGCACTCATGAGCGCCACGATGGGAGTCGGCGGGGCTGTCGGTATGCCGGTGGCCGCGTATCTCGCCGTCAACGCCGACTGGCACGCCCTGTTCTGGCTCGCCGCCGCGCTGGGCGTGGTCGGCCTGCTCCTCATCGTCCTCATCGTGCCGGAGGACGTACTCCGTTCACCCGGGCGCCTCGACATCGTCGGCGCGATCGGTCTCGCGATCGGCCTCACCGGCATCCTGCTCTTCGTATCGCGCGGCGCCGAATGGGGCTGGACCGCCCCTTCGACGCTCGCCTGCATCGTCGGCGGCGTCGTGGTTCTGCTCGTGTGGGGCTGGTACCAGCTGCGCACCGACGACCCGCTGCTCGACCTGCGCGTGGCCGCACGACCGGCGGTGCTCTTCACGAACATCGCCGCGATCGGCATGGGCTTCGCCCTGTTCGCGTCGAACGTCACCTTCCCGCAGATGCTCGAGATGCCGGTCGGCAGCGGTGCCGGCTTCGGGCTCGACATGATCTCGGCGGCTCTGGTCGTCATGCCGGCGGGACTGGTGATGATGGTGATCTCGCCCCTCTCGGGCTGGTTGGAGCGCACCGTCGGACCACGCCCGCTCTTCACAGTCGGCGCCGCGGCGATCGTGCTGGCGTATGTGTTCGTGCTGATCCTGTCGAGCGAGGTCTGGCACATCCTCGTCGGCAACCTGCTCATCGGCGTGGGCATCGGCTTCACGTTCGCCGCGATGCCGATGATCATCATGCGCTCGGTGCCCGCACACGAGACCGGCGCGTCGAACGGACTCAATGCGCTCTTCCGCTCGGTCGGCACCTCGAGTGCGTCGGCCGTGATGGGCGGCGTGCTCGCGGCGATGACCGTGGACGTCGACGGCGTCGCGGTGCCGACCCACGACGCCTTCCAGGTGTGCTTCTGGCTCGCGATCGCCGCAGGCATCGTCGCGCTGGTGCTGTCGCTGTTCATCCCCAAGCAGCGCACCACCGACCCCCACCCCTCCCTCCCCTGACCCCGGCCCGCACTCCCGTGCGGGATCGATATGTCAGGTTCCCGGGGGCTGCGGCGTGCGATTCTGATCCCGCACGCCGCGAACAGGGTTTCGTCAGTGCGTGTACTCCATGAGTTCGACGCCGAGCACGCGGAAAGCGTCGTGCGCCCGCAGACGATGGGCGATCGAGAGGTCGTCGAAGCACACGACGAGCGAGTAGGCGACGCCGGCGCGCGGCCCGGCGAGAACGCCGGCTTCGGCGCGCACGCCGCGGTCGCGGCCGGTCTTGTTGATGAAGAGGAGCCCGTGGGCGTCGTGGTCGTGCGCGAACGGATCGAGCCCGGTGGATGCCGCGACCAGGCTCAGATCCTGATTGAGGCTCAGCCACTCCGAGACCTGGGCGCTCACGGCCGCGTCGACAACCGATGAGTTGACGAGCGCCGAAAAGAGGCCGGCGAACTCGCGGGTCGATCCGACGGCGACCTGCGGAGCGTCGTCGGGGCCGCGCAGGTCGCGGAACCGGTCGAGCAGGGCGGTGCGTCGCAGACCGAGGGCGTCGATGCGCTGGCGCACGCGGTCGTGGCCCACCTTCTGCAGCAGCGCGTTGACGGCGATGGGGTCGCCCGCGGTGGCCGCGAGCACCGCGAGGTCGGCGAGGGGCAGAGCCGGGGCGTGGAGGTGACGCCACAGGCCGGATGACGAGACCTCGTCGACGCTCGTGCGTTCGATGATCTCGAGCGGGTCCAGCGCCCCGCTTTCGAAGCCCGCCGCCACCTCGATGAGCAGCGGCACGACACCGAGGCCGCCCACGGGCATCGTGACGTGGTCGTCGCCCGAGAGCACGTGCTCGTGGGAGTCGAGGTCGACGACGTGCACCGACACCTGTGCACCCGACTGGGCGAGATTCTCGAGTGCGCGCAGCGTCGCCGTGAAGGAGCGCCGACCCACGGCCGCCCGCCGGGGAAGGCGCCGATGCGGGCGCTGCGAGCCGCGCAGCACCGCGCGGGGACCGTCGACCGGCTCCGGATTCGAGGAGGAGAGAGCGCCCACGCGTGATCCTTACGGGGGATGGGATGTGGGGGATGCCGTGAGCTCGTCCGCACGGCACGGATATCGTACCCCCGCCGTGCGGACGGCCTCATGGTGCGAGGCGATTGGTCACCAGATCGTCACGCGCTCGTTCTCGTCGAGCCAGAGCGCGTCGTCGGGGGTCACGTCGAACGCGCGGTAGAACGCGTCGATGTTGCGCACGATCTGGTTGCAGCGGAACTCGTTCGGCGAGTGCGGATCGATCGTGAGCAGACGCAGCGTCTCGGCGTCGCGGCTCTTCTGCTGCCACACCTGCGCCCACGAGAGCAGCAGGCGCTGTACTCCGGTCAGCCCGTCGATGACGGGGGCGTCGGCGCCGTCGAGCGACAGTTCGTAGGCCTTGAGCGCGATGCCGAGGCCCCCGAGGTCGCCGATGTTCTCGCCGATCGTCAGCGCGCCGTTGACGTGGTGCGCGGCGTCGAGCCCCTCGGGCACGAGCGCGTCGTACTGGGCGATGAGAGCCTTCGTGCGCTCCTCGAACGCCGCACGATCGGCATCCGTCCACCAGTCCTCGAGGCGACCGTCGCCGTCGTATCGGCTGCCCTGGTCGTCGAAGCCGTGACCGATCTCGTGGCCGATGACCGCGCCGATCCCGCCGTAGTTCGCGGCAGCGTCTCGGCCCGCGTCGAAGAACGGGTACTGCAGGATGGCCGCCGGGAAGACGATCTCGTTCATCGACGGGTTGTAGTACGCGTTGACCATCTGCGGCGGCATGTGCCACTCGTTGCGATCGATCGGTGCGCCGACCTTGTCGATATTGCGGTCGTGCTCGAAGATCGACGCGCGCCGCACGTTGCCGAACAGGTCGTCGCGGTCGATCTCGAGCGAGGAGTAGTCGCGCCACACCTCGGGGTGACCGATCTTCGGCGTGAAGGAGTCGAGCTTCGCGAGGGCGCGCTCCCGCGTTGCGGGGGTCATCCACTCGAGGTCGGTGATGCTGCGGCGGTACGCCTCGATGAGGTTCGCCACGAGCTCGTCCATCGCGGCCTTGGCCGTCGGCGGGTAGTGGCGCTCGACGTAGACCTTGCCGATCGCCTCACCCATGGCCCCCTCGGTCAGCGAGACACCGCGCTTCCAGCGCTCGCGGATCGTGGGCACGCCGGTGAGCTCGGTGCCGTAGAACGAGAAATTCTCCTCCACGATCTCGTCGGTGAGGTACGGGGCCGCGGCGTGCACGGCCTTGGCCCGGAGCCAGGCCTTCCAGTCGTCGAGACGCGCCTCGACGAGCAGCGAGCCCAGACCCTCGAAGAAGCTGGGCTGGGCGACGACGACCTCGTCGAACGCGGCCGGGTTCGAGGGCGTCACGGCCTCGCGCCACGGCGTCAGGTCGACGCCCGCGAGAGCCTGCAGCTCGTCCCAGGTCTTGAGGTTGTAGGTGGCGACGGCGTCGCGACTGCGCACGTTGTCCCAGTGGTGCGCGGCCAGCTCGGTCTCGAGCGCGATGGAGCGGTCTGCCTGGCTCTCGGCATCCGCCACGCCCGCCAGCGCGAGCAGACGACCGAGGTGCGCCCGGTAGGCCGCCCGCGTGCCCTCGAAGGCGTCGAGCCGGAAGTAGCTCTCATCGGGCAGCGAGAGTCCGGCCTGGACGAGCACGGGAAGGTAGCGCTCGGGGTTGCCGGGGTCGCCGTCGACGTAGAGGCCGATCACCGCGGCGCGGCCGTCGCGGTCGTAGGCCCCGACCGTACGGAGCAGGGCGGGGATGCCGTCGATCGCGTCGATCTCGGCCAGCGTCTCGGCGAGGGGGCTCGTGCCCGCGGCGGCGATGCGCTCGGTGTCCATGAAGCTCGCGAACAGGTCGCCGATCTTGCGCGCGGTGGTGCCGGGCTCGGCCTGCTGCGACTCCTCGATGATCGCGCGCACATCGGCCTCGGCCTGCTCGGCGAGGAGGTGGAACGAGCCCCAGCGGGCCTTGTCGCCCGGGATCTCGGTGCGCGAGAGCCAGGCGCCGTTGACGTGGCGGTAGAGGTCGTCCTGCGGGCGGATGTCGGAGCTGAACTCGTCGAGGGCGAGGCCCGAAGGAAGCGCGTCTGTCATGCCTTCCACCCTAGGACGGGTCCCCGACATCGTGTCCAGCGGATGCTCTGGAATCACTCCGCGCGACGGCGACCCCACCGGAACCGACGACGGGGCGGCACCGGATCCGCCGGCGCGACCGCCGCGGCTCGACGCGCTCGGCGCTCCGCCCATGCCACCACCTCGGCGTCGACGTCGCGGGTCGCCGTGACCACGGGCGGGCCGCCGAGCAGCTGGCGACGCGCCTCCACCACACGATGGTTGAAGTCGTCGAGCACCGCCCGCACATCGGCCTCGCGACCGAGAAGGTCGAGCTGCGCGTCGAGCCCGCGGTCCTCCTCGCGCAGCAGCAGCGCCGGCGGCCCGAGTCCGGTGAGGTTCTCGGTCTCGATCTTGCGACGGATCCACCAATCCGGGTCGTGATGATCTCCGAGCCCCTCGATGGGCTTGCCCGCCCCCGGCAGATCGTCGAAGTCGCCCCGGCGGATCGCGACCTGGATGGCCGATTCGATGAACGCCGCCCTGTCGACCGCCGCGCCGAGCCCCGGCGCCGAGGCGGGCCCCGTCGCGTCGCCGACCTCGTCCGCGTCCGATGCGGCCTCGCGCGCCTGCTGCCGAGCACGGTAGCGCGCCGCCTGCTCGCGGGGATCCGTCATGATGCTCCGTTCTGCCGCATCCGGGGTCTTCCAGGGTACGACCGCGGCGGCGGGCGGGGCCCGATCCCGCACGGTGTCGGCGGCACGCCATAGGCTCGGAGGATGGCGACGCGCTCCCTCAACCGAGAGATCCTGCGTCTCGCCGTCCCCGCACTCGGCGCTCTCATCGCCGAACCCGCCTTCCTCATCGTCGACGCCGCCCTGGTCGGCCACCTCGGCACGACTCCCCTGGCGGGTCTCGGCATCGCCGGCGCCGTGCTGCAGACGATCGTCGGACTCATGGTGTTCCTCGCCTACTCGACCACCCCGGCGGTGGCGCGCCGCTTCGGCGCCGGTCGCCCCGGTGAGGCGGTGTCGGTCGGCATCAACGGCATGTGGCTCGCCCTCGCCCTCGGCTCGGTGCTCGCGGTGCTCGGCGCGGTGTCGTCGCCGTGGCTGGTGTCGCTGTTCGGTGCGGGCGAGGCCGTCGCGGCGCAGGCGAACGACTACCTCGTCATCTCGATGTGGGGTCTTCCCGCCATGCTGATCGTCTTCGCGGCGACCGGCCTGCTGCGCGGCATGCAGGACACGGTGACGCCGCTGTGGATCGCCGGACTCGGGTTCGGCGCCAACGCTCTGCTCAACGTGCTCTTCATCTACGGCTTCGGCTGGGGCATCGCCGGCTCGGCGGCCGGCACCGTCACGGCCCAGTGGGGCATGGTCGGCGCATATGCGCTGGTGGTCCGCCGGCTCGCGACCCGGCACAGCGCCTCGCTGCGCGCGCAGCGCGAGGGACTGCGCTCGACCGCGCGATCGGGCGGCTGGCTGTTCCTGCGCACCGTGAGCCTGCGGGTCGCGCTGCTCGCGACCGTCGCGGTCGCCACGGGGGTCGGCACCGCCGAGCTCGCGGGATGGCAGATCGTCTTCACGATCTTCTCGGCGGCGGCCTTCGCGCTCGACGCCCTCGCGATCGCCGCGCAGGCCCTCATCGGCAAGGAGATCGGCGCCGGCGACCCGCAGCAGGTGCGCCGGGTGCTCGCGCGCACCGTCGCCTGGGGAGTCTGGTTCGGCGTGCTGGTCGGAGCGGTGATCGCCGCCCTCTCGGGCGTGCTGGGCATCGTGTTCACGGGCGACCCCGAGGTGGCCGCCCTCGTGCAGCCCGCCCTGCTCGTGCTGGCCGTCGCGCAGCCGATCGCCGGGGTGGTGTTCGTGCTCGACGGCGTGCTGATGGGCGCCGACGACGCCCGCTACCTCGCGATCGCCGGGGGCCTCAACCTCGTGCCGTTCCTGCCGTGCCTCTGGATCATCGCGGTCCTCGGCCTCGACGGCATCGCGGGCCTGGTCTGGCTGGCGGTGGCGTTCTTCGGGGTCTACCTGCTGGCGCGACTCGCGACGCTCGGGTGGCGCGTGCGCTTGGGGCGCTGGACCACGATCGACGCGTAGCGCCCCGCACCGCGTTCGCCCGGCGTAGCTCCCTGCACCCCGTTCAGCCGGCGTCGTGCCCGTTGCGCCGCTGTCACTCGGCGTAGCGCCGGCACCACTCGTACATGATGACCGCCGCGGCGGCGCTGGCATTGATCGATCGGGTCGAGCCGTACTGGGTGATCTCGACATGGGCGGATGCCGCGGCGAGCGCCTCCGCCGAGAGGCCCGGCCCCTCCTGGCCGAACAGCAGCACGCATCGCTCCGGCAACTCCGCGCGATCCACCGGCACCGACCCGTCGACGTTGTCGACGGCGACGATCGGCATCCGCTCCTCGGCGGCCCACGCGGCGAACGTCGCGATGTCCTCGTGATGCACGACGTGCTGATAGCGGTCGGTGACCATCGCGCCGCGCTTGTTCCACCGCCGCCGCCCGATGATGTGCACGGTGTCGGCGAGGAAGGCGTTGGCGCTGCGCACGATCGAGCCGATGTTCATGTCGTGCTGCCAGTTCTCGATGGCGACGTGGAACGGATGCCGTCGCGTGTCGAGGTCGGCGACGATCGCCTCCATGCGCCAGTACCGGTAGCGGTCGATGACGTTGCGCGTGTCTCCGTGCGCGAGCAGGTCGCGGTCGTACTGCTCGCCGTCCGGCCACGCCCCCTGCCCGCCGGGCCAGGGGCCGACCCCGTGCGTCGTGCGCTCGGCGGTCTCGCCCGCATCGGCGCTCGGGGGGCTGCCCGCATTGGCGTTCGCAGGGCCGCCCGGATGCTCGTCGGCAGGCGCTCCGGGGGTCTGCTCATCCATTCCGCCAGGCTAGCCGCCTCGCCACCAGCGGGTATTTCGGCGCACCGAAAACTTGGCTAGGGTTTCGGTGTGCCGAAAAATCCGAGCGTGATCGACCAGCCGCGCCCCACCGCCGCTCCGCCGCGCAGTCTCTGGCTGCTCGGGCCCGCCCTCGTGGCGGGGGTCGCGTACCTCGATCCCGGCAACGTCGCGAGCAACATGACGGCCGGAGCGCAGTACGGCTACCTGCTGGTGTGGATCGTGGTCGCCGGCAACGTCATGGCGTGGCTGATCCAGTACCTCTCGGCGAAGCTCGGCGTGGTGACGGGCCAGAGCCTGCCCGAGGTGCTCGGGTCTCGGTTGCGCAATCGCTGGGCTCGTCGCGCGTACTGGCTGCAGGCCGAACTGGTGGCGATGGCGACCGACCTCGCCGAGGTCATCGGCGGCGCCGTCGCGCTGAACCTGCTCTTCGACGTGCCGCTGCTGCTCGGCGGGCTCATCACCGGCGCCGTCTCGATGGTCCTGCTCGCGGTGCAGTCGCGACGCGGGGCCCGGCCGTTCGAGTTCGTCATCGTCGGCCTCATGGTCATCATCACCGTCGGCTTCATCGCCGGCGTCTTCATCGCACCCCCCGACCCCGCCGGGGTGGTGGGCGGTCTGCTCCCGCGCTTCGACGACACCGGGTCGGTGCTGCTCGCGGCATCCATCCTCGGGGCGACGATCATGCCGCATGCGATCTACGCGCACTCCGCGCTCAGTCGCGACCGGTTCGGCGCGCGCGGCCGACAGCCGGCGGATGCCGAGGCCGAGACCGCGCGCACCGACGCCGGCCGCATCCGACGCCTGCTCGCAGCGACGCGGTGGGACGTGACGATCGCGATGATCATCGCGGGGTCGGTGAACCTCGGCATCCTTCTGCTCGCCGCCGCGAACCTCGCCGGCGTCGCAGGGACCGATTCCCTGGAGGGCGCTCATGCCGCCCTGGCCGCCGGCCTCGGCCCGGTTGTCGCGACGTTCTTCGCGGTGGGACTGCTCGCCTCGGGCCTCGCCTCGACCTCGGTCGGCGCCTACGCGGGAGCCGAGATCATGCACGGCCTGCTGCAGGTGCGCATCCCGCTGCTGGCGCGACGCATCATCACGCTGCTCCCGGCGCTCGGAATCCTGGGCTTCGGCGTCGACCCGACCCTCGCGCTCGTGCTCAGCCAGGTGGTGCTGTCGTTCGGCATCCCGTTCGCGCTGATCCCGCTCGTGGCCCTCACCGCCCAGAAGCGCACCCTGGGCGCCTGGGCGAACCGGGGATTCACGACCGCCGCGGGTGTCATCGCCTCGGTGCTGCTGATCGCGCTCAACGCCGCGCTGCTCTGGCTCGTGCTCACGGGCGCGTGACGACGAGCGGCGACCGCGCGGATAGGCTCGAAGACATGTCCGCCGAGTCCGCCGAGCACCGCGTCCGCCTCCTCACCTGGTTCGCCCTCGCGACCGGCGTGCTCGGGGCGGTGCTCGTCGCCGTGCCCTCGCTGCTCCCGATCGGCGGCCCCTGGGCGCAGCTCGCCCTCGGCATCATCACCCTGGTACTCGCGTTCCGCGCCCGCCGCATCGGCATCGCCGAGGTCGAGGGCTACGACGGACGCCTGTCACTGCTCGCAGCGATCCTCGGTTTCATCGTGGTCTTCTTCGCCGGGCAGGTCGCGTTCGGCGTGCTCGTCGCCCTCGCGAACTGACGCCCCGGGTCGGGAGGGACCGCCCGCGTAGACTGGAGCGGTGGCATCCCCGGCAGCAGACGACTATCTGAAGACGGTGTACGCGCACACCGAGTGGCAGGACTCTCCGATCACCCCGTCTGTCCTCGCGGGCAAACTGGGCATCGCCCCCTCGTCGGTGACCGAGATGGTCAAGAAGCTCGCCGCGGCGGGTCTCGTCTCGCACGTTCCCTACGGGGCCGTGCGCCTCACGGATGCCGGAACCCGGCGCGCGCTGGCCATGGTGCGGCGCCATCGCCTGATCGAGACGTGGTTGGTGCAGGAGTTCGGCTACGGCTGGCACGAGGTGCACGACGAGGCAGAGGTGTTGGAGCACACGATCAGCGACCGCCTGCTGGAGGGCATCGACGCACGGCTCGGACGGCCGCGCTTCGACCCGCACGGCGACGCGATCCCCGACGCCGACGGCAACGTCGAGCGCGTGCCGTTCGTGCTGCTGGCGGATGCTCCGGCGGGCCACGCCGGCACCGTGCTGCGGGTCGACGACCGCGACCCCGAGCTGCTGCGCGCCCTGGAGGCGCTCGGCGTCGACGTCTCGTCGCGGGTGCGCGTGACGGCATCCGGTCTCGAGGTGGACGGCACCGAGGTGGGGGTGCCCGACGGCGCCGACCAGGTCGTCTGGCTCACCGCCTGACACTCACACCTGCCGGAAACCCACTCCCTCTAGGCTGAGCACATGGGACAACACCGCGATGACATCGAATGCTGGCTCACCGACATGGACGGCGTCCTCGTGCACGAGAACACCGCCATCCCCGGGGCATCCGAGCTGCTCGCCGGCTGGGAGCGCAACGACATCCCCTACCTCGTCCTCACGAACAACTCGATCTTCACCGCCCGTGATCTCTCGGCCCGCCTGCGCGCCAGCGGCCTGATCGTGCCCGAGGAGCGCATCTGGACGTCGGCCCTCGCCACGGCGGACTTCCTCGCGCAGCAGCTCCCGGGCGGATCCGCCTTCGTGATCGGCGAGGCGGGCATCCTCACCGCGCTGCACGAGGCCGGCTTCATCATGACCGAGACCGAGCCCGACTTCGTCGTCGTCGGCGAGACCCGCAACTACTCGTTCGAGGCGATCACCAAGGCGATCCGGCACATCAACAAGGGCGCGCGCTTCATCGTCACCAACCCCGACGCCACGGGGCCGAGCGCCGACGGCGTGCTGCCGGCGACGGGCGCGATCGCCGCGCTGATCACCAAGGCCACGGGCAAGGAGCCGTATGTCGTCGGCAAGCCGAACCCGATGATGTTCCGTTCCGCGCTCAACAAGATCGGCGCGCACTCGAAGAAGACCGGCATGATCGGCGACCGCATGGACACCGACATCGTCGCCGGCATCGAGGCCGGTCTGCACACCGTGCTCGTGATGACGGGCATCAGCGACCAGGCCGAGATCGAGAAGTACCCGTTCCGCCCGGACGAGGTCGTCGACTCGGTCGCCGACCTGCTGCCGACCGTCACCGAGTCGATCCCCACGCTCGACGAGGACTGACGTGGGCGTGCTCGACGACGGCGAGCGCGTCACCGCGGCGGATGCCGGGGCCTGGCGCGCCTGGCTCGAAGAGAATCACACCCGCCCGCATGGCGTGTGGTTGATGCGTGCCCGCGGCGCCGGGAGCGACGGGATCTCCTACGACGACGCCGTGCGCCAGGCCCTGTGCTTCGGCTGGATCGACGGTCCGGTGCGCCTGATCGACGGAGACAACGCCCAGTGGTTCTCGCCCCGCCGGAAGGGAAGCGGCTGGGCGGCGACGAACAAGGCCCGGCTCATCGAGCTCGAGGCGGCCGGGATGCTCGCGCCCGCCGGCATCCGCATGGTCGAGGCCGCGAAGGCCGACGGGTCGTGGACCCTGCTCGACGGCCCCGAGGCCGGGATCGAGCCAGCGGAGCTCACCGCGGCCCTCGACGCCGTTCCCGCCGCGCGGACGAACTGGGATGCATTCCCGCCGTCGGTGAAGAAGTTCGGTCTCACGCAGATCGCGACGGCGAAACGACCGACGACGCGCGAGGCCCGCATCGCGAAGATCGTGGCGGATGCTGCGGAGGGAAGGCGACCATGACCCAGAGCGACATGCTCTTCCTCGTGCTGATCCTGATCGGACTCAGCTCGATCACGCTGTTCATCGTGCAGTTCGTGCGCTCGCGGCGCCGCGGACCCGGAGACGACCGCGGCGGCAACTGGTGGGAGGGTCCGTGGGACGAGGACGGCCGGCGCTAGTTCGACCGGGGCGCTCGCGCCCCCGCTAGGAGCCTGTAGTCAGCGTCAGCCCCGAGACCGCCTCGACCGGCTCGGGCAGGCGCAGCGGCCCCGCCCCCGGGGTGATGGTGCCGAGGATGCGCGGTGCGCGGGCACCGGTGCCGCCCGGGACGATCGCGGGAACGCCGTGCAGCGTGCACCAGCCGATGAGCGCGAAGAGGATCGCCTCCTTGCTGTCGACCGGGGCGCCGAGCTCGTCGGCGAGCACGACGTCGACGTCGGGCAGGGCCGACCGCAGCCCGTCGAGGATGACCGGGTTGTGGCATCCGCCGCCCGAGACCGCGAGGTAGCGGATCCCGGCGGCGCGCACGTCGTTCGCCACGGTGCGCACGGTCAGCTCGGTGAGGGTGCGCACGAGGTCGGCGTCGGCGATGTCGCGCCCCTCGATGTGGGCGCGCACGTAGTCGAGGTGGAAGTGCTCCTTGCCCGTGCTCTTCGGGGCGGCGAGGGCGTAGTACGGGTCGGCGAGCAGCTCGGCGAGGAGCGCGTCGTCGACGGTGCCCGCCCGGGCGATCGCGGCGTCGTCGTCGTACCCCTTGTCGTTCAGCCCCCGGTCGACGACGACGGCGTCGACGAGCGCGTTCGCCGGTCCGATGTCGTAGGCGGTGATCTTCCCGTCGGTGACGACCGTCATGTTCGAGATGCCCCCGAGGTTGAGGGCGGCAGCGGTGTCGCCGCGGCCGCGCAGCAGCAGCTCGTCGAGGAACGACACCAGCGGAGCACCGTGTCCGCCGGCGGTGATGTCGCGGATGCGGACGTCCGAGACGACGGGCGCCCCGACGGCCTCGGCGATCCAGGCGGGTTGGCCGATCTGCAGCGTGCCGCGGGCGTGGTCGCCCTCGACCCAGTGGTAGACGGTCTGCCCGTGCGAGCACACCGCATCGACTCCCCCGATGGCCGCGGCGGCGTCGGCGGCGACCTCGGCGAACGCCTGACCGATGAGCGTGTCGAGCTCGCAGACCTCGGCGAGCGTCGTCTGCGCCGGCGGCAGCGCCGCGACCAGACGCGCGCGCAGGTCGTCGGCGTAGGGAACGCTGTCGTCGTGCAGCACTGTGCCCGTCAGGGCCCCTCCGTCGAAGGCGAAGTCGACCACCGCCACGTCGATTCCGTCGTGCGAGGTGCCCGAGATGAGGCCGAGTACGCGCATGGAGCATCCTTCCGTCGTCGTTCTTCGACCCTACGCGGTATTTGTTAGGACTGTGAACGGATGCGCCGCACGCCGAGACCTGTATTCATCGCGAGACACCGGAACCGGTGCGAGACGGCGCCGCGCACGTGATGTCTCGCGAGGCTGGCGGTGTCTCGCGCGCGGCTTCGGGCGGGAGGCGCCCCGCGCGGCACGTATCGTCCGATGCGGAATCGGAGTTGAGGTCGCACAATAGGAGCGTGTTCGTGTCTGCAGAGACTTTCGCCGTCGTGCTCAGTGCCGTCGGGATCGTGCTGAGCCTCGGAACGGCAATGCTCGCGGGCTTCGCGTGGTGCGTGCGGCGCATCGACGCTGTCGACGCGAAGCTCACCACCCGGATCGACGCGGTCGAGACGAAGCTCACCGCCTGCATCGACGCTGTCGACGCGAAGCTCACCACCCGCATCGACGCGGTCGCGGATGACGTGACGGAACTCAAGATCTCCGTCGCTCGTCTCGAGGGCCCCGCTCGACACCTGTTCGTGCCGGGTCACTGAACGGCCCGAAGGACTAGCGCAGCACGAGAGCCGCGGCGCCGATGAGCGGCCCCTCGTCGCCCAGCCCCGATCGCACCACCCGCGCACGACGGGAGTACTCGTGCACGGCGCTCGCCGTGAGGGCCTCCTGCACCAGATCGATGTAGTCCGGCGACACCCGCGAGAACCCACCCCCGATCGCCACCATGTCGAGGTCGACGAGCGTCGCGGCATCCGCCAGCGCCTCGCCGACCGCCTTCGCCGACCGCTCGATAGCCGCCCGCGCGACGGTGTCGCCACCGGCGGAGTCCCGAGCGAGGTCCTCCCCGGTCGATCCGACCCAGCCCTGCGACTGCGCCCACGCGACGCTGGCCGGTCCCGAGGCGATCTCCTCGAGGGTCAGCCCGCCCTCCCGGCGGATCTGCCCGAGGTGCCCGGCGTTGCCGGATGCTCCGGGGATGTACGCCCCGGCGACCACGAACCCTCCGCCGACGCCGGTCGAGACGACGATCGACAGTGAGGCCCGGGCATCCTGCGTCGCGCCGCGCCACGCCTCGGCGAGCGCGAGCGCACCGCCGTCGTGGCCGAGAACCGCGCTCACCGCGCGCCCGAGCACCGCCGACGCCTCGCGGCGCACGGCCTCGGCGAGTCCGTATCCGTGCGCTCCCGGCATGTTCACCGGCGCGATGCTGCCGGTGCGCCGGTCGACGGGGCCCGCGCTCCCCGCGCCCGCGCCGACGAGCTCGGCCCCGGCGGGCAGCGCCGCGAGAGCGTGACGCACGATCTCGGCGACGGCGGCGTCGAGCGAGGCGGCGGTGGCGTCGCGACCGGTGGCCTGGCGACTGCGGCTGCCGTCGACGAGCGTGCCGTCTTCGGCGACGAGGGCCGCCTCCATCTTCGTGCCGCCGACGTCGACGGCGAGGGCGTAGCGGGTCACTGCGGGTCGAGCCCGAGGTCGTCGAGGTCGAATGCCGCACGCCACTCGAGGCCCTCGGCCTCGATGGCGGCCTGCGCACCGGTCTTGCGGTCGACGATCACTGCGACGGCGACGACCTCTGCACCTTCCTTGCGCAGCGCCTCGACGGCTTTCAGCGCCGACTGCCCGGTCGTGGAGGTGTCTTCGAGCACGACGACGCGCTTGCCTGCGACGTCGGCGCCCTCGATCTGACGGCCGCGGCCGTGGTCCTTCGGCTCCTTGCGCACCACGAACGCATCGAGCGGACGATCGGTCGCGACCGACGCATGCATGACCGAGTTCGCGATCGGGTCGGCGCCCAGGGTGAGCCCGCCGACGGCGGCGACGTCGAGATCGCCGATGAGGTCGAGCATGATGCGGCCGATGGCGGGGGCGGCGCGGTGGTCGAGCGTGAGTTTGCGCATGTCGACGTAGTACGTCGCCTTCTTGCCGCTGGAGAGGGTGAAGTCGCCGTGGAACACCGCCTCGTCCGTGATGAGGGCGAGGAGGTTCTGACGGTCTGCGTCGAGTGCGGTCACGGCGTCCAGTGTAGAGCGCCCGCGCTCTGACTGCGCTGTCATGTCCAGGCGGGTCGCGGGCGCGACGGCTGTCCGACCCCGCAACTAGGCTGGACGCATGCGCTTGGCCACCTGGAACGTCAACTCCATCCGCACACGTGTCGCCCGCACCGTCGACTTCGCGGTTCGCGAAGACATCGACGTGCTGGCCATGCAGGAGATCAAGTGCAAGCCCGAGCAGTTCCCCTATGCGGCGTTCGAAGAGGCGGGGTACCAGGTCGAGGTGCACGGCTTGAATCAATGGAACGGCGTCGCGATCGCCAGCCGCCTGCCCATGACGGACGTGCGCACCGCCTTCGACGGCATGCCGGGGTTCGCGAAGGGTCACGAAGGGCCGGATGCTCCGCTCGAGGCCCGCGCGCTCGGAGTCATGGTCGACGGGGTGCGGGTGTGGAGCCTGTACGTGCCCAACGGACGCTCGCTGAACGACCCCCACTACACCTACAAGCTGCACTGGCTCGAAGCCCTCAAGACCTCGACCGCCGCCGAGCTCGCCGCGACGCCCGGGCTGCCCCTCGCGCTCGTCGGCGACTTCAACATCATCCCGTTCGACTCCGACAACGGCGACCCCGACATCGTCGAGGGCGTCTCCACCCACGTCTCGCCCCCCGAGCGTGCGGCGTTCTTCGCGCTCGCCGACGCCGGGGTCACCGACGTCGTGCGGCCCCTGCTGCCCGAGGGCTACACCTACTGGGACTACCAGCGGCTCAAGTTCCCGCGCAACGAGGGCATCCGCATCGACTTCATCCTCGGCTCGTCCTCGTTCGCCGACGCCGTCACCGGCGCGTCGATCCACCGCGAGGAGCGCAAGGGCGAGCAGCCCAGCGACCACGTGCCCGTGGTCGCCGAGCTCGACCTCGGCGGTGCCGACGACGACGGCGACCTGCCGATGATCTTCTCGTGAGCATCCGCCCATGCGGCTGATCGCGACCGACCTCGACGGCACGCTCCTCGACTCGACGTCATCGGTGACCCCGCGCACCCGGCGCGCGCTCGACGCTGCCCGTGACCGGGGCATCCACGTCGTGCCGGTGACCGCCCGGCAGCCGATCGGCCTGCGCGCGATCGCCGCCGAGGCGGATTTCCGCGACTGGGCGGTGTGCAGCAACGGCGCCTACGCGACCCACCTGGCCGACGGCCGTCTGCTGTTCGCCGAGGAGGTGCCCGTCGAGACTCTGCGCGCGCTGACCCAGGCCCTCAGCGCGAGCATCCCCGATCTGCTCTTCGCGAGCGTGCGCGACGCCGGCGAGACCTTCGTGGCGCAGCAGGGCTACGCGGCGATCGCCGACCACTCCGACCACAAGCGCGACCCCGATTCGATGGGTGGCGTGCCGCTCGACGAGGTTCTCGACGCCCCGAGCGTGAAGTTCGTGATCCGGCATCCCGAACTCGCGCCTCCCGCCGTGTTCCAGGCGTTGCGGGCCCTCGGTCTCCCCGGTTTCGAGGCCACGCTCTCGGGGGCGCCCTTCGTCGAGATCATGGCCGAGGGCGTCACGAAGGCGACGGGTCTCGCCCGGCTGTGCGCCCACCTCGACATCGACCGCGCCGACGTCGTCGCGTTCGGCGACGCGTTGAACGATGTCGAGATGCTGCGCTGGGCGGGTCGAGGCGTGGCGATGGGCGGGGCCGACGAGGCCGTGCGCGGCGCAGCCGACGAGCAGACCGTCTCGAACGACGACGACGGCGTCGCGCAAGTGATCGAGCGGATGCTGACCGAGGGCTGACCCGCCCGAGTCAGGGCAGCGGCGCCCTCGACCCGGGTGCCGACGGATCGGCCTCCGTCGACCCGGCGTCCGTCGACCCCGGCGCGGTCGACCCGCCCACCGTCGACCGCGGCGCCGCACCCGACGTCGTGGACCCTCCGGCGGAGGAGCCACCGCCCGGCGTCGCCGGGGAGCCACCGCGCAGACCGAACGCCGCCCCCGCACCCGCAGCCGCAACGAGAACGGCGACGGCCCCGATCCCGAGCGCCGGCACGGTCGCGGCGGCCACGGCCCCCGCGACCAGAGGGCCGCCCGCGTCGCCGAGCTCGCGTCCGAGCTCCGCACTGCCCATGGTGCGCCCCATGCGCTCGGGCGGCGTCGTCGCGGCGAGATGCGAGAACGCCACGGGCGTGGCGATTCCCACGCCCGCGCCGACCAGCACCGCCGTCGCCACGAGCACCCCGGGATGGGGCAGGAGAGCGGCGAGCGCGATGCCGACCGAGATCAGCAGAAGACCGGAGAGCATCGCGGCGCGCACGGAGGCCCGACCGCGGTCGTGGGCGGCACCGGTGAGCGATTGGAGGATGCTCGACACCACCGCGAGCACGGTCACGATCGCCATGCTGCCGACCGTGCCCAGCCCGTTCTGCCGCCCCAGCAGCGGGAGGAAGCCGACGGCCACGGCGAGCGCGCCGGTCGTCGCGGCGAGCACCAGCGTCGGGACGAGGAAGCCCGGGGCGGCGAGCTCGCGCCCGACGTCGGCCAGCGTCACGCGCTTGCGGGGAAGAACGGGCACTGCGGGCACGGCGACCGCCACCCACACGGCGGCGGCGAGGCCGATCACCGCGAGGGCCCAGAACAGCAGCGGGAGGCCGCCCCACACCACGAGCACGGCACCGAGGAGGGGCCCCAGCGCGTAACCGAGGCTCTTCCACGAGCCGTACCGGCCGAAGTACCGCCCGCGCGTGCTCTCGTCGGTCAGCCGGGCGACCGCCGCCGACGAGGCGGGAGAGAAGGCGGATGCGGCGGCCCCCTGCCCGAAGCGGGCGACGACGAGCCCGACCATGCCGGGGGCCATCGCCCCGACGACCGAGAAGGCGGCGAAGGCGACCAGCCCGCCGACGACGACGGGGCGCACGCCCACGCGGTCGCTGAGCGCGCCGAACAGGGGCTTCAGCAGCACCTCGGCGAGGTCGTACAGCGCGAGGGTCAGGCCGAACGCGAGCAGCGTCCACCCGATGTCCTCGGTCTCGGCGCCGAGCGCCGCGGCGATGCCGTGCGCACCGAAGGCGGTGGTGAAGCCCGCGAGGTACAGCGGGGCGAGGCGAGGGCGCGGCGCGGTGGTCACGCTCGATTGTGGCATCCGCCGTGCGGGGGATGCCGCACCGTGCCTCCGCCCCTACGGTGGAATCATGCCCGCCGAGTTCACGCGCACCCCGACCGCGCGCGACCACCGCAACGACCTGCTACTGGCCGCCGTGCTGTTCGTCGGCGCGGTGCTCAGCGCCGCCCTCTCGTCGATCTCGCAGATCTACGGCGACGAGCAGGCCGAGCTGTGGACGGCGCTGGTCTACGCGGTCGTCGTCACCGCTCCCCTCGCGGTACGCCGCCGATGGCCCGCCGCCGTCGCGATCGTCGTCTCGGTGGCGTACTTCGTCGCGGTCACGATCCGCGTGCCCGAGATCTATGTGGGCAACATCGCCATGTTCATCGGCCTGTACTCGGTCGGCGCCTGGATGAGCAACCGCCGCGCCGCGCTCCTCGTGCGCGTCGGCATCATCGTGGGCATGTTCGCCTGGCTGATCGTCACCTCGTATCGCGATGCGATCGGCCAGGCCGACGAGGCCGAGGTGGTCGCCGGTGCGATGTCGCCGTACGTGGCCTTCATGCTCATCCAGATCCTCCTCAACATGCTCTACTTCGGCGGGGCGTACTACTTCGGCGACCGGTCCTGGCAGGCGGCGCAGCAGCGTGCAGCGCTCGAGGAGCGCACGCACGACCTGGAACGCGAGCGCGAGGTCACCGCGGCGCAGGCCGTGGCCCTCGATCGCGTGCGCATCGCGCGCGAGCTGCACGACGTCGTGGCCCACCACGTCTCGGTCATGGGTGTGCAGGCCGGGGCGGCGCGACTGGTGATCGACCACGACACGACCCGCGCGAAAGACATCCTCACCGGGATCGAAGGATCGGCCCGGGATGCGATCGGCGAGCTGCGACAGCTGCTCGAGACGCTGCGCACCCCCGGCGGCGAGACGACCGACGCGGGCTCGACCGTCGGCCTCGACGATGTCGGCGCGCTCGTCGAGTCGTCGGTGGAGGCCGGGCTCCCGACGACGTACCAGGTGATCGGCGAGGCGGCGCCGGTGCCGCCCCTCGTCGCGGTCAACCTCTACCGCATCGTGCAGGAGTCGCTCACCAACGCCCGGCGGCACGCGGGCCCCGGCGCGACGGCCGACGTGCGGGTGCGCTACGACGACGACGGCGTCGAGGTCGAGATCGTGAACTCCGGGCGCCCGGTGAGCGCGCTGCGCCCCGGTCTCGGTCAGCTCGGCATGCGCGAGCGCGCCGTCGCCTCCGGCGGAACGATCGAGGTGGCACCGCGCCCGCAGGGCGGGGTGCGCGTGCGCGCCCGGGTACCGTTGACCGCGACCCCCACCCCGCAGAGGACCACCGCATGACCGACGCCCCTATACGCGTTCTCCTGGTCGACGACCACGCCATGCTGCGTGCCGGGTTCCGCACGATCCTCGAGACGCAGCCCGACATCGCGGTCGTCGGCGAGGCGTCGACCGGGCGCGAGGCGATGACGCAGGCGGCGGCGCTGCGGCCGGACGTGATCACGATGGACGTGCAGATGCCCGACATGGACGGCATCGAGGCCACGCGCCGCCTGGTCGCCGATCCTGATCTCACCGCGTCGATCGCCATCGTCACGACCTTCGACCGCGACGACTACCTCTACCAGGCGCTCGATGCCGGGGCGAGCGGATTCCTGCTGAAGAACGCGGGCGCCGACGACCTCATCGCCGCGGTGCGCGCACTGGCCGTCGGCGACGGGATGCTCGCGCCCGAGGTGACGCGGCGCGTCCTGGCGCGTTTCGCAGGAACCGGCGATGTTGCACGCACCGCACCCGTCGCCCCCGCCCCTACCCCGGATGCGGACCCGGACGCAGACACAGCCCCCGGCCTCCCGACGTTCGTCGAGCCGTTCACCGAGCGCGAGGCCGAGGTGCTCGCGCTGCTCGCCGATGCCCGCAGCAACGCCGAGATCGCGGCGGAGCTGTACATCGGCGAGGCGACCGTGAAGACGCACGTGTCGCGCATCCTGCAGAAGCTCGGTGCGCGCGACCGGGTGCAGGCCGTGGTGCTCGCGCACCGGCACGGTCTCGCATGACGTCAACCGGTGCCCGAGCGGGCGTCTCCCGTCCCGTCGTCGCCGGCGTCGTGACGGCGCTCGTCGGCTTCACGAGCTCGTTCGCCGTCGTGCTCACCGGACTGTCGGCGGTCGGGGCCTCGGCTGCTCAGGCCGCGAGCGGCCTCCTCGCGGCGAGCATCACGATGGGGCTCGCGTGCATCGTGCTCGCCTGGCGGTACCGCATGCCGATCACCGTGGCGTGGTCGACGCCCGGAGCCGCTCTGCTCGCGTCGACCGGCGCGGCATCGGGCGCGATCGAGGGCGGGTGGTCGGCGGCCGTCGGAGCATTCCTCGTGACAGCGGCGCTGATCCTGCTCACGGCCCTCTGGCCTGCGCTCGGAGCGCTAATCGCGCGCATCCCGCGCTCGATCGCGCAGGCGATGCTCGCCGGCGTGCTGCTGCCCCTGTGCCTCGCGCCCGTGACCGGGATCGTCGAGAACCCCTGGGGCGTCGTGCCGGTCGTCGTGACCTGGCTCATCGCCGCGCGCGTCGCACCGCGCTGGGCGGTACCGCTCGCGTTCGTCGCCGCGGCGATCGTCGTCGCGATCGCGCTCGTGCAGGCGGGCGCGCCGATCGATCCGAGCATCCTGCTGCCGCGCATCGAGCTGACCGCACCGACTTTCACCCTCGGCGCGCTCGTCGGCCTGGCCCTGCCCCTGTTCATCGTGACGATGGCGTCGCAGAACGTTCCCGGCGTCGCGATCATGCGCAGCTTCGGCTACGAGGTGCCGTGGCGTCCATCGATGCTCGTCACCGGTCTCGGCACCGCGCTCGGCGCCCCGGCGGGCGGGCACGCCATCAACCTCGCCGCCATCAGCGCTGCTCTCGCCGCCTCGCCCGACGCCGACCCCGACCCGGAACGGCGGTGGATCGCCGGGGTCTCGACCGGGGCCTCGTATCTCGTGCTGGGCGCCGCCTCGGCCGCGTTCGCCGCTCTGGTCGTGCTCGCTCCGGCGGCCGTCATCCCGACCGTCGCCGGCCTGGCGCTGTTCGCGGCATTCGGCGCGGCCGTGCAGCAGGCCGTCGACGATGCCGGCGAACGCCTACCGGCCGTGGTCACGTTCCTCGCCGCGGCCTCCGGCATCCAGGTGCTCGGCGTGAGTGCGGCCTTCTGGGCCCTCGTCGCCGGTCTCGCCGTCCGCGTCGTGCTGCGCGCGCGGCGGTAGGTCCCCCGCGGGGCGGACCCCGATGAGGCCCGGCCCAGTGAGGGCATCCGGTCGCAATCCCCCGTACGGGGGATGCCTGCGCCCCGCCCTGCTCCCTAGCGTGGAGGCATGACCACAGGAACGCTCCACCTCCACGGCATCACGAAGAGCTACGGCTCGCGGCGCGTGCTCGACGACGTCACCTTCGACGTCGCACCGGGCCGCCTCACGGGCTTCGTCGGCGGCAACGGCGCCGGCAAGACCACGACCATGCGCATCGTGCTCGGACTCCTCTCGTCCGACTCGGGCACCGTCACCCTCGACGACGCGCCCGTCACCGGCGCCGACCGCCGCACGTTCGGCTACATGCCGGAGGAGCGCGGCCTCTACCCGAAGATGAAGGTGCTCGAGCAGATCGTCTATCTCGCCCGCCTACACGGCATCGGCAAGGCGGATGCCGTCGACCGCGCGACCGACATCCTCACCGAGCTGGGACTCGGCGAGCGCCTCGGCGACACCATCGAATCGCTGTCGCTCGGCAACCAGCAGCGCGCGCAGATCGCCGCGGCGCTCGTGCACGACCCGAAGGTCATGATCCTCGACGAGCCGTTCTCGGGACTCGACCCGCTCGCGGTCGACGTGGTCGCCTCGACGCTGCAGGCCACGGCCGCGCGCGGCGCGGCGATCCTGTTCTCGTCGCACCAGCTCGATGTCGTCGAGCGGCTGTGCGACGACCTCGTCATCCTCGCCGGCGGAACGATCCGCGCGGCCGGGTCGCGCGACGGGCTGCGCGCAGAGCACGCCGGCAACCGCTACGAGCTCGTCTCGGCCGGCGACGCCGGCTGGCTGCGCACCGAACCGGGCGTCACGGTGGTCGACTTCGAAGGCGGCTACGCCCTGTTCGACGCCGACGACGCCGAGACCGCGCAGCGCGTGCTGCGCACCGCCGTCGACCGCGGCGATGTCGCCAGCTTCGCCCCCAAGCATCCCTCTCTCGCCCAGATCTTCAAGGAGGTCATCCAGTGACCGCGCAGACCCCCGGGGGTTCCCCCCTCCGCAGTTCGAACGGCATCTGGCTCGTCGCCGAGCGCGAGATCGGCTCGAAGCTGCGCAGCAAGGCATTCCTGATCTCGACGGTCATCCTGATGGTCGTCGCCCTCGCGGGCATCGTCATCGGCGGTTTCGCGAGCAAGAGCGCGGCCGACGACAAGACTCCCGTCGCCGTGACGTCCGAGACGTCGGCCGCGGTGTCGGCACTGCCGGGCGTCGAGGTGACAGAGGCCCCCGACGACGCCGCCGCCGAGGCGCTCGTGCGGGAGGAGAAGGTCGATGCCGCCGTCGTGTCGAGCACCGGCCCGACGGGATTCACCGTCGTCGCACTGACCGATGCGCCGAGCTCGTTGGTGACGGCTCTCTCGCAGACCCCCGAAGTGCAGATCCTCGAGCCCGCCGGCACGCATCCGCTGCTGCGGTACTTCATCGCCCTCGCGTTCGGCCTGGTGTTCCTCATGGCGGCGTCGACGTTCGGCGGCACGATCGCGCAGAGCGTGGTCGAGGAGAAGCAGACCAGGGTGGTCGAGCTGCTGCTCTCGGCGATGCCCGCCCGCGTGCTGCTCGCCGGCAAGGTCATCGGCAACACGATCCTCGCGATGGCGCAGATCCTGCTGCTGGCGGCGGTCGCCACGGTCGGACTCATCGCGACGGGACAGAACGACGTGCTCACCATGCTCGGCTCGCCGATCATCTGGTTCGCCGTGTTCTTCCTCTTCGGGTTCGTGCTGCTGGCGTCGCTGTTCGCCGCCGCGGCGTCGATGGTGTCGCGTCAGGAGGACATCGGGGCGACGACGACGCCCATCACGATGCTGATCATGGCGCCGTACATCCTCGTCATCGTCTTCAACGACAACCCGCTGGTGCTGACGATCATGTCGTACGTGCCGTTCTCGGCGCCGGTCGGGATGCCGATGCGGCTGTTCGTCGGCGAGGCGCAGTGGTGGGAGCCGCTCGTGTCGCTCGTGATCCTGCTGCTGAGCTGCGTCGCGGCGATCCTCGTGGGGGCGAAGATCTACGAGAACTCGCTGCTGCGCATGGGCAGCCGGGTGAAGCTGCGCGAGGCGCTGCGCGGCTGACCCCGCAGGCGACGGAACCCCCGGTGGCGGATGCCTGCACCGGGGGTTCCGTCATGCCGGCGCGGAATATCCATGCGGACACATGCGTTCGCACACGCGTAGGCGGACGACGAGGTCCGATCGGCATCCGTCTGAAAGGCACGACCATGAGCACTCCCACCCTCGACCGCACCGCCCCGACCGAGCATCCGGTGCTCGACGTGCTCGCCGCCCGCTGGAGCCCGCGTGCGTTCGACGCCACCACCCCCATCGACGAGGCCAAGCTCGCCGCTTCGCTCGAGGCTGCGCGCTGGACGCCGTCGGCCAACAACTCCCAGCCCTGGCGCTTCATCGTCGGCCGCCGCGGCACCGCGCTGCACGCGCAGATCGTCGACTCCCTCGTCGGCTTCAACCAGACCTGGGCCGTGAACGCGGCCGTGCTCGTCGTCGCCGTCGCCGAGACCGCCACCGAAGACGGCACCCCGATCACCCACGCCCTCTACGACCTCGGCCAGGCCGTCGCGCACTTCTCGGTGCAGGCGCACCACGAGGGCCTGCTCGTGCACCAGATGAGCGGCTTCGACCCCGAGGTCGTGCGCGAGTTCGCCGACCTCGACCCCCGCTTCGCGGCCGTGACCGTCTTCGCCGTCGGCGAGTTCGGCGACGTCGAGGCGCTGCCCGAGGTGCTGCAGCAGCGCGAGACCGCCCCGCGCGTGCGCCGCCCCGTCTCGGAGTCGGTCATCCTCAGCGCCTGACCCGCTCCCGTTCTCACACGACGCTCCCGTCGCATTTTCTGTCGCCCCGCTGAGGCGGAGACGACAGAGAATGCGACGGGAGCGTTGTCGTAGAAGGGGTCAGACTTCCGGGGCGGACGACGTCAGGGCGAGACCCGTGCCGTCGGCCGCGACGTCGACGCGCACCGTGTCGCCGTCGCGCACGCCGCCCGAGAGCAGCGCCGTCGCCAGCTTGTTCTGCACCTCGGTCTGGATGAGGCGGCGCAGGGGCCGCGCACCGAACACCGGGTCGTAGCCGCGCTCAGCCAGCCACGACCGGGCATCCGGGGTCACGGCGAGCGTGAGCCGGCGGTCGCGCAGCCGCGTGTGCAGCTGGTCGATCGACAGCTCGACGATCTGCGCGAGGTCGTCTTCGCTGAGCGCCTGGAACATCACGATGTCGTCGAGTCGGTTGAGGAACTCCGGACGGAACGCCTGACGCACCAACGCCATGACCTGCTCGCGCTTCTCGTCGACCGTCAGCACGGGATCGATGAGGATGGGCGAACCGAGGTTCGACGTCAGGATGAGGATGACGTTCGAGAAGTCGACCGTGCGCCCCTGGCCGTCGGTCAGCCGACCGTCGTCGAGCACCTGCAGCAGCACGTCGAACACCTCGGGATGCGCCTTCTCGACCTCGTCGAGCAGGATGACGCTGTACGGGCGACGGCGCACGGCCTCGGTGAGCTGGCCGCCCTGCTCGTAGCCGACGTACCCCGGAGGGGCGCCGACGAGACGCGACACCGAGTGCTTCTCGCCGTACTCCGACATGTCGATGCGCACCATGGCGTGCTCGTCGTCGAAGAGGAACTGCGCGAGCGCCTTCGCCAGCTCGGTCTTGCCGACACCCGTCGGCCCCAGGAACAGGAACGATCCGGTGGGGCGACCGGGGTCGCTGATCCCCGCGCGCGAGCGGCGCACGGCATCCGACACGGCCTTCACCGCATCCTTCTGTCCGATCAGGCGCTTGCCCAGCTCCGACTCGAGGTGCAGCAGCTTCTCGGTCTCGCCCTGCAGCAGTCGGCCGACGGGGATGCCCGTCCACGCCGCGATGACTCCGGCGATGTCTTCATCGGTGACCTGTTCGTTGACCATCCGGCCCTCGTCGCCGTCGGCGCCCTCCGAGCGCTCGGCCTCCATGAGCTCGCGCTCCAGGGCGGGGATCTCGGCGTACAGCAACCGGGAGGCGCGCTCGAGGTTGCCCTCGCGCTGCGCGCGCTCGGCGTCGATGCGCGCCGCATCGAGGCGGGTCTTGAGGTCGCCGACGCGGTTGAGCGATGCCCGCTCGCGCTCCCAGCGGGCCTGCAGCTCGGCGAGCTTCGCCTCTTCGGTGGCGAGGTCGTCGCGCAGCGCGGCCAGCCGCTCCTTCGACGCCGGGTCCTTCTCCTTCTTGAGCGCGAGTTCTTCGAGCTTCAGACGGTCGACGTGTCGGCGCAGCTCGTCGATCTCGACGGGGGCCGAGTCGATCTCCATGCGCAGGCGCGACGCGGCCTCGTCGATCAGGTCGATGGCCTTGTCTGGCAGCTGCCGGGCCGGCAGGTAGCGGTTCGACAGGGATGCGGCGGCGACGAGCGCGCCGTCGGCGATGGCGACCTTGTGATGGGCCTCGTACCGCTCCTTGAGCCCGCGCAGGATCGCGATGGTGTCTTCGACCGTGGGCTCGCCGACGTACACCTGTTGGAAGCGGCGCTCGAGCGCGGCATCCTTCTCGATGAACTCGCGATACTCGTTGAGCGTCGTGGCGCCGATGAGACGCAGCTCACCCCGGGCGAGCATCGGCTTGAGCATGTTGGATGCCGCGACCGACCCCTCACCGCCGCCCGCGCCCATGAGCACGTGCAGCTCGTCGATGAACGTGATGATGCGTCCGTCGGACTCGGTGATCTCCTTGAGCACGCTCTTCAGCCGCTCCTCGAACTGCCCGCGGTACATGGCGCCGGCGACAAGGGCCGAGATGTCGAGGGTCACCAGCTCCTTGTCTTTGAGCGACTCGGCGACGTCGCCCGCGACGATGCGCTGCGCGAGGCCTTCTACGACGGCCGTCTTGCCGACGCCAGGCTCGCCGATGAGCACGGGGTTGTTCTTGGTGCGTCGGGTGAGCACCTGGCTCACCCGACGGATCTCGCTGTCGCGCCCGATGACGGGGTCGAGTTTGCCCTGGCGTGCACGGTCGGTGAGGTTGATGCCGAACTGCTCGAGCGCGGTCTGCTGCTCGTTGGGGGATCCGGTCTGGGGGTTGCTCATCTGTCCCTCCTGGGAGACTCCTTCTGGTCGATGGTCACTCAAACTTGAGTTGGCTTGACTCAAGTTTAGCAGGAGGTGGCGTCGGCGACAACGACGCCGACGGTCAGCGGATGCCGAGCACCGCGTTCCAGATCGCGCCCGCGACCTGGCGTTTCGTTCCCGACGCCTCGGCGACGACCGCTCCGCCCTCGCCGATCACCTCGACGGCGTTGTGAGGCTTCTCGAACCCGTGCTCGGCGTCGGCCAGGTTCACCGCGAGCAGATCGACACCCTTGCGCTCGCGCTTTCCCCGCGCGCGCTCACGGCGGTCCTCGGCTTTCGGCAGGGTCTCGGCGGCGAACGCGACGATGGTCTGCCCGACGGGGGCCCGCCCCTCCGAGCGCGCGGTCGCGAGGGCGGCCACCACGTCTTCGTTCTCGACGAGCTCGATGCGGCCGAGCCCGCCCTCGGCCTTGGTGAGCTTGTGGTCGGCGGCCTCGCGCGGCCGGTAGTCGGCGACCGCCGCAGCCATCACGACGACGTCGGCCGAGGCGGAAGCATCCTTCATCGCGGCGGCCAGTTCGGCGGCCGTGCCGACGTGCACGATCTCGATCGACGGATGCTCCGCCGCGTCGAGCACCGCGGCATCGACGTGCGCGGCGACCAGCGTCACGAGCGCGCCGCGGGCTGCGGCCTCCGCCGCGAGCGCCGCCCCCTGCCGTCCGCTCGACCGGTTGCCGAGGAACCGCACCGGGTCGATCGGCTCTCGCGTGCCACCGGCCGAAATCGCGACGCGCAGGCCGCTGAGGTCGCCCGGCGCGAGAAGAGCCTGCGCCGCGGCGAGGATCTCCTCGGGCTCGGACATGCGCCCCGGGCCCGCGTCGCCACCGGCGAGCTCGCCGTCGGCGGGACCCACGAGGTGCACGCCACGGGAGCGCAGAGTCGCGATGTTCGCCTGCGTCGCCGCGTGGCGCCACATCTCGGCGTGCATGGCGGGGGCGATGAGCACCGGCGCCTCCGTGGCGAGCAGCGTCGTGCCGAGCAGGTCGCCCGCGAGGCCTGCCGCCATCGATGCGATGGTGTTCGCGGTGGCCGGGGCGACGACCACGAGGTCGGCGTTCTGCCCGAGGGCGACGTGACGCACCCGGGCGACGTCGTCGTGCACGCTCGTCGTCACCGGCTGACGACTGATCGCCTCCCACGTGGGCAGGCCGACGAAGCGCAACGCGCCCTCGGTGGGCACCACCGTGACATCGTGCCCCTCCTTGATGAGCAGGCGCACGAGGTGCACCGCCTTGTACGCGGCGATCCCGCCGGTGACTCCCACGACGATGTTCACGCCTCCGATTCTGCCTCAGCATCCGCCCGCCCGGGCCGTGCCGGCGACGCGGGGCGCACCTAGACTCGGGAGGGTGTGCACGGTCGTGATCGATGTCGAGAGCGCAGGCGCGGCGCGGCTGCTGGCCGTACGCGACGAAGACCCGCAGCGCGAATGGGATGCCCTTGGCCCCTGGTGGCCGGAGCGATACCCGGGCGTGATCGGCATCCGCGACCGCCGCGCCGGTGGTGCGTGGCTCGCGGTCGACCCGGCTCGGCGCCGCCTCGCCGTGCTGCTCAACCGTGCCGACCTGCAGGAACTCCCTGCCGAGCGCGCGGTCTCCCGCGGCACTCTTGCGCTCGAATCGGTGGCCGGACGCTCTCCTGACGGCACCCCGCCGATGCACGGGTTCAACCTGCTCGAGGTCGGACCGCAGGGCGTTCGCGTGCTCTCGTGGGACGGCGTCGAGGTGCGCGAGACCCCCGTCGCACCCGGCACCCACATGATCGCGCACGACGACCTCGACGACCCGGCGACCCCGCGCATCGACATGTGGCTCCCGCGCTTCCGCGCCCTGGGCCCGGCCGCGGAGAGCGACGACTGGGCCGCCGACTGGACCGGGCTGCTCGCCGAATCCGCAGAGCTGTCGCCCGACGACGATCGCGCGATCATCCGCGACAACCGCCCGCACGGCTACCCCACCCAGTCGCTGCTGTACGCGACGGCGTCGCTCACCCCGTCCGGTGCCGAGGTGCGCGACCACACGCTCCCCACCCCCGCGCACTGGGGCTGATCGCGTCGGGCATCCGCCCGGAGCCACCGTCCGCCCACCCGGCGCATCCGCCCGGCGTCATGGCCCATCGCCCCGCGCATCCCCCGCCACGCCGGGACGACTGCGTAGTCATCGGCCCCGTCCGGCCGGTCTAGCATGGAATCCCCGGCACGGAAGAGGAGGGGCCATGCCGTCGAGAACCCGCGGGGTCACGAGCATCGACGTCGCCAAGGCGGCGGGCGTCTCGCAGACCACCGTCTCGCGCATCGTCAACGGTCGCGAAGGCGTCTCCGACGAGATCCGCGCCCGGGTGGAGGCGGCGATCGAACGGCTCGGTTACCGCCCGAACCTCAGCGCGCGCAGCCTCGTCACCAGCCGCACCCAGACGATCGGCGTCGTGCTCGGCGACCCGCGCAACAGCTACTACGCCGAGCTGCTGCACACCATCAGCGGCGAACTCAATCGCGCCGGCTATCGCACGCTCATCCTCTCGGGCCGCGCCGACACCACCGAAGACCTCGCGCGCACGCTCTGGGAGACGAACGTCGACGGCGTCATCCTCACCACCACCCTGCTGTCTGCAGACGACGAGGGTCGCATCGTCTCGCTCGGCGTGCCGGCCGTGACGATGGGCCCGGGCGCCGTGACCGACAACGACTCCATCTCTCCCGACAACCTCGACGGCGGGCGCATCGCCGGACGCCACCTCACCTCGCTCGGGCACCAGCGCATCGGCGTGATCGCCGGACCGCTCACGACGGCATCCGTGCGCGAGCGGCACGAGGGGTTCCTCGCCGCGCTGTCGGACGCCGGCGTCGAGTTCCACGACGAGCTGTTCGAGTCGGCGAACCTCGACTACACCCGGGCCTTCGACGCCGCGACGCGCCTGCTGCGCCTGGCCGAGCCGCCGACGGCGCTGTTCTGCCACAACGACCTCACCGCGTTCGGCGCCCTCAACGCGGCGAAGGCCCTCGGCGTCGGTGTGCCGGACGACGTGTCGATCCTCGGCTTCGATGACGTCGCGATGTCGTCGTGGCAGGCGTTCGACCTGACGACGGTGCGGCAGCCGATCCTCGACATGGCGCACGGGGCGGTCGAGCTGCTGCTGGCCCGACTGGCGTCGCCCGGGCAGGATGCCGCGCACGTGCTCCTCCCCTGCTCCCTCGTGGAACGCTCCACGACCCGCGCCCTCTGACGCCGCCACTGCGCCCTTCCCACCCCGGCCCACGCCCCCGCCCCACGCGCGCCCCTACCCCGGGTCCTCGGCGCCGCTCCGTCCCTGTAACCCGGTTGCGGGATCAAAATCGCATGCCCAGGCGCCTCGGAGCGTGCGATTTTGATCCCGCGTCGTTGGTGAGGCGGGGGGCGGGGGGCGCGGGA
>NZ_JBDGME010000010.1:0-88724 GCF_057655505.1 Microbacterium sp. Soil_N32
CAGGGGTCGCGAACGTAGGGTGGAGCAAGTCGAGGTCTTTCGGGATGGCAAGCGTGAAGAACTTCCATCATCCGGGAGACCTCGACCCCTACCCGGTCATCGACGCGCTCAACCGACTACACCCTCGTTCGTGAAGAGCCACGAAACCCCCGCGGGTCGCGCGGGGGAGAAGTCGATCAGGAGTGGGCGGTCAGGCCTTCTCTAGTTCGTCCTCGTCTTCGTCGGCGTAGTCATCCGCCCACTTGTCGACGTACTCGTCTTCGGAGTCGCCCGAAGTCGCGAGCTCACGTTCCAGCGCCGAGTAGTTCACCGACGGACTGTACGCCTTGAGTTCGCGGGCGATCTTTGTGTGCTTCGCCTTTTGACGGCCACGGCCCATGCGCGAGACCCCCTCACGAGTCAGCTGCGGGCAAACGATGGCCCGAGTCATTCACGACACCGGCTCGCGGCCGGTAAGAGTAGCATTCAGAATAGCACGCGGGTAAGACCCTCTGGCTGACGCCAGACCGGTGAAGGGAGCGATCTCATGTCCGACAGCACCTCCACTCCGTCCGATGAAGCCGCACAGAACGCGGCGCTGCAGAAGGCCGTGATCGTCGGCGTGCAGCCCTCACAGGATCGCCGTGTGGTCGACGAGGCCGTGCGCTATGCGCGGCTGCTCGGCTCGCCGCTCGTGGTGGCGCACGTCGACGTGACGCGGTTCGTGACCTACGAGGACCCGGACGGCTACGTGCACTCGGCGCCCATCGATATCAACTTCGACGCGGGTATCGCCGAGTTCGAAGCGGTCCAGCAGGCCGTGGCGCCGATTCTCGACGCTTCGGGCCTCACCTGGACCGCCCGGCAGCTCGTCGGCGACCCGGCGCTTGCGATCAAGCAGCTGGCGCACAAGCTCGACGCCCAGCTCATCGTCGTCGGCACGCGCAAGCGCGGATTGGGCGAGAGCATCCGCGAGTTCTTCACCGGGTCGGTCGCCGCGCGCCTCGCCCACCGGCAGCACCGCGCGATCCTCGTCGTGCCGCTCGGCGACCTCGTGCCCGACTCGCAGAAGGAGATCTGGCCCGAGTCGGCCGAGTGATCGCAGCCCTCTCTCGACCGCTCCCGTCGCAAAATCTGTCGCCCGACTGGCGCGCAGCCGACAGGAATTGCGACGGGAACGGTCGAAGGCCGGACTGCTCAGAGGTCGAGGAAGTCGCCGAGCCAGGTGCGCACGCGCGAGAGGCAGCCGGGGCTGACGCTGCCCGCCACGCCGGTGAGACGGTCGCGCGTGAGAGTGCGCGGCTGCTCGGTCATGATCCACGAGTCTCGATCGAGACCACTGGGCCCTTCTACGCGGATGTGGTTCGGCCACCCTCGATCGGTCGTCGTGATGGATAACACGATGGCGAGGGTCGTGACGGCGTCGAGGTAGCCGGTGGAGGCGACGATCAGGACGGGACGGTGACCTCCCTGCTCGCGGCCGCGGACGGGCTCGAGTGAAGCCCAGGCGATGATGCCCGGAGCGAGGTCGGGCGTGCTCACGACCTGGGCGCGAGCTCGGTGCGCTCCCACTTGGAGGATTCGTCCGCGTGATCCGCACGCACCGACGAAGGCGTCGCGGCAATCGCGGCGCGGAGGTCTGCGAGCCGCCGACGACGGTCCTCGGCGTCGGCGAGGTGGGTCAGATGCGCCCCGAGCGTGAGGCCGTCTCGGGATGCCTGGGCCTTGAGCCGATCCCGGAGATCGTCGCTCACCTTGATCGTCGTGGTCATACCGCAAGTATACCGCCGCTCATCCCCGCCCTTCGGAGTGTTCCCGTCGCATTTTCTGTCGCCCCGCGGGCTCGCAGCCGACAGTTATTGCGACGGGAACGGGAGGGAAGGGGTTAGAGGTCGGAGAAGTCGTTGGCGCCGCTCATGATGGCGGTGACGACGTCGTCGGTGATCGTGAGCGAGACGTACTCCATGCCGACCTGCCCCGTCACCAGAGAGGTCGTGCCCGGCACCTCGCGCATCCCGACCTTGAGGTAGTCGGCGAGCCGTCGCCGTCTTCGTCCCATTCGTCTTCGGCGCCCGCCGCCATTGACGGTGTCGAGGGGGCGGAGGTCCCCGCGGCGTCGGGTGACCCGGGTGCGGAGCATTCGGCGAGGAGCGGTGCATGGCTCGACCGTATGTCCCTCTCCTGCCCCGCCCGCCGTCTCGTCCCCTCCCGTCGCAAAAAGTGTCGGCCGCCGGGATGGCAGCCGACACTTTTTGCGACGGGAGTAGTGAGAAGAGGGGGGTCAGGGGTGGGGGCGGGAGAGGGCCGAGGTCACGGCGCGAGCCGCGGCATCCAGGGCGTTCTCGAGATCCGTCACGACTGCGGCGGGGAGTGCTCCGCCCTTCGCGACGTGGGTACGGAGGTCGGTGCGGATGCGCGCGCGGAACGCGTTGACGACGGCATCCGCGCGGTGCAGTTCCTCGCGGCTCGTCGCCCGCGTGTCGTCGGATGCTCCGCGCGGCCTGTTCTGCGCAGCCGCCCGCTCGTCGTTCGCCGCGCTGGCGAGGTCGGCACGCAGGCTCTTCATGGCCTCCTGCACGCTCTGGCGCACCTCGTTCGCGATCAGGCGCACCGAGTCGGCGAGTCCCGATTCGATGCCGGCGAGATCGCTCTCGCGCGCGGCGAGCTCGGCGCGGCCCGCTTCGGTGATCGCGTAGATCGTGGTGCGGCCGTCGACGGTCTTGGTGACGAGACCCTCTTCCTCGAGCTTGCCCAGGCGCGGGTAGATGGTTCCGGCGCTCGGTGTGTAGGTGCCGCCGGTGCGGTCGGTGAGCGCCTGGATGATGCCGTATCCGTGCTGCGGCGACTCGGCCAGCAGTGACAGCAGGTACAGCCGCAGGTCTCCGTGGGAGAAGACGGCGGGACTCATGCGTCCTCCCATTCGGCGTCGTCGGCGGTCGAGGCGGGCGTGCGTCGCAGCACCGTCACGCCGCCCGAGACGGAGTTGACGCGGAGGTCGACGAAGCGGCCGGCCAGCTCGCCGGTGGTGCCGGTGTAGTTGCTGGGCCCGGAGGTGCTGCGCTCGACGCCGTCGATGAGCAGGCGTCCGCTGAGGGAGCGGATGACGTAGTTCGCCGCGAGCGACTCGTCGAGGCGCACGGTGGTGCCGCCCGAGACCGAGTTGACGGTGATCGTGTTGACGTCTCCCGCCGCGTCGACCGTCGTGGTGCCCGAGACGATGTCGACGGTCGCCTTGCGCACGACGCCCGTGACCGCGACGTCGCCCGAGACGCTGTTCGCGTTGATCGACCCGTTCAGGCCGCGCACCTGCACGTCTCCCGAGACGGTGTTGACCGTGAGGTCGCCGACGAGGGTGTCGACGATCAGGTCGCCCGAGACGGTACTGAGACGGGCGTCGTTGCGGATGCCGGAGACCAGTGCACCGGCGCTGACCACCCCGAGATTGAGGGCGATGCCGCGGGGGACGGCGACGCTCACCTCGGCGCGCGGGCCGCCCGAACCGAAGTTGCGGAACACCTCGAGGAAGTTGTCCCACCCGAGCTGCGGGTGATCGATCTCGATCTGACCGCCGTGGGATTCGATGCGCAGGTCTTTGACGGTCACGCCGTGCACCTCGATGCGGATGCCCGGCTCGTCGTGGGCGATGACGTCGACCTGTCCGCCGACGAGCCCGATCTTCAGGCGGGACGCGGACTCGATGTCGATGACGCGTTCCTCGCCGGGGGCGATGAGCCACTTCTCGGTCATGTCTTGTTCTCCTCGTTCGGACGATCGAGATATATCGTGTCCGCACACCGTAACACGATATATCTCGATCACGTCAAGAGGGGGGCGCGGACTGCCCCAAAAAGCCCATTTGACCTTGACGCTGCGTCAACTTCTAGGGTGGAAGCATCGCTCGCGCACCGCAGAGAAAAGAGAGGAGGGCGACGCATGAACGCACGCGACTGGTCGATCCAGGAGATCGCGCGGCTCGCCGGCACCACCAGCCGCACCCTGCGCCACTACGACGCCATCGGCCTGCTCCCGGCGACGCGCATCGCCGCCAACGGCTACCGGCACTACGACGCGCGCGCCCTGGTCCGGTTGCAGCGCATCCGGCTGCTGCGCGATCTCGGGCTCGGGCTGCCGCAGATCGCCGACCTGTTGGCGGGATCGAGCGACGACGTCGCCGACGACCGTGAGCGCGAGGCTTCCGCCCTCGACACCCATCTGGCCCTGCTCCGCGACGAGCAGGACAGGCTGGCCCGACGCATCGCGTCGGTCGAATCCACCATCGCGACCCTGAGAGGAGGTGAAGAACTCATGGCAGAGAACATGTTCGACGGCTTCGACCACACCGTCCATCGGCAGGAGGTCGAGCAGCGCTGGGGCGCGCGGGCCTACGCCGACGGCGACCGCTGGTGGCGCGGGATGACGGATGCCGAACGCGCCGAGTGGCAGCGCACGGCCTCCGACCTCGCCCGCGACTGGGCCGCCGTCGCCGAGCAGGGCATCGACCCCGTATCCGACGCCGCCCAGGAGCTCGCCGGTCGACACGTCGCGTGGCTGCGGAGCATCCCGGGGACGCCGGCCTCGACGCCGGACGGCGACGCGAAGGCGTACGTGATCGGTCTCGGCGAGATGTACGTCGCCGACCCGCGCTTCGCCGCGAATTACGCGACGTCGCGCGGCGGTACCGAAGGCGCGGAGTTCGTGCGCGACGCACTGCGCGCGTACGCCGACGCGCACCTGTGAGCCCTGAGCCGGCAACGGGCCCGATGCCCTGGGTTCGTTGTCGGCTGCGTCGCGTTCACTGCCGGATGCTCGATCCGGCCGCTCCTCATCGTCTGAACCCCCGTGGCACCCGGCTCGGACGCACCGGCGGATGCCGTACCCGTCGGCCCGTATCCGCTGGCGCGGTCACCGGCAAGGGTCGAACCTCGACGCGGCCGCGGGCGTAGAGTCGGGGCATGAGGTGGAGGGCACGACGTCGCACGAACGCCGCGCCGCTGTTCCTCGGCGCCACCGCCGCCTACGGCGCCAACGTCGCGCTCGGCAGCGCCGTCGCCGCCCGAGTCATAAACACCCGCGACTTCCGCTGGCTGCACCACGCCCTGTACATCGCGACGTGCGCGACGACCGGCTCGGCGCTCGCCGCGGGGTTCCTGTGGGCTCGCCCTCGACGCGCGAGCCGGCGCGCGGCGCTGCTGCTGCTGCCCGCCGCCGCCCCGCTCGCGGCCATCCCGTACCTCGGGTCGCGCAGCATCCGGCATCCGCTCGTCGCCCTTACCGCCGCCCCCTTCATCGTCGCGGGCCTCGTGCGCGCGAACCGTCTCGACCGGAAGTGACCGCATGGAACTGCTCGACGCCATCCGCCGCCGCAAGACGACCAACGGCGGGTTCCTTCCCGACCCGGTCTCGGAGGAGCACCAGCGCATCCTGCTCGAAGCCGCCGGCCGTGCGCCCTCGCAGTTGAACAGCCAGCCGTGGCGTTTCGTCGTGATCGAGAACCGCGACACGATCGAGCAGATCTCGCGCATCTCGGGCGAGAGCATGACCGAGGCGATGTCGAACGGCACGTTCTTCGAGCGTTACAAGCCGTACTTCCGGTTCAGCCAGGCCGAGATGGACGAGAAGCGCAGCGGCATGCTGTTCGACAAGCTCCCCGCCGCCCTGCGGCCGTTCACGAGTCAGGTGTTCACCAAGCGCGGGCAGAAGCTGATGAACACGTTCGGCGTGCCGAAGACGCTCGGCGACGAGAACCGCAAGCTGGTCGCCGGATCGCCGCTGCTGCTGGGCGTGATGCTCGACCGCAGCGAGTACCGTCCGGGGCAGCTGTCGTCGTTCTACTCGGTGTTCAGCATGGGCGCCGCGATGGAGAACATCTGGCTCACCACGGTCGAGCTGGGCATGGGCATCCAGTTCATCTCGTTCCCCATGGAGGTGCCGGGCAAGTGGGACGAGATCGTCGACCTGCTGCGCGTGCCGGACGACCTCGAGCTCATGGCCGTCTACCGCCTCGGCTACCTGCCGCCCGAGCAGCGTCGACCGGCCATCGACTGGTCGAGCAGCCAGCGCAAGCTGGCCTCGCAGTACGTCTTCCGCGAGACCTGCGAGACGCCGCAGCAGGGGTGGGATGCCCCGCCGCCGCACGCCGACTGACGGGGGAGCCTCCTCCGCACGAGGTCAGCGGGAGCCCTCGCGGGGCAGGGGCTTCAGGTCGCTGAGCGCGGGGCCCTCGATGCGCGTGCCGTCGGGGGCGAACCGCGAGGCGTGCAGCGGGCAGTCCCAGCTGCACTCGGCGTCGTTCCAGGTGAGCACGCCGCCGAGGTGCGGGCACACCGCGTCGACCGCGCGCGTCACGCCGCCCACCGTCGAGACGCCGACCGGCAGGCCGGCACGGTTAGCCACCACGCCCTCGCCCTCGGCCGGGCGCGGGACGGGCACGGCGGTGCGCTCGGCCTCCACCCAGCCCTTGGTCGCCGCCGCTCCCACCTTCAGACCCTCCTGCGCACCCGTGGCGAGATCGGCGGGCTGCGTCAGCCGGGTGCCGATGCGCGTCATCCAGCGCGGCCGCTCGCTCCACTTCTCGCCGAGGATCTCGGAGGTCAGCCGCAGCGCGGCGGCAGGGGCGTTCGACAGCCCCCACTTCGCGTAACCGGTGGCGATCCGGATGCGTCCGAGCCCGCGGGGCAGCGACCCGACGAACGGGATCTGATTGTGCGACCGATAGTCCTGCGCCGACCAGCGGTGGGTCTCCTCCGCGCCGGGGAAGTGCTCCTGCGTCCACGCGACGAGGTCGTCGATGGCCGCGGTCTCGCCGTCGGAGCGGCCGACCGGATGCCCGTTGCCGCCGACGATCAACTGAGCAACGTCGGCCGGACCGTCGCCGGCGGACACCGGGCGGATCGAGCGCGTCGGCCCGTCGACCGACAGGAACGTCTCGGTCGGGACCTCGCCGGGCACGCGGAACGAGACGCAATACGACCGCATGCCGCTGGTCTTCGAGAAGTAGAGTCCGCGATCGAGGATGGCACTGCCGGTCGCGAGCACGATGTGCTCGGCGAACACGGGGCCGTGAGCGGTGCGCACGTGCGGATCGCCGAGCACGCGGGCGCCGGTCACCCGGATGCCCGTGTGCAGGGTGCCGCCCCCGGCGAGGAACTCCGCGGCCAGCGCCTGCGTGATCAGCTCCGGGTCGATCGTGATCTGGTGGTCGAGCGCGACGGCGGCGCTCATCGGCACCGGCATCCGTCGGCGCTCGTCGAGGTCGAGCAGACGCGTCGCGAGTCCCGCCTCGCGCGCCGCATGGTGCTGCGCGTTCACCGACTCGATGCCATCGGGCCCCTGGGCGTACGAATGATCGGTGCGCAGCAGGTACGGCACGCTCGCCCCGTCGGCGAAGGCGGTGAGCCAGTCCATCCCGGCGCGGTTGGAGTCGACGTAGGCCTGCACGAGCGACGCGGGGTGGTGGCGGCGGATCTCGGCGAGACGCTGACCCTGCAGCAGGGAGAGCTTGCCGGTGTTGCCGCCGGAGGCGAGCTGGGCGATCTCGCCCGCTTCGAGCACGGCCACGTCGAGCCCGGCCCTCGTGAGCATGACGGCGGTCGAGAGCCCGGTGAGTCCGGCGCCGACGATCACCACGTCGTGGCGGGAGCCCGGTTCGAAGGCCGTGCCGGTCGGAGCGGGAGGGGCGGTCTTCCACAGCGGCTTCATGCGGCACAGTCAACGCCCGTCGGCCCCCGCATCCCAACGCCTTGACATCGGCGCGGCGCCCTGGCACGCGGGGGTAGCGTGGTGCCATGACCCTTCGCCGCCTGCTGCTCGTGCTGGCGGGGGGAACGATCGGAACGGCGGCGCGACTGGCGCTCGGCCTCGCACTGCCCGACCAGGGATTCCCGTGGGCGATCCTCGTGGCGAACGTGACGGGCGCCCTGTTGATCGGGCTCGTCGCCGCGCGGCTGCCGGCGTCGGCCGAGCTGCGGTTGTTCCTGGCGACCGGGGTGCTCGGCGGCTTCACCACCTACAGCGCGTTCACCACCGGCACGCTCGCGCTGTGGACGGATGCTCCGCTCGCCGCGTGCGCCTACGCCGCGGGTTCGCTCGTGCTGGGCCTCGCCGCGGCGGCGCTCGGGCTGCGGGTCGGACGGCCGCGCCGGGCGGTCGGGGTCGGCGCATGACTCCGCTGCTGTTCCTCGGCGCCGCGCTCGCCGGAGGAATCGGCAGCGTGCTGCGCTACGTGGTGGACCGCGGGGTGGGGCGGATGCTCGGGCGGCGGTATCCGTGGGGCATCCTCGTGATCAACCTCACCGGATCCTTCGCGCTCGGCATCGTCACGACGGCGTTGCCGTCGCACCTCATCCTGCTCGGCGCCGGCCTGCTGGGGGGATACACGACATTCAGCACGGCGATGCTGGATGCGGTGGCTCTCTGGCACGACGGCGCCCGACGGGCATCCGCTTTCCACGCCGTGGGCATGCTGATGCTGGGGCTCGTGGCTGCCGGGGCGGGGCTGGCGCTCGGCGCCCTGATGGGGTGAGCCCCCACGCTCCCAGCCTCTTCCCACCCGGCCAATGTACATATGTACATGTACGGATGTTCCAGGAGGACCGATGACCGAGAAGCGCCGCCGTCGCGACCCCGAGGCTCGCCGTCGCGAGATCACGCGCGCGGCCGCCGAGCTGATCGTCGAGGTCGGCGTCGAGGCGCTCACCCACCGCAAGGTGGCCGCGCGCGCCGGGGTGCCGCTCGGATCGACGACGCAGTACTTCGCCACGCTCGACGACCTGCGCGACGAGGCGCTGCGCGAACTCGTGCGCGAGATCGAGGAGCACGTCGAGAAGACGCGCGCCGCCGTCGAGGCGGCCGGTGCCACCCCCGAAGCGATCGCGCGCCTGCTGCACGCGAGCCTCGCCGACGCCCGCGCCATCGAGACCGAGCGCGCCGTCGTCACCGCCGCCGTGCACGACCCCCGGGTGCGCGACCTGGCCCGCCGCTGGTCCGACGAGGTCGTCGGATTCCTCGCCCCCGTGCACGGGGAAGACCGTGCCCGCGCCGCCGCCGTCTTCATCGACGGCCTCGTCTGGCACGCCCAGATCCACGACGAACCCCTCGACGAGCAGGTCATCCGCGACGCGCTCACCGGGATCCTCGCCCCCGTCCCCGCTGCATCCGTCCCCTCCGCACCCTGAGGAACAGACTTGTCGAAACTCGCCGTCCTGAGCCTGAAGAACCGCGCGCTCATCGCTCTCATCACGATCGTCGCCGCCGTGTTCGGCGGGCTCGCGCTGACCAACCTCAAGCAGGAGCTCATCCCGTCGCTCGAGCTCCCGGCGCTCGTCGTCATGACCACCTACCCCGGTGCCTCGCCCGAGGTCGTCGAGAACGACGTGTCGACCCCGATCGAGTCGGCGATCCAGGGTGTTCCCGATCTCGACGCCACGACCGCGACGAGCACGACGAACGCCTCGATCGTGCAGGCGTCGTTCGCCTACGGCACCAACCTCGCCACCGCCGAGCAGAAGATCCAGCAGGCGATCAACCGCATCTCGTCGACGCTCCCGGCCGACGTCACGCCGCAGGTGCTCGCGATCTCGATCAACGACCTCCCGGTCATCCAGGTCGCCGTGTCGGGCTTCGACGACGCCGACAACGCGCAGGCCGAGCTCGAGAACGTCGCGATCCCCGAACTCGAAGACGTCGACGGTGTGAACGCGGCCGAGATCGTCGGCGGGGTCGGCCAGCGTGTGACCATCACCCCCGATGTCGCGAAGCTCGCCGCCGCCGGGGAGAGCACGCAGGCGATCAGCGACGCACTGGAGCAGAACGGCACCCTCTTCCCGGGCGGTGACATCACCGAGGACGGCCGCACGCTCACCGTGCAGACCGGCGCGAAGATCACCTCCGTCGACGAGATCGCCGCACTGCCGCTCGTCGGCACCGATGTCACGATCGGCGAGGTCGCGACCGTCGTGCAGGAGTCCGACCCCGTCAGCTCGCTCTCGCGCGTTGACGGGAAGGATGCCCTGTCGATCTCGATCACCAAGCTGCCCGCCGCCAACACCGTCGAGGTGTCGAACGGCGTGATCGCCGCTCTCGACACGATCGGCGAGGCGTTCCCCGACGCGACGTTCACCGTCATCTTCGACCAGGCGCCGTTCATCGAGCAGTCGATCGAGACGCTCGCGACCGAGGGCCTGCTCGGACTCGTCATGGCCGTGCTGGTCATCCTCGTGTTCCTGCTGTCCGTGCGCTCCACCCTGGTCACGGCGATCTCGATCCCGACCTCGGTGCTCATCACCTTCATCGGGCTGCAGGCGTTCGGATACTCCCTCAACATCCTCACGCTCGGCGCGCTCACGATCGCCATCGGCCGCGTGGTCGACGACTCCATCGTCGTGATCGAGAACATCAAGAGGCACTACGTCGGCGACGCCGACAAGGGCGACGCCATCCGTCTCGCGGTGCGCGAGGTGGCCATGGCGGTCACGGCATCCACCATCACCACCGTCGCCGTCTTCCTTCCGATCGTCTTCGTCGGCGACATGGTCGGAGAACTCTTCCGGCCGTTCGCGATGACGGTGTCGATCGCGATGATCGCCTCGCTGCTCGTGTCGCTCACGATCGTGCCCGTGCTCGCGTACTGGTTCCTCAAGCCCGGCAAGCCGCTGCTCGACGCCGACGGCCGGGCCATCGACCCCGAGTCGCCCGAGGCGCCGCCCACACGCCTGCAGAAGGCGTACCGCCCGGTGCTGGGGTGGACGCTGAAGCACTCCGGCGTCACCGTCATCCTCGCGGTGGTGGTGCTGGGGGCGACGCTCGCCGCCTACCCGCTGATGAAGCAGAACTTCCTCGGCGACTCCGGACAGAACACCATGACCGTCTCGCAGGACCTCGGCCCGACCGCCAGCCTCGAGACCAAGTCGGAGGCGGCGCTGAAGGTCGAGGAAGCGCTCGACGGCATCGACGGCATCGAGCACGTCCAGGCCTCGATCGGTTCGAGCGGATCGGCCGTGCGCGACGCCTTCTCGGGCGGCGGGGCCGGGGTGACGTACTCGATCCTCACCGACGAGAACGCCGACCAGGAGAAGCTCCGCGCCGAGGTGCAGGATGCCGTCGACAGCCTCGACGACGCCGGCGAGATCACGGTCGCATCGTCGGCGGGCTTCGGATCGAGCGACATCGAGATCACGGTCGCCGCCTCGAACGCCGACGACCTCTCCACCGCCACCGATGCGGTGGTGGCCGAACTCGACGGACGCGAGGGCATCGGTCAGGTCACCGACAACCTCGCCGCCTCGCTGCCGTACATCGCCGTGGTCGTCGACCGCGATGCCGCGGCGGCCCGCGGGCTCTCCGAGGTCGCCGTCGGTGCGCTGGTGTCGAACACCATGCGCCCGCAGGAGCTCGGAACCGTCGAGATCGACGACACCTCGCTCACCGTCTACATGGCGACGTCCGAGCCGCCCGCGACGCTCGAGGCGCTCCGCGCCCTCACGATCCCCAGCGCCGTCGGGCCGGTCGCTCTGAGCGACATCGCGACCGTCGAGGAGCGCAACGGCCCCACGTCGATCACCACCGAGCGCGGACAGCGCACCTCGACGGTCACCGTGCCGCCGGCATCCGACGACCTCACCGTCGCCACCGTGTCGGTCGCCGCCGCTCTCGATGCGGTCGACCTTCCCGCCGGGGCGACCGCCGAGGTGGGAGGCGTCGCCTCGCAGCAGGCCGACTCGTTCTCGCAGCTGGGTCTGGCGATGCTCGCCGCGATCCTCATCGTGTACGTGGTCATGGTCGCGACCTTCAAGTCGCTGCGGCAGCCGCTGCTGCTGCTCGTGTCGGTGCCGTTCGCGGCGACCGGGGCGATCCTGCTCCAGATCGTGACCGGGGTGCCGCTCGGCGTCGCCTCGCTCATCGGCGTGCTGATGCTCATCGGCATCGTCGTGACGAACGCGATCGTGCTCGTCGACCTCGTCAACCAGTACCGCGAGAAGGGGCTGTCGACCGCCGAGGCGGTGATGGCCGGTGGCGAGAAGCGTCTGCGCCCCATCCTGATGACGGCGCTCGCGACGATCCTCGCCCTGACGCCGATGGCGCTCGGCATCACCGGCCACGGCGGGTTCATCTCGCAGCCTCTGGCCATCGTCGTCATCGGCGGGCTCGTCTCGTCGACCGTGCTGACGCTCATCGTGCTGCCGACGCTATACAACCTCGTCGAGGGCGCCAAGGAGCGACGACGGGCGCGCAAGTCCGGCGGCGCGGAGGGCGCGGAGGCGCCGACCGACGCCGACGATCCGCGGGGACCGGGCGCGACCGGGGCGGCCGCCGAGCCGGTCGGAGCGGTGGTGCCCGGTGGCGGGGCCGCCGACGCCGAGGATCATCACCTCACGCGACGCGAGCTGCGCGACCGCGGACTGCTCTAGGCCGACAGTTCCGGCGGCGTGCGAGCCGGCTCGGCGACAACTCAGGACGAGAGGCCCCGGAGACGTCGAATCCGACGCTCCTGGGCCTCTCGGCGCGCGGCGGTCTTGAGGTGATGCCCCGGCTCAGTCGAGCGTGATGCCCCAGTGCAGGACCCACGTCTCGTCGGGGGCGAGTCGGCGCAGCCCGTCGCCGCTGTTGAAGGCGTTGGCGGGCGCCGTCATCGGCTCGATCGCGACCGCCAGATCGAGGCCCGGGAACTTCGTCGTGGTCGTGAACACCTGCGCGTACTCGAAACCCGGGCCCTGCCAGACCGTGACGCGCCGCCCGTCGGGCGCGGTCAGCGACACTTGCACCCGGCCCTCGTCATCGCGATCGAGGTCGGTGAACGCGGTGTCGAGCTCGACGTCGCCCAGGCGCACCCCGGAGCGGAGGGCGGGGTCGGCGGGCTCGCTGCCGGTCGGGATCTTCCGTTCGTCGGCGGTGAGTGCGGTCGCCGCGGGAACGCGCAGCACCAGGTCGTGGGGGTCGACGCCGCCGATCGTCGGGAACGGGTGGATGCCCAGCGCCACGGGTGCCGGGTCGGCCGACGGGTTCGTGAGCGCGTGCGTCACCTCGACGCCGCGGTCGGTGAGCATGTAGGTGACGGAGGTCTCGATCAGATAGGGGTACCCGGTCTGCGGCACGATGTGGGCCCGGAGCACGGCCGCGTCGTCGGTCTGCTCGATGTCGTACGCGGTGAAGCGCAGGAGGCCGTGGCTGGCGTTGCCGAGCTTCGGTTCGGTGATCGCGAGTTGGCGTTCGGTGCCCTCGTCGATCCACACGCCGTCGCGGATGCGATTGGGCCACGGCGCGAGCACGACGCCGGCGCACACCGGAGTGGGCTGGTCGAGCGGATAGGTCGAGACGAGATCGACCCCGCCCACCTTCAGTTCGCGCAGAGAGGCGCCGACCTGGGCGATCTGCGCGGTGACGTCGCCGCGACGCAGCGCGACCTGGATGCCGGTGGGGGTCGGGATGCTCATCCCGTCATCGTAGGGCGATGGAGGGGTTTCTCAGGGGCGGACGGTAGGCTGGCGGGGTCGGCTTCGGACACCCGCGCAGGGCGCGGACGTTTTATGTGTGTGAAGTGTGAGTCCAGGGGCCGATGGTGAGCACCCATCGGTGCGCATGAACCATCACATGAATGGCCCCGGCCCTCGAGCGTCCGGCACCCGTCTTCCCGGGTGCTCTCGCATGCGCCGTGCTGTTCTCGTGCGAGAACGAAAGACACACCATGCCCAAGAACAAGAAGCCCCAGGGCGGCCGCGCCGCCCGCAACTTCGAGCCGCGCTTCGGCGCCAAGAAGACCTCCTTCCATGACCGGCACCACGGCGCCGGTCCGCGCGACGAGCGCGGCGGGCGGTCGGATGCTGCCGACCGCCGTTCCTCGACCGGCGGCTACGACCGCCGCCCGGGCAGCCGCAGCCCGAACCACCGCGGCTACCGCCCCGAAGAGGCCGAGTCCGGCGCTCCGAAGCAGCGGTGGGGCGCGCAGCAGCGCGCCGGCCGTGACGAGGCCCGCGGCATCCGCAACCGCGCCGAGTCCGGTCGCCGAGAGGCGCCGCACCACCGCGACGAGCGTCCGCGTTTCGAGGGCGGCCCCGACCGCGGTCGGTTCTCCGAGCGGCCCGCCGGCGGCCGCCGGTTCGACGACCGCCCGCGTCGTGACGACCGGGGTGCGGAGCGTCCGCGTTTCGAGCGTGGTGGCGAGCGTCCGCGTTTCGACCGTGATGACCGTTCGCGTCGTGACGAGCGCGGCGACCGCCCACGGTTCGAGCGCGGTGGCGAGCGTCCTCGTTTCGAGCGTGACGACCGTCCGCGTCGCGATGAGCGCGGCGGCGAGCGTCCCCGTTTCGAGCGTGACGACCGTCCCCGTCGTGACGACCGTGGCGGCGAGCGTCCCCGGTTCGAGCGTGACGACCGTCCCCGTCGTGACGACCGCGGCGCAGACCGCGGCCGCTCGAGCGACCGCACCGACCGCCCCGAGCGCTCCTACGACGCCGACCGTGCGCGCCGCGCCTTCGGTCGCGACCGCGAGCAGCGCTCGTACGACGCGCCGGGTGAGCGCAGCCGCCCCTCGACGGGCGGGGCGTATCGGATGGAGCGTCCTCGTCGCACCGATCAGCCGCGCCGCGACGAGCGCCCGAACCGCAGCGACTGGAACGCCCAGCCGAAGGCCGCCTTCGAGCCGACCGACGACGTCGTGCACGAGCGCCTCGAGGCGAAGTCGGTCGCCGCGGTCGAGGTCGACGGCGTGACCTTCGCCGACCTCGGTCTCGGATCGAACATCGTCGAGACTCTGGCGAACATGGGTGCCGCGACGCCGTTCCCGATTCAGGCGGCGAGCATCCCCGCCGTGCTCGAGGGACGCGACGTGCTCGCCCGCGGGCGCACCGGCTCGGGAAAGACCATCGCCTTCGGTGCGCCGCTCGTCGAGCGCGTGCTGCAGTCGCAGGCCGGCAAGCGCCGCGAATTCGGCCGGTCGCCGCGCGCGATCATCCTCGCTCCGACCCGCGAGCTCGCGCTGCAGATCGATCGCACCATCCAGCCGATCGCCCGCAGCGTCGGTCTCTTCACCACCCAGATCTACGGCGGTGTGCCCCAGGGCCGTCAGGTCGGAGCTCTCAAGAAGGGCGTCGACATCGTCATCGGCACCCCGGGCCGCGTCGAGGACCTGGTCGACCAGGGCAAGCTCGACCTCTCGGACTGCCGTATCGCCGTGCTCGACGAGGCCGACCACATGTGCGAGCTCGGATTCGTCGAGCCCGTGCAGCGCATCCTGCGTCACACCGCGGAGGGCAGCCAGAAGCTGCTGTTCTCGGCGACGCTCGACCGCGAGGTCGCGGCCCTCGTCGACGAGTTCCTCGTCGACCCGGCCGTCTACGAGGTGGCCGGCGAAGACCAGGAGTCGAGCACGATCGAGCACCGCGTGCTCGTCATCGAGCACCGCGACAAGGCCGAGATCCTGACGTCGCTCGTCGACCGCGAGGGCAAGACGCTCGTCTTCGCCCGCACCCGCGCGTACGCCGAGATGCTGGCGGAGCAGTTCGACGACGCCGGCATCCCCGCGGTGTCGCTGCACGGCGACCTCAACCAGGCCAAGCGCACGCGCAACCTGGAGCGGCTCACCTCTGGTCGGGTCAACGTGCTGGTTGCGACGGACGTCGCCGCCCGCGGCATCCACGTCGACGACATCGACCTCGTGGTGCAGGCGGATGCTCCCGACGAGTACAAGACGTACCTGCACCGATCGGGTCGTACCGGTCGCGCCGGCCGCTCCGGCCGCGTCGTCACGCTCATCACGCGTCAGCGTCAGCGTCGTATGACCGAACTGCTCGACCGTGCCGAGATCGAGGCGCCGTTCGAGAACGCGCGTCTCGACGACGACCTGATCGAGGAGATCGCCGGTCGCGTGCCGACCGCTGCCGACCTCACGAGCTGAGACTGACCGCTCGCGCGCACCCCGCGCTGCGGCGGTGAGGGATCAGAAAGGCCGGGTCGGATGCCTCCGACCCGGCCTTTCTCGACCCCGTCCGCCCGTGCCCGCCGGCACAACTTCGGCGTTCTGAGGGCACGCGCCGGAGTGCAGGGCGGTCGGCGCGGTGTGTCGCGCCCGATCTCCGAAGTTGTGCGGGTGCGGGCGCGCCCGATCTCCGAAGTCGTGCGGGCGGGTGCGGGCAGGTGCGGGCGGGTGCGGGGGCGATCAGGCGATCGTGTGCTCGTGGATCGAGCTCGTGAGACTGGTGCCGTTGAGGTCGAGGTAGAGCACCTGCTCGGTGACGGTGATCGTCAGGGTGTTGCGACGCTCGAGATGCGGAACGACCTGGTCGACGAAACCGGGGTCGAAGCTGAACACGCGCAGGTGCTCGGCACGATGGATGCGCTTGCCGGCCCACGGCAGCATGACCTTCTCGGGGTCGCGGTGCGTGTACACGACGCATCGCTCGGCCAGACGACTGCCGTAGTGCAGGCGCTCCGCGTCGGGCGCTCCGACCTCGATCCAGGCCGTGATCGCGCCCGTGAGGTCGCGCACGAGCACGGCCGGCTCATCGGTCTTCGAGATGCCTTCGCTGAACGCGATGCCCTCGACGTACTCGAGACCGTAGGCGAGCACCCGCGTGAGCATGTAGGCATCGGTCTCGGACGGATGCCGCGCGACGCGGAGCGCGTAGTCGTCGTACACGCTGCGGTCGGTGTCTGCGAGCTGCACGTCGAACGTGTGGATGGTGGAGCCGATCGCCATAATCCTCGAGCCTACGCGGCGTGATGCGGCGCCCCCCGCCGCCGGGTGGCGCGGACACGCTGGCCGCCGTCGAGCCGGCCTGCGCATGCCCCCCCCGCCGTCGAGCCGGCCTGCGCAGGCCCCCTCCGCCGTCGAGCCGGCCTGCGCATGCCCCGTCCGCCGTCGAGCCGGCTGGCGCACGCTGTCCGCCGCGGGGCGCGGCCGCTCGTCGCCGCTATGCCCGATGCCGGGCTCAGAACAGGCGCGGTTGCGCGGGCGGGGCCGACCGGGCCGGCAGGAACGACACCGTCGCGGCTCGTCCCGGGGTCAGGCGCCGCGTGGTGCGCACGGGCCCGGGACCGGTGACGGTACCCGACTCCCGCGCTCCGCCCTGATCGTCGTTCTGCCGCCAGATGGACTGCACGTGTCCTTCCCCGGCGCGCGATCCGCGGCGGGGGTAGTCGTCTTCATGCCGACCGTCGAGCCCGTGCAGTCGGATCAGCGGCTTCGCCCGTCGCGCCAGCCATTGCCGGTAGGGCTTCGGGGCCTCCACCGAGGCACCTGGGTAAAGCCCCCGGTACGACGACACCAGGTCGGGCCGGTGCTCGCCGAGCCACTGGAAGAACCACGGCTTCACCCCCGGGCGCAGATGGAGGGCGCCGTAGATGACGGAGCGTGCTCCGGCCGCCTTGATGCGCGCGAGTGCATGGTCGATCGCCTCGACCGAGTCGGTCATGTGGGGGAGGATCGGCATCAGGAACACGGTGACCGGGAATCCGGCGTCCGACAGCGCCTTCACCGTGTCGAGCCGCGCCTGCGTGGTCGGGGTGCCCGGCTCGATCGCCTTCTGCAGGTCGTCGTCGTACATCGCGATCGACATCTGCACGTCGACCGGTACACGTTTCGCCGCCTCGACGAGCAGGGGGATGTCGCGCCGGATCAGTGTGCCCTTGGTGAGGATCGAGATCGGCGTGCCGGATGCCGCGAGCGCCTCGATGATGCCGGGCATGAGCGTGTACCGCCCCTCGGCCCGCTGATACGGGTCGGTGTTCGTGCCCAGCGCGACCGTCTCGTGCTGCCAGTTGCCGCGGCGCAATTCGCGTTCGAGCACCTCGACGACGTTCACCTTGACCACGATCTGCGAGTCGAAATCCGACCCTCCGTCGAGGTCCAGATACTCGTGCGTGCCGCGCGCGAAGCAGTACACGCAGGCGTGCGAACAGCCGCGGTACGGGTTGATCGTCCACGCGAAAGGCATCCGCGACGCCCCCGGCACATGATTGAGAGCCGACTTCGACAGCACCTCGTGGAACGTCATCCCGGCGAACTCCGGCGTCGTGACCGATCGCAGAACGCTCGACCGGTTCTCGAGTCCGGGCAGAGCCGCGGCATCCGTGTCTTCGAGCTTCTGACCCTGCCAACGCATGCTTCATTCGAACATAGGAACGGTTTAACCGCAAGCCGATGTCGAAGAAATCTACGAGAACCGCCCGACCTGTGGACAGTTCTCAGCGGGTGACCCACGCCCGGGGCACAATGGAGGACATGCCCGAAACGCCGCACGCTCAGCATGCGGCACCGCGCTCCCCGATCCACGGTCCCGCCCTTCCGATCGGCGTCGCGGTGACCGCCGTGGGCGTTCTGCTGTCTTTGGGCTCCGCGTCCGTGACGGGCCCGGTCGAGTCGTCGCCGCTGCCCGAACCGGTGGCCGTGATGCAGGTGCCGACGGTGGACGTCGGTCAGACGGCGGCTGTCGACCCGTGCGCAGAGAAGGCCGTGCAGGATGCTCTGGCCGCCGGCGACGACGCCTCCGTGATCGCGGGATTCGGCGGGGGCGCCGCGTTCCGCTCGGCCGTCGTCGCCGGCAATGCCCCGTGCATCTCGCTCAGCGATCCCTCCCGGCTGTGGGTCGTGGTGAACAAGCTCCGTCCGCTCGATCCGGCCGACTTCGCCCCGAGCGGACTCGTCGAGGTGCCCCTGCAGACGACCACGCCCTCGGGCCAGGTGCGCTCGGACGTCGCGGCGGCGGTCGGCCAGATGGCTGACGCGGCCGACGACCAGGTCGGCAGGATCGGCGCGAACAACGGGTACCGGTCGTACGGCCTGCAGGTCACCACCTATGCCTCGCACGTGCATGACCAGGGGCAGGCCGAGGCTGATGCGGGCTCGGCGCGTCCCGGGCACTCCGAGCATCAGACCGGTCTCGCCGTCGATGTGGTCGCCTGCGGATCGGCGTGCGGCGGGCTGGACGGCTTCGGCGGCACGCCGCAGAGCGACTGGGTGGCGGCGAACGCGTGGCAGTACGGATTCATCGTGCGCTACGAAGACGGCGGGTCGCCGATCACCGGCTATGCCCCCGAGCCGTGGCACCTGCGGTACGTCGGCGTCGACCTCGCGGCGGCGTACCACCAGGGCGGGTATCACACGCTCGAGGAGTTCTTCGGGCTCCCGCCGGCACCCGATTACGCCCCCTGAGCCGTCCGGTTGCGGCATCCCACAAGTGCGGTACCCAGTGTCACCGACCCTGGGATGCATTCCCACAATCGACTGTCTCGACGGCGCCCTCGCGCATAGAATCCCGAGGAGCAACGACGCCGAGAATCAGGAGGACGCGATGGAACGCGACATCTACGACGAGGATCACGAGGCCTTCCGCGAGCTGGTCAGGGACTTCGCGAAGCGCCACGTGAGCCACGAGGCCATCGAGCGGTGGGACGCCGCGGGGGAGGTCGATCGCGCGACCATGCTCGCCGCCGGCGAGGCCGGGATCATCGGGCTCTCGGTGCCCGAGGAGTTCGGTGGCGCGGGGATGCTGCAGGACTACCGCTTCCGCGCCATCGTGAACGAGGAGATCATCGCCGCCGGAGCGGGTTCGCTCGCCGGCGCCTTCGGCATCCAGGACGACCTCGCGGTGCCGTACCTCGTGCACATGGGCACGCCGGAGCAGAAGCAGAAGTGGCTCCCGCGGATGGCCACCGGCGAAGTCATCGGTGCGCTCGCGATGACCGAGCCGGGCGCCGGGAGCGACCTGCGCGGCATCAAGGCGACCGCTCGCAAGGTCGACGGCGGCTACATCGTCAACGGCGCGAAGACGTTCATCTCGTCGGGCGCGACGGCCGACCTGGTCGTGACGTTCGTCAAGACCGGCGAGGGCAACCGACCGGATGCCTTCAGCCTCGTGCTCCTCGAGAACGGCATGGAGGGCTTCGATCACGGCAAGAAGCTGCACAAGATGGGCTTCCAGGGCCACGACACCGCGGAGCTGTCGTTCAGCGACGTGTTCGTGCCCGACGAGAACCTCATCGGCGGGGTCGAGGGTAAGGGGTTCGTGCAGCTGATGATGAACCTGCCGCTTGAGCGCCTCTCGATCGGCGTCGCGGGTGCTGCCGCCGCGCAGGCCGCGCTCGACTGGACCATCGCGTACACGAAGGATCGCGAGGCCTTCGGCGAACGCATCATCGACTTCCAGAACAGCCGCTTCACCATCGCCGACATGGCGACCACCGTCGACGCGCTGTGGGCGTACATCGACCGTGCGCTGCTCGCCTACTCGCAGGGCAAGCTGTCGGCCGAGGAGGCCGCGAAGGTCAAGTTCTGGGCGACCGAGCGCGAGTGGGAGGTGCTCGACGCCGGCGTGCAGCTGCACGGCGGGTACGGGTACATCACCGAGTACCCGATCGCGCGGGCCTTCCTCGACGCGCGCGTGCACCGTATCTACGGCGGCACGAACGAGATCATGCGGGAGATCGTCGGCCGCCAGATCGCCGGCAAGCGCTGACGAGCGTTGCTACCCGGGTGGCAGCAGTCTTGCTACCCGGGTAGCATCGCGTCATGACCAACGGCAAGGTGAGTCTCAGCCTGAGTGCGAGCGACCTCGCTTTCCTCGACGGCGAGGTGGCGACGAAGCGGTATCCCACGCGATCCGCGGCGGTTCAGAATGCCGTGGCGCTCCTGCGCGAGAGCCGTCTCGCCGACGCCTACGCCGAGGCCTTCGCCGACGGCTACGACCACGAGTGGGATGCGGCGACCGGCGACGGGCTCGCGACAGCGTGAGCGGAGCATCCGTTCCGCTGCTCCGGCGCGGCCAGATCGTGTTGGTCTCCCTCGATCCGGCGGTGGGGGCCGAGGCGGCGAAGACGCGGCCAGCGGTCATCGTCAGCAACAACACCGCCAACACCGTCGCTCTGCGCCACGACCGAGCGACGGTGACGGTCGTGCCGGTCACCTCGAACGTCGCGCGCGTGCTGCCGTTCCAGGTGCTGCTGCCCGCGGCGGTCACCGGGATCGGCGTGGACTCGAAAGCGCAGGCCGAGCAGGTTCGCACGATCGCGGTCGCGCGGATCGTGCGACCGGTCGGATGGGTGCCGTCCGAGCTGATGGGCGCACTCGACGAGTCGTTGCGCCTGCATCTCGCGCTCTGACCGGTTCCGCCGTCAGGCGGACGGATGCCACGGCGACGCGATCACGAAGATCGCCGCGGTCGCGCCGAGCATGAGCACGAGGAAGACCACGTCACGCCGACGGAACGGCACGAGGTGCCGCTCGGTGCGGGTGGGGTGGGCGCCGAAGGCGCGGGAATCCATTGCCAGAGCCACGCGCTCGGCATGCCGGATGGCGCCGGCGAGCAGGGGCACGATGTAGCCCCAGCCGCGGGCGATGCGGGAGAACGGTCCACGGCCGCCGTGGTGGCCACGCACCCGGTGCGCGGCGCGGATGACCGACAACTCGTACCCGAAGCGCGGCACGAAGCGGAACGCGGCGAGGGCCGTGTAACCGATGCGGTACGGCACACGCAGTTGCTGGATGCTCGCGCGCACGAGGTCGGGGCCACTGGTGGTCAGCCCGCCGACGAGGGCGAGAGCCACGATGGCGCCGAGTCGGAGCGCGGTCGCGACGCCGAGCATCAGCGCGCCGCTGTAGAGCGTCCAGCCGCCGATGCTCAGCACGGGTGCGGTGCCGTCGACCTGCGCGGTGTCGACCCACAGCGCGAAGCTCACCCCGATCACGGCCATGCCGAGGGGCAACGCGACCAGGAGCAGCACGAGGCGCCAGGTGATCCGCGCGCCGACGAGGAGCAGCACGACGGCGAGAACGAGGAAGGCGGCGGGCGTCACCAGGTCGCGCACGAACACGAGCAGCACCATGGCGGGTACGAACGCCGCGACCTTCGCGAGCGGGTTGAGGGCGTAGAGGAACTGGTGTGCAGCATCCGCCGTCACCCGCGCGTAGGGGTCGACCCTGGCGGCGCTCATGCCCCGGCCCTCCGCCCGTGACGCGCCAGCACCCGCTGCACCGGGGGAAGGCGCAACCCGGCCGAGGCGAACACGCCGTCGTCGCGGAAGAGGCCGCCGGTAAGACCGGCGGCGTGCACCCTGCCGCCGGCGAGCACCACGGTGTGGGTGGTCTGCTCGGCGACGAGCTGCAGATCGTGCGTGACGATGACGATCGTCGTGCCCTCGGCGCGGAGATCCTGCAGCAATGCGAGCAGCTCGGCGGCGCGGGCGCGGTCCTGTCCGAAGGTCGGCTCGTCGAGGGCGAGCACGGCGGGCCGCGAGATGAGCGCCGTACCCACCGAGAGCCGGCGCTTCTCTCCGCCCGACAGGAGGAACGGATGCACCTCGGCCTTGTGCGCGAGACCGAATCGTTCGAGCATCCCGCCGACACGTTCGTGGACCTCGGGCTCGGGGGTGCGCCGCAGCCGCAGACCGTGGGCGAGCTCGTCGAAGACCGTGTGCGCGATGAACTGGTGCTCGGGGTTCTGGAAGACGAAGCCGATGCGGGCGGAGAGGTCGCGCGGTGAGGCGCGCGCCGGGTCGAGTCCGTCGATCGACACCCGCCCGCGGGGCGGCGGTACGACGCCCGCGAGCGCGTGGATCAGGGTCGTCTTGCCCGCACCGTTCGTGCCGACGATCGCGGTGAGGGTGCCCGCGTCGACGTCGAGGTCGACCGCATGCAGGATCTCGGTGCGCCCCCGCCGCACGGTGAGATCGCGCGCGCGGATGAGCGGACCGGCGCCCGCTGCGGCGGCGGGTTCGATGTGCGGGGCCGACATGCCGCGCGGCGTCGCTCGTGCGGCCGCGACCGCGTCGACGGCGGGGGCCGTCGGCAGCTGCGCGGCGAGGTCGTCGGGCGTGAGCGGCAGCGGGTCGAAGCGGATTCCCTCGTCTCGCAGCCGCAGTGCGGCGAGCGTCGCCGCGGGCAGCCACACCCCCATCTCGAGCAGCTCGTCGGTGTGATCGCGCAGGATGTCGCGCGCGGGACCGTCGAAGGCGACGCGCCCCGCGCGGTCGAGCACGATCGTGCGGGTGACGAACCCCATCGCGGCGTCGAGGTTGTGCTCGACGAGAAGCACCGCGCGGTCCCCGGCGGCCACGACCTCGCCGAGCGCGGCGTAGACGTCGTCGATCCCCTGCGGGTCGAGGTTCGCCGTCGGTTCGTCGAGCACGATGAGCGGCGACCCCAGGGCGAGGGCGCAGGCGATCGCCAGACGCTGACGACCGCCCCCGGAGAGCGTGTCGGGGTTCTCGTCGCGGCGATCCCAGAGGCCGACACGGCGCAGGGCGTGCTCCGCCCGGGCGGCCACCTCGCCCACCGGCAGGCGCAGATTCTCGGGGCCGAAGGCCACCTCGTCGAACACCGTGCCCGTGACGATCTGCGCATCCGGATCCTGGAAGACCATCGCGACCCGCGTGCTCAGGTCGGGTGTCGACGATGCGGCCGTGTCGATGCCGCCCGCCTCGATCGAGCCGGTCATGGTGGCGGGCAGGGCATGGGGGATGAGGCCGTTCAGGGCGAGGGTGAGCGTCGACTTGCCCGAGCCCGACGGGCCGAGCAGCAGCACGACCTCGCCGGGGTGGATGTCGAAGGTCACGTCGCCCGGTGAGGGGTGCGCCGCACCGGCGTGGGTGAGCGAGACCTCACGCACGCGGAGGAGAGGCGCGGATGGGCGCACGGCGGAACCCCGGATCGACGGAACGGACCCCTTCAATTTAGCCCAGCCTTACCTGCGTCCCCGCCCCCGTCCCGCGCGTGCAAGGGGTCGGAGGCGGCCGCGTGGCCACGGGCGGACACAGCGCGTCTCGACCCGTCACGCCACCGGGCGCGGGGTCAGCGTCGCGCGACGCCGGCGCGGATGAGCGCCGTGCCGACGGCGAGGCCGACCGCGGTCCAGACGATCGGGCCCAGCACCGAGACCGCGAGGTACGCGATCTGCGCCCACAGCGGCAGCGTGCCCAGGTGCGCGGCGAAGAACACGGCGACGGCGACGACGACGCCGATCAGCGCCGCCGAGACGAAGAACCGCCAGGCGCCCCACGACCGGTAGCGGGTGAGCGCCGCCACGCCCTCCTGGATGGCGCCGAACAGCAGCGCGGTGCCGAGGAACCGCAGCGCCCAGGCCGGGTTGAACGCCGTCGCGACGAGCGCAGCGATGACGTGCGTGATGAGGGCGACCAGAGGGCGGCGCAGCACCTCCTGCGCGACGATGCCCGGCAGCACGTGCGAACCCAGCACGAGACCGTAGAGGAACAGCAGCGGACTCGCCAGCACGAGCGGCGTGATCCACCCCGCGACCCCTCCGACCAGGCCCGTGGCGACACCGATCGCGGCGCAGACGAGCAGCACGCGCGTGGGGAGGGCAGGGGGTCGGGCCACGGCTCCAGCCTAGTTGCGCGCCCCGCAGCGCGGTCGCGGGGCCGCCGTGCAAAAGCGCGGCGGCGAGGCGGGTGCGCAGACCGCGATCACTCCCCGAGGCGCGCCGCGAGATAGGGCGCCGTGCGACTGCCGGCCTCGCGCGCGACCTGCTCCGGCGTGCCGGCGGCGACCACCCGGCCGCCCGCGTCTCCGCCCGACGGCCCGAGATCGATGACCCAGTCGGATGCCGCCACGACGTCCATCTCGTGCTCGACGACGACCACCGTGTCGCCGGCATCGACCAGGGCGTGCAGCTGCGCGAGCAGGCGCTGCACGTCGGCGGGGTGCAGGCCGGTGGTCGGCTCGTCGAGAAGGTAGAGGGTGTGCCCGCGCCGCACCCGCTGCAGCTCGGTCGCCAGCTTGATGCGCTGCGCTTCGCCGCCGGAGAGCTCGGTGGCCGGCTGGCCGAGCCGCAGGTACCCCAGCCCGACGTCGACGAGGGTGCGCAGGCTCCGAGCCACGGCCGGGATCGACGCGAGAGCGTCGACCGCGTGCTCGACGGTGAGCGAGAGCACGTCGGCGATCGTGCGCCCCTCGTAGGTGACATCGAGCGTCTCGGCGTTGTAGCGCGCGCCGTCGCACGTGGGGCAGCGGCCGTAGCTGCCGGGCAGGAAGAGCAGTTCGACCGACACGAACCCCTCGCCCAGGCAGGTCTCGCAGCGGCCGCCGGCGACGTTGAACGAGAAGCGACCGGCACCGTAGCCGCGCTCGCGGGCGAGATCGGTGCGGGCGAACGCGGCGCGCACGGCGTCGAACAGCCCGGTGTAGGTGGCGAGATTCGAGCGCGGCGTGCGACCGATCGGCTTCTGGTCGACCCGCACGAGACGGTCGACGTGCTCGAGACCCCGCACGCGCCGCACCGTCAGCACGTCGGCCCCCGCATCCGGCACGGTCGCCTCGGCGAGCATCCGATCGTCGCCGTCCCCCTCGACCTCCGACGCCTCGTCGACCTCGTCGAGGGTGTCGTCGGAGCGCAGGTGCGTGCGCACGACGTCGCGCAGCACGCGGCTCACGAGCGTCGACTTGCCCGATCCGGACACGCCCGTCACGGCCACGAGCGCGCCCAGCGGCACGGAGGCGTCGAGATCGACGAGGTTGTGCAGGGTGACGCCCTCGACCGTGAGCCACGACGTGGCCTCGCGCCGCTCGCGACGCGCGGCAGACGCCCGACCGCCGTCGTCGAACAGGAACGGCCGTGTGACGGATGCCTCGACCGCGGCCAGACCCGCGACCTCGCCGCTGTACAGCACGTGGCCCCCGCCCTCGCCGGCCCCGGGCCCGACGTCGACGATCCAGTCGGCGCGGCGCACGACGTCCATGTTGTGCTCGACCACGAACACCGAGTTGCCCGAGTCCTTGAGCTGCTGCAGCACGTCGAGCAGCTGCTCGGCGTCGGCGGGATGCAGCCCCGCAGAGGGCTCGTCGAGCACGTAGACCACGCCGAAGAGACCGGATCGCAGCTGGGTCGCGAGCCGCAGGCGCTGCATCTCGCCCGGCGACAGCGTCGTCGTCGCGCGGCCGAGGCCGAGATAGCCCAGCCCCAGATCGGTGAGCACCTCGATGCGGGCGAGCAGATCGGTGGTCAGCGCGACGGCCACGTCGGTGCGTTCGCCCGAGAGCGTGGTGGGCAGCGCGGGGGAGACCTCGGTGAGTCGTGTGGTCGGGCGGATGACCTCGGCCAGCTCGGTCAGCGGGAGCGCATTGAGCTCGGCGATCGAGCGCCCGGCGAACGTGACGGCGAGGGCCTCGCGGCGGAGTCCGGTGCCGCCGCACAGCGGGCAGGGCCCGGATCTCACGAACTGCAGCACCTTGCTGCGCATCATCTGGCTCTTCGAGTCGGCCAGCGTGTGGAAGACGTACTTCTTCGCGCTCCAGAACGTGCCGTTGTAGGGCTTCGCCGCGCGGTCGCGCTGCGGCGTGATCTGCACCACGGGCTGCTCGTCGGTGAAAAGGAGCCATTCGCGGTCGGCGGCTGGCAGATCGCGCCACGGCCGATCGATGTCGTAGCCGAGCGCGATCGTGATGTCGCGCAGGTTCTTGGCCTGCCAGGCGCCGGGCCAAGCCGCGATCGCGCCCTCGCGGATGCTGAGCGCGGGATCGGGTACGAGCGAGTCCTCGGTGACGGTGTGTGCCACGCCGATGCCGTGGCACTCGGGGCAGGCGCCGGCGACGGTGTTCGGCGAGAAGGCATCCGAGTCGAGGCGGGTGGTGAACCCCTCGGGGAAGGTGCCCGCGCGCGAGAAGAGCATGCGCAGCGAGTTCGAGAGCGTCGTCACCGTACCCACGCTCGATCGCGAACTGGGTGCTCCGCGCCGCTGCTGCAGGGCGACCGCCGGCGGCAGCCCCGAGATCGAGTCGACGTGCGGATCGTGCCCCTGCTGGATGAGACGCCGCGCGTACGGGGCGACCGACTCGAGATAACGGCGCTGCGCCTCGGTGAAGATCGTGCCGAACGCCAGCGACGACTTGCCCGATCCCGAGACGCCGGTGAAGGCCACGATGCGATCGCGCGGCATGTCGACATCGACGGAGCGGAGGTTGTTCTCGTTCGCTCCCCGCACGCGGACGAAGGAGTCGGGGGCGTCTGAGGGGGAGGAGGAGGCCATCGGGCCGAGTGTATCCGCGCCCTCCGACGCTCTCCTGGGCGGCGTCCAGGAGCGGACGCCGCGGCATCCGCTCGTCGCAGGGGCGACGCCGCTCGTCGCACCGTGCGCCCGACCGCCCGGCGCCGCGCGCACCGGCTTCCTAGCGTGGGAAGACGCAACGACGCGTCCCCCGAGGAGAACCCCATGACCGCACCTTCGTCGCGCCGCCGCGGCGCCGGCACCGTCGACGACGAACCCGTCGTCGTCACCGATCCGTCCCTCCCTCCCGTCGCCCTCAGCGACGAGCAGCACGAGCGCAGCCGTCGCTGGACGCTCCCGAAGATCCTGCTCTGGGCCGCCATCGCCCTGCTCGGCGGCGTCGCCTGGGTGATGCTCGCCATCGTGCGCGGCGAGACCGTGAACGCCATCTGGTTCGTGTTCGCCGCCGTGTGCACGTACCTCATCGGCTACCGCTTCTACTCGAAGGTGATCGAGCGGTACATCACGCGCCCCGACGACCGTCGGGCCACCCCCGCCGAGGTGAAGCAGGACGGCAAGGACTACGTCCCCACCGACCGCCGCGTGCTGTACGGCCATCACTTCGCCGCCATCGCCGGCGCCGGACCGCTCGTCGGCCCCGTGCTCGCCGCGCAGATGGGCTACCTTCCCGGCACCATCTGGATCATCGTCGGCGTCGTCCTCGCGGGGGCGGTGCAGGACTACACGGTGCTGTTCTTCTCGATGCGTCGCGGCGGTCGCACCATCGGCCAGATGGCGCGCCAGGAGCTGGGCAAGCTCGGCGGTACCGCGGCGATCATCGCGTCGCTGCTCATCATGCTGATCATCGTCGCGATCCTCGCCCTCGTCGTCGTCAACGCGCTCGGCGAGAGCCCCTGGGGCGTGTTCTCGGTCGCGATGACCATCCCGATCGCCCTCTTCATGGGCGTCTACCTGCGCTACCTGCGCCCCGGTAAGGTCACCGAAGTCTCGATCATCGGCTTCGTGCTGCTCATGGCGGCCATCATCGGCGGCGGCTGGGTCGCGGGAACCGAGTGGGGTCAGGCGATCTTCCACCTCGACCGCACCACGATCGCCTGGGGCATCATCATCTACGGCTTCATCGCCGCGGTGCTGCCGGTCTGGCTGCTGCTCGCCCCGCGCGACTACCTGTCGACGTTCATGAAGATCGGCGTCATCGTCATGCTCGCGGGGGCGATCATCCTGGTGCGCCCCGAGATCACCGTCCCGGCGGTCAGCATCTTCGGCGAGAACGGCATGGGGCCGGTGTTCGCAGGGCCCCTCTTCCCGTTCCTCTTCGTGACGATCGCGTGCGGTGCCCTGTCGGGGTTCCACGCGCTGATCGCCTCGGGCACCACGCCCAAGCTCGTCGAGAAGGAGCGCCAGACGCGATTCATCGGCTACGGCGGGATGCTCATGGAGTCGTTCGTCGCCATCATGGCGCTCGTCGCCGCGATCTCGATCGACCAGGGCATCTACTTCGCGATGAACGCACCGGCGGCGGCGACGCAGGGCACGGTCGAAGGGGCCGTGGCGTTCGTCAACTCGCTGGGCCTGACCGGCGTGAACCTCACCCCCGAGATGCTCACGAGCACCGCGGCGGCGGTCGGCGAGGAGACGGTCGTCTCGCGCACCGGCGGCGCTCCGACGCTCGCCCTCGGCCTCGCCCACATCATGCAGCAGGCCCTCGGCGGACAGGCGCTGATGGCGTTCTGGTACCACTTCGCGATCATGTTCGAGGCGCTGTTCATCCTCACGGCGGTGGACGCGGGCACCCGCGTCGCGCGCTTCATGCTGCAGGACTCGATCGGCGCGTGGTTCCCCAAGTTCCGCGACGTCTCGTGGCGCCCCGGAGTGTGGATCTGCACGGCGATCATGGTGGCCGGGTGGGGAGCGATCCTCATCCTCGGCGTCACCGACCCGCTCGGCGGCATCAACACGTTCTTCCCGCTGTTCGGCATCGCCAACCAGCTGCTCGCCGCGATCGCGCTCGCCGTGGTGCTGGCGATCGTCGCCAAGCGCGGGCGCAGCTACGTCAAGTGGCTGTGGATCATCGGTCTGCCGCTCGCATTCACCGCGGTGGTCACGGTCACCGCGTCGCTGTATAAGATCCTCTCGCCGGTGCCGGCGATCGGATACTGGGCGAACCACTTCCGCTACCTCGAGGCGCTGAACACGGGCGACACGTCGCTCGGGGAGCCGAAGGTGCTCGAGGCGGTCATCCGCAACACGGCGGTGCAGGGCACGCTGTCGATCATCTTCGTCACGCTCGCCGTGATCGTGATGATCGCAGCGATCATCACCACGGTGAAAGCCGTCCGCAACGGCGGCGGCGAGAACACCGAGGACGAGCCGGTCGCTTCGCGGCGCTTCGCCCCGGCCGGATTCCTGCCGAATGCCGACGAGCGCGAGCTCGAGAAGAAGTGGGAGCCGATCCTGGCCGACGAGCGCACGGTCTCGAGCCGCTGACATGGTGATCCATCGCACGGATGCCGCCCCCACCCCGCTGCGCGCACTGCTCGGTGCCGCGGCGCGGGTGGGGCGGGGCATCCGCTGGTACATGACGACGCTGATGGGCGACACGGCCTACGCGACCTACGTCGCCCACCACCGCCGACACCATCCGCACGAGGAGCCGCTCACCGAACGTCAGTTCTGGCGACAGCGCATGGACGACCAGGACCGCAATCCGGGCGCCCGGTGCTGCTGAGCCCTCGTGCCTAGGCTGGGGGCATGACCGACGTCGTTCTGGCCGCCGTGCTGGGCGCCCTGGGCGGCATCGCCCTGACGGTGCTGCTGCTGCTCGCGCGGCGGCTGGGGCGCGGATCGACCGATCTCGGCAGCGATGCCGAACGGGGCGCCCTGCGGGCGCTGCACCATGCGAGTCTCGCGGCCCCCGACCTGCGGGCGGGACTCTCGTCGCCGAGGGTGGCGACCGCCGCCCGTCACCTGCGGGTGCTGCTGGGCAGCACCGCCGTCGCCATCGTCGCCGAGGATGGCACTGTGTCGTCGGACGGGGCCATCGAGGGGCGGGAGGCCGCCGCCGTGCGGATCGCCGCACAGGTGCGCGAGTCGGGGCGGCGGCAGGTGTTCCCCGCGCCGACCGACGCCGAGGTCGCGGGCGTCGGTGCGCCGATCGTGGTCGACGGGCAGGTGATCGGCGTCGTCGTGGCCTTCTCCGCCCCGGTCCGTGCGGCCCTGGTGCGTGCTGCCGAGGAGGTCGCGTCGTGGTGCGCGGCGCAGGTCGAGCTCGGCGGACTCGACGCCTCGCGCGCGCAGCTCGCCGAGGCCGAGCTGCGGTCTCTGCGCGCCCAGATCTCGCCGCACTTCATCTACAACGCGCTCACCGCGATCGCGTCGTTCATCACGACCGATCCGGCCAGGGCGCGCGACCTGGTGCTCGAGTTCGCCGACTTCACGCGCTACTCCTTCCGTCGCCGGGGCGAGTTCACCACGGTCGCCGAAGAGCTCGAGAGCATCCGCTCGTACCTCGCCCTGGAGCGCGCCCGCTTCGGCGAGCGGCTGCGAGTGACGCTGCAGATCGCTCCCGAGACGCTCGCCACCGTCATCCCGTTCCTCTCGGTTCAGCCGCTCGTCGAGAACGCGGTGCGCCACGGCCTCGAGCCGGGGGCCGACGGCGGCGAAGTGCGCATCGTGTCGCGCGACGAGGGCACCCACACCGTCATCACGGTCGAGGACGACGGCGTCGGGATGGACCCGGATGCTCTGCGCGCCACCCTCACGGCCGCCGACGACGGCCTGCATGTCGGGCTGCGCAACGTCGACACCCGGCTCCGCCAGGTGTACGGGCCGGACGGCGGGCTGGTGGTCGAGACCAACACCGGCGCGGGTACCCTGGTGCGCATGCGGGTGCCGAAGTCGCAGCCGCAGAACGACCCGGACGACGACTGAGGTGCGGCCATGATCGACGTGCTCGTCGCCGACGACGAGGAACCGGCGCTCGACGAACTCGTGCACCTGCTGCGCGCCGACGAGAGGGTCGGCGAGATCGTCACCGCCCGCAACGGCGCCGAGGCGCTGCGACTGCTGACCGAGCGTTCCGTGCGGATCGCCTTCCTCGACATCCACATGCCGGGGCTGCGGGGCACCGATCTCGCGCGCTCCCTGCTCGCTCTCGCCGATCCGCCCGCGGTGGTCTTCGTCACCGCCGACGAGGCGCGCGCCGTCGAGGCGTTCGAGCTCCGCGCGGTCGACTACCTGCTCAAACCCGTCCGCGGGGCGCGACTGCGTCAGGCCGTCGATCGGGTGGTCGAGCGTGCCGGCACGTCGCCCGGCGGCGACGACGAGGTGCTGCCCGTCACTCTGGGGGCGTCGGTCCGCTTCGTGCGGCGCAGCGAGATCCTCTGGGTGCAGGCCCAGGGCGATTACTCCCGGCTGCACGGCGACGACGGCGCGGGGCACCTCGTGCGCATCCCGATCTCCGAGCTCGAGGCGCGGTGGGCCGGGGCCGGTTTCCTGCGCATCCACCGGTCGACGCTGATCCGTACGTCGGCGGTCACGGGGGCGCGGCTCTCGGGGCCGGAGCCCTCGGTCTCGATCGGCGAGACGATGCTGCCCGTGAGTCGCCGGTTGGTGCCCGGCGTGCGTGAGGCTCTGCTGCGCGGAGAACCCGGATGACCGAGGCGCCGAAGCGGGTGCGGGTAACGGCGGATGCCCCGGCGGGCCGCCCCGCGGCGCAGACGCGCGGCATCGCTCTGCCCGGGGCCCCCGTCGATGAGGCCGACGCCGTGTATGCCCGCGCGCTGCGACGGAGCCAGTTGCGTCTCGCCCTCGGCACGATCTCGGGGTTCGTGGTGGTCGTCGTCGCGTTGGCGCTGGTCATCGCGCTGATCCCCGAGATCGATGGGATCGTCATCGACGGGGTGCCGCTGTCGTGGCTGCTGCAGGCGTTCGCGTTCTACCCGGTGATCATCGTGTTCGCGGTGCTGCACGTGCGTACGGCGGCCCGCAACGAGCGCCGCTATCGCGCCCTGCGGGACGGCGGATGAACGCCGCGCTCGACCTCGTCGGCATCGCGATGGTGGTGGCGGCGACGGTGCTCATCGGCGTCTACGGTCTGCGCATCTCGCGCACCACCGACGACTTCTTCGTCGCGTCGCGCACCGTTCGCCCGGTGTGGAACGCGTCGGCGATCAGCGGCGAGTACCTGTCGGCGGGCACGTTCCTCGGGCTCTCAGGGCTCGTGCTGCTCGACGGCGCCCGCGGCTTCTGGTTCCCCATCGGCTACGCCGCGGGGTACCTGCTGGTGCTCGTCTTCGTCGCGGCGCCTCTGCGGCGCAGCGGGGCGTACACGATCCCCGACTTCGTCGAGGCGCGGTGGGAGTCGCCGGTCGCGCGACGCGTGACGAGCATCGCCGTGCTGGTGATCGGATGGCTGTACATCGTGCCGCAGCTGCACGGCGCCGGCATCACGCTCGTCGTCGTCGCCGGGCTTCCCGAGTGGGTCGGTGCGGTGACCATCGCCGTGCTGGTCGCGGCTGCGGTGGCCGCCGGAGGCATGCGGGCCATCACCTACGTGCAGGCGTTCCACTACTGGTTGAAGCTGGTCGCCCTGCTCGTGCCGCTCGTGCTCATCGCCTTCGCCCTGAGCGGCGGGCCGCACGCGTTCGACCCGGCGCTGGTGTTCCCCGCCGAGGCCGGCCCCTCGGGCTTCGACGCCTACGAGACCGCGTCCCTGCTGCTGGCCCTGCTGCTCGGAACCATGGGCTTGCCCCACGTGCTGGTGCGCTTCTACACGAGCCCGAACGGGGTCGCCGCCCGGCGCACGACCGTGATCGTCATCGTGATGGTCAGCGCGTTCTACGCCGTGTCGAGCGGCATGGGTCTGCTCGCGCGCATCGCGGCCCCCGACCTCGCGCAGCCGGGGCTCGCCGACACCGTGGTGCTGCAGCTGCCGTCGCGCGTGTTCCCAGGAGTCGTCGGCGAGGTGCTCACGGCGCTCATCGTCGCGGGGGCCTTCGCCGCCTTCCTTGCGACGACCGCCGGGCTCGTCGTGTCGCTCGCAGGGGTGATCAGTCAGGATGTGTTCTCGGGCTCGGTGCGCTCGTTCCGGCTCTCCGCCGCGCTGTGCGCACTGGTGCCGCTCGCGGTCGCGCTGCTGGCCGCCCCGGCCGGTCTCGTCGCGAGCGTCGGCGTGGTGTTCGTGGTCGCGGCATCCACTCTGTCGCCCGTCGTGCTGCTGGGGGTGTGGTGGCGAGGGCTGACGGCACGCGGAGCGGTGGCCGGCATGGTGACCGGCGGGGTGTCGTGCGCACTCGCGCTGCTCGTGCACGCGGCGGTCGGCGGCGTGGGTGCCGCGGCGCCCTACCTCGCGCAACCCGCCGCTTGGACGATCCCGCTCGCCACGGGCGTCGCGGTCGTCGTGTCGCGGATCGACCCGCGGGGACCGTCGCCGCGCACGGATCGCTTCCTCGCCCGGGTGCACACCCCCGAGCGCGACTGAGGGCGTGCGACTGTTCGAAACCCGGAGGATGCGCGATCACTCCGGCGTGTCGATGGTCGACACGCCGGTGGGAAGCCGAGCGGTCTCCGTTTTCGCAGGGGCGCGGCGAGGAGCGAGGTACTCGTCGGCGTCAGAGCGAGCGGCTGCGGGGCATGAGGCGCACGGGCGGGAGGGGAGGAGCGGGGATGCGCACGTCGTGACCCGGCACCTCGCCGAAGCGAGCGGATGCCGCCTCCCACTCGTCTCGCGCCTCGGCGATCTCGTCGTGCGTGCGCCCGGCGAAGTTCCACCACATTACGATCTCGTCGGCGAACGGCTCGCCCCCGAGCAGGAACAGCAACGCGCCCGTCGCGGTCTCGACCTGTACCTCTTCGCGCGAGTCGCCGAGGTACAGGGTCTCGTTGACGGCGAGCGGATGCTCCGCCACGACCGCGTCGCCCTCGACGAGGAGCACCGCGTGCTCCCAGTCGGCGGAGAGCGGCAGCCGCACCCGCGTGCCGGCCGGCACCACGATCTCCGCGCCCACGATCGGGGTGTGCACGGTCGCGGGGGAGCGCACGCCGGCGAACTCGCCGAGCACGACGGTGGCCGAGGCATCCGCTCCACCGTCAGACGGCAGCGTGAGGCCGGGCAGCGCGGTGTGCTGCTCGAAACCCGCAGCGCCGTGCCGTGCCGACTCGGGCAGCACCACCCAGAACTGCATCGCGTCGAGGGGAACCGGACCGTCGCCGACGGAGTACTCGGAGTGCGAGATGCCGTTGCCCGCGGTCATGAGGTTGAGCTGCCCGCGGCGCAGGTCGGTGTCGCTGCCGAGCGAGTCGCGATGGCGGATCTCGCCGACGAGCGGCCAGGTCACGGTCTGCAGTCCGATGTGCGGGTGGGGCTCGACGCGCATGCGGGTGTCGGCGGGGCCGAACCGGTCGAGGAAGCACCAGGCGCCGATGGTCGGCAGGTTGCGATGCGGAAGAGCGCGCAGCACGTTCATGCCCCGCACGCCGCCGAGCGGCACCTCGCGCGGTTCGAGGACGATGCGGCGGGGACCGATCATTCGGCCGCGCGCTTCGGCCAGCGGATGTCGGCGCCCTCGATCTCGTGCGTCTCGAGATACTTCGCGATGTACGGGCACAGGGGCACGATCGCGTCGCCCGTGGCTGCGGCATCCGTCAGCGCCGCCTTCGCCAACGTGCCTGCGAGACCCTGACCCTGGAACGCCGGGTCGACCTCGGTGTGGGTGAACCGGATCTGCCCGTGCTTCTTGTCGTACTCCGCGAACCCGGCGAGCACGTCGTCGGTGCGGATCTCGTAGCGCGAGGCGTCGTCGTTGCGGGTCACGGAGATGTCGGTCATCGGATGCTCCTTCGGGCGTCTGGTTCAAACCTACGCCCGCCTCGGGGTGCAGCGGCGGCGGCGATGCGAGTTCACGGAGCGAGGCTGTGGCGACATCGTTCGTGGAGGACGAGTGGCAACGGGAGAAGGCCGTGGATAGCGGGACGGATGTCGGCGGCCCCCGTCACAATCCGGACATGAATGCCTCACGAGACCTGCTTCCCGATGACTACGTCGCCACGCTGGAGGACCTGAAAACCCAGGTGCGCCGGGCGCGGTTGAAGGCGCAGCGCGGGGCGAACACCGAGTTGCTGATGCTGTGGTGGCAGATGGGCCGTATCATTCAACAGCGTCTGGCCGCCGAGGCATGGGGGTCTGCGGTGCTGGTGCGACTCGCCGCGGACCTGCGAGCCGCGTTCCCCCGTATGACGGGATTCTCACCGGCGAATCTGCGCTACATGCGCCGCTTCGCCGCGGCCTGGCCGGCCTCTGAGTCGATTCGCCAACAGGCCGTTGGAGAATTGCCCTGGGGGCATGTCATCGAGTTGCTCGACAAACTCGACGACCAGGGGTTGCGCGACTGGTACGCGGCCAAGGACGCCCATCACGGGTGGAGTCGCGCGGTGCTGGCCCACCAGATCACGACGCGTCTGCACGAGCGCGAGGCGGCGGCACCCTCGAACTTTCGCGGTGCTCTCGAGCGGGAGGACTCGGACCAGGCGAGGGAGATCACGAAGGATCCGTACGCCCTCCAGTTCCTCGCGATCGGCGGCGATGCATCCGAACGTGAGCTCGAGCAGCGGCTGGTCGACCGCATCCTCGACACGATGCGCGAACTCGGACCGGGGTTCGCGTTCGTCGGCAGGCAGGTGCACTTCGAGCTCGACGGCGACGACTTCTTTGTCGATCTGCTGTTCTTCCACGTCGAGCAGCTGAGGTACGTGGTCATCGAGCTCAAGACGACGAAGTTCACCCCCGCCGACGCCGGACAGCTGGGGTTCTACGTCGGCGTCGTCGACGATCGGCTGCGCATCCGTGACAAGCATCTGCCCACCGTGGGCATCCTCCTCGTCGCGGGGAAGAACGACACCGTCGTGCGGTACGCGCTCGCCTCGACTGCGCAGCCGGTCGCCGTGAGCAGGTACGAACTCGCCGAGGAGGCGCAGCGGGCTCTGCCCGATGAAGACACCATCACCCGCGCGTTCGTCGACGAGTTGTCGCGCGCGCCGGACGAGTCCGAGTGAGCGGCCTGTGGATCGCGGCGACCGGCGTCGGTGGGGGTCGTTACGCTGGAGGGATGCCGCAGACACCCCGTGACCCCTACGCGGATCTGCCGTACGCCGACGAGCCGTGGGACGACGGCTGGGAGTCCAGCGCCCCGCCCGAGCCCATGGACTGGGAGCCGCAAGGGGCCGGTTTCGAACCTCCCCTCGACTGGGGCCCCGGGCCTGCCACGCCCGTGTCGACCGTCTCCGCACCGGCGCCGTCGCGACAGCCGGTGGAGCGTCGCGCAACCCCGAGCCGGTACGCCACCGCTCGCGAGGCGTTGCACACCGTGTTCGGGTACGACGAGTTCCGCGGCGACCAGGCGGCGATCGTCGACCAGGTGATCGCCGGCGGCGATGCCGTCGTGCTCATGCCCACCGGTGGCGGCAAGAGCATCACCTACCAGGTGCCCGCCCTGGTGCGAGAGGGCACCGGTCTCGTGATCAGCCCCCTCATCGCGTTGATGCACGACCAGGTCGACGCGCTGCGGGCCAACGGCGTCAAGGCCGCGTACCTCAACTCCACCCAGTCGCCGCAGGAGCGCTCCGAGGTCGAACGGGCGTACGTCGGCGGTGAGCTCGACGTCATCTACGTCGCGCCCGAGCGCCTGTCGAACGCCCAGACGACGGCGCTGCTGCAGCGAGGCACCCTCAGCGTGATCGCCATCGACGAGGCCCACTGCGTGTCGCAGTGGGGGCACGACTTCCGCCCCGACTACCTCGCCCTCGGCGATCTCGGCGAGCGGTTCCCCGGCGTCCCGCGCATGGCCCTGACCGCCACGGCCACGCGCGCCACGCACCAGGAGATCACCGAGCGCCTGCACCTCGACGGCGCCGCGCACTTCGTGGCGAGCTTCGACCGGCCGAACATCCAGTACCGCATCGTGCCCAAGGTCGACCCGCGCAAGCAGCTCGTATCGTTCATCCGCTCGCAGGAGCCGGGGGCGGCGGGCATCGTCTACGCACTCAGCCGCAAATCGGTCGAGCAGACGGCGACGTACCTGGCCGCGCAGGGTCTCGACGCCCTGCCGTACCACGCGGGCCTGCCGGCCGAAGTGCGCGCGGCGAACCAGTCGCGGTTCCTGCGCGACGACGGCGTGGTCATGGTGGCGACGATCGCCTTCGGCATGGGCATCGACAAGCCCGACGTGCGGTTCGTCGCGCACATCGATCTGCCCAAGTCGGTCGAGGGGTACTACCAGGAGACCGGGCGTGCCGGCCGCGACGGCGACCCGGCCGTCGCCTGGATGGCCTATGGCCTCGGCGACGTCGTACAGCAGCGCCGTCTGATCGATCAGAGTCCCGGCGACCGCACCTTCAAGATGCGCATGGGGCAGCACCTCGACGCGATGCTCGCGCTCTGCGAGACCGTCGAATGCCGTCGGCAGAACCTGCTCGGCTACTTCGGCCAGGAGTCACAGCCCTGCGGCAACTGCGACACCTGTCTCGACGACACCGCGACGTTCGACGGGCTCGTTCCGGCGCAGAAGCTGCTGTCAACGATCGTGCGACTCAAGCGCGAACGCAACCAGGCGTTCGGTGCCGGTCACCTCATCGACATCCTCCGCGGTGCATCGACCGAACGCATCCGCCAGCAGGGGCACGACACGATCGCCACGTACGGTATCGGCGCCGACCTCTCCGATCAGGACTGGCGCAGCGTGGTGCGGCAGCTGCTGGCCCGCGGCATCCTCGTGGCTCAGGGCGACTACGGCACCCTGGTGCCCGGCGAGCAGGCGGCCGGCGTGCTGCGCGGCGAGACGCCCGTGCCGCTGCGCAAAGACACGATCGGCCGCAGCAGCAGCCCGGCACGGTCCCGCAAGTCGACGGCCGCCGACACCGTGGATGCCGGTGACCGGTCGCTCTTCGAAGCGCTGCGCACCTGGCGTGCCGAGCAGGCCCGCGAGCAGGGGGTGCCTGCGTACATCGTGTTCGGTGATGCCACGCTGCGCGCACTCGCCGAGCACCGCCCCGCGTCTCTCGATCAACTCGACGGCATCACGGGCATCGGGGCGAAGAAGCGCGACGCGTACGGAGACTCGGTCCTCGCCGTCATCGCCGCGAACTGAGGCCACGCCCCCGAGCGCGTCTTTTCGCGTGATTTTTGATATTCCAAAAATGGAATTCCTGCGAACCATGGACATTCCTGTGCGTCTCCCGTAGAAAGTCTGTACTTGCGCTCGATCGGTGACGATGCCGATTCCTGGGGGGGCCTTGTGACGACGGACTCCGTTCGCATCACGGGAGGGCACATGCTAGGCACCAAGAGGCGAACTCTGCCCCGAAGCAGGGTTCTGGCGATAGCTGCGGTCAGCGCAGTCGTCGTGGGGAGTGTGATCGCCCCCACCGCAGCGATCGCCGCGCCGGGGGACGAATCGACCTCCAGTTCGCGCTTCCTGTCGGGGAGCCTGCTCCTCGGCGGCACCTCGCTCGACACCGTCGCGGCGCTCCAGGGCACCGAGACGAGCAGCGATGGCACGGGTGAGCCGCAGGTCGACACGGGGACCCTCGACCTCACCGTGCTCAACGCCCTGAACGTCAGCATCCCCGGGGGCCTCAGCGTTCCCGCGCTGTCGAACTTCCTCACGCTCGGGGCGGTGAACCAGTACTCGCAGTCGAACCCCGACGGGTCGAGCCGGGCCGCCACGGGCGCCGTGAGCGACACGGGCACGGTCGACACGACCGGAGCGGGCGCCTACCCGGCGAACGCGTCGCTCAACCTGCAGGGTCTTCTGGGCTCCACGGTCACGAGCGTCGTCGGCGATCTTGACCTCACGCTCGGCGCCATCAGCGCCGAGGTGGCTCTCGCTGCCGACGGCACGGTCACCCGCGACTACAACGTCGCCGGGGGCACCGTGACCCTCCAGCTGCCCGCGGTGACCGGCCTGACGAACACCCTCGTGGGCACCGGCGGTGTCGCCTCGACCGTCGATGCGGCCGTTGCCACCCTCACCGGGCCCAACGGTCTGCTGGCCGGTGCGATCGCGGGGCTCAATGCGGCCCTGGCGCCCGTCCTGGGCAACCCGGCGCTGAACATCACCATCGCCACCGATGTCACCCAGGCGCTAAACGCACTGCTCGACGAGCCGATCGGCGACGGCATCGTGTCGGTCAACCTGCGCACCGGGGTCGTCACCGCCGACCTCGCCGCGCTGTTCACCGACACGACGACCCGTGGTCTCAACAGCTTGAACCCGGGCGAGGAGGTGCTCTCGGCCCCCGTGCTGACGAACCTCATCAACCGGGTGGGCGCGCTGCTGAACACCGTGCCCGCACTCGTGCAGTCGACGCTCACCGAGACGCTGAATGCGGCCGTGCTGAACATCAGCGGCACCGTCTGCGTGGTCGGTACCGGCGCGACCTGCACGACTCCCGGCCTCGACATCGGCACCGGCGTGATCATCTCGGTTCCGAACCAGACCCTCGGCAGCATCGTCGGGGCCACCGGCTCGCCCGCGCCCACCGCGACGATCACCGTCAAGGTCGCTGGCGCCAACGTGCCGGTCTCGGTGGCGACGCTCACGGCCGCCCTCGCAGCGCCCCTCAACACGACGCTCTTCGGCCCGACCGGCGTGGTGAACACCGTCGTGCCGACCGTCACCACGGCGGTCAGCGGCATCGTCACGGCGATCGCCCCGGCGGTCTCGCTGCTGAACGGCGTCGTCTCGCTCCGCGGTAACGTGCAGGGCGACGTCGACGGGGTGGTCAGCGAAGAGGCCTTCGTGCTGACGGTCGGCGCCCTCGCCGGCGGCGGCGGTGTGGGCACCCTCGTGCTCGCCCGTGCCGAGGCCGGGCCGAACGCTCTCGCTCCGACGCTGACGGCGACGACCCCGGTCAAACCCGGTCAGGACACGACCCTGACCTCCAGCGGCTGGGATGCTGCCACCGACGTCACGGTGCAGCTGGTCGACTCCGAGGGCGCGCCCGTCGGCGACCCGATCACCGTCACCACCGACGCGAACGGGGCCTTCCCCGCCGACACGACCCTGACGGTTCCGGCGACGGCTCCGGTCGGCGAGTACAGCGTCACGGCATCCGCCGGGGGGCTGACGGTCGAGGCGGCGCTGGTCGTCGAGCCGTACGCGCCGACGATCACGGCGACGGGGCCGATCACGGTCGGCGAGGAGACCACGCTCACCTCGACCGGATGGCCGGCGACGACCGATGTCACCTTCCAGCTGCAGGACCCCACCGGGAACCCGGTAGGCACCGCGGTCACGGTGACCACTGACGCGACGGGGGCGATCCCCGCCGATACGACACTGACCGTGCCGGCAGGTTCGGCCGTCGGCGAGTACACCGTGCTCGGCGAGGACGAGTTCGGCAACACCGCCGAGGGTACGTTCACCGTGCTCGCCGCTCCCGGAACCCCGGCCGTCACCGCATCCGGTCCGGTGAAGCCGGGCCAGACGACGACCATCGCCTCCGGCGGCTGGCCGGCGGCGTCGGACGTGACGTTCCAGATCGAGACCGAGGGCGGCGCTCCGATCGGTACCTCGGTCACGGTGACCACGGATGCCGACGGCAACATCCCCGCGGGGACCACGCTGACCGTGCCCCTCTCGACCGACCCCGGCGACTACGTCGTCACGGCGAGCGGTCCCGATGGTGCGACGGCGGAGGGCCCGCTGGTGGTGGAGCCGTGGACGCCGACCGTCGATGCGACCGACCCGGTGAAGCCGGGACAGTCGTCGACGATCACGTCGGGCGGGTGGCCGCCGCTGACCCCCGTCGTCTTCCAGCTCGAAGACGCCGAGGGCACCCCGGTGGGCGACCCGGTGAACGTGACGACGGATGCCGACGGCAACGTGCCGGCAGGCACCACGGTCTCGGTGCCGGTGGGTACCGAGCCGGGCGACTACACGCTCGTCGGAACGGGTGTCGAGGACATCACCGGGGAGGCCGACATCACGGTCGAGCCGTGGACGCCGACCGTGACGCTCTCGGGACCGGTGAAGCCGGGCCAGTCGACCACCGTCACCTCGGGCGGATGGCCGCCGAACACCCAGGTCACCTTCCAGCTCGAGGACGCCGCCGGCGACCCGGTCGGAGACCCCGTGGTCGTCACGACGGACGGCGACGGCGACGTTCCGGCCGGAACGACGGTCGCGATCCCGACCGACGCCGAGCCCGGCACCTTCACGGTGGTCGGCGAGGATGCCCAGGGCAACACGGGCGAGGGCGACGTCACCGTCGAGGCATGGACACCGACCCTCTCGGTCACGACCCCGGCCGAGGCCGGTGCCGACACCGCGATCACGTCGAGCGGGTGGCCGCCTCTGACCGAGGTGACGTTCGAGCTCGAGGATGCCGACGGCACCCCGATCGCCGGCGCCACCGTGACGGTGACGACCGACGAGGCCGGCGCCGTGCCGACGGGGACGGTGCTGCCGGTCCCGGCTGCGGTCGAGGCGGGCACCTACACCGTCGTGGGAACCGATGAGATCGGCACCACGGTCGAGGCCGAACTGGTGGTCGAGGACACCGCGGTGGACCCGGGGACCGACCCCGGTGCCGACCCGGGCACAGACACGGACACCGGCACGGACACCGACACGGGAACGGACACCGGGACGGACACGGGTACGGACACCGACACGGGAACGGACACCGACACGGGTACGGACACCGACACGGGAACGGACCCCGGGACGGACACGGGTACTGACCCGGGCACCGACACCGGTACCGACCCCGGGACGGACACGGGTACTGACCCCGGGACGGACACGGGTACTGACCCGGGCACCGACACCGGGACGGACACCGACACGGGTACGGACGCCGACACGGGTACGGACACCGACACGGGAACGGACACCGACACCGGGACGGACACCGACACCGGGACGGACACCGACACGGGAACGGACACGGACACGGGTACCGACACCGGCACCGACCCCGGGACGGACACGGACACGGGGACGGACACCGACACGGGTACGGACACGGACCCGGGTACGGACACCGACCCGGGTACGGACACGGACACCGGGACGGACACGGACCCGGGTACGGACACCGACACGGGTACGGACACCGACACGGGTACGGACACGGACCCGGGTACGGACACCGACACGGGGACGGACACGGACACGGGTACCGACACCGGTACTGACCCGGGCACGGACGCCGACACGGGAACGGACACCGACACGGGTACGGACACGGACACCGGGACGGACACGGACACGGGGACGGACACCGACACGGGTACGGACACGGACCCGGGTACGGACACCGACACCGGTACGGACACGGAACCGGGTACGGACACCACCACCGATCCGGGTACGGACACGGGAACCGACACCGGAACCGACACGGGTACGGACACGGGAACCGATCCGGGGACGAACCCCGGGCGGCAGCTCGGCATCTCGATCCGGTACCCGGTCGTGGCGCAGGGCGAGACGCAGGTCACGGTCGGCACCGGATTCCGTCCGGGTGAGGTCGTGACGGGCGTGGCTCAGTCCGAGCCGATCTCGCTCGGGTCGCGGGTGGCGAACGCCCAGGGTGAGGTGACCTTCACCTGGACGGTGCCGGCTGACTTCGAGGTCGGATTGCACACGGTGACCCTCACGGGCGCGGAGTCGGGTTCCGTCTCGATCCAGTTCCGGGTCATCGCATCCGGGCTGGCGGTGACCGGCGGCGACGCGGGGCCGTTCCTCGCCTGGGGTGCGGTGCTGCTGCTCGCCGGCTCGCTCCTCGCGGCAGGCGCACGGAAGAGGCGGTCGACCATGTCGACGAGCTGATCCGTCACGGGCGGCGGCATCCGGGAACACCCCGGGTGCCGCCGTCCGTCCGTCTCCGCCGCACGATGAGCAGAGGACGCCATGACCACCCCCTCGACCAGCCGTTCGATCCCCACCGCCGCGAAGGTGATCAGTGCCATCGCGCTGGGACTCGCCGCGGTGCACATCGCCCTGACCGCCGTCTTTAACGTGCCGTCGACGGAGGTGAAGTACGGCCCGTTGCCTGGACGGGCAGCGGATGCCTGGATCAAGCCGTACTTCCTGCAGGACTACCGCATCTTCGCCCCCGACCCGGCGAGCGCCGACCGCAACCTGTGGGTGCGGGCCTGGGTGCAGAAGCCCGACGGGGAGCGCGTCGAGACGAAGTGGGTCGACGTCACGGCGATCGAGCTGGCCGAGCCCTACCGTCGGGTGCTGCGCAAGCAGCTGACGGTGATCGGCGCCGAGCAGCTGATGACCTCGTACAACAAGCTCACTCCCGAGCAGAAGACGGTCGTGGGGGAGAACTTCCACGACAGCGCGGACCTCGCGGACTTGAACGAGGCGCTGCTCGATGCCGACGACGGTAACCCGGGCGACGTGCGCTCGTTCATCCGCGCGACGAACTACACCACCTCATACGCGACGCAGGCCGCCCAGGCGCTGTGGTCGGACGACGGGGAGGTGCTGGCTGTGCAGACGCGTGCGGTGTACAGCCCGGTGGTGAGGTGGGACGACCGCTTCGATCCGGATGCCCGGCGCCCCGCCTCGTCGTACACCGAGCTCGGCTGGCGTCCCACGCTCGAGTGGTCGCAGCAGAGCACGGATGCCTTCGCCCGCACGTTCCTGCACTGGGCCGAAGCGGCCGGGGTCAGCGGGTCGCTCACCGACGACGAGGGGGAGGACGGATGATCGTCGTGACTCGGTTGTGGGACGCCCTTCTGCACTGGCTGCTCGACCGCCGGCACGCCACGTACGGGCTCGCGGTGATGCGCATCGGCTTCGGCGGCATGACCATCGCGAGCATCCTGCTGTATCTGCCCGACTACTCCTACACGTTCGGAGAAGGGTCGCGATGGGGAGAGTCGCTCTACCGCCCGAGTCCGGTCAACGACTACTTCTGGCCGCTCTCCGTGCTGTTCTCGCGCTCCGACCCCGATTGGCTCACCTTCCTCAAACTCGCGGTGCTGGTGGCGGTCGCCGCGGCGTTCATGCTCGGGTGGCGGATGCGCGTGATCGCGCCGCTCTTCGCGGTGCTGTGGCTCGGTTACGCGTCGACGAACCCGCTGGTGCTCAACACCGGGCACTACCAGACGTTCCGGGTGATGCTCCTGTTCCTCCTGCTCGCCGACACGTCGCGGCGATGGTCGCTCGACGAGCGGCGTCGGGCGCGCTCGGGCACGGAGCATCCGCTCACGTTCCGCGGGCGCAGTCTTCCCCGCTGGGTGCCGATCCTGTCGAACAACATCGCGGTCGTGCTCATCGGCGCCCAGCTCTGCATCGTGTACATCACGAGCGCGCTGTGGAAACTGCAGGGCACGATGTGGACCGAGGGGATCGCGGCCTATTACCCCCTGCGGCTGGAGCAGTTCATCCTCATCCCGTGGCTGAACGACATCGTGTGGCAGATCACCCCCGGCATCTTCATCGCCTCGTGGTTGAGCGTGTACATGCAGCTGCTGTTCCCGTTCACACTGCTGAACCGGTGGACCCGCATCGTGGGTCTGGTCGCGATCACGGGTATGCACGCCGGCATCGGCATCCTCATGTCTCTTCCGTTCTTCTCGCTGGTGATGATCTTCAGCGACATGATCTTCGTGCGCGACGTCACCTGGCGCCGCGTCGAGAAGGGTGTGAGCTCGCGGTGGCGGGCGCTGCGCGCGCGGGGGACTGTGAGCACCCGACAACGACGCGACGCTCCGACCCCGGCGAAGATTGGAGAAGAGCCACAGCCCGCTTCGACCGACGTTGTCGGAGTCCTACCATGAGAGCATTCCACCGTCTCTGAGAGGAACACTCATGGTCGACGCCGCCGTCCGCCCCACGAAGTCCCCGACCGTCGAGGCCACGAGCCCCGCGATCGACGTGCCGCTCGTCAACGATCTGCTGCTCGGCACCTGGGCCGACATTCGTCGGCAGGCGCGCGAGATGCTCAAGGACTCGGCGTTCTGGCGTCAGGACGGCCTGGGCATGGACGAGCACCGCGAGCGCGTGCTCAGCCAGCTGCACCTGCTCGTCGAGAACAAGGCTGTGCACCGGGCGTTCCCCAAGTCGCTCGGCGGCGAAGAGGACAACGGCGGCAACATCTCCGGCTTCGAAGAGCTCGTCGTCGCCGACCCGAGCCTGCAGATCAAGTCGGGCGTGCAGTGGGGGCTCTTCGGATCGGCCGTGCTGCAGCTCGGCACGACCGAGCACCACGAGAAGTGGCTGCCGGGCATCATGGACCTCTCCATCCCCGGCGCCTTCGCGATGACCGAGATCGGACACGGATCCGACGTGGCCGCGGTGGGGACGACCGCGACGTACGACCCCGAGACGGAGGAGTTCGTCATCCACACCCCGTTCCGCGGGGCGACGAAGGAGTACCTCGGCAACGCCGGTCTGCACGGGGTCGCCGCGACGGTGTTCGCGCAGCTCATCACGAACGGCGTCAACCACGGCGTGCACTGCTTCTACGTGCCTCTGCGCGGCGACGACGGGGTCGACCTCCCCGGGATCGGTCGCGAGGACGACGGTCTCAAGGGCGGACTCAACGGCATCGACAACGGCCGCCTCAGCTTCGACCACGTACGCATCCCGCGCACCAACCTGCTCAACAAGTACGGCGACGTCGCCGCCGACGGCACCTACACCAGCGCGATCGACAGCCCCGGCCGGCGTTTCTTCACCATGCTCGGCACGCTCGTGCAGGGGCGCGTCTCGCTTGACGGCGCGGCGTCGTGGGCATCCGCCCTGGGTCTCCACATCGCGATCACCTACGCGACCCAGCGCCGCCAGTTCGACGGCGTCGACGGGCACGAGGTCGTGCTCATGGACTACGGCAAGCACCAGCGGCGCCTGCTGCCGCGCCTCGCCACCACCTACGCGCAGATCTTCGCGCACGACGAGTTCCTGCAGAAGTTCGACGGCGTGTTCTCGGGCCGCACAGACACCCCGGCCGACCGCGAGGACCTCGAGACGCTGGCCGCCGCCCTCAAGCCGCTGTCGACGTGGCATGCGCTCGACACGCTGCAGGAGGCACGCGAGGCGTGCGGCGGCGCCGGCTTCATGTTCGAGAACCGGCTCGTCGGCCTGCGCGCCGACCTCGACATCTACGTCACGTTCGAGGGCGACAACAACGTGCTGCTCCAGCTCGTCGGCAAGCGCCTGCTGGGCGACTACGCGAAGCAGTTCAAGGGCAAGGATGCGGCGAGCCTCGCGAAGTTCGCCGTCGGGATGACCGCGGGCAAGCTCTTCCACGGCGCGGGGTTGCGGCAGTTCGGGCAGTCGGTCGCCGACTTCGGGCAGGTGTCGCGCTCGGTCGAGAACGGTCTGCGCGAGGAGCAGCAGCACGAGCTGCTCGCCGAGCGCGTGCAGCAGATGATCGCCGACGTCGCCGGTCGCCTGCGCCCCGGAGCGAAGGACAAGGAGCTCGGCGCCCGCCTGTTCAACGAGAATCAGGCCGAGCTCATCGAGGCCGCCCGCGCGCACGGCGAGCTGCTGCAGTGGGAGGCCTTCACGGATGCCGTGCACCGCGTCGACGACGCGCAGACGAAGGCCGTACTCACCTGGCTGCGCGACCTGTTCGGCCTGCAGCTCATCGAGAAGCACCTCGCCTGGCACCTCATGAACGGGCGGCTGTCGATGCAGCGTGCTCAGGCGGTGTCGAGCTACATCGACCGCCTGTGCGCACGGCTGCGCCCGCACGCGCTCGACCTCGTCGCCGCGTTCGGCTACGAGCCCGAGCACGTGCGCGCCCCCATCGCGTCGGGCGCGGAGCAGGCCCGTCAGGACGAGGCGCGGGCGTACTACGCGGACCTCGCTGCGTCGGGCGAGGCGCCGATCCCCGAGAAGGCGCTTCGCGCGGCGAAGAAGCGCTGACGCGCCGCCCCGAGGGGCTCAGACGTCGACGCCGCGCTCGCGGAGTGCGGTGCGATAGAGGTCGATCTTGTGATCGATGACCTCGCGGCACGCGACGAGCTCCCGGATCTGCGCGTCCAGAGCCTGGGCATGCGCTTCCATGAGAGCGATCCGCTCGCGTTCGTTCCCCGCACCGGCACGCACGAGGTCGGCGTATTTCGCCATCTCGACGACCGGCATCCCGGACTCGCGCAGCCGGGTCAGCAGCGAAAGCCAGCCGATCGCCTCTTCGTCGTAGGCGCGCCGTCCGCCCGAGGTGCGCGGCACCGGTCGGGGGAACAGCCCCTGCGTCTCGTACCACCGCAACGTGTGCACGCTGAGGTTCGAGATCTCGGCGAGCTCGCCGATGCTGTAGGTACGTCGGGTCTCGGTCGCGTTGACGGTCACGGGTCCTCCTTGACTTCGAGTCAACTCTAGATCGTAGGGTGACGATCATGATCACGCAGTCCGAGATGCTCTCCCGCCAACAACCCCTCGCATCCGCCTTCGGTTACCGTTCCACCGCGGCCGAGGTGATCGCGGGCCACGACCTGGCGGGGAAGCGGGCGATCGTGACCGGCGGCTACTCCGGTCTCGGACTCGAGACGGTGCGCGCGCTGGTCGCGGCCGGGGCCGACCTGGTGGTGCCCGCCCGTCGTCCCGACGTCGCCGCCGCGGCGCTGGCCGACCTTCCCGCCGTGCGCGTGCATCCGCTGGACCTCGGCGACCTCGAGTCGGTCGCGGCCTTCACAGAGCGGATGCGCGCGGAGGAGGCGCCGATCGATCTGATCATGAACGTCGCCGGTGTCATGGCGTCGCCGTTCGCCCTCACCCCGCAGGGGTGGGAGTCCCAGTTCGGCACGAATCACCTCGGGCACTTCGCGCTCGTCGCCGGGGTCGCCGACCTCCTCGCTCACGGCGCCCGCGTGATCGCCTACTCCTCGGGTGCGCATTTCCGCTCACCCGTGCGGTTCGACGACGTCAACTTCGCCGAGACGCCGTACGACCCCTGGGTCGCCTACGGCCAGTCGAAGACCGCCGACGCACTGTTCGCCGTCGGCCTCGACGCCCGCGCCGCTGCGCGCGGCATCCACGCGTACTCGGTGCATCCCGGCGGCATCCTCACCGATCTGCAGCGCCATCTGCCGCGGGAGGAGATGATCCGCCGACAGTGGATCGACGCCGACGGCACCCCCAACCCGCGCTTCAAGACACCCGCGCAAGGGGCCTCGACCGGGCTCTGGGCGGCCACCGCACCCGAGCTCGCCGACCGCGGCGGCGTCTACTGCGAGGACTGCGCGGTCGCCCGCGTCGTGCCCGAGGACGCCGCCGACCTCACCGCCGGAGGAGTGAAGGAGTGGGCGGTCGACGTCGACGCCGCCGACCGGCTGTGGGCCCTGTCGGTGCAGGCGACCGGCCTCGACCCCTTCGCTGACTGAGCGCCGTTCCCGCGCGATCGGCCTGCCGAGGCGACCGGCGCCCCCTCGCGCGGCGGGGGCGCCGGCGAGACCGGCGTCCCTCGATCCGATATGCCTGTGAACCCCTCCCCGTGCGGTGACGTAATGTCACTCGCACCCCCCACCCGAGAAGGAGCATCCATGACCAGCGTCACCGCGTACGCCGCCCCCGCCGAGGCCGCACCCCTCGAGAAGACCACGATCGAACGACGCGAGCTCGGTCCCCACGATGTGCTGATCGATGTCGCGTTCGCGGGCATCTGCCACTCCGACATCCACACGGTGCGGGGCGACTGGGGTCCCCAGCAGTACCCCCTCGCGCCCGGGCACGAGATCACGGGCACCGTCGCCGCCGTGGGTTCCGAGGTGACACGGCACGCGGTCGGCGACCGTGTGGGCGTCGGATGCATGGTCAACTCGTGCGGCGAGTGCCGCCAGTGCCGCCGCGGCGAGGAGCAGTTCTGCGAGAACGGCGCGACGATGACCTACGGCGCGGTCGACCGCGACGGCACGATCACGCAGGGCGGCTACTCCCAGCAGGTCGTCGTGACGGAGTCGTTCGTGCTGCGCATCCCCGACGCGCTCGCACTCGACGTCGCCGCGCCCCTGCTGTGCGCCGGCATCACCACCTACTCGCCGCTGCGCCACTGGAAGGTCGGCGAGGGCTCCCGGGTCGCGGTGGTGGGCCTGGGCGGCCTCGGCCACATGGGCGTGCAGATCGCGCACGCGCTCGGCGCCGAGGTGACGGTGCTGTCGCAGACCCTGGGCAAGAAGGACGACGGGCTGCGTCTCGGCGCCGACCACTACTACGCCACCCGCGACGAGGAGACGTTCCGTACCCTGCGCAAGTCGTTCGACGTCATCCTCAACACCGTCAGCGCCCCGATCGACCTGCGCGCCTACCTCGGCCTGCTCGACATCGACGGAGCGATCGTGTGCGTGGGCGCCCCGCCGGAGCCCCTCGCGCTCACCGTTGGAGCGCTCATCGGCGGACGCCGCTCGGTGGCCGGGTCGAACATCGGCGGCATCCGCGAGACGCAGGAGATGCTCGACTTCTGCGCCGAGCACGGCATCGCCGCCGAGATCGAGGTCATCCCGGCCTCCGACATCAACGAGGCCTACGAGCGCGTGCTCGCGTCGGACGTGCGCTACCGCTTCGTGATCGACGCGGCCACCTTCGACGCCTGAGACGCGAGGGCCCGGTGTCGGAGGGCGGCGCTAGCGTGGTGCGCATGACCTCCCTCCTCACCGGGCCCGACGGCCGCGCCCGCTGCGCGTGGGTCGGCGACGACGACGAGTACCGCCGGTATCACGACGAGGAGTGGGGAACCCCGCTGCACGGCGACCGCGCACTGTTCGAGAAGATGTCGCTGGAGGGGTTCCAGGCGGGGCTGTCGTGGATCACGATCCTGCGCAAGCGACCACGGTTCCGCGAAGTGTTCGACGGATTCGAGCCCGAGCGCGTGGCGCAGTTCGGCGACGACGACGTGGAGCGTCTCATGGCCGATGCAGGGATCATCCGCAACCGGGCGAAGATCCTGGCGACCATCGGCAACGCCCGTCTCGTGCGCGACATGTCAGACGGCGAGCTCGACGCGCTCATGTGGTCGTTCGCCCCGCCCCCGCGCAGGGAGCGGCCGGCGGCCTTCGGTGACGTCCCGGCGGTGACCCCGGAATCGACGGCGATGAGCAAGGAGCTGCGCCGTCGCGGCTTCCGTTTCGTCGGTGCGACCACCATGTACGCCCTCATGCAGTCGACCGGGATGGTCGACGACCACATCGAGGGATGCTGGCGCGCCTGAGCATCCGTCCCCCCGCGGTTATACTCGTGCGCGGGGGGACCGGCGCCGCACTGCCGTCGCGCGATTCGCGCGACCCCCGTCGATGACGCATCCGGAGCCGGAGGAGGACGAGTGGCGAAGCGCATTGCCTCGACGCCTCCCGTGCTCGCCGGTTACAGCTACGTGCGCCCGCTCGGATCGGGCGGATTCGCCGACGTCTTCCTCTACGAGCAGGACATGCCCCGCCGGGTCGCCGCGGTGAAGGTGCTGCTGGCCGATGCGGTCAACCCCGAGGTGCTGCGCTCGTTCAACGTCGAGGCCGACATCTCGGCCCGCCTGAGCGCCCACCCGTCGATCGTCACGATCTACCAGGCGTCGATCTCGTCGGACGGGCGCCCGTACTTCGCCATGGAGTATTGCCCCGACACCATGAGCGCCCGCTACAAGAAGGCACCGCTCGCACTGCCCGAGGTGCTCGACATCGGCGTGCGCATCGCCGGTGCGCTCGAGACCGTGCATCGCGCCGGCCTGCTGCACCGCGACATCAAGCCGTCGAACGTGCTGGTGAACTCGCTCGGCGCGCCGGTGCTCGCCGACTTCGGCATCGCCGCCGCGGTGCTCGACGAGGGCGACCCCGAGACCATCGCCATGTCGGTGCCGTGGAGCGCGCCCGAGGTGCTGCAGGAGCGGGTCTCCGGCTCGGTGCCCAGTGAGATCTGGAGCCTCGGCGCCACGCTGTACACGCTGCTGGCCGGACGCAGCCCGTTCGAGAAGCCCGACCGCGCCGACAACACGCGCGAGCAGCTCACCCAGCGCATCATCCGGGCGAAGTACCCGCCGCTGCCGTTCTCGGGCATGCCGCCCGTCGTCGACGAGATCCTCGCCACCGCGATGCAGCGCGACCCCGCGCGTCGGTTCCCCAGCATGGCGGCCTTCGGCGAGCGTCTGCGGCACGCGCAATACGAGCTCGGGCTCGTGCCGACGGCCTTTGAGGCCGCGTCGGCCGAATGGGCGGCGGCCGCGCCCGTGAGCTTCTCGGATGCGGCCCCCCGCGGCCCCGTCATCACCACCGTCGCCCCCGACTCGCGCCGCGCGGCCCGCGCCGCGAAGCAGCACGGCGCAGCCCGCGATCGCGACGACGTGCCCGTCGCCTCGCGTCCCCGCGCCCGCTCCCCGCTCGTCGCCGGGATCATCGGAGCCGTCGTCGGAGCCGCCGTGATCGCCGCCGTCGGCGTGGGCGTGCTGATGCTCACGGGAGTGATCTGATGGCGATCGGCGACCGCGCGCGCACCGCGGCGAAGCCCCGCTCGCGCGGCCGGCTGATCGCCGGGATCTCCGGCATCGCCGCTCTCGCGGTGGTCGTCACGCTCGCGGTCACCGCGCAGGGCTATCAATCGCAGGAGGTGCCGCGACTCGAGTCGACGGTGTGGGTCATGCGCGACAGCGGGCAGTACGCCCGCGTGAACACCGACCTCGGCGAGATCGACACGGTGCGCGAGGTCGACGACCCCGAGGCCGTGTGGCAGAGCGGGGCCTCCGCCGTGCTCTACTCGCAGGGCAACCGGCAGCGCTGGGACCTCGACCCGGCCAAGCCCGCGAACCTGCTCAGCGACGCCGCCGACGCCGGCACGCCCTCGGCCTCCGAACCGACACCCGCCGGCACCCGGGAGATCGTCTCGGCCGGCCCTTACGCGGCCTACCGCACCGATACCGGTCAGGTCTCGGTCACCACGCTCGACGCCGGAGCGGGTACCGCGCCGGTCGATCCGTTCGCCGAGGTCGAGGTCGCCGAGGGCGAGGACCCGCCGTCGTACTCCGCCGACGCCATCGGCCTCTCGCCCGACGGGGTGCTCGCGATGTACTCGGCCGAAGAGGGCGCCGTGCGCCGCTTCGACATCGAGGAGCACCGCTTCCTCGGCGACGCCGCGGAGCTCGCCGACGCCCCGGACGGCGGCGAGGGGCTGGCCCTCACCGTCGTCGGTGACCGGTGGGCACTTCTGCAGTCCGGCGACGGCGACCTCTGGCTCTCGGGCCGCGACGAGCCCGTCTCGATCGACGTCGCCGACGACGCGCGGCTGCAACAGGGCGCGGGGCGTGCGGATGCGGTGGTGATCGCCGACTCGGGCGGCCTCGTGTCGGTCGACCTCGGTTCGGGCGAGGAGGAGCGCATCGTCGAGGCGACGGGGGTGCCCGCGACGCCGATCGTCGTGCGCGACCGCGTCCATGCCGCCTGGGTCGACACGGGCGCAGGAACCCTCTGGGTCGACGGCGAGTCGCGCGCGCTCGAGGTGCCGGGCGACACGCTCGAATCGGCGAGCATCGTGCCCGTCTTCCGCGCGAACGGCGACCGCGCCGTGCTCAGCGAGGTCAGCACGGGCCTGCTGTGGACGGCGCCGGACGGCACGCTCATCCCCCTGGAGCAGTGGGCGCTCGAAGACGACACCGAGAAGGAGGAGGGCACGGTCATCGTCGAGGACGTGGCCGAGCAGCTCCCACCCGTGGCCGTCAACGACGCGTTCGGCGTGCGCGCCGGCGAGCAGGTGCTGCTGCCCGTGCTCCTCAACGACCACGACCCGAACAAGAAGGACGTGCTCACGATCGAGCCGTCGTCGGTCTCGGGCACGTCGGATGCCGCGTTCGGTCAGCTGTCGCTCGTGGCCGACGGGCAGGCGATCGTCGTCGACGTGGCGGCGACCTCGGGTCAGGCGAGCTTCACCTATTCGGTGACCGACGGCTCGGCGGTCTCGCCGCCGGCGACCGTCACTCTCACCGTCGTCGACACCGGGGTGAACTCCGCGCCGGTGTGGTGCGGCGTCGATGCCTGCAGGCAGGACTGGCCCACCCCGCAGCTGCTGCCCGGCGGGAGCACCGTCGTGTCGGCGCTGTCGGCCTGGGTCGACCCCGAGGGCGACCCCTTCGTGCTCGCCGACGCCTACGAGGCCGATCCGGCAGCCCCCGTGATGGTCGTCCCGATGGCCGACGGGCGGGTCGCGATCCGGCACACCGACCCGAACGCCACGGATGCCGTGATCCCCGTGACCGTGGTCGTCGAGGACTCACGCGGCGCGCGCGCCGAGAAGACGCTCGACGTGCAGGTGACGGGCAGCCCGGCGCTCACCGCATCCCCGGTCGCGGTCACCGCCCGCATCGGCGAGGCGCAGTCGATCACCGTGGCCGATCACCTCTCCGGCGGCTCCGGCTCGTACCGCCTCGTCGACGCCGTGCAGACCGCGGCGACCGCGCCCGGCCTGGAGGTCGCCCCGAACCTCGCGTCCGGCGACGTCGAGCTCACGGTGGCCGAGCCCGGTCAGTACGTCGTGACCTACACCGCGCAGGACACGCTGACGCAGGCCGAGCAGTCCGCCGTCATCCGCATCACCGCCGTCGACGGCGCCGCGCCCCTCGCTATGGCGCCCCTCACGGCGTTCGTGCGGGAGGGGGAGGACACGACCGTCGACGTGCTCAGCGCCGTGCAGAACACCAGCGGACGCGTGCTCATGCTCTCGGGCGTCGAGAGCTCGACACCGCAGCTCAGCGCCCGGGTCGTGAACAACGAGAGCCTGCGGGTGAGCGGCATCACCGAGGACGGAACACCCGGGGTCATCGGCCGGGCGACGGTCACGGTCGAGGACGGCACCGGCGCGGCGGTGAAGGGATCGGTGACGGTGTTCCTCACGCCGCCATCGACCGTCACGCGACCGATCGTGTTCGCCGACGCCGCCACCGTGCGGGCGGGCTCGCTGACCCGCATCCCGGTGACCGCGAACGACGTCGCCCCGCGCGGCGAGCCGCTCGTGGTGCGGCCCGAGGTGACCGGATCGGGAGAGGCGGGCGAGCTCGTCTTCGCCGACGGGAACGCGCTGCGCTACCTGGCCCCCTCGACGCCGGGCACCTACCGCCTCACCTACTCGGTGTCGCTCGAACGCAACCCGACGCTCTCCGACGACGGCGCCGTGACCGTGACGGTGCTGCCCCCTGGCACCAACCGCGCTCCCACGCCGACGACCCTGACCGGGCGGGTGCTCAGCGGGCAGACGGTGGCGCTCTCCGTTCCCGCGACGGGCATGGACAGCGACGGCGACCGCGTGGTGCTCGCGGGCATCGATCAGCCGGGCAAGGGCGCCGGCTCGGCGACCATCTCGGCGCGGGGCGATGCGATCGTCTACCGGGCTCCGGCGGGGGGCGTCGACGGCGGGCAGGTGAGCTTCGCCTACACCGTGCGCGACCCCCAGGGCGAAGAGGGCACAGGGCTCGTGCGTATCGGGGTGCTCGACGCCGAGGTCGACGACACCGCACCCGTGACGTTCAGCGACTATGTGCGGGTCGAGGCGGGGTCATCGACGCCCGTGGTGCTCGATCCCCGCTCGAACGACCTCGACCCTGCGCAGGGCGAGCTGGAGATCACCGAGCTCGTGCCGAACGCCCCCGCGGTGGAGGGCAACCCTCTCTACGAGCGGCTCGACGCGCTCATCGACTCCGACACGTCGCTGCCCGACGGCCGGGTCGTGCTGCGCGCCGGCGACGTGGCCGGCACCAACTCGTACTTCTACACCGTGCGCTCGTCGCGCACCGCGAGCACCGCCCAGGGGCTCATCGTCGTCACCGTCACCGACGGCGCCGTCACCGATCAGCCGACCGTCGCCGACACGGTGCTCACGGCCCGCGACCGCACCGATCTCCCCGAACGCGGAGTCGACGTGGTCTCCGACCGCGTGCGGTGGCCGTCCGGCGACGTCAGCTCGCTGAAGCTGAGCCTGTGGGGCGACCAGCCGGGGTACTCCGTGCAGGGCACCCGCATCGTCGGTCCGGCACCCGAAGAGGGCGGCCTCGTGCCGTTCCAGCTCACCGGCACCGCCGCGGGCGGTCGCGACATCGTCGCCTACGGCTTCCTGCACATCCCGGCGTTCGACGACATGCAGGTGCAGATCCGGCCCGGCGCCACCCCGGTCGTCGTCGACGAGGACGCGTCGGCGTCGTTCGCGGTGCGGGACTACGTCGACCTCCGCGGATCGGACGAGATCGAGGTCGGCTCCGACGACTTCACCGCTCAGCGGGCCGCCGCCACGTGCGTGCCCGAGGGAGCCGGGCGTGCGACCTACACGGCCGGCCGCGACGCGCCCTGGTCGGACACCTGCCTCGTGCCGGTGCGTCTCGCGGGGCAGGAGCGGTGGTCGTACATCGACGTGCCCGTGAGCATCCGACCCGCCGAGCCGCAGCTGCTGCTCTCGTCGATCGCGCACACCGTGGCCCCGGGAGCATCCGCCCAGTTCGACCTCTTCGCCAACATGGCGTCGTGGGAGGGGGGACGCGAGGGCAACGCACGCTCGCTCGAGTTCCGCACCGTGTACTCCGGCGCCGCCTTCGTCGTCACGCAGCAGGGCACGTCGCTGACGGTCGAGGCCCGGGCCGATGCCCGGCCGGGAACAGCCGAGACCGTGACGGTGAGCGTGCCGCAGTACGGCGAGCCCACGGCATCCATCCGACTGGTCGTGGCGCAGGCGCCGCCGGATGCCCCGCGCGGCGCCACGCTCACCCGCCAGTGCGTGGTGACGAGCCCGAACTGCTCGATCGACCTCGTCGACGTGGCGGGAGAGTACGACCCGTTCGCGGGCAAGCCGGGCGCGGGTCTGCGGCTCGTCTCGCTCGGCGCGGGTGCGCGCTGCGACGTCGCGTCGATCACCGTGTCCGGCGACCGCGCCGTGACCGCCACCTGGCCGCGCGGCGGGCAGACGCCGGGCGGGCAGTGCGTGATGCCCTTCGTCGTCGAGGATGCGCAGGGCCGCACGGGTACCGGTACCCTCACCCTCGATCTGCAGGGCTTCCCGCAGGCGCCGGCGAGCGTCACAACCGTCGCCTACGACCGTTCCTCCGTCGTGCTCGAGGTTCCTCTCGGCGAGGCGGGGCGCGCGCATCCCGCCGTGAGCGGCGTCACGATCCTGCAGGACGGCGCCCCATCGAACGCGTCGTGCGTGCCGTCGAGCGGGTCGTCGTACCAGTGCACGGTGTCGGGGCTCGTGAACGGCGAGCGCCATGCCTTCTCCGCGGCCGCGGTCAACGCTGTGGGCACCTCGGGCCCGACGTCGGCGCACACGAGCTGGGCCTACGCCGCACCGGTGGTCTCGAACGCCACGGCGACGCCCGTGTACCGCCCGGGCGGCAGCGACCGCGGTCGCGGCGTGGTGGCGCTGTCGATCTCGGCCTCCGACGACGCGCGCTCCTTCCGCGTCGAGGAGACGGGCCAGGTGATCGACCGCACCGGTCCGACGACGACGGCCGAGATCTCGCTCGCCCCCGGTGCGCAGACCCTCACGATCGTGCCGATCAGCCAGTTCCAGCCCCCGACGGGCGGCGGCAGCAACGAAGGCGGTGCCTTCCAGACCTCGGTGACCGTGGCGGGTGCGCCGTACTTCGACGCGGGAACCCAGGCGGGGGCGTCGTCGAACACCTCCATCAGCGTGACCTCGCCGACCTCCGCGCAGCCGAACGGCAGCGCCCAGGGCGTGCAGCTCATGTACGTCGCGTGGCGGTCGGGCAACGTGTCGTGCTCGGCCAACGCGAACGGCGGGCTCGTGGTCTCGGGCGCCGAGGCGCAGTCGGCGAGCCCGTCGATCACGGGGCTGGCCGAGTATCAGCTCTACAACGTGAAGGTCTGCGCGTCGAACGGCTACGGCGTCACCGAGTCGAACACGACGCAGGTGTTCACCTTCACCTCGGTCGACGGCCCGTCGGGGCAGGCGCGGTACCGCGTCGCGACGACGCCGCAGGTCGACGGCAACCGGTACGAGTACCGGCTGGAATCGGCGCCGTCGATCACCGTGCGAGACGGCTTCGCCGCGCAGTACAACCTCTACAACGAGTGGAAGCGCGACTTCGCGCTCAGCCCGGACACCGCCCCGAACCAGCCGACCGCGCGCGCGTGCCACACGACCTTCACCCTCTCGTGCTCCGCGCCCGTCGCCATCTCGGCCGAGACCGTGCCCACCATCGTGAACGTGCAGTTCCAGGCGTGCCTCCCCGCCGACAAGGACGACGTCGTGACCGTCTCGGCGGCCGCGCGCGGCTCCTACCGCGTCGGCAACCCCGTACCGGTCGCCGACGTTCCCGGTGCGGTCGACGTGACCGTCACCTGGAACGGTGCCTACGGCTCTCTGCAACCGATCACCCACCGCGTGACGGGTGTCTGCCCGTGATGACCGACCGCTCCCGCGATCTCCGCCCCTCGACTCCAGGACTGTGAGTGCCATGCCCGCTGCCTCCACCGCACCCGTGACCATCTCCGCCGAGCAGGCGTCGTGGTTCGCCGAGACGTTCTCGATCCTCACCGGCAACGTCGAGCAGGTGGTGCTCGGTAAGCGGCACATCGTCGAGCTCGTGCTCGCGACCGCCGTGACGGGCGGCCACGTGCTGCTCGAGGACTTCCCCGGCACCGGCAAGACCGCGCTCGCGCGCGCGATCGGCCAGACGATCCGCGGCACGAGCACGCGCATCCAGTTCACCCCCGATCTGCTCCCGGGCGACGTCACGGGCATCACCGTGTACGACCAGAAGGAGGGCACGTTCGAGTTCCACGCCGGGCCGGTCTTCGCGAACATCGTGCTCGCCGACGAGATCAACCGTGCGAGCCCGAAGACCCAGTCGGCCCTGCTCGAGGTGATGGAGGAGGGCACCGTCACGGTCGACGGCGTCACCCGTCCCGTCGGCTCGCCGTTCCTCGTGCTGGCCACCCAGAACCCGATCGAGCAGGGCGGCACCTACCGTCTGCCCGAGGCGCAGCTCGACCGCTTCATGATCAAGTCGTCGATCGGCTACCCCGACGAGGCCGCGACCATGCGCATCCTCCAGGGTGCGGCGCAGCCTCCGCGCGTGCTCGACGGTCTGGTGGGCACCGACACGATCCTCACGATGGGCGAGATGGCCCGCGGGGTGTACGTCAACCCGCTCATCTCGGACTACATCATGCGCATCGTCGATGCGACCCGACGCGCGTCGGAGGTACGCCTGGGTGTGAGCGTGCGCGGCGCGCTCGCCCTCTCCCGGCTGGTCATGACCTGGGCCGCGAAGAACGGGCGCACGTTCGTCACCCCCGACGACGTGCGCGAGCTCGCCGTCGTGGCGCTGGCCCACCGCCTGGTGCTCGAGCCCGAGGCAGAGTTCGACGGCGTCACCGCCGTGGCCGTCATCGGACAGATCCTGCTCGACGTCGAACCTCCGCGCGAGAACGGCGCTGCGTGAGCTTCACCACCGAATCCCGACTGACGCGCACCACCGCCGGTACGTCGACCTCGACGCGCACGGCGACGGTCACGCGCTTCACCCGCACGCGCCGCGGCCCCGTGCGCGGCGCGGTGTTCGGGGTGCGCCGGGCGGCGCGCGCGACGGCGCGCACGGCCCGGCGGACGGCGGGGTGGGTGCGCGAGACGGTGACCGCCGCCGGGATGCTCACGGTCGTCGCGCTCGTGCTCGGCCTCGTCGCCGGGCTGGCGTTCGGCTGGATCGAGGGCTGGGCCGTCGCCGCCATCGCCCTCGTGCTCCTCGTCGTCTGCGTTCCCTTCATCCTCGGTGCCCACGACTACGGCATCCGCCTGACCCTCGATCGCGACCGTGTCGTCGCCGGATCGGAGATCGCCGCGACCCTCGACGTGCGCAACAACGGCGCCCGCTTGTCGCTGCCCGGAGTGGTCGACGTGCCCGTCGGCGAAGGACTCATCGAGGCGCACGTGCCGCTGCTGCGGCCCGAAGCCCAGCACCAGGAGCAGCTGACGATCGCCGCCCGCCGCCGCGGAGTGATCGATGTCGGCCCGATGACCATCACGCGCGGCGACCCCATCGGCATCCTGCGCCGCGAGATGCGCTGGCCCGAGGTGCAGCGCATCCACGTGCATCCGGTGACCGTGCGCATCCCCAGCACGAGCGCGGGGCTGATCCGCGACCTCGACGGCACCCCCAGCACGACCCTCGTCGACGCCGACCTGTCGTTCCACGCCGTGCGCGAATACGTCGTCGGCGACTCGCAGCGCCACGTGCACTGGAAGTCGACCGCGAAGACCGGGCGGCTGATGGTGCGGCAGTACGAGGAATCGCGTCATGCGCGCATCGCCATCGTGCTCGACCTCGACGCCGAGTCGTACGAGACCGACGACGAGTTCGAGAGCACCGTGAGCGCCGCGGCGTCTCTCGCGCTGCAGGGCGTCCGCGACGGACGCGACGTGCTGTTCGTGGTGAGCGACGAGATCCCCGAGCAGAGCCGGTCGGAGGTGTTCTCCATCCGCACGCTGCCGACCGTCACCCCGCAGGCGCTCCTCGACGCCACGTCGACCCTCGACGCGGCCGACCGCGTCATGCGCCTGGAAGCCGTGACCGCGCTGACCGCGCAGTCGTATCCTGATCTGTCGATCGGGTTCCTTCTCACCGGTTCGCGCACCCCGCTCGATCGCCTGCGACTCGCCGCGGTCAAGCTCCCCGCCGCGGTCGACGCGGTGGCCGTGCGCACCGAGCTCGGTGAGGAGCCGACGATGAAGACGGCGCGCGAGCTGTCGGTGATGACGCTCGGCGCGCTGGGCGACCTGCCCCAGATGCTGGCGAGGGGAGCCCTCGGATGAGCGCCCCCGCGACGACGCGCACCCGCCTCCCGCGCGGGGCCGACAGCCGCATCTCGGCGCTGCAGGTGTGGGCCCTCGGCTACGTGCTCGTCGGCATCCTGCTGGCGACGGCTGCGGCCTGGCCCGTCTACCAGAGCCCGCGCGTGCTGCTCGTCGGGCTCGTCGGCGGCGCCCTCGGTGCCGCGGTCGCGGTGATCGCGCGTCTGCTGCGGTGGGGGCTGCTGCTCAGCGCGCTGGTCGCGGTCGGCGCGTATCTGGTCGTGTCGGTCCCGCTCGCGATCCCCTCGGCCCTCTCCCTGCCCGGGCTGCTCAGTGGCCTGCGCGACGCGGTGCTGGGCATCGTACTCGGGTGGAAGCAGATGCTCACGCTCAGCCCGCCCCTCGGGGAGTACCAGGCGGTGCTGATCCCCTTCCTCGTGGTGTCGCTGTTCGGCGCGTTCCTCGCCACATCGTTCGCCCTGCGCGCCGGACGCCGCGCCCTCATCGCCACACCGATCGTCGCGGCGATGACCGTGTTCGGCATCGCGTTCGGCCTCGGCGCCACGAGCGACGGCGTCACGATCGCCGGGGTCGAGGTACCCGCTCCGCGGGAGTGGCTCATCGGCGTCGCGGTGTTCGCGGCGTCGCTGGTCTGGCTCGTCGGGCGCTCCCGCATCCAGCGTGCGCGTGCGCTGCGGCTGGTCGCCGCCACCGGGGTGCGTCGGCGCGGCGCGCCCGTGTGGCTCGCCGTGCGCCGTCACCTCCTGTCGGGGGCACTCGTGGTGGTGGCGCTGGTCGCCGGTCTGGCGATCGCCCCGGCCGCGGCCGGATGGAACGACCGATCCGTGCTGCGCGACGAGGTCGAGCCGATGGTGGTGGTGCAGCGTCAGACCAGCCCGCTCAGCGCATACCGCGGATGGTTCACCGCCGACCGCCTCGACACGCCCGTGATCGAGCTGGGCGGCGACGTGAGCGCGGTCGACCGCATCCGCTTCGTCACCCTCGACGCGTACGACGGCGACGACTTCCACATCGCGCCGGAGGAGCGGTTCAGCCGCCTTCCGCGCACCGCGCCGCCGGCCGACGGTCGTGTGACCCTCGACGTCACGGTGGGCGACGGCTACCGCGGCATCTGGGTGCCGGCGCCGGCCGGGCTGGCCGAGGCGCCGCGCTTCTCGGGGGAGCGGGCGGATGCTCTCGCCGACGGCTTCCACGTCGACGTCGACGGCGACACCGCCATCACCATCGCCGACGCCCCGGGCGATGGCAACGGTCTCGTGCCCGGCGACGCCTATACGGTGCTCGCCGACGCACCCGCACGGACCGACGGGATCACCGAGCTGCGCGGAGGAGACTCCACCCTCGACGCCGACGCCTACCCGGCGCTCGTGGAGTGGGCCGAGATGCAGGAGCAGCCGCGCACCGGCGCCGGGTTCGTGGAGCTCGTCGATCGGCTGCGGGCCCGGGGCTACCTGAGCCACGCCCTGCTCGACGACGCCTCGGCGGCGGCGTGGGTGGGTGCGCTCGAGCAGAGCGACGGATACTCCTTCGCGGCGAGCTACGCCGGGCACTCCGCCGCGCGCGTCGAAGAGGTCTTCACGACGATGATCGACCAGGAGCGCCGGGCGGGCTCGGATGCGGCGCCCGAGCTGCTGGTGTCGGCCGTCGGCGACGACGAGCAGTTCGCTGCCGCGGCGGCTCTGCTCGCGCGGCACTGGGGTCTCGACTCCCGCGTCGTCATCGGTGTGCGCACCCCTGCGGCCGAAGAGGTGCCCGGCATCCCCGCGTGCGACGACGTGTGCACCGGGGCGAACATGAGCGCCTGGGTCGAGGTGCGGTCGCAGGGCGGAGCTTGGCTGCCGATCGACGTCACCCCGCAGTTCGCGATGCTGCCCAGTGCCATCACCGAGGGCGAGCAGCTGCCGGAGAATCCGACCGTGCCCGAGCAGCCGCGCTCCGAGGCGCTCGACCCGCCGCAGGCCCAGAGCGACTCGAACGACGATGCTCCCCCGCTCGAGGCGCCGGATTCCGGCCTCCTCGCCATCCTCCTCCCGATCCTGCGGGCGGCGGGTCTCGGGCTGCTCGTGCTCGCGCTGCTCGCCCTCCCACTTCTCGTGCTGCTCTTCGCGAAGCGCCGGCGCACCCGGTCGCGCCGACAGGCCGACGACCCCGAGACCCGTCTGGCGGGCGCGTGGGAGGAGCTGGTCGACCTCTACGCCGACCACGACATCGCGATGGACGTGCACGGCACGCGCGTGCAGCGGGCGCGCTCGACCGACCGGGGTGCCGCGCTGCGGCTCGCGGCGCTCGTCGACCAGGGGGTCTTCGCGGGAGACCCGCCCAGCGCCGACCAGGCCGAGGCCGGGTGGCGCATCGTCGACGCCGAACGCACCGCCCTGGTCGCAGGGCAGAGCCGGTGGAAGCGGCTGCGCGTGCGGCTGCGCCCCGCCTCGTTCTTGCGTCGCGCGCGACCGGTCGACGCGCGCGGTTTCGCGGGTCGGCGCCTTGGGATCGGTACGCTCGCAGTAGCCGGTCCGCCACACGACCGGGAGAAGGAGACCCCATGACTCCGTCGGAAGCGTCGGGCGCGATCGCCACGTTCTTCGTCGCGATCGGCATCGGGCTGGTCATCGCGATAGCCCTCTACGTCTGGTACGCGATCGCCCTGTCGCGGCTCTTCCCGCGCCTCGGCGGCGAATCGTGGAAGGGGTGGGTGCCCGTTCTCAACGAGGCCGAGATCCTCGCGCGCGGGGGAGTGCCCGCCTGGTCGGTCGTCTTCTACTTCATCCCGATCGTGCAGCTCTACGGGCTGTATCTGAAGGTGACGGCGACGCACCGCATCAATCAGCAGTTCGGCCGCGGTGCCGGGTCGACCGTGCTCGCCATCCTGCTCCCGCCGGTCTGGGCGACGGTGCTCGCCGCCGGTGCGCCGCCGTACCCCGAGGGGGATCGTCTCGCGGCGCTCCAGCCCCCCGGGCCGCGCCGCACGCCGCAGCCGTACGCGACCGACGAGGCCGAGGGTTCTCGTGGACTGCTCGCGCCGCCCGCCCCGCAGCGCCTCGCGACGAGTCACGCCGGTGCCTCGCCCCAGGGTGGGTTCATCCCCTCGGCGCCGACGGCGCCGGCTGCGTCGTCGGCACTCCCGCCCGAATGGCAGGCGTTCGCGCCCGCGCCGCAGCCTCCGGTGGCCCCGGCCGCGCCGGCTTCCACTTCGGCTCCGCCCTCGGCTCCGGCTTTCGCGGAGTCGCCCGTCCCGCCCGCGACGTTCGGAGAGCACCCGGCGACTGCCGCCCCGGCCCCGACGACCCCGTGGGCGGGTTCGCCATTCCCCGCAGCCTCGGCCGCGCCCGCTCCGGCCGCACCCGCCTCTAATGTTCCCGCGGTGCCCCCGGCATCCGAGCCCGCTCCTTCGCCGTACGCACCGCCCGTCGCGTCGGAGGCACCGCTCGACACGGTTCCGGCACCCCCGCCCGCCGCGCCGCACACTCCGGCGCCCTCACCTGCCGCTCCCGAGCCCGCGGCTGCCGGCCCTGTGGCGTCGGCATCCGAGCCGTACGTGCTCACCCCCCAGGTGCTCCCGGCTCCCGGCGCGTCGGCCCTGACGCATCCGGCGCCGCCCGCCGAGCCGGCGGCGCCGACGGTGCCGACGCCGATCGTCCCCACCCCGCCGGCCGTCGATGCGCTCGACGAAGACGTGGCGAAGACCGTCGTGGTGCCGCGTCGCCAGGACGACGATCTCGAGGCGACGGTCATCGTCGCGCGCAAGCGCGGTGTGCGCCGCTCGCTCGTGCTCGACGACGGACGCACCTTCGCGCTATCGGGCGCCAGCGTGGTCATCGGTCGCAACCCGGTGGGCGAGCCCGGCGAGCAGCGTCTCGCGATCACCGACGCCACGCGCACCCTCTCGAAGACCCACGCGCGTCTGGTCGTGACCGACGACGAGTGGCGGCTCACCGACCTGCACGCCACGAACGGCGTGGTCGTCGTCGCCGAAGACGGCACCGAGGTGCTGCTCGATCCGGGCGAGAGCGTGCTCGGCACCGGCCGTTTCGTGCTGGGCGAGGTCGGTATGCACGTCGTGGCGGAGAGCATGTCGTGACGCTCTCGTCCGTCGTCCTCAACGTCGCCGCGCTCAGCGACACCGGCCTCAAGCGTGCTGCCAACGAGGACTCGGTGCTGGCGGCCACGCCGATCTTCCTCGTCGCCGACGGCATGGGCGGGCACGAGGCGGGCGACCGGGCGAGCGCGGCGGTCGTCGACGCGTTTGCCCCGCTGAGCGGAACCGCCGTGGGGATCGACGACATCCGCATCGCGCTCGGTCGCGCAGCCGCGGTGGTCGAGGCGATCGCGGCCGCGCATCGGCAGGGAGCGGGGAGCACCGTCGCGGGCGCGGCCCTCGTCGAGCACGAGGGCGTTCCGCACTGGCTGATCTTCAACGTCGGAGACTCGCGCGTCTACCGGCACCAGGCGAACGAGTTGGTGCAGCTGACCGTCGACCACTCCCTCGGGCAGGAGCTCGTGGATGCGGGCGAGATGCGACCAGAGGATCTCGCCACGTTCCCGCAGCGCAACATCATCACCCGCGCGATCGGCGCGACCGACAGCGCCGCCGACAGCTGGCTGGTGCCGGTGGTCGACGGAGAGCGCCTGCTGCTGTGCTCCGACGGGCTCAGCGGCGAGGTCAGCGACGAGGCGATCCGCGCGACGCTCACGATGTGCGGTCGGCCCGAGACGGCCGCCGCCGCGCTGATCCGTCGAGCGCTGCAGGCCGGTGGCCGCGACAACGTCTCGGTCGTCGTGGTCGATGTCGTCTCGGGAGGTCTGCGGGCGGGCCGCGACGACGACACCGCCGGACGTCTAGCCGTCTCGATCGGCACCGAGACGATGCTCGAGGGCACGACGGTTCCGGTGCGCGCGCGATGAGCACTCCGGGCGACGAGGTCGAAGCCGAGGTCGACGAGACGGTCGTCGTCTCGCGCCGCGCGCGTCGCCGCGCCGCCGACCACTCCGAGGCCGCCGCCCCGGCGCCGGCGGACGACGACTTCGCGCACGAGGCGACGGTGGTCGTCGATCGCTCGCGGCCGTCGGATGCTCCCGCCCCCGACGCGCCGGCCGACGATGAGTTCGCGCACGAGGCGACGGTGGTCGTCGATCGCTCGCGGCCGTCGGATGCTCCCGCCTCTGACGCACCGGCGGATGACGAGTTCGCGCATGAGGCGACGGTGGTCGTAGATCGCTCGCGGTCCACCGCCGACTCCGCTCCCGACGAGTCGGCGAGCAAGAGCGACGCCGATCAGGATGTCGACAGCGCCGTCGACGACCGCACCATCGCGATCGACCGCTCCCGGCCATCAGGGAGCGCGCCCGGGGAGCAGTCGGCGGAGGCGCCCGACGAGGCGACCGTCGCGGTGCCCCGCCGAGGGCCCCGCCTGCTTCGCCGCCGCAGCCCGGCCCGCGCGGACTCCGAGGGGGCAGTCGACGACACGTTCCCGGCCGACACCGTCCCCCGTTCGACGACGTCGTTCGAGAGACCGGCCGGACTCACGAACCCGGCGATCTACAAGCCGCGCCCCGCGCCGCTCGTGCCGTCTGCTCCGCCCGTGCAGGTGCAGGGTGCATCCGCCCCCACTCGCACGGTCGACCCGGCCCGTCCGTCGGTGGCGAAGGGCGCCGTGCGCGAGAGCCGCCTGACCCTCGCCGCGTTCGTCGCCGCCTGCGTCGTCTCGGTCGCCGGCCTCACCGGCCTCATCTTCCTGATCATCGGCTGACGGAGAGAGGGGCAGGGAGATGCGCCAGCACGAGGACGCGGAAGATGTTGAAGACGCGGAGGATGCGCGGGCGGCAGCCGCGGCGCGTCGAGAGATGAACGAGACGGGCGAGCATCCCGTGCCCTGGCATGTTGTGAAGGAAGAACTCGGTCTGATCGACTGAGCGAAGTGGGGAACTCTCCCCATGTTTCGGTATTCCAGGCGCGGTTAGGATGACAGGGTGCGCCGTGCGGCCCGAGCCGACCGGCAGAGTGCCGAGCACGGGCACGTGGGGGGAATCACCGGATGAAGGCGATGTCGTGGATGCGCTCGCGCCCGAAGACGCTCGCATCCGCCGCGGGCGTCACCGTCGGGGTGGTCGCGATCACCACCATGGCCTTCGCGTACGAGGGATTCCCCACCACGAAGGTCGATCTGAACGACGGCGGCGTCTGGATCACCAAGACGTCGAGCCTGCTCGTCGGGCACTTCAACCACGAGTCCACCGTGCTCGACGGCGGCCTGCGCACCACGGGTGACAACTACGACATCCTGCAGGATGCGACGAACATCCTGGTCGTCGACGAGAACGCCTCCACCGTCACCGCCGTCGACCCCTCGCGCGTCTCGCTGGGCGACTCCGCCGCCGTGCCCGCCGCCGCGAAGATCGCCCTCGGCCACCATACGACCGCCATCCTCGACGAGCAGACCGGCGAGCTCTGGGTGCTCCCGGTGCAAGGCGTGTCGGGCTTCGAGCCCGAATCGCAGGACCCGGTGGCCGAGCTCGGGCCCGATGCCGACGTCGCCGTCGCGACCGACGGCACCGTCTTCGGGCTTTCCTCGGAGCGCGGCGAGATCGTCACGGTCCCCGTCGACAGCGAGGGTGAAGCGCTCGAACCCTCGACGGCGTCGCTCGGCGAGGACGGCACGTCGTCCGACGCGAGCATCACCGCCGTCGGGACCACCGCGGTCGTGCTCGACCCCGCCGCCGGCGTCGTGACGACCGCCGACGGACTGCGCGCCGAGATCGGCGGCGCCGGCGATGCGGTGCTGCAACAGGCATCCGCCGAGAACGACGCGGTCGCCGTCGCGACCGCCGACGGTCTCGTGACCGTGCCGCTCGACGGCAGCGAGCCGACCACGGTCGACGCCGGCGCACCGGGCACGCCCGCCGCCCCGGTCTACCTGCGTGGCTGCACCTATGGCGCGTGGGCCGGCTCGGCGACCTTCATCCGCGAGTGCCCCGGCAGCGCGAACGACGTCAACGCCACGGTCGAGGGCGCACAGGACTCGGCGAGCCTCGTGTTCCGCGTCAACCGCGACGTCATCATCCTCAACGACGCGGTGGGCGGCGCGGCCTGGCTCGCCGACGAGAGCCTGCAGCGCGTCGACAACTGGAACGACCTGACCCCGCCGGAGGGCGAGACCGAGAACGAGGACGACTCCACCGAGGAGACCGTCGAGACGACGCTGCCCGAGCGCAAAGAGGAGAACACGCCCCCGATCGCCGAAGACGACTCCTTCGGCGTGCGCCCCGGCGTCACGACGATGCTCCCGGTGCTCGACAACGACAACGACCCCGACGGCGACGTGCTCGTCGCCACCCTCGTCGAGAGTCAGCCGTCGATCGGTACCATCCAGCAGGTGCAGAACGGTGGGGCGCTGCAGATCGCGGTCGAGGAGGATGCATCGGGATCGTCGACGTTCACCTACGAGGCCGAAGACGGCCGCGGCGGGAAGGACACCGCCACGGTCACGCTGACCGTCTACGAGGAGAGCATCAACACCGCCCCGGTGCCGAAGCGCAAGACGTCGCTCACGGTCGAAGAGGGCGGCACGATCTCGTACAACATCCTCCCCGACTGGATCGACCCCGAGGGTGACGACGTCTATCTGAAGGACGTCGTGCCCGCCCCCGGCGACGAGGTCGACTTCAGCACCGACGGTCAGATCACGTACAAGGCGACCGCCAGCGCGCAGGGCCGCAAGGAGATCCAGGTCACGGTCGCCGACGGGTACAACGAGACCGCCACCGCCTCGGTGTCGCTCGACGTACGCCCGGAGGGGTCGACCAAGCCCAAGACCAACGCCGACCACGTGGTCACGCGCGTCGGCGAGCAGGTGACGATCGCGCCGCTCACCAACGACACGAGCTCGGGCCGTGAGCCGCTGCGTCTGGGACGCGTGAACGAGACGCCGGGCGCGACGATCGTCCCGGACTTCCAGAACAAGACCTTCACGTTCACCGCGCAGAGTCCCGGCACCTACTACGTGCTCTATCTCGCGACCGCCGGCCCCGAGAACGGCGAGGGCATCGTGCGCGTCGACGTGCGCGAGGAGACCGCGAGCGACCTCCCACCCGTCGCCGTGCGCGACGTGGCGCTCCTCCCCACCGGCGGCGACGTGCTCGTGGGCGTGCTCGCGAACGACATCGACCCCGGCGGCGGCATCCTGGTCGTGCAGTCGGTGTCGATCGAGGAGGACTCCGGCATCTCGGTGTCGGTCATCAACCACGAGACCCTGCGCATCACCGATCAGGGATCGCTCACCGATCAGGCGCGCATCACCTACCGCATCTCGAACGGATCGAAGTCGGCCGAGGGCGAAGTCGTCGTCATCCCGATCCCGGCGTCCGACGAGATCCTGCAGCCGGTCGCCAATCCCGACACGGCGGTCGTGCGCGCCGGCGACGTCGTGACCATCCCCGTGCTCGACAACGACACGCACCCGAACGACGACGTGCTGCACGTCGCACCGGAACTCGTCGAAGCCCCGGATCCCGAAGACGGCGAGGCCTTCGTCTCGCAGGACACGGTGCGGTTCAAGGCCGGGCCCGAGGCGAAGACCGTGTACCTGACGTACGACGCTGTGGACTCCCGACAGCAGAAGGCCGCCGCGTACGTCACGATCCAGATCCTCCCCGTCGACGAGGAGACGAACGCCGCCCCGCGCCCGCAGGACCTCGTGGCCCGCGTGCTGGCGGGCTCGACGGCGAACATCGCCGTTCCTCTCGACGGCATCGACGCCGACGGCGACTCGGTCGAGCTCATCGACATCGCCAGCAGCCCGTCGAAGGGCCGCATCACCGAGACCGGGCAGAACTACTTCTCGTACGAGGCGTTCGACGACTCCACGGGCGTCGACGTGTTCAAGTACCGGGTGCGCGACCGGCTCGGCAAGGAGGGCATCGCCACGATCCGCGTCGGCATCGCCCCGGGCGAGCAGGTCAACCAGGCGCCGTACGCGGTGAAGGATGCCGTGGTCGTGCGGCCGGGCCGCGAGATCGCCGTGCCCGTCATGGAGAACGACTCCGACCCCGAGGGCGACAAGATCTCGCTCGTCGAGGACGGCCTCGAGGTGCCCACCGACGTCGGCATCGAGGCGCGCGTCTCGGGCGACCGCGTGCTCGTGCAGGCGCCGGATCGCGAACTGGAGACCTCGCTGCAGTACACGATCGAGGATGCGCGGGGTGCGACTGCCACCGCCGCGCTCCAGATCACGGTCGACGACGACGTGCCCCTGCAGGCGCCCATCGCGCGCGATGACCGGGTGCGCCCGACCGATCTCACCGAGGGCACGCTCCGGGCCGACATCGAGATCCTCAAGAACGACGAGGATCCGGACGGCACGACCGACCGGCTCGATGTGACCCTCGGCGAGGGGGCGACGGCGCTTGAGAACGGCAAGGTGCGGGTCGAGGTCGGCGAGGAGATGCAGCTGATCCGCTACACCCTCACCGACCAGGACGGGCTCGAGGCGTCCGCCTTCATCTTCGTGCCGGCAGAGTCCGAGCTGCGCCCCATCCTCGACTCCACCAAGCCCATCGAGGTGATGAGCGGCGAGACCAAGGAGATCCCGCTCTCCGAGTACGTCACGGTCGCCGGCGGCGGCACGGCCCGCATCACCGAGCACGGCAAGGTGAGCGCCGTGCACGCCAACGGCGCCGACCTGGTGCAGGACGAGACGACGCTCGTGTACACCTCGGCCGACAGCTACTTCGGGCAGGACGCGATCACCTTCGAGGTGACAGACGGCACCGGCCCCGACGACCCCGAGGGTCGGAAGGCCACCCTGAGCATCCCGATCAACGTGCTCCCGCCCGACAACCAGCAGCCCGAGTTCATCGGCACCGAGGTCGTCGTGGCGCCCGGCGAGGACCCGACGGTGGTCGATCTTGCCGCGCTCACGACCGACCCCGACCCCGAAGACGCCGACAAGCTGCGGTTCCGCTACCTCAGCGGCGCCGGCAAGGGCATCAGTGCGCGCACCGAGGGCAGCGAGCTGCTCGTCGAGGCGTCGTCGAACGCCGAGAAGGGCACGACGGCGTCGTTGACCCTCGAGATCACCGACGGCACGACCGAGCCGATCGAGGGCACCGTCACCGTGAAGGTCGGCGCATCGACCCGTCCGCTGCCGACCGCGAACACCGACACCGTCTCGGAGGCGAACCAGGGCGAGAGCATCACGGTGCCGGTGCTCGCGAACGACTTCAACCCGTTCCCCGACACCCCCTTGAAGCTCATGACCGCCGCGACCGAGTCGGGCTCCGGCGGCGCCGCGGTCAAGGGCGACGACGTCGTCGTGACGCCGGCCGCGGACTTCGTCGGCACGATGGTCGTGCGCTACCGCATCCAGGACGCGACGAAGGACCCCGAGCGCGAGGCGAACGGGCAGATCGTCGTGACGGTGCAGGGCGTGCCGGATGCTCCGGGCGCGCCGACCGTCACGAGCGTGCAGGATCGCACCGTCGTCGTCTCGTTCGGCGCTCCGTCGAACAACGGCGCCGAGATCACCAAGTACACCGTGCGCTCGGTGAGCGGCAACGCGTACTCGAAGGAGTGCGCGTCGACCACCTGCACGCTCGACGGCCTCACGAACAACGTCGAGTACAGCTTCCAGGTCACGGCGACCAATCGAGTCGGCGAGTCCGACCCGTCCGGCGCGTCGGCCGTGGCGCGTCCGGATGCCCGCCCCGACACCCCGAACCCGCCGACCCTCGCCTTCGGCGACAAGTCGCTCAAGGTGGCGTGGACGACGCCCACGACCCCGGGGTCGCCCGTCGAGCGCTACACGCTCGAGATCTCGCCCGCGCCGCCCTCCGGCGTGACCCAGAAGGAGGTCACCGGCAACTCGATGACCTGGGAGGGTCTGGAGAACGGCTCGAACTACCAGGTGCGGGTGCAGGCGCACAACCGCGCGCCCGAGCCGTCGAGCTGGAGCGGGTGGTCGGCATCCGAGATCCCCGCCGGGCCGCCGATGCCCGCCGCGGCGCCCACCACCGCCGAGATCCCCGGCGTGGGCTCGCAGGCGCAGATGCAGGTGCGCTGGCAGCCCGGCAACGCCAACGGCGACCCCATCGACGCGTTCGAGCTGCAGGTCTACGAGGGGTCGACCCTGCGCAGCACCCTCACGCCCGGTGCGGGTGCCACGTCGCAGGCCGTCACGGTGCAGACGTCGGAGACCGCGTACACCTTCCGCATCCGCGCGCACAACAAGGCCGGCTGGGGCGAGTGGAGTCCCATGTCGGCTCCCCGCCGCGGCGTGAACAAGCCCGGTGCGCCGTCGCTGTCGTCGGTGACCCCGGGTGACCGGTCGCTCACGCTGGCGTGGACCCCCGGCGCCCGCAACGGCGCCAAGACCAGTGAGATCCAGTATCAGTACTCCCTCAACGGCGGGAACTGGGCGGCCCTGCCCGGCGACAACGTCGTGCGCGGTCTCACCAACGGTCAGAACTACAACGTGCGGGTGCGGGGCGTCGCCACGGTCGACGGGACGCAGTACGGCGGCGACCCCTCGAACCAGGTCGCGGGCAACCCGTACGGCCCGCTGCGCAATCCCGACGTCTCGGCGAGCCAGAACCCCAGGAGTGTGACCTTCGCGTGGGACGCCCGCCCGGCGGCGAACGGGCGCGACATCTCCGTGCGCATCCGCATCGACGGCGGCGGCTGGCAGGGCGTGGGGACGACCGGCAACCGCACGGTCGGCGACGGCTACAGCGAGAACCACACGATCGACGTCGAGGTGACCGACACGGCGGGCCAGCGCATCGTGCGCTCCGCCCAGCAGTCGTCGGGTCCCGCCCCGCAGCCGCGGGCATGGGTGACATCGTCGGGCGACGCGAACGGCCAGCCGAACTGCAACGACGGCACCTGCGCGTACTTCTACGTGACCGCGCAGAACTTCCCGCCGAACACGAGCATGTACCTGCAGTGCGCGAGCAACGCCCCGGCGCCCTACGGCGGCACCTTCGGCGGGCGCACCATCCGCACCGACGGCAACGGCAACTACTCCGAGCAGATCGGCTGCTACCTCGGCCTGCGCCGCGGCACGATCGAGGCGTGGGTGGTCATCGACGGCAAGGCCTACGAACACCGCGTCTGGCAATGACCCCGCCGCGCGTACCCGCCCCCCGAGAACGAGGAACGACACACCCATGACCATGACCCCCGAACAGGCCGCCTGGTTCCAGGGCACCTTCCAGCGCCTCGTCGAGAACGTCGACAAGGCGGTGCAGGGCAAGCAGGAGATCGTCGGCCTCGTGATCTCGGCGATGCTGGCCGAGGGCCACGTCCTGCTGGAGGATGCCCCCGGCACCGGCAAGACGAGCCTCGCTAAGGCGCTCGCCGCCACCGTCAAGGGCACCAGCGCGCGCATCCAGTTCACCCCCGATCTGCTTCCCTCCGACGTCACCGGCGTGACGATCTACGACCAGCAGCAGCACCGCTTCGAGTTCCACAAGGGACCGATCTTCGCGTCGATCGTGCTCGCCGACGAGATCAACCGCGCGTCGCCGAAGACCCAGTCCGCCCTGCTCGAGGTCATGGAGGAGTCGCGGGTGACCGTCGACGGCGTGACGCACGAGACCGGCCGCCCGTTCCTCGTGATCGCGACGCAGAACCCCATCGAGCAGGCCGGCACGTACAAGCTGCCGGAGGCGCAGCTCGACCGCTTCCTCATCAAGACGTCGATCGGGTACCCCGACCTCGCGGTCACCGAGAGCATCCTCGCGGGGGCATCCGACCGTAACCCCTCGGCCGGGCTGCCCGCGATCATCACCACAAGCGCGGTCGCCGACATGGCCGATCTCGCGGCCACCGTGCACGTCGAGCCCGCCGTGCTGCGCTACGCGGCCGAGCTCGCCGAGGCGACGCGCGGCGACAGCGCCATCCGTCTGGGCGTCTCGGTGCGCGGCGCGATCGCGATGATCCGTGTCGCGAAGGTCTGGGCGGCGGCGCACGGTCGGCACTTCGTGCTGCCCGACGACATCAAGGCGCTCGCACGGCCGGTGTGGAAGCACCGCCTGCTGCTCGACCCCGAGGCGGAGTTCTCGGGAACCACGAGCGAGACCGTGATCGCGCGGGTGCTCGAGACCGTGCCCGCACCCCAGGCGCGAACGGCGGCCTGATGACGACGGAGGCCCTGCAGACGGCGTCGCCGACGACGGAGCGCGACGCCGACTGGCGTGACGTCGCCGCCGTCCTCGGCGCTCGCGCTGCCGCGCGCCTCCGGACGATCGCTCAGGCGATCCGCCCGCTCGCCTGGGTGCTGATCGGCGCAGCGGTCGGATGCTGGGTCCTCGGGCAGGTGGCCGGATGGTGGGAGTTCACCATCGTGGGGCTCGTCGTCGCCCTCACGCTCGCTCTCTGCGCGCTGTTCCTCATCGGGCGCACGGCCTACGACGTGTCGCTCGACCTCGCGCGCACGCGCGTGGTCGTGGGGGAGCGTGCCATCGGCGCACTCACCCTCGCCAACCGCGGCACCCGGGCGATCCTGCCGTCGCGGGTCGTGCTGCCGGTCGGCGCGGGGCGCGGCGAGTTCGGCATCCAGAGGCTCGCGCCGGGCGCCAGCGCCGAGGAGCTGTTCGCCATCCCGACCCAGAAGCGCGGTGTGGTCAAGGTGGGTCCGGTGAGCGTGGTGCGCGGCGACCCGCTGGGACTCTTCGAGCGGGCGCATCGCCGCGACGACCCGGTCGACCTGTTCGTGCACCCGCGCACCATCCTGTTCGACGGCCAGTCGCTGGGCTTCCTGCGCGACCTCGAGGGGATGCCCGCGACCGACCTCTCCCGCGACGACGTGTCGTTCCACGCACTGCTGGAGTACCAGCCGGGCGACGATCTGCGCCACGTGCACTGGAAGTCGACCGCCCGCACCGGCACGATGATGGTGCGGCAGTACGAGGAGACCCGGCGGTCGCACTTCGTCATCGGCCTCTCACGCTCGTCCGGCGATTACGCCTCGGTCGACGACTTCGAGCTCGCGATCTCGGTGGCGGGGAGCATCGGGCTGCGCGCGCTGCGCGATTCGCAGCGGGTCGACATGCGCGTGCAGGGGCGCGAACTCCCGTCGGGAACGGGCAAGCAGCTGCTCGACTCGCTGGCGGCGGTCGAGGACTCCCGGCCGCGCGACGGGGGCATCGCCGATCTCGCGGGCGTGGTGGCGCGCAACATGCCGCTGGCCAGCGTCGTCGTCCTCATCTGCGGAGGGCGCGTGCCCGCCGAAGAACTCCGGGTCGCGTGCTCGCGCCTGCCCTACGGCGCCCGCGTGCTCGCCGTGGTCACCGACACCTCGACGTCGTCGCCCGCGCTGCGGCGCATCGGCGACGCCGACGTGGTGACCGTCGGAACCCTCGAACAGCTCCCGCTCGCCCTGCAAAAGGTGCTCGCATGAGCGCGCCCGCCGTCTCGCCGACCGCGCTTGCGCCGCGTCGGTGGCTGCTCGACCTCGGGGCCACCGGCCTCGTGGTGACCGCCATCCTCCTCGGCTTCTGGCCGACGTTCGCGGGCGGATCGTTCCTCCCCGCCGCGATCGGCGGTGTGCTGCTCGGGCTCGCCGTCGCCGGGCTGTGCGCGTGGCGGCGCTGGGGCATCCTGCCCATCGCCGGTCTCACGGTCGCGGCGTACTTCGTGTTCGGCGGGGCGCTGGCGCTGCCCGGCACGACGATCGCCGGGTTCGTTCCGACGCTCGAGACGCTGCAGCGGCTGGCGCTCGGCGTCGTGACGGCGTGGAAGCAGATGCTGACGACCGTCGCCCCCGTGTCGGCGGCGGACGGGCATCTGCTCGTGCCTTTCCTCCTCGCGCTGGTCGGGGCCGCCGTCACGGCATCCCTCGCCCTGCGGCTCACGACGGTGGCCTGGGCGCTGATCCCGGCCGCCCTGCTCTTCGTCGTCGTCATCGCCCTCGGCACTCCCGAGCCGGCGTTCCCTCTCGTGCAGGGCATCGTGGTCGCCCTCGTCGCGGTCGTGTGGCTGGCGCTCAGGCAGCTCTGGGCGCCGCAGAACGCCGCGATCTCGGTGAGCGAGATCGACCCCTCCCGCGCGGCCCGCATGCGTCTGCGCCGCATGCTCGCCGGTGCCGGTGTGCTGGCGATCGCCGCCGGCGCGGGGATCGCCTCGTCGGCGGTCGCGATGCCGGGCGAGACGCGGCACGTGTTCCGCGACGTGATCATCCCGCCGTTCGACATCCGCGACTACCCGAGCCCGCTGCAGTCGTTCCGCAAGAACACCCGCGACCTCGACGAGAAGACGCTGTTCACCGTGCGCGGTCTGCCCGAGAAGGCGCGCATCCGCATCGCCGTCATGGATCAGTTCGACGGCATGGTCTACAACGTCACCGACGGCGGGCCGGGGTCGTCGAGCGCGTTCACCCCGCTGCGGTCGGATATGGCGCCCGATGCCGAGGGGCTTCCGGTCACGCTGCAGGTCGAGATCGGCGAGTACGCCGGGGTCTGGGTGCCGGATGCCGGGGCCGTCGACGACATCGAGTACACCGGTGATCGCGCCGACGAGCTGCGCCGCGGCACCTTCTACAACGCCGAGACCGGCACCGCCGTGGCGACGCCGAAGCTCCAGACGGGCGACACCTACACGGTCGACACCGTGATCCCCGGCGAGATCGACGACGACCGGCTCGCCGAGGTGGCGTTCGGCAACGTCACGCAGCCGAAACAGCGCAACGTGCCGGAGGAGCTGACCTCGCTCGCCGCCGAGACGATCGCCGACGCCGAGAGTCCCATCGAGCAGGCCAGGGCCCTGGAGACCATGCTCGCCGACGGCGGATTCTTCAGCCACGGCCTCGAGGGCGAGGTCATCTCGCGTGCCGGGCACACGGCCGAGCGCATCTCGACGCTCGTCGGCGGCGACCAGATGATCGGCGACGACGAGCAGTACGCGGTCGCCATGGCGCTGCTCGCGCGAGAGGTCGGCATCCCCGCCCGCGTCGTCATGGGGTACTACCCCGACGAAGAGAACGCCGGTGACGCCGAGTTCGCGGCGACCGGCGACGACGTGCACGCCTGGGTCGAGATCAACTTCGAGGGCGTCGGGTGGCTACCGTTCGACCCGACGCCGCCCGAGGACCAGGTTCCCAACGACCAGAACACGAAGCCGCGGGTCGACCCGAAGCCGCAGGTGCTGCAGCCTCCGCCCCCGCCGCAGGAGCCGGTCGACCTGCCGCCCACGCTGCCCGACGACCGCAAGGCCGAGGACGAGACGCTCAACCTGCTCGGCATCCTCGGAGTGATCCTGGCGATCGGAGGCGTCACGCTCGCGATCCTCGCGATCCTCGCGTCGCCGTTCATCGTCATCGCGGCATGGAAGGCGGCGAAGAGGCGCGCCCGGCGCACGGCCCCGCGCCCCAGCGACCGGATCAGCGGCGGATGGGACGAGCTCACCGACCGCGCGGTCGACTACGGCGCACGCTTGCCGGCGGGGGCGACCCGCGTCGAGGAGGCGACCGCGGTCGTCGGCACGCTCGGGGTGCCCCGTGCGGCTGCGCTCGCGCAGCGCGCCGACATCGAGGTCTTCGGCCCCACCGAACCCACGCCGCAAGACGTCGACTCCTTCTGGAAAGAGGTCGACGACATCGTCGGCGGCCTCGGTGCGGAGGCCGGGTTCTGGCGGCGCTGGAAGGCGCGCATCAACCTGCGGTCGCTGCTCGGCGGCACGGTCGTCTCGCAGGCTGTGCAGAACCTCCGTGATGCCGCCACGGCGCGCGTCCGCGACTCGGGCGCGCGCGGACGCCGCGAACCTGGCACGATCGAGAACAGCACCCCCGCCCCCGCCCCCGAGAGCGAGAGACCATGACGATGCTCCCCTTCGGCCAGATCGCGCCGATCTCCCGTCGCGCGGTGGCGTATCTGATCGATGCGGTCATCGCAGGCGGCCTCGCGATCGTGCTCAGCGTCGTGCTGGCGCTCATCGTGTCGTTCTCGGGCGGCATCGAGGCATCGCTGGTCACGCTCGCGATCGGCGGCCCGGTCGTCGGCCTGCTGCTGCTCGGGTGGTTCATCGTCTACACCTGGATGCAGTCGGGCACCGGATCGATCGGCATGCGGGCCCAGGGGCTGACGCTCGCCCGCGAGGCCGACGGCGCGCCGCTCGGGTTCGGCCGCGCGCTGGTGCGCAACCTCATCTTCGGTCTCGCCGCCGGGATCGTCGTCGGATACTTCACGCCGCTCTTCGACGGCTCCGGCCGGTTCCAGGGCTGGCACGACAAGGTCGCGAAGTCGGTCATGCTCGATGCGCGGGTCGCGAAGAGCGGGCGCCCCACGGCCCCGGCCGCGGGCGAGGTCGGGCGCGGTTCCGACCTCCGCGCCTCCCCCGCCGGTGCGGCAGCGCCGGCGATCCCCGGACTCGCACCGACGCCGTCGGCGTACGCCCCCGCCCCCACGGCGTCGCGTTTCGCCGCGCCCTCGACGCCGGCTGCACAGCCCTCCGCGGCACCCGCCTGGCCCTCTGCAGCGCAGGCGCCCGCCGCGGCCCCGGCCGCGCCCGCGGCCCCGGCGGCCCCGTTCCCGTCGGCGCCGGCGTTCCCTGCCGCCGCTCCGGCGGCGCCGGTGGGTGCCGACGACGAGCTCATCGCCTTCGTGCCCGGCATCACGCAGGATGCTCCGCCGCGGCGGACGGCCGCGGTCGATCCGGCTTCCGAGGCCCCCGGCCCGCAGCCGCCGGCACCGCAGGCTCCGGCACCGCAGGCGCCCGCACCGCAGGCTCCGACTCCGCAGGCACCCGCACCGCAGGCACCCGCACCGCAGGCACCCGCACCGCAGGCTCCCGCACCGCAGGCACCCGCACCGCAGGCTCAGGCTCCGCAGGCTCAGGCTCCGGCGACCCCGGCTCCGACCGCCGCGGCCGACGCCTGGGCGGCGCCCGCCGCGGCGGCACCCCTCGCCTCGGCGCCCGAGGCGTCGACGCCCGAGCCGGCGTCGAGCGGCGTCGACATCGAGTCGACCCGCATCAGCATCCCGGGGCACCGTCTCGTCCTCACCTGGGACGACGGCACGCGCACGCCGGTGTCGCGACGCACGATCTTCGGCCGCAACCCCGCCCCCGAGGAGGGTGCCGCGGTGGTGGCGGTGCGCGACGAGACCCTGTCGCTCTCGAAGACCCACTTCGAGGCCGCGGCCGAGGTGTCGGGCGGTTGGGTGCTGGATCGGCATTCGACCAACGGCACGACGATCGTGCGCGACGGACAGCGGCTCGCGTGCCCTCCGGGGCAGCGCGTGCCGGTGCGTCTAGGCGACGCGATCGAGATCGGCGACCGTATCGTGACGATCGGCGGCTACGCATGAGGCCCGGGCTGGTGGTCGCGGCCGGCGCCGCCACGCACGCCGGCCTGCGGCGGGCGCTGAACGAGGACGCCTACCTCGCCTCGACCCCGGTGTTCATCGTGGCCGACGGCATGGGCGGGCACGAGGCCGGTGACCGCGCCAGTGCTGCGGTGATCGCCGCGTTCGCGCACTGCGTCGGGCGGTCGGCCCTCGAACTCGACGATGTACGGGGAGCCCTCGAGACCGCGCGCGGGCGCGTCGAGGAGCTCTCGACCTCGGGCAGCGGCCGCGCCGGAACGACGCTGAGCGGTGTGGTCATCGCATCGGTCGACGGCATGGGCTACTGGCTCGCCGTCAACATCGGCGACTCCCGCACCTACCGTCTGGCCGACGACGAGCTCGAGCAGATCACCGTCGACCACTCGGTCGTGCAGGAGCTGATCGATGCGGGCGAGCTGTCGCCGCAGGATGCGCTGCACGACCGTCGGCGCAACATAATCACGCGGGCCATCGGGGCCTCCAGCACGGGTGACGCCGACTACTGGATGTTCCCGGCCGAGCTCGGGGATCGCATGCTCGTCTGCTCCGACGGGCTGACCTCCGAGGTCCCGAATGCTGGCATCCGGGAGATCCTCGCCACGACCCCCGATCCTCAGCGTGCCGCCGACGCACTGATCGACGCGGCCGTCGAGGCGGGCGGTCGAGACAACATCACCGTCGTCGTCGCCGACGCCGTCTCGGTCGCCTCGCGGCCGGGCACGCTGTTCGAGACCGACGACGACATCGACATGGACACGCGCCCGCGCGAGGCCGCAGCAGGAGGGGTTCGCTGATGCAGACCATCTATCGACCGGGACACTGGCACCTTCTCGTGATGCCCGGCGCGCTCGTCGCCCTGCCGCCGGACGCGCCCGCCGAGCTCGTCGCGAGCCTCTGGGAGCGTCTGCCCGCACGGAAGACCCTCGCGACCGTGATCGACGTGCTCACCACCCAGGCGGGATCGTTCACCGCGCTGCCGCCCTTCGCGGCGGCGGTCGCCGAGGGGGCCGATGTGCGGATCGCTCTGCGCGGCGGTGTGTCAGCCCGCGTCACGGCCGGCGATGGCGCGCACGAGCTCGACGGCGCGGAGGTGACGACCTGGAGCGAGCGGTTCGTCGGCGGCGCCACGCGCGTGGAGATCACGGTCGAGGCGGTCGACGGCGAGGCGCGCCTGCCGGTGCAGACCGGAGTCGTGCAGGCGTCCGCCGTCAGCGCTGAGCTCGAATCGGCCGATGCCGCGCCCCTGACCGGTGCCCTCGGGCCCGCTCCGGTCGTCGCCACGTCGGCGGACGGCATATCGGCATCTGTGCTGTCGGGTGCCGCGGTCCGCCTCGCGAGCTTCGCGGGCGCGGCAGCTTCGACCGGGGCCGCTGCGGCGGGGGCGACCGCCGCGGGCGCGGCTGCGTCCGGAGCATCCGCGTTCGGCGGAGCAGCCGCCGTCTCTCTCTCGGGTGCGGCCGCGACGGATGCGACCGGCACCGGTGCTGCAGCGTCCGGGACCCCCGCGCCCAGTGCCGTACCCGCCACCGGTCCGGGCGAGGATGAGCGGTCGGACGACGCCGCCTCCGCCGACGATTCCGTCACGGGGTCGGCCGGCGTGCGCGACGAGTCCGACGCGGATGCCGCGATCAGCGCGCCGCTGCTCGGCGCGGTTCCCGTGCCGCCCGCGGATGCCGGCGACGCCGACGTTCCCGCCCCGAGCGACGCGCCCGACGCGCCCGACGCATCCGCCGCACCTGACGCACCCGCCCCGAGCGATGCCGTCGACGTACCTGACGCGACCGACGCACCCGACGTGCCCGGCACCGCGGCCTCTGCAGAAGACGGCGACGTGGTGACCGCCGCCGCGTCGTCCGGGTCCGACGCGCCCACCGAGCAGCTCGACGAGCTGCCCGTGGTCGCCGAGCTCGTCGCTCCCGAGGTTGACGGCGTCACCCTGATCCCTACCGAGGCGACCCTCGCGGCCAGCGACGACGACTTCGATCTGCTCTTCGGCGACACCGTGCACACCGCTCCGCCGGTGCCGCGCATCTCGGCGCCGCCCGCGCCTCCCGCGCCGCCCGCCCCGTTCCCGGCGCAGGGCGACCACGACGGCGCGACGATCTCGGCCGACGAGCTGCGCGCGATGCGCCAGCAGCCCGCCTCGGCCGATGAGACGCCCACCGCGGTGATCCCCGTCGCCGACGCGCCCACCGCCTCGGCGGGTCGCATCCGGGTGTCGTCCGGCCAGGTCGTGGCCCTCGACCGCACGGTCATCATCGGTCGTCGTCCGCGCTCCCCCCGCGCGAGCGGCGCGAACCTGCCGCACCTCATCGCGGTCGAGAGTCCGCAGCAGGACATCTCGCGCAGCCACCTCGAGGTCCGCCCCGAGGGAGACACCGTGGTCGTCATCGACCTGCACACCACCAACGGCTCGACGCTGCTGCGCCCGGGTGCCGACCCGGTGCGCCTGCACCCGGGGGAGCAGACCCTCGTGCTCACCGGCGACGTGGTCGACCTCGGAGACGGCATCACGATCGCCTTCGAGGACCTCCCGTGAAACGACCGCCGTCCTCCCCTCCCGCCCTCCCCGGTTTCACGTACGTCGAACCGCTGGGCGCGGGCGGGTTCGCCGACGTCTTCCTGTACGAGCAGGAGATGCCGCGTCGCCGGGTGGCGGTGAAGGTGCTGCTCGCCGACCGGCTGTCGAGCGGGGCGGCGCAGGAGTTCGCCGACGAGGCGAACGTCATGGCGATGCTGTCGACCCACCCGGCGATCGTCACGATCTATCAGGCGGGTGTGGCGGGCGACGGTCGGCCCTACCTCGTCATGGAGTACTGCCCCCGCCCCAACTTGCAGACGCGATCGCGCAAGGAGCCGTTCTCGGTCGCCGAGGCGCTGCGCGTGGGCGTGCAGGTCGCGGGCGCCGTCGAGACCGCGCATCGTGCCGGTGTGCTGCACCGCGACATCAAGCCGGCGAACATCCTCGTCACCGAGTACAACCGGCCGGCTCTGACGGATTTCGGTATCGCATCGACCACCGGCGCGACGACCGAGGCCTCCGGCATGTCGATCCCGTGGTCGCCGCCCGAGTCGTTCGCCGAGCCGCCGCGCAGCGGACCCCGGTCGGATGTCTGGGCGCTGGGCGCCACGCTCTTCACCTTGCTCGCCGGGCGGTCGCCGTTCGAGCGTCCGGGTGAGCGCAACTCCAGCGCCGACCTCATCGAGCGTATCGAGCGGGCGGCCGTGCCGCACCTCGGCCGCCCCGACTCGCCCGAGAGTCTGCAGCGGGTTCTCGAGCGGGCGATGGCGAAGAACTCCGACGACCGTTATCCGAGCGCGGTGGCGTTCGCGCGGGCGCTGCAGAAGGTGCAGATCGAGCTGTCGCATTCGGTCACCCCGATCGACATCGTCGACGAGCATCCGCACGCCGACGAGCTCGAAGACGACGACGACGGCCTGACCCGCGTGCGCGAGGTCGTGAGCATCGACCCGGATGCCTCGGCCTTCACCCGCCCGTCGGCCACGACGCAGAAGCACGTCGCTCAGCCCGCCCCGGCGGTTCCGCGCTTCGACCCTGCGCCGGCGCAGCCGGTGAGCGATCGCACCGAGGTGCGCGGCCCGGTCGTTCCGACGCCGCCGCCCGTCAACGACGAGCCGACGCTCCTGCGCCCGCCGCAGGTCGTCTCGCCGGCGGGCCCGCCCGCCCCGGGCTTCGCCGCTTCCACGCCGGGGCCGGCGCCGGCGTATGCGACGGCTCCCTCGTACCCCACCGCACCCCCGCACGCGTCCTCGGCTCCGTCGACGACGCCCGCCGGGCCGCCGCGCCGCCGCACCGGTCTATGGATCTCGCTGATCGCCGCCGGAGTGGTGGTCGTCGTGGTGGCGGCGATCATCGGCCTCAATCTGCTCGCGGCGGGCATCCGCACCGACCCCGCGCCCGAGGCGTCCGAAACCGCCGAACCGCAGGACGTGGTGCCCGACTTCGTTCCCGCGGTGTCGGAGCCCGTCGGCGTACGCGAGGGTGCCACGGTGACGTTCACGTGGGAGAATCCCTCGCCGGAGGAGGGCGACAGCTACCTCTGGAGAGACGTGTACTCGGACGATCCCGACGCACAGCGGCAGACCGATGTGCCGACGGTGACGGTGGAATCTGCGGAAAGGGTGTGTATCGACGTGATCCTGCGGCGCGCTGACGGCCGGGCATCCGAACCGATGCGAGGATGCGTCGGATGATCTGGGAGATCGACGAGAAGACCGAGACGATCGAGGGGCTCGATGCCTCCGGTCGGCCCGATCCTGCCTACGCGTCCGCGCTCGGCCTGCTGCGTGCGCCGCTCGGACGGCGAGCGCTCGCGTTCGTGATCGACGGCGGCATCTGGACGCTGCTGCAGCTGCCCCTGTGGATCGGTGCGGTGCCGCTGCTGGTGAAGTTCCTGAGCGGGTCGATTTCGGCCTACGGCCTCGTCAACCACCCCGACTTCGTGCTCGCGATCGTCATGGCCTCGGTGTCGACCCTCCTCAGCCTCGTGTTCCTCGTGGTGCAGCTCATCCTGCACGGGCTCAAGGGGTTCACGATCGGCAAGAGGCTCGTCGGCATCCGCAGCGTCAACGTGCGCACACTCGAACGTCCGCGGGTCGGCGCGGTACTGCTGCGGTTCCTGCTCGTCGGCGCGGCCGGCATCGTGCCGGTGCTCGGTACCGCGCTCATGCTCGCGTCGCCGACCTTCGATCCGGAGCGGCGCGGCCGCGGCCTGCACGACAAGGCCACGGGGGTGTGGCTCGTCGACGTGCGCAAGGGGCTCAACCCGTACGACGAGAAGCGCATGCGCGTCGCCCGCAAGATGGTGAAGGCCGATCCGGCGCCCGAGCGGTCGGCGCTGCCGTCTCTCGCGACGCCGGTCGACCCGTCCGCCGGGCCGGCTTACCGCCCGGGGAGCCGCGTCAGCGCCGGCGTGCTCGGAGTCGCCCGTCCGTACGACCCCGACGAGCGGCCGACCGTCGGCCTGTCGCTCGCGACCCCGTCGACGCCCCCGGTCTCGGCAGAGCCGGTGCCGGGCGAGACCGGAAAGCCGGTGCTCGGCGGTTACCGTGCCGTGCAGGCCGAGCGCGAGGCCATCGATGCGGTGGGGGCGGATGCCCTCATCGAACCGCTCCCCGCCGACCCCGCCGCACCGCTGCCCGCGATGCCGCGGCCAGCTCCGGGCGTCGTGCGCGCGCCGTCGGAGACACCCGACCCCTACGCACTGCCCGACCCGCTCGCGCCCGCCGCGGCGCAGGTGCCCGCTCCGAGCGCTGCTCCTCCCGCGCCGGCGGTTCCCGCGCCTTCCCCGGCGGACCTTGCATCTGGTGTCCCCGCGCCGGCGGTTCCCGCGCCGGCCGCTCCCGTCGTCCCTGCGGCCGCCGCGCCCGCGACGCCGACGCCCGCGCCCGCGGCCCCGACACCGGCCCCTCCCGCTGCGCCTGCGGCTCCCGCGGCTGCGACGCCCGCTCCCGCCGCGCCTGCGGCCGCCGCACCTGCGGCTCCCGCTCCCGGCGCACCTGCGGCCGCGACGCCTGTGGCTCCGGCTCCTGCGGCTCCGGCTCCTGCGGCTCCGGCGCCTGCGGCTCCGGCCGCACCCACCGGTTTCGGCCTGCGTCTCGACACGGGTGAGAGCATCCGCATCGACGGCCCGATCCTGCTCGGGCGCAACCCCGACGCGGCTCCGCATCCCGGGGCCCGCCCCGTCCCGCTGCCCGACGACACGCGTTCGCTGTCGAAGACCCACCTGCTGGTGCGTCCGGTGCCGGGGGGTCTCGAGGTCGTCGACCTGCACTCGACCAACGGCTCGGCCCTGAGCCGCAACGGGATCGACATGGCGATGCCGGCCGGCACGGTGGTGGCGATCACCGCAGGAGATACGATCCGCCTCGGCGACCGCGTCTTCGCGGTGGTCGCGGTATGACTGCTTGTGAACGACGGATGTCCGTCGCCGGCTCGACCGGCGTGATCGGGGGGAACCGATGAGACTCAAACTGACGCTGCATCGACAGGGCGGCGACCCCGTCGACATCGTGGTGAAGACCGACTCGACGGCGACGGCCGGCGATGTCGCCCGCCACATCGCGCTGGCCGACCCCATGCGTTCCGTGCCGGTCGCCGAGGGCGACGTGCTGACGCTCGCCGTCGCGCCCCCGACGGGGGAGCGCCTCGTGCCGCTGCAGCCCGACGTGCCGCTCGGCGAGGCCCCCATCGGTTCGGGCTTCGCGGCATCCATCGTCAACCACGGTCCGGGGTACGCGTTCGGGGGTCAGCGCGATGTGGCCGGAGTGCTCATCGCCACAGCCGGCGCGCTCGCCGGGCAGGAGTTCCCGATCGCGGCCGGTACGGTCTTCCTCGGCCGCGACGCCGCGAACGACGTGGTGCTGCCCGACCCCATGGTCTCGAAGCGGCACGCGCGTCTCGAGGTCGGCACGCACATCGAGGTCGTCGACCTCAACTCCGCCAACGGTGTGCTCGTCGACGGTGTCGCCGTGCAGCGCGTGCGCATCGAGGAGGGCGAGCCGTTCGTGATCGGCGGCACCACGCTGGTGCTCCGGCTCGTGCGCTCGTTCGACGGCACCCCGAGCGACGAGCCCATCATCGAGCGCGGCGGCGGACTGCTGTTCAACCGCAGCCCGCGGGTCGAGGTGCGCTACCCCGGCACGCTGTTCAAGGTGCCCCGCCTCCCCACCGAGAAGATCGGTCGCCTGTTCCCGTGGCCGATCCTCATCGCGCCGATCCTCATGGGCATGGCGCTCTACGCCCTGAACGGCAACCCCCGTTCGCTGCTGATGATCGTGATGACGCCGCTCATGGCGTTCGGAAACATCATCAACCAGACCGCCCAGAGCAAGAAGGGCGAGAACCACGAGATCCTGCTGTTCGAGCGGCAGTACGAGCAGCTCGAAGAGGACTTCTTCCGCGGCAAGCCCGAAGAGGAGGCGGCCCGCAACGCCGAGGCGCCCCCGGTGGCCGAGGTGTTCGATCATGCGATGCGCCTCGGGCCGCTGCTGTGGACGCGACGGCCGGAGCACTGGAACTTCCTCGCCCTGCGCCTAGGCACATGCCGTCTGCCGGCGCGCAACCGCATCGACGATCAGGACTCTCCCGAGGGTCTGCCCGACTTCATCGACCGCGTCGATCGGCTGCGCGAGCGTTATGCCTTCGTCGACGACGTGCCCGTGTTCGAGACCCTCGCGGATGCCGGATCGGTCGGCATCGCCGGACCCCAGGGCCCCGTCGCCGACACCATGCGCGGAGTGGCCGTGCAGCTGTTCGGCCTGCACGCCCCGAACGACGTGGTGGCCGTCGCATTCGCCGATTCGGCCTGGACGCCCGAGCTCGAATGGCTCAAGTGGATGCCGCACACCTCCAGTGAGCGCAGTCCGTTCCGCGACATGGCGCTGGCCGACTCGGCGCCGACGAGCGCGGCCCTGCTGAGCACGCTCGAAGAGCACGTGTCGCGGGCCGTCGCGTCGAGCGGGTCGGGCGAGCCCCGCGGTCCGTTCAAAGAGGACTGGAACCCGCTGCTGTACGGCACCGACGTCGCGCGCGCGGCGGGCGAGCACAAGAGCACGCCGCCGATCTCGGTCATCGTGTTCGTCACCAACGACGCCCCGGTCGATCGCGGTCGCCTGACCGAGGTGCTCGAACGCGGCGCCGACCATGGGGTGCACGCGGTGTTCGTCTCGCCCACCGTCGAGTCGCTGCCGGCCGTGTGCCGCAGCTACATCGACGTCACGACGGGTCTCGAAGACGCGCAGGTGGGTCTGGTGCGCAACGGCGAGCACTTCGAGCACGTGCAGGTCGAGGGCGTGTCGAACGCCTACATGCAGATGCTCGCGCGACGGCTGTCTCCGGTGGTCGATGCGAGCACCGTGGTGCACGACGCCTCCGACATCCCGGGATCAGTGATGTTCCTGCAGCTCGTCGACCCGGCGATCGCCGAAGACCCGCAGGTGGTGATCGAGCGATGGCGGCAGAACAACACCATCGTCGACCGCAGCCCCACCCCGCGGCCGCGGCTGAAGAAGTCGGGCACACTCCGCGCCATCATCGGGCAGGGAGCATCCGACGCCATGGCGCTCGACCTGCGCACGCAGGGTCCGCACGCGCTGGTCGGCGGTACGACCGGCGCCGGCAAGTCGGAGTTCCTGCAGGCGTGGGTGCTCGGCATGGCCGCCGCGCACAGCCCCGACCGGGTGACGTTCCTGTTCGTCGACTACAAGGGCGGGTCGGCGTTCGCCGACTGCGTCGAGCTGCCGCACTGCGTGGGGCTCGTGACCGACCTGAGCCCGCACCTCGTGCGCCGCGCGCTCACCAGCCTCCGGGCCGAGCTGCAGCACCGCGAACACCTACTCAACCGCAAGAAGGCGAAGGACCTCCTCGAACTCGAGAAGCGGCAGGACCCGGAGTGCCCGCCGGCGCTCGTGCTGGTGATCGACGAGTTCGCGGCGCTCGCTTCGGAGATGCCCGAGTTCGTCGACGGCGTCGTCGACATCGCCCAGCGCGGTCGCTCGCTCGGCATCCACCTCATCATGGCGACGCAGCGTCCCGCCGGTGTCATCAAAGACAACCTGCGCGCCAACACCAACCTGCGCATCGCGCTGCGGATGGCCGACGAGGCCGACTCGCGCGACGTCGTCGACGACGACATCGCGGCGTCGTTCCCCGCGTCGATCCCCGGTCGCGCGATCGCGAAGACGGGCCCCGGACGTCTGGTGCCGTTCCAGTCGGCGTACGCGGGCGGATGGACCACCGACGACGAGTCGACCACTGCCGATGTGCGGGTCGCCGAGCTGCGCTTCGGCGCGAGCGGCGAGTGGGAGCCCGACGGCCTGGTCGAGTCGGACGTTCACGAGGAGGACCTCGGCCCGAACGACCAGAAGCGCATCGTATCGACGCTGATCAACGCGGCCGACCGTGCGCAGCTGCAGCGTCCGCGGCGGCCGTGGCTCGACGACCTCGCGACGGTCGTCGACCTGAACGACCTCACGAACGAGGGCGACACGCGCATCCCGATCGCGCTGACCGATATCCCCGAGAAGCAGCTGCAGCAGTCGGCGGTGTTCCTGCCCGACCGCGACGGCTCGATGGTCGTCTACGGCACCTCCGGATCGGGCAAGTCCACGCTGCTGAAGACCATCGCCACCGCGGCGGGCATGCGCCCCGACCTCGGACGCGTGCAGGTCTACTGCCTCGACTTCGCGTCTGGGGCGCTCGGCGCGCTGTCGGTGCTGCCGCACGTCGGCTCGGTCGTCGACAGCGGCGACGTCGAGCGCATCCAGCGTCTGCTCCGCACGCTCGACGCCGAGATGGACCGGCGGGCGGCCGCGTTCTCGGCCGCGAGTGCGGCGTCGGTGCAGGAGTACCGCGAGCTGCGCGATGCGCGGATGCCCCGCATTCTCGTGCTCATCGACAACTACCCCGAGTTCAAGAAGGACTGGGAGATGGCGCCCGGCCGCGGCCCGTTCTACCGGATTTTCATGCGGATCCTGGGCGAGGGTCGCACGCTCGGCATCCACACCGTCATCACCGCCGACCGCGGCAACGCCGTACCGAGCGCGGTGGCGGCGAACATCTCGCGACGCGTGATCCTGCGCATGGGCGACCCGAGCCAGTACATGCTGCTGGGTGCCCCGCGCGACGTGCTCGACGAGCAGTCGAACCCGGGCCGCGCGGTCGTCGACGGGCACGAGGCGCAGATCGCCGTGCTCGGCGGCACGACGAACGTAGTCGAGCAGACCAAGGCGCTCGCCGCCCTCGGCGACCGGCTGCGCGCCCAGGGCGTGCGCGACCTGCCCGAGATCGGCGCGCTGCCGACGCTCGTGCCGGCCGACGAGATGCCGGCGACGGTCGACGGGATGCCCGTGTTCGGCGTCGCCGACGACACGCTCGCCCCGCACGGCTTCGAGCCCATCGGCTCGTTCGTCATCTCGGGTCCGCCCGCGTCGGGCAAGACCAATGCGCTGCGGTCGCTGGTCACGGCTATGGAGCGGTTCGATCCGAACATCCGGATGTACCACTTCGGCAGCCGTCGCGCCGAGCTCAAGGACTTCCGCCCCTGGGTGCGCAGCGCGACCAAGCCGGAGGACGAGAAGGAGTTGGCGACCGAGCTGGCCGAGCTCGTCGTGGCCGAGAACCCGGATGCTCGCATCCTCATCGTCATCGAAGACGTGCCGCACCTCGCCGACGGCCCGGCCGACCGTCCGATGCGCGCCCTGCTGCAGGCGATGAACAACAGCGACCACCTGCTCATCGGCGAGGCCGAGATCACGCGGGCGAGCGGCAGCATCGGTGTGCTCGGCGAGTGGAAGACGGGGCGTCAGGGCATCGTGCTGAAGCCCGACACGTACGACGGCGAGGGCATCTTCAAGACGCCGTTCGGCCGCGTCAAGCGCTCGGACTTCCCGGTGGGCCGAGGCATCTTCGTGCAGGCCGGTCGGGCCGTCACGATGCAGATGCCGTTCGTCGCCGACGAGGCGCCGAAGAGCTAGCCGGATGGGGAGCGGTGCATGGGTACCGCTCCCCGTTCACCTCGGCGGGTTCGCCCGCTAACCTCGTGTGCAGGAGGCCGGAGACGGCCTGAAGACGATCGATTCGGAGGCGGTTTCTCATGGCCGGACATGATTTCGGAGCAACGTACAGCGAGATGGAGAGCGCGGCGGCGCGTCTTCGTGACGGTCGCAGCACGGTGACCGACACGCTGAAGGAGCTGCAGGGCGTCATCGACGACCTGGTGC
>NZ_JBDGME010000011.1:0-66236 GCF_057655505.1 Microbacterium sp. Soil_N32
CCGACGGAGGCGATCAACGGCCGCCTCGAGCACCTCCGGGGCTCCGCCCTCGGCTTCCGGAACCTCACGCACTACGCCGCAAGATCGCTGCTCGAGGCCGGAGGCTTCAGGCCCGCGCTACACCCTCGTTCGTGAAGAGCCACTTTCCTGTCTGGCCGTTGTCGACGATGGGGCCGCTTGTCGCAACTATCCGCGGCGGTGATCGCGGCTGCTCCGCGGCACGGTAGAACGAGTGAAGCGATAGTGGCGCCGTTCAGGCCACCTCAGCTCAGCTCAGCTCAGCTCAGGACCCTGTTTCGTCACTATCAGTTCGCTCCAGTTCATCGAAATCGAAGCCGATTTGACCCACCTGCGAGGCACGAGAATGCGTCACCGCGTGCTTCGCTGCGGGCGTCGCGGAGCTTACGTCTTCACCGAGCCCAGCCAAACCGTCCAGGGTTTCACCATCAACGATCTCTTGCAGAAGTGTTGCCTGATCGGCGCCAAGATCAACTAGTAGACCGATGACATTCAGCAGATCCACCAGGTCGGTTGTGTATTCAGGAAGCCAATGGTCAGGCTGGATCTTCATGAGATCAGAAACGCGGCGATCACCAATGATCGGACGTGACCGGTCCGCCTTTCGGTACGAGAACCACTTATCGATGACGTTCACGCCATCCACGGAATAGGCACGCATCTCCGGTGTCACTTGGTCGATAACGCCGTCACCGACCGACAGTCGCAGCCCTTCGGCATCGTAGGAAAGAGACCTTGGAAACCCATCCGTCGTGGTTGGAATTGCTTTCACGTTCCGCGGCGCCCGGTCGGCAGGCAGCCGCGGCGACCCACCTGCAGTCATGAAATGGCCAGTTTGTTTCATCCGGAGTCCGTATGTCTGGTACCAAATGCTCCGCTTACCCAGCTCCACCGCTCGATCGAATAGCGATGCCTGTCGGGTGAAGGGTATGCGAACGCCGGGCGTGACCAAGTCGCTGGCGAAACTCTGCGTGTAGTGCGCGTGCGACGCGACGCCGACGACGTAGGCGAGCACCTCCGCTGCCGATACCGACCGCCCGTACGCCTGGCTCAGAGCTGTGAGCACCGATGCACGTACGTTGGGTATCGAGGCTGCTTGATCGGCCCACAGCGGGTACACCCGACCTCCGCCGTGCCCTCGATGATGGTGCATGTCGGGAGGCGATGCGGCGACTGTAACGGAAGGTCCGTCGGTGGGGGAATCCGAATTCGGGGCCGTCAGGTACACCTGTTCGTCAGACGCGGTTGCCCAAAGGGTTGGGTTCGGTCGATTCAGCACCCGCTTGTCAGGAATGATCCACGCACGGTCGAGATGTCTAAATGAGTAGCGGATCGGGGGTTCTGCACCCGTGTCGCTGGCGATCGGGACTGGTCTGACCGAATATCCGGGCAAACCCTCCTTCAGCGCTTTGTCAACCCTCAATCCGGCGCCTTCGCTGAACAATGCACGCTGACGATCAGGGTCAGCCTCTTCCTGAAGGGTTTCGATTCTCCGGTTCAGGGTCCAGGAATCAGAGCCGACAACCCACGTACGGCCAGGCATCACCCCCGAACCGTCATAGGAGAACAGATCGTCTAGTAGTGGGTGGCGCGTCCAATTGACGTCTCCCACAGCCGTGAACGGAGCACGGGGGGACGTGGACACTGGGGACCATCCATCGTCGTCGAGGGTGATCTCCGCTAGTTCCCTGAATTTCTCGGATCGGTCGCCGGCAGTCAGAGAGCGCACCCTGACCGTCGCGGGCTCCGAGCTTCCTCCCGGGCGTCGCACTGCCATCACTATGCACACAGGATGGGGGACGGCTTGGAAGATGCGGGTGCTGACAGGAGGCATAAGGCCCTCAGGCGAGCATTCGATGACGAAGATATCCGTCGCCTGATCTCGCATCGACGCGCGCATCTGTTGAAAACCATCGCCGTCCAAGAAACCCGCGACCGTGATGAAAGTCACGATGCCGGGCGCATCTTTGGGCACCGAGTCGAAGACCTTCCAGGTCGCCCACCGCCAAAAGTAGACATACGAGTTCCGCAACTGCTTCACGTGCGGGCCGAGCTTCCACTCTTTCGGCGGCGTGTAATCGTCAAGAGGCACGAGCCCGTCGTTCGCACCCGTCTCGATCCAACCGCCCTTTCCCTTCGCCTTGTCCTTATACGGGGGGTTGCCGAGCACGACGAGAATCTGCTCGTCCCGCTTGATTCGGTCTGCGCTACGCCGTGACTCCGCGATTGGCTCGTAGAACTGGCCGATCGTTCTATGTTCGGCGTTTGGATCACTTAGAGTGTCCGCCACGTAGGTACGGAGCTGGTCGGCGGTTGCGGCTGAACCGAGCGCGGTGAGCTCTGCAAGGAGGCGAAGTTGAGCGACAGCGTATGGACCGAGCTGGATCTCGAAACCAATCACCTTCTTCAGCCGCTCCGTTAGCGCAGGACCCTGGGCTGCTGGCCCGTAATCTGCAGCGTGTCGGCCCGCTACGAGGCGGAGCGTTTCGAGGAGAAACGCTCCCGTTCCCATCGCCGGGTCGATCAAGGTTATGGCGTCGTCCGCTAGGCCGGACTGGAGTCCCAGCAGACGCTGAATTGCCGCGTCGGTCAACCTTGTCATCGCTGCTACAACCGGGATCGGTGTGTAGTAGCTGCCGGTTTGCTTCCGGAGGTCACTGTCGTAGGTTGCGAGGAAGTCCTCGTAGAAATAGAGCCAAGCGTCGCGTCTGCTGCCTTTCTCTAGCTTGGGCCAGTCGACAGTGGAGAGCACTCGCTTCGCAGTGTCGAGTACCGCTTTCAGCCCCGATTCGTCCTCGGCGACCGAGCCCAGCACCTGCAGGGCACGTCCGACCAGGGAGTTGGTAGCGCCGAGCTGTTTGCCGATTTGGTCAGTATCCTGCTCGATCGAGATGCCCTTCGCTCTTGCGATGAGGAGGCCGAACATCACAGCTTGGGCATAACCGTCCGCGAATTGCTCATCCGAAGCCGTGGGGAATAGAAGATGTCGCCAGTCGTCAGCGGTGGAACGGAGAGTCCGTGCCCCGTCACTGAGCTCCGCCACGACCTCAGCCCGAAACAAGCGGCACAGGCGCGCTGAGACGCGCGCGAGCTCTCCCGCGTTCGAAGGTGGGATCGGCTCCCAGCTCAGGAACGCTCGGAGCATGCCTTCCAGCCGGTCGCCGCCCGCGAGTTCACCCCCCACACTTGCGACGTCGCCATCAAGCCGCTCGACGCGACCAACCAATTCCCCGTTCTGCCACAATGACCAGGACTGGGAGTCCGTATAGAGCACGTTCGGTAGCAGTCTTAACCGCTCGAACTGTGCTTTGTCATGTCCCTTGTAAGTGCGTGGATCAGCCCCCTTTCCGAGGGCCTTTATCTCCACGAATCCGGTGAGTGCTTTCCCGATGGTTAGAGCGAAATCCGGTCGCGAGGAGACGTCCGCCATCTTCACTTCACCGATTACATTCACATCCGAGAACCCCAGGGCGCCGGCCGTTGCCCGAAGGAAGGTGTCTAGCGGCGTCCTCAACTGATCTTCGGGGTCTCCCGAGACGGAGGGTTGTGCGAGCTTGTGCTTGAGCTCTTCCCCAAGCGCACGGACTGCTGAATCGACCATCGACGACATGAGCCTCACACTACTAACACGGTTGCGTGTGCACCCGACCGCGACCCCCGCGTCGCCGGAAAGGGGCTACGAGGTCTCGCTATGCTCGGTCCGTTGACGACGCGAGGGAGGGTTCACGATGCCAGATGATTTCCAGCTGCACGGTACAGGGCTAGATGTGGAGTTGCAGGAGTTCCTGCGGCACACGGAAAGCTTGAACGCAAAGATGTCGGCGATACTCGCAGATCACATCCCGATCTTGCTTGGGGCCGCATCGGATGAATCGCGCCGATCCGCTCGATCGACTTTCAACACCGCGGTGAGAAACCAAGTACTCGCCGATCTTGCCAGGGCATCGGAGGACGAGCGTTGACTCGCTACTTCTTGACCCGAGTGTCCGTCGAAGGCTTCAGAGGCGTGAACAACGAGGGCGCTCCCCTCGTACTCGACTTCAAGACCGACCGGGTCAACTCGGTTTTCGCTCCCAACGGGTCCGGGAAAAGTTCTTTCTATGAAGCGCTGGAGTATGCCTTTCGAGGCCGCGTCGGTCGTCTCGACGGGATGCAGTCCGCGGAAAACCCGGACAACTACGTATCAAACCTCTTCCACTCGCGCAGGCAGTCAACCATCGTCGTGACTCTCGCCCCGGACGATGGGAGCGCGAGCATACAGATCAAGATCGAGCGCGACTCTGACGGCGTCAGGCGTGTGTCTTCCTCGGACACCACCTCACCCGAGGCGCTGCTCGCCGCTATGAATGAGGATTTCGCTCTCCTCGATTACGCAGCATTCAACCGATTCATCGAGGACACGGCTCTCGCACGGGGTCGATCATTCTCCTCGCTTCTCGGCCTCTCCGAGTACGGCGACCTGTTGAGATCTCTAAAGGCCGTGTCCAACGCTCAGACGTTCAGGACGGACTTCGGAATCCCCGAAATCGAAGCAAAGCGGACAAGCCTTCAAGCACAAGCGGAACGCGCACTTCGGGACTTCTCGGTTCACTACACCACGCTCACGGCCCAGGGGATTGACGACATATCGCTCGCATCGACTTGGGGGAACGACGTTGTTCAATCACTGCGTGGGGTGGTGTTGCTTGCCCCGCTGCTCGCCGAAGTGACGGAACTCGAATCGGTCGACTTCACCGCCCTCAAGAGAACTGTCTTCGAAGCGGAGAGCGGGGAGCTACGCGAACGCCACGCAAGGCTGTCGGGGCAAAAGGCCTCTCTCCTTGCGGTGACCCACTCGCGCGCAACCGAAGGCGCCGCAGATGAACTCGAGCGGCGGGTTCGGGACTACATCGAGGCATGCGCACGTGCGACCGAAGCAGAGCTGGAAAATCTGCTGTCCGCAGCTGACGACTACCTGCACCAGCACGTCGAGGAGATCTCGGTATGCCCACTCTGCGAGCGGGGAGGCGTAGACAATCTTGGCGGGCGCGTGGCTGAACGACTAAGTGCACTCCAGCTGATGAAAGACCGCTGGGCGTCCGTGCGTGAAGAGGTCGCCACTGGTTCATTTATTACTCGCCTTGCTGAACTCGAGGAACGTGTGTCTCCGCGGCTAGATGACGAGGACCCTATCGCGATCACTATTCGCGAAAGTGTCCACGCGGGTTCTGGGCTGAGCGAAGAACTCATCGCTAAGGGGGAGGCTAGGCTCCTGGCACTCGAGAATCTGCTTGCCGCACGGTTGGCGTCGGTGGAAGCGGATATTGAGCAGATCGAAGCGTCTCTGCCTCCCTCGCTTGTTCAGCTCGCTGAACAAGTCGCGGCAGGGGAAGCTGCGAAGTCTGCACTCCTGAGGTGGTCCGACGCTCGCGCGGCGCTAAAGCGGGTGGAGGCGGAGTTGCGGTCATTTGCCGACTGGAAGACATTCGTCGACGCCGCCTACCGGTCGTTCGCGGCTGCTGAAGCGGACATGTCACAACGAATCCTCGATGAGCTTCGTCTCGAGTACCAGCAACTTTTCGAGGGAGTGATGAGTGTTGGAGACATCGTGCCCACGCTCACGCGCTCTCAGGGGAGTGAGCAGCTTGCGGTTGAGCTCTCAGACTTCCATGGAGCCACGTCGGTATCAGCACGCGCTGTGCTGTCGGAAAGCTACCGAAATGCCCTCGCGATCTCGGTGTTTCTCTCGGCTGCTGCGCGCCACGGCAAAGCCCCCCGGTTCGTGATCCTCGACGATGTGACCTCGAGCTTCGACGCTGGCCATCAGTTCAGGCTCATGGAGCAGCTTCGCACGCGCTTGCAGCACGACGGTCTGAACGACGGCCTTCAAGTGATTCTGCTAAGTCACGACGTGACTCTCGAGAAGTACTTCGACCGCCTTGATGATGGACACGGTTGGCATCACCAGAAGCTCCAGGGGTGGCCCCCGCTTACGCCGGTCACGGCGCACAATCAGAGCGTCGATCGCCTGCGAAGCGACGCAGAGCGCTACCTGCAGGCCGGACAGGTCTCGGAGGGGGCGGGCCTCATTCGACAGTACCTCGAGTTCGTTCTCCAGCAGATAATCCGCAAGGTTCAGATACCTGTCCCCATCGACCTTGCGGTGAATGACCACTCGAAGATGGTTGGCGCGTGCCTGGATGCAATCGTTGATGCCGTGACTCTTCGCCAAGCCGCTGGCGCCATCGTGCTAGAGACTCAGCAGATTGCCGACCTCACCAGCAGACACGTTCCGGCGATCGTGGCCAACTGGGTGAGTCATTACGGCACAGCCGGATCCGCGAGCTTCGCTCCAGCCTCGCTGATCGGCGTGCTACGAGACATCGACGCCATTCGCCGGTGTTTTCAGTACGACGCCTCCGGCACCGGAGATTGGCGGTTCTATAAGTCCCTCACGCGACGCTCGTAGCGGCACCTCCTCGGCGTATCGCCCGCAGCTGAAGTATGTCTTCAGGCGTTTACGGTCGCCATCGTCGTGATCGCATACTCGGCGGTCGCGGCACCGGAGTCGTCGCCGAACAGCGTCCTCGCGCGACGTCCGTCGAGCGGCGGGAGCGCGGGGCTCGCGACCCCTGCCTCCCTCCGGCGCAGGAGGTGCGCCGTCCGGGACGGGTGCGGGTGCCCGGTGCGTGTCGTCATCATGGGTGTCTCCTTCTTCTCTGCGGACGCGGATGCGCCCGGTCTTCGTGGTTCGGTGGGTCGTGGTTCGGTGAGTCGTGGTTCGGTGGGTCGCGGTTCGGTGAGTTGCGATCGGGGGGCTGTGATCAGGTCGGCAGCGGCGTCGAGCCGAGAACGCTCAACAGCAGCGGGGCCACACCGAGCAGGAGGAAGGCGGGCAGCGTGCAGACCCCGAGCGGGAGCAGCAGGCGCGTCGACAGGCGCGCGGCACGCATCCGTCCGCGCACTCGAGCCGCGTGACGCTCGTGCGCCGCGGCGGCCCGCAGCAACTCCACCGCGGGTACGCCCGCGCTCCGCGACAGATCGAGGACGGTCGGCACCCGTTCGTCGTCGACGATCTCGATCGACGACTCGCTCACGAGTCGCCTCGCCCGCTCGACGGACGCCCCGCCGGAGAGCGCGACCGCGACCAGTTCGGCCTGCAGACCCGGAGTGCCGGGAGGGGGCACCGCCCTCGCCAGGAGGCGGCGCGTCCACATCCGTGCAGCGAGGACGAGCGCCAGACCCAGGGCGAGGCAGACGGCGCCGATCGGATTCCGCGTGACCGCGCCGAGCGTGTCGAATCCGAGCACGAGTCCGAGGAGCAGCCCGGCCACCGGCATCCACAGCAGCAGCCGCGCGGTGCCGGCGGGCTCGGCGAGCGCTATCCGCACGTCGTCCGCCCCCGCGGCCGCGTCTCGGAGCGTCTCGGCGACGGATCGGAGGACATCGGCCAACGGCGCCCCGACCGTCGTCGCGATCTCCCACGCGGCGGCGACATCGCGCCAGGCACCGCCCTCCGCCTCCAACGCTTCGACCACGCCGTCCCCATCCCGCAACCGTTCGGCGATCGCCTCGGCGCGAGGATCGCCGGTCGTGGCCAGGTGGTGCCACGCCTCGACGGGGTGCGCGCCGGCCTGCAGGAGGACCGCGAGCATCTGCAGACAGGTTGCGGCCTCCGTCGCATCGACGACCCCCGAACGCGGTCCTGTGTCGCCCGCACGGCGCCTCACCACGGCCGGACTTCCTCGATGCTCAGACGGTCGCCGTGCAGGACGAGCGTGCCCGCTCGACCGATGCGCCGCATGCCGTCGGGGAGCCGTTCGAGGTGCAGCACCACCCCGAACGCGCTCACCGCCTGACGCGCGAGGGCGGTGGCGTCCATTCCGGCCAGCGCCCCGAGCGCTTCGAGACGGGCGGGCACGTCACCCAGACCGCTCGCGTGCATCGTGCCGGCGCCGCCGTCGTGACCCGTGTTCAGAGCCGACAGGAGTTCGCGCACCTCTTCACCACGGCACTCCCCCACGATCAGTCGGTCGGGCCGCATGCGCAACGACTCCCGCACCAGTCGCGCCAGCGTGATTCCGCCGGCGCCCTCGAGATTCGACTGCCGCACCTCGAGGGCGACGTGATGCGGATGGTTCGGGCGCAGTTCGGCCACGTCTTCGATGGTCACCAACCGTTCCCCCGATGCGGCGTGAGAGAGGAGTGCGGACAGCAGGGTCGTCTTGCCCGTGCCGGTGCCGCCCGTGATGAGCACGTTGGCGCGCTCGGTCACCAGTCGCCGCAACCAGCGCTCCTGAGGCCGGTCGATGCTGCCCAGTGCGGCGAGCGCGTCGAGGTCGGCAGCGCGTACCCGAGGGATGCGGATCGACAAGGCCGTGCCCGCGGTCGCCACCGGCGCCAGTACCGCGTGTACACGGACCCCCGACGGAAGTCGGACGTCGACGCAGGGGGCCTGATCGTCGAGGTGCCGACCGCCCCGACCGACCAGCGCTACGGCGAGGTCGCGCACCTCCCGCTCCGACGCCCGCCACTCGGGCACGTGCTCGACTCCCGCTCCCCGATCGACGAAGAGGCCGGCGGCGCCGTTGACGAACATGTCAGTCACCGCCGGATCCGTTCCATACGGCGCGAGAGGGCCGAGATCGGCGTGCAGACGATGGTCCGACTCGGTCGCCCTGCCGCCCGGCCCATCGGCGGGCGCGGGACGCGGGAGGAGGAGGAACGGTTCGGGCATGCGAAGACGCTAGATCCGACCGCCCCCGCGGATTCCTCGACGTCACGCGACGTGTGCACAGCGTCTCGCCAGCGCGAAGTCGTGCAGGACGCATTCTCGACGACGGACGAACCGCATCCGACGGTCGGCGATCCACTGCCGCACACGAAGAAGGCGGCACCTCATGGGGGGAATGAGGTGCCGCCGGACGCGATCCGATCGGGGGAATCGGGCGCGCAGAAGCCGGAATGAGTATTCGGCTGGAGTTGAGCGTACACAAGGCGACCGTCCTCACAAAACCCGCCACGCTACCTACTTTCGGCAGTATGCCGGCGAGGTGGGCGAGACTAGATTCACTCTGTCCCTGGCGCACCACCGGGGCATGTCCAGCCGCAAAGGAGCGTCTGCCGATGAGCAGCCAGATCGATCACCTTCTCGACGAGAGCCGCCAGTTCCCGCCCTCTGCGGAGTTCGTGGCGCAGTCCGTCTCTTCCCCCGCGCTGTACGAGCGCGCAGCCGCCGACCGCGAGGGCTTCTGGGCCGAGCAGTCCCGCGACCTCGTGCATTGGCACACGCCGTTCTCGCGCGTGCTCGACTGGTCGACCCCGCCGTTCGCGAAGTGGTTCGACGACGGGGAACTGAACGTCGCCTACAACTGCCTCGACCGCCACGTCGAGGCGGGTAACGGCGACCGCGTCGCCCTGCACTGGGAGGGTGAACCGGGTGATTCCCGCACCATCACGTACGCCGAGCTCACCGACGAGGTCAAACGAACGGCGAACGTGCTCGCCGATCTCGGCGTCGGACACGGCGACCGGGTCGCCATCTACCTGCCGATGATCCCCGAGGCGATCGCCGCGATGCTGGCCGTCGCCCGCCTCGGCGCCATCCACTCGGTCGTGTTCGGCGGTTTCAGCGCCGATAGTCTGCGCGCACGCATCGACGACGCGGGCGCGAAGGTCGTCATCACGGCCGACGGGGGATACCGCAAGGGGCGCGTCTCGGCACTCAAGCCCGCGGTCGACCAGGCGCTGAGCGATCGCGGCGACGGCGAACAGCAGACCGTCGAGCACGTGCTGGTCGTGCGCCGCGGCGGCAACGAGGTCGAGTGGGTCGAGGGCCGCGACGTCTGGTGGCACGACGCCGTGCCGGCCGCATCCGCCGACCACGTCGCCGAGGCGTTCCCCGCCGAGAATCCGCTCTTCATCCTCTACACCTCCGGCACGACCGGGAAGCCGAAGGGCATCCTGCACACCTCCGGCGGCTACCTCACGCAGGCGGCGTACTCGCACAAGTACGTCTTCGACCTGCACGCCGAGAGCGACGTCTACTGGTGCACGGCCGACATCGGCTGGATCACGGGGCACTCGTACGTGACCTACGGTCCGCTCGCCAACGGAGCGACGCAGGTCATCTACGAGGGCACACCGGATGCTCCGCACCCCGGGCGCTGGTGGGAGATCATCGAGAAGTACAAGGTGTCGATCTTCTACACCGCGCCGACCGCGATCCGTTCGTTCATGAAGATCGGACGCAGCGTGCCGCAGAAGTTCGACCTCTCCTCGCTGCGCGTGCTGGGGTCGGTCGGCGAGCCGATCAACCCCGAGGCGTGGATGTGGTACCGCGATGTCATCGGCGGCGGTCGCACCCCCATTGTCGACACCTGGTGGCAGACCGAGACCGGCGCGATCATGGTGTCACCCCTGCCCGGCGTCACCGCCACGAAGCCGGGCTCGGCGCAGGTGCCCCTGCCCGGCATCTCAATCGACGTCGTCGACGAGAAGGGCGAGGAGGTCGGCACCGGCAACGGCGGCCTGCTCGTCGTCACCGAGCCCTGGCCGAGCATGCTCCGCGGCATCTGGGGCGACCCCGAGCGTTTCCGCGAGACGTACTGGGAGAAGTTCGAGGACCAGGGCTACTACTTCGCCGGCGACGGCGCACGGCTCGACGACGACGGCGATCTCTGGCTGCTCGGCCGCGTCGACGACGTCATGAACGTCTCGGGCCACCGTCTCTCGACGGCGGAGATCGAGTCGTCGCTCGTCGCTCACGAGGCCACCGCCGAGGCGGCCGTGGTCGGAGCATCCGACGAAGCCACGGGCCAGGCCGTCGTGGCCTTCGTGATCGTCAAGCAGAGCTACCTCGACGCGCACGATCCCGCGGGCCTCGCCCAGCAGCTGCGGCTCTGGGTCGGCGAGCAGATCGGCGCGATCGCCCGCCCGCGCGACGTCTACATCGTCGGAGAGCTGCCGAAGACGCGGTCGGGCAAGATCATGCGGCGCCTGCTGCGCGACGTCGCCGAGGGGCGCGAGGTCGGCGACACGACGACCCTCGCGGACACCGCCGTGATGACGATCATCTCGTCGCAGGTCAAGTAGTCACGAGGCACGAGAACGCCCCCGCCGGTTCCGGCGGGGGCGTTCTCGATGTGGACCGATGCTCAGGCGAGGAGGAAGGCCACCTCGACCTCGACCGGGCTATCGAGCGGCAGGACCGGCACACCCACGGCCGCGCGCGCGTGCCGCCCCGCGTCACCGAAGATCTCGCCGAGCACCTCGCTGGCGCCGTTGATGACCCCGGGCTGCCCCGTGAACTCGGGCACGGAGGCCACGAACCCGCCGACCCGGAGCACACCGCCGAGGCGATCCACACCGCCAGCGGCATCCGCCGCCGCGGCCAGCGCATTGAGGGCGCACGTGCGCGCGTACGCCTTCGCGTCGTCGGCATCGATGTCGGCGCCGACCTTGCCGGTCGCGGGCAGGGCTCCATCGACGAACGGCAGTTGACCCGAGGTGTAGGCGACGCCGCCGTGCACCACGGCCGGCACGTACGACGCGACCGGCGCGGCGACGGCGGGCAGCTCGATGCCCAGCTCGGCGAGTCGGGCGGAGACGGTCACGCGGCACCCCCGTCGAACTGACGCGCGGCCTGGGCGGCGGCGGCGAGACCGGACTGGTTCGAGCCGTCCTGGGTCACCGGGCGCTTGAAGTACGCGACGAGGCCGCCCTCGGGCCCCTGCACGACCTGCACGAGCTCCCAGCCCTGCTTGCCCCAGTTGTTGAGGATGGCCGCGGTGTTGTGGATCAGCAGCGGCGTGGTCAAGTACTCCCACGTGGTCATGGCTCTCCCAATCGGGTCGGTCGCGGGCGCGGATCGACACGGGCCCGTCAGAGGCGGTATTCAGGGAACTCCCCTACGATCAAGCGTATGCCTCACAAGACCCGTACGGTGAAAGGCGTGCTCGGTGGCCTGCTCGGGCTCGTCGGCCTGAGCGCCGTCGCCGGACTCCTCGTCGCCACCAGCGTGACCCCCGTCATCGCCATGACCGGCGTCGCCGGCAACAGCGCTCTGACCATGTTCGAGAAGCTGCCGGACAACCTCAAGGTCGACGCCCCCATGGAGCAGTCGACCATCTACGCGAACAACCCGGCGGGCGGCGACCCGATCGTGCTCGCGACTTTCTACGAGCAGAACCGGGTGCCGATCACGTACGAGCAGCTCTCCCCCACGTTGATCAACGCGATCCTCTCGTCGGAGGACAAGAACTACTACGACCACGGAGGCGTCAACGTCGGAGCGACCGTCAAGGCCGTCATCGACAACGTCCGCGGCACCTCGTCACGTGGAGCCTCGACGATCACGCAGCAGTTCGTCAAGAACGTGCAGATCCAGGAGTGCGAGCAGAACGCCGACACCGCGTCGGAGACCTACGCGGAGGACCTGCAGAAGTGCTGGCAGGAGGCGACCGAGGCGACGGGGGCCGCCGGCATCGAGCGCAAGCTGCAGGAGATGCGCTACGCGATCCAGATCGAGAAGGAGTATTCGAAGAACGACATCCTCCTCGGGTACCTGAACATCGCGAACTTCGGCGGCACCGTCTACGGCATCGAGGCTGCGGCGCGCTACTACTTCTCGACGTCGGCCGCGAACCTGACGATCGCCCAGGCGGCGACGCTCGCGGGAATCGTGCAGAATCCGAACTCGCTGCGCATCGACCGCACCGAGGGCCAGAACTCCCTCGCCGACGGGTTCGCCGACACCCTCAACCGACGCGACTACGTTCTGGGCCGCATGCTCGCCGATGGCAAGATCACGCAGGCCGAGTACGACGAGGCCAAGGCCACCCCGATCCAGCCCGCGATCCAGGTCCCGGTCCAGGGTTGCAGCACGGCCGGTCGGAGCGCGTACTTCTGCCAGTACGTGAAGTCGATCATCGAGAACGACCCGGCGTTCGGCGACTCCCCCCAGGAGCGCCGGGAGCTGCTCCGTCGCGGTGGACTGAAGATCTACACCACGCTCGACATGCGAATCCAGGACCCGGCGGCGCAGGCCATGGCCGACGTGGTTCCCGCGAACGCCGATGACCAGTACTTCGGCGCCGCAGGCGTCTCGGTCGAGGTCGGCACCGGTCGCATCCTCTCGATGACGCAGAACACGAACTTCCAGGAGACCGCGACCGACGACCAGGCCTTCACCTCGCTGGTGTTCGCCGGTGACTCGACGTACGGCAATTCCGGGGGCTTCCAGGTCGGCTCGACGTACAAGCTCTTCACGCTCATCGACTGGCTCGAGAAGGGCCACTCGGTGAACGAGGTGCTCAACGGCCGCGTGCAGACCAACCTCAAGATGAAGGTCTGCGGCGGCACCCAGAACGTCGACACCAAGAAGATCGGTAACTTCGGCGGCGGCCAGGGCGGCACGAGCAGCGTCATGAACTTCACCGCGCAGTCGCTGAACTCGGGCTACTTCGCCATGGCCGCGAAGCTCGACATCTGCGACATCAACAAGGTCGCCGATCGTATGGGCGTCACGCTCGCCAGCGGCAAGAAGGTCACCGACGAGAACGTGCCCTACGACGTGCTCGGGCCGAAGAACATCTCGCCCCTCGCAATGGCGAACGCCTATGCGACGGTGGCGAGCGGCGGCACGCTCTGCGCTCCGCGCGCGATCGACAAGGTCCTCAACGCCGACGGCACGGAACACGAGATCCCGCAGATCGACTGCAAGGAGGGCGTCATCTCGCCCGAGGTCGCTGCCACGGCGGCCTATGCGCTGCAGGGCGTGATGGCCGGCGGCGGAACCGGCGCCGCGGCGAACCCGTTCGACGGCACGCCACTCATCGGCAAGACCGGAACTCACGACCGCTGGTCGACCATGATGATCGAATCGAGCTCGAAGGTCACGACGGCGGTCTGGGCCGGTCGATGGAAGGGCCAGGCCGACATCTATCGGAAGCGCATCGCCGGAAAGCTCCTCAACGAGATGCGCTATCCGCTCGCCAAGGCCGCTCAGGCGGCGGCGAACGACGTCTACGGCGGAGACCGCTTCCCCCAGCCCGACAACTCCCTGACCCGTCAGGTGCTCACCGACGTTCCCAATGTCGTGGGCATGACGATCGAGGAGGCCAGGGCGGCTCTGGAAGGCGCGGGCTTCGCGGTGGCCGACGGCGCTCCGGTGAACAGCGACCAGGCGACCAACATCGTCGTGGCGCAGGACCCCCAGGGTCAGGCGCCGAACGGTGCGACGATCACGATCTCGGTGAGCAACGGGCAGGGCACCACGGTGCCTGCCGACCTCGTCGGCATGTCCCGCGGGCAGGCCTCGGCCAGCCTCCTGGGCGCCGGCTTGAGTCCGCAGTTCGATGCGACCTGCAGCACAGGCGGCTCGAAGGTCACGGCCACGGATCCAGCGCCCGGCTCCGCCACCACGCGATCCGCGACCGTGAACGTGGCGTGCGGGTGACCGCGCGACGTACGGCGCACCCGGCCCTCATCGCGCTCGGCGCGGTGGGGGCCGCTGGCGCCGCCGCCGCGGTGTGGGGCATCGGTATCGAGCGCTACCTGTTCACGGTGCGCGAGGCGACGGCATCCGCGCTCCCCGAGGGGGCTGCCCCACTGCGCATCCTGCACATCTCCGACGCGCACATGGCACCCTGGCAGCACCGCAAGCAGGACTGGCTCGCATCACTGGCTCAGCTGCAGCCCGACCTCATCGTCAACACGGGCGACAACCTCGGTCACCGTGACGGCCTCGACGGCATCCGCCGTGCCTTCGAACCCTTCGCCGGCATCCCCGGCGTCTTCGTGCACGGCTCGAACGACGTCAGCGAACCGTCGCCGCGCAACCCCCTGAAGTACTTCACCGGCCCGTCGAAGAGCACCTCCGAACCGCGTCGGCTCGACACCGCCGCGATGGACGCGTACTTCACCGACGAGCTCGGATGGACCGACCTGAACAACACCGCCGCCCGACTCACCGTGGCAGGCCTCGATGTCGACCTCGTCGGGGTCGACGACCCCCATCGCCGGTGGGACCGTCTCGACGTGCTCCCCGATGCCCTCGACGCCCTCGGGGCGCGCTCATCGACCACTCCGGTGCTCGGTGTCGCGCACGCGCCCTACCAGCGTGTGCTGAACGGCTTCATCGACCTCGGTGTCGACGCCATCCTGGGCGGCCACACGCACGGAGGCCAGGTGTGCCTTCCCGGCTTCGGCGCCCTCGTGGCGAACTGCGACATCCCGTTGAAGCAGGCGAAGGGCCTCAGCACCTGGGAGCACGAGGGGCGCACCGTCCCGCTCAATGTGAGCGCAGGATGCGGCCATTCCATCTACGCCCCCGTGCGCTTCGCCTGCCGCCCCGAGGCGACGCTGCTGACCCTCACGGCGCGCGGTTGATCGCCCGATTGGGCGCTCGCGGGTTTTCCTTGTAGACTCGGAGGGTTGCAAACGGGGTGTGGCGCAGCTTGGTAGCGCGCTTCGTTCGGGACGAAGAGGTCGCAGGTTCAAATCCTGTCACCCCGACCAGTGACACCGGAAGGCCGCCCGCGAGGGCGGCCTTCTTCGTATCCGCTCCGGCTCGCCCACGGGCGCCATGGTCGGGGCCGTGCTCGCGCTCTCGTGCACAGTCCCGGCGGCGGCGCTCTCGTCCCCACCCGCCGTCTCCTAGGCTGGAGGCATCATGACCGCGCCCTCCCTCGTCGCCTTCGACCTCGACGACACGCTCGCCGTCTCGAAGGCAGCCATCACCCCCCGCATCGCCGATCTGCTGCGCGCACTCCTGCGCACGGTCGATGTCGCCATCATCTCGGGCGGCAACGAGACGCAGTTCCGTTCGCAGGTGATTGCGCGCCTCGACGGAACGGATGCGGCTCACCTCGCTCGCCTGCACCTGCTGCCCACGTGCGGCACCCGCTACCTCCGGCACGACGGATCGGGCTTCGCGACGGTCTACGCGCACGATCTGAGCGACGACGAGAAGACGTCGGCCCTCGCCGCGCTGCGGGAGGAGGCCGAGCGTCTGGGCCTGTGGGAGGCCGAGCCCTGGGGCGACATCCTCGAGGACCGCGGGTCGCAGATCACCTTCTCCGCCCTGGGCCAGCGCGCCCCGCACGACGCGAAGCAGCAGTGGGACCCGACCGGGGCGAAGCGCGCCGCACTGCGCGATGCCGTCGCCCCGCGCCTTCCGGGACTCGAGGTGCGATCGGGCGGATCGACGTCGATCGACATCACCCGCGCGGGCATCGACAAGGCCTACGGCATGACCCGGCTCTCCGAGCTCACGGGCATCCCGCTCGACGCCATGCTGTTCTACGGCGACCGCCTCGACGAGGGCGGCAACGACTACCCCGTGCGCGCCCTCGGGGTGCCCTCCGTCGCGGTCGAGGGGTGGGAGGACACCGCCGAAAAGCTCGACGGCCTCCTCCCCACCCTCTGACCGGCGGCACGGGCGCGCCACCGGCCGGATACCCGTGCGGGTTCAGCGCACCGCTGCGTCGGACGCGGCGCGCGCGACCGGCACGAGCCGCTGGAGCTGCGTGACGTGCGCCGGCTCGAGTTCGGCCAGCGATGACACGCCCAGCAGGCGCATCGTGCGCTCGATCTCGCTGCGGAGGATCGCGATGGTGCGGTCGACGCCCTGCCGCCCGCCCGCCATGAGGCCGTAGAGGTAGGCGCGGCCGATGAGGGTGAAGTCGGCGCCGAGGGCGACCGAGGCCACGATGTCGGCGCCGTTCATGATGCCGGTGTCGATCATGACGGTGAAGTCGTCGCCGACCGCGCGCCGAACCTCGGGGAGCAGGTGGAAGGGGATGGGGGCGCGGTCGAGCTGACGCCCGCCGTGGTTCGACAGCACGATGCCGTCGACGCCGGCGTCACGCAGCCGCAGCGAGTCCGCGACGTTCTGCACGCCCTTGATCACGATCTTGCCGGGCCAGAGATCACGGATGACTGCGAGGTCGTCGTAGCTGATCGTCGGGTCCATCGCGGCATCGAGCAGCTCGCCGACCGTTCCGCCGGTCGCGCTGAGCGACGCGAACTCCAGCTTGGGGGTGGTGAGGAAGTCGATCCACCACCACGGCCGCGGGATGGCGTTGATGATCGTGCCGAGCGTCAGCTGCGGCGGGATGCTGAAGCCGTTGCGCTTGTCGCGCAGACGCGCGCCCGCGACGGGGGTGTCGACGGTGAACTGCAGGGTGTCGAAGCCGGCCGCGCCGGCCCGTCGCGCGAGTTCGTACGAGATCTCGCGGTCGCGCATGACATAGAGCTGGAACCAGTTGCGGCCGTGCGGGTTCGCCGCCTTGACACCCTCGATCGACGTCGTGCCGAGCGTCGACAGGGTGAACGGGATGCCCGCCGCTCCCGCCGCTCCGGCACCCGCGGTCTCGCCCTCGGTCTGCATGAGGCGCGTGAATCCGGTGGGGGCGATGCCGAACGGCAGCGCGGAGGGGCCGCCGAGGATCTCGACGCGGGTGTCGACGTCGGGCGCGGGCCGCAGGATGCCGGGGTGGAACTCCACGTCCTGGAAGGCCTGCCGCGCTCGGGCGAGCGACAGCTCCCCCTCGGCGGCGCCGTCGGTGTAGTCGAAGGCGGCTTTCGGCGTGCGCCGCTTCGCGATCGTCCGCAGGTCGTCGATGGTCAGCGCCGCGGCGAGACGGCGACGACGGCCGTTGAGGTCCGGCTTTTTGAACTGCATGAGTTCGAGAAGCTCGGCGGGCTTGGGCAGCTGGCGGTCAACCATGGGGGTCCTCTCGGGGCGGGGAATCGGCGGCGGATGGTCCGCTCGTGTCGGATGCCGGGAGCCGGTGCAGACCGGCGGCGGCGTAGTAGCCGGTGATGTGCGCGCGCACCAGCGCGCGGGCGGCGGGGGCGTCGCCGCAATCGATGTGCGCGACGAGGGCGCGGTGCTCGGCGCGCAGCCGTTCGGTCATGGCGGCCCAGTCGGCGACGGCTGCGGCGCCCGCCTGCACGTACGACTCGATCGACGAGCGTAGCCCCGCCATCATGGCCGCGATGACGGCGTTGCCGCTGGCCTCGGCAAGAGCAAGGTGCAGTTGGGCGTCGAGGGCGAGGAACTCGCCGGGCGTGAGATCGGGGGCGTCCATCGCCGCGAGCATCCGATGCGCTTCGCCCGTGTCCCGGTCCGTCGACGACGCGAGCGCGTCGACGACCGCGTCTTCGAGCACGAGCCGGGTCTGCACGACATCGGTCAGCGGGAAGCCCTGTGCGGCGACCTGCAGCCGCAGCAGCTGCGACATGCCCCCGGTGGGCGTGGCGATGACGATCGCGCCCGCCTGCGGCCCGGAGCCGGTCGCCGTGCGGATGAGGCCCATGACCTCGAGCACCCGGAACGCCTCGCGCACGCTGGAACGCCCCACGCCCAGATCGATCGCCAGATCGCGCTCCGATGGGAGGCGCTCCCCTGGGCGGAGCCGACCGTCGAGGAGGTCGCGTTCGATGTGGTCGAGCACCACGCGCCACGCGCGTACCGGCTGCTCTGCCATCACTCGCCTCCTCGCCTGTGATCGCATCGGGTCGTCCACTGTGGTCTGACCACACTGTAGCCGCTGTGGTCAGACCACGCAACGCCGACGCACGCCGGGCGTCGACGCGGCCGACGACGTCACGATCGCGACGGCGCCACTGCAGACGTGGCACGGCGAGACGGGGCGCTCAGCCCAGGCGCCCGCCCGACTCCTCGAGGTAACACGTCCCGCAGAGCGACTCGTAGGTCGTCGCCGCCTCGGCGATCGCGCCCTCGGCACCCTCGTCGATCGCAACCTGGTCACCATCGAACACGAAGCGGCCGCCGATGACGCGCCCGTTGAACACGGCCTTGCGACCGCACCGGCAGATCGTCTTGAGCTCTTCCAACGAGTGGGCGATCGCCAGCAGGCGCGCCGAGCCCGGGAACGCGTGCGTCAGGAAGTCGTTGCGGATGCCGTAGGCCAGCACAGGGATGCCCTCCTCCACCGCGATGCGGAACAGGTCGTCGACCTGCGCCGGTGTCAGGAACTGCGCCTCGTCGATGAGCAGGCACGCGATGTCGTCGCCGTGCGCCCGCGCATCCGCCCGGTGCCGCAGGAAGATCTCGCGAGCGTCGTCGTCCGGTGACACCAGGAAGTCGACCTCGCGCGTCATGCCCAGCCGGCTCGAGATCTCGGACGCGCCCTTCGTGTCGATCGCCGGCTTCGCGAGGAGCACGCGCTGTCCGCGCTCCTCGTAGTTGTACGCGGCCTGCAGCAGCGCCGTCGACTTGCCCGAGTTCATCGCCCCGTAGCGGAAGTAGAGCTTGGCCACGGGACCTCAGGCGTTGATGCCGAGCGCCGCCGCCGTCTGCGACGTCGACTGCTGCGCCAGCGCCGGGTCTTCGTTCAACTGCTGACCGAACGTCGGGATCAGCTCGCGCAGCTGCGGCTCCCACTTCACGAACTCGTCGGGGAAGCAGGTCTTGAGCAGGTTGAGCATGATCGGCACGGCCGTCGATGCACCCGGGGATGCTCCGAGCAGCCCGGCGATCGAGCCGTCGCCCGAGGCGACCACCTCGGTGCCGAACTGCAGCACGCCGCCCTTCTTCGGGTCCTTCTTCATGACCTGCGCGCGCTGACCCGCGTCGATGAGGGTCCAGTCCTCGTCCTTCGCGGTCGGCATGAAGGTGCGCAGGCTGTCGACCTTCTTGCGGTGATTCTTCATCAGCTCGCCGATGAGGTACGCGATGAGGTCGGGGTTCGCGAACGCGACCCGCAGCATCGGCCACAGGTTGTGCGTACGCACCTGCGTGACGATGTCGAGCATCGAGCCGTTCTTGAGGAACTTCGGGCTGAACGTCGCGAACGGGCCGAACATCAGCGACGCCTCGCCGTCGACGACCCGGGTGTCGAGGTGCGGCACCGACATGGGCGGAGCGCCGACGGATGCCTGCGAGTAGACCTTGGCCTTGTGCTGCTCGACGATCTTGGGGTTGCTGGTCTTGAGGAACTGCCCGCCGATCGGGAAGACGCCGTAGCCCTTGATCTCGGGGATACCCGACCGCTGGAGCAGCTTGAGCGCCCAGCCGCCCGCGCCGACGAACACGAAGCGGGCCTTGATCTCGCTCGGGGTGCGACCGACCGTCGTGCGGAAGCCGACCTTCCACAGGCCGTCCTTCTGACGCTTGAGCGAGCGCACCTCGCAGTTGGTGCGCAGGTCGACGCCGGACCTCCGCAGGTGACCGAACAGCTGGTGGGTGAGCGACCCGAAGTCGACATCGGTGCCGGCGGGCACACGCGTCGCGGCGAACGGCTCGCCCTTGCGGCGCTTCTGCATGAGGAGGGGCGCCCACTGGTTGATGACCCGCGAGTCCTCGCTGTATTCGATACCCGAGAACAGCGGCTGGTCCTTGAGCACCTCGTAGCGCTCCTTCAGATACGCCACGTCCTTCTCGCCGCGCACGAACGTCATGTGCGGGGTCGCGTTGATGAAGGTGGAGGGCTCGTCCAGCACCCCGCGCTCGACGAGCGAAGACCAGAACTGCCGGCTCTGCTGGAACTGCTCGTTGATCGACACCGCCTTCGCGGGGTCGAGGGGGCCGTTGCCCTGCGGCATGTAGTTGAGCTCGCAGAGCGCGGCGTGGCCGGTGCCGGCGTTGTTCCAGGGGTTCGAGCTCTCCTGGGCGACGTCGGAGAGTCGCTCGAAGGCGACGATCTTCCAATCCGGCTGCAGCTCGTGCAGCAGGGTACCCAGGGTGGCGCTCATGATGCCACCACCGATCAAGACGACATCGACGGTTTCGGTCACCAGAACAGTCTAGTTCGCGCCCCGGATGCCGCGGACCACAGCGGGCCCGCGGCATCCCGACGATGCGGGGCGGCGGCGCGCGTCAGACGCGGGCGGCGAGGCGCTCCGCGACGATCTCGGCGATCTGCACGGCGTTCAGCGCAGCGCCCTTGCGCAGGTTGTCGTTGCTGACGAAGAGCACGAGGCCCTTGCCCTCGGGAGCGGACTGGTCGACGCGGATGCGACCGACGAAGCTCGGGTCCTTGCCCGCAGCCTGCAGCGGGGTCGGCACCTCGTCGAGCGCGACGCCCGGCGCGTCTGCCAGCAGCTCAGCGGCGCGCTCGGGGCTGAGGTCGTTCGCGAACTCGGCGTGGATCGTCAGGGAGTGCCCGGTGAACACGGGCACCCTCACGCACGTGCCGGCGACCCGGAGGTCGGGCAGCTCGAGGATCTTGCGGCTCTCGTTGCGGAGCTTCTTCTCCTCGTCGGTCTCGTTGTCGCCGTCGTCGACGAGGTTGCCGGCGAACGGGATGACGTCGAAGGCGATGGGCGCGACGTACTTCTCGGGCTCGGGGAAGTCGACCGCCGATCCGTTGTGCACCAGGCGCAGGGTGTCGCCCTGTGCGAGCACGCCCTCGACCTGCCCGAGGAGTTCCTGCGCACCGGCGAGACCCGACCCCGAGACCGCCTGATAGGTCGAGACGATCAGACGCTCCAGACCCGCCTCGGCGTGCAGCACCTTGAGCACCGGCATGGCGGCCATGGTCGTGCAGTTGGGGTTGGCGATGATGCCCTTGGGCCGATCGTCGATCGCGTGCGGGTTGACCTCGCTGACCACCAGAGGAACCTCGGGGTCCATGCGCCAGGCGCTGGAGTTGTCGACGACCACGGCCCCGGCCTCGGCGAACCGCGGCGCGTAGGCGCGGCTGGCCGTGGCACCTGCCGAGAACAGGGCGATGTCGATGCCCGAGGCATCCGCCTGCTCGACGTCTTCGACGATCACCGTCGTCCCGCCGAAGTCGATCGACGTGCCCGCCGACCGGGCCGACGAGAACAGGCGCAGCTCGCGGATCGGGAAGGACCGTTCGGCGAGGATCTCGCGCATGACGGTGCCCACCTGGCCGGTGGCGCCCACGATGGCGACGGAGATTCCTGAGTCGGAGATGCGGGTCATGAGTATTCCTTGGCGTCGTGCGGTACAGCAAGAGAGGCTTCGGGCACGGCGTCGGGGGTGCGGATGCCGCGCCTGGCGCCGATGTCAGGGTTCCGGCGAGTCTACCGCCTCGGTTCGGACGGAGACGCGCCGCGGGTCGGTCAGCGGCCGGTGCCGGCGTGGACGACGGCCTCGGTGTCGCCGTCGAGACCGTAGGCGGTGTGCACGGCCCGCGCCGCTTCGACGAGATCGCTGCCGCGCAGCACCACCGAGATGCGGATCTCGGACGTCGAGATCATCTCGATGTTGATGCCGCCGGCGGAGAGCGCTTCGAACAGCACCGCCGAGACGCCCGAGTGCGTGCGCATGCCGGCGCCGACGACCGAGAGCTTGCCGATCTGGTCGTCGTGGATGAGGTTCTGGAAGCCGACCTCGGCCTGATCGCCAGCGAGCGCCTTGAGCGCCGCCGCCGCATCGGCCTTCGGAACCGTGAACGAGATGTCGGTGCGGCCCGTCGCCGACACGTTCTGCACGATCATGTCGACGTTCGCACCCGACTTCGCGACGATCTTGAAGATCTCGGCTGCCTTGCCCGGCACGTCCGGCACGCCGGCGACCGTGATCTTGGCCTGGCTGAGGTCGGTGGCGACGCCGGCGACGATCGGTTCTTCCATGACTGCTCCCTCGGCTTCGCGAGGGTTCTTCATGCCCTCGCCCAGAACGTACGTGCCCTCGGCCGACGAGAACGACGACCGGGCGTGGATCAGGACGCCGTGCCGGCGTGCGTACTCGACGGCGCGGATGTAGAGCACCTTCGCGCCGTTGGCGGCCAGTTCGAGCATCTCCTCGCTCGACACGTGGTCGAGCTTCTGCGCGCTCGGGATGATGCGCGGGTCGGAGGTGAAGATGCCGTCGACGTCGCTGTAGATCTCGCAGACGTCGGCCGTGAGCGCCGCGGCGAGGGCCACAGCGGTGGTGTCGGAGCCGCCGCGGCCGAGCGTGGTGATGTCGCGGGTGTCGCGGTTGAATCCCTGGAAGCCGGCGACGATGACGATCGCGCCCTCGTCGAGCGCTTCGCGCAGGCGCACGGGAGTGACGTCGACGATGCGCGCCGCGCCGTGCTGCGAGTCGGTGATCATGCCGGCCTGGCTGCCCGTGAACGAGCGCGCCTCGAAGCCCATCGAGTGGATCGCCATCGCAAGGAGCGCCATCGAGATGCGCTCTCCGCTGGAGAGGAGCATGTCGAGCTCGCGAGGTGCGGGGATCGGGGCGACCTCGTTCGCGAGGTCGAGCAGCTCGTCGGTGGTGTCGCCCATCGCGCTGACGGCGACGACGACGTCGTGCCCGGCGCGGCGGGTGTCGACGATGCGCTTCGCGACGCGCTTGATGCTCTCTGCGTCGGCGACGGAAGAGCCGCCGTACTTCTGCACGATGAGGGCCACGTTCACTCCTGGGGGACGTCGGGCGGATCCGCCCTCGGCCATTCTACGATCGGAGCGTATGCACCGATGCGCATGTGACGGCGCCGCGGTTCACGGGGTCGGCGCGGGAGGCACGGCGGATGCCCGCGGGCGGAGCCTGCCGCCGGTCGCCGCGAACCAGCATCCGGCGATGATGAGCGGGAACCCGAGGAGCAGACCGGGCGTCAGCGGCTCGGCCAGCACCAGGGCGCCGAGCACGATCGCGACGACCGGATTGACGTAGGTGAACAGCGGGGCCCGCGCGGGTCCGACCTCCCGGATGAGGGCGAAGAAGGCGAGGAAGGCGACCGCCGTGCAGATCACCGCGAGCGCGAGCAGCGCGGCGACCGAGGGCAGCGTGGGCACCTCGTGCTGGGTGAGGATGCCGATCGGCAGGTAGAGCATGCCGATCATGAGCAGCGAGAGGGTGATGGTACCCAGCGACGGCACGTCGGTCAGCTTTCGCGCGACGATGAAGGGGGCGATCGCGTACAGCACGGCGACGAGCAGCACTTCGCCGGCCGCCCACAGGCTCATCTCGCCGCCGAAGAGTCCGGGTCCGGCGACGACGATCGCGACGCCGACGAAGCCCACGAGCAGGCCGATCGAGCGTGCCGGGCGCAGCACCCCGCGGTCGCCGCCACCCAGGGCGATCAGCGCCGCGAACAGCGGGACCGTCGCGACCAGCAGCCCGGTGATGCCCGACGGCAGCGTCATCTCGGCGTGACCCAGCAGCAGGAACGGACCCGCCATCTCGACGAGACCGAAGGCGAGCACCCAGGGCCAGTGCCGCCAGGCGGCGCGGAGCGCGCCGCTGCGGAGCGCGAAGGGCAGCAGGAGCAGAGCCGCGATCAGAGTACGGCCGGCGACGATCGCGGGCGGCGAGAACGACTCGACGGCGACACTGATGAAGAGGTACGGCACACCCCACAGGAGCGCCATCGCACCGAACAGCAACCAGCCACGGCGCGAGAAACCGCCCGCGACGTTCACGCCGCGACCGAGCGGCGGGTCACAGGACGCGCCGTCCCTCGAACGCGCGCCCGAGCGTGACCTCGTCGGCGTACTCCAGGTCGCCGCCCACGGGCAGGCCCGACGCGAGTCGCGACACGGTGATCTGCATCGTCGTCAGGAGCCGGCTGAGGTAGCTCGCGGTGGCCTCGCCCTCGAGGTTCGGGTTGGTCGCGAGGATGACCTCCTGCACGGTGCCGTCGGCGAGACGGCCCATCAGCTGCGCGATGCGCAGGTCGTCGGGCCCCACCCCGGCGATGGGACTGATCGCTCCGCCGAGCACGTGGTACAGGCCACGGAATTCCCGGGTGCGTTCGATCGCCGAGACGTCCTTGGCGTCTTCCACCACGCAGATGAGCGTCTGGTTGCGGCGCGGATCGCGGCAGATCGCACACCGCTCCTGCTCGGCGACGTTGCCGCAGATCTCGCAGAAGCGCACCCGCTCGCGGATCTCGCTCAGCAGCTGCGACAGACGCGCGACGTCGAACGTCGGCGTCTGCAGGATGTGGAAGGCGATCCGCTGCGCCGACTTGGGGCCGATGCCGGGCAGACGACCGAACTCGTCGATCAGTTCTTGAACGATTCCGTCGTACATCAGGCGAACCTCGTCGGGGGCTCATAGGGCTCTTCGCGCACGAACGTCGCGCCGAGCACCTGGCGGATCACGGCTTCCCCGTAGCGCTGCACTCCCCCGGGCGCCGGCGAGCGCTCGGCGCGGCGCGGCGCGGCGTCGTCGGCCAGGGCGCGCGCAGCCGGGGTGGGAGCGGCGGTACGGGCGGGAGCGGATGCCGGTGGCGTCGAGGCCGCCGGCACGCGCGCCGCGGTGGGCGCACTCGGCGTCGGCTCGTAGGCGGGGTCGTACGGCGGCTCGTCGTCGGGATACGGCGCGTCGGCATCGTCGGGATAGGGAGCATCGGCGTACGGAGCATCGGGGTACGACGCCCCGGGGTACGACGCTCCGGGGCGGGCGGAGCCGGGAGCCGCGGAGGGCGACGCGGCGGACGGGGAATCGCCGGGAAGCGCGGCGTCTCCGGACAGCGGCGGCTCATCGCGGTCGACGGTGCCGTCGCGCGGCGGCGCGGGCGCCGAGGCCGCGGCCTCGACTTCTTCGGGCTCATCGTCGACCGGCAGCCCGGGAGGGACCGGCGTCGCCGACGCGGAGGACGAGGAGGAGGCCATCGGGTCGGAGGTGGGGATCGCTGCGACGGCCCACTCGGTCACCGGCGTGGCCGAGGCTGCGGACCGCGCACCCCCTGTCGAGGGTGATGCCGCCACGGAGGACGAGGCGTCGACAGCGGCTGCACCGGACGGGGCGGAGGCTCGCGCAGGAGCGGGCTCCTTCGAGGCGGGTTCCGCCGACGTCGACGCGCCGCCTCCTCCGCCCGACCGCGGTGCTCCGCTCGTCGAGGGCGCCCCACCGGCGGGGAGCGGTGCAGGGAGGTACTTCACCCGCACGCCCACCTCCTGCTCGATCGCCGTGCGCAGGTGGTCGGACGTGCCGGAGCCGGGCGTCGTGCCCTTGAACTTCGCGACGTCGTGCTGGCTGGCGAAGCCGATCGTCAGCACCTCGGACTCGGGGTCGTACGCCAGCGGCTGCACGGCTGTGACCACGAGCCACGATGCGCGACTGATTCCCTCGAGCCGCGTGAGCACGGCGGGCCAGGCGGCGAGGATGCGATCGAGCGTCACCGGCCCCGTGGGCGCGGCCGGTGCCGTCGAATCGGCGGTGGTCCCGGCCGTCGTCGATGCCACTCCCGTCGTGTCGTCGCCAGCCGACGGTCGTGCGGCGGAGGGCGTGGAGGCGGCGGCCCCCGCGGGCGGCGCTGTCGAAGAATCGGGTGCGGCCCCGGCGACGGAGGCATCCGGCGATGACCCGGCGGCGGCCGAGGGCGCGGCGGAAGCAGGAGACGCAGCCGCAGCAGCAGGAGCCGACGCGGCAGGAGCTGGGGACGGAGCGGCGGCCGCAGACGGCGCCGGTGCGGACGCGGATGCACGGGCCGGAGCCGAGGCCGCTGACACGGGCGCCGCATGACCGACACCGCCGGAGACGGCATCCGCTCCCCCGGCGAGCACGCGGGCGACCATCAGCTCGAGGTGCAGACGCGGAGACGTCGCCCCCGACATGTCGTCGAGGGCCGCGCTCACGATGTCGGCGGTGCGCGACAGGCGTGCGGCCCCGAAGGCGGCGGCCTGGGTGCGCATGCGCTCGAGCTCGTCGTCGGCCAGGCCGCGCAGCACCGCGGATGCGCCGTTGCCGACGGCCGCGATCACGATGAGGTCGCGAAGCCGCTCGAGCAGGTCGTCGACGAATCGACGGGGGTCCTGCCCCGTCTGCACGACACGGTCGATCGCCGGGAAGGCCGTGGCGGCATCGGCGATCGCGAGGGCGTCGACGATCTCGTCGAGCAGCGCCCCGTGCGTGTAGCCGAGGAGGGCGACGGCGCGCTCGTAGCCCACCGTGACCGTCTCTGAGCCCGCCGGCGCGTCGGACCCGGCGATGAGCTGGTCGAGGAGCGACAGGGTGTCGCGCGGCGATCCGCCGCCCGCGCGCACCACGAGGGGCAGCACGCCCTGCTCCACGACGACGCCCTCTTCGGCGCAGAGCTTCTCGACGTACTCGAGCATCGCGGCCGGCGGCACCAGGCGGAACGGGTAGTGATGGGTGCGGGAGCGGATGGTCCCGAGCACCTTCTCGGGCTCGGTCGTCGCGAAGATGAACTTCACGTGCGGCGGAGGCTCTTCGACCAGCTTCAGCAGCGCGTTGAACCCCTGCGGCGTCACCATGTGCGCCTCGTCGAGGATGAAGATCTTGTAGCGGTCGCGGCTCGGGGCGAACGTGGCACGCTCGCGCAGATCGCGGGCGTCGTCGACGCCGTTGTGGCTGGCGGCGTCGATCTCGACCACGTCGAGGGAGCCGCCGCCGGCGCGGGACAGCTCGACGCAGCTGGGGCACGTGCCGCAGGGGGTGTCGGTGGGACCCTCTGCGCAGTTCAGGCAGCGCGCGAGGATGCGCGCCGAGGTGGTCTTGCCGCACCCGCGGGGGCCCGAGAAGAGGTACGCGTGGCCCACCCGATCGCCGCGGAGGGCGGTCATCAGCGGGTCGGTCACCTGGGACTGCCCGATCATCTCGCCGAACGTCTCGGGGCGGTAGCGGCGGTAGAGGGCTGTGGTCACCAGAACAGCCTACGTCGTGCCGCCGACATCGCGGCGGGCGCCCCGATCCGGTGCGCCCGCCGCACGATCACTCGACCGGAGCCGCGACCGGAGCCGTCACCGGGGCGACGGTCGGCGAGGTCGGCGCGACGATCGGGATGGCCGACGTGATGACCGGGACCGAGGCCGACAGCACCGTGCCGTCCTCGCGTCGGGCGTCCGCGAACTTCCGCAGCGACGGGCGGCCGGGGATGATCGGCCCCTGGTCGGCGAGCGGTGCCACGACCTCCTCGCCGGCCTCGGCGATGTAGGCGGTGCCGCGCACGGTGAACGAGACGGGAGCGCCCGAACGCACGCGCAGGCGCAGCTCGTCCGCCGTCACCGTGACGGTCAGCTCGGAGCCCTTCCACTGCAGCGGGAACGACAGCGACGGCCAGGCCGCAGGCAGGCGCGGGTCGAAGCTCAGCTCGCCCTCATAGTCGCGCATGCCGCCGAAGCCGCACACGAGCGCGGTCCACACGCCGCCGGCCGAGGCCACGTGCACGCCGTCGGCGGCGTTGTTGTGCAGGTCGTGCAGGTCGACGAAGATCGACTCCTCGAAGTACTCCAGCGCGAGGTCCTGGTAGCCGACCTCGGCCGCGAGGATCGACTGCACGACCGCCGACAGCGTCGAGTCGCCGGTGGTCAGCGGGTCGTAGTAGTCGAAGTCGGCGCGCTTCTCCTCGAACGAGAAGTGATTGCCCTGCAGGAAGAGCGCCAGCACGACATCCGCCTGCTTGAGCACCTGGAACCGGTAGATCACCAGCGGGTGGAAGTGCAGCAGCAGCGGACGCTGCGAGTCGGGCGTGTGCGCCAGATCCCACACCTCGCGCTCGAGGAACAGCGAGTCCTGCGGGTGGATGCCCAGGTTCTCGCTGTACGGGATGAACATGCAGTCGGCGGCCCGCTCCCAGGCCTCCGCCTCGCCCTCGCCCAGACCGGTGCGGTCGAGGAGGTCGCGGTAGTCGTCGGGGTACGTCTCGCGGATCTCCCGCACGACCTCGGCGGCGAAGCGCAGGTTGTAGCGCGCCATCACGTTGGTGTACAGGTTGTCGTTCACGACAGTCGTGTACTCGTCGGGACCCGTGACGCCGTGGATATGGAAGGTCTGGATGCCGTCGGCCGCCGCCGCGTCCTCGACGGTCTGCGCCGAGCGCCAGAAGCCGAGCGTCGCCCACAGGCGCGCCGTCTCGACCGCGATGTCGGCGCCCTCGCGGCGCAGGAACTCGGTGTCGCCCGTCGCCCCGACGTACTTGCCGAGCGCGAAGCTCACGTCGGCGTTGATGTGGTACTGCGCGGTGCCGGCGGCGTAGTACGCCGACGCCTCCTCGCCGTTGATCGTGCGCCACGGGAACAGCGCGCCCGCCTCGTTGAGCTGCCCGGCCCGCCGGCGGGCCGCCGGCAGCATGAGCACGCGGGCGCGCAGGGCGTTCCTCGCCCACTGCGGCGAGGTGTACGCGAGGAAGGGGAGCACGTAGATCTCGGTGTCCCAGAAGTAGTGGCCGCTGTATCCGGAGCCCGAGACGCCCTTCGCGGCGACACCGGTGCCGTCGGCGCGGGCCGCGGCCTGCGCGAGCTGGAACAGGCACCAGCGGGTGGCCTGTTGCAGGTCATCGTGGCCGCCGATCTGCACGTCGCTGCGGGCCCAGAACGCGTCGAGCCAGTCGCGCTGACGCTGGAACTGCGTCTCGACGCCCTCGACCGCGGCCCGGTCGAGCGAACGGCGGCAGCGGTCGACGAGCTCGCGCGGGGGCACGCCGCGGGAGGTGTGGTAGCTCACGAGCTTGGTGAGCGTGATGGGCACGCCGGCCTTGGCCTGTACGCGGAAGACGTTCTTGGCGATGTCGGACTCGACCAGCGCGCGGGCGCTGTACTCGTTCTCGGTGTCGATCACGTGATCGGCCACCACGGCCACGGTCATGCCCGACGCGGCGACCCGGTACGACAGGGCGGAGCGCAGCCCGTCCTGCCAGTGCTCGGCCGGCTCGAGCACGCGATCGGCCATCCGCTCGGCCTTGCGCGGGTCGAAGCCGGACTTCTGCGCTGCCGCGGGGGTTCCGGCGTACACGCCCGCGCCGTCCTGGCGGTTGAGGATCTGGCAGCTGATCGTCACGGGCGCGTCGGAGTTCTCGACGACGACCTCGAGCCGGAGGATCGCGAGGTGCCGCTCCTCGAAGCTCACGATCCGCTCGTCGCGCATGCGCACGCGCTTGCCTGACGGGGTCTCCCACACGACGACGCGCTCGAGCACGCCGGTCTGGAAGTCGAGCGTGCGGCGGTACTCGCGCACGTCGGCGTCGTCGAACGAGATCGGCTCGTCGTCGACGTACACCCGCATGACCTTGGCATCCGGGGCGTTGACGATGGTCTGCCCGACCTCGGCGAAGCCGTACGCCTGCTCGGCGTGGCGGATGGGCCACGTCTCGTGCAGACCGTTGATGAAGGTGCCGTGCTCGTGGGCGCCGCGGCCCTCGATGTGGTTGCCGCGCAGGCCGAGGTAGCCGTTGCCGACCGAGAACAGGGTCTCGCCGACCCCTTCTTCGGAGTATCGCGTCTCGACGAGACGCCAGGGGTCGACGGGGAAGCGGTCGGGGTCGATCATGCGGTCTCCGGAGCAGCGGTCGGGATGAGGGACAGGAACTGGTCGAGGTCGTCGACGACCTCCGTCGCGCCGGCGGCGCGGAGGGCGTCAGCGCCCGTGCCGCGGTCGACGCCGATGACGTGCGCGTAGCCGGCGGCGGCGGCGGATGCAGCACCCGAAGTCGCGTCCTCGAACGCGACGCTGAGCGACGGGTCGACGCCGAGCGCGACGGCGCCCGCGCGGAACATGTCGGGTGCGGGCTTGGAGGCCAGTCCCTCGCGTTCGGCGACGACGCCGTCGACCACCACGCGGAAGTAGGAGCGGAGGCCGGCGGCGGCCAGCACCTCTTCGGCATTCTTCGAGCTCGAGACGACGCCGAGAGGCACGCCCGCGTCGTGCAGGCGCTGCACGACGGCCAGCGACCCCGGGTAGGGCGCGATGCCGTCCCTGCGCAGCTCGGCGGCGAAGGCGTCGTTCTTGCGGTTGCCGATGCCGCAGATCGTGTCGGCGGAGGGCGGGTCGTCGGCCTCGCCCCAGGGGATCTCGACGTTGCGACTGTGCAGCAGGCTGGCGACCCCGTCGTAGCGCTTCTTGCCGTCGACGTAGTCGAAGTAGTCGGCGTCGGTGTAGGCGGGGGTGATGTCCCACTCGGCGAACACCTGGTCGAAGACCGCCTTCCACGCGCGCATGTGCACCTCGGCGGTCGGCGTGAGCACGCCGTCGAGGTCGAAGAGCACGCCCTCTGCGGCGAGCAGATCGGGCAGGTTTTCCGGCACAGAGACCTCCAGGGAGAAGGGCGAGGGGTTCGGCACTCCTCCGTGCCACCATGACAGCGTAGTGGGGAGGGCGATTCAGGATAACCCCTGGGCCCGAGGTGTCTGCAGAGGTGTTTCGGGAGCTGCGTCGAGAGGTGTCCTCAGAGCAGGCCGGCGGTCTGCCGTGCGATCTGCAGTTCCTCGTTCGTGGGCACCACGAGCACCGTGACGGCGGAGGCATCCGTCGAGATCCTCCGGATGCCGCGCGCACGGGTCTCATTGCGCTGCGGGTCGATCTCGACCCCGGCGAAGCCGAGGGTCGCCATGGCCTCGGCGCGCACCCGGGCGGCGTTCTCGCCGACGCCGGCGGTGAAGGAGATGACGTCGACTCCCCCGAGCTGCGCGATGTACGCGCCGGCGTACGCCCGCAGACGGTGCACGTACACGTCGAGGGCGAGCACGGCGTCCTCCTCGCCGGCCTCCGCGCCCGCGAGGATGTCGCGCATGTCGCTGCGGCCGGCGAGCCCCTGGAGCCCGCTGCGCGTGTTGAGCAGAGCGTCGAGGTCGTTGATCGACAGCCCGGCGCGACGCGACAGGTGCACGAGCGCCGCCGGGTCGAGGTCGCCCGAGCGGGTGCCCATGACGAGACCTTCCAGCGGGGTGAGCCCCATCGAGGTCTCGACCGAGCGGCCGCCGTCGATGGCCGTGACCGAGGCGCCGTTGCCGAGGTGGAAGACGAGCTGCTTCAGCTCGGCCAGGTCGCGGCCGAGATGCGCCGCGGCCGCCTCGCTGACGAACTGGTGGCTGGTGCCGTGGAAGCCGTAGCGGCGCACGCGGTGCTGACGCGCGAGCTCGGCGTCGATCGCATAGGTGTAGGCCGCCGGCGGCAGTGTCTGATGGAAGGCGGTGTCGAAGACGGCGACATGAGGCACGCCGCGGAACACGGCCTTCGCCGCCAGGATGCCGGAGAGGTTGGCGGGATTGTGCAGCGGCGCGAGCACCGCCAACTCCTCGATCTGCCGCTCGACGTCGGCGTCGATGAGCGTCGGAGCGTAGAACCGGGCGCCGCCGTGCACGACGCGGTGCCCCACGGCCACCGGCGGATGCGCCGCCAGCGACGGGCCGTGCTCGGCGAACTGCTCGAGCATCACCGCGAAGGCCGCGTGATGGTCGGGGATGGAGCGTTCGTCGTCGTAGGTCGCGTCGAGCATCGTCGGCGCGGCATCCGTCGTGGGCGCCGGACGCACGGTGTGCGAGGCCGCCCCCGCATCCTGCCCGATCCGTTCGATGAGGCCCGCGGCCAGCTCGTGCTCGCTCTCGATGTCGAGCAGGCTGTACTTGAGCGACGACGAACCGCTGTTGATGACGAGGATCGCGCTCATGCATCGCCTCCCTGGGCCTGGATCGCGGTGATCGCGACGGTGTTGACGATGTCGTCGACGAGGGCGCCGCGCGACAGGTCGTTGATCGGCTTGTTCAGCCCCTGCAGCACCGGGCCGATCGCGACGGCGCCCGCCGACCGCTGCACCGCCTTGTAGGTGTTGTTGCCCGTGTTCAGGTCGGGGAAGACGAACACCGTCGCGCGCCCCGCGACGGCCGAGTCGGGCAGCTTCGCGCGCGCGACCGCTGCGTCGGCCGCGGCGTCGTACTGGATGGGCCCCTCGACCGGCAGCTCCGGCGCACGCTCGCGCACGAGCGCCGTCGCCTCGCGCACCTTGTCGACGTCGGCGCCCGAACCGGACTCGCCGGTCGAGTACGACAGCATCGCGACCCGTGGATCGATGCCGAACTGCCGCGCGGTGGCCGCCGACGAGACCGCGATGTCGGCGAGCTGGGCGCTCGTCGGGTCGGGGATCACCGCGCAGTCGCCGTATACGAGCACGCGGTCGGCGAGCGCCATGAGGAACACGCTCGACACCACCTCGACACCGGGCTTGGTCTTGATGATCTCGAACGACGGGCGGATGGTGTGGGCCGTGGTGTGCGCGGCGCCGGACACCATGCCGTCGGCGAGCCCCAGATGCACCATCATCGTGCCGAAGTACGACACGTCGGTGACGGTGTCCGCGGCCTGGGCGAGAGTGATGCCCTTGTGCGCGCGCAGCCGCGCGTATTCGGCGGCGAAGCGCTCGACGTGAGCGGGGTCGGTCGGGCTGATGACCTCGGCGGCGGTGATGTCGACGCCGAGCTCGGCGGCGCGCGAGCGCACGGCCTGCTCGTCGCCGAGAATGACGAGGTCGGCGACCTCGCGCGCCAGCAGGGTCGCGGCGGCCCGCAGGATGCGGTCGTCGTCGCCCTCGGGCAGCACGATGCGTCGCCGGTCGGCCCGTGCCCGCTCGATCAGGCCGTACTCGAACATGAGCGGGGTGACGACGCGGGACTCGGCGAGGCCGACCTGCGTCACGAGCTCGCCGAGGTCGACGTGCTCCTGGAAGAGTCCGAGCGCCCGGTCGTAGCGGCCGCGCGCGTCGGCCGAGAGGCGACCGCGTGCGCCCATGACCCGCACCGCCGTGTCGTAGGTGCCGAGGTCGGTGGCGATGATCGGCACACCGGAGGGGAACCCGTCGAGCAGCTGCACGATGGGCTCGGGGAGCGGGAACGGCCCGTTGAGGATGATGCCGCTCACCCGCGGAAAGGTACCGGACGCGTCGGCGAGCAGCGTCGCGAGCAGCACCTCGGTGCGATCGGCGGGGATGACCACCACCGATTCCTCGGTGATGCGCGGCAGCGCGTTCACCATCGACATGCCGGCCACGACGATCGACAGGGCCTCCCGGCCCAGACGGGCGTCGTCGCCCTTGAGAAGGCGTCCGTCGACGGCGGCGAGGATGCCGCGGATCGACGGTGCGACGAGCGTGCGATCCTCGGGCAGCGCCCAGACGGGCGTGCCCTTCTCGGGACGGACGCCGCGCACCGCGTCGACGATGGCATCGAGTTCGTCCGGGTCGGCGCGGTTGACGATCACGGCGAACAGCTCGGCCCGCTCCTGGTCGAGCTCGGCGAGCGCGAGTGCGGCGATCTGTCCCACGGCCGCCGGGGTGCGGGCCGTGGTCGTGCCCAACTGCTCGGCGGCGCGCTGCTGGTCGCGTCCGCTGAGCACGAGAAGCACCGGAGCGGCGAGGTTGGCCGCGATGCGCGCGTTGACGCCCAGCTCGGCGGGACTCGCGACATCGGTGTAGTCGCTGCCGATGATGACCACGGCGTCGCACTGCGCCTCGACCGCCTTGAAGCGCGCGACGATCGTCGCCAGGGCGCGCTCCGGGTCGTGCCGCACATCGTCGTAGGTCACGCCGATGCAGTCGTCGTAGTCGAGGTGCACGCCGTCGTGGGCGAGCAGCAGCTCGAGGATCTCGTCGCGCTCCGTCACCGACCGCGCGATGGGACGGAACACCCCGACCCGCGGCGTGGCGCGCATGAGAGCGTCGAGCACGCCCAGGGCGATGGTCGACTTCCCGGTATGACCTTCGGCCGAGGTGATGTAGATGCTCCGCGCCACGGCTCCAGCCTAGGTGCACGATCCTCGGGGCGGCCTGGAAAGCGGCCGGGGATATGACGCGCTCAGCATCCGTCCGTCGAGGACAGCGCGTCGACCACCGCGGCGGCGTCGTCGGCGTAGCGCGTGTAGTAGTCGGAGTCGAGGTTGATCTGCACCCGGTGGATCGCGACCGAGGGGTCGAGGTCGGGCCACCCCGGCACGCGCGCAAGCCGTTGGTAGAAGAGCGTCGCCGACGTCGCCGGGTCCATGCGCTGCTCGACGCTGCCCCACCACTCCTGCTGCTGGAAGAGCCCGATGCTCGTGGTGCGCGAGCCGTCGGGATTGGTGAACCCGCTCGTCTCCCAGTCGCCGTAGTCGATGTTGCGCAGGCTGCTCTCACCCATCGCGGTCATCACCCCGAGGATCTGCCCGCGCCGGTCGAAGCCCATCGCGGATGCCGTCGACATGATCGTCGCGGCGTTCTCGAGCTGCTCCCCCTGCCATCCGGCCACGCCCGCATCGGGAAAGGTGCGCGGGTCGTCACGGCAGATCGCGAGCGGCCGCTCCGCCCCGAGGCCGAGGGGCACGAGCGCAGCGACTCCGGCGACCAGGGCGACCACGAGGGCCGCGATGCCGACGCGGCGCAGCACGAGCATCCGCCGCTTCCGCCGCGCAGCCCGAGCGCGCGCGCTGACCGGCCGGCGGCGCGGGGCCGTCTTGTTCCGCCCCGCGCGACGGGCGCCGGTGCGGCGATCGGTCGTCGCTCGCGACGACGACCGCGATCGCGGAGCGGATGGCCGGGGCCGTCGTGCCGTCACGGTCGACCGCTCCGACGACGCCCGGCCACCGCGGCGAGCGCGCCGCCCACGGCCCCGAACAGGTGCGCCTGCCACGAGATGCCCGCGCGCACGCCGATGACCCCGGCGAGCATGCTGCCGCCGTAGAGGGCGACGACGACGACCGCGACCAGCGCATACAGCACGCGGTGCGACACGCGGCCCGGCACGAACACGCGCGCGACGACATACGCGAAGTATCCGAACACGAGCCCGGACGCCCCCACGGTGAGCGTGCCGGGGGTGTTCACGAACCACGCACCCAGCCCGCTGACGACCGCGACGATGCCGGTGACCGCCCAGAAACGGCGGGCGCCCTCCACCGCCACGAGGCAGCCGAGCACGAGCAGCGGAACGGAGTTCGCGAGGAGGTGCCCCCAGCCGGCGTGCAGCAGCGGGGCGAGCACGATGCCGCCGAGGCCCTGCACATCCCAGGAGCGGATGCCGAACACCGAGAACGACCCGGGCAGCACGGCATCGGCGAGCTGCACGATCCAGAGCACCGCGAGCAGCAGCACGGGCGACGCGAAACGGCCGAGGGCCGGGCGGCGGGGCGGAGCGGCGGGCGTGGTCACGTCACGATCCTGGCAGGACGGCCCCGGAGGAGCCTGAAAAGAATAATGACCCTCCGCGCACCCAGCAGAGCCCGGTTACCCTTGCTGCGTTTCCGCCCTGGGGGAATTGGCCTGGATGCCGCCACGCGGAGAGCCGTCGAACAGTCTAGCCGATGATGCGGGCGGGCTTTCGCACCCGGTCGGTGTGCGGCGCATCGCGCGGGCCCTCCACGGACGGGAACCTGCCAGCCTTCCCGCCGCCGGGGCGGGTTACGATCGTGTCACGCGCACCGCTGCGCCGACGCGAGAGGGAACGCATGCCAGAGAACGCCCCCCTGATCTCGGCGGAGGAATTCGCCGCCCGGACCTCCGCGATCCTCGCCTCGGTCGGCGGAGTGATCGACGGGAAGCCCGATGCGGTGCGCAGCGCCCTCATCTGCCTCCTCGCCGAGGGGCACCTGCTCATCGAGGACGTGCCGGGGGTCGGCAAGACGATGCTCGCGCGGGCTCTCGCGGCGAGCGTCGACGCCACGGTGCGACGCATCCAGTTCACCCCCGACCTGCTCCCCGGCGACGTGACGGGCGTGTCGGTGTACAACCCCGTCGACCGCGAGTTCGAGTTCAAGCGCGGCGCGATCTTCGCGCACATCGTGATCGCCGACGAGATCAACCGGTCCTCCCCCAAGACGCAGTCGGCGCTCCTCGAGGCCATGGAGGAGCGTCAGGTCACGGTCGACGGCTCGACGCATCCGCTCCCCGAGCCCTTCCTCGTGGTCGCGACCCAGAACCCGCTCGAGATGGAGGGCACGTACGCCCTCCCCGAGGCGCAGCGCGACCGGTTCATGATGCGCATCTCGATGGGCTACCCCGACGCGGCCGCCGAGGCGCTGATGATCCGTCAGCGCGACATCGTGAACCCCCTCGCCGCGGTCTCGCCGGTCGCGGACGCCGGGCTCATCACCGAGCTCATCGCATGGGCGCGCGCGGTGCACGTGGCTCCCGCGATCGAGGAGTACACCGTCGCCCTCGCCCAGGCCACCCGCACCGACCCGAACCTGCACCTCGGTGCGAGCCCGCGCGCCACGCTGCAGCTGATCCGCGCGGCCAAGGTCGGCGCGGCTCTCGACGGGCGCGACTTCGTCATCCCCGACGACGTCTCGTCGCTCCTCCTCCCCGTCTTCGCCCACCGCCTGCTGCCGGCGCGCGGCGCCCACCGCTCGGAGGCGCAGCCCGTCGAGACCGCGCTGGCCCAGGTCGCCGAGCGGGTGCGCGTGCCCGTCGCGAGCCGGGTCTGATCCGGGCCCGCCGATGCGTCGCCGCCGACTCCTCACCCCGCGCGGAGCGGGCTGCCTCGTCGTGGCGGTGTGCCTGGCCATCGGCGCGAACCTCGTCGCGTCGTCGATCCTGCTGTACCTCGCGGCGTTCTTCGCCCTCCTCCCCCTGCTCGCGCTGATCGCCGTGCGCGTGCCCCGCCGCTCCGGCACGGTGGCGCGTCAGATCTCGACCGACCTGCTCACGGTCTCCCAGACGTCTCTCGTGACCGTGCGGTTCGCGCTGCGGTCGCTGCGGGTGCCGCGGGCGCTCTGGCACGACGTGCTCCCCGATGCGGTGCGCGGCGATGCGGGCGGCGAATACCCGCCGGCCTCCGGGCGTCTGGAGTACCGCATCACGGGTGTGCGCCGCGGCGTGTGGGCGATCGGCCCTCTCATGCTCCGCACCGTCGATCCCTTCGGCCTCGCGCAGCGCGAGCAGGAGTTCGGCGAGACCCGGACGGTGACGGTCGTCCCCGAGGTGCAGGCGCTGGCCCCGCTCAGAGCCCGGGTCGGCGCGGCGGGCGGCACCGCCCACACGTCGGCGACGCGCATGGGCCAGGGCGCCGACAACCTGTCGCCGCGCTTCTACGCGCCCGGCGACTCGATGCGGCGCATCCACTGGCGTGCCACGGCCCACCGTGGGCAGCTCATGGTGCGCCAGGAGGAAGAGGAGTCGAGCCCCGACGCGATCGTCGTGCTCGACCGGGGCAGCGCCCGGTGGGCGGCTCCGACCGACCACGCCGACCCGGCGTTCGAGACCGCCGTCTCGATGTGCGCATCGGCTGCGATCCATCTCGCCGACGAGGGGTACGGCGTCGACGTGATCGACAGCGCGGGGCAGGTGCTCGGCGTGCTGCGCGGCCACGAGGACGACCGCGACGGGATGCTCGCCGCCCTCGCCCTGGTCTCTCCGCGCGGAGGTGCGCGCGACGTGGCGACGCTCGTCGGCGGCACGCCTCCCGGCCCTCTCGTGTACGTGACCGGTCGTCTCGGCGTCGATGACGCCTCGGCCCTCCGCACCGCCGGCGCAGCGGCTCCGCTGCTGCTCGCGACCGACCCCGAGCCCGATGCCCTGGCCGCGGCGTCGCGCAACGGATGGTCGGCGGCGCCGCTGGGAGACGATCTCGCGGCCGCGTGGGCGGAGGCCCTCCCCGAGCGGTTGGGGGCGACGGATGTTCCGCGCTGAGTCCCCGGCGCGCCCGACTCGTGCCCGCAGCCGCTCGACCGTCGCCTGGCACGCCGACGAGCTGCCGACCCCGACGGTCTGGGCCCCGGCGCTCCTCGCCGCGGCGGCCGGCATCGTCGCGATGTGGCCCTACACATCGGTGATCCGCCCCGGCGAGTGGTCGCTGCTCGTGCTGGTGGTCATCGTGGCCGTCGCCGCCAGCGGCATGATCGCGCGGCTGCTGCTGCGCCGCCGGTCGCCCGGAGTCGCGGCGATCGTCTCGCTGGTCGTGCAGCTGCTCGTCGCGACGGCGGTGGTCACGCAGCACGTGTCGGCGCGCACCGCGCTGTTCGGCGTGATCCCGACGAGCGACACTCTCGCCGTGTTCGCGCAGCGCGGCGCCGCCGCGATCGAGGAGATCACCTACGGGGCGGCACCTCTGAAGGCGACGGCGGCCCTCGCGGCGGTGCTCGGTGCCGCGTTCGCCGTCGTCGCGATCGCGCTCGACCAGCTCATCGCTCAGCGCATCGTCGTGCTGCCCCTCGTCCTGACGGGAGTCGTAGGGGCCGTGCCGATGATCGTCACGCTCGGCGACGCGAATCTGGTCTGGTTCGTGCTCTTCGCGATCCTCGCGATCGTGCTGCTGCTGTGGAGCGGCCGCCGGCATCCGTTGTCGCCGCGCCGCTCGTCCGCCGCGGTCGCGACCGGGCTCGGCGCCGCCGCCGTCGCGCTGGCGCTGGTCACCACTCCCGCGCTGCCCCTCGGTGCGGGCCTCACGGGAAACGGCCCTGGCATCACGGTCGACGCCTCGCTGCGGCTGGGCGACGACCTGCGCCAGCCGAACCCGGTCGAGGTGCTCACGGTCGCCGCCACCGGCGACACCGCGCCGTACCTGCGTCTCACCACCCTCTCGCGCTTCGACGGCAGCGTCTGGCAGCCCGACCGCGGCGACCTGCAGGCCCAGTCCGAGGGCTTCGGCGACGCCGAGTGGGGCGACGACATCGCCGTCGCGGCGACGAACACCTCCATCCGCGTCCTGCGCATGTCGAGCAGCTGGCTGCCCGTGCCGTATCCGGCGACCGGGGTGCAGGGGCTCCCCCGCGCCTGGCGCGTGATGCCCGACAACCGCACGATCGTCTCGCGCAACACCGATGCGGTCGGCGCCGACTACACCGTGTCGTCGGTACGGGTGACACCCACGCTCGAACAGGTGCGCGCGGTCGACGCCGCGCCGCCGGTCGACGACCCGGAGACCGCCGACGTCGAGGTGCCCGAGATCGTGGGCGACCTCGCGCGCGAGGTGACGGCCGACGCCACGACCGACTACGACCGGCTGATCGCGCTGCAGGAGTGGTTCCGCACCGAGTTCACCTATTCGCTCGACACCCCGGTCGACGAGGGCTTCGACGGCACGGGGGCCGAAGCGGTCGCGCAGTTCCTCGACGTGCGCTCGGGCTACTGCGTGCACTTCGCGGGTTCGTTCGCCCTGATGGCCGAGAGCCTCGGCATGCAGACGCGCATCGTGGTCGGCTACCTGCCCGGCACCCGCACCAACGAGAAGCGCGGCGACGAGACGATCTTCTCGGTGACGAGCGACCGTCTGCACTCCTGGCCCGAGGTGCTCTTCCCCGGCATCGGCTGGATTCCTTTCGAACCCACCGCCTCCCTCGGCGTCCCGACCGAGTTCCGCGCGGCGACGGTCGAGGGCGGCGGCTCCGCGGGCCCGTCCGCGCCGACCCAGACCACGGCTCCGCAGGAGCAGCAGACGGCCGCCCCCGAGGTCGAGCGCGACGACGTCGGCGGTGGCACCGCGGCATCCGCCGATGACCGCTCGCTCGATCCCACGCCGATCCTCGCCGTGGTGCTGGGGGCCGTGGTCGTCGTGCTGATGCCGGCGCTCGTCCGCGCGCTGGTGCGGGCCGGCCGACTCCGCCGCGCGCGTCGCGGCGACGCGGTGGCGGCGTGGACCGAGCTGCGCGACGCGCTGGTCGATCTGCGGCTACCGGTGTCGGATGCCGAGAGTCCGCGCCGGCGCGGCGCCGAGCTGGTGCGGGAACGGCACGTCGATGCCGACGCGATGCGCGCCCTGGTCACGGCGATCGAGCAATCGGCGTACGCCCGGGCGCACTCCGGCGACGCAACCGATCTCGCCGCACCGCTGCGCGCCGTGCTGTCGGCCCTGCACCGCAGCGTCGACGCGCCGTCGCGGCTGCGCGCGGTGCTCGTGCCGCGCTCGCTGTTCGCCGCGCGCATGCCCGAGAGCGTCGCGGTCGACTGAGCGCTGCTCGTCAGGCGGCGTGCATCGTGCAGGGCACCGCGTCGCACGCCGCGCACACCACGAACTGCGCCCGGCACGACGGGTCGGGGCAGTTGGCGGTGCGCTTGGTCGTCGCACCGCATCCGGCGCACTCCCCGATGACCGCCGTGTGGTCGGAGAAGTCGACCGACCCGCGGCCGTCGAACACGTAGAGCGAACCGTCCCACAGTCCGTCGTCGCCGTACTTCTCGCCGTACCGCACGATGCCGCCCTCGAGCTGGTACACCTCCCCGAAGCCGCGCGCCGTCATGAGGCTCGACAGCACCTCGCAGCGGATGCCCCCGGTGCAGTACGTGACCACCGGCTTGCCCTTGAGGTCGTCGTACGCGCCGGAATCGAGCAGCTGCACGAAGTCGCGCGTCGTCTCGGTGTCTGGCACGACCGCGCCGCGGAACCGGCCGATCTGCGCCTCGAGGGCGTTGCGGCCGTCGAAGAACACCACGTCGTCACCGCGCTCCGCGACGAGCGCGTGCAGCGCCTCGGGGCTCAGCCGGGTGCCGCCGCCGACCACGCCGCTCTCGTCCACGCGCAGTTCGCCCGGAGCGCCGAACGACACGATCTCGTCGCGCACCTTGACGCTGAGCTTGGGGAAGTCGAGGCTGCGGCCGTCGGCGTCGAGCGCCGTGCCCTCGCTCCACTTGATGTCGGCGTCGCGGAACGGCGCGTACGACCGGAACGACCGCACCCACTTCTTCACCTGGGGCAGATCGCCGCCGAGCGTGCCGTTGATGCCGTCCTTCGAGATGAGGAGCCGCCCGCGCAGACCGAGGGCCTCGCCGATGTCGCGCTGCCACACCCGGATCGCCTCCGGATCGGCGAGCGGGGTGAAGGCGTAGAACAGGACGATCTTCGGGGTTGCCACCTCCCGATGGTACGCCGGGTCACGGAGCACAGCGGGCATCGGATAGGATGGTCAGGTTGTTCCCTGGTGACGTGTCCGAGCGGCCGAAGGAGCACGCTTGGAAAGCGTGTGTTGTGCAAGCAACCGCGGGTTCGAATCCCGCCGTCACCGCCAGATGACGAAGAAAGGGCCCCGCATCGCGGGGCCCTTTCTTCGTTTCGACCTCAGTGCGCGAACCTCACGCCGTAGCTCTGGGAGCCGGGCTGCGCCGGCAGCGGCGTCATGCCCAGGCGCTCGTAGAACGCGGCCGCCCCGGTGTTCGCCGGGTCCATGCCGAGGTGCAGGCCCGACACCCCGCGGCGGTGCAGTTCGTCGAAGAGGGTGCGCACGAGCATCCGCCCGAGACCCTGCCCCTGCGTCTCGGGCAGCAGGTCGATGTGCAGGTGGGCGGGGTGGTCGACCGCGTTCGGTTCCTTGCCCGGCCCGCGGCCGTATGCGTACTCGAGCATGCGGTCCTCGCGGGTCACGCTTCTCGGGGCGCGCGGGAACCGGTCGGCGTATCGCGGCCACCACTCGTCGCGGAACCACTGCTCGAAGGCATCCGTGTCGTCGGTCGCGACGAGGTAGCCGATGACCCGCCCATCCTCCGCCTCCACCACCCAGGCGAGGTCGGGATGACGCTCCACGTACGGCAGCGCGAACAGCAGGCCCCAGAGCTCGTCGTCCGAGAAGATTCCGGTCGCATCCTCCCCCGCGTTCGCGGTGCGCACGCACACCTCCGACAGAGCGGCACGGTCGGACGGGCGGTAGGGGCGGATGCTCGACACGGGGACTCCTCACTGAGCGGGCGCGTCGTCCAGACTATCGGCGGGCTCGACGCGGCCGGGCAGTCGCACCCACGGCAGCATCCAGGCGGCGAGCAGCAGCACGACCGCCGCACCGATCAGCGCCCCGCCCACCGTGTCGGTGGCCCAGTGCACCGACAGCAGCGTGCGCGACAGCGCCATGAGTACGACCCAGATCGCGCCGACGACCCGCACCCACACCATCGGGAACAGCATCGCGAAGACGAGGGCGAGGGTCGCGGCATTCGCGGTGTGACCCGAGGGGAACGAGCCGTAGTCGCTGACGACGAGCATGTCCTCGGGGCGGGCGCGCCCGAACAGGTGCTTCACCGCCTGCACCGCGCCGGCGCTGAGCAGGAAGGCGAGGGCGGCGAACACCGCCGAACGCCATCGACGTGCGATGAGGAAGGCGACGATCACGAGGATCGGCACGAGCAGCACGGCCACCCATCCCCCGCCGACGAAGTCCATCGCGTGGGCGAACACCACCAGCGGATCGGAGCGGAGCCCCACCACCACGCCGTTCCACCACTCGTCGAGCACGAACGGGTGCGCGAGGCCGACGCTCACGAGCGCACCGAGCCCGAGAACGAGCACGAGGCAGATGAGGCCCGATACGAGGAGCAGTCGCCTGTTCATCGACCCATTCTGTCGGAGTCCGGCGGGGAAGGAGGCCGACCCGCCCGGCGCCGCCACTGAGAGCCCGCCGTCAGGGGGCCAGCAGCCCGACGGTGCGGGGGCGCACGACGAACCACAGGGCGAGGATGGCGATGGCGGAGCATCCGACCATGACGGAGGCCATCGTCGTCGCGGTGATGCCCGCGTCGTGCGAGATCCAGCCCACGATCGGGGAGATGAGACCGGCGACGCCGAAGTTGACCGCCCCGAGAATGGATGCCGCGGTGCCGGCCGCCTTGCCGTGCCGGTCGAGCGCGAGCACCTGCACGTTCGGGAAGGTGAACCCGCACGCGGTCATGAACACGAACAGCGGGATGATCGTGCCCCACAGCCCGAGACCCAGCTGATCGGTCACGACGATGGCCGCCCCGGCGAGCAGCAGCGCCGACGTCGAGAACGCGAGCACCCACTGCGGGCCGAAGCGGGTCGCCAGGCGCGAGGCGGTCTGCACGCCGACCACGACGCCGATCGAGTTGACCGCGAAGAGCAGTCCGTACTGCTGCGGATCGAGTCCGTGCGTCTGCTGGAACAGGAAGGGCGAGGCCGAGAGGTACGAGAACAGTCCCGAGAACGTCATGCCGCCGATCACCAGGACCCCGAGGAACACGCGGTCGGAGAGCACCGAGCGGTAGCGCTGCGCGACGGTCGCTCCCCCGCGCTCCTGCCGACGGGCGGCGGGCAGCGTCTCGGGCACGAACAGCAGCGTCGACACCAGCATGACCACGCCGTACGCCGCGAGCACGCCGAAGATACCGCGCCACGGCATGAGGGTGAGCAGCCACGAACCGATCAGCGGCGCGACGACCGGGGCGACACCCGACACCAGGGCGAGACGCGACAGCATGACGACGAGGCGGCGGCCGCCGAACAGGTCGCGCACGATCGCCATGGCCACCACGCCGCCCGCCGCGGCGCCCATGCCCATGAGAACGCGCGAGGCGCTCAGCAGCTCGAGCGTCGGCGAGAAGGCCGCGGCGAGGCTGGCGAGCACGTGCAGCGCGGTGACGGCGATGAGCGGGATGCGCCGCCCCATCTTGTCGCTGAGCGGCCCCACCAGCAGCTGCCCGAGAGCGAAGCCGATCATCGTGCCGGTCAGCGTGAGTTGGATGGCGGCCGCGGTGGTCTCGAAGTCCTGCTCGAGCACCGGGAAGGCCGGAAGGTAGAGGTCGATCGTGAAGGGCCCCAGCGCCGTGAGCGCACCGAGCAGCACGATGTAGAGCGCGCGGCGTCCGTTCGAGATCGCATCGCCGGGGTGCAGCATGACGGGCGCGGTGGCCGGATTGGATCCGAGCGTACGGATCGCCCCGGTGGGCGACGAGGTGCGGATGCTCCCGGTCGCGGTGCGGATGCTTCCGGTGGACGTGCGGATGCTCCCGGTGGAGGTGCGGACGGAATCGGTGCGAGGAGCGTCGGGCACGACGGCCTTTCAGACGGGGGCGGATGGCCGAATCGATTCGGCCCAGCCCACCATTCTACGGGCCCGCAGACGCCGCGCGTCAGACACCGCTTCTGCCGAGAGACACCACGTGCGCCGCGGCGTCTCGCGGCACACGTGGCGTCTCGGCGCGACCCGGCTCAGGCCGAGATGCGGGAGAGCCCCTGCTCGAGGTCGGCGATGAGGTCGCGCACGTCCTCGATCCCCACCGACAGCCGCACCACGTTCTCGGGCACCGCGAGCGCCGTGCCGCGCACCGACGCGTGCGTCATGTCGGGCGGGTACCCGATGAGCGACTCGACCCCGCCGAGCGACTCCGCGAGCTGGAAGATCTCGGTCGACTCGGCGAACGCCTTGGCCGCAGCGGGTCCCGCCGAGAGCGCGAGCGAGAGCATGCCGCCGAATCCGCTCATCTGCCGGGCGGCGATGTCGTGGCCGGGGTGCGACGCGAGACCCGGGTAGTAGACCCGCTCGAACTCCGGGCGCTCGGCGGCCCACTCGGCGATCGCCTGCGCGTTCTCGGAGTGCTGGCGCACCCGCACCGCGAGCGTCTTGATGCCGCGCGTCGTGAGCCAGGCGTCGAGCGGCGCCGAGACCGCGCCGACGGCGAACTGCTGGAACTTCACGGCCTCGACGAACCGGTCGTCGCCGAACACCACGGCCCCGCCGAGCACGTCGGAGTGCCCGCCGAGGTACTTCGTGGTGGAGTGCACGACCAGGTCGGCGCCGAGGGCGAGCGGCTGCTGCAGCGCCGGCGAGGCGAACGTGTTGTCGACGACCACGATGGCGCCCGCCGCGTTCGCGACCTCGGCGATCACGGCGATGTCGACGATCTTGAGCAGCGGGTTGCTGGGCGTCTCGAGCCAGACGATCTTCGTCTCGGGGCGGATGGCCGCCCGCACCTGGTCGAGGTCGCCGAGCTCGACCGTGGTGGTGTCGATGCCCCACGGCGCGAGCACGCGGGTGAGCAGTCGATACGTTCCGCCGTAGACGTCGTTTCCGAGCAGCACGTGGTCGCCGGGCTTCAGGATGCCGCGCAGCAGCGCGTCTTCGGCGGCGAGCCCCGAGGCGAACGACAGCGCCGCCGCTCCGCCTTCGAGGGCGGCGAGCTGGGTCTCGAGCGACGAGCGCGTGGGGTTGCCCGCGCGGTTGTACTCGTAGCCCTCGCGGAAGCCGCCGATGCCGTCCTGCACGTGCGTCGACGCCTGATAGATCGGCGGGATGATCGCTCCGGTGCGGGGGTCGGGATCCTGACCGGCGTGGATGGCTCGGGTGGCGAAGGAGTGCTCGGACATGCCCCTCAGCCTACGTCCGTCCCGCAGGCGGCGGCCCGCCCTGTTACGCCCTGCGACGCGCCTCTCCCCGACGCCCGCGGACCGGAACCGGATGCTCAGCGCGCGAGGTACGCCAGCAGATCCTGCCGCGTGAGCACCGTGTGCGGCTTGCCCCCGTCGGTGACGAGCAGCGCATCGGCATCGGCGAGCGCCGCGCGGGCGTCGGCGACGGACGCGTGGATGCCGATGAGCGGCAGCCGCTCCCCCACGTGGTCGCCGAGTGCGTCGGCCGGTGCCGCATCGCCGCGGAAGAGCAGGTCGAGCAGCCCCTTCTCGTCGACCGTGCCGACGACCTCGCCCATCATCACCGGTGGTTCGGCGCTGAGCACGACCAGCTGCGACACCTCGTACTCGGTCATCATGCCGATCGCCTCGAGCACGGTGTCGGTGGGGTGCGCGTGCACGAGGTCGGGGATGCTCTCCCCCTGACGCGCGAGCCGGGCCGAGAGCACGTCGGCGACGGTCTCGCCGTCCTCCACGTCGCTGAAGCCGTAGGAACGCATCCAGCCGTCGTTGAAGATCTTGCCGAGGTACCCGCGGCCGCCGTCGGGCAGCAGCACGACCATGACGGCATCCGCGGGCAGATCCTTCGCGACCCGCAGCGCTCCGACGACGGCCATACCGCTCGAGCCGCCCACGAGGATGCCCTCCTCCCGCGCCAGGCGGCGCGTCATGGCGAACGCCTCGGCGTCGCTCACGGCGACGATCTCGTGCGGCACGGTCGGGTCGTACGACCCCGGCCAGATGTCCTCTCCGACGCCCTCGACCAGGTACGGGCGCCCCGTTCCCCCGCTGTAGACGCTGCCTTCCGGGTCGACGCCGACGATGCGCACCCCGTCGTCCGACACTTCGCGCAGGTAGCGTCCGGTGCCGGTGATGGTCCCGCCGGTGCCGACACCGGCGACGAAGTGCGTGACCCGTCCGTCCGTGTCGCGCCAGATCTCGGGACCCGTGGTCTCGTAGTGGCTGCGGGGCCCGTTCGGGTTCTCGTACTGGTTGGGCTTGAACGCCCCGGGGATCTCGCGCGCGAGACGGTCGCTGACGCTGTAGTACGACTCGGGACTGTCGGCCGCGACCGACGTCGGCGTCACGACGACCTCCGCCCCGTACGCCCGCAGCACGTCGATCTTGTCGTCGCCGACCTTGTCGGGCACGACGAACACGCAGGCGTAGCCGCGCTGCTGCGCGACCAGGGCGAGGCCGACGCCGGTGTTGCCGCTGGTGGGCTCGACGATCGTGCCGCCGGGCCGCAACTGACCGGCCGCCTCGGCGGCGTCGATGATGCGCGATGCGATGCGGTCCTTCGCCGAGCCGCCGGGATTGAAGTACTCGAGCTTGACCAGCACGGTGCAGGCGACGCCCTCGGTCACGTGCTGCAGCTTGACCAGGGGCGTGTCGCCGACGAGGTCGACGATCGAATCCGCGTACTTCATGACCTCAGCGTAGAACGACGGATGCCGCGGCGCAGGAGTGTTGCGCCGCGGCATCCGTCGTCCGTCCCCCTTGGGGCCGGACCGGTGTCAGCCCTTCGTCGCGCCCGCCAGGAGGCCGCGCACGAAGAAGCGCTGCAGGGCGAAGAACACGATCAGCGGGATGATGATCGAGATGAAGGTACCGGCCGACTGCAGGAACCACTTGTTGCCCCACGTACCCGACAGCGAGTTGAGCGCCTGGGTGATCGGCAGGGCGCCGGGCGAGGCGAAGATCGTCGCGACTAGCAGGTCGTTCCACACCCACAGGAACTGGAAGATCGCGAACGAGGCGATCGCCGGAGCAGCCAGCGGCAGGATGATCCGGAAGAACACCTGGCCGTGGCCGGCACCGTCGACGCGGGCCGCCTCGATGATCTCGCCGGGGATCTCCGAGATGAAGTTGTGCAGCATGAAGGTCGCGAGCGGCAGGGCGAAGATCGCGTGGGCGATCCAGACGCGCGCGAAGCTGTACTGCACCTCGTTCAGCCCGAAGCCGGGGAAGATCGGCACGTCGTTGATCGACAGTCCGTCGGAGAACAGGCTCAGCAGCGGCACGAGGGCCATCTGCAGGGGCACGATCTGCAGCGCGAACACGAAGATGAACAGCATGTTGCGACCCTTGAAGTCGATCCATGCGAACGCGTAGGCGGCCAGCGCCGCCATCACGATCGGGAAGACCGTCGCGGGGATCGTGATCGCCAGCGAGTTCACGAACGCGGTGGCGAGGGTGGTCGACGTGCCGCCCGAGTTCCACGCCTGCACGTAGTTGTCGAAAGTGAACTCGGGGTTGGTGAAGACCGTCCACCATCCGCTGTTCTGGGTGTCGGCGCCGGGGCGGAACGACGTGACGAAGAGTCCGAAGGTCGGGATCGTCCAGAAGAGGGCGATGACGGCGGCCGCGATCGTCGCGCCCTTCGACGTCAGCTTCTTCTGGGCGATGGCCTCGTTCCTGCGCGTGTCCCGCTCGACCTGGCGCTTGGTGCGGTTGTCGGCCACGACGGCCTGCGTTGCACTCATCAGCGGATCTCCCTCTGCTTGGCCATCGAACGGGCGTTGTAGACGATCAGCGGCAGCACGAACAGGAACAGCACCACGGCGAGTGCCGAGGAGTGCCCGTAGCTCTGGAACCGCTGCTGCTGGTTGACCATCTCGAAGCCGAGCACGGTGGTCTCGTCGCGACCGCCGGTCATCACGGCCACGATGTCGTACACCTTCAGCGAGGCGATGGTGATCGTCGTGAGCACCACGATCAGCGAGGAGCGGATGCCGGGGACGGTGACGTTGCGGAACCGCTGCCATGCGTTGGTGCCGTCGAGCTCGGCGGCCTCCATCTGCTCGATCGGCACGGCCTTGATCGCGGCGGAGAGGATGACCATCGCGAATCCGGTCTGGGTCCAGATGAACACCACGAGCAGCATGAGGGTGTTGAGGATCGGCTTGATGGCCAGCCACTGCACCGGGTCGCCGCCGAACGCGGTGACGATGGCGTTGAGCAGACCGATCTGGTCGCCCTGGCGGGCGTCGTACATGAACTTCCAGATGATGCCGGCGCCGACGAACGAGATCGCGACGGGCATGAACACGAGCACCTTGAGGAACTTCTCGCCGCGGGCCCGGTCGATGAACACGGCGTAGGCGAGGCCGATGATCACGGAGATCACGGGGGCGAGCAGCGCCCAGATGATCGTGTTGATCACCGACGACGTGCCGACCGGGTTCGTGAACACCCAGATGTAGTTCTCCAGGCCGACGAACTCGTCGCCGGTCTTGTTGAAGAACGACTTGAAGATCGTCGAGATCGCCGGGTAGATGAGGCCGAGGATCAGCATGATCGATGCGGGGGCCATGAACAGCACGAGCTGGAACAGGTACCCGGCGCCCTGGCGGGCGCGGAAGTCGGCGAAGAACAGCAGGGCACCCACGAGCAGGGCGATCGCCACGACGTAGAGCACCGCGTTCTGGTAGGGCCGCAGCAGCATGAACGCCAGCACCGGGATGACCAGGCAGGCGACCAGACGCATGATGAAGTAGCCGCGGCCGGGGCGCGGTGCGAACTCGATCAGCACCAGGATGATGGCCACCACCACGCCGAAGACGGCGAGGACGGCGGGGATCTGCACGAGCGGATGCATCGCGCCGAGCCAGAGGAAGAAGCTGTTGAGCGAGAACCCGATGGTGGTGCGGGCGGATTCCTCGGTCGACGTGGTGAAGACGAGGAGGAGGGCGAGGGCGACGAGCACGACGAAGCCGACCGCGAGGACCGTGCGCGTGACCGCCCGCCCCTTCGCGTCGGTGCCGTGCGTCGTCACCGGAGGAGCGTCGGCCTCGACGGGCTTCTCGACGGTCGCGTGCGACATGGGTGTCCCCTTCTGAGTACTGCGGCGTACCCGAGCGGTATGGATGGGAGGAGCGGGGCCGGGCTCAGAGCCCGACCCCGCTCAGCTCGAGCTGATCGTATCGGAACGATCAGTTCTCGTAGCCGGCCTGGATGTCGGAGAGCACCGTCTCGGTGTCCTTGCCGTCGATCCAGTCGACCATTCCCTTCCAGAAGGAGCCCGAGCCGACGGTGGCCGGCATCAGGTCGGAGGCGTCGAAGCGGAACGTCGTCGACTCGTCCTGCATGATCTTCATGGCCTCCTGCAGGAACTCGCTCGACGCCAGGGTCGGGTCGGCGTTCTTGTTGGCGGAGATCACGCCACCCAGCTCGACGCGGGCGTCGGCGAACTCCGGCGAGGCCATGAACTCGAGCACCTGCTGGGTCGCGTCGTCGTCGGAGAAGGCCGCGACGAACTCGCCGCCACCCTCGACCTGCAGCTCGCCCTCGGTCTCGCCCGGCATGATGAACGCGTAGACGTCGCCCTCGGGAGCGACCTCGGGCACGTTGCCCTCGGCGGTCGTGGTGTCGAGGAAGTTCGCCGAGAGGAACGACGCCTGGTGCGTCAGCGCGCACTTGCCGGAGGCGACGGCCGAGGCCACGTCGCCGAAGGCGGTGGAGTTGATGCTCTTGACGTCGCCGTAGCCCGCGTTGACGTACTCCGGGTTGAGCAGGATCTCGCCGACGGCGTCGAAGGCCTCCTTGATCTCGGGGTCGGTGAACTTCACGTCACCGGCCACCCAGTCGTCGTAGACCTCGGGGCCGGACTGGCGCAGAACGAGGTCCTCGACCCAGTCGGTGCCCGGCCAGCCGGACGCCGCCTCGGACGCGAAGCCGGCGCACCAGGCCGGGCCGCCCGTCTTCTCGACGATGGTGTCGGTGAGGGCGATCATCTCGTCCCACGTCTTCGGCACCTCGACGCCCCACTCGGCGAACTGCTTCGGCGAGTACCAGACGTAGCCCTTGAGGTTCGCGAGCATCGGCGCCGCGTAGAACGTGTCGTCGAACGTGCCGTACTTCTTCCAGTCCTCCGACCAGTTCTCGTCGACGGCCTTCTCGACGGCCTCGGGGGCCTCCATGACCTTGCCCGTGTCGACGAGGGTCTTGAGCAGACCCGGCTGCGGGACGATCGCGATGTCGGGGGCGTCGCCACCGGTCACCTTGGTGACGATGTTGCCCTCGAAGCCCTTGTCGCCGGTGTACTCGACCTTGATACCGGTGTCTTCGGTGAACTGCTTGAACGACGCGTTCAGGTCGTCGGCCTCGACGCCCGTGATACCGCCCGAGATGCGGACGGTGTCCTTCGTGTCTCCGCTGCCGCCTTCGCCGCCGCTGCCGCCTTCGGCGCAGCCGGCGAGAGCCAGGGACGCGACTCCGACGAGCGCGATCGGGGCGAGCAGGCGGTATCGCTGTGACAAAGCCATGTACTTCTCCTCTTCAGGTGGATCATCCGTCCGCCCAAGGGAGCAATCGCCGCAACCATTGGGGAACCGATTCCAGGCCAACCTACTCGCCTTCTCCGCCGCGCGACAACAGGCGAAGGTCACAAGATCGCAACCTTTGCTGGCATATCGGCGTGCAGGATGGGAGCGCTCTCATTCTGCTCGTGTGGAACCGGTTCCCTTGCGGCCCTCCGACGCACTACGCTCGGTTCTGGGCGTGCGCCGACGACGGCACGCCGTGCATGGTCTGGTCGAGGAGGACCGATGAGCAAGATCGCCGACGTCGCGGCGCGCGCCGGCGTCTCGAAGGCGACCGCGAGCCGGGCCCTGTCGGGGCGAGGGTACGTCTCCGAGGAGACGCGCACGCGCGTGGCCGAAGCCGCCCGCGAACTGGCGTACGTCGCGCACTCGTCGGCGACGAGCCTCGCCACCGGTCGCACCCAGACCGTCGGCGTGGTCATGCCGCCCGTCGACCGTTGGTTCTTCGCCGAGCTGCTCGCCGGCATCCAGGACTCCCTGTTCGCCCTCGACTACGACCTGTCGCTGTACGGCATCCCCGAGGGGTCGGACACGCGCGAACGCCTGTTCGAGAGCATCCTCCCCCGGCGCCGCTTCGACGGCATCATCGCCGTGGGCATCCAACCCAGCGCGCACGAGCTCGAGCGCCTGCAGCGCTCCGGCCGCCCGCTGGTCGGCGTGGGCCCGTACAGCGACGGCACGAGCGCCGTGTCCATCGACGACGTCGCGGCGGCGCGCATCGCGACCGAGCACCTCATCGACCTCGGGCACAGCGACATCGCCTTCGTCGGCGGCACGACGGATGCCGGCACCCTGAGCGTCGGCGACGAACGCCGCATCGACGGATACCTCGCCGCCCTGGGCACCGCGGGTCTCGCGGATCACGCCAGGGTGGCCGAGTCGGCCCCGACGCTCTCGGCGGGATACTCGGCCGCGGTCGGCCTTCTCGCCGACCGTCGACGGCGCCCGACCGCGGTGGTCGCCGTGTGCGACGAGGCGGCGATCGGCACGATCATCGCTGCGCGACGCCTGGGCATCGCCGTGCCGACCGAACTCAGCGTCGTCGGCATTGACGACCACGAGCACGCCGAGCTCTTCGCCCTCACGACCATCCGGCAGTCGCCGCGCGACCAGGGGCACGACGCCGTGCGCCTGCTCGTCGAGCGGATGGACGACCCCGACCTGCCCGAGATGCACCTGGCTGCGGCATCCGCCCTGGTCGTGCGCAGCTCGACCGCCGCCCCGCGCTGAGCCCGCCGCGCGGGCTCGTCGACGCACGTCGCCGGAGGCGCTCCGCCGGAGACAGTCCCGGACGCACGAATGCCCCGGCCGGAGCCGGGGCATTCATGAAGGTTGCGTCAGACGCAGGACGGAACGGCGTCCGTCCGAACCCGATTACTTGAGGGTAACCGTGGCGCCTGCCTCTTCGAGGGTCGCCTTGGCCTTCTCGGCGGTCTCCTTGTTGGCGCCCTCGAGGACGGCCTTGGGAGCACCGTCGACGACGGCCTTGGCCTCGCCGAGGCCGAGCGAGGTGAGCTCGCGGACAGCCTTGATGACCTGGATCTTCTTGTCGCCGGCAGCCTCGAGGATGACGTCGAACGAGTCCTTCTCCTCCTCGGCAGCAGCGTCGCCAGCGCCACCCGCAGCGCCGGCAACGGCGACGGGGGCGGCAGCGGTGACGTCGAACTTCTCCTCGAACGCCTTCACGAACTCGCTGAGCTCGACGAGGGTGAGGCCCGCGAACTGCTCCAGCAGCTCCTCGGTGGAAAGCTTCGCCATGATGTTTCTCCTAATAGATGGGGTTTGTATAACGAGAACGCGTGCCGCTTACGCGGCGTCGGCGGTCTCGAGCTTTTCGCGAAGCGCGTCGATGGTGGCGGCAGCCTTGCCCATCGTCGCCTTCATCATGCCCGCAGCCTTCGCCAGCAGAACCTCGCGGCTCTCGAGCGAGGCGTACTTGTTGACCTCGTCGGCGGTGAGGGGGTTGCCCTCGAAGATGCCGGCCTTGATCACGAGAAGCGGGTTGGCCTTGGCGAAGTCACGCAGAGCCTTGGCGGTGGCGACGAAGTCGCCGTGCACGAAGGCCACGGCCGACGGACCCTTGAGGTCGTCGTCCAGGGCCGTGATGCCCGCCTTGTTGGCGGCGATCCGGGTCAGCGTGTTCTTCACCACGGCGTACTCGGCGTCCTGACGGATGCTGTTGCGCAGCTCCTTGAGCTGGGCAACCGTCAGACCGCGGTACTCGGTCAGCAGGACGGCGGACGAGTTCTCGAATGACTTCGTGAGCTCGGCGACCGATGCATCCTTCTGCGCCATGGTCACTCCTTGGTGTGTACGTGGCGCCGCACGGTGGTGGGGCGCCGGCCTCGGACCCCTCTGCGGGAAACAGAAGAGCTCCGGCGCAAGCGCACGGAGCTCGGAAAGTTCGTGTCCTGCGCGGGCCCCTGCGATGCAGAGCTTCGATCGCCTCGCGTTCGCACGCACGACGATGACCAGCGGTCTTCGGTTGAGACGAGCATACCTCACCGACGCTCCCCCGCCCAAATCCGCCCGACCCGCCGGAGTCACCGCCGATGCGCGGCGCGGCCGCTGTGTCCGGCGAGCGCATCGGCGGCGCGGATGAGCGCGAGGTGCGACAGGGCCTGAGGCGTATTGCCGACGTGGCGGCGCTCGGCCGCGTCGTACTCCTCCGACAGGAGCCCGACCTCGTTCGGCACCGCCATCAGACGCTCCATCAGGGCATGGGCGTCAGCGGTGCGTCCGCTCGCCGCGTACTGCTCGACGAGCCAGAAGCTGCAGGCGAGGAACGGATGCTCGTCGCCCGGCAGCCCGTCGACCCCCGACCCGGTGCGGTACCGCAGCAGGAACCCGTCGCGAAGAAGCGTCTCCTCCATGCGCTGCACCGTGCGGAGCATCCGCGGGTCGTCGGCGGCGCAGAAGCCGACCTGCGGGAGCACCAGCAGCGAGGCGTCGACCTCGGTCGAGTCGTAATGCTGAACGAAGTGCCCGTCAGCGCTCACGCCGCGCTCCTCGATCTCGGCCCGCAGCCGGTCGCGCGCCCGCGCCCAGCGATCGGCGTCGCCGGGGAGGCCGTGCTCCCGCACCGCCCGCACCCCTCGGTCGAAGGCCGCCCACATCATGACGCGCGAGTGGGTGAACCACCGCGGTTCGCCGCGGATCTCCCAGATGCCGTTGTCGGGGCGGTCGAGGTCGTCGAGCACACGACCGATCAGCGCCCGTTGCAGGGGCCACGAGAAGTCGCCCTCCTCCAACCCCGCCATCCGCGCCTGCTCCAGGGCCACCAGCACCTCGCCGATCACGTCGCCCTGGTACTGCATGACCGCCGCATTGCCGATGCGCACGGGCTGCGCACCCCCGTACCCCGGGAGGTCGGCGAGCTCGCGCTCCGGCAGGTCGCGTTCTCCCGCGATGCCGTACATGATCTGTACCTCGTGCGGCTCGCCGGCGATCGCGCGCAGCAGCCACTGGCGCCAGTGATGCGCCTCCTGCAGGTACCCGTGGGTGATAAGCACCTCGAGGGTGAGCGACGCGTCGCGCAGCCAGACGAACCGGTAGTCCCAGTTGCGCGCACCGCCGAACTGCTCGGGGAGCGACGTGGTCGCAGCCGCCACGATGCCCCCCGTGTCGCGGTTGGTGAGAGCGCGGAGCACGAGCAGCGAGCGCACCACCTGGTCGCGATGGGCGTCGTCGTGCGCGATGCCGCTCGCCCACCCCTGCCACCAGGCGCGCGTCGACGAGAACGCCTCGTCGACGTCGAGCGGCTCGGGGGGATTCTCGTACGACGGGAACCGGGTGAGTACGAGGTCGCGGTGCACACCGGCCGTGACGGCGAACGTCGCCGTGTGCGCGTGATCCCTCGCCCGGAGCGCGACGCCGGTGACCACGACCGCCTCGGGGCCCGCCGTCGCGCGCAGCGCCGGAGCATCCGACGAGCCGACCTGGCGCACCCACGGAAGGGTGCGGGAGTAGTCGAAGTGCAGGCGCAGCTCGGTCTCGAACTCGACCGTCCCCGAGACGCCCACCGCCCGCCGCACGAGGTCGCTCCGGTGCCGGTGCAGCGCGAGCATCTCGTGCACCTCGGCGACGCCGGTATCGGTCCGCCACCGGGTGACGAGGATGAACGTGTCGGAGAGGTAGCGCCGATCGACCACCGTCGCCTCTCCGCGCGGACGCAGGCTCCACCGACCGTTCGCGGGTGCGCCCAGCAGCGCACCGAAGACCGAGGGGGCGTCGAAGCGCGGCAGGCAGAGCCAGTCGATGCTGCCCTCGCGCGACACCAGCGCGCCCGTGCGGCAGTCGCTCAGCAGGGCGTAGTCCTCGATCGGAGACGGCATCGCCCGAGTCTCGCACGCCGCGCTCGACCGCGGCTACGGTAAGGGCATGACCGAAGCGACGACTCTCGTGATCTTCGGGGCGGCGGGCGATCTCGCCTCGCGTCTGCTCCTGCCCGCGCTCGGACAGTTGCTCGCACGCGAACCGTCGCGACGCGTGCGCGTGATCGGCGTCGACCGGGAGGAGTGGGACGACGCCCACCTGCGCCGGGTCGTCGACACCGCGTTCGCCACGACGGGCGCCGATGCGGCGACGCAGGAGGTCGACGTCGCCTACCGGCGCACCGACATCACACGGGCGGACGACCTCCGCGCGTTGCTCGAGGAGTGCTCGGGACGGGTCGCGCTGTACTTCGCCGTGCCGCCGTCGGTGGCGGTCGCCACCATCGGCGCGATGACGCCCGACATGCTTCCGGCGGGCGCGGTGCTCGTGATGGAGAAGCCGTTCGGCGTCGACGAGGAGAGCGCCCGCGCGCTGAACCGCACGCTGACGGCTCTCGTCCCCGAGAGCCAGGTGTTCCGCGTCGACCACTTCCTCGGGCGCTCGACCACGCTGAATCTGCTGGGAGCGCGCTTCGCGAACCGGCTGCTCGAACCGCTGTGGTCGGCCGAGCACGTGGCCTCGGTCGAGATCGTCTACGACGAGGAACTGGGGCTCGAGGGGCGCGCCGGCTACTACGACGCGGCGGGTGCCCTCGTCGACATGATCCAGAGCCACCTGCTGCAGGTGCTGGCGGTCGTGGCGATGGAGCAGCCCACCACCCTGGGTCACGTCGACTTCCGGGCGGCGACCTCGGCGGTGCTCCGCGCGACGTCCGTGTGGGGCGACGATCCGGCCGCGGCGTCGCATCGCGCGCGCTATACCGCCGGAAGCGTGGGCGGCACCGACAAGCCGTCGTACGCCGACGAGCCCGGCGTCGACCCCGCGCGACGCACCGAGACCCTCGCCCAGGCGACGTTCGAGGTGCGCAACGCCCGCTGGGCCGGCGTGCCGTTCACCCTGCGATCGGGCAAGGCGATCGGCTCGCCCGCGAAGGAGGTCGTCGTGCGATTCCGCCCGGTGCGGCACGTGCCGACCGGACTCACCGGCTCGGCCGACGGTGCGGTGCTGCGCTTCTCGCTCGGCCCCGACCGCATGTCGCTGGAACTCAACGTGAACGGCGGCGACGACGCGTTCGAGCTGGAGCGGGCCACGCTCACGGCGGAACTCGGCGAGGGCGCACTGCGCGCGTATGCCGAGGTGCTCTCCGGGGTGCTCGACGCCGACCCGATGCTCTCGGTCCGGGGCGACGCGGCCGAGGAGAGCTGGCGGATCGTCGCGCCGATCCTCGACGCGTGGAAGAAGGGCGCCGTGCCTCTCGACGAGTACGTCGCCGGGTCGCACGGCCCGGAGGCCTGGCCGCACGGGCCCGAGGCCTGATCGAACGACCTCGCGACATCGGCGCTCGGTCATGGCGTCGATCCTCCTGGGCGGCGTGTGCGGGCGGCGACGTCGCCGGTCGGAGTTAGGCTTTTGCGGTGACCCCCGAACTCGCCGCACGCATCGTCGCGGACTCCCGCGACCGCGTCGCGTGGATGCGGGCGCGCTCCCGCGGGATCACCGCGACGGACGTCGCACAGCTCACGTCGGCGGCATCCATCTCGCGCGCCGCGGACTCGAAGCTCGGCGGCGGTCCCCGCTTCGGCGGCAACGCCTACACGGACCACGGTCGACGCCGCGAGCCCGAGATCGCCGCCTGGGTCGCGGCGACCCACAACATCCTGCCCTCCTCCGCCCTGTTCCGGGCCGAGGTCGAGCACCGTCACCTCGCCACCCCCGACGGCATCGCGGTCGACGCGCACGGACGGGTCGAACTCGCCGAGATCAAGACGACGAACAAGGCCTTCCGCGGCATCCCCCGCACCTACCTGCGCCAGGTGTGGTGGCAGCAGCACGTGCTCGGTGCCGAGCGCACCCTGTTCGTCTGGGAGGAGCACGTCGACTTCGCTCCCGTGCACGACGAGCCCCGCTGCGTGTGGATCGACCGGGACGAGCGCGAGATCGCCAAGCTGGTGGGCCTGGCGACCGACCTCATCGACGAGCTCTACCGCCGCACGACCGGTCGGCAGGTGCCGACGCGGGTGATGGATGCCGTCGCCAGCCGTCGCGAACAGCTGCGCGAGCGTGACGCCTTCCGCGCGCTCGCCCTCGCCGACTGATCACCGCACCGGCCGTGCGGACGCGCACGATACCCGGGAGTCGCGCGGCCGTACCGTCGGTCACGCGGTGCAGGTGCCGCCCGTGCCGAGCAGCGCCACGGTGAGTCGGCGCACGCCTGCCGTCGAGGACCAGGTGGTCGAGTTGGGGTGGATGGCGGTCACCGTCAGGGTGGTCGTGCCTCCGAGCAGGTTGGACACGATGCTGGTGAGCACCGTCTGCGACAGCACGGCCGTGTACGTGTAGACGCCGCCGCTCGGCCCGGTCGAGGTGATGTTCGACGACGGCACAGTGCCCGAGGTCGCGCCCTGGGCGACGGTGAGGCGCTGCCAGGTCGGCACGTGCGGAGACGTCCAGACCAGGGTGACGCTCTGGAACACTCCGAGCGCGTTGTTCTGCACGGTGCATGAGGTGATCGACGGCGCCGACAGCGACAGCGCACTGAACGTGCCCGATGCCGCGTGCTCGACGTCGGTGAACCGTGCGTCGGTGGGCTGTGCCGACGAGACCACCCCGACCCCGGCCAGCACTGCGAGTCCGAGGGCCGCGGCGAGCGCCCTGACCCCCGCGCGTGCGCGCCGCATCCGCCCCGGCCCCGTCACCGCTCCGTCTCCTCTTCGTCGCGCCGTCGCACGAGGACGAGTGCCGCGCCGCCTGCCGCGAGCGCCGCCCCCGCCGCGATGGCCCACGGCGCGAGCGGTCCGCCGGTCGCGGGAAGAGGCGCGTCCGGACCGACCACGAGGCTCTCGCCGACACCGATGGCGTGCACGCGCACTTCGGTCACTCCGGGCACATCCTCGTCGAGGGCGATGCGCAGCCGGAGGTGGCCGACCTCCTCGGCGGAGAAGTCGGCGAGCGCCACCTGCCGTCCGTCGCGCGGGATGAGCCACGCGGTCTGCAGCACGTCGGCCCCGCCGGGGCAGAGGTCGCCCTCCCACGCGCGCATGCACAGCGCGGCGTCCACCCGCAGAGGGGCGTCCCCGCGCGCGCTGGCGGCGATCGTGACGGTGCCGGGTTCGTCGGCATCCGCGCTGACGGCCACGTCCCACCGCACCGGTTCGCCCGGCCGCAGACTCGACGCCGCGTCCCAGTCGGCGACCGAGACGATCCGCAGCACGCGCCCCTGCACGATCTCGCTGACGGGAGCGGCGACGGCCGGCAGCGCGATCGTCGCCGCGAGGAGCCCCCCAGCCGCCCCGGCCGCGATCCGACGCCCCCGCATCATCGCTCCTCGTCCGTCCGGGGCGCGGCGCGCGTCTGCGACCGGTCACGGCGCGGAGCGTGGGGCCAGAACGCCCAGACGACGAGCAGCGTCGCGCCCGCCGTCAGCCCGCCGAGCACGAACGGATGCCCGAGCGCGGCGATGCCCGAGGCGATGCCCGGCACCGAGAACAGCACGACGCGCACGGCCGAGACGGTGTACGGGAACGGGTCGTCGGCGGCGTTCGCGTCGCCGCGCAGGGTGAGCACCCGCTCGACGTCTGACTCCCCCGCGGCGACCGACGTGACCCGGTGCGTGACGGGCAGTTCTCCCTCACGGTCGACGGTCACGACGTCGCCCACCTCGACCTCGGTCGCCGGGATGCGCTGCACGACGGCGACCGAACCCGCGGGGATGGTCGGCGACATCGATCCGGTGCGGAACAGGATCAGGGTGATGTCGGCGGTCATCGCCAGCACGACGAGCAGGATGCACAGGGTTCCGGCCGCGGCGGCGATCCACAGCGCCAGGTCGCCGAGCATCCGCCCCATCCGACGCCGACGGCGCGGCTCGGGCACGGCGTCTCCCCCACCGTCCGAGGCGCCGCCCGGCCGGTGGGGCGATCGCCGCTGCTCCCGCAGGTCGCGGCGAGTGCTCGGGATGCTCATCTCCCCTCCTTCCCGTCCGACGTCTCTACGACGACGTGCCCTGGAACTGCCAGGTCTGGGTCATCGTGAGCCCCTGCGCGGTGTTGGGCGCGGTGGTGGGCAGGGTCACGGCGAAGCAGTAGTTCAGCTGACTCCCGCCGTTCGCCGTCACCACCTGGGGCACCGACGTCGTCGCCGCGCCTCCGGTCGTGAGCGCCGACCCGTCGGCGACCACGATGCTCGTCGCGGCCGACGCTGCGGCGTACGTGGTCGCATTGCAGGTGGTCGCCGGCACGAGCCGCACGCCGTAGGTCAGCGAAGCGGCGAGGCCCGTGCCTCCCGGAGTCCCGGCGGTCAGCTGCAGAGTGCCGGCGACCGACGGGTTCGCGGTGCGCACGCTGAACAGCGCGTACGTGGTGGTGCCGGGGGCCATCGCGGTCGGCGCGACGACGAAGTTCAGCGTCGCCGCCGCGCCGGCCGTGGCGTGACTGGAGAATGTCGTGCCGTCGGCAGCTCCGACGATGTCGAACCGGCCGGCGGTGAATGTCGATCCGCCGAACTCGGCATCGTTCCACGCGGCGAGCGTGCCGGCCGCGCCGACGCCGAGCACCAGCCCGGCGGCGAGCACCGCGCGGATGCGGCGGGAGACCCGACGTGCCGCCTCCCGCTTCCGCGCGCGGGTGCGCCCCATGATCAGTCCGCGGTCGAGGTCGCCGTGAACTCCCAGGTGGCGGTCGCCGACGCGCCCTGCACGATCGCGTCGTCGGCGGTCACGGCGATGCAGAGCTGCACCGCGGCGCCTGCGGCGTCCGCCGCCCCCTGGGTCAGCGCGACCGATCCGGACGCCGTCTGGGCTGTGAGGTCGGCACCGGTCGCGAGCACGGTGCCCGCGGCCGACGCATCGCAGGTGGCGTCGGCGGCGATGGCCTGCACCGAGTACGACAGGTTCGCCTCGTTGCCGCCGGTGCCGCTCGTGATGCCGGTGGCCGCGAGCGTCGCGTCGTTCGTGGTCGTCTCGTCGAGACGCACCCAGAACGGCGCGTACACCACGTCGCCCGGCGACATCGCCGACGCCACCTCCGGCAGCTGGAAGACCAGGCTGGCCGCCGCGTCGCCGTCGTCGACGTTGTGATCGCTGTACTCGGCATCCGTATCGCCGGTGGTCGACCCCTCTAGGTTGAACGAGCCGGCCGTGAACGTGCCCGTCGCGAACTCGGAGTCGTTCCACGCCGCGAGAGTCACCGCCACTCCGACTCCGAGCACGAGGCCGCCCGCGAGGACCGCCAAGATCTTCCGATTTCCATCCTTCGTAACCATGCGCAATTCCCCCTCAGGAATCTCGTCGATCGCACGGGTCCGTCGTTCGGCCACCCCTCAGAGGCCGCGCACCCTTGCGTTCCGGCCATCCTCACCCAGACTGAAGAGTCATTCAAGGGGATGTTCGTCGGAGGGACCGGATCGTTGCGCGTTGGCGGCCATCGGGGCGGGACCGAGCACGGCGGATCGTGCGTCAGGAGGCACGGCGGACTCCGGGTCAGCGGTGCAGGACGAATGCCGCTTCGGCGGCGACCTCGGCGGCGATCCGGTCGAGCAGCGACGAGCGCAGGTTCCACTGCTGCCAGTACAGCGGCACCCGCAGCACCGGATCGCCCAGCGGCACGAGTTCCTGCGTGGCCTGCACGGTCGGCACCATGCCCCAGCCCAGACCGAGTCGCACCGCCAGGGCATAGTCGTGCGATGCGGGCACGTAGTGTCGGGGCACGCCCTGCGCCGAGACACCGCGCGCTCGCAGCCACTCGTGCTGCAGGGTGTCGCGACGGTCGAAGTCGACGAAGGGGGCGCGGGCCAGCGCATCCGCGGTCGCGCCGTCGGGGAACCATTCATCCGCGAAAGCCGGAGCCGCCATCGCACGGTACTCGAGCACGCCGAGCGGAGCGACCGAGCATCCGGCCACCGGGGTGCTCTCGCTCGTCACGGCCGCCATCACGTCGCCCGACTCGAGAAGACGCGCGGTGAAGTTCTGGTCGTCGCGGTGCAGGTCGACGTCGACGCCGAGTCGTGCGGCGATCCGGGCGAGCGGCGGCAGGAACCACGTCGCCATCGAGTCGGCGTTCACCGCCAGCGGGATGACAGGGCGCGCGACGGACCGATCCTCCTCGACGCCGAGGCCGGCGAGCGCGTCCTGCTCCAGCAGGTCGATCTGACGCGCCAGCCGCACGATCGCCTCACCGGCCGCCGTCAGCCGCGCCGGTTTGGTGCGGACGACGACGATGCGCCCCACCTGCTGCTCGAGGGCCTTGAGCCGCTGGCTCACGGCCGAGGGGGTGATACGCAGCCGCCGGGATGCCGCGTCGAGGGTGCCTTCGTCGGCCACTGCCGCCAGCGTGGCCGCCAGATCGGGATCGATTCTCACGTGAGCGATGCTAATGGTTCGGTAGGAATCCTCGCTGGTGCTTCACCTCGCCTGCTCCGTAGCGTGGACGCATGCTCTCGGTTCTCTCCGGCCTCGGCCTCGGCCTCTCGCTCATCGTCGCGATCGGCGCGCAGAACGTGTTCGTGCTGCGCCAGGGCATCCGTCGCGAGCACGTGCTGGCCGTCGTGGTCGTCTGCGCCCTCTCCGACGCGGTGCTGATCGTCGCGGGCGTCGCCGGTCTGGGTTTCCTCATCGCCGCCGCGCCGTGGCTGGTCGTCGTGGCCCGCTGGGCCGGCGCTCTCTTCCTGCTCGGCTACGGCCTGCTCGCCGCTCGTCGCGCCTGGCGCGGGGATGCCTCGGGGCTCGAGGTCGACGACCGGGGCGCGGTGGCCCCGGGTGTCGGGGCGCTGCCCCCCTCCGGTGCGACGGCGGCTTCCGGCGCGACGCACCGCGATGGGCGGGCCACCGCCGGCGTGGCGACCGCGGCGCGGCCGTCCCGCACCCGCCTCGCGCCGGTGCTGCTCACCGTGCTCGCCCTCACCTGGCTCAACCCGCACGTCTACCTCGACACCGTGCTCATGCTCGGATCGATCGCCGCGACGCACGGCGATCAGCGCTGGCTGTACGCCGCGGGGGCGGTGGCCGCCAGCGTCCTGTGGTTCACCGCCCTCGGATTCGGAGCGCGGTACCTCGGCCGCTGGCTGCGCACACCGCGCTCCTGGCGCATCCTCGACGCGGTGATCGCGGTCGTGATGATCGCCCTCGCCGTCAGTCTCGTGCTGCCGGTGCTCGGCGCAGCCGGCTAGGCGGCCCGCTCAGGCGTCGCCGTCGAGCGGACGCAGGATGCGCGTGAGGAAGCGCTGCGTGCGCTCGTGCTGTGGCGCGCTGAAGAGCTGCGCGGGCGGGCGGTGCTCGACCACGACACCGCCGTCCATGAACAGGACATGGTCGGCGGCCTCGCGCGCGAAGCTCAGCTCGTGCGTGACGACGGCCATGGTCCACCCCTCGTCGGCCAGCTCCTTGATGACGAGCAGCACCTCCCCGACGAGTTCGGGATCGAGGGCGCTGGTCGGCTCGTCGAACAGCAGCAGGTCGGGCTTGAGCGCCAGCGCGCGCACGATCCCCACGCGCTGCTGCTGCCCTCCGGAGAGCTGATGGGGCCGGGCATCCGCCTTGTCGGCCAGGCCGACCCGATCGAGCAGCGCGAGCGCCTCGCTCACCACCTCCGTCTTCGGGCGCCCCTGCACCCGCCACGGCCCTTCGATGACGTTCTCGAGCACGGTGAGGTGCGGGAACAGATTGTGATGCTGGAAGACCATCGCCGACCGGTCGCGCAGCGCGAGGCGCTTCTGCTGCCGCGCGCGCGGCCTCTCAGTCGCGGCGAGGGCGAAATCGATCTCGGGGCCGCCGTCGACCGCGATGGTCCCCGCATCCGGGGTCTCCAAGCCGTTCAGCGCCCGCAGCACGGTGGTCTTGCCCGAGCCGCTCGGCCCGATCAGCACCACCACCTCGCCGCGGTGCAGGGTCAGGTCGAAACCCCGGAGCACCTCGGTGGCGCCAAAGCTCTTGTGCAGGCCGCGGGCGGTGAGGAGCACCTCGGCCGACGGGTCAGTGCGCGACACGGCTGTCGAGCCTCCTCTCGAGAGCGCTCTGCCCGAACGACAGGATCAGGCAGAGCACCCAGTACACGAGCGCGGCGGCGAGATACAGCACCATGAACTCCAGCGTCGTCGATGCGATCTGCTGCGCCACTTTGAACAGCTCGGTGACGAGGATCAGCGACGCGAGCGAGGTGTCCTTCACCAGGGCGATGAACGTGTTCGACAGAGGCGGCACCGAGACCCGCGCCGCTTGCGGCAGGATGATGCGCGTCAGCGTGCGGGTGCGGTTCATGCCGACCGTGTACGCCGCCTCCCACTGGCCCTTCGGGACGGAGAGGATCGCGGCGCGCACGACCTCGGCGCCGTAACCGCCGACGTTCATCGACAGGGCGATGATCGCGCTCGGCCACGGATCGAGGGTCACGCCGATCGACGGCAGCCCGTAGAAGATCACGAACAGCTGCACGAGCATCGGCGTGCCACGGATCACCGAGATGTAGAACCGGGCGATCGACGACAGCACAGGGTTGACCGAGATGCGCATCAGCGCGACCACGATCGCGAGGAAGAGCCCCAGGACGAACGACGCCAGGGCGAGCGGCACCGTCGCCGTCAGACCCGCCAGGGCGATCGGCCCGAGCGACTCGAGGAACAGCTGCCAGGGGCTCTCCATCGATTACTGCGAGACGTCTTCGCCGAAGTACTTCTCGCTGATCTCGGCGAGCGTGCCGTCGGCGCGGAGCTCGTCGAGGGCCTCGTCGACCGCCTCGACCAGCGCTTCCTTGTCCTTCGTGAACACGAACGCCTGCTCGCCGGCCTCATCGGTCTCGGCGGCGATCTTCAGACCCGTGGGGCTGTTGGTCGTCTCGTAGTCGAGGAAGGTCAGCTTGTCGTTGATGGTCGCGTCCACGCGGCCCTGGCGCAGCAGCTCGACCGCCTGCGCCCAGCCCTCGACGCCCTCGACCTTGGCGCCCGACTCGGTGGCCAGCTCGTACCAGTTGCTCGTGAGCGACTGCGCGGTGGTCTTGCCGTCGAGGTCGGCGAACGACGAGATCGAGTCGTCGTCGTCTGCGACCACGATCACGCCGGGCGACACCGTGTACGGCGCGCTGAAGAGGTACTTCTCCTCGCGCTCGTCGTTGATGGTGACCTGGTTGGCGATCAGGTCGAAGCGGCCGGCGTCGAGTCCGGCGAAGATCGCGTCCCACTGCGTCTCCTGGAACTTCACGTCGAGGCCCAGCTTGTCGGCGACCGCCTCGATGATCTCGACGTCGTAGCCGGTGAGCTCGCCGGAGCCGCCGTCGTCGTGGAAGCTGAAGGGACGGTAGGTGCCCTCGGTCGCGACCGTGAGCGTGCCGTCGCTGACGAGACCGAAGTCGGAGCCCTCGGATGCCTCGCCGGCGCTCGACGAGCTCTCGGGCGAGGTGCTGCCGCTGCAGGCCGTGAGCGCAGCGGCTCCGACCACGAGGGCGGTGATGGCGATGAGGCGACGGGACATGGACCCTCCTGGGGTATCGGGCGCTGTCGCGATTTTACGCGACCCGCACAGGAACTCCCTCACAGTACGCGCCCCTTGACGCCGCCCCCGCATCCGTGTCCTTCCGTTGCGCCCGATATGCCGAGCCGGTCTTCCCGTCCCCTCCCCCGCCGCTCCCGTCGCATTTTCTGTCGCCCGGGCAGGCGTCGGGCGACAGAAAATGCGACGGGAAGAGGTCAGCGGCGAACGAGGGCGGCACGGATGCGGCGGATCAGGGCGAGTTCGTCGCGGAGAGACTCGGCGGTCACCTCGATGATCGTCCAGCCCGCCGCGCGCAACCGCGCCGTGCGCTCGACGTCGCGGGCGTAGGAAGCGGTGTGCACCAGGCCGTGATACTCGATTCCGACTTTCTGTGCAGGGAAGGCGAGATCGAGGCAGGCGAGGAAGCGCCCCTCGTCGTCGAATACGTCGACGTTCAAATCCGGTTCCGGGAGCCGGAAGTCGTGGAGCAGGCAACGGAGTCGACTCTCGCGGGGAGACCACGCATCCTCGCGGATGAGCGGGAGCGCCTCACGCAGCCGAGGGATGCCGACGCGTCGCCCCGACGCCACCACAGCGGCCAGCTCGTCGATGGTGGCGAGAGGCGGACGATCCGGCGTCGGCCGACCGACGCCCGCTCGCCAGCGGCGACAGAAGAAGTCACCCAGGGCGACGACGTCGTGCACAGCGAAGCTCCCCGATGTCGCCCACGTCGTCGCGGGCGTCGAGACGACCACCCCATCCCGCACCTCGGCGGTCGAGGTCGCGGAACGGGCGCGGTGGGCCGCGACCCCGGGGAGGCGCGGGAGCGGAGCGTCTCCGAAGACGCTCACATGGACCTGGAGCGGTAGACCGGGCGAGAAGGAGGGCAGCGGAGCATCCCAGAGAGCGATCGCCGTCTCGTGGCTGAAGAACTGTCCGGCCCGGAGCCGCGGTGCGTACAGTTCGGCGGCTGCGCGCAGCTCCGCGCGACGTCGGGCGAAGAGATCGTCGTCGACGGGAAGGACATGCATCGCCTCTCGTCGCACGCGCACCCCGGGGAACGGCCGGAGAAGGTCGGAGCGGCGCATCCGTTCCGGGTCGACGCCGGCGTCCCGAGCGTCGGAGATATGGAACACGTCGCCGAGTCGATCGGGCAGGTCGCGGGGTCGAGGCATCCGTTCACTGTGCCCGGTCGCCACGCCCCGGTGCGCGCTCTCCACAGCCCCGCGTCCCCTCGCTGCTCCCGTCGCATTTTCTGTCGCCCGCCGCCGCTTCAGGCGACAGAAAATGCGACGGGAGCGGAAGGGGCCGGGGGGCGGCGGCGGGGGGGGTGG
>NZ_JBDGME010000012.1:0-21140 GCF_057655505.1 Microbacterium sp. Soil_N32
GGGGGGCGGGCGGGGGCGGGGGTCAGGACTCGGGCTCGCCGGAGACGAGGCCGCGGAGCCAGTCGCGCGCCTCGACGAAGACCTCGTCGGCGTAGCGCTCGGGGTAGTGCACGATGCGCCGGTCGGCTCGCGGGTACGACCCGAGGAACACCACCCGGGGGCTGAAGCGACGGATGCCGAGGAGCGCATCCGCCATGCGCTCGTGCTCGATGTGTCCGTCGGCGTCGATCACGAAGCGGTAGCGCCCGAGTTCGTCACCGATCGGGCGCGACTCGATGAGCGACAGGTTGATGCCGCGGGTCGAGAACTGCTCGAGCATCTCGAGCAGCGAGCCCGGATGGTCGTGCGGCAGCTCGACGATGAGCGAGGTCTTGTCGGCCCCGGTCGGAGCCGGCGGAGCGGTCGTGCGCGACACGAGCACGAACCGGGTGACGGCGTTGGCGTTGTCGCCGATGCCCGAGGCGAGCACGTCGACGTCGTAGTGCTGCACGATGCCGGGCGCGGCGATCGCGGCCTGCGCGGGCGACGAGCCGTCGAGTACGCCAATCGCCGACGCGACGTTGCTCGACGCGGGCACGTGCGAGTGCGCCGGGATGTTCTCGCCCAGCCAGCCGTGGCACTGCGCGTAAGCGACGGGGTGGGCGGCGATCACGGTGACGTCGTCGATCGTCGTGCCTCGCGGCGCCACAAGCACGAAGTTCACGCGCACCAGGTACTCGCCGACGATCCGCAGACCGGGCAGCGTCGCGAGAGCATCCTGCGTGGTCGATACGCCGCCCTCGATCGAGTTCTCGATCGCGATCATGGCGGCGTGGCTGCGTCCCTCGAGCACGTCGGCGAGCGCTTCGCCGACGTTGTGCACGGGCCGCCAATCCTGACCGCGGGCCTCCGCCACCTGGTCGAGCGCCGCCTCCGTGAACGTTCCTGCGGGTCCCAGATAGCTGTAGGTGCGGCGTTCGGTCACGCGTTTCACCTTATAGCGCCGCGTCAAGCCCCGACGCGGAGTTTCGCCGCAGTGCAGCGCAGGTGCAGACTGAGAGCATGACGAGCCGTGCCGGCCTCCCCGCGGAGGAAAGCGACCTGATCGATGTCGACGAGCTGATCGCCGCGTACTACGACCGCGCCCCGCGCCCCGACGTCGCCACCGAGCGCGTCGCGTTCGGCACCAGCGGCCATCGCGGATCGTCGCTGAGCGGCAGCTTCAACGAGAACCACATCCTCGCCACCACGCAGGCGATCGTCGACTATCGCACCGCGCAGGGCATCACCGGCCCGCTGTTCCTCGGCCGCGACACGCACGCCCTGTCGCTGCCCGCCGAGCGCAGCGCGATCGAGGTGCTCGTGGCGAACGGCGTCGACGTGCGCGTCGACTCCCGCGACTCGTGGGTACCGACCCCCGCGCTCAGCCACGCCATCCTGACCCACAACCGCCGCACCGAGACGGGCACCACGGGTCAGGCCGACGGCATCGTGGTCACTCCATCGCACAACCCGCCGCGCGACGGCGGGTTCAAGTACAACCCCCCGCACGGCGGTCCGGCCGACACCGACGCGACCGGCTGGATCGCCGACCGCGCGAACCAGCTCATCGAGAACGGACTCGAGGGGGTCAAGCGGGTGCGCTTCGCCGACCTCGACGGCGACACCCTCGGCACGTACGACTTCCGCGACGCCTACGTGCGCGACCTCTCGTCGATCATCGACGTCGACGCGATCCGCCGCGCGGGCGTTCGCATCGGGGCCGATCCGCTGGGCGGAGCATCCGTCGAGTACTGGGCGCTGATCGCCGAGGTCTACGAGCTCGACCTCACCGTCGTGAACCCCGAGGTCGACCCGACGTGGCGCTTCATGACGCTCGACTGGGATGAGAAGATCCGCATGGATCCGTCGTCGCCGTCGGCGATGGCATCGCTGGTCGCCAAGAAGGGCGATTTCGACGTGCTCACGGGCAACGATGCGGATGCCGACCGCCACGGCATCGTGACGCCCGACGCCGGCCTCATGAACCCCAACCACTACCTGGCCGTCGCGATCGACTACCTGTTCTCGCACCGCGCCGAGTGGCCGCGTGACGCGGCCGTGGGCAAGACGCTCGTCTCGTCGATGATCATCGACCGCGTCGCCGAGTCGCTCGGCCGCCGTCTGCTGGAGGTTCCGGTCGGGTTCAAGTGGTTCGTGCCGGGGCTGCTCGACGGATCCGTCGCGTTCGGTGGCGAGGAGTCGGCGGGTGCGTCGTTCCTACGCAAGGACGGCAGCGTGTGGTCGACCGACAAGGACGGCATCCTGCTGTGTCTTCTGGCGGCCGAGATCATCGCCGTCACCGGCAAGACGCCGTCGGAGCGCTACGCCGAGCTCGAACAGGCCTTCGGCTCGTCGGCCTACCAGCGGGTGGATGCTCCGGCCACACCCGAGCAGAAGGCGACGCTGGGCAAGCTCGCCCCCGAGTCGGTCACGGCCACGACGCTCGCCGGCGAGGAGATCACGGCCAAGCTGTCGCACGCTCCCGGCAACGGTGCGGCGATCGGCGGCCTCAAGGTGCAGACCGAGCACGCGTGGTTCGCCGCGCGCCCCTCGGGCACCGAAGACGTCTACAAGCTCTACGCCGAGAGCCTGAGCGGCCCCGAGCACCTCGCCGAGGTGCAGGCCGAGGCTCGCGCCGTGGTGTCGGCGGCGCTGGGGGCCTGACCCCTCCCTGCGCCACTCCCCGCTCCCGTCGCACTTTCTGTCGCTCCCGCCGCGTGCGGGCGACAGAAAGTGCGACGGGAGTTGTGATTTGGGGGGAGTTGGCGGGGCCGCGGGGGCTGACCGCTCGGCTTACGCGTCGCTCGCCTCGGAATGGGAGGCATCCCAGGCGTCGAGATACTTCTCGGGAAGACGGAGTCTCGCGAACCGATTGAGCATCGCGAACGCCCGGTGAATGCCCTCTCAAGGCCTTCAGTAACAGCGAGGGAGTTGCCTGCATTCAGCCTCAGGAACGATCGGCGGCAAACGCCCACGCTGCAAGGTACTTATCCGGCAGATGAAGGCGAGCGAAGCGATCAATCACGTCGAAAGCTCTCTCAACGTCCCGACGCGTGTTCTCCACCGAGCCAAGCCGGACGTCGAAGAAATTCTGTGTTCGCACCGACGACGAAACTTCGAACTGGAAACTGATCCCTTCGCGTGAACTGGTGGGCAGCGATACGTAGAACACTTCCACCCCATACAACAACAGCTTCACCGAATTGTCTGACGACCGCATCGACCTAGGCCCGCCGCGCCCGCGAAAGTAGTCCTCGATGGTGGTGTATAGGTCCTCAAGGTCACGGATATAGGTGCTTCTACCTCTTTCTGGCGACACCGTCGGCTTCGCCTTATTCCAGAGATCGCTGGTAGAGAAGGGGGCAGATTCTTTTGGGGTTGCCGGGGGAGCAGTCATATCCCACACCTTCTGGACCCATGACTCGATCGTCTTCCATACCGAAAGCACTTTCACTCCCGTCTCGTTGCGAACCCGTCCGTTTCGCTTCGGCTTGAATATTCCGCCCCTGCATTCCCTCGGACGAGTCCCGAAGCCGTCCCCGGCGGACGCCGGGTGTTGACGCCCGAGTACGGTAGCCGAACGCATCCGGCGTTGCAGCACGCCTGTGGATAACCGACTCGCACACCCTCGCTGAATCGGCTGGCCCCACGCTTCTCTCGCTCCCGTCGCACTTTCTGTCGCTCCCGCCGCGTGCGGGCGACAGAAAGTGCGACGGGAGTCTGTGTTGGGGGGGAGTTAGCTGAAGCCGCCGGTGAGGAGGGCCATCAGGGCGATCCCGAAGGCGATCCAGGCGAGGACGCCGACGATTCCTACTCGCAGCGCGACCCGGTTCCCGCCGGATGCCCGGTCGGCCAGCCGTCCGCCGAGGAGCATCGCGACACCGAACGGCGCGAGCAGCAGGAGGAAGCCGACCACGGCGATGCCCGGGATGAAGAAGAGAGTGATCACGAACACCCCGATCGGCCAGATCAACAGCCAGGCGACGACGGCGGATACCAGCGCCTGCCGCGCGGCGGGCCACAGTCGAGTCGGGTCGTTGTGCGTTCGCATGCTCTAGCCGCCGCTCGGATCGGTGTGCGGGGTGACGATGGTGAACATGAGTTTCTGGGCGTGGGGCGGGGGAATTGTATACGCACGGACGATGAGGTGGTAACCGTCCCGGTAGTAGTGCCGCTCGAAAGACTCGTCCGACGGAGGGAATTCGCGGTCGGTGTTCCGCATCCAGCCCTGCTCCTCCAACCACGGCTCCAAGTCGTCAGCCACCTGCGTCGGAGTGCGAGGACCGTCTGCTTTGAGCACGACGATCTGCGCCCAGTAGTAGTACTTCGGCCACTCTTCGTAGTAGTCGCTTACAAGCCGCACCCCACCGAGATTTCCCGTGTCGTGGTCCGGGAGCAGTTCCTCTTGCGGGATCTGCTCGAGAATCTCAGCGCCAGCCCCGTCGGCTTGCGCGATGTACTCCTCGAGTTGACTCTCCTGCACGGGGATCGCCTCCTTAGGGGACGTCGCGCACCCGGAGAAGAGAACCGCCGAGAGCGCGAGAAAGACCATGGCAACGATCCGGCGCTTTCCCGTCCTTATCGAGACGAGGTCCGATCCGGCGCCGCGTCGGGATACGGCGCCTGTATGGCGTTCTGGAAGAGGCCACCTCTGTGCCGTCGATGACATCGCGGCCTACCCGCGCTGCGGATCGGTGTGCGGAGTGACGATGGTGAACATCAGGGTCTGCGCGTCGGGCGGCGGCACCGTGTCCACGCGGACGATGAGGTGATAACCGTTCCGGAAGTAGTCGCGCTCGAAGTACTCCTCCGTCGGAGGAAACTCGCTGTCGGTGTTCCGCTTCCAGCCCTGCTCTTCCAACCATGGTTCGAGGTCATCAGCCACCCGCGCCGGACCGCGGGGGCCATCCGGTCGAAGAACAACGATCTGAGCCCAGTAGTAATACTTCGGCCACTCCTCGTAATAGTCGCTGACGAGTTGCACCCCACCGAAAAGGACCGGATCTTGGTCCGGGAGCAGTTCCTCTTGCGGGATCTGCGCAATGATCTCACCGCCCGCCCCGTCGGCTTGCGCGATGAATTCCTCCAGTTGACGCTCCTGCACGGCGATGGCTTCCCTTCCACTGACGGCGCACGCCGCCATCGAGCACGTCGCCGCCAGGGCGAGGACTATGAGCATGAAGCGTCGGGCCCCTGTCACTCGTCGACCTCCTCCAGCGTGATCGGAGAGATGAGTTCCTCCGGTTGAGCCGCCCCGCTACGGAAGTCCATGGCGGGCCCGCCATTGCTGCCGCGGTACCTCACCTCGTCGGGGTGGTAGAGCGAGACGGGCGCGCCCGTCACCACGTTGACGATGTTCCTCATCGACGTGCTGCCTGGTTCGAACACGGCCGTGTGGCTGGGCATCCGCCCCGTGCTCTCGATCGTCCCGCTGGAGGGGTCATCGGCGTCGAGGAACCCGGTTTCCAATCGCGTGATGCCGTTTCCGGCAAGAGGGTCGGCAGGGCCATGACCGGCGCTACCCGCCGGGATGCCCTGGTTCCATCCGACGGCACCGTCGTTGCGTGACTGCAGCACGAAATGCGGCACGTCCCGCGTTTCCGGGAAGTCCTGCACACCAGTGACGTTGTGCCCCAGCCCTGCTGGCGCGACGTACACCACTCGATCAGCTTTCAAGCCAAGGAGTTCAGCTTGGCCCAACAGAGGACACCCATAGCTGTGCGCGATCGGTACAAGGGCCGTATCGGGGGCGAGTCGCAGACTGTTAACGAAAACGGCGAGTCGCGGCGCGCCGACATCCGCGAATCCCTGCTGCGCAGGCTCATTGAAGTGATTGAGGTCGAACTGCGGCAACGGCGATCCGTGCCATGTGAAATACGCCGTGTGAGCGTCTGAAGCAGCCATCAGCCTCTTTGTTCGGTCGAGATCCGCCGCGAATGCCGCAAGGCGTGAGTTCGAGCCCGGAACGACGACGCCAACCTGCTCCATCCAGGCCGGGACGTCTCCTGTCTGCGAATCCAAGGCGCCCTGGTAGGTGATGAGACTGTCCCGCATGGGGTTGAAAGCGACGAGGACGGTCCCCGCGCTTAGGAGGGGCGTCCCGTCTTCGTTGCGAACCAGGAATTCACCGAACGCCTGGCTGCCCCCATCCCCCTTGCCTGCATACTTCTCGTTGCGGTCGCCGAGCATCGCGTCGATGCTTTTGACCTCGCCCTTCAGGTCGGCGATGAGACCTTCGAGATCGGCGACCTTGGTCGCGGCGATCGGGTCGTTTATCTCGACGCTCTGGCCTTGTTTCCACAGCGCTGACAGCAGTTCGATCTGCTTCTCGAGCTCGGCGCGATGGGCCTGGGCGGTGATGACGTTGGCGGTGTTGCGGTCGCGCAGCGGGATGCCTTCGAGGTTGCCGATCAGCATCGGGTAGTCGGTGATCAGAGCGTCACGCTGCTCGGGGGTCATCGCATCCCACACCGCGCGGATGGCCGCGGGGTCTTTCAGCTTCGCGAGGTCGACGGCCGAGAACGACCGCACCGTGCCGTCGGGCATCGCCACCGACACCTCCACACCGGCCGACAGCTGCGGCGCCGACGGCAGGGCGGAACGAATCGCGGTGTACTGCGCCACCGCCTCGGCGAGCGCCGTCGCCGCCGTCGCGTCGATACCGCGGCGCTCCTCGTCCAGCGCCATCAAGCGCTGCTCCGACGCGGCGACCGCATCGCCGGCGTGCTCGGCCTGGTTCATGAGTCCTCGGCGCTCGCGCTGAGCATCCGCGTCGTCGGCATCGGCCGCACTGGCCTCGCTCAGAGCCTTCTGCGACGCCGCCGCTGCGACCTTCGCCAAGGCGAGGGTCACCTGTTCGCTGCTCGCACGACGAGCGATGTCCTCCATCTGCGCGCCGTACGATTCGGCGGCGTCTCCCCATGCCAGGTCGGCCACCTGCACCAGCCCGGCCGGCGCGAGAGCTGACTGGATCACGGCCGTGATGCGGTCGACCGACACCGCCGCGCCGGACTGCAGCCCGAGCTGGTAGGCCGCGTCGATGAGCTTGGCCCCCACGTCGGTTCCGAACGTGCGCCCTCGCAGGTCGGAACCGACGTCGCGAACCGAACCCGAATCTCCCGCCAGCGCGGTATCCCCAGCTGCCATGACTCTCCTCTCCCGACGTCCTCGTTCGTGTACGTTACAGGAACGCATGCGGTCGCTATACCGTCATGTGGATAACACCGAGCGCGCACACCTGGGGGTTCTGTGAGGCTGAAGTTCTCGCTGCTCGCGACCGAGCCGACGGGCGGCACGACCGCCCGCGACATCGTCGTGACGGCCGATGTCACGGCCACGATCGGCGAGCTCGCCCGCACCCTGATCCGGGCGGGAGGCGGCGATCAGACGCTGCTGCCGTTCGCGGTCGACCGCACGCTCCCCCTGACGGTGCAGGTGCACCGGCGTCACGACCGGCCCCTGGTGCTCGACCCCGACGATCCCCTCGGCCGGGCGGGCCTGCGCACGGGCGCCGTGATCGAGGTGATCCGCGAGCAGGATGCCGGAACGGCGCAGCATGCGGTGCCGCCGACCGCGCACCTCGAAGTGCTCGACGGGGCGCAGGCACACGCGCGCTTCACACTCGTCGAAGGCGACAACGGTATCGGTCGCGATCGCACCAACCGCGTGGAGCTGCGCGACCGGAGCGTCTCACGACACCACGCGGTGGTGACGGCCACCGAGAGCGAGCGCACCGTCCGCGACCTCGGCTCGGCGAACGGGGTCAAGGTCTTCGACGACACCGGCATCCCTCGCCGCCTCACCCGCCCGCTCGCCCTCGCGCGGCCGACCGTGCTGCGCCTCGGCGAGGTGCGCGTGCGTATCGACCCCGTGGCGACCCGTGGCCCGGCCGCGCCGCGCGAGCGCGCGACCGTCCGTCATCAGCGCTCACCCCGCGTCGACCCGGTCTACGCCCCCGACCCGCTCGACCTCCCCACGCCGCCGACGCCCGCCGAGCCGGCCCGCTTCCCGCTCGTCGCCATGGTGGCGCCGCTCGCCATGGGCGCCGGATTGTTCGCCGTCACCCAGTCGGCGCTGAGCATCGTCTTCGTCGCGCTCTCGCCGCTCATCATGGTCGGCAGCTGGCTCGACGGGCGCATCGGGCAGAAGCGTCGCCTGAAGAAGCAGCGGCGCGAGTTCGCCGCGACGCTCGACGACGTGCGTGCCGAGGTCGAGCGCCGCCATAACGAGGAACGGCCGGCCCGCCAGCTCGAGAGCCTGCCGCTCGCCGAGCTGCTCGTCGCCGCTCACGACCGCACGGCGGTGCTTTGGACGCGGCGCGCCGAGCACCGCTCGTACCTCGAGATCCGGCTGGGCAGCGGCGCGCTCCCCAGCCGCACCACCCTGAGCCTGCCGTCGCGCGGATCCGCCACGACCGACGACTGGCGAATGCTGGAGGATGCCCACACCGCCCTCTCCACGGTCTCCGACGTGCCGGTGCTCGAGCGGCTCGACCTCAGCGGTTCGATCGGCGTCGCGGGCGAGGGCGTGTGGGCCGACTCGATCACCCGGTCGATGCTGGTGCAGCTGTTCGCGCTGCACTCCCCCGCCGATGTCGTCTTCACCGCGTTCCTGTCAGAGTCCGCGTCGAGCGGCGACTGGGACTGGGTGAAATGGGTGCCGCACGTCGACTCGGTGTACAGCCCGATCCGCTCCGCCCACCTGACGGCATCCGCGCGGGATCGCGCCCTGCTGCTCACCGAGCTCGAGGGGCTCATCGCGACCCGTTCGGCCGCCGCCGCGCGCACCATCCGTTCGCGCGAGCAGTCGAGGGCGACCGACACCGATGAGCGGCTCGCCGCCGTGAAGAAGTCGCCCCTGCTGCCGACGATCGTCGTGCTGGTGGTCGTGGGCGAGGACGACCACGATCTCACCCGCCTGGTGGGACTCGCGGAGGACGGACCGGATGCCGGGGTGCACGTCATCTGGACGGCGCCGAGCCTTTCGGCGATCCCCGCGGCATGCCGCACGTCGGTCGACGCCACCACCTCCACGCCGAGCGCCCACTTCGTGCGCTCCGGCACCATCGTGCCCCTCGACACGGTCGAACGCATCGACATCCCCGCCGCGGAGTCGTTCGCCCGCAGCCTGACACCCGTCGTCGACGCGGGCGCCCGGGTGCTCGACGAGAGCGACCTGCCGCGCAGCGTGACCCTCGCCGACATCGGTCGACGCAGCCTGCTCGACGACCCGCGCGAGGTGATCGCCGCCTGGGAGGCGACCGACTCGCTCACGAGCCGCTGGACCCCCGGCGCCGACCGCGACCCCGGCACCCTCGCGGCGCGCGTCGGGCAGAGCGACGCCGGTCCGGTCGAGATCGACCTGCGCACCCACGGCCCCCACGCCCTGGTCGGCGGCACGACGGGCGCCGGCAAGTCGGAGTTCCTGCAGACCTGGATCCTCTCGCTCGCCGCCGCATACTCCCCCGATCGCCTCACCTTCCTGCTCGTCGACTACAAGGGCGGCGCCGCGTTCGCCGACTGCGTCTCGCTGCCCCACACCGTCGGCCTCGTCACCGACCTCGATCAGCACCTCGTACGCCGCGCCCTCACCTCCCTGCGCGCAGAGCTGCGCCACCGCGAGGAGGTGTTGAACGCCCACGGCGCGAAAGACCTCGCAGGCCTCGAACGCCGCTCCGACACGGCCGCCCCTCCCCTGCTGCTCATCGTCATCGACGAGTTCGCCGCCCTCGCGAAGGAGATCCCCGAGTTCGTCGACGGGGTGATCGACATCGCGCAGCGCGGCCGCTCCCTGGGCCTGCACCTGGTCATGGCCACGCAGCGGCCCGCGGGGGTCATCGGCGACAACCTGCGCGCGAACACCAACCTGCGCATCGCCCTGCGCATGGCCGACGCGAGCGACAGCACCGACGTCATCGGCATCCCGGATGCCTCGCACTTCGCCCCGGAGACCCCGGGGCGCGCGGTGGTGAAGATCGGCGCGGGCCGCGTCGTGCACTTCCAGACCGCCTACCTCGGGGGCCGCTCCGACCAGGTGCGGCGCGACGCGATCGACGTGGCCGACCTCACCATCGGCCCGGCACGGCCCTGGGCCGTCGCGGCGGAGCGCACCTCGACCGACGGCACGCGCGCGGAGAAGGGCCGCGACATCGAGCGCCTCGTCGCGAACATCCGCGCCGCCGCGGAGAGCGTCGGCATCCGCCCTCCCCGACGGCCCTGGGTCGATCAACTGCCCGCCGTGCTCCCCCTGCCGGGCGAGCGCGAGGCGGATGCTCCGCCCGCCGACCCCCGGCACCTCACCGTCGGACGGCGGGACGACCCCGCACGACAGCGGCAGGTCTATCAGGTCGTCGACCTCGGCGCGGCGGGCAACATCGCCCTGTTCGGAGCACCCGGCGCAGGGAAGACGACAGCGCTCGTCACCGTCGCGGTGGCCGCGCTCCACGCCGACGAGCGCACCCGCATCTACGGGATCGATGCGGCCGGTGGTCGCCTGTCGACCCTCCTCGCCTTGCCCGCGACGGGCGATGTCGTGCCGGCCGACGACGTCGATCGCACCGCCCGTCTGCTGGGAATGCTGCGCGATCTCATCGACGCCCGGGAGGCCGGGGACCCGCCGTCGTCGCCCGTGCTGCTGCTGGTCGATGGGTTCGGGGCGTTCCGCGACGCGTACGAGCACCATGCCACCGACGGCGCCGTGTTCACGTCGCTCATCGAGATCGTGCGGACAGGGCGGCACGCGGGCGTGCACGTCGTCATCGCCAGCGAGCGGGCGATGACGTTGCCCGGCGCGATCGCCGCCGGGATCGGCGAGACCTTCGTGCTGCGGATGCCCGCCGACGCCGACTACGGCATGGTCGGCGCCTCGCTCGACATGCTGCGGGCGGCGCCTCCCGGGCGCGCCATGCACCTGCCGTCGGGCTGCGAGATTCAGTTCGCGGTGCCCACGATCGACGCGGGCACCACCCCCGACGCCGACGCCACTTCCGCCACTCCCGCCGCTTCCGCCGCTTCCGCCACTCCCGCCGCAGCCGCCAGGCCCACCGCAGCCGCCAGGCCCACCGCCCCTGCCACGCCCACGCCGCCTCCCGCTGTCGACGCCGACGCCGTCGACGCGGCTCTCGCACACCTCGGCGCAGCCCTCCGCGACCGGGGCGTGCCGGCGGCACCCGGCATCCCCGAGGTGCCGTCGGTGCTGCTCCGATCCGCGCTGCCGAGCACGGCGAGCGCTGCCGCCTTCGCGGTCGAGACCACGCGCCTCACCCCCGTCGAGGTGCCCGGTGACGGCATGATGCTCGTGACGGGTCCCGCCGGCTCTGGACGCACGACGGCGGTGCGCAGCATCCTCACCGCCCGTCGAAACCATGCCGAGCACCGCGGCCGCCCGCTGGACCTGGTGCTCCTCGCTCCCCGCCCCTCGGCGCTCGCCGACGCTCACCCGTGGACGCATCGCGGCGATGCGCCGGGCCAGCGCCGACAGCTCATCGACGCGCTGACGCTCGCGCTCGGCGGCACGCCGCGCAGCGCACCCACCGCACTCCTCTCCTCCCTGCCGCTGATCGGCACACCCTCCCCCGACCCGGCCGACTCCGCGGAGAGCGCTCCGGATGCCCCGGCACCCCTCGTCTTCCCCCGCCCGGAGCACGAGGGCATCGTGGTGATCGAAGACATCGGCGGGTTCGACGGCACGGGCGACGAGTCGGCGCTCGCGACGCTGCTGAAACTGCTGCGCCGCAGCGAGCTCACCGTCGTCGTCGAAGGCGAGAATGCCACGCTCACCTCGGTGTGGGACCTCGCGAGTCCCCTCCGCGGCGCTCGGTGGGGCCTCGCCCTGCAGCCCGACGTGAACGATATGCCCAGCGTGTACACCGCCCACGTGCCGCGCGCCCGACGCGCCGACTTCCCACCCGGCCGCGGCTACCTGATCCGCGGGGGAACCGTCACCGGGGTGCACGTCGCCCTGCCGTGAGCCTCGGACGCACCGACCGGGGACCGGCGACACGAGCGCACGCCGGCCGCCTGCGAGAATGGGCAGGCGTGTGTCGTGCCGATGCGCGCGGGAAGGAACCTCATGTCCTGGATCGTCACCGGCGGCGCCGGCTACATCGGATCGCACGTCGTGCGCGCGCTCGCCTCCGCAGGCCTGTCGCCGGTCGTGCTCGACGACCTGTCGACGGGTGTCGCATCGTTCGTGCCCGAGGGCGTGCCTTTCGTGCGGGGCAGCATCCTCGACCGCGCCCTCGTCGAAGAGACCCTGCGGGCGCACGACGCCGAGGGCGTCATCCACGTCGCAGGCTTCAAGTACGCCGGGGTCTCGGTGCAGCGCCCCCTGCACACCTACGCGCAGAACGTCGAGGGCATGCGGGTCATCCTCGAGGCAATGGAGGCGACGGGCGTCGCGAACATGGTGTTCTCGTCGTCGGCTGCGGTGTTCGGCACCCCCGATGTGCCGCTCGTCGTCGAAGACACCGCGAAGAAGCCCGCCAGCCCGTACGGCGAGTCGAAGCTGATCGGCGAGTGGATGCTGCGCGACCAGGCGATCGCCACCGCCGACGGCCCTGCGCCGCTGCGGCACACCTCGCTGCGCTACTTCAACGTGGTCGGCTCGGCCGATCCGACGGTGTACGACGTCAGCCCGCACAACCTCTTCCCCATCGTGTTCGAGGCGCTCCTCGCCGGCAAGACGCCGCGCATCAACGGCGACGACTACGCCACCGACGACGGCACCAACGTGCGCGACTACGTGCACGTCGGCGACATCGCCGCCGCCCATGTCGCCGCGGCCCGGCGTCTCGCCGCCGGAGAGCCGATCGAGCCCGCGTACAACCTGGGCTCCGGCGACGGCCTCAGCGTGAAGCAGATCATGGATGCCGTCGCCCGGGTCACCGGCATCCCCTTCACCCCCGAGATCGGGCCGCGCCGCCCGGGCGACCCCGACCGCATCGTGGCGACGGGCGAGCTCGCCGCCCGCGACCTCGACTGGCGTATGCGCTACTCGGTCGACGAGATGGTGCGCACGGGCTGGGAGGCCCGCCGCGCCGCCGACTGACGGCTCAGAGGTCGCGGGTGCGAATCGGATAGAGGAAGAAGCAGAGCCAGGCGAGCGCCGTGAACCCGAGGGGGATGACGGCGAGCATCAGACGGATGCCGCCGTCGACCGCGTCGGGCTGCGCATCGCCGAACGTGGCGTCGAAGCCGGATGCCGTGAGCACCACGGCCACGACGACGGCTTGCAGCACGACCGACCCGCGCACGATGAAGCCGTTCACGCCGAAGTAGGCGCCTTCGCGCCGGTGCCCGGTACGCACGGCATCTTCATCGATGATCTGAGCGAGCACCACCTCGAGCAGCTGCAGCAGGCCGCCGACGCCGACGCCCGCGGCGACGCCCACCAGGGCGGCGGCCAACATGCTCTGCGGCAGCACGAACCCGAGCACCGCGATGCCGAAGACCGCCACGCTCCACAGCAGAGCCGTGCGCGGACTGGTGCGCCGCACGACCGCGCTCCACAGCACGATCGACGGGATGGCTGTCACGAAGATTGCCCCGAGCAGGATGCTCCCCTCGGCCTCCGGGGCGCCCAGCGAGTAGCGCACGTAGAACGGCAGCGCCGCGAGGATGACCGCGATCGACGTCTGGATGAACAGCGAACCGATGACGTAGGGCACGAAGGCGCGGTTCGCGAAGGTGTACCGCATCTGCATGCGCCACGGCATCGCCGACGCGACGGCCGCCTCGGGCACGCGGCGCTCGACCATGCCGCCGGCGAACGACCACACCAGGATGATCAGGCACACGCCGCCGAGCACCACCGCCATGCCGGGCCAGCCCAGCGCCGACCCGTACAGCAGCGGCGCACCGGCGGTGCCGAGGATCATGCCGAGGATGGCGAAGATCTGCCGGGGAACGTTGCCGCGGGCGCGCTCATCGGTCGTGCGGAAGATCTCGGGGAACAGCGCCGAGATGTTCAGCACCACCACGACGAAGGCGATGTCGTACACGGCCACGACGGCGAGGAACCACACGATGAGTCCGGCGGCGGGCAGCGCGGGCGGCATCCACACCAGCGCGAAGGCGACGACGAGCGGCACGATACCGAGACCGATCCACGGGATGCGCCGCCCCCAGGGGGTGCCCAGGCGATCGGAGAAGGCCCCGACGATGGGGTTGAGCACCGCGTTCAGCACGCCGTGCGCGATCATCGCGGCGGCCACCCACCCGGCGGGCACGGCCAGGTGCGACACGTAGAAGTAGACGACGAATGCCGAGAACGTCTGCGTCATCAGCTGCGTCGGGAACCCGGATGCTCCGAACGCGATCGACTGCGCGCGACTCGGCGCCGCGTCGAGCCGGCGGTCGCGCAGGCGCTCGGTCAGGGTGCTCATCGCTCTCCTCCTCGCTGCAGGTCGCGCAGGTCTCGCCAGCCGATGCGCACGAGACCCTCCTCCTCGATCGCGCGCAGCACGACCGGGTCTTCCAGCAGCCGCCGTTCGTACTCCCGCTTCGGGGCCGCGAAGTCGACCGCGGCGCGCAGCTCGTCGCCGTCGACCATCGGATGCAGGTAGATCTCGGTCACCCCGGCCGGCACGGCGCGCAGCAGCGCGACGAAGGCATCCCGCACCTGCTCGTACGTCTCCTCGACCTCGGTGCCCTCGCCGGCGAGTTCGAACGGATGCGTCCACAGCCGGTCGACGATCTCGATGCCGAGTGCATCGGCGGCCGCGGCGGCACCGTCGAGCTTCTCGCGCAGCGCCGCGTCGGTCTCGTCGCCGTCCATGCGCCGCGGCAGGCGGAACGGCAGGCCGTGCCGCGCGGCGAGGGCGAACACCGGATCGAGGAAGTCGCGTCCGGTCTCGAGCCCGTAGACCGACCCCATGTGATTGTCGAGGTGCGTGACGTCGACGCCCGCGGCGAGCGCGGCCTGCAGCTGCGCGTCGAGCTCTGCAGCCACCTCGCCGACGGCCGCCCGACTCTCGACAGCGGCGGTCTGCGCCGGGAAGTACCCGTCGCGGTCGACGAGCGTCGGCCCCCCGGTGAGGGGGCGCCAGCGGTATCGGGTCCATTCGCTGGTGAGCACCAGGTGCACGCCGACGTCGAGGTCGGTGCGGTCGGCGGCGAAGGCGAGGGCCTCGGGTGCCCACGGGCACGGCACCATCACGGTCGCCGAGTCGATGCGGCCGGCGTCGAGCAGTTCGCCGATGGCCACGTTCGCCGCGTGGCACATGCCGAAGTCGTCGGCGTTGAGGATGATCGCCCGGGTGCCGTCGGGCAGGCCGAGACGGCGGGTGAGGGCGGCGCGGGGGGTCATCGGGGTCCTGTCGCGGGGAGTCAGTGCCCGGTGCGTTCGACCGGGGAGAGGATGCGGGTGAACAGGGTGGCGCGCAGCGCCGCCGACGCTTCGCCGATCGCGCCGAGCAGCGGGGCTTCGGGCCCGAACTCCGAGAGCTCGAAACGCAGGGGCAGGCGCGGGGCGTACTGCTCGGCGGTGCGCTGCACGGCCTCGACGAGCACGGGGTGCGTGCCGTAGCCGCTCAGCACGAACGCCTCGGGGTCGAGCACGAGGCTGATGGTGCCGGCGACGACGGCAATGCGTCGGCCGATCTCGGCGGCCATCGCCTGCGCACCCCTGTCGCCCTCTGCCGCGGCGCGCAGATGCACGGGCAACGGCAGCGTCTGGTCGAGGCCGTTCACGAGAGCGAGGTCGGCGTACACCTGGTCGTTGAGCACCGGGGCGCCGAGCGGCAGCGGCGACTGCGGAACATAGGTGACTTCGCCCGCCACACCGGATGCTCCGCGGTGCAGGGCACCGTCGATGATGATGCCCGCCCCCAGGCCGTCGTCGACCAGCAGCAGTGCGAAGCTCGACAGCGCGGCCCCCACGCCGTGGCTGAGCTCGGCGAGGGCGGCGAGGTTCACGTCGTTCTCGATACGCACCGCGCATCCGAGCCGGTCGGTGAGCGCGGCGCGGAACGCTCCGCCGTCGGGGCCCTGCTCGTTGCGGATCATGCCCTCGGCCGACACGATGCCGGGCACGCCGATGACCGCGAGATGCACGGGCCCGCCGACCTCGGCGCGGCACTCGTCGATCAGGGCGACGATGCGGTCGACGCGGCGGGCGGTGTCGTCCCGCTCTGCCACGGCGCCGTGCCGCTCGGCCCGCACCGCCCCGGTGGCATCGACGAGGGCGACGTGGGCGCTGCGGTGGTCGACGTGCACGGCGACCGCGGTCCCCAGCGCGGGATGGAGGCCGACGCGCCCCGCGGCGGGTCCGCGTGCTCCGGGTTCCACTCCGGCCGGGGCGACCGCGCCCGCCGTCTCGAGCATCCGCAGCACCTGCGACACCGCGGTGCGCGACAGACCGGTCGCGGCCATGAGATCGGTGCGCGTCTGGGGGCCGTCGTTCGCCAACGACTCGAGGATCGCGCGGCCGTTGATGGCGCGCAGAAGCGTCTGCGGCCCTGCGAGCGGTCTGGTCATGAGGTGGCTGTCCCCCGGTCGGTCGATCTACTTTCCCATACGGCCCTCGCCGGGGGTAGCGCCACCCGGTCCGCGGGGCGACGACCGTGCGCGGTGCCGTGCGGGAAATGTCACGCTGCGCCGGCCACACCTGCGAATACCATTGGAAATCAGCCACGAGACGACGAAATCTGTTGCTATCAACGCCTCCTCCTGCCAGGATCGACGCATGGTCACGAAGCCGGCACCCGCGCTCGACGACATCGCGAAGCGCATCATCGAGCTGCTGCAGGAAGACGGCCGCCGACCGTACGCCGAGATCGGGCGCGAGGTCGGACTCAGCGAGGCCGCGACACGTCAACGCGTGCAGCGACTCACCGAGGCCGGGGTCATCCAGATCGTCGCGGTCACCGACCCGCTGCAGCTCGGCTTCCCGCGCATGGCCATGATCGGCATCCGCGTCACCGGCGACCCGCGCACGATCGCGGAGGCCCTCGCCGAGATCAGCGAGCTGGCGTACGTGGTCGTGACGCTCGGCAGCTTCGACATCCTCGCCGAGGCCATCTGCGAGAGTGACGAGCACCTGGTCGACCTCATCTCGACCCGCATCCGCACCATCCCCGGCATCGTCCACACCGAGAGCCTGCTCTATGCGGGCCTCTACAAAGACCTCTACAACTGGGGGACGCGCTGAGGCGTCCCCCGAGGAGAGCACCATGGCAACCACCGTCTTCGAGCGTCGACAGCCGCCGGCATCCGTCATCGATGCCTCCCTGCGCGATACGGCCTTCGCGGTGTTCTGGCTCGACGACGTCACCCGCACCCCCTTCCCCTCCCTGACCGGCACGACCCGCGCCGACCTCGTGATCGTCGGCGGCGGCTACGCCGGACTGTGGACCGCGGTGCGCGCAAAGGAACGCGACCCCGAACGACGCGTCGTGCTGCTCGAAGCTTCGCGGGTGGCGTGGGCCGCGTCGGGGCGCAACGGCGGATTCTGCGAGGCCAGCCTCACCCACGGGCACGAGAACGGCATGAATCGCTGGCCCGACGAGATGGACGCGCTCACCCGGCTCGGGCGCGAGAACCTCGACGCCATCGGCGAGACGGTGCAGCGGTACGGGATGGATGCCGGCTTCGCCCGCACCGGACAGCTCGCCGTCGCCGTCGAGCCCCACCAGGTCGAGTGGCTGCGCGACGAGGCGGGCTTCCTCGACCGCGAGGCCGTGCAGGCCGAAGTGCACTCGCCCACCTTCCTCGCCGGGGCCTGGGACCGCGACGACACCGCGCTCGTGCACCCCGCGAAGCTCGGACTCGAACTGGCGCGCGTCGCAGCGGAATCGGGCGTCGAGATCTACGAACGCTCCCTCGTCACCGGTCTCGAAGGCGACGGATCGGGTCCGGTCTCCGTCGTCACCACACAGGGCCGAGTGGTGGCGGATGCCGTCGCGCTCGCGACCAACGTCTTCCCCTCGCTCCTGCGGCGCAACCGGCTCATGACGGTCCCCGTCTACGACTACGTGCTGATGACCGAGCCGCTCAGCGCCGAGCAGCTCGCGTCGATCGGCTGGTCGCACCGGCAGGGCCTCGCCGACAGCGCCAACCAGTTCCACTACTACCGGCTCACCGACGACGACCGCATCCTGTTCGGCGGCTACGACGCGGTCTACCACTTCGGCGGTAAAGTGCGACCCCGGTACGAGAACCGCATGGAGAGCCATCGCCGCCTCGCCTCGCACTTCTTCACGACGTTCCCGCAGCTCGAGGGCCTGCGCTTCACGCACCGCTGGGCCGGCGCGATCGACTCGTCGAGCCGCTTCTGCGCGTTCTTCGGCACCGCTCGGCGCGGCCGGGTGGCGTATGCCTCGGGGTTCACGGGACTGGGGGTCGGGGCGGCCCGGTTCGCCGCCGACGTGATGCTCGACCATCTCGCCGGTCAGCCCACCGAACGCACCGAGCTCGCGATGGTGCGCGAGCGCCCGGTGCCGTTCCCCCCGGAGCCCGCGGCGGCGATCGGCATCAACCTCGTGCGCGCCGCGATGGACCGCGCCGACCACAACGGAGGGCGCCGAAACCTGTTCCTCAAGACGCTCGACGCCCTGGGTATGGGCTTCGACTCGTGAGACGCCGAGGGCGCCTGATCTCCTGACGCCTGAACGCCTGAACGCCTGAACGCGTGAACGCCTGAGAAGGAGATCTCGCCGATGCGAGGAGCAGCTCCGGGAAATGCTCGTTCGCTGCGGGAGATCTCCTTCCGAGCGGGGCGGCAGGTGCTGACGGGACCTGGCGCGGAGCGCTGAGCGGCGGCGGATGCTCAGTCGAGGCGGGTGACCTGGGCGTGGGGCATCCGCTCTCGCATCACCCGGACGGCCTCGGGGTTGTCGTCGACGAGCACGCTGTCGCGGCCGAGGGCCGAGGCGACCGCTCCGGTGGTGCCGCTGCCGGCGAAGAGATCGAGCACCCGGTCACCGGGGCGGCTCGACGCACGGATGATGCGCCGCAGGATGCCCTCGGGCTTCTGCGTCGGATACCCCGTCTTCTCGCGCCCCGTCGTCGGCACGATCGTGTGCCACCACACGTCGGTGGGCAGCTTGCCGCGCGCCGCCTTCTCGGGCGTCACCAGCCCGGGCGCCATGTACGGCTCGCGGTCGACCTCGTCGGAGTCGAAGAAGTACGTGCGGGGGTTCTTGACGTACACCAGGATCGTGTCGTGCTTCGTGGGCCAGCGTCGGCGCGATTTCGCGCCGTAGTCGTAGGCCCAGATGAGCTCGTTCAGGAACGAGTCGCGCCCGAACACCGCGTCGAGCATGACCTTGGCGTAGTGCGCCTCGCGGTAGTCGAGGTGCAGGTACAGCGTGCCGTCGTCGGCGAGCAGGCGCCACGCCTCCTCCAACCGCGGCATGAGGAAGTCGCCGTAGTCGTCGAAGCGGTCGTCGTAGGTGCGCAGCATGCCGCGTACCCGCTCGTACCGGTGCCCGTGGAACCCGTGACGCACCTCTGCCGCGGGCGTCTCCCCGGTCGCCTCGCTCGCAATCGCGTCGGGCGTCTCGGCCGCGGCCGCACCCTCACTCAGGACCGACGCGTTCACGGCGGCCGGATCCTGCCCGAATTCCCCCTCAGCATCCGACGCCTCCTGAGGTGGTGCCGCCCGGCGGGCGGTGACGATCTGGCGCTCGCGGGTGCGACCGGTGTTGAACGGCGGGTCGAGGTAGACCAGCGTGAACGAGGCATCGGGCAGGGCGCGCGCAGCAGCGAGGTTGTCGCCCTCGACGATCGAGACCGACCCCCGGCGCACAGGCTCGACCGACACGTCCGGGACGATCGAGGCATCCGGCGTGACTGCCCCGTCACCGGCGTCCGTCGCGTCGCGAGTCTCGCGGCAGTCCGGCATGACAGAGGCGCCCGGCACGACCGAGGCGTCCGGCGCGTCGCCCTCCTCGACCTCTGGCGCGTCTGCGGGTTCGTCCCGCGTCACGGAACGCGGTGCAGCCACGCGTCCGTCGCGAACTTCGACTCGATGAGTGCTTCGGCGTCGGCGAGCTCGTCGGGCGACACGGTGCTGTCTTCCGCTCCGGTCAGCGAGCGGAACGTCGCGATGAACCGGTCGATGATCTCCTCGCGGCTCAGCCCGGTCTGGCTGCGCAGCGGGTCGACGCGCTTCGCGGCCGACGTCGTGCCCTTGTCGCTCAGCTTCTCGCGCCCGATGCGCAGCACCTCGGTCATCACCTGGCCGTCGATGTCGTACGACAGAGAGGCGTGGTGCAGCACGCCGCCGTTGGCGAGGCGCTTCTGCGCGGCGCCGCCGATCTTCCCGGTCGGGCTCGCGATGTCGTTGAGCGGACGGTAGGTCGCGTCGATCCCGAGAGACCGCAGCGCCTGCAGCACCCAGTCGTCGAGGAACGCGTACGAGTCGGCGAACGTCATGCCGGCGACGAGCGAGGCGGGCACGTACAGCGAGTACGTGATGATCTGGCCCCGCGGGATGAGCATCGCCCCACCGCCCGAGATACGGCGCACGACCTCGAAGCCGTGACGCTCGGCGCCCTCCGGATCGACCTCGTTGCGATACGACTGGAACGAGCCGATGACGACGGCCGAGGCATCCCATTCCCAGATGCGCAGCGTCGGACGACGCCGCCCCTCGCCGACCCGAGAGGTGAGCACCTCGTCGAGGGCGAGGTTCATCTGCGGCGACACGGCCTCGTCGTGGATGATCTCCCAGTCGAAGTCGCGCCAGCCCGGCGCCGTGACGAGCGCCCGGCGCACCGCCGTGCCGACGGACTCGGGCGTGAAGCCGAGCAGCTGGGCGCCCTCGGGCAGCGCCGACCGCACCGCGGCGCTGATGGCCGAGGCATCCGACTCGACGGGCAGGCCGTTCACCGCGGCATTGATGTCGTCGAGCGCCGAGTCGGGTTCGAGGAAGAAGTCTCCCGCCAGACGGAACTGCGCGATCGCGCCGTTCTCGACCTCGAGGTCGACGACGACGAGCTTCCCACCAGGAACCTTGTATTCTCCGTGCACCTCCCCAGCCTACGACCCGCCCCCTCTGTTCGCCCCCGGTGCGGGATCGATATGGCACGCTCCCGGGCCCTGGACCTGACATATCGATCCCGCATCGCGGCGGGCGGGGGGCTGGGGGGTGGGGGGTTGAGGTGGTGCGGGAGCGCC
>NZ_JBDGME010000013.1:0-152436 GCF_057655505.1 Microbacterium sp. Soil_N32
GGGGAGGCGGGCGCGGGCGCGAGGGCGGGGGCGGGCTAGGCGGCGGCGGGGGCGCGGAGCGACCCGGCGACGAGCTCGAGCGTCTGCGCGCGCGCGGTCGTCGAGTCGGCGGCCTCGGCGGCGTACGCTCCGGCGACCGGCGAGAGCATGACCTCGTCGACGCCCCAGCGGCTGGCGAACGCGCGCACCTCGGCGGCGACCGACTCGCCGGTGCCCACGAAGCACCGCGACCGAGCGGCCTCGACGACCTGGTCGGTGGCGGCATCAGACTCGGCGGCCAGCGCCTCTTCGACGGTCTCGAGTGCGACGAGCGGCTTGTTCAAGCGCAGGCGCGCCATCATGCGCAGCTGCGGCAAAGCGCGAGCCTCGGCCTCGTCGGCGGTCGGCGACGCCACCGCGTTGACGGTGAGGAACGTGCGCGGCTCGGGGTGCTCCTCGCTGGGCTGGTAGTTCGTGCGGTACAGATCGAGCGCGCGCTCGAGACCCTGGCCCGAGAAGTGGTTGGCGAAGACGTACGGCAGGCCGTGGGATGCCGCGAGCTGAGCCGAGTAGTCGCTCGAGCCGAGCAGCCACACCTCGGGGGCGTCGGTCGCTGCGGGGGTGGCGCGCACGGTGTACTCGCCGCCCGAGGTGAAGCGCACGGTGGCGCCCTCGTTCGAGACGAGCGCCGAGATGTCCTGCACATGGCGCGGGAACTGCTCGACGTCGCTCGTCGTGCCCGATCCTCGCAGCAGCTGGGTGATGACCGGGTCGCTGCCCGGTGCGCGGCCGAGGCCCAGGTCGATGCGCCCCGGGGCGATCGCGGCAAGGGCGGCGAACTGCTCGGCGACGATGAGCGGCGCGTGGTTGGGCAGCATGACGCCGCCCGATCCGAGCCGGATGCGCTCGGTGCGGGTCGCGGCGGCGGCGATCAGCACCGGCGGGGTGGTCGACGCGACGGCCGGCATGTTGTGGTGCTCGGCGAACCAGTAGCGACGGTAGCCGAGGCGGTCGGCGATCTCGGCGAGGGACAGGGAGGCGCGGATGGCCTCGGCGCTGGTCTGTCCGGAGCGGACGGGCACGAGGTCGAGGACGGAGAGGGCGACGTCATTCATCACGTTTTGCAACGCAGGGGACGGATGCCGCATTCCCGGCGCTCGGGAGGCGGCGCGTCGGTACCGGGGCGGATGCCGACGCTCCACCTCCGCGCACCACACCGGTTCGACCGACGCCGCAGGGCGGCTGCGCCCCGGCGTCGGCCGAACCGGCGCGATGTCAGGCGGCCGCGGGTACGCCGGAGCTCGGTGCGAAGGCATCCGCCAGCGACCGGCGGGCCAGCCGGTAGCGGATGCTCCACGCGGCGCTGTAGCTCTGCTCGGGCAGCGCGGCGAGGAGCGCGCGGTCGTCGGGGCCGAGACCGTCCCGGGCGGCCTCGCGCAGCAGGTCGTCGCGCGTGGCCGAGTACTCCATGGAGCGGAGGAAGCGGTCGAGGGCGGGGGACATGGGCTTCTCCTTTCAGCATCGAGGAGTGGGCGGAGGAGGAGGTGGGGCGGGGCGCGACCGGGCGCCCCGCCCGGGGATCAGGCGTCGATCGCCTGCCGCTGCTCGTGCGACTCGACGGTGATCTTGCGCGGCTTCGCGCGCTCGCTCACCGGGATGATGACCGACAGCACGCCGCTCTCGTACGAGGCGCTGATGCCGTCGAGGTCGACGCCCTCGCCGAGCGTGAACTGGCGGAGGAACGCTCCGGCGCCGCGCTCACGGGCGAGCCAGCGCACGCCTTCGCGGCTGTCGGCCGTGCGCTGGGCGCGGAGGGTGAGCTGCGTGCCGTCGAGGTCGACGTCGATCGATCCCGGGTCGACGCCCGGAAGGTCGGCGTGCAGGATGTAGCGGTCGCCGTCGCGGTAGAGGTCCACCGGCATGAGCCGGGGTGCCCGAACGGAGTCGAGCACGCTCGCAGCGAAGCGGTCGAGCTGACTGAACGGATCGAAGGTGAGTGCCATGATGTCTCCTTTCGTGCGGCCCCGAGGGGCTGGAACGGGGATGCAGGTTATCTGCATCTGTGCTGTAGATTTGTTATAGATCAAAGTCAGACATCTCGCAAGTCCCCGAAAGGACCGCATGGCCTCCCGTGATTCGCGCACCCCGGTCTACGGCATCGCTGTGGCCGCGCAGCTGTCGGAACTCCCCGAAGCGACGCTGCGGCTGTTCGAGAGCAAGGGGCTGCTCGCACCCGCGCGCAGCGACGGCGGCACCCGCCGCTACAGCGACGACGACATCGATCGCCTGCGTCGAGCGGCCGTGCTCCGCAGCGACGGCCTCAACATCGCCGGCATCGCCCGGGTGCTCGACCTGCAAGACGAGAACGCCGGTCTGCAGAGCACCAACGCCGGGCTCCGGTCGGCCAACGCGGGTCTGCGCAGTGAGAACAGCGGATTGCGCGACGAGAACGCGGGCCTGCGCGAGGCGCTCGACGCCGACTGATCGGATGCCCGGCGCTACGCTTCCTGCATGGATGCCGAGATCTTCTACGTGCTCGTCGGCGCCGTCGTCGTGGCGGCCATCGCGCGGTGGAGGGGGTGGCCGGCGCCGCTGCTGGTGACGGTCGTCGCGCTCGCGGCATCCTTCCTCCCGTTCGTCCCCGAACTGCGCGCCGACGGTCATCTCCTGCTCAACCTCGTGCTGCCGCCGCTGCTCTATTCGGCGGCTCTCGACGTGTCGTTCGTGGGATTCCGGCGCAGTCTCCCGCAGATCCGACGCCTGGGCATCTGGCTCGTGCTGATCACCGCGCTCGCCGTCGGGTTCGTCGCCTGGTGGATCTTCCCGTCCCTCACCCTGCCGGGCGCCCTGCTGCTGGGCGCGATCGTCGCGCCGCCCGACGCCGTGTCGGCCGCCGCGATCGGCCGCAAGCTCGGCCTGCCCCGACGCATCATGACCGTGCTGTCGGGCGAGAGCCTCATCAACGACGCGACCTCGCTGACGCTCTACCGCGTGTTCGCTCTGCTCGTCGCCGGCACGACCGTCAGTGTGGCCGGCGGCGTCTGGCAGTTCGTCGTCGCCGTCGCGGTCGGCGTCGCGATCGGCCTGGTGTTCGGCATCGCGCTGCACCAGCTGCGCATGCGCATCAACGACGCCGTCGTGATCGGCACCTTCGGCCTGCTCGCCCCGTTCGGCGCCTACGCGATCGCCGAGCACCTGGGCGGGTCGGGTGTGCTCGCGGTCGTGGCGATGGGGCTGTACGTCGGGTTCAACGCGCCGCGCACCGACTACACCACGCGCCAGCAGGAGAAGCCGATCTGGCTCTCGGCCGACTTCCTGCTCGAGAGCTTCGTGTTCGCTTACATCGGCCTGCAGCTGCCGCGGGTGATCAGCGACCTCAGCGCCGAGTCGATCGGCGAGATCCTGCTGCTCGCGGGTGCGGTGCTGCTGGTCGTGCTGGTGGTGCGTCCGCTGTACATCTATCCGATCAGCGCCTTCGCGAACTGGCAGGATCGTCGTCGCCTCGCCCGGTGGGACCGCGGCGTCGAGTCGGAGGGCTTCCGGAAGCGGCTCGCCCAGTCGCGCCGGTGGAACCGCTTCACTCCCGACGAGCTGCGGCAGCAGATGGTGCGCGAACGCATGGCGGGTCTGCAGCTGACCTGGCGCGACAACGCCGTCATCTCGTGGGCGGGCATGCGGGGAGTCGTGACGCTGGCGACCGCGCTCGCCGCGGCCGACCTCGCGGCGCTCGACACCGAGGCCTCGCACGCCATCGTGGTCGTCGCCTTCATCGTGACCGTGGGCACGCTGCTGCTGCAGGGGCTCACGCTGCCCGCGCTGATCCGCGGCCTCGGCATCGCGAGCGACGTCGACCACGAGGAGGACCGGCGCTCGCTCGCCGCCGTCAAGGAGCGCAGCCGCCAGGCCGGCAAGGCCTACCTCGCCGAGAAACGGGTCGAGTGGGAGCAGAAGTACGGCGACGTCGACCTGCGACTGTTCGACGCGTTCGCGAAGCGCATGACGCGGGTGGAGCGCGACACCGACGAGGTGCAGGAGGTGGAGGACGCCGTCGCGAAGCCGTCGTACGACGATCTGCTCGCGCTCTCGAAGGGGTGGCTGCAGGTGCGCCGCGCGATCCTGCTCGAAGAGCGCGACCGCGGCAACCTCGACGAGGAGGTCATGCGTGAGCTGATCGCCGCGATGGATGCCGAGGAGCTCGCGATGGACACCCGCAGCGCCACGCGCCCCGCCGACCGCGCCTAGCGTCGGCCCCCACTCCCGCGCCGGAATGCCGAACGCCCCGCCCGGGTGGGGCGGGGCGTTCGGCGAACGGATGCTGCGGATCGCGCCTCAGCGCGTGGCGGCGGGCTCGGTGGTCGAGGCATCCGTCTCGGTCGTGTCGTCGTCGTCGTCCTCGGCGAAGGGCAGGCCCGCGCGCGGCGCGTTGTACCGGCCCTCGTCGAGGATGCCCTCGCGCTTGGCGACGATCGCCGGCACCAGCGCCTGGCCCGCGACGTTGACCGCGGTGCGGCCCATGTCGAGGATCGGGTCGATGGCGAGCAGCAGGCCGACGCCCTCGAGTGGCAGGCCGAGGGTCGACAGGGTGAGCGTGAGCATCACGACCGCGCCGGTGGTGCCGGCGGTGGCGGCCGAGCCGACGACCGAGACGAGCACGATCAGCAGGTACTGCACGAAGTTCAGCTCGATGCCGAAGAACTGCGCGACGAAGATCGCGGCGATGGCCGGGTAGATCGCGGCGCAGCCGTCCATCTTGGTGGTCGCGCCGAACGGCACGGCGAACGACGCGTACGAGCGGGGCACGCCGAGGTTGCGCTCGGTGACGCGCTCGGTGAGGGGCAGGGTGCCGATCGACGAGCGGCTGACGAACGCCAGCTGCACGGCGGGCCACACGCCCGAGAAGAACTGCTTGATCGACAGGCCGTGCGTCTTCACGAGGATCGGGTAGACGACGAACAGCACGAGCGCGAGGCCGACGTAGACGGCGATGGCGAACCAGCCGAGCGAGGCGAGCTTCTCCCAGCCGTACTTGACGACGGCGGCGCCGATGAGGCCGAAGGTGCCGAGCGGGGCGATGCGGATGATCCACCACAGCACGCGCTGGATCACCTTGAGCAGCGACTCGGTGAACACGAGGAACGGCTCGGCCTTCTTGCCGGCCTTGAGCGCGGCGATGCCGACCACGGCGGCGACGACGATCACCTGCAGGATGTTGAAGCTCACGCTCGATGTGACCGAACCGGCCTCGGCGTCGAACGAGCTGTTCACGCCGATGCCGAGGAAGTTCTGCGGGATGAGTCCGAGCAGGAAGTTCCACCAGGTGCCGACCGTGTAAGGGTCGCCGGTCTCGAGGCCCTCGCCGGCGCGGCTGCCGGGCTGGATGGTGACGCCGAGCACGATGCCGATGACGACGGCGATGAACGCGGTGATCGCGAACCAGAGCAGCGTCTGACCGGCCAGGCGCGCGGCGTTCTGTACGCGACGCAGGTTCGAGATGCTGGCCACGATCGCGGTGAAGATGAGCGGCACGACGGCGGCGCGCAGCAGCGTGACGTACGAGCTGCCGATCGTGTCGAGCGTGGCGGAGAGGCCGCTCGGGTTGTCGGCGGTCGCGCCGAGCTGGCGGGCGATGAGGCCGGCGGCGATGCCGAGGACGAGGGCGGCGATGATCTGGAAGCCGAACGAGGTCAGCAGCTTCCGGACCGGACCGCGGGTATCGGGCGCCTTCTGGGCGCGCGTGGTGCTACTCATGCGGGGGGAACTCCAGAACGATGGGGCGGCGGGCCGGTATGCACGCCAGAACGTCTAACGCTAGGGGCGGCTGAGAATTCCCTGGGCGGAAATGACGAAGGATGACGGATGCCGAAGCATCCGCCATCCTTCGTGGGACGCGACCGGGGTCAGCGCGCGGCGATTACTCGCTCTCGAGGCCGAGGCACTCGTTCATGTTGTCCTTGAGGATCTGCTCGGTGAGGTCCTTGTCCTCCTGGTTGGCCTGCTTGTCCTCACCGTTGGCGATGTAGTTGAGCGTCTCGTTGCTGAGCTCGGAGTCGACCAGCGGGCCGGCGAAGCACTCGGCCGCGTCGGCGTCGAGGATGTCGCCCTGGCCCTGTTCTTCGAAGAACTTGGTCAGGCCCGCGGCGACGTCGTCTTCGGAGGGGCGGCTCGCACCGCAGGCGGTGAGCGAGAAGGCGAGGGCGGCTGCCGGGATGGCCAGCAGCAGGCGGGAGCGGGTGCGCAGTTTCCGGTCGAAGTTCATCATGCAAGCCACGGTATCGGCTCTCAGCCCATTGATAGGAATATTCGTATGGGGAGGTGTGCCCATGCGCTGTCATCTGGTACAAGGGGTCGGTTCTGGCACCATGGCCTCATGTTCATGGTGACGACGAACGACGTTCCGGGGTATCGCATCACACAGGTGCTCGGCGAGGTGATGGGTCTGACCGTTCGGTCGACCGACTTCGGCCAGGGCTTCGCGGCCGGGTTCCGGTCGCTCGGGGGCGGCGAGATCCCCGAGTACACGCAGGTCATGTACGAGGCCAGGCAGGTCGTGATGGGGCGGATGTGGGCCGAGGCGCAGCAGCGTGGAGCGAACGCGATCGTCGCCATGCGCTTCGACGCCGGGTCGATCCAGAACTTCACCGAGATCTGCGCCTACGGCACCGCCGTCGTCATCGAGCTGCTGGCCGCGCAGCCCCTCGCGCCCCAGCCCGTCGCCCCGCAGCCCCTCGCCCCGCAGTCCTTCGCGCCCCAGCCTGTCGCCCCGCAGCCCCCGTCTTCTCCGCAGCCCCCGTCGTCTCCGCCCCCTCCCTCCTTCTGACGCCGCCGTCCCCTTCCGCTCCCGTCGCATTTTCTGTCGCCTGGGAGGGCGGGAGGCGACAGAAAGTGCGACGGGAGCGGGGAAGGAAGGAGCGGGGAAGGAGCAGGGGGGTGGGGGTCAGTGAGCCGGCGTGCGGACGAGGAGGTCGCCGACCTCGCAGTCGAGCGCGTCGCAGATCGCCCGCAGCGTCGAATAGCGGATGGCCCGGGCCCGGTCGTTCTTGAGCACCGAGAGGTTGACGATGCTCACGCCCACGCGGGCGCTCAGCTCGGTGAGGGTCATGCCGCGGTCGGCGAGCAGCTCGTCGAGGCGGCAGTGGATGCCGGTGGCCTCGTCGTCGGACTCGGCGGGGCTCACACCAGGCCCTCCGTCTCCTTCTCGAGCGCGATGTTGTCGCGCTGCAGTCGCTCGCCCACCGTGAAGGCCGTCGCGATCACCGCGACCGCGAACGCCGCCATCACCCAGGTGAAGGGATTGATCGTGAGCACGGCGGTGTCGAGACGGTTGTCCGTGAGCTGCGCCACGGTCGCGTTCGCGAGCATGTTGTCGAAAAAGCGGGCGACGGCGAAGCCGAGCAGGCCGCCGAGCCCGGCCGCCGAGACGAGCACGGTGTGCCGGCGGCTGAAGATTTCGCCTTGCATGATGCCGCGGGCCAGCAGCAGCAGGCACGCGACGATCATCAGCGTGGTGAGAGCGAGTGCCACCTGCCCCAGGATGCCCGGAACGGTCGCGATGGGAGTGAGCTGCGGTGCGGTGAGCACACCGCTTCCGATCTGCACCGGAACGGTGCCCGATCCGTCGGTGAGAGCGACGTCGACGGTCGAGTCGAGGAAGTCGACCGCCACGGGGACGTCGACGCCCTGCGCCAGCTGCACGATGCGGACCGTCGACCCGACGACGATCCAGGCGGCGATCGCAAGACCGGCGACGGAGAAGGCTGCGAGCGACCATCGGTCGCCGCGGGTGAGTCGTCCCGTGCGGTTGTCCATGTCGACTCCTTATCGTTGATCGTTATTATCGACTTCCGTTAAGTTATCGATTTCCAATATGTTCGTCAACCCCGCGCCGCATCCCGCGCCCGCGACGAAGAGGAGTGGAAGGCGGCGGATGCCCAGCCCAAAGGGCGGCGGTATGCCCACGGCGAACACGGGCATACACGGCATCCGCGGTCGTTACTCTCGATGTACAAGCGCTTCGCACCCGTGTGGCACTCACCCGGGGACCGTGCGAATCAAGGAGTCAACATGTTCGAGAGATTCACGGACCGAGCCCGTCGTGTGGTCGTCCTCGCCCAAGAAGAGGCGAAGATGCTGAACCACAACTACATCGGCACCGAGCACATCCTGCTCGGCCTCATCCACGAAGGCGAGGGCGTCGCCGCCAAGGCGCTGGAGTCCCTGGGCATCTCCCTCGACGCCGTGCGCGAGCAGGTGCAGGACATCATCGGCCAGGGGCAGCAGCAGCCCACCGGCCACATCCCGTTCACCCCGCGCGCCAAGAAGGTGCTCGAGCTCAGCCTCCGCGAGGCCCTGCAGCTCGGCCACAACTACATCGGCACCGAGCACATCCTGCTCGGCCTCATCCGCGAGGGCGAGGGCGTCGCCGCCCAGGTGCTCGTCAAGCTCGGCGCAGACCTCAACAAGGTGCGCCAGCAGGTCATCCAGCTGCTGTCGGGCGCCCCGGGCCGCGAGCCCGCCGCCGTCGGCGCGCAGAGCAACGACACCCCTGCCGCGCAGGGCGGGTCGCAGGTGCTCGACCAGTTCGGTCGCAACCTCACCCAGGCCGCGCGCGACAACAAGCTCGACCCGGTGATCGGGCGCGAGAAGGAGGCGGAGCGGGTCATGCAGATCCTCTCCCGCCGCTCCAAGAACAACCCCGTCCTGATCGGCGAGCCCGGCGTCGGCAAGACCGCCGTCGTCGAGGGTCTCGCGCAGGCGATCGTCAAGGGCGATGTGCCCGAGACGCTGAAGGACAAGCAGCTCTACTCGCTCGACCTCGGCTCGCTCATCGCCGGTTCCCGCTACCGCGGTGACTTCGAGGAGCGCCTGAAGAAGGTCACCAAGGAGATCCGCACGCGCGGCGACATCATCGTCTTCATCGACGAGATCCACACCCTCGTGGGTGCGGGTGCCGCCGAGGGCGCGATCGACGCCGCGAGCATCCTCAAGCCGCTCCTCGCGCGCGGCGAGCTGCAGACCATCGGCGCCACCACGCTCGACGAGTACCGCAAGCACTTCGAGAAGGATGCCGCGCTCGAGCGCCGCTTCCAGCCGGTGCAGGTGAACGAGCCGAGCCTGCCGCACGCCATCAACATCCTCAAGGGACTGCGCGACCGCTACGAGGCGCACCACAAGGTGCAGATCACCGACGGCGCGATCGTCGCCGCGGCGAACCTCGCCGACCGCTACGTCTCCGACCGCTTCCTGCCCGACAAGGCCATCGACCTGATCGACGAGGCCGGCGCCCGCCTGCGTCTGTCGATCCTGTCGAGCCCGCCCGAGCTGCGCGAGTTCGACGAGAAGATCGCCAAGGTGCGCGAGCAGAAGGAAGCCGCGAGCGAGGAGCAGGACTTCGAGAAGGCCGCGTCGCTGCGCGACGAGGAGAAGAGCCTCCTCGCCGAGCGCCTGCGCCTCGAGAAGCAGTGGCGTGCGGGCGACGTCGCGACCCAGGCGGTCGTCGACGAGGGCCTGATCGCCGAGGTGCTGGCCCAGGCCACGGGCATCCCGGTCTTCAAGCTCACCGAGGAGGAGTCGAGCCGACTCGTCTTCATGGAGAAGGCCCTGCACCAGCGCGTCATCGGTCAGGAAGAGGCCATCGCCGCCCTGTCGAAGACGATCCGTCGTCAGCGCGCCGGCCTCAAGGACCCGAAGCGCCCCTCGGGCTCGTTCATCTTCGCCGGCCCCACCGGTGTCGGAAAGACCGAGCTCGCCAAGGCGCTCGCCGAGTTCCTGTTCGACGACGAAGCAGCCCTGATCTCGCTCGACATGAGCGAGTTCGGTGAGAAGCACACCGTCTCGCGTCTGTTCGGTGCCCCTCCCGGGTTCGTCGGATTCGAAGAGGGCGGCCAGCTCACCGAGAAGGTGCGGCGCAAGCCGTTCAGCGTGGTGCTCTTCGACGAGATCGAGAAGGCGCACCCCGACATCTTCAACTCGCTGCTGCAGATCCTCGAAGAGGGTCGCCTCACCGACGGTCAGGGTCGGATCGTGGACTTCAAGAACACGGTCATCATCATGACCACGAACCTGGGTGCGCGCGACATCGCGGGCGGCCCGGTCGGCTTCCAGATCGAGGGCAGCAACGCGACGAGCTACGAGCGGATGAAGGGCAAGGTGAACGAAGAGCTCAAGCGGCACTTCAAGCCGGAGTTCCTCAACCGTGTCGACGACATCATCGTGTTCCCGCAGCTCAACAAGGAGGAGCTGGTGCAGATCGTCGATCTGTTCACCAAGCGCCTCGGCGAGCGGCTGCTCGACCGCGACATGACGATCGAGCTGTCGCAGGCCGCCAAGGAGCGCCTCATCGAGATCGGGTTCGACCCGGCTCTCGGTGCCCGTCCGCTGCGTCGCGCGATGCAGCACGAGGTCGAGGACCGTCTGTCGGAGAAGATCCTGCACGGCGAGCTCGACGCGGGCGACCACGTGAAGGTCGACGCGAAGGACGGCGAGTTCCTGTTCGAGCACGGCCCGCGCGGCGAGAAGGTCTCGGTCGGCGTCAACACCGGCGGAGAGATCTCGGCCACGCCCGACCTCGCCATCACCGGCGAGTGACGTCACGCTGATCCCGAAAGGGGCGGATGCTTCGGCATCCGCCCCTTTCGCGTTCACACCGGGGTCAGGTTCTGCGGAGGCGGCGGTTCTAGGCTGGACGAGTGAACGACTACATCGTGCGACCGGCCCGCAGTGCCGACGTCACCGGCATCCGTACCCTGCTGCAGCCGATGGTCGAGAAGCGCATCCTGCTGGGCAAGGACCTCGCCGTGCTCTACGGCTCGGTGCAGGAGTTCGTGGTGGCCGAGGCCGACGGCGAACTCATCGGATGCGGTGCGCTGCACGTGATCTGGGAGGATCTCGGCGAGGTGCGCACTCTGCTCGTCGACGAGTCCTGGCTGCACCGCGGAGTAGGTCGGGCGATCGTCGATCGTCTCGAACAGAACGCGCTCGCGCTCGGACTCTCGCGACTGTTCTGCCTGACCTTCGAGGTCGACTTCTTCGGCCGCCGCGGCTACGCGCCGATCGGCGAGCAGGTCGTCGACCCCGACGTGTACTCGCAGCTGCTGCGCAGCGGTGACGCCGGTGTCGAGGAGTTCCTCGACCTCGCGCACGTGAAGCCCAACACGCTCGGCAACACGCGGATGCTCAAGCGCCTGAACTAGCCTTTACTCATGCCCCGCCAGTCCGCAGCCGTCTATCGTCGACGGCGCCTCGTCGTGTTGAGCGCCCTCATCGTGGTGCTCGCCGCGATCGCGGTCGGGGTGTGGCTGCTCGTCGCCCAGCCATGGGCCTCGCAGGCGTCGGAGAGCACGCCGTCGCCCTCGCCGACGGCCTCGAACGTGCCGAGCGCATCGCCGGACGCCTCGCCCGATGCGTCGCCGGATGCGTCCCCGAGCGTCACCGAGACCGAGCCGCCGCCCGAGGAGCCGGGTGTCGTGGCCTGCCAGGCGAAGGACCTCGAGGTGACCGCCGTGACGGATGCCGAGAGCTACGCCGAGGGCGAGCTGCCGAAGCTGTCGATCTCGCTCACGAACATCAGCGGGGCGGACTGCACGCTCGATGTCGGGTCGTCGCTGCAGTCGTTCACGATCTCGAGCGGCACCGATGTGTGGTGGCGGTCGACCGATTGCCAGGAGAACCCGAGCAGCATGATCGCCACGCTCGCCGCCGGCACGACGGTCACGAGCAAGGAGCCGGTGGTGTGGGATCGCACGCGGTCGAGCGTCGACACCTGCGCCGAGGAGAACCGGCAGCGCGCCCCCGCCGGCGGGGCGTCGTACCACGTGGGGGTCTCGATCGGCGGCTTCCCCAGTGCCACGACGAAGCAGATCCTGCTGTTCTGAGGACAGTATCGGAAGAGCGCGGGCCGTCGATCGACTCGTTCCGCGTGATCTCGGGGCTGGCCCGACGAAAAGCGCAGAGTCTTCAGGATCGGCTGACACGGCATGGGTCTTTGGGATACCATTGACATCGGTTCTCCGATCGTGCGGCGATCATGCCATCCCCAGTGGCGTCGAGCTACAGCGTCCCCAGCGCTTCGACATCCGCCGCCCGAGAACCCGAGGGCCCTCTCGAGTACCCCAGTCCCCAATGGATGACTCGAGAGGGCCCCTATTCGTCTCCGCCCCTGCGCGGGCGTGACGCGCTCTCGCCGCTCTAGGCTGGGAGGCATGGCAGCGAAGAAGGCGAAGAAGAAACCGGCCCCCGAGGACTTCCGCTCGGAGGCCCTCGCTCTGGCCCTCGAGAAGCAGGACGTCGCCGCCGTCGCCCTCGCCCTGCGCAACGGCACCACCGTCGTGCCGCTCGTCAAGCCGGGGGCCCGCGACAACCCGCTCGACACCGGCGAGGTGTGGACCTATCGCGACCCGAACTCGGGCGACCTCGCGCTGCTGCTCTTCAGCGACGCGAAGAACAAGCCCGCGAACCTCCCGCCCGGCGTCGGCATCTACACCGCGGAGTGGCTGCGCAGCTTCCTCGGCGCGCATCCGATCACGACGGTGTTCCTCGACATCGCCGGCCCGCACCCGATGCAGGCCTCGCCGCAGGAGATCCTCAAGGCGCTGGAGGCCTGACCCCGGGCCGTCCGCGGATGCGCCGGCGTGCGGATGCTTGGGTGGGGGCCCGAGGCGGATGCTCAGAACGGGGGAACGCCCCGGACCTCGCGCTCACCGCTGCGCGCCTTGACGTCGCCGAGCGCGGCGCGGAGCGTCTTCGACCGGTCGTCGACCACGTGCTCGTAGCCCAGACGTGAGGCCTCGGATCGCCGCTGCGCGGCCTGCGTCACCGGTCGGATCTCGCCCGCGAGGCTCAGTTCGCCGACCACGGCGAGCGTGCGCGGCACCGAGAACTGCCGGATGGACCCGGCGATGGCGATCGCGATCGCGAGGTCGGCGGCGGGCTCGGTGAAGCGCACTCCGCCGACGGTCGAGACGTACACGTCGAGCGACCCGGTGGGCACGCCGGCCCGGCGTTCGAGGATCGCGAGCACCATCGCCACGCGGGACGCATCGACGCCGTGCACGATGCGCCGGGGGTTCGGCGCCTGGGTGGGCACGGTCAGCGCCTGCACCTCGACCGGAAGTGCGCGGCGGCCTTCGAGCGAGATCGCGACGCACGTGCCCGGCTCGGTGGTGCCCTGCGAGAGGAACAGCCCGGACGGATCGGGCACCTCGGCGATGCCGTCTCCGGTCATCTCGAAGCATCCGACCTCGTCGGTCGGGCCGAAGCGGTTCTTGAGCGCCCGCACGAAGCGCAGCGCGGTCTGACGGTCGCCCTCGAAGTGGCAGACGACGTCGACGAGGTGCTCGAGCACGCGGGGCCCCGCGACCTGACCGTCTTTCGTGACGTGGCCGACGATGATGATCGGCAGATCGCGTTCCTTCGCGATGCGGATGAGCGTGGCCGCGACCTCCCTCACCTGGCTCGGCTGCCCCGCGGCGCTGTCGATCAACCCCGACGACACCGTCTGCACCGAGTCGACGATCACGAGCTGCGGCTTCACCTCGTCGATGTGACCCAGGATCGTGGCGAGGTCGGTCTCGCTCGCCAGGTACAGCTCGTCGTGCAAGGCGTTCGTGCGCTCGGCGCGCAGCCGCACCTGCGCCGGCGACTCCTCGGCGCTCGCGTACAGCACGCGACGCCCGGCGTGCGCGGCCTTCGCGGCCACTTCGAGCAGCAGGGTCGACTTGCCGACCCCCGGCTCGCCACTGAGCAGGATCGCCGCTCCCGGCACGATGCCGCCGCCGAGCACGCGGTCGAACTCGCCGACGCCACTCGTGCGCCGTGGGGCATCGGTCGTGGTGATCTGGGTGATCGGTCGCGCGGCACGATCGGCCGACGGGGGCAGCGCGCTGACCCGCTGCACGATGCCCGTCTTCGTCGCCTGCTCCTGCACGGTGCCCCACTGCTGGCACTCCGCGCAGCGGCCGACCCATTTGGCCGTGGTCCACCCGCACTCGGTGCACACGTATGCGGGCGGGGCGGGACGACGAGTGGCCATGGAGCAAGGCTAGCCGGGGCATCCGACACCGCCGGACGGCCCCCGCCTGCACGGACTCCGCACGCCTGCACGGAGGGGTCGCCGGATCGGCCGTGCAGGTGGGGGAACTCCGTGCAGGGCGGCGCCGAACCGGCGAACCGCGCCCTCGGATGGGCCGCGAGGGGCCCCATGCACGCCCGCTATCGCGGGCATCCGACACTCCTATCGCCGACGGGGGTTTTTCACGGCCGAACGGCGTCGGGCACCCCCGGGGCGCGTCCATACTGGAGTCATGGCCAGCGCCGGGCCCGTCTGCGGGCCGATCTCCACGTACTCACGAGTGCAGCTCCTGCACCTCGTGCAGACGCGTGCGCAGCGCACCATCGGCGAGCTGTGCGAGGCCACCGGCCTGCACCCCAACACCGTGCGCGAGCACCTGCAGCGCCTCATCGAGGGCGGCTACGTCATCGCCGCCACGGAGCACCGCACCACCCGCGGCCGGCCGCGCACGCTCTACAGCGCGGCGACCGGCACGGGTGACGCGTCGAGCCCCATCGCCCGCGACAAGGTCACGGCCGCCGCCCGCCGCGGCGACCTGCTGCGCCGGGTGCTGCCGGCCACGGCATCCGCCCTCGGACGCGACGCCACCTACCAACTGGACGCCCTGATCGAACACCTGGAGGAGAGCGGCTTCGAGCCCGTCGTCGATGACGAGCAGCTGACCGTCGACCTCAGCCCGTGCCCGCACGCCGCGGGCCGTGCGGAAGACCGCCCGATGCTCTGCAGCGTGCACCTCGGCCTCATGCAGGGGGTGCTCGCCGAAGCCGGCGGGCCGCTCTCCGCCGAGGCCGTGCGCGCGTCGTCCCTCCCGGAGGACTGCACCGTGCAGCTGCGTCTGGCGGCGATGGCCGCCGCGTAGACGGCATCCGCCTTATTCACGGCCTGCGACCCGATGGCGCCGACAGGCCTCTCATTAGCGTGGCAGCAGGTTGAGAAAGAGGAGTGCTCCATGGAATGGCTCGACCCCCTGGTCCTGTCTCGATGGCAGTTCGGTCTGACGACCGTCTACCACTACCTGTTCGTGCCCCTGACGATCGGCATGGCGCTGGTGGCGGCGATCTTCCAGACCGCGTGGGTGCGCACCGCCAAGGTGCAATACCTGCACCTGACGCGCTTCTTCGGCAAGATCTTCCTCATCAACTTCGCGATGGGCGTCGTCACCGGCATCGTGCAGGAGTTCCAGTTCGGCATGAACTGGTCGGACTACTCGCGCTTCGTCGGCGACGTGTTCGGCGCCCCGCTCGCGTTCGAGGGACTGCTCGCCTTCTTCTTCGAGGCGACCTTCATCGGCCTGTGGATCTTCGGGTGGGACAAGCTGCCGCAGAAGCTGCACCTCGCGACCATCTGGTGCGTCGCGATCGGCAGCACCCTCTCGGCGTACTTCATCATCGCCGCCAACGCGTTCATGCAGAACCCGGTCGGCTACGTCTACAACCCCGAGACGAACCGCGCCGAGCTCACCGACTTCTGGGCGCTGCTGACGAACCCGGTCGCGCTCGCGGCCTTCCCGCACACGATCTTCGGCGCGCTCATGTTCGCCGCCGGAGTCATCATCTCGGTCTCGGCCTGGCACCTCGCCCGCGGCCAGCATTTCGACACGATGCGCATCTCGCTGAAGTTCGGTCTGTGGGCGATGATCGTCTCGACCGCGGGCGTCGTGCTCACGGGTGACCAGCTGGGCCTCGCGATGTACGCCGCGCAGCCGATGAAGATGGCCGCCGCCGAAGCCACGTTCAACACCGTCTGCGGCGCGGATGCCTCGTTCAGCATCTTCACGCTCGGCACCCCCGACGGCAGCTCCGAGCTGTTCTCCATCCGTGTGCCGTACCTGCTGTCGCTGCTGTCGACGCACTCGCTCGACGCGTGCGTGCACGGCATCAACGACCTGAACGCCGAGTACCTCACCACCTACGCCGACACCGGCATCACCGACTTCGCCCCGATCCTGTGGGTCACGTACTGGGCGTTCCGCTGGATGATCGGCCTCGGCATGGCCGCCGCCCTCGTCGCGGTCGCCGGCCTGTGGCTCACGCGCAAGAACGCCAAGCGCGAGCCCGCGCCGTGGATGTGGAAGCTCGCGATCTGGTCGTTCCCGCTCGCGCTGCTCGCCAACATCATGGGGTGGGTGTTCACCGAGATGGGCCGTCAGCCGTGGCTGGTGTTCGGACTCATGTCGACCCGCGACGGCGTCTCGCCCGGGGTGAACGGGGTCGACGTGCTCATCTCGCTCATCGCCTTCACCGCGATCTACGCCGCCCTCGCGGTCGTCGAGATCCGCCTCATCGTCAAGGCCGCGCAGAAGGGGCCAGACACCACCGAGCAACCGCACGAGGAGACGGCCCAGCTGCCGTCGGTCGTGTACTGAGAAGGAGACACGTCATGGATCTCGCAACGCTCTGGTTCTTCATCGTCGCCTTCTTCTTCGTCGGCTACTTCGTGCTCGACGGGTTCGACTTCGGCGTCGGCATGTCGCTGCCGTTCCTCGGTAAGGACGACGTCTCGCGCCGGCAGGTCATCAACACCATCGGCCCGGTCTGGGACCTCAACGAGACCTGGGTGATCGTCGCCGGAGCCGTGCTGTTCGCGTCGTTCCCCGAGTGGTACGCGACGCTGTTCAGCGGGTTCTACCTGCCGCTGCTGCTCATCCTGCTGGCGCTCATCCTGCGCGGCGTCTCGTTCGAGTACCGCCACCAGCGCGAGGGACGCAAGTGGAAGCAGGGCTTCGACCGCATGATCGTGATCGGCTCCGTCGTGCCCGCGCTGCTGTGGGGCGTCGCCTTCGGCAACATCGTGCAGGGCGTCGCGCTGAACGCCGACCACATCTACGTGGGCGGGTTCTTCTCGCTGCTCAACCCGTACGCGCTGCTGGTGGGCGTCACCACGCTGCTGCTGTTCTTCCTGCACGGCGTGCTGTTCGTCGCCCTGAAGACCGACGGGCCGGTGCACGAGGACGCGCACCGGCTGGCGAAGCTCGCCGCCGGCCCGACGATCCTCGCCGCCGCCGGCACGGTCGTCTGGACCGCCGTGATCGCGATGAGCCGCGAGGCGCCGCTGCTGTGGCTCGTGCTCGGTGCGGGTGCGCTCGCCGCCGTGGCCCTCATCGCCGCCGTGGGCTTCTCGCTCGTGCGGCGCGATGGATGGGCGTTCGTGTCGGGCATGGTCACGGTGATGCTCGCGGTCGTCATGCTCTTCGCCGCGCTCTTCCCGTACGTCATGCCGTCCACCATCGACCCGGCCTACAGCCTCACGATCGGGAACGCCTCGAGCACGCCGTATACGCTTCAGATCATGACCTGGACCGCGCTGATCGCCATGCCGCTCGTGCTGGCCTATCAGGCGTGGACCTACTGGGTGTTCCGCAAGCGCGTCACCCGCCGGTCGATCGAGGGGGCTCCGGCGCACGCGTGAAACCCGTCGACCCGAGACTGCTGCGCTACGCGGGTGCCGCGAGGGTGTTCCTCGCGGCATCCGCGCTGATCGGTGTGGTGCAGACGGCGGTCGTCATCGCCTTCGCCTGGCTGCTGACGGATGCCGTCACCGGCGCGCTGGCCGGCCGCGACGTCTCGGGCTCACTGGTGGCGCTGCTGCTCGTGGCGCTGCTGCGCGGTGTGCTGATCGCGGCATCCGATGCGGCGGGCACCCGCGCGGCGGCGAGGACCGGCATGCAACTGCGCGCCGCCCTCATCCGGTCGGTCGGTCGTCTCGGCCCCGGATGGCTCGCGCAGCGCAACCAGGCGGGGCTCGCGATCACCGCGGGGCACGGTCTCGAGGCGCTCGATTCGTACTTCGCGCGCTACATCCCGCAGCTCGTCATGACCGCGATCGCGACGCCCGTGCTGCTCGCGGTCATGTGGTGGTTCGACTGGGAGAGCGGCCTCATCGCCGCCGTGACGCTGCCCCTCATCCCGCTGTTCCTCATTCTCATCGGCATCGCCACCCGAACCGTGCAGCAGCGGCAGTTCACGACGCTGCAGCAGCTCGCCGCCCGTTTCGCCGACACGGTGCAGGGCCTCGCGACGCTGCGGCTGTTCGGGCGGGAGCGCCGCGCCGCCGATCGGATCGAGGAGACCTCAGACGACTACCGCCGCGAGACCATGAAGGTGCTGCGGTTCTCCTTCCTCTCGGGCTTCTCGATGGAGCTGCTCGCCTCGCTCGCGGTGGCGCTCATCGCCGTCGCGGTGGGATTCCGGCTGCTGTCTGGCGACCTGTCGCTCGAAATCGGACTGTTCGTGCTGCTGCTCGCGCCCGAGGCGTTCCTGCCGATCCGGCAGGTCGGGGTGCAGTTCCATGCCGCCGCGGAGGGGGTCGCCGCGACGGAGGACATCTTCGCGGTGCTCGACGAGGCAGCGGGCGTAGGGGCGGGGGCCGGGCCGAGCGAGGCGGCGGGCGTAGGGGCGGGCGGTGCGCGTGCGGCCGTGGCGGGTGCGGCCGGTGGGGGTTCGGGGGCCGGTGACACGAACTCAGGACAGACGTCGCCGACCGAGCCGGATTCGGCCCAGGACCGCGCGTTCGGGACCGCCGGTCCTGAGTTGCTGCGGGGTGCCCGCGCCGCCCTCGTGGTCGGTGGGCTGCGGGTGCGCGATCTGCCGCCCGTCTCGTTCACGGCAGAGCCCGGCACGATCACACTCGTCGAGGGGCCGAGCGGATCGGGCAAGACGAGTCTGCTCGCCGCGCTGCGCGGCGCGGTGCCCTTCGACGGCACGGCCTCCGTCGGCGGTACTGACGTGCGGGCGCTGTCGCCCGCCGACTGGACCGCGTGGGCCGGCCAGCGCCCCGGCCTGCTGCAGGGCACGATCGCCCAGAACGTCGCCCTCGGCGACCCGGCGCCCGACGACGCCGCGGTGCGGTCGGCGCTCGCCGCGGCCTGCGCCGACCTCGACCCCGATCTCGAGCTCGGCGTGCAGGGCAGCGGGCTCTCGGGCGGACAGGCCCAGCGGGTCGCCGTCGCGCGCGCACTCCACCGCCACGCGGCCGACACCCGGCGGGTGCTGCTCCTCGACGAGCCGTCGAGCGCCCTCGACCCCGAGACCGAGACCCGGCTGTGGCGCTCCCTCCGCGAGCGGGCGGATGCCGGCGCCACCGTGCTCCTCGTCTCGCACCGCCGCTCCGCCCGCGACATCGCCGATCAGGTCGTGGCTCTGGGGGTCAGCGCATGAGTGCGGTGCAGGGGAGCGGCGCCGAGGGCATCCGTGCGGATCGCACCCGTGCCGACCGCATCCGTGAGGTGCTGCGCCTCGCGCAGCCGTCGGCGCGGCGGTTCGCACCGGGCCTCATCTGGGGCGTGCTGTCGGCGGGTGCGGCCGTGAGCCTGCTCGCGGTCAGTGGCTGGTTGATCGTGAGCGCCTCGATCGTCGACTCGCTCGTGCCGCTGTCGGTCGCGGTGGTGGGTGTGCGGTTCTTCGCCGTCACCCGTGCGGTCACGCGGTACCTGGAGCGATTGAGCGGTCACGACGCCGCGCTCCGTCAGCTCGCGTCGACGCGGGCCGACATGGTGCGGCGGCTCATTCCGCTGTCGCCCGCCGGACTCGGCCGCACCGACCGCGGAAAGGTGCTCTCGGCCCTCGTCGACGATGTCGAGAACCTGCAGAACCTGCCGTTGCGGGTCGTGCAGCCCCTCGGCGTCTCGGCCGTGGTCGCGGTCGGGGCGGTGGTGTTCGTGGCGTTCGTGTCGCCGATCGCCGCCGCGACCCTGACGCTCTGCCTTCTCGTGGCGGGCGCCGCCGCGATCGGCATGGGGTGGCTGTTCGGGGCGCGCGCCGAGGCCGCCGTGTCGGCGCGACGCGCCGACCTCTCGGCCGCGCTCGTCGACTACTTCGGCAGCCTCGACGTGCTGCTCGCGTACGGTGCTGAGGCCCAAGCGCGTGAGCGCGTGACCACCGCCGATGCGGCGCTCCGCCGTGACGTGACGCGGGCGTCGCTCGCGCAGGCCGTCGCCGCGGGCGTGGTCTCGGCCGTGGCGGGTGCGGCCTCGGTGTGGGCGCTGGCCGCCGCAGCCCCCGGGCTGTCGACCGGAGTCATCGACGGCCCGTGGCTCGCGGTGGTCGTGCTGGTGCCGATGGTCGTGTTCGAGGTGTTCGGCGCGGTGCCGATCGCGGCGGCGTCGTGGCGGAGCGTGCGCGCCAGCGCGGCGCGCATCGTCGACGTGCTGCCGGATCGGATGCCCCCGGAGCTGCGCTCGGACGACGGAGAGGAGTTCGCGGACGGCGCGCGGGTGGACGTCGTTGGCGGCGGTGCAGGTGCGGATGGCGTGGGTGACGGTGCGGGTGCGGGTGCGGGAAACGGTGCGGATGCAGGTCGGGATGCGGGCCCTCGTGCCGGCGTCGCGGGCGCGACTGCCGAGACGGCGGCCGCCGGCCTCGAGGTGGCCGCGGAGACGACGCCGACGATCGCGCTGCGCGATGTGACGGCATCTTGGCCGGGCGGGGCGCCGGCCCTGCGCGGGGTCTCGCTCGATCTGCGGCCGGGCGAGCGGGTGCTCGTGGCCGGCCCGAGCGGTGCGGGCAAGAGTTCGCTCGCCGCCGTGCTCGTCGGTTTCCTCAAGGCGCAGGGCCTGTACCGTGTCGGCGGCGTCGACGCGGCGGCGCTGTCGGGGCCGGCGCTGCGTCGCGTGGTGGGGCTGTGCGAGCAGAGTCCGCAGCTGTTCGATGAAGACATTCGGCAGAACCTGCTGTTCGCGCGCGACACCGCGACCGACGACGAGCTGCTCGCCGTGCTCGACCGCGTCGGCCTGGGAACCTGGGTGCGCGATCGGGGTGGGCTCGACGCGCGGGTCGGCGACCGCGGCGCGCTCGTGTCGGGCGGTCAGGCCCAGCGCATCGCCCTCGCCCGAGCGCTGCTGCGCGGATTCCCCGTGCTGGTGCTCGACGAGCCGACGGCCGGCGTGGATCCGGATGCCTCCGACGCCCTGCTGCGCGACCTGCTCGGCGCCGCCGGTTCGCAGTCGGTGCTGCTGATCTCGCACGTGGCCCCGCCCGCCGGTTCGGTCGACCGGGTGGTGCGTCTCGACGGCGGCCGCACCGTCTGACGCGGTGCGCCGTCGTGCAGGTGGCGGGTGTCGGGGCGGACACCGGTCGGTCGTGCCGCGGCGATATGCAGGCAGCGCGGCGACGTGCAGGCGCGGGGGACGGTTTCGTGCCTGCATCCGGCGTATGTGCCTGCAGTTCGCGACGTGATGCGCGCCGGATGCACGGACACCCCACGTCTGCACGGAGGAACCGGGGGATCACTCGTGCAGGTGTGTGGAGTCCGTGCAGGTGGGTGGGCGGATGCCGGTGGGCGGGGCCGGTGGGTGGCGGCGCGGCGACGTGCAGGCGGCGCGGCGACGTGCAGGCACGGGTGACGGTTTCGTGCCTGCATCCGGGGTTTCTGCCTGCAGTTCGCGACGTGATGCGCGCCGGATGCACGGAGACCTCACGTCTGCACGGAGGAACCGGGGGATCGGTCGTGCAGGTGTGCGGCGTCCGTGCAGGTGGCGCGGGCGGATGCCGGTGGGTGGCGGCGCGGCGATATGCAGGCGGTGCGGTGACATGCAGGCACGGGGGACGGTTTCGTGCCTGCATCCGGGGTTTCTGCCTGCAGTTCGCGACGCGATGCGCGCCGGATGCACGGAAACCTCGCGTTTTGCACGGAGGAACCGGGGGATCGGCCGTGCGGGTGTGCGGCGTCCGTGCAGGGGGCGCGGGAAGCGACGAGTGAAGTCAGCCGTAGAGCGGGGTCGGAGGTTCCATGACGATGCCCTGGGCCTCGAAGGCGCGGCGGCGCTCTTCGATGCGGCGGTGCAGCTCGAGCTGTGCGGCGTCGACAAAGGCCGGGTCGAGGTCGACCGTCGGCGGATGCGGGTCGCCGTGGTTCGCGGCGATGTAGGCGTCGAGCTCGGGGCCGGAGGTCCACGAGGTGATGAGGGAGTAGCGGGGAGCGGTTCCGCGATGCCAGACCGCGTGCCAGAAGCGCTGCGTGTCGACGATGATCCGCGAGCCGGCCCGCAGGGGCAGGCGCACCTCGGTCGCCGGATCGAACCTGTCGGTGCGGAGGATCAGCATCGAGTCGGTGTCGTCTGTGAGGTTGTAGTAGCCGCGCACGACCCACCCCGTGCCCTCATCGTTGAGGCGGTTGTTGTCGTCTTGGTGGAGGTTGTAGATCGCGTCGGCGTACTCGTTGGGCTGCAGCTCGATCACTCGGCAGCGGCCGACCGGGGCGCCGGGAGCGAGAGCCCGGGCCTGCAGCGTAGGGGCGAGCGCGACCTGCGCCTCGACCCACACCCCGTCGCGGTCGGTGCGCGGGGGAGTGTGGTTCCAGAAGCCGTTGCACTCGAGGTCGCCGGCGTAGCTGGCGAGGGGCGCGAAGCGGGTGATGCCGGAGGACCGCCAGGGGATGTACTGCAGGTCGAGCCACTCGGCGGGGTCGGCGGCCTGATCGTGGTCGTCGAGCACGACGTACCCCGTCTCGGCCAGCGCCTCGGAGGTGATGTATCCCATCGCTGCACGTCCTTTCGCTGAGGTCATCCTAACTTGGGGCCTCCGACATGACACGGGACGTCACCGGGCATAACCGGTGTCGGATGCCGGCGCTAGCCTGAACACATGACGCAGCCGCAGGGTGCCCTTCTCGTGGGCAGTGTGAACTTCGACGATGCCGAGACGACGATGCGCACGGCATCCGATCTGCTCGGCGGCCACCTCCGCCGCATTCCCGACGGCGAGGTCGGCAAGCGGTTCCACTGGATCATGTTCCAGCCCGACGTGCTCGGCGAGGCCGAGGGCATCGAGCGCGTAGGCGACGAGCCGATCCCTTTCGGTGCGGGTCTCGACGCCCGAGGGCTGCGGCTCGCCGAGGGCGTCGATCCTGCCGACATCGCCATCCCGCCGCTCGGGTACGCGGCCGCGGCGATCGAGTCGTACGCGGTGTTCCGGCGTCTGCGCGACGAGGGCGCGATTCCGGCGGGCATCCGCTTCGAGGTGGCGCTGCCGACCCCGCTCGCGGTGATCTCGTCGTTCTTCCAGGGCGACGATCGCGAGGCGTTCGAGGTGCACTACACGGCGGCGATGCTGCGCGAGCTCGACGAGATCACGGCGGCGATCCCGCACGACGACCTCGCGATCCAGTGGGACGTCGCGAGCGAGATGGGCATCCTCGAAGGTGCGTCGGGCTACGGCGCGCTGATGGATGCCTGGTGGGAGGGCGACGTGTTCACCGGACTCGTCGCGCGGCTCGCGACCCTGGTCGACGCGGTGCCCGCGGATGTCGAGGTCGGGGTGCACCTCTGTTACGGCGATGCCGGCGAGCGCCACTTCGTCGAGCCGACGGATGCCGCGAACCTCGTGCGCTACGCGAACGCGGTGGCCGAGGCATCCGAGCGGCCGTTCACCTGGCTGCACCTGCCCGTGCCGATCGAGCGCGACGACGAGGCGTACTTCGCCCCGCTCGTCGATCTCGCACCCGTCAACGAGCTCTACCTCGGACTCGTGCACCGCGAAGACGGCGTCGAGGGTGCGCAGCGCCGCATCGCCGCCGCCCAGCGCTTCGCCCCCGCGTTCGGTGTCGCGACCGAGTGCGGCATCGGCCGCGCCCCGGCCGGCTCGACCGAGGGCATCCTGCGCACCCACGCCGAGGTCGCCGCCGCCTGGTGACCGGCCTTGAGCGCCGCGGTCCCCGGTCTCGATTCGCGCCGGAGCGCGTGGTGTCGTAAGCTTGTCCGCGGTGACGTGTCCGAGCGGCCGAAGGTGCAACTCTCGAAAAGTTGTGTAGGGTAACCCCCTACCGTGGGTTCAAATCCCACCGTCACCGCCACCACGAAGGCCCCGACTCCCGATGTAACGACTGGGATGCGGGGCCTTCGTCATGTGTGGATCGTGGCGAGCGGTAACACAGCAGTAACGTGATGCTGGGTTCGTCCACCTTCTGTGTTCGCGTACCTGCAGCGTGGATTGAAGTTATTCGGCCATCTCGGCCGCATGCCAGCGTTGGAAGATCTCCACGGTGATGGCGGTCAGCTCTTCGAGCTCCTCCTTGGGCACATCCGCCAACTTCGGGCCAATTGCCCAGTCGGTGTACCCCTTCGCGAGGTACGCGATGGATAGTTCTTCATTGGTACTTGACTTGAGATAGCGATTCGCGAGCTGAACCTTCCGCACTCCGAATCCCTTCTTGGCGTGACCGGGGGCGCGCCGATTGACGCAGAGCCGCTTCTCCTCGCCTTCGAGGACTTCGCGGTGCAGGAGCTGAAGGTGCCCGATCCAACTCGGCACGAGCGTGGACTCCTCCGGATGGGGGAAATCTGTCTCATCCGTCGGGTCAACCGAGATTCCGACATAGCTGTTGAAACGGATCGTGTTCAGGCTCCCCGGCATGCCCCTGCCGACCACTTCGATCTGCCCGCGAAGTTGCTTGCCATCCCGAAGCAGCGGCGACCGAAACTCGATGGATGGCATACCGCTACCACCGCGATGCACATCGACGTTCCACCCAGGCATCCGGGGCGCTAGATCCAACGCCGAGAGCCAGGCTTCCACAGTGCTCTTAAGGAGCCGCCCCTCACCGTGAATGTCATCGATCGTGAGCCGGGAGTCATCGAAACAGTCAAGGCTCTCCGCCCAGTCGATCAGGAAAACTCCCGGGTAGTCCGTCAGCCATCGTGGCGCAGAGTCCTTCTTTGGTATGAGCACGAAGAGCGTTGCTTCCGGCCCGAGAGCGAGAAGCTGATCCTCAACCTGGGCTCTGGTGAGCTCATGGTCGAGTTTCGCCTCGATGCCGACCCGCTGCTCATCGAACTCCAGCTCCACATCAACCCGCACAGTTGACTGAGTACCACCATGGAGCTTGTGCTTGACCTCACAGCGCACAGTCTGAAAGCGTCCGAGCCTCGTGGCGCTGACTCGCTCGAGCAGCTCGGTGAAGCGCTGGTGCTGATGCCGGATCTCCGCGGCAAGCGCGCGCGTCGCCATCGTCTCTGTTCTGTAGATCGTCACCTCGTGCATGGCCTAACTCTGGCAGAACAGTTGGTCGGCGCTACTGAACCGCCCCGCGACGACCCCTTTCGGACGGAATTCGTCTCCTGAGCTCGTAGCCCGGTGCCCCGCTCACGCCGATGCTGGCGCTGACTGAAGCGCCTCTCGTGCCAACTTTGTCCAGGAGCACTGCTTCCCGCATGACTCACCGTGGAGCACGGTCTGAAACGGCCCGACGTCCGTTCCTATCGGGAGCCTGGTCCGGCAGCCGCCTTTTTGGTGGATCCGAGGCCACGGTAGTACGCGGTATCGATCTCCATCGGGGTGCGCATGTCGAGCTTGCAGTGGAGGCACTGGTTGTTTCAGCACCACACCCTTTCGAGGGTGGCGAGCCCACCGCTGCCGCATACCAAGCCGCGTACGCCGAGATGCCCGACATCATCTAAGCGAGGGCTTCGCACCGATAGTCCGGATAGCTGTCCTTATCGTCGGTAATGGGCCAGACGTTGAAGCGAGATGGGGCTGAGTAGGTGGGCGGCGTCTCAGCAGTCACCGAGCGGGATCGCGGCGGTCTGCATCGTCGCAAAGTAGATGCGGAGCGCTTAGCCTCTCGTTCGTCCTCAGGCACAGCAAAAAGCCGCCCACGATCGAGTTGTGAGCGGCTCTCCGCTTGACTGACCGAGCGATCAGGGCTGCTGGATGAACGCGAGGATGTCGGCGTTGATGGTCTCGGCATCCGTAGTGAGCATGCCGTGCGAGAGTCCCTCGTAGACCTTCAGGGTCGCGTCGTAGAGCAGCTCGGCCTGCTTTAGCGCGGCCTCCTGATACGGAACGACCTGGTCGTCGTCGCCCTGGAGGACGAGCACGGGGACGGTGATGGCCTTGAGGTCGGCGGTCTGGTCGGTCTCCGAGAACGCCTTGATGCCCTCGTAGTGGGCCAGTGCGCTGCCCGTCATGCCCTGGCGGACCCAGTTGTCGACGATCGGCTGTGCGAGTTCGACGCCGTCGCGGTTGAAGCCGTAGAACGGCCCCGATGCGACCGCGGTGAAGAACTCGACGCGGTTGGCGGCGAGGGCTTCGCGGAACCCGTCGAAGACGGCGACGGGTACGCCGGCGGGGTGCTCGTCGGTCTGAACCATGAGCGGGGGGACGGCGGCGACGAGGACGGCCTTGGCGACGCGCCCCTGGGGCTGGCCGTACTTGGCGACGTAGCGGGCGACCTGTCCGCCTCCGGTGGAGTGCCCGACGTGAATAACGTTCTGGAGGTTCAGGTGGCGGACGACGACGTCGACGTCGCTGGCGTAGTGGTCCATGTCGTGGCCGGTGCCGACGTCCGAGGAGCGTCCGTGGCCGCGGCGGTCGCTGGCGATGACCCGGAAGCCCTTGGCGAGGAAGTAGAGGATCTGTGCGTCCCAATCGTCGGACGACAGCGGCCATCCGTGGTGGAACATGATGGGCTGGGCGTCACGGGGGCCGAAGTCCTTGTAGTAGATGCTGGTGTTGTCCTGGGCGGTGATGTACGGCATGGTGTTCTCCTTCGATGCGCCGCCCGTATCGAAGGCGGCATGCGTGGTCTCGTCGCGGGTGCGGCGATGATCTCGGTGCCCGAGTGGGCAGCGAGGAGGGACCTTCGGCGGCGCCGGCGGACCCGGTGGGCGCGCGCATGCGGTCGATCGTCCGGCCGCATGCGGCGCGCCGTAGGTGGTGCTGGTCGAGTACTGCAGCGAGAGCAGTGCAGGGCTCGGGTTCCCGCTTAGCGGGTGGGAGCGAGAAGTTGCTTCTCAGTGCGGTCGACGATTCCGAGGAAGGTTGCGTCGTCGCCGTAGGCGCGGGCCAGGATCAGCCCACCTTGGATGGCAGCGACCGCGTCCAGCGCGCGGTCTGCCGCTTCTTGGGGTGAGAGTCCGGCGATCTTGAGGACTCCGGTGAGGGCCTCGACCCAGTCGGTGAAGTAGGTCTTCACCGCCTTGGCGAAGGTCTCCTGTTCTTCTCCCAGCGTGATCGCGGCGAACAAGCACACGCGCTGGCGGGAGATGAAGTACTCGGCGACCTCTCGCGACATGTCCGCGATGGCCTGGTGGGGATCGGTCGCGGTGCGCAGCGGCTCGAAGATCTTCTCTTCGAACCAGTCGTTGACCTGGTCGAGGACGGCGCGGGCCATGTCTGTCTTCCCCTCGGGGAAGAAGTGGTAGAGGCTTCCGCGGCCGATGCCGGTCTCCTGCTGGATGACGGACAGGGAACCACCCTCGAAGCCTCGCTTGCGAAACACGCCGGCGAGGGCGAGGACCGCGTCGGACCGGTCGAGGACGGTTCTGGCCATCAGAGACCGAGCTCGCTCAGGCCGGGGTGGTCGGCGGGACGGGGACCGGAGTTGTCCCAGAAGAACTTGCGGTCGGACTCGTCGATCTCGACGTCGTTGATGCTCGCGTGACGGTGCGTCATGAGTCCTTCCTTGTCGAAGTGCCAGTTCTCGTTGCCGTAGGCGCGGAACCACTGGCCCTCGGCGTTGCGGTACTCGTACGCAAAGCGCACCGCGATCACATCGCCAGTGTAGGCCCACAGCTCCTTGATGAGCCGGTAGTCCAGCTCGCGCTCCCACTTGCCGGCAAGGAACTCGATGATGGCGGGGCGCCCCTGGACGAAGGTGGAGCGGTTGCGCCACCAGCTGTCCTCGCTGTAGGCCAGCGCGATGCGCTCCGGGTCGCGGGTGTTCCAGCCGTCTTCAGCGGCGCGGACCTTCTGGATGGCGGTCTCTTCGGTGAACGGGGGAAGCGGCGGACGGGACATGTTGACTCCTAGTTCGTTGTTTCGTCTGTACCGAGCGGTTCAGCGTGTACTAAACGGTACAGACGGCGATCGTGCGTGTCAACTCGAATCTCGGAAGATCTTCGAGATCGCCCCGAGAAGCCCGGAATCACGCGGAGAATTCGTCGCCAAGACGCTCTCAAGCCGGGCAGAGGAGCGTCGGCGAGGGGCGCTCGGGCGATGGACGTCGGCCCTGCGAAGTGGCGGCAGTCTCCCCGGCGCTCGAGGCAGCGGTCATGGCGAACGCGTGTTGTGTACGACGGCGGCAACAGGGCGAAGCGCAGCCAGCTCAGCCACCTGGGGGCCTGCTTTGTCGCAAAGCAGGTCGGCCTCGAGCTGAGCACTGGTACGGTCAGGGCATGCCGAGGCGGATGGCCCTGAAGTCGTTCCGAGACCAGCAGTGGGCGGACCGCTACGCACCGCACGTCGCACCCGTCAACGAGTACGTCGACGAGTTGCGCGAGATGGGCCGAGGCTGGGCGCCGTACGTCGCGCCGCTGCATGGCGGTGTCGAGGCGCGGGTGCTCAGCATCCTGCGCGATCCGGGGCCCGCGACCCAGGATGAGGTCGGCAGCGGTTTCATCTGCGTCGAGAACGACGACGGCAGCGCAGAGCTGCAGTCGATCCTGCTTGAGGAGGCAGGGATCTCACCGTTCGAGCTGCTGCCGTGGAACGCCTACCCCTGGTACATCAACCGCAAGCCGAAGGCGTCGGAGCTTGATGCCGGCGTCGAGACGATCCTGCGTCTGCTTGATCTCGCGCCGAAGCTGGAGGTCGTGCTGCTGCAGGGCGGTGATGCCGATCATGCGTGGCGACGGCTGCTGCGCATCGCGCCGGGCGTCGAACGCGAGCGTGGGCTCACGGTCGTGCGGACGTTCCACCCGTCGCCGCAGGCGCTGTTCGTTCGCGACGCCGAGGTCCGGGCGGCACGAGTGGCGCGTCGCCGCGAAGCATTCGGAGAGGTGGCGGCGCTGCTGTCTGGGGGTTGAGCTACCGCCCGCGCGGGCGGTCGCGTCGTCCTGCGCGGCCGGGACGGTGCGCGATTCGGTCTATGAGTAGGTCAGGCCGAAGAACGTGGAACCGAGCATGAGGGTGATCACGGCGACGACGGCGCTGGCCGCGCGCAGGCCCGCCGTCCCTCGGCGGGCGGCCACCACTGCGGAAGCGAGGGCGGCGATCATCGTCGCGAAGCTGGCGTATCGGATGGTGAGTTCCGGTGCCGCCCAGAGCGTCGCGAGGGCCGCGGAGACAGCGAGCGCGACGGCGAGTGCGGGGAAGAAAGCCCGGCTCGCAAGCCGTCCCCGGGGGTGATCGATCGTCGCCTGGTGCTCTGACACGCTCATGGACCATCCCGGTCTGTGGTCGACCGACTGTGCCGCCAGCGTCTCATCTCAGCGGCAGGCGCGCAACGTTCGCGAAGGACGCAACGCGGTGCTCAGACCTCGCGATTCCAGTCCTCGAGAACGAAGTCCGAGCAGGAGGGGCGGTACTCCTTCTCGTAGCAGTGGGTGAAGATGAAGTCCGCCTCGATCTCTTCTCGCGTCATCGATTCGACGTCGAGGAGCGCCCAGTCGGCGTGGTCGCGGTGGGCGAACGCTCCGGCGTAGAGGTCTTCGACACCGGTGCATGCGTCGTAGATGGGGTCGATGAGCGCTGCGAACTGCGCGGACTCGTCCGCGAGCATCGCATCGAGGGTGACTTGCTCTTCATCGGAGACGACACCGTCCGCGTAGATCGCGTCGTACTCCGGCCCGAACAGAGGGTGTGTCTCGTAGTGCTGGTTCATCGCGGCGCTGGCTGTCGCGAACGCGGCGTCGCACTCCGGGGTCGCGGCTTCCGGGGTCGCCTCTTTGGTCAGGTTCACGATGACCACCACACCGGCGACGATCGCGGCCAGACACACCACCGCGACCAGCGGCCACCAGCGGCGCTTCTTCGTCGCCGGCTCGGAAACCCGTGGGTGCGGAGCACCCGCAGGGGGCGGTGGCGGGACAAAGGTCGATGGCACAGCTGAGCTCCTTCGGCGGGCACCCTCATCTAACACCAGGCCGGTGCGCACTGCCGCGCGTGCTTCGACCGCCGGCGAGGATGGGGTGTTGCGCACTGGGGAAACGTTCGGCGCACCGATTCACCCGCGTCGACATCGTTTGATAGCGTCGCGAAGTGACCACCCCGCAGCCCGAGTCCACCGAGTCGCCCTCAGCGTCCCGCGGTCTGCGCAACGGCGGTGCTGGACAACCACCGACGATCGTCAAGCCGTGGGTCAGCATTCTCCGCCTAGTGGTCGGTCTCGTCATCGTCGGCGTGGCCGTGGGCGCGCTGCTGCTCTGGGCGCTGGAGCCGTCGTCGAACGACGGAGCCCCGCAGTTCGTTGCACTCGTCGGCATCCCCTTGGGTGTCACGGCGTTGACCATTCAGATGGTCGCGCACAACTCCTTCGCCAACCGACGTACCCGCTTCAACTTCCTCTGGTGGTTGTTCGCCGCCCTCCCCGCGGGACTGCTCGCGGTATCCCTGCCGTCCGTTCTCGCGAACCCCGACTACTTCGAATCGGCCTCCATCGGCGGTGTCCTCGGTGCCCTCGCCATGAACCTCGTCCTGATCGTCCTGGGCTACGGCTTCGGCGCCCTGGCGTGGTTCTTCGTCGTCTGGCCGCTGTTCCAGCTGGTCGGCACCCTGATCCGGATGTTGCGCGGCGAAAAGCGCGCCGCGGTCGGGCTGCTCATGCCGCTCATTCTCCTGACGCTCTCGGGGGTGATCCTCGTCGGCGCGGGGGCGCTGGATCTGAGTGATGCCGGTCCCGGTCGATTCGCATGGCCGCAGATCCTCCTGGCTCTTCTCGGCATCCCGGGGAGCTACGGCGTGGAGTCGGAAGTCGCGCTGTGGATCGTCCGGCTGATGATCGTCGGCGTCGTGCTGCTCTTCGTAGTCCCCCGGCTGCTCTCGCGACGCGCGGAGCGCTCCGCAGGGCTCGAATAGGCGGAAGTCCTCGATCGGCTCAGCCCGCCTCGGCGACAGCGTCACGCATCGAAGCGAGCTCCGGCCGGGCGTGCACTCAGCAGAGTGAAGACCAGCAGCACGATGGCGCCGACGATCGGGACGAGGATGATGAAGAACCAGGCGCCGCTACGATCGACGTCATGCAGCCGCCGCCAGGTGAGCGCGAGTGCCGGGATCACGATCGCGGTTGCGTAGAGGAGGAAGGCCACCCCGATCGGGCTCGAGAGCGGGAAGGTTCCTCCGGATGCGAAGGGGGAGAGCACGTCGATCGTGCGCGAGATGAATCGCGGGTCGACCAGGGAGCCGACCAGGTTGAACGCCAGGGCGACGAGCACGTTCGCTAGCACCCACCACCAGTACTCGCTCCGGCTGGCCCGTCCGCTGAACGTCGCGTACTTGCGGAAGAAGCGGGAGACGGCCTGCGGAAACGAGGCGCCGTAGAGCGGCGCGCTGAGCGGGACATGCGTCGTGGTCATACGACGAACCTATCCCCGCGAGTTCGGCAGGCGGAGGGGCTCACCCGGCCGGCTCATGCAGAGTCGGGCCACCGGGAAGGGCTACTCGGCGTTGATTCGCTCAACCCGTGCGAGGCGATGCCGTCAAGAACGGGACGAACCGTCGGTTCCGCCCGCGAGGCGGGGGCGGTGGCCGACTCTATCGATGAGGAGGTCAGGCGACACCAGGCCTGAGGTCATTGCAAACGCGGCGGCCAATACCTCGACGATAGCCCGGATCGAGAAGCGCCACCGCGGCGGGGTGTTCGACACCTGCTGTTCTGACACGCGCACGGGCCCATCCTCTCTCTGTCGTCGGAACGACTGTGCCGTCAGCGTCTCATCTCGACGGTACGGGCGCAACGGTGTCGGTCTCTGTGAGCGGGAACGAAGCGCGGGTTGGAGCGACGGTCACGAGCGCACGTGGTGTCGGCTGGCCGGTCGGACGCCGGATGCGTAGTCTCGTCTGGTCGCCACGAGAACGGATCCGATGCTCATGTCCCAGAGAGTTTTCGACGCCCACCTGCACATCATCGACCCGGCCTTCCCGCTGGTCGAGAACGAGGGATTCCTGCCGCCGGCCTTCACGACCGACGAATACAGCGCCCGCATCGAGGGACTCGGCATCGCCGGCGGGGCGGTCGTGTCCGGATCGTTCCAAGCCTTCGACCAGGACTATCTCGTGCACGCGCTCGACGCACTGGGACCGACCTACGTCGGCGTCACGCAGCTGCCGGAGACGGTGAACGATGCCACGATCGAGAAGTTGAGCACCGCAGGAGTGCGCGCTGTGCGTTTCAATGTTCGGCGTGGGGGCTCGGCCTCTCTCGCGAGCCTCGACAGGCTCGCACGCCGCGTCCACGACGTCGCCGGCTGGCATGCCGAGCTCTACATCGACGCTCGCTCACTGGAGGAGATCGCGGAGCAGCTTCAGGCCTTGCCGGCGGTCAGCATCGATCATCTCGGCCTGCACGCTGACGGGCTACCTCACCTGTTGCGCCTGGCGGAGGGCGGCGTGAAGGTGAAAGCCACGGGGTTCGGCCGCGTCGACCTCGACCCCGCCGCGGCGATCGCTGCGATCATGGACGCCAACCCCTCCGCCCTGATGTTCGGTACCGACCTGCCTTCGACCAGGGCCCGCAGACCGTTCTCCCCGGAGGACCTCGAGCTCATCGCTCGCGTGGTCGCCCCCGAGATGCTGCCGGGCGTGCTGTGGGACAACGCCGCCGCGCTGTACCTCAGACACCCGCGGTAGTCACCGACCTCGGGACGCCCTCGGCGGGAAGCGCCGGCTCACGCCCCGCCGTCGAGAACCGGAACGCGCCAGATCCGCGCCGCGTCGGCGAGGAGCCGGTCCATGCCGTCGGGCGTCTCGCGGCGCAGGGGTGCCTCGTCGCGGGTCGCCGGCACCGGGATCGCGGCGTTTTCCGCGCCGTGCGACACGACGATCACCAGGGTCGGGTAGAGGAAGGCGCCCTCCTGGATGCCGCCGATCGCGACGCCCGCGATCCGCTCGCGCGGCACGCTGTACGCGGTGACCAGCCGAGCGCCGCCGCGGACGAGGCGGAAACCCGACGGATCGATCACACCCGTCGGGCTCGACGTGAGCAGGCCGCGCGGCGCGGCGCCGAGCCCCAGAGCAGGAATCGCACGCGTGAGGAACCCCGCGACGCCGTTCAGCGCGTAGGAGCCGAAGACACGCGCCTGCGGCTCGCTCTCCTGCAGCGCTCGCCGCTGGCGGCGCTGCAGCCGCTGGATCCGCGCGAGCACGATCCACAGGATCACCCCGGCGAGCACCAGCCCCGCCCCGAACACCAGCAGGGTCGCACCGGGGGAGTCACCGTTCAGCAGCGGGCGCACGAGGGCTCCCCAGACGAAGAAGGCGGCCAGTACGACGGCGATCGCGAGGACCACTCTGTTCGCGGGCGGGTTCTGGCGCACGGGGATTCTCCTTCAGGACGCGGGTCAGGGGCGGGCAGAGGATGCTCGCTGCCGATCTGGTTCGACGGGGTCAGCCGCCCGTGAGGAACGCGGCCGCGGGGATCAGCTGGATCGCTCCGAGCACGACCCCGACCACCGGCCACGCATACCCGCCGCCGTCGGTCCGTGCGAGGACGATGCCGACGATGCCGACGACGACGCCGATCGCGCCGAGGAACACCGCGATCGGCAAGGTGAGGAACAGCAGCCATCCGTAGTTCGGGTCCACCGTGGAACCGAGCACGAAGACGATCGCCGTGGGGAGGATGCCGACGAGCGCCACGGTCGTGGCGGCGATTCCGCAGCCGAGAGCGCGGCGGCGGCGCGGCGGAAAGGGCTGTGTCACGCCGACGAGCTTAGCCACCGCCGCGAGGCAGGCGGTCTGGTGACGCGCGGCCACTGCCGTTCGCACCGGCCATGAGGCGAGCATCGGCCACGTACCCACCAATTAGCACACTCGTGCTAGTTTGGCGCCATGAGTCCTCGGGTCTCTGTCAGCGCGCGAATTTCGCGGATCGTGATCGCCGCGGGGGCGGCCATCGCCTGCGCCTCCCTGGCCCTGTTGCTCGTGGGGCGACCGGAAGGGGTGACTCTCTCGCGCGATGCGGGCGCCCCGACGGTCCCCCTGCTGTGGGCGATCGGTCCCGCCGTGGTCGGCATCACCATCGCGCTTGCGCTCTCGCGCCGCCGACCGCGCCTCGAGGCGCGCCCACTCTCCCGGGGCAGACTCACGGCGACCATCCTGATCCTCGGCGCGCTGGCGGTGCTCTTCCCTGTTGTCGCGGCGGGGATGAACGGAGAGGACTACGTCCTGACCAAGGCGGTGCTGCTCATCGTGGCGCCGCTGATCGCCGTCGCCCTCATCAGAGGGTCGGTCGCCATGGACGTCGAACGGGCGGCATGGCGATGGTGGGCCCCGGGAGTCGCGATTCTCGTATGGGCGGTTCTCCGCAGCCTCGTCAGCTCGTCGCCGGACTACAGCGAGGTGGATGCCGTCACTCTGCTGATCGCCGCGACCGCCACGGCAGTCACCGCCGGCTTCGGCGAAGAGCTCTTCTACCGCCGCCTCCTGCAGACGCGACTCGAGGCGCTTTTCAGCCCCTGGGCCGGAGTGACCGTCGCCACCGCGGCGTTCGCTCTCATGCATCTGGGCAGCCATGCGTCGGGCGACCTTCTGTTCGACACCGCGTCGGTGATCGTGGTGCAGGGAAGTTTCGGCCTGTTCATGGGAGTGATCTGGATGCGCTTTCGCAACTTCACCGCGATCGTCACAGCTCACGTTCTCGCGAACGGATGGCCGGACATCGTCTGGCACGTATTCACCCGGTGAGGTCGGGCCGCGACTGCGCGCGGACTAACGAAGGGGATGCCGCAAGGTCGCACGTCAAGGGTCGCCGCTCGATTCGCTCCGTTCGTGACCGCGCGGATACTGGAAGAGACGGTTCGAGTGCCCCCGCCTCCGCATCGCGCGGCAGACCGCTCGAGTCGATGGAAGGAAGATGATTCATGAAGGCCCTCCGTTACGTCGAGATCGGCAAGCCCCCGGTGGTCGTCGACATCCCGATTCCCCAGCCCGGCCCCGGCCAGGTGCTGCTCAAGATCACGGCGGGCGGTGTCTGCCACTCCGACGACTACGTCATGGGCCTCCCCGAGAAGGACTACCTGGAGCAGGGATACCCGCTGCCGCTGACTCTCGGTCATGAGGGAGCAGGCATCGTGCACGAGATCGGCGAGGGGGTCGACGCGTCGCTGAAGGTGGGGGATGCCGTCGCCGTCTACGGGCCGTGGGGATGCGGTCGCTGCCACAACTGCTCCATGGGCAAGGAGAACTACTGCACGAACGCCGCAGCCGAAGGCATCCGTCCTCCCGGACTCGGCAGCCAGGGGTCGATGGCGGAGTACATGATCGTCGACGACGCCCGCCACCTCGTGCCGCTCGGCGACCTCGACCCGGTGCAGAACGTGTCGCTCACGGATGCCGGTCTCACCCCGTACCACGCGATCAAGAACTCGCTTCCCAAGCTCGGCGCCGGCACGTTCGCCGTCGTCATCGGCACCGGCGGCCTCGGCCATGTTGGCATCCAGATCCTCAAGGCCATCTCGGGCGCCACCGTCATCGCCCTCGACGTGAACGACGAGAAGCTGGCGCTCGCCACAGAGGTCGGTGCCGACCACGCCCTCATCAGCGACGCCGGCGCCGCTGACAAGATCCGCGAGATCACGGGCGGACTCGGCGCGAACGCCGTGTTCGACTTCGTCGGGGCGAACCCGACCATCGCGCTCGCGCAGAGCGTCGCCGCGCTCGAAGCCGACATCACGATCGTCGGGATCGGCGGCGGCAGCATGACGCTCGGCTTCGGCTCGATCGCTTACGACGCCGCCGTGCGCATCCCCTATTGGGGGTCGCGCGCCGAGCTGATCGAGGTGCTCGACCTCGCCCGTGCCGGCAAGATCCACGTGCAGACCGAGACGTATGCGCTCGACGACGGCCCCCAGGCCTACGAAGACCTCGCCTCGAACAGCATCCGCGGTCGCGCCGTCATCGTTCCCTGACGTCGGCACGGCCACACGCGGAACGCCCGGGAGGGGTCACCTCCCGGGCGTTCCGGCTTCCCCGGGGGTTGTGCTGCGCGGTGGTGTCGGGCGAGGCTCAACGGCAGCCCTGTGACTGCATCCATGCGATCGCCGCCGCGTCGGCATCGTCCGTCGCCTCGTCGGGTTCGATGCCGACCTCGGGGTACGCCGTGCCGTCCCGATCGACGTAGACGCTCTGCGTCAGCACGATGCTCGCTCCGCCGTACAGGGCGCGGGGGAGATTCGCCGAGGTGTAGCCGGCGGTCGCCGCGCCGAAACTGCGCACCCCGTCGACGCCGCGGAACGACGCCACGACCGCCTCGGCGCTCGACCCGGTCCCGGCGTCCTGCAGGAGCGCGAGCGGCGTCCCGGCTTCCGATTTCGGCGCATCGACCGCCACGACGGTCTGCCCGTTCAGGCCGGCCCCGTCGTCCTGCACCGTCACGCGCGTCTGATCGTCGCCGCCTCGCCCACGGAACGACAGCGCGGTGCCGTCCGGGAGGAAGGCGGCGACCCCCGACAGCATCGGGTACATGTTGCCGCCTCCATTGCCGCGCACATCGACGATCCACCCGCACACCTCGTCGGCGTGCGCGGTGATCGCGGATGCTGCCGCGTCGGCGTACTCCTGCTGTACGCGTTCCGACGGGTCCAATAGTTCGGGCAGGACCACCGTGCCCACGCCGTTCGACACCGACACCGTCGGCATCGCCACCTCGGACGGGTCGTCGTGCGTGGTGACCGCCTCCGGACGGCGGAAGGCGGAGTGCTTCCCGCCTGCCGCCCGCGTCGCGGCCTCGATCAGCGGGTACAGCTCCTCGTATCCGGATGCCGTTGCCGCCGCATCGAGCAGGGCCGACCGCGCCGCCGTCCACTCCGCTCCCTCGGCGTAGTAGCCGGTCTCGAGGAAGTCGACGGCGATCTCCGCGTACCGCTGTGGCGACGGCGGGACGACGTACACGCCGAACCGCGGACCGTATTCGTGCAGCCCCCACGCGCCGACCCCGCCGACGAGGAGCACCGCCAGAGCAGCGCCCCCGAGCGCGAACCGTCGGCGCCGCCGCCGCTTCTCACGGGACGGGTGGTGCTGGTCATTCGTCGATTTCGGGGGTCGTACCTTCGTCACCCTTCCATCCTCGACAGCGCCCGGCCGGCGAGCATCCGCCGCCCGGTGTATCCGCCTCATCCGCCCGGCGGACATGCGGCGAGATCGAGCGGCGGCCGGGTCTCGTCGGACGGATGCTCATGCCGGCGCCGCTAGGCTCGCCGACGTGCAGCTCTCCTTCGTGCCCCCGACCGCCGCCGAGTTTCGCGACCTCTACCAGCAGACGGGGTGGCGCGACGTCTCGCTCGAGACCTGCGAGGCGGCTCTGGCGGGAACCTGGCTCGCCTGCACGGCCCGAGACGAGAGCGGCACCGTCGTCGGCATGGGGCGCCTCATCAGCGACGGCGTGCTGCACGCCTTCGTGACGGAGATGCTCGTCGCCGAGAGCGCACGCGGTGGCGGCGTGGGGGCGCAGATCGTCCGGATGCTGGTCGACGCGGCGAGGGAGCGCGGTGTCGACGACATCCAGCTCTTCGCCGCCCGCGGACGGGCGGCCTTCTACGAGCGCAACGGCTTCCGCCGTCGGCCCGACGACGCCCCGGGCATGGACGTGGCGGACGGCGACGAGGGAGGGGCACCCACCGACGCGGCGTGACGCGCGACGCGACGACGGCTAGTCGCGGCGCGCATCCGTTCCGGTCGCACGCGACCTCCGAGCGCCGCGACGCCATCCCGCGAGGAACGCGAGGGCCATGAGGCCGAGCCCGAGCACGGCGCATCCCGCGAGGGTCGTGCGGGTGAGGATGACGACGTTCCCTTGCGGCGAGAAGGTCGCGCTGGACTCCGGCTGGTAGGCGAACCAGCCGAACGACACCGGCGTGAGCACGCCGACGATCGTCATGACGAGGCCGGCCCCCGCGAGCACGGCGGCGAGCGTCCAGGCGATCAGGGTCGCACGTCGAGAGGTCATGCCCCGACGCTATCGAGGACCGCCGCAACGGTCTATGCGCGAGCATGCTTTTGCACGTCGCGACCCCGAAAGCAAGGCCTCGTCCGAGATTTTCGTCTGACTTAGCGTGAAACGCATGCCGCAGCGTGATCAGTACGAGCCGACCAACCCCCTCACCCAGTACGACCGCGTCGAGCCGCCGCTCCAGCATCAGCCCGAGCCGGGCGTGCAGGCCCGCATGACACCGGTGCCCGATCTCGGTGAGGCGACCTACCGCGGCACCGGCCGCCTCGAGGGGCGCCGGGCGCTCATCACGGGGGGCGACTCGGGAATCGGCGCCGCCGCCGCGATCGCATTCGCCCGCGAGGGGGCGGACGTCGTCATCGCCCACCTGCCCGGCGAAGAGGAGGACGCCGCACACGTGCTCGCGCTCATCGCGGATGCCGGGCGCCGGGGCCGTGCGATCATCGCCGACGTCTCCGACCCCGAGCAGTGCCGTCGCCTGGTGTCGGAGGCAGCGGACTTCCTCGGGGGCCTCGACGTGCTCGTGAACAACGCGGGCAAGCAGATCGCGATCGATCGGGTCGAAGACCTCAGCGACGAGCAGTTCGAGCAGACGTTCCGCACGAATGTGTTCGCGAACTTCTGGATCACCAAGGCCGCGCTCGCACACCTCGGCGAGGGGGCGAGCATCATCAACACGGCGTCGCTCGAGGCGTACAAGCCCTCGCCCGACCGCCTCGACTACGCGGCGACGAAGGCCGCGATCAACAACCTGTCGAAGGGGCTCGCGCTGCAGCTCGCGCCGCGGGGCATCCGTGTCAACGTCGTCGCGCCGGGCCCGGTGTGGACGGCACTGCAGGTGTCGGACGGGGTGTCCGACGAGCAGATGGCGGCGTTCGACGACGAGAACACCTACCAGCGCGCCGGGCAGCCGGCGGAGCTCGCTCCGGCCTACGTCTTCCTCGCCTCGGCGGAGTCGGGGTACGTCTCGGGCGAGACCCTCAACGTCAACGGCGGCATGGTCACCCCGTGACCGGCCACGACTGCACGGTCTTCGTGCTCCCCGGTCTCGGTCTCGACCGTTCCGCTGCGCACGCGATCGCGGGCGAACTCGACCCGCGTTTCCGCGTGGTCGCTGTCGAACTGCCGGGCCACGGCGATGCGCCCGACGCCCCGGACGGCTCGGTCGAGGCGCAGATCGATGCCGCCGCGGCCGCGATCGAGGCGCACGCCGACGGCGGCCCGTGGCTGCTGTGCGCACACAGCATGGGCGGCAAGGTCGCCGCGCGCCTGGCGGCTCGCGTACGCGACGGCGAGCTGCCGGTGTTCGGTCTGCTCGGCATGGTGCTGCTGGCGCCGTCGCCGCCGACGCCCGAGCCGATGCCCGACGAGAAGCGCAGCGAGATGCTGTCATGGGTGGCCGACGGCCCGATCGCCGAGGCGGATGCCCGCACCTTCATCGATGACAACGTCGGCGCTCCGCTGCCCTCGGCAACGGAGAGGGCCGTGCTCGACGCCGTGCAGGGCGTCTCGCCGGTCGCCTGGCGCCGGTGGCTGGAGCAGGGGAGCCGCGAAGACGTGACCGACGCGGTCGGTGTGCTCGACCTGCCGTGCGTGGTGCTCGCAGGCGACGACGACGACGCGCTCGGGTCGGCGGCTCAGCCCGCACTCCTGACGGACGTCTACCCCCGTGCGCGATTCGTCGCGCTCGAGCAGACGGGTCATCTGCTGCCGTACGAGAGCTCGGCCGAGATCGGCCAGGCGATCGTGCGCCTCTGGGACGAGATCGTCGCGCACAGCGCGCTGGTGCCCGCCGAGTGGGGGCGGCTGCTGTCGTCGCCGCGCACGACCGACCGCGTGCGCCGCACCCTCTCACGGCGCGCGCTTCCCGACGACCCCAACTACCAACCGCGCACGCTGAGCCCCGCGCAGCTCGACCTGCTGCGCGAGATCGCCGACCGTCTCGTGCCGCAGCCCGACGGCAGCCGCATCGATCTCGCGGCGCGGGTCGACGCCGACCTCGCGGCGGGCGGCGGCGACGGATGGCGTCCCGCCGGCGCGCTCTCCGACGACGAGGCGTATCGCGTCGGACTCGATGATCTCGCCCGCGGCTGGCCGGTGAGCGCGACGGAGCAGGATGCTCTCATCGACGCGGTCACCGCCGGGAAGGGGGTCGAGGGTGGGCGCATCCCGCCCGACGATCTGCGCCGCTGGTTCGAGGATCTGCGTGTCGACGTGGTGCGGGAATGGCTGTGCCACCCGGCGTCGCTGGCCCGCGTCGGCTACGACGGGTTCGCGACGGGGGCGGAGGACCTCGCGTTCGCCGGGTTCGAGACCCTGCGGGCGGATGCGCGCGATGCCTGGGAACCGTCGGAGCTGGGCAACCTCGTGGCCGACGACGCGATCGACGAGGGGGAGGCCGCATGAACCTCGACGGCATGAAGACCTACGACCACACCGACGAGGTCGACGTCGTCGTGGTGGGGACCGGTGCCGGTGGGGCGCCGCTGCTCGCCCGGCTCGCCGAACGCGGTCTGCGCGTGGTGGCGATCGAGGCCGGGCCGAACCACGACCCCGCCGAGTACACGCCCGACGAGATCGACGCGACCGCGATCAACTGGATGTCGAGCCGCTTCAGCGGAGGAGAGGCCCCGACGGCGTTCGGCCCGAACAACAGCGGCTTCGGCGTGGGCGGGGGCACGGTGCACTGGGGTGCGTTCACCCCTCGACCGGATGCCCGCGACCTGCGCCTGCGCACCGAGACGGGTCTCGGCGCCGACTGGCCGGTCGATCACGACGAGCTCACCCGCTACGTGGCCGAGGTCGAGGCGTACATCGGCGTCTCCGGTCCGACCCCGTACCCGTGGGACCCCTCCCGCACGTATCTCACCCCGCCGCCGCAGCGGAACGCCGCGGCCGACATCATGGCCCGGGGTGCGGCGGCCCTCGGCATCCGCGCCACCGACGGACCCACGGCGATCCTCACCCGCGACCGCGATCAGCCGTACCACGGCCTGCGGCACGCGACGACGAACGTGGGGTCGATCCATCAGGGCGAGCGTCACGGCGCCAAGGCGACGACGGCCATCACCTACCTGCCGGCCGCTGTCGCGCACGGCGCGGAGATCCGTCCGGATGCCGTCGTGCACACGATCGAGCGCGACACGACCGGGCGCGTGACCGCGGTCGTGTACCGGCAGGACGGGGTGGACCGGCGCCAGCGCTGCGCGGCCCTGGTGCTGGCCGGCGGCGGCATCGAGACGCCGCGTCTGCTGCTGCACAACGGCCTCGCCAACTCGAGCGGCCAGGTGGGCCGCAACTTCCTCGCGCACGGCGCGGTGCAGGTGTGGGGGCGCTTCGACGAGCAGATCCGCGGATACCGCGGCTACCCCTCGGCGCTCATCACCGAGGACTTCGTGCGCCCGCGCGACGCCGACTTCGCGGGCGGCTATCTGCTCCAGAGCCTCGGCGTCATGCCCTTCACCTATGCCACCTCGCTCGTACGCGGGGGCGGTCTCTGGGGTGCCGAGCTGATGGAGGAGCTGCAGGAGGGTCGCTACGGCGCCGGCATCGGCATGAACGCCGAATGCCTGCCCTCCGACGCCAACCGCGTCGAGCTCTCGGACGAGGAGGACGAGTGGGGTCTGCCGCGGGCGACGATCTCGTTCACCCCGGGCGACAACGAGAAGGCGATCGACGCCCACGCCATCGACGTGATGACGCGCATCCTCGAGGCGGCGGGCGCCACGCGCACGCGGGTGCTGGCGCGCACCGCGCACACCCTCGGCACCTGCCGCATGAGCGACGACCCCGACGAGGGCGTGGTGGATGCCGACGGCCGATCGCACGACATCGACAACCTCTGGGTGTGCGACAACTCGACCTATCCGAGCGCGTTGACCGCCAACCCGGGTCTCGCCCAGATGGCGCTCTCGCTGCGCACCGCCGATCGGATGCTCGCCGCGAGGTAGCCGGGGCACTCGCCGCCGAGGCCGCGGTCAGTCGCCCCTCGTTGCGGGGCGGGCCCGCAGGTGGATGCGCTTGCCCTCCTTGCTGAAGATCGACAGGATCTCGGTCGGGCGCGTCCCGACCGCCCCCAGCCAGTGCGGGATGCGGGTGTCGAATTCGGCGGCCTCTCCGGGGCCGAGCGTGACATCCTGCTCGCCGAGCACGAGGCGCAAGCGACCCGAGAGCACGTAGAGCCACTCCTGGCCGTCGTGCACCTTGAGCTGCGGCGGAGCCGTCGCGCCGGCGGGGTTCGCGGGGAACGTGACCTTGTAGGTCTGCACGGGGCTCGTCTCGGGCGACAGCGTCTCGAAGAGCACGTCGTCGGTGCGCCGGGTGGTGCGCACGACGCGCGGGTCGGGCGCCTTGCGCGGCACGATGTCGTCGAGCTCCAGGCGGAGCGCCCGGGCGATCGGCACGACCAGCTCCAGATTGGGCGCCCGCTTCCCGGCCTCGAGCCGGGACAGCGTGCTCGATGAGATGCCGGTCGCCTCGGAGAGGTCGGCGAGGGTCATGCTGCGCTTCTCGCGCCAGCTCTTCAGGCGGGGGCCGACGAGGGCGACCGAGGCATCGGGCATCCGCCTCTCCTCCGATCGAGGTTGCCATTTCGGCATGGATATTTGCTGCAACTGTAACACCGGCGCATCCTGTCGGTATGCCTCACGACATCGACACCTCCACCCCCGTCCTCGACCGCGAGCACTGGGACGTCATCATCCTCGGCGGGGGAGCGGCCGGCCTCAGCGCTGCCCTCATCCTCGCTCGCGCCCGCCGCCGCGTGCTCGTGCTCGACACCCACGAGCCGCGCAACCGCTTCGCCCCGCACATGCACGGCGTGCTGAGCCGCGACGGCTACTCGCCGCTCGACCTCGTCGCCGACGGACGCCGCGAGGTGCGGGCCGTGGACGGCGTGATCGCGGATGCCCGGGCGGTCGAGGCCCGCGCGATCGACGACGGCTTCGAGATCGTGACCGACGACGGCACGCGTCTGACCGGCCGACACCTGCTCGTCGCGACGGGAGTCCGCGACGCGCTCCCCGACGTCCCGGGGCTCGCCGATCAGTGGGGGCGCGGTGTCGTGGCGTGCCCGTACTGCGACGGCTACGAGGCATCCGGCCGCGCCATCGGCGTGCTGCTCGGATCGGCCGCGGGGGCGCACAAGGCGCACATGCTGCGGTCGTACTCCGACGACATCACCGTGTTCACGGCGCTGGCCGACCCGCTGGCCGAGGCCGACCGCCGGGTGCTCGCGCAGCGCGGCATCCGCATCGACGACCGCCCCGTGACCGGCGTCGAGACCGACGGCGACCGCGTGACCGGCCTCCGGCTCGCCGACGGCGCGATCGCCGCCGTCGACGTCGTGTTCGCGGAGCCGACGATGGTCGGGCTCGACGACGTGCTGCAGCAGTTGGGTGCGGAGCGGACCGACGGGCCGATGGGGTCGTGGACCGCGGTCGACGCCTTCGGTCGCACCAGCGTGCCGGGCCTCTGGGCGGCCGGCACCTCCGCGAACCCCGCGGCGCTCGTGCCGCTCGCGATGGGGTCGGGAGCGACCGCTGCCCTGACGATCAACGGCGAGCTGATCGCCGAGGAGGTCGCCGCCGCCGCGGCGCTCGCTGCGGATGCCGCCGGCACCGGCGGGGCGGCGGCATGAGCCGGACGGACGGGCGGGGGCGGCCGGCTCCCGACGAGCATCCGGTCTCGCCCGCCGAGTTCTGGGAGCAGCGCTACCGCACCCATCGCGACGAGCGCGGCCAGGTGTGGAGCGGGCGCGTGAACCCCGCGGTCGCACAGGAGGCGGCCGGTCTCGCGCCCGGTACCGCGCTCGAGCTGGGCAGCGGCGAAGGAGGAGACGCCCTCTGGCTGGCGGAACGGGGCTGGACCGTCACCGCTCTCGACATCTCGGCCACCGCGCTCGCCGTCGGGGCCGCGCAGGCCGCCGCCCGCGGCGTGGCCGACCGGATCACCTGGGTGCAGGCCGACCTCGTCGGCTGGCGGCCCGACACGGAGTACGACCTCGTGACCTCGGCGTTCTTCCACTCGCCCTTCGACTTCCCGCGGGAGGAGATCCTGCGGCGGGCCACACGCGCCGTCGCCCCCGGCGGGACGCTGCTCATCGTCGGGCACGGCGAGCCGCCTCCGGGACTGGCGAGGGGCCACGACCGGGAGCATGCGGCATCGGGTCCGCCTCTGCCCGGTCCCGACGAGGTGCTCGCCGCCCTCGACCTGCCGGCCGGATGGGTGGTCGAGCGCAATGCGAGCGTGACGCGCGAGGCGACCCGGCCCGACGGCAGCGCCATGGAGGTCAGCGACACCGTCGTACGGGTGCGACGCCCGGCCTGAGCGCACGGATGCAGCGGCGGGCCCACAGCCGAGGCGACGAAGGCCCCGCTGGTAGAAAGAGACGTATGGATGCCCGGCCGCCGATCTTCGACGATGCGGCCCTGCGGGCCCCGGTGGACCCGACCCGAGCGCGCGCCGAGGGCAGCGCGCTGCGGCGACGCGCCGGGGGCCGTGTAGGCGAGGTCGTCGGCGTCGGATGGGTCGTCGTGCAGAGCGTCGTGCTCGTCGTGGGTCTCGGCATCCTCGTCGCGCTCGCCGTGCTGGTGGTGCAGATGGTCTTCGGCGCGTACGGGGCGAACGTGCTGACCGTCGTGATCCCGGTGCTTACCGTGCTGCCGTTCGCGATCATCCGGGCGCGGGGGGTTCTGGCGTCTCGCCGCGCGACGGATGCCGCGTGGTACCGCCTCACCCGGTTCGCCGAGGCCAACGGGCTGACCTTTCAGCTCGTCGAGCCCGACCCGCAGGGGGTGGCCGCGATCTACCGGGTCGGGAAGCACCGGGTGGCGTCCGATGTCATCACCCGGCCGGGACCGCAGGGGCCCACGGTCTCGTCGTACGCGTTCGACACCTTCGTGGGCCGAACCCGCATGCCCCACGCGCACACCGTGGTGCGGTTCGGCCTCACGTCGCGGCTGCCGTCGTTCGTCATCGCGACCCAGACGCGCGGCCTCGTGGGTCGCGCCTGGGAGGATGCGCCATGGTGGCGCACCGTCCCGATCGAGGCGTCCTTCGACGAACGGTTCGAGGTGCGGTGCGCGCCGCGCGACGACGACGCGGTGCGGGGCGTGCTGACTCCGCAGGTGCGTCGGGCGCTCGCGCTCGCCGCGTACGCCGACGTCGAGGTCACCGGCACCGAGGTCTTCGTCGTCACCCGGAGCGCCGTGCCCACCGCCGACCCGGCGTTCTGGCAGTGGGTGGGCGGGCTCGCCGACATGGTGCGGCTGCTCGACGGTGCGCCCGACCCGGCCGCGGCGCCGGTTCCCGTGGGGGACGATGATGCGCGATCGTACCTCGACCAGTTGTTCACGTCGCCGCCCGTCGCGAAGACCGCCTTTGTCGGATGCCTCGTGCCGCTGCTGCTCGGCCTCGCCGCCGCCGCGGTGCTCACTCTGCTCGGCGTCGCGGCATAGCCCTTCCCTGGCCACCCCCTCGCCGGCCCGCCGTGCGGTCCCGATCGGCCTCCTGCAGCCCGCCGGCCGTCAGCCGAGCCACTCCCGCAGGTCGGAGATGACCTCTTCCCGGCTCACGCCGGTCGCGTCGGCGAGCAGCTGCACGAGCCGCATGATCGTGACGGTGCTGCCGCCGACCAGGTTCGACAGGTCGAGCGTCACCTCGTCGCGCTCGTTGACGAGCACGCGGTATGCGCCGTCGATGTCGTTGAGGCGCTGCACGGCGAGATCCATCGCCGCGCTGTTGTCGTGCCGGTCGACGTCGAACGCCGACACCGCGTCGAGGATCACGTTCGCCGACTCGCGGCCCGCCTCCGGCATGCGGGGAAGCATCAGAAGCCTGCCGCCCGCGGCGGTTCGTCCGGCGGGAAGAGCAGTCGCACCTGCGTCTTCGTCATCGCCGCGATGAGCGCGCCGGCGCCGGCGAACACGACGCCGCCCACCACGAGGATCCATCCGATCGGAGTCCACAGGCCATCGTCGCCCTGCACGGAGCCGACCACGATGCCCACGATGCCGGCGACCACGACGGCCGCGGCCACGACGAGGATTCCGATGGTCATCCGACGCATCGTCCGGCGGGTCTTCTCGGCGTGGAACGTCGGCCGGATGCCGAAGCGCGCGTGCGTGTACTGACTCCAGCGGGCGCCCGTCCACCAGCGGGTCGTGCTCGCCGAGATCGGGTACCACCCTGCGCCGGCGCCCTCCTGCTCACCCGGGAGGGGGCGGAACACATCGAGCGTCAGCGGCGCGGAGGTCGGCGCCGGGATGCGCAGCACCGCCGTGGTCTGCGCTGCGATCGCGAACCAGAGGAGGGCGAGGAACAACGTCGGCACCGCGGAGAACGACACCGAGGGAGCTTGCAGTGCGAGCGAGAGCTGGGTGCCGCCGAGCACGAGGAAGAGCGCTCCCATCCCCCAGGCGACGCCCACCTGCTCGACGTTCGCCCAGTCGGTGCCCGGTACGCCGTCTTTCGTGCGCATCGCGGTCCACTTCGCGCCGTCCCACCATCGCGCGGGCCCCGCCGGCGTCTGGTACCAGCCGGGCTGCGTCGCGGGTGTGGCGGGTGTGGCGGGTGTGGCGGGTGTGGCGGGTGCGGCGGATGCGGCGGGCGCGGATGCCGGTGCGGGCGCGGATGCCGGTGCGGGCGCCGATGCCTGTGTCGGGGCGGGGGCGGATGCCCGGGCGGGCGCCGATGACGCTGCGGGTGCGACCGACGGGGGCGCGGCGATCGGCGCCGAGGGGGTGGGTGCAGCCGCCGCGGCGGGAGCATCCGCCTCGTGCGCCGTCCACTGCTGGCCGTCCCACCAGCGCACGCGCCCCGGCGTGCCCGCGTCGTACCATCCCGGTGCTGCGTTCATGTCTTCGACCCTCCGCCTCGACGTTCGTCGTCCGCGCCAGCGCCGAGCGCGGTGCGGTTCCCCTGACGACGAGTCTGGCGTATCGCGGCCCGGGCGGCGCGACACGCCGCCGCGAGCCTCGACGACGGCCGCGATGATCAGCGGCGAGCGAGCAGCTGGTCGCGGACCTCGCGGCGCAGCACCTTGCCGATGAGCGAGCGCGGCAGGTCGTCGACCAGCACGATGCGCCGCGGCACCTTGTAGGGCGTGAGGCGGGTGCGGCAGAAGTCGCGCAGCGCCTCGGCATCCTGCGCCGCGCCCGGTCGCAGCACGACCGCCGCCGCCACCTCTTCGCCGCCGCTCTCACGGGGAAGACCCACGACCGCAGCCGACGCGACGTCGGGATGCGCCTGCAGGGCGTCTTCGACCTCGCTCGGCGAGACGTTGAACCCGCCCGTGATGATGAGCTCCTTCAGACGGTCGACGATCGTCACGAACCCGTCGGCCGAGACCTCGGCGATGTCGCCCGACCGCAGCCACCCGCCGGGGAGCAGCGCGGCGGCCGTCTCGCCCGGCTTGTTCCAGTAGCCCTGGAAGACCTGCGGGCCGCGGATGAGGAGCTCGCCCGGCTCCCCGGCCCCCACATCGGTGGTGGGGTCGGCGGGGTCGACGATGCGGATGTCGGTGCTCGGGAACGGCACTCCGACCGTTCCGGGGCGCCGGGTGGGGCCGATCGGGTTGCCGAGTGCGACCGGAGAGGCCTCGGTCATGCCGTAGCCCTCGACGAGCAGACCGCCGGTCGCGTCCTCCCACCGCTCGACGGTCGCGACGGGCAGGCTCATCGCGCCCGAGATCGCGAAGCGGACGGTCGAGAGGTCGAGCTTCCGACGGCCGGCCGCGCGGGCGAGCTGGTCGTAGATCGGGGGCACCGCGGGGAGGAACGTCGGCGGACTCGTGCGCGCGGCGTCGGTGACGAGGCCGAGGTCGAAAGTGGGGAAGAGCACGAGCTTCGCGCCGATGCTCATCGCGAATGTGAGGCACAGCGTCATGCCGTAGGCGTGGAAGAGGGGGAGTACGCCGTAGAACGTCTCCTCGCCCTCGGCGAGGCCCGGCACCCAGGCGCGACCCTGCATCGCGTTCGCCCGCAGGTTGGCGTGGGTGAGGATCGCGCCCTTGGGAATCCCCGTCGTACCGCTCGTGTACTGCAGCAGCGCGATGTCGTCGAGCGCGGGCGAGGCGATGCGCCGGGGGAGTCGGCGCTGGTCGACCAGCTTCTTCCACGGCACGATGCCGCGCGCTTGAGGCGTGGCGGTCAGCTTCGCGCGCGATTCCCGCGCCTTCGCGACGGGCAGCCGCAGGAGCAGGCGCTTCGAGAGCGGCATCGCCGCCACGAGGTCGACGCTGACGATGTGCTCGACGGTGAGGTCGTCGGGAAAGCCCGCGATCGTGTCGACGGCCTTGTCCCAGACGATGGCGACGCGTGCGCCGTGGTCTTCGAACTGATGCCGCAGCTCGCGGGCGGTGTAGAGCGGGTTGTGCTCCACGACGATCGCCCCGAGCCGCAGCGCCGCGTAGAACGCGACGACGTGCTGCGGGCAGTTCGGCAGCACCAGGGCCACGCGGTCGCCGTGCCCGACGCCGAGACGCCGCAGCCCCTCGGCCGCCCGCTCGATCTGCTCGCCCAGGTCGTGATAGCTGGTCACCGCGCCGAAGAACTCGAGCGCGGGCCGCCGGGCGAAACGCCGCACGCTCTCCGCCATCATCTCGGGAAGGGTCTGCGTCGGGGCGTCGATCTGGGCGGGAACGCCCTCCGCGTACGCGCTGAGCCACGGGCGGGAGTCGAGAGGAGCAGCATCCATGGGCTCATCCTGCCCGCCCCGGCTGTGTACCGGCCCTGCGGCTGCGGTCAGCCGGACGATGCGGTCATGCGGCGGATCTGTTCGGCGTATCCGTCGAGGACGCCGAGGATCCCTCGGTGCTGCCACACGCGGTTGCGCCCGCGCCCGGTCGTCTCGGTGAGCACACCGCGCTCCGTGAGCGCGTCGAGTGCGCGCCATACCGTCATCTCGCTCAGGTCCAGCGTCCGGGTCAGGTACGCCGTGTTCACTGCGGGCTGACCGATGAGGGCCGGCAGATCTTCCACGCCGCGGCATCCGATCGGATGCCCCTGAGCGACTCGCGCGAGTCGCGGAGTTGAGCGACGAGGTCTTCCACGAGGCGCGTACCGGTACTCGCCGCGATGCGGCTGGCAGACGCGAACTCGCGCACGATCGGGCCGGCGTCTCCGGCGCGGAACGCGGTGAGAGCGTCTTACTAACACTTATGCGGATAAGTGTGAGCAAGGGGTCATGCCCAGCCGCAGAATCTTCGCCGTCGGTTGCTCGCGGTCAACAGTTGCATTTTCGCAACTAAAGATCTATAGTTGACACTTATCAACTTCCTACTCAGGAGCATCCACACGTGACAACGCATTCCTCCCCTCCCGCGGCCGAAGCCACGCGCTCGGCACGCGAGGTCTTCACAGCCATCTCCGGCCTCGTCGTCGGCATGTTCGTCGCCGTGCTCTCGGGCACGGTCGTGTCGACCTCGATGCCGGTCATCATCGCCGACCTCGGCGGCACGCAGTCCCAGTACACCTGGGTCATCACCGCGAGCCTGCTCGCGACCGCCGTCTCGACCCCGATCTGGGGCAAGCTCGCCGACCTGGTCGACCGCAAGATCCTCGTGCAGATCTCGCTCATCCTCTTCACCGTCGGCACCGTGATCGCGGGCTTCTCGACCGACACGAACATGCTCATCGCCGTGCGCGTCGTGCAGGGCATCGGCGTCGGCGGCCTCATGTCGCTGGTCATGATCGCCGTCGCGCTGATCATCTCGCCCCGCGAGCGCGGCAAGTACATGGGCGTCGTCGGCGGCATCATGGCCCTCGGCACCATCGGCGGCCCGCTGCTCGGCGGACTCCTCACCGACGTGTGGGGCTGGCGCTCGAACTTCTTCGTCGGGGTTCCGTTCGCGATCCTCGCCCTCGTGCTGCTGCAGTTCACCCTGCACCTGCCGAAGCCGCAGCGCGACCGCAAGGTGTCGATCGACTACTTCGGCATCGTGCTGCTCGCCGTCGGCGTCTCGAGCCTGCTCATCTGGGTCTCGATGGGTGGCAACCAGTTCGAGTGGGACTCCTCGACGAGCATCATGCTGGCCGTGCTCGCCGGCGTCGCGATCGTCGGGTTCATCGCGGTCGAGTTCTTCGTCACGGAACCGATCGTCCCGATGTCGCTGTTCCGCAACCGCACCTTCACCCTCTCGGTGATCGCGTCGATCGCCATCGGCGTCTCGATGTTCGCGACCTCGGTGTTCCTCGCCCAGTACTTCCAGCTCGCCCGCGGCGCCACGCCGACCGAGTCGGGCCTCATGACCATCCCCATGATCATCGGTCAGATGGGCGCCTCGATCATCATCGGCCAGCTCGTGAGCCGGTTCGGCAAGTGGAAGAGCTGGATGCTCGTCGGATCGGTGCTCGCCACCGTCGGCGTCAGCCTCATGTCGACCCTGCGCTACGACACCCCGTTCCCGCTCGTCGCGACCTACATGTTCGTGCTCGGCGCCGGCCTCGGCATGGTGATGCAGAACCTCACCCTCATCGTGCAGAACGACACCGCCCCGCAGCAGCTGGGTGCAGCGTCGTCGAACGTCAACTTCTTCCGCACGATCGCCGGCACCATCGGCGTGACGATCATGGGATCGCTGCTGTCGAGCAGCGTCGCCACGTACGTCAAGGACGGACTGAAGGGCTTCGTGCCCACGTCGCAGGACGAGGTCGACGCGCTGCAGCACCTCGGGTCGGGCGACGTGCCCAAGGTCGGCGAGCTGCCGGAGACGGTGCGCTCGATCGTCGAGAGCGCGTACGGCCACGGCATCGCGGATGCCTTCATCATCGCCATCCCGCTCGCGGTGATCGCGGTGATCGCCATCGCGTTCATCAAGAACAAGCCGCTGTCGACCAAGAACGCTGCGGAGCAGATGCGCGAGCAGGCAGAGGACTCCGCCATCGAGGTGGCAGAGGCCGAGGTCGGAGCGTCGCTGCGCACCGGTTCGATCCGCACCCACGGCGCGGACGGCGTCTCGACGTCGACCGGTTCGGTCACGGTTCTCGAACGCGAGGATCGGGAGACGGGGCGCTGAGGTGACTGTCTCGCAGACGGCGGCATCGCCCGAGGTCGACAGTGCGCTGGCCGACCTGCAGACGCACCTGAACCTCATCTTCGCCCGCACGCGGACGCTGTGGAAGGAGTCGGCCGCGCGCATCGACCCCGAGCTGCAGGTCGGCGGGTACAAACTGCTGACATTCATCGATCGGGCCGGCACGGCGAGCGCTCACGAGCTCGCCGACCGGTTCGAGATGGACAAGTCGGTCATCAGTCGGCAGGTGCGGATGCTCGAGGAGCTGGGGCTTCTCGAGTCCCGCCCCGATGAGCGCGACGGGCGGCTGCGGGTGCTCACCCCAACCGCGCAGGCCTGCTCGGCGCTCGCTGAGCTGCGGCGCGATCACAGCATCCGTCTGCGGGAGGTCGTCGAGGAGTTGACGCCCGACGAGATCGCCGCGGCCTCGAAGGTGTTCCGACTGCTCGCCGAGGTCTGAGACCCTCGTTCGTCGAAGCCCCGCCGGTCCCTGTGCCGGCGGGGCTTCGCCGTAAGCTGGCGGGCATGAGCAGCGCACCCGACGACCCCGCCCGCGAGGGCGAGACCGCCGGTCTCGACGACCCCGAACTGGCCGCGGCCGTGCATCGCGTCGAGCACGAACTCGGCCGTCTGTTCGCCCGCATCCGGGTGAGCTGGCGAGAAGCCGCGGCGACCGTGCATCCCGAGCTCCAGCCTCTCGGCTACCAGGTGCTGACGTCGATCGCGAGCGGCAAAGCCACCTCGGCCGGAGCGATCATCGAGCGCCTGCAGACCGACAAGTCGGCCGTGAGTCGTCATGTGCGACAGCTCGAACAGCTCGGGCTGGTCGAGAGCGTGCCCGACCCCGACGACCGTCGGGCGCGGGTGCTCGTCGCGACGCCCCTCGCCCAGGAGCGCATCGCCCTCGCCCGGTCGCACTACGAGGCGCGCCTCGCCGACCGGTTGCGCCCGTGGTCGCCTGCCGACCTCGACCACTTCTCCGCGCTGCTCGCCGCCTTCGGCGACTGATGGCGCGTCCTCCCGCCGGGAATAGCCCGCTCCGAGGGAGATCTCCCGCTCCGAAGGAGATCACGCGCTCCGAAGGGAGCGCCCGTTCCGAAGGAGAACGCCCTTTACGAAGGAGCGATCTCTCGGATTCGTCCTTCGTTTCGGGAGATCTCCGGCGTCCCCGGCCCTCCGTGGGGGCGCCAGAGAAGCATGCTGATATGCCTACTCGTGGACTCTCGACACGGGCGACGCGCGGGTAGTACGGTCTCGGTTCATGACTGTGAACAAGCGATTCGTCGCTCTGCCGGCACTCGGGGCCATCGCTCTGCTCGTCCTCATCACCTCCGGATGCAGTAACGCCTCCGCCCCGGCAGCGACCTCGACCGAAGCGGCACCGACGGCGGAGTCTTCGGCCGCGCCGGAGGCGGCCGCCACCGACGAGGAATCGTGCGCAGGTTTCGGTGACGTGATGACGATCCTGCACAACGTCGGAGCCGCCGTGCACGAACAGCGCATGAGCGAGCGGGAACGAGAGGGATGGTACGGCTTGGCCACCCGCGTGCTCGACCGCGTTCCCGCATCGGGTGAGGGAGACATCTCCGACGCGCTGGCGGCGATGAAGAAGGCTGCTCCTCCAGTCGGTATCGACGGAGGTGCGACGTCGACGATCGAGTCCGAGGCCTTCAATGCCGCCGGCGAGGAGCTGCGCGAGGCGTGCGAGGCTGCGGGGTATGAGAACACCATGGAAGCATTCATCGGGGGCTGACGACGTCGGGCGCCGCCGGTCAGCGGAGGTAGGCGTCGACCAGGAGCGCGCCGCGGATGTCGCGGAGACGGTCGATCACCCGTGCCACGCCCGCCGCCCCGACGGAGGAGAGCTGCAGGTCGTGCGCGCCGAGCGGTTCGAGGCGGCCCATGCGAAGGCGCACGACCTCCCATCCGGCGGCGCGGAGGGCGCGGTCCTTGCGGCGATCGGCGGCCTCTCGCTTGCCGACATGCTCGAGCCCGTGCCGGCCGACCGTGTCGTACTCGATGGCCACGCGGAGTTCGGGGAGGACGATGTCGGGCCACACCTCGGTGTGGCGGAAGAACGGGCGAGCGACCTTGACGGCGTTGTGATCGAACGTGAAGCTCAGCCGCTCGACGAGGGCGGCACGCAGTCGCGCCTCGGCGGCGGATGCGGGCTTCGGTGCGCACACGCTGAGGAACGGGGTTCCCGTCGCGACATCGGGCGTCTTCGTGCACACCGGGGGCGCGGCGCGCTTCGGCGTCGCAGGGATCGCACGAGGCTCGCCGAGGATCACGGACTTCGGACGCGCGAGGGCCGAGCACTCCGGGCACCAGGACGATCGCCGACGCACTCTCCCCGGTCGCTCGCGCTGCTCGGATGGAGTGGCCGCGAACCGGTGCCCCAGCGGGCACTCCCAGCACAGCAGCACGTCGGCGGCGAGCGGCACCTGTGACAGGACGATGCCGTGGTTGAGCTCGGGATGGTACTGGCGGATCAGTTCGGGATACGCCGCCCAGCCGGCGCGGAACGCGCCCACCTCGTACGGCACGGCGCGGCCGCGCGAGAACTGACGTCGCGCCCACCACTGCAGAACCGGCTCGGCCACGGAGCCGACGGTACGCGGTGCCTCCGACATCGCGCTCCTGCGGCATCCGTGACACGGCCATTTGTCGGATACAACGAACGCATGTCGCTTCATTAGTGCAGAACCACACATCCACGCTGCGGCCCACGTCCCTACAGTGGGCGCATGTCCGACACCTCCGCCCTCGTCGACGAACTGCGCGCCACCCTCGCTCACCGCGCCGAGGCGAGGGGCGTGCCCGCGGCGGCGGTCGCCGTCGTCGTCGGGGACGAGATCGTCGAGCACGCCGTCGGGCTCCTCAGCACGGCCACCGGCGTCGACGCGACGACCGACTCCGTCTTCCAGATCGGCTCGATCACGAAGGTGTGGACCGCGACGCTGGTCATGCAGCTCGTCGACGACGGTCTCGTCGAGCTCGATGCGCCCATCACGCAGTACCTGCCCGAGCTGCGTTTGGCCGACGACACCGCCGCCGCCGCCATCACGGTGCGGCACCTGCTCAGCCACCGCTCGGGCTTCGAGGGCGACATCTTCACCGACACCGGTCGCGGTGACGATGCCGTCGAGAAGTACGTCGCGCTGCTCGCGGACGCCGCCCAGATCTTCGCCCCCGGGGCCCTGTTCTCGTACAGCAACGCCGGGTACGTCGTGCTCGGACGACTGATCGAGCGGATGCGCGACACCACGTGGGAGCAGGCGCTCGTCGAGCGCATCGCGGCGCCGCTGGGGCTCGGCACCGTATCGCCCAGCCCCTACGAGGCGATCCTGCACCGCGCGGCGGTCGGACACGTCGGCCCCGACGAGAACGGGGTGCAGACGCCCGCGCCGTTCTGGGCGCTCGCCCGATCGAACGAACCCGCCGGATCGATGCTCGCGATGTCGGCGCACGACCTCGCCGTCTTCGCGCGAGCGCACCTGCGCGACGGCGCCGCTCCCGAGGGCGGGAACATCCTCTCCCCGGCATCCGTCGCGGCCATGCGTCGCACCGAGGTGCGGCTGCCCCGCCTCGCCGGCATGGGGGCGGCCTGGGGGCTGGGATGGGAGATCGCCCGCGAGGGTGACGCGCTGCTCTTCGGGCACGACGGCAACACGGTGGGGCAGTCGTCGTTCCTGCGCATCGCCCCCGACGCCGGGGTCGCGGTCGTGCTGCTCACGAACGGCGGCGACGCCGCGGGACTCTTCCACGACGTGGTCGACCCGCTGCTGCGCGGTCTCGCCGGGCACGGGCTGCCCGAAGAGCCGGTCCCCGCCGACGACGCGACGGCCGACGGCGCGGATGCCTTCCTCGGGGTGTACGCGAACTCCACGGTCGAGATGGAAGTCGAGCGCGACGACGAGGGGCGCCTGTGGCTCGCGCAGCGCCCCCGCCCGGAGCTGCGGGCGCTGGGCGCCGAGCCCTCGCGCGACGAGCTCGTGCGCTTCTCGGACGACGCCCTCATCCTGCGCGAGCGCAAGGACGGCATGCACGTCGTTCTCGCGTTCCTCGAGCCGGACGACGACGGCCGCGCCTCCTTCCTCCACGTCGGGCGCGCGGTGGCGCGGTCGAGCTGAGTCCGTACCCCGGTTCCATCCCCCTGCAGTCAGCGGTCAGAGAGTCACCCCACACGCCAGGAGAAGGTCATGACAACGAAACGCAGTGCCTCCATCGCCGCCGTCTCGGCGGTCGTCCTCACCGCCGCACTCGCCGGGTGCGGCACCGGCGGGGGCGGTGACGGCGAACCCGTCGAGGGCGGGACGTTCACCCAGGTCTCGAGCGCCGACCCGGGCAACCTCGACCCGCAGATGTCGGCGGGCAGTGCGCTCTTCGACCTCAGCAAGCTCGCGTACGACACCCTCGTGAGCGTCGACGCCGACGGCGAGGTGCGCAGCCAGCTCGCGAAGGAGTGGAACGTCGAGGGCACGACTGCGACCCTCACCATGAACGACGGGATCACCTGCAGCGACGGCACCCCGTTCACCGCGAAGACCGCCGCCGACAACATCAACTGGGTCGCCGACCCCGAGAACCAGAGCCCGTTCCTCGGCGCGTTCCTCCCGCCGGGAGCATCCGCTGTCGCCACGGACGACACGGTCACGATCTCCCTCTCCTCGCCGGCCCCGTTCCTGCTGCTGGGCCTCTCGGGTCTGCCGATGGTCTGCGAGGCGGGGCTCACCGATCGGTCGGCGCTCGCCACGCAGACGATCGGCACCGGACCCTACGTGCTCACCGAGGCGGTGCCGAGCGACCGCTACACCTACGAGCTGCGCGACGAGTACGCCTGGGGCCCGGGCGGCGCGGGCGTCGACGAGGCCGGCATCCCCGCCGAGGTGGTCGTGCGCATCGTGTCGGACGGCACGACCGCGGCCAACCTGCTGCTGTCGGGCGAGGTCAACGCCGCCCAGCTCACGGGGCCGGACGCCGAGCGCGCCGAGGGCGCGAACCTGTTCTCGCGGCAGAACACCGCGATGGCCGGCGAGCAGTGGTACAACCACGCCGAGGGCCACCCCACCGCCGACCCCGCCGTGCGGATGGCGCTGACGCAGGCCGTCGACCTCGACGAGCTCGCCGGCGTCGTCACCGCGGGCAAGGGCGGACCGGCGACGTCGCTCGCCACCGTCGACCCGACCGTGTGCACCTACGACGCGGTCTCGGGAGCCGTTCCCGAGTTCGACGCGGATGCCGCCCGGAAGACTCTCGACGAGGCCGGGTGGGTCGAGGGCGCCGACGGCGTGCGCGAGAAGGACGGCGTGCCGCTGAGCCTCACGTTCCTCTACGACAACGACCTCGGCGCCGCGGGCGCCGCAGCCGCCGAACTGGCGATCTCGGCCTGGCAGGAGATTGGCGTCGAGGTCGACGGTCGCCAGCAGGAGGAGAGCGTGCTGCTCGAGGCGCTGTTCGGCACCGGAGCGTGGGACATCGGCTGGGTGACGCTGAGCGTGAACAGCCCCGACCAGGTCGTCGGCTTCGTCAGCGGACCGACCCCCGCCGAGGGCGGTTCGAACTTCTCGGGCATCCAGAACGAGGAGTACACCGCCGCGGTCGCCGAAGCCTCGCAGATGGACGGCGCCGAGGGATGCGACACCTGGAAGAAGGCCGAGACGGCGCTGTTCGAGGCGGCCGACCTCGTGCCCTTCGCGAACACCACGGTGTCGCTGTTCGGCAACGGGGCCGAGTTCGAATGGCTCGGCGTGATCGAGCCCACGAGCATCCGCCTGAAGGGCTGAGCGCCCTGGTCGGCGCGGGAATCGGAACGGATGACATGACCACGGTGACGACACGCCTCGCGGAGGAAGACGCGCGCGGGCTCAGCGACCATCGGTGGCTGCGCTTCGCGGCGCGGCGCCTCGGCCGACTCGTGGTGTCGCTGTGGATCCTCATCACGGCGTCGTTCCTCATGATCCACCTGGTGCCGGGCGACCCGATCCGCGCGGCGCTCGGCCCGACGGCATCCGCTGCGGTGGTGCAGGCGCGCCGGGAGTCGCTCGGTCTCGACGACCCGATCTGGCAGCAGTACCTGCACTACCTGGGCGGTGTGTTCACCGGCGACCTGGGGGTGTCGATCGGTTCGCAGCTGCCGGTGGCCGACACGATCGCCCAGCGCCTGCCGGCCACGCTGCTGCTCGCGGTGCTGGCGTTCGCGGTGGCGGTGCTCATCGCGCTGCCGCTGGGCATGGCCGTCGCGATCGCCACGCAGCGCGGCCGGGCGCGGGGGCTCGAGGTCGGCTTCAGCTCGTCGAGCGTGCTGCTCGGGTCGATCCCCGACTTCCTGCTGGGCGTCGCGCTGGTCGCGATCTTCGGTGTGCAGCTCGGGTGGCTGCCGGTCGCGGGTCGCGAGGGGCCGCTGTCGTACGTGCTGCCCGTGCTCGCCCTCGCGATCGGACCGGCCGCGATCCTCGCCCGCATCCTGCGCATCGAGGTGCTGACGGTGCTCGACGCCGACTTCGTGCGCACGGCGCAGGCCAAGCGCCTCCGGGCCTCGCGCATCGATATGCGCCACGTGCTGCCCAACGCGGTCACCGCCACGTTGACCCTGGGCGGGCTGCTGCTGAGCGGACTGGTGGCGGGCACCGTGCTCGTCGAGACGGTGTTCGCCTGGCCCGGTCTCGGGAGCACGATCGTCAGTTCGATCCAGGCCAAGGACTACCCGCTCGTGCAGGGCACGGTGCTCGTGTACGGCGTCGGGGTGCTGCTCGTGAACACCCTCGTCGACGCCGCGCTCGCGGTGCTCGATCCGCAGTCGACGGCGGCGGAGGGATGATGCGCACACTCACCCGCATGGCCCGCACCCCGCTCGGGGCGACCGCGCTCTCGCTGCTGGCCCTCGTGTTCGTCACCGCGATCGTCGCGCCGTGGCTCTGGGGAGCCCAGGCCGACGTCACCGACACCGGCGACCTGCTCGCGGGCCCGTCGGCCGAGCACTGGGTCGGTACCGACAACCTCGGCCGCGACCTGCTGCTGCGCACCCTCGTCGCCACCCGCCTCTCGGTGGTGCTCGCCCTGTCGGCGACGGCGGTGGCGGTGGGCGCGGGGATCCTCCTCGGCGTCGCCCCGCTACTGCTGGGGCGCACGCTGGGCCGGGCCGTGACCTGGTTCACCGGTATCGCGGTCGCCTTCCCCGGCCTGCTGCTCGCCCTCTTCTTCGCCGCGATCTTCGGCAGCACCGCGACGGCGGCGGTCTTCGCGATCGGTCTCGCCGGGGCGCCGTCGTTCGCCCGCCTGTGCCAGAACCTCATCGCCGGCATCGAGGCGCGCGACTTCATCGCGGCGGCGCGGGTGGGCGGCGTCGGACGCGTGCGGGTGCTCTTCCGCCACGTGCTGCCGAACATCGCCGAACCGCTGATCGTCAACGCCACGGTGGGCGCGGGCGGTGCGCTGCTCGCCTTCGCCGGACTCTCGTTCATCGGGCTGGGCGTGCAGCCGCCCGAGTACGACTGGGGCCGCCTGATGATGGACGGACTGCGCGGCATCTACAGCAACCCGCTCGCCGCGCTCGCGCCGGGCCTCGCGGTCGTCATCGCGGGGCTGGCGTTCAACCTCACCGGAGAGGCGGCGGCTCGCAGCCTCGGCATCGACGACGTCACCCTCACGGGCGCCCGGCGGGTGCGGCGCGGCCGCCGGCTGCCGGCTGCTCCGGCCCCGGCGCCCTCGACGTCGGATGCCGGCGACGACGCGGTGCTCGAGGTCGCTGACCTGCGGGTCGACATCCCCACGGCGGCGGGCGATGTGCACGCGGTGCGGGGGGTGAGCTTCGCGGTCGCGGCCGGCGAGATCGTCGGCATCGTCGGCGAGTCCGGGTCGGGCAAGTCGATGACGGCGCTCGCCGTCGCCAAGCTCGTGTCGGAGCCCGCGCGGGTGCAGGCGGGAACCCTGCGCTTTCTCGGCGAGGACCTGCAGGCGCCCGCCGGGCCGCGGATGCGTCGGATGCTGGGGACCTCGATGGCGATGGTCTTCCAGGACCCGATGTCGTCGTTCAACCCGACGATGCGTATGGGCGACCAGCTGGCCGAGGTCGCGGTGGAGCACGCAGGGATGCGACGTCGCGACGCGCTGCGCCGAGCCGTCGACCGACTCGCCGCCGTGCGCATCACCGCACCCGCGCGCCGCGCGCGCCAGTACCCGTACGAGTTCTCCGGCGGCATGCGGCAGCGCGCCATGATCGGGATGGGCCTCATGGTCTCGCCGCGCCTCATCATCGCCGACGAACCGACGACGGCCCTCGACGTCACCGTGCAGGCGCAGGTGCTCGACCTCCTGCGCGCGATCCGCGACGACGACGGCGCCGCCGTCCTGTTCATCAGCCACGACATCTCGGTGGTCGCCGAGCTCTGCGACCGCGTGCTCGTGATGCGCTCCGGCGAGATCGTCGAAGAGCTCGACGCGGCCGACCTCTCGTCGGCGCAGCATCCGTACACCCGCGCGCTGCTCGCCGCCGTTCCGCACATGGGCACCGACCTCGATCGGCCGCTCGCGACGCTCGCCTCGCTCACCGGAACGGATGCCGAACCGGCGCGGCAGCCGGAGGAGGCGACGGATGCCGTGCCCGACACGTTCCCCGACGCCCAGGAGGTGCGCAGCCGATGAGCGAGCTCCGCTTCGACGACGTGACCATCAGATACGGGCTCCGCCGTGCCGCCGTGACCGCGGTCGACCGGGTCTCGCTGGAGGTGCCGGAGGGCGGCGTCACCGGTGTGGTGGGCGAGTCGGGATCGGGCAAGTCGACTCTCGGCCGCGCGGCGGTCGGGCTGGTGCCCCTCAGCGGCGGCCGCATCCTGCTCGACGGCGCGCCGATCCCGAGCCGCGGTCCGCGCCCGCTGCAGATGGTGTTCCAGGACCCGTACTCGTCGCTCGACCCGCGCATGTCGGTCGGCGCCAGCATCGCCGAGATGATGCCGGCGTCGATGACGCGGCGGGAGCGCACGTCTGAGGTCGGACGCCTGCTCGAACTCGTGCACCTCGACGCCCGCCAGGCCGACCACCGGCCCGCGCGCTTCTCGGGCGGGCAGCGGCAGCGCATCGCGATCGCCCGCGCGCTGGCCGGACGCCCGAAGGTGCTCATCGCCGACGAGATCACGTCGGCGCTCGACGTGCTCATCCAGGGTGCGATCCTCAACCTGCTGCGCGAGCTGCAGGCCGAGGTGGGGTTCTCGATGCTCTTCATCTCGCACAACCTCGCCGTGGTCCGGTACGTCGCCTCGCAGATCGTGGTGATGCGCGACGGCCGGATCGTCGAGCAGGGCGACACCCTCGCGGTGCTCGACCACCCGCAGGCCGACTACACCCGGGAGCTGCTCGCGGCGATCCCGCGACCGATCCACTACACGCCCGACGCGCGCCGCGTCTGAACCGAAGGAGCACGCCGTGACCCGCAGAATGACCATCGACGACGTCCTGGCGCTGACCGTTCCGAGCCAGCCCGCCCTCGCTCCTTCCGGCGACCGCACGGTCTACGTGCTCTCCGGCGTCGACGTCGAGGCCGACGAGGCGACCCGCTCGCTGTGGATCGCCGACGACGACGGCGCCCGGCGCCTGACCCGGGGCACCACCGACTCCAGCCCGGCGTTCTCGCCCGACGGGAGCCAGGTCGCGTTCCTGCGCGACGGGCAGATCTGGACCCTGCCGGTCGGCGGGGGAGAGGCGCAGCGTCGCACCGACCTGCCGCTCGGCGCGGGGGCTCCGGTGTGGAGCCCCGACGGAGCGCGGATCGCGTTCACGGCGTCGGTCGCGCCGCCGGTCGCCCGAGGCGTGGATGCCGAGCGTCAGCGCGAGCACGGCCCCATTGCCACCGAGGCGATCGACTACCTCGTCGACGGGGCCTGGTTCACCCGCGGCGTGCAGGCTCAGCTCCACGTGCTCGACGTCGCGAGCGGCGAGGTGCGGCGGCTCACCGACGGCGTCGCGGGGGTGGACAGCCCCGCGTGGTCGCCCGACGGGAGCACGCTCGCCTACGTCGCTCGTCCGGCGGGATCCGACGAGCTCGCGTTCCGTTCGGCGGTGCACGCCGTCGACCCGCACGACCCCGCCGCCCGCCCGCGCGTGCTCGGCTTCGCGGAGGGCTTCGCCGGCACGGTCTCGTTCTCCCCCGACGGGTCGCAGCTGATCGTGATCGGCTGGGTCGGCGACCCCGACGGCCACGCGGGGCTCTTCCGGGTCGATCTCGACTCGGGCGACGTCAGCGATCTCGCGGGTGCGCTCGACCGCAACGTCATGCCCGGCGCCCCCGCCTACCCCGGCGCACTGCCGCAGGTCACCGCGAGCGGCGAGGTGCTGTTCGCGATCCGCGACCGCGGGGCGACCCACCTCTACGGGGTGCCCCTGACGGGCGGTGAGCCCCGCCTCGTGCACGGCGGCACCGACGAGGTGGTGAGCGGACTCTCGGTGGTCGGCGACCGCGCCGCGATCGCGCTGTCGACCCCCACCTCGTTCGGCGAGATCGTGCTGCTCGACGTGGCGGCGGGCACGTCGTCCGTGCTCACCGCGCACGGCGCCGCCCCGCACGATGCCGAGCTGTACGTGCGCGAGAGCCGCGAGTTCACGATCAGCGACGGCACCACCGTGCAGGCCTGGATCGTGCGCGACCCCGCGGCAGATGGGCCGACGCCGCTGCTCGTCGACGTGCACGGCGGCCCGCACAACGCCTGGAACGGCGCGGTCGACGAGATGCACGTCTTCCACCAGGAGCTCGCCGCACACGGCTGGACGATCGTGATGATCAACCCCCGCGGCAGTGACGGCTACGGCGAGGAGTTCTGGCGGGGCGTCAACGGGGCCTGGGGCGTGGCGGACGCGAAGGACTTCCTCGAACCGGTCGATCAGCTCGTGGCCGAGGGGATCGCCGATCCGGCGCGTCTCGCGGTGACCGGCTACAGCTACGGCGGGTACATGACCGCGTATCTCACGGGCCACGACGACCGCTTCGCCGCGGCGGTCGCGGGCGGCATCGTGGCCGACATGGTGAGCATGGGCGGCACGAGCGACGACGCGCATCTGCTCAACCTGTTCGAGATCGGGATCATGCCGTGGGAGTCGGCGGGCCGTGAGCGCCTGGCCGCGATGTCTCCCTACTCGGCGGTCGAGAACGTCACCACGCCCACGCTGGTGCTGCACGGCGAGAAGGACCTGCGCTGCCCTGTGCACCAGGCGCAGCAGTGGCACTACGCGCTGCGCGAGCGCGGCGTGCCCACCGAGCTCGTGCTGTATCCCGACGGCAGCCACGTGTTCCCGCTGCTCGGGCGCCCGAGTCACCGCGTCGACTACGCCCGCCGCGTCGTCGAGTGGGTCGAGCGCTTCGCCGGCAGCACGAACGGTGCGCGCCCCGCGGCGATCGACGCGGCGCACTGGCAGCACCGGCTCGATGAGCTGGCGAGGCTGCACGGTGTGCCGGGCGCGCAGCTCGGCATCCTGCGCTTCGACCCCGACGGGCGGGACGACATCGTCACCCTCGCCACGGGCACGCTCAACCGCAGCCTCCCCGAGCGCTCGGCCGAGGCGCTGCCGGACTCGGTGTTCCAGATCGGCTCGATCTCGAAGGTCTGGACGGCGACGGTCATCCTGCGGCTGGTCGAGCAGGGGCGCTTCACGCTCGACACCCCGGTGAAGCAGATCCTTCCCGATCTGCAGCTGGTGAACGACGAGCTCACCGACGGCGTCACGGTGCGGCACCTGCTCACCCACACGAGCGGCATCGACGGCGATGTGTTCACCGACACGGGCCGGGGCGACGACTGCCTCGAGAAGTACGTGGCGCTGTTCCCCGAGGTCGGCCAGAATCATCCCCTCGGCGCGACCTGGTCGTACTGCAACTCGGGCTTCGTGCTGCTCGGGCGCATCATCGAGCAGGTGACCGGCCAGGTGTGGGACACCGCGATGCGCGAACTGCTCTTCACCCCGCTCGGTCTCACCCACACGGTCACGCTGCCGGAGGAGGCGATCCTGTTCTCGGCGGCGGTCGGCCACGTCGACACCGGCGAGGAGACGATCGTGACCCCCGTGTGGCAGCTGCAGCGGTCGATGGGCCCGGCCGGTCTCATCACGGCGCGGGCGGCCGACGTGCTCGCCTTCGCCCGGCTGCATCTCGCCGGCGGGGTGACCGCCGACGGCACGCGGCTGCTCGACGAGGCGACGGTCGCCGACATGCAGGCCTTCCAGGCCGAGGTGCCCGACAAGCACGTGCTCGGCGACTCGTGGGGCCTCGGGTGGATCCGCTTCGACTGGAACGGCGAGCGGCTGTACGGTCACGACGGCAACACCTTCGGGCAGGCGGCGTTCCTGCGCGTGCACGCCGAATCGGGCGTCGCGGTGACCCTGCTCACCAACGGCGGGCACACCCGCGACCTGTACGAAGACCTCTACCGCGAGATCTTCGCCGAGCTCTCGGGGGTGCGCATGCAGGAGTCGGTGCAGCCGCCGACGCCGCCGGTCGACGTCGACATCACGCCGTACATCGGCACCTACGAGCGGGCATCCGTGCGCTCCGAGGTGTACGTGGGCGACGAGGGACCCGTGCTGCGCACCACCGTGCTCGGGCCGCTCGCCGAAGTCGAACCGAATCCGGTCGACGAGTACGCCCTCGTGCCCTACGCCCCCGGGGTATTCGCGCTGCGCGCGCCGGGCACGCAGACGTGGATGACGGCGACGTTCTACACGCTGCCCACCGGCGAGGAGTACATCCACTTCGGCGCCAGGGCCACCCCGAAGGTGTCGAGCGACGCGCCCGCGGTGTCGCATCCCGCCCCGACCGTGTCGAGCGGCGCATGAGCACGGCATCCGCGACGAGCGCCGACCGCCTCACCGAGGCGGCGATCGTCGACACCGTCAGACGGCTCGTGGAGTGCGAGTCGCCGTCGTCCGACGATGCGGCCGTGGCGAGGTCGGCCGACGTCGTCGCCGAGATCGGTCGCGCCCTGCTGGGGGCCGAGCCCGAACGCATCGTCGTCGACGGATGCTCGCATCTGCTCTGGCACTTCGGGCCCGAGACCCGCGTGCTGCTGCTCGCCCATCACGACACCGTGTGGCCGAACGGCACCCTCGGACGGCTGCCGTTCGCGGTCGAGGACGGGGTACTGCGGGGCCCCGGCTCGTTCGACATGAAGGCGGGGCTGGCCATGGCGTTCCACGCGCTGGCGGCGCTCGACGATCGCGAGGGCGTCACCCTGCTGGTCACCGGTGACGAGGAGATCGGATCGGCGCGGTCCCGGGAGCTGATCGAGAGCACCGCGCAGGGCGCCGCCGCCGTGCTCGTGCTCGAGGCGTCGGCCGACGGCGGGGCGTTGAAGGCCGCACGCAAGGGTGCGGCGATGTACGACATCGCGATCGACGGGCGCGCGGCGCACGCGGGACTCGAGCCCGAGAGCGGGGTGAACGCCACCGCGGCGCTCGCGGAGCTGGTGCTCGCCGCCCTCGCCCTCGCCGACGCCGAGACGGGCACCTCGGTCACCCCGACCACTGCGGCATCGGGCACGACGGGCAACACCGTGCCCGCCCGCGCCCACCTGCACGTCGACGCGCGCTCGTCGTCGGCCGCCGAGCTGAAGCGGGTCGACGGCGCCCTGCGCGCCTACCGCTCACCGGTCGACGGGGCACGTCTCACGATCGGCGGCGGCATCAACCGCCCGCCGCTCGAGCGCGCGATGTCGCGCGATCTGCTCGCGCTCGCCGTGCGCCTGGCCGACGGCCTGGGTCTCGACCCGGTGACCGCCGTCGAGGTGGGCGGCGGCAGCGACGGCAACTTCACCGCCGCCCTCGGCATCCCGACGCTCGACGGGCTCGGCGCCGTCGGCGGGGGCGCGCATGCCGACGACGAGCACGTCGTGGTGGCAGAGCTGCTGCCGCGCACCAGACTCCTGACCGCCCTGGTCACGGAGCTCATCGAATCGGAGGGGTCATGGTTCGGCTGATGCACGACGACACCGTCGCCACGCGCGCGCTGCTCGATGCCGAGCGCGCCGCCATGCTCGCGGGCGTCGACGTACGGGAACTGACGGGCGTGGCGGAGCAGGCCGACGCCATCGCACTGCTGTCGCGCATCTGGCAGCGCACCGCCGACAACCCGGCCGTGCCGCCGGAGCTGCTGCGGGCGTTGAGCAAGGCCGGCAGCTACGTGGGCGGCGCCTTCGCCGGGGGGATGCTCGTCGGCGTCGCGATCGCGTTCCACGCCGACCCCGAGCGTCACGCGCTGCACAGCCACATCACCGGCATCTCGCCCGAGTCGATCGGACGGTCGGTCGGCTTCGCGCTGAAGCAGCACCAGCGGGCATGGGCGCTCGGGCGCGGCATCGACGTGATCGAGTGGACGTTCGACCCCCTCGTCGCCCGCAACGCGTACTTCAACATCGTGAAGCTCGGCGCACGGCCGCAGGAGTACCTGGCCAACTTCTACGGCGCCATGACCGACGGGGTGAACGGCGACGACGAGACCGATCGGCTGCTGGTGAGCTGGTCGTTGCGCGACGAGGGCGTGGTCGACCGCGCCGCCGGGGTCGTGCCCGCGCCGATGGAGGCGCGCACCGGCGACGAACGGGTCGCCGTGCCCTCGGACATCACCCGCATCCGCCGCGAGGATCCGGCGGAGGCGCGCCGCTGGCGCCGCGACGTGCGCGAGAAGCTCACCGCCCTGCTCGACGCCGGATACTCCGTCGTCGGATTCGACCGCGCCGAGGGCTACCTCGTGCGCCCGCACGAGGAGAGTGCATGAAGCTCGAGGGAATCGAACTGCGCCGGGTGGCGATGCCGCTGGTGTCGCCGTTCCGCACATCGTTCGGCACGCAGACCGCGAAGGACATCCTGCTGGTCCGCGCCGTCACCGACCAGGCCGAGGGCTGGGGGGAGTGCGTCACCCTGCCCGACCCCGTCTACTCGGCCGAGTACACCGAGGGCGCGGTCGACATGCTGCGGCGCAACATCCTGCCCGCGCTCGCCGGGGTCGACCTCGCCGGCGCCCACATGGTCGGCGAACTGCTCGCCCCGTTCAAGGGCCACCGCATGGCGAAGGCCGCGGTCGAGATGGCGGTGCTCGACGCCGAGCTCCGCGCCGAGGGGCGCTCGTTCGCCCGCGAGCTCGGGGCCGTCCGCACGCAGGTGCCGTGCGGAGTGTCGGTCGGCATCATGGACGAGATCCCGCGGCTGCTCGACGCCGTCGACGGCTACCTCGCCGAGGGCTACGTGCGCATCAAGCTGAAGATCGAACCGGGGTGGGACATCGACGTCGTGCGCGCCGTGCGCGAGCGGTTCGGCGACGACGTGGGCCTGCAGGTCGACGCGAACACCGCCTACACGCTGCGCGACGCCCGCCATCTCGCGCAGCTCGACGCCTTCGACCTGCTGCTCATCGAGCAGCCGCTGGAGGAGGAGGACATCCTCGGGCACGCGGAGCTGGCACGGATGCTGCGCACGCCGATCTGCCTCGACGAATCGATCACCTCGGCTCAGACCGCCGCCCAGGCGCTGACGCTCGGGGCGACCAGCGTCATCAACATCAAGCCGGGCCGCGTGGGCGGCTACCTGGAGGCGCGGCGCATCCACGACCTCGCGGCGGCCCACGGCGTGCCCGTCTGGTGCGGGGGCATGGTCGAGTCGGGTCTCGGTCGCGCTGCGAACATCGCGCTCGCCGCCCTGCCGGGCTTCGTGCTGCCCGGCGACGTGTCGGCGAGCGACCGGTTCTACCGCACCGACCTCACCGAGCCGTGGGTCATGCGCGACGGGCACCTCGACGTGCCGCAGGGGCCGGGGCTGGGCGTGGCGCCGGTGCCCGAGATCCTCGACGAGCTCACGACGTGGACCGAGTGGATCCCGATGGGACATTAGGCTCGCCCGTATGAGCGGGCTGGCGCGATCGAGCTGGGGGAGGGTCTTCGACGATCTCGGCGTGACGCTGCTCGAGGTCGCGCACGGACGCATCGACGTCGATCGGCACATCGGCGGCGTCGTCATCCACGATCCGATCGACCCGCCCGTCTATCCGGCCGATGCCGTGGTGCTCGCGATCGCCGTGCACGATGCCGATGCGCTCGTCGGCCTCATCGAGACGGCGGGGTCGGCGGGTGCGGTCGCGGTGATCGCCCGCACCGTCGGCGGGCTGCCGGCATCGGTGCGCGAGGCCGCCGACCGGGCGGGCGTCGCCGTGCTGTCGCTCGCCCGCGGAGCCACCTGGACGCAGCTCGCCGCCCTGCTGCGCTCGCTCCTCGCCGAGGACGACGTCGGCCGCACTCCCGCCGAGTCGCTCGGCGGCGTGCCGTCGGGCGACCTGTTCGCCGTCGCGAACGCCATCGCCGCGATGCTCGACGCCCCGGTCACGATCGAGGATCGCTCGTCGCGCGTGCTCGCGTTCTCGGGCGGGCAGGAGCGGGCCGACCCGTCGCGCGTCGAGACCATCATCGGACGTCAGGTGCCCGACCGGTATGCGCGGGTGCTGACCGAGATGGGCGTGTTCCGCGACCTGTACCGCGACGACGCCCCGGTCGTCGTCGACCCCGTGAAACTCGGCGAGGGCGTCTCGACGCAGCGCGTGGCGATCGCGGTGCGTGCGGGCGACGAGGTGCTCGGGTCGATCTGGGCGGCGATGGACGGCCCGCTCACGCGCGAGCGCGATGTCACGCTGCGCGAGGCGACGAAGCTCGTCGCCCTGCATCTGCTGCGCATCCGCGCGGGCGCCGACGCGCAACGGCGCCTGCGCGCCGAGCTGGTCAGCCGCGCCGTCGACGGGGGTCCGGAGGCGCCGGACGCACTGGGTCGCCTCGGGCTGACCGCGCGCCGGGTCGCCGTCGCGGCCGCCGCGATCGTGACGCGGGGCGACGACGCGGCGGGTCACGAGGCGATCGCGGAGCGCGAGCGGCTCGCCGACGCGTTCGCCCTGCACCTGTCCGCGGTGCAGCCCGGTGCCGCTGTCGCGCTCGTGGGCGACACCGTCTACGGCATCCTGCCCGTCGACGACGCGCTCGCCGAGGAGCGCGCGCTGCGCCTGGCCGAGGACTTCCTCCGCCGCGTGGGCGACCGCATCCCCGCGGTGATCGGCATCGGGCGGCCGGCGTCGACGGCGGCCGAGATCGCCCGTTCGCGCGCCCAGGCGCATCGGGCGCTGCGGGTGCTCGTCGAGCATCCGGGCGAGCGCCAGGTCGCCCCGATCGCCGAGGTGCAGACCGCGTCGCTGCTGCTCGACCTCGAAGACCTGCGCCGGGCGCGCGGCGACGAGGTGCCCGATCCGCTCGCCCGGCTCGTGGCGTACGACGCCGAGCACGGCGCGCACCTGGTCGACACGCTGCGCGCGTGGCTCGATCACCTGGGCGACATCGCCGCTGCGGCCGCCTCGGCGTTCGTGCATCCGAACACGTTCCGCTACCGGCTGCGCCGTGTCGCCGAGGTGAGCGGACTCGACCTCGACGACCCGGATGCCCGGTTCGCGGCCATGCTCGAGATCCGCACGCTCCTGACCTGAGACGCGGCGCGCCCCGCATCGACGAGGCCCCGCCTCCGCCGGAGCGGAAGACGGGGCCTCGTGGAGGACCGCGCGTCAGACGAGGTCGTCGATCCCGGCGTCCGCCGTCTCGACCGCGGCACGGCGGCGCAGACGCATCGCCGCGAGGCCGCCGCCGGCGAGCAGCATCAGGATGCCGACCGTGACGACCCACGGAGCGATGCCGCCGCCGGTCACGCCGAGCTCGTCGTCGGATGCGGAGCCGTCGCCCGCACCGTCGGCACCGCCGCTCGACCCGCCACCCGTACCGGCACCGCCATCGCCGGCGCCGCCACCGGTCGACCCGTCACCTCCGGGGCCTTCGCCGCCGGGGCCGCCGTCGCCGCCGCCCGGAACGGTCGCATCCTCCGCGGCGAACGACACCGTCTCGCTGACGCCGTTGATCGAGAGCGTCACGCTGCCCGAGCCCTCTGCGAGCGCCGTCAGCACGTGCGAGGTGGGGTCGAGCGCGGCGATGCTGCCGGCCGGAGCATCCGTCGCCGCCCCGATGTGCACGCCGGCGGAGGCCGTCCAGCGGTAGCTCATCGGCCAGGCGACCGGCACCTCGTCCTGTCCGGGCTGGGCGATCGAGGGGGCCAGCGAGGCGGGCGCGCCGGGCTCGAGCGTCTCGGGGATCGCGTCGAAGCGGATCGCGTCGACGCGCGTCTGTACCTCGGCCTGCAACCAGGGCCCGGCGGCATCCGCCCACGCCCCGGCGGCCGGGTCGATGCCGAGCATCGTCCAGCCCGTGAACTGCCCGAAGGGGGCGCCGGCGGGCGCCTTGCCGGAGTTGCCGTTGATCAGGTACGGGATGCCGTCCTCCCGTGTGGCGTGGAAGACGCCCACGTGCGACCCCACGAAGGCGGCCGACTTGCCACTCGACTCGCGGAAGCGCTCCAGCCAGTCGCGCACGAGCGCCGCGTCGGACCGGTTGGCGAGCTGACTCGACTTCGTGGCGAGCGGGTCGTCGAGCGGATGGTGCTGCAGCAGCACCACGCCGGTGACCGCGGGGTCGGTCGCGGCATCCGCCAGAGCGTCGCGGAACATCTCGATCTGGTCGAACTTGCCCGACAGCGAGCCGGTCGACGAGTCGAGCATGATCAGGCGCGTGCCCTGCTGGTCGACGACGCGGTAGTTGGCGCCGAAGGCCTGCTGGAAGTTGGCGATGTCGCCGCCCATGATCTCGTGGTTGCCCGGCACGTAGTACCAGGGGAAGTCGGTGCCGGCCAGTTCCTCGTCGAGGATGCTGCGAGCCAGCGCGAAGTCGGCCGGAGCCGCCTCGTCGACGAAGTCGCCGTTGATGACGAGCACATCGGGGTCTGCCGCGACGATCTCCTGCAGGGCGCGACGGGCCCCCGCGACGAGGTCGCTGTCGGGGTTGCGAGCCACGAACTGCGCGTCGCTCATGACCGCCACCCGCAGGGGGGAGGCGTCGGTCGCGCCATCGGCGGCGATGATCGGATCGGGCACGACGGCCGTCGGCGGCATCTCGACGTCGGGCGCCACCGCGACCGCGAGCGAGCTGATCGTGATGCCGCCCGTGTACTGCGCTCCGGCCTTCGTCTCCATGAGGCGGAACCGCTGGAACGTGAGCGGGTACTGCACGCCGGCCGGCACCGTGAACTCGGCCTGACGCCACCCGGTCCAGGTGACCTCGGGGCCGTCGAGGTTCGACGTCGTGCCGTTCGCCTGGCGGAACTGCAGGCGCGGCCACGCGCCCTTGCCGTCGCCTTCGATCCACATCGTCAGCTTCTGCGGTTGACCGGGCAGCACCACGCCGCCGTTCGGCGCGACCGCGTACTGGCCGCGCGTCGCGGTCGACTGCGTGAAGTCGTAGCGCAGGGCGAGGCCGTTGTCGCCCTCGTGGCCCGGCGCGGGCGAGACCGAGCCCCCGGGAGCGCGGTCGTTCGCGGAGGTCCACTGCGCGGCATCCGCCAGGTCGGCGAAGAGGATCTCGTTCAGTCCGACCGTGGCCGGCACCGTGACCGTGTGGCCCGCGACCGTGAAGGTCAGCGAGGCGCTGCCCAGGTCGCCGAGCGCGCGCACCTCGAAGGTGCCGTCGGTGTGCGGGGTGAACGACAGCAGCGACGCGTCGGCGCCGCCGATCTCGACGTCGGCGGGGTCGATCGGGGCCTGGAAGCCGTTCGCGTCGTGACCGGTGATGGTCAGCACGCGGGCGTCGTCGCGGCCGGCGAGGGCGAGCAGGCCGGTCGATGCGGTGACACGGGTGAGCGGGCCGAGCACCTGCAGCGCACGCTCGCCCGTGGCCGACCCGTGCGTCGCCGTGACGGCGGCGGCGCCCGGCGCGACGCCGGTCACCGTGGCGGATGCTCCGTCGGCCGTGACGGTGGCACCGCCGGTCGCCGACCACTGGGGGGCGACGACATCCGCCGCCGAGCCGTTCTCGGTCACGCCGACTGCGTCGATGCGACGGTGCAGGCCGGGGAACACCCGCCACGCGTCGTCGACGTCGATGCCGGTGCGCAGGTCGAAGCTCGCCGGTGCGCTCGAACCGGGGGTGCGCAGGAAGATGCCGAGGCCGTTCGCATCGCTGCGCTCGTAGCCGTCGGACGGTGCGTTGAGCACACTCGCGTCGGCGTCGCCGGGCTGACGGGCGTTCATCTGCGACGAGCCGCCGCCGTCGAGGTTCAGCGCGTCCCACGCGCCGAGGTCGAGCATCAGCTGCCCGAGCTCGGGCACCGTGAGCCCGGGCACGGTGCTCTGGCGTCCGTCGGCGACCACGAAGTACGCGGTGGTGCCGTCGGCCGAGAAGCCGACGCCGGTGCGCGGGTGACGCAGGCGCGACAGGTCGGACACGGCCTCGCCGAGCTCGCCGTCGTCGAGCATGAGCGGCTCGGACGACGCGTGGCCGCCGACGGCGGCGGCGAGGTCGACGGCCTCGGGGTTGAGGGTGTACGACACCGCGACCGGGTCACCGGCCTGCAGCGCCGAGAGAGCGTCGGCGGCGGCGCCGGGGGCGGCCACCACGGCCTGCACGCCGTCGGCCAGCAGCTCCGCTCCGGGTGCCTGCGCGGTACGGGTGACCGTGCCGTCCGCGCCGACGAGCACCTCGACCCCGGTCTGTCCGGTCGGGATGCTGCGGCCGCGGTTGCCGGTGCCCCAGTGCGCGTTGTACACGACGACGCTGTCGGCCTCGCCGGTCACGCGGTTGATGCCCGCGAGACGCAACGCGCCGGACGGCAGGGTGACGGTTCCTTCGAGGAAGACCTCGACGATGCCGCCGAGGCCCGCGTCGGTGAACCCGGCCACGTTGTTGCGCGAGACCTCGGGCGACTTCAGCAGCCCGTCGTCGCGGCTGATCGCGGTGCCGAGGGGAGCGGAGGAGTTGTTGATGTCGAAGAAGTCGCCGTTCACGCCGGCGATGGCGCCGGAGCCGTCGACGAACTCGCTGACGGTGCCCGGGTCGGTCAGCGCGTCGTTGCCGATGTAGTCGACCTCGAGGTTCGAGTCGGCGAGCTGCACGCGCAGCACGTGCAGCAGCTGGCGTCCGTCGGGGCCGAGGCGCTCGAACTCGATCTGGTCGAGACCGGGAGCCAGGCGGGTGTGCTCGACGTCGTCGACGACGTAGGCGCCGCGGCCGTCGAGCACCATGCCGTCGATCACGGTGGGGTCGTCGAACGCCTGGGCGGTGACGGGCTGCGAGAGGGTGCCGACGAGGGCGAGCGAGCAGGCGGCCGCGAGGAGCGCGGTCAGACGGGGGGCGCGGGCGCGCGCGGGAGCATGTCGAGTGGGCATGGTCTTCCTGAGACGAGGTCGGGGGACGACCTCAGCCTGGGCAGGGGGAGTTAACGCGCGGCGCCTGCGCGGTGAATCGTCGATGACCGGTTGTACAAAATATCTGCCGCTTGGGCATCGACTGTAGCTTTGTTTCACCCGAGAGGGAATGACGAGAACCGCATCCGTCGTGGAACTTTTTTCGCGTACTGTCCGAATATCTAGTTAGACTAGTAACCCAACTCGCCGCCGATCCTCGCGATCCGAGCGCTTCGGCGGCCCACCGCGTGAAGGAGCCTGGATATGTCTCAGCAGAACCAGATCAGCCCGGAGGGCGACGAGATCATCGAGCCGCGCGCCGAGTTCGGCCAGTGGCTCCAGGTCATCAATCACGGGGACTGACCGTGAGTACTGCCGAGGCGGAGTCGGCGATCTGGACCGCCGTCGACGACAGCCGCGCGCTCGACGTCGTGAAGGCCGTGGAACGCGTGCGCCTCGCGGAGGACCAGCTCGCCCGTCGCCGTCAGGCGGCGTGCGGACCGAGCCCGCTGCTGCGCGAGATCACCCGACTCATCGCCGAGGCCGATGACCGCCACGAGGCCCTCACTCCCGGCGACCTCGCCAAAGAGCTGAAGGTCACGACGGCGGCGATCGCGCAGGCGATCGACAAGCTCGAGACCGCCCGCATCATCACGACCCAGCGCAATCCCTCCGACAGCCGATCGAAGTTCCTCGTGCCGTTGCGGCGCATCGATCCGGCCGAGGGCCTGGATTCCACGGCGCTGGCGATGCTCGAGTACGCCGCGAACCTCCCCCCGGCCGAGGCCGAGGTCGTGCAGGGGTTCCTCGAGCAGCTCGCCGACCACCTCACCCGCGAGTGCCGCGGCTGAGGGCGGTCGTTCTGCTCTTCTCCGGCGGTCGGAGCGCTCAGCGCGACGTCGGCGGCAGCTTGTCGACGCCGTGGCGGTGGGGCTTGTCGGGCTCGGCCGCCGTCTCGGGGGAGGCGGCCGAGCGTCCGGCCGGCGCCTCCGAGGTCGGGTAGCTCGGCTCCTCGACCTCCACCGCCTTGTCGCGCTCGTCCTGCGGAGGCAGGTGGTCGAGGGGCTGCGTGATGTCATCCGGGTGGTGGCTCATGCCCCCAGGCTCCGTCGCCGCCCGCGGTCGCCTCCAGGGGGTTGCGCGATTCCCGGGCCTGTGGTGCGGGCCGCTCAGCCGAGCCGGGCCGAGCCGAGCCGAGCCGAGCCGGGCGACGACGAGCCCCGCAGCCGGTGTTATCGTTTTAGAGAACAGGAGGTGAGTCATGGGTATCTCGAACTCTCTGCGTCGAGCCCGACGGCAGTCCGGGATCAGCCTCCGCAGCGTCGCGTCGACGGCAGGCGTCGGTGCGGGCAACCTCAGTGCGATCGAGAACGGCCATCGCGATCCCACGACCTCGACGGTCGACAGGCTTGCCTCGGTGATCGGCATCGAATGGGTGCCGGTTCGCACTGAAGGACGATCCCCGGCGGTTCGGGCGGCGGAGGAGATCGCGGAGTGGGAAGCGCAGGGGCGGCCTGATCGGGCCTACCGCCGGTTCATCCAGTTGGCCGACGATCTGGACACGGCCGACGCGGTGACGAGAGTTCTTCTCGCCGTCGAAGAGCCGGACCAGTCTCATCCTCGGTGGGTGGACGCCATTGCTGCGCTCCTCGAGGTGCGGTTGCGCGAAGCATCCGCTCCCGTTCCTTCGTGGGTGCTCGAGCGGCGGGGACACCCCGATGTCGTGTGGGAGCCGCAGCGCTCCGTGTACCCGCTCCCCGTTTCGGCGGACCTCGCAGACGTCGCCCCGGAGTTCCTTCGACGAGGCATCGCCATCGAGCGCGGCGAGCTGGCCAGCGTCTGACTTCGCGCTCGGAGCACCCGGAGGATCATGTCGCACGCACTCACCCGAGACGACATCATCGACGGCCCCGTCACCCCGTTCGTCGAGGTCAGTGCGATCGCGAAGGTCATTGCGTCCGAGCGCGGCTGGCCGTCGACGTGGAAGACCTCTCCCCGAAGACCTACGAACGCGTTGAAAGCATTCTCGCGGCACCTCTCCCGAGCCCGGCGCGTCCGCTTCCACCCGACTTCGACTGATCGGGCCGCTCAGCCGAGCCCGGCGACGTCTTCGATGAGGGCCAGGCGTTCGAGCAGGAGGTCGCCGGCGCCGGAGACGACGGCGGCGGCCCACGCGGCCACGAACACGAGCACCAGTGCGAAGAAGACGACACCCGGGATGCTGCGTCGCCGGGCCACGGTGACGACGAGGGCGGCCACGGCGCCGAGCACGGCGATGGTCATGCCGGCGGCCGTGGCGAACGCCATCCGCAGCGCGGACTCCTCGGTGAGCGGGCCGTAGCTGTTGAGGGCGGCGGTGAGCGCGACGGGCGCGACGACGACGGAGACCAGCAGGATGAGCCGCCGCCGCAGATACCAGGGCTCCGCTGTCCGCGTGGGCGCGGGGGCGTCGATCACAGCGGCATCCATTCCGCCACCCTAGTGGGGCGACACGGGGCTGTCGATGCCCGAGGGTCGGGGCTCGACGCGACGTAGCCTCGGGGGATGAGCGACGCGACGGCACGGGCATCCGCATCCACCGCGGCCGGTCGGCCGCTGCTCGTTTTCGACGGGGACTGCGGGTTCTGCACGACGTCGGTGCAGTGGCTGCAGCGGCGGCTGCATCGTTTCCCTCCCGCCGAGCCGTGGCAGTGGCTCGACCTCGACGAGGTGGGACTCGGCCGCGACGACGTGACCCGCTACGCGTGGCTGCTGGCCGGCGGACGCCGGTGGCGGGGACACGCGGCCTTCGCCGGGCTGCTGCAGATGCAGGACCGATGGGTGCTGCGCTTCGCGGGACGGATGCTCGTCACGCCGCCGTTCTCGTGGGCGGCCGCGGTCGGGTACCGGGTGATCGCGCGGTTCCGCCATCGCCTTCCCGGCGGCACGCCCGCCTGCGCGATGCCCCGCTGACGCGATGCCGCGCTGACCGCGCCGCGCTCAGCGGATGCGGGCGACCTGGAGGACGATCTCCGCGCTCTCGGGCGTCTGCGCGAGCAGCGCATCGGCGACGCGACGCGCGGTCTCGACCGAGCTGTCCTGCGCCGAGGTCGCGATGCGCGTCGACACCGTGACGGCCCCCTCGGCATCCGTGCTGATCAGCAGGTCGGCGACGGGCCCGTCGTCGGCGGTGGCGGTCGCGGCGGCGAGCACCTGGGGGATCTGCGCGAGGGTGGGGCGCGGCGCGAAGACGCTCGTCACTCCGGGCACGGTGCGCACGCGCGCCGCGAGTTCGGCGGGGTCGTGGGATGCGGGTGTGCTCATGCGGTGTCCTTGGTGTCGGTGTAGATGTCTTCGACGGTGATGTCGACGGCGGTGACAGCGAGTTCGGTGTGCGCGGCGAGCACGGCGTACGCCGTGGCGCGCAGCTCTTCGGTGAGCTGCTGGATGCTCGTGCCGAAGCGCACCGAGGCGGTGAGCTTGATCTGCACCGGGGCCCCGGGGGTCTCGGCGTCGCCGACGATCTCGGTGCGGCTGACGAACACCCCGTCGATGGCGTCGCCGCTGTCGCGCAGCAGTGCCCGCACCGCCCCCTCGGTCACCGTGATGCGCACCCGGGGGTCTGGATGGCTGATCGGCAGGCTGCGGCCTGCGCGCAGCTCTTCGTGGATGGTCGTGAAGATGCGCTCGAACCACGACTCCGGCGGCGGGGCGAGGTGCGCGGCCTCGTCTTCGATCAGGTCGCGCGACAGCCGCCCGACGCGTTCGAGTGCTTCGAGCGCGTTGAGGCATTCGGGGCACGTCTCGACGTGCGGGTCGGCGGGGAGGCGCCCGGCGTCGAGGTAGTCGGCCAGCTCCTCGATGGTGCGGCCGCACTCGAGGGAGGTGGCGGGGTCGTCGTGATCGCTCATCGCCACCCTCCCATCTGCACCGTGATGCTCGTGCGGGCGCGGGAGAGGAGGCCCCGGACCGTACTGGGTGACGTTTCCATTTCCTCTGCAATCTCGGCGTAGCTGAGTTCTGCGACCTGGCGCAGCAGCCAGCACCGTCGCTGATCCTCGGGAAGCGTCTCGAGCGCTCGGGAGAGCGCGGCGAGCTGTGCGTTGCGGATGGCCGCCTGTTCGGGCTGATCGACTCCCGTGTACGGGCGATCGTACCCCGTGAGCGACTGGTCGGCAGGGCGGCGTCGGAGGAGGGCGAACGCCTCGCGGCTGGCGATCTGCATGAGCCACGACTTCACCGCGGCGGCATCCCGGAGCGTGTCGAGCTGACGCCAGGCGTTCAGCAGTGCGTTCTGCACCACGTCGTCCGCCTCGCTCAACGACCCCACCACGCGCGAGACGTAGGCGCGCATCGATCCGCTGTGCCGGCGCACGATCTCGCGGAACGCGTCGGAGTCCCCGTCCTGCGCCCGACCCACGAGCGCGGCGTCGGAAAGAGGGGAGTAGTCCACCCGCGGACGGTCGTCTGCGCGGTCCATGATCCCTCCCCTCGGAACTCGTCAGAACTTTTTTGTGACGAATCGGACGCCCCACGCGTCCTACTTGTGAGCGAACCTACCGCTCCCGGAAAGGGCCACCGAGGCCTTGAATCCGGTCACCGAGTGAGATAGAGGACATCATGGCTGCACAGGACCAGAAGACCGTCGCCGACGAGAAGACCCCCGCCGTCGCACCCACCCCCGGCACCCCGGCGCCGCGCGTCGACCGCTCCACTGCGGTGTCGACCGCCCGCGTTCCGGCCGACGCCGACGCCGCGGGCAAGACCACGATCGCCGACGGCGTCGTCGCCAAGGTCGCCGGCATCGCCGCCCGTGAGGTCGCCGGCGTGTACGCGCTCGGTGGCGGCGGAGCCCGCGCCTTCGGTGCGATCCGCGACGTCATCAACGCCACCGACCTCGCGCAGGGCGTCAAGGTCGAGGTCGGCGAGACCCAGGCGGCGGCCGACATCACGATCGTCGTCGAGTACCCGGCGCCGATCCAGGACGTCGCGAGCAACGTGCGCGCCGCGGTCGCCGGTGCGATCAGCCGCCTGGTCGGCCTGGAGGTCGTCGAGGTCAACGTCGAGGTGAACGACGTGCACGTGCCCGGCGACGACCGCGACGAGAACGAGGAGTCGCGAGTCGCATGAGTGCCACCGCCACCGGCGCCGTCATCGGCGCCCTCCTCGCGATCGCGGCGCTGACGTTCGGGTTCTGGGGATTCCTCCTCGCGGCCGTGTTCGCCGGCGTCGGGGCGCTGATCGGCCGGATCCTGTCCGGCAAGCTCGACGTCCGCGGCCTCGCCGACGTCTTCAGCGGGCGGCGCACCTCCTGATGACGACCGTCGACCAGAACCTCGCCAGCGGTGGCGTCCCCGTGCGGGGCGCCACCGGGGCGGAGCCCGTCCGTGGCCGCACCGACGTTCGTGAACGCGTCTACCGCACGGTCACCGAGCAGGCGTCAGCGACCCTGATCGGTGTTCCCCGCGGCGACGTGAAGGTCGACGTCGCGGAGCGTGTCGGCGGAATCGCCGTCCGCATCTCCGCCCCCCTTCCCGTTCCCTCCCTCGACGACACCGCGGCGATCGCCGCCGCCGTGCCCGTGCTCGATCAGGGGCGCCGCCTGCAGGACCGGCTGCGCGACGACCTCGGCCGTCTGTTCGGCCGGGACGTCGTCCGCGTCGACCTCGTCGTCACCGGCGCCCGCGTTCCCGAAAGGAGAAGAGTCCGATGAGCAGTCCCACCCTCCGCCGCGTCGTGCGGCGCGAGACCCACTCGCCGCGGACCACGGCGATGTTCGTCGCCGTCGTGCTGCTGATCGCGGCACTCGTCTTCGTCGGCATCGAGCTCGTCCTGAGTCTGGCTGCGCAGCCGGCCCTGCTGTTCGCGCCGTCGGCCGCCGCGGGCTGGCTGGTCGGGCTGCCGACGCAGCCGGTCGGGCTCATCGTCGCCGGCAGCGCGGTGCTCGCCGTGCTGGGTCTGATCTTCGTCTGGCTGGCGATCACGCCCGGCCGGCTCTCGAAGCGCGTGCTCGATGCGGGCGACCGCGCGGTCGTCGTCGACAACGGCGTGATCGCCAGCGCCCTCGCGCAGCACCTGTCCGACGAGACCGGAATCGCCCGCGACCGTGTGGTGGTCGGCGTCGGGCACCGCAGCGTCGACGTGACGGTGCGCCCCGGTGCGGGCATCCCGCTCGACGAGGCCGATGTGCGTCGGCTGACGGATGCCGCGATCGACCGCTACCGCCTGATCGGCGCGACCCGCACCCGCGTGCGGATCGAGCGCCCCGCTCCGGAGGAGGACGACCTGTGAACCGTACGAATCGCGCGTTGAACCGCGCTCTGCTGCTCGTGATCGGGCTGATCCTGCTCGGCATGGGGGCCGCCGGGATCGCGATCATGAGCTGGCGTCCCGCCGCGGACATCTGGGAGTCCGCCAGCACGGGCGCCCGGTCATGGCTGGATCAGGCCAACGCGGCCACCGCCATCGCCGGCGGCACGGTGACGGGTGTGGGGCTCGTCGCCGTTGCCGCGATCGTCGTCGTGATCGTGCTGCTGGTGCTCGCCCTGACGAGCGTGATCCATCGCCGGTCGAAGACCGTGCTCCGTTCGTCGGGCGCGCAGAACGAGATCGGCCGCATCACCGTCGACGAGGCGTTCGTGTCGGATGCGATCAAGAACTCGCTCGCCGGTCGCGACGAGGTGCTCTCGACCCATGTGACCGCCGACGACGTCAAGAAGCAGCCGGTGCTGCATGTGTCGGTCACCCCGCGGCAGAACACCGACCCGCGTGCGCTCGTCGATCATGTCGACATGCTGCTCGCGAACCTGGCGACGCTGACCGGCCGCGACACCGCGGCGTACGTCTCGGTGCACTCCGGGCTGCGCGCCCGTCTGGCCCGCGATACCCGGCGGCTCTCATGACGGCGCCCCGGCGCCCGAGCCGCGCTTCGAACTCCTCGCCGTCCGGCGAAGGGACGACGGAAGCCCTTCCGTCGTTGCATCCCACACGAAAGGAGAGCCCTCATGGGACTCGATGACAAGATCAAGAACGCTGCCGAGGACATCGCCGGGAAGGCGAAGGAGGCCGTCGGCAAGGTGACCGGCAACGAGCGCCTCGAGGCCGAGGGTCAGGCCGACCAGGCCAAGTCCGACGTGAAGAAGGCCGGCGAGAACGTGAAGGACGCGTTCAAGAACTGATCGCGTCGAGAGGGGCGGATGCCGGGCATCCGCCCCTCTCGCGTGCCCGCTCGGCCCGTGCGGGCGGGCGTGTCAGCGGGGGCGGGCGGTGGAGCCGCGCACGATCAGCTCGTGCGCGGTCGTGATGGTGCGGGGCTCGTCGCTCGCGGGGCGCAGGATGAGAGAGACGGCGTGCTGTCCCATCTCGAACATGGGGATGCGGGCGGTCGTGAGGGCCGGAGCGACGTCGGCCGCGACCGCGATGTCGTCGAAGCCCACGACCGACATGTCGTCGGGCACGCGGATGCCGTGCTGGCGCAGCTCGCTGAGGATGCCGATGGCCATGGCGTCGTTGAGGCCCACGATCGCGGTCACCTCGCGGTCGAGCAGTTCGCGCACCCCGGCGATGCCCCCTTCGCGGGTGAACGCCTTCGACACGATGATCAGCTCGATGCCGTCGGACTCGGTGGCCTCGCGCAGCCCGGCGATGCGGTCGGAGACGGTGTTCAGTTCGAGCGGGCCGGCGACGACGCCGATGCGGCGATGGCCGAGGTCGGCGAGGTGGCGGCCGACGGATGCCCCGGCACGTCGGTTGTCCGGCAGTACGGCGTCGATCGCTAGGTGGTGGCGTCCGATCACCGCGGCGCGACCGCCCGCGAGCGTGAAGTCGGCGAGCGCCTGCGTCATGCGCTCCTCGTGATGCGGGTCGCTGTAGCCCGAGCCGGCGATGATGATCGAGCCGACGCGTTGACGCAGCAGGGCCTGCACTTGCGCGAGCTCGCTCTCGGGTGTGCGGTCGGCCTGCGCGATCTGCACCGAGCGATTCTCGGCGGTGGCGCTGCGGATGACCCCGCTAGCGATCTCGGAGAAGTAGGGGTCTCCGATCTCGTGCACGAGCAGACCGATGGTGGGGACGAGCCCTCCGGCGAGTCCGCGGGCGTGCAGGTTGGGCTCGTAGCCGAGCTTCTGCGCGACCTGGCGCACGTGCGCCGCGACCTCGGGGGAGATGCCGGAGCCGCCCGACATCGCGCGCGATGCGCTCGCCAATGAGACGCCCGCGGCTTCGGCCACGTCGATGAGTCGCGGCGTGCCTGTACGCTTCACGAAAACCTCCCCGGTGAGCAAAATCGACGCTGATCGCGCTGTGGGTTGCTCTCGTTCTGACCTCCTACTATAGTGGCGGAAGCGCTTACGAAAGCGCTTTCGCTACGATGACGTAGGAGACCCGCAATGACTGCACCCCGACACCGTCGACGGACGGCCGCAGCGATCGCATCGCTCGGCATCGCCGCTCTCACGGTCTCCGCTTGCTCCGGCGGCGGAGACACCGGGGAAGGGGGTGGATCGGACGACCCCATCGTCATCGGCATCTCGCTGCCGCTCACCGGCGACTTCTCGGAGCCGGGCAAGGGCGTCGAGCGCGGCTACGAGGCCTGGCGCGACATCGTCAACGAGAACGGCGGTCTACTCGGCCGCCCGGTCGAGCTGAAGATCCTCGACGACCAGTCCAACGCCGACCGCGTGGTCTCCGACTACGAGTCGCTCATCGCGCAGGACGGGGTCGACCTCGTCTTCGGTCCGTTCTCCACCCGCCTCGTCGTGCCGTCGGCCCGCGTCGCGCAGGAGTACGGCATGCTCTTCGTCGAGCCCGCGGGCGCCGCGGCCGAGGTTTTCGAGCAGGGCTTCGACAACCTCTTCTACGCCGCCCCCGCGATCGCCAACGACCACTACAACAACCTCGCCGAGTACCTGCTCGCGCTGCCCGACGACCAGCGCCCCGAGACGGCCGCAGTGGCCGCGATGGACGACCCGTTCGCACAGGGCACCGCCTACGGCCTGCGCGACAAGCTCGAAGAGGCCGGCGTCGAGATCCTCGTCGACGAGGTCTACCCGCCGAACACCACCGACTTCTCGACCATCGCCGCCAAGATCGCCCAGGCCGACGCCGACATCGTGATCGGCGGCACGCAGTACCAGGACGCGGTGAACCTCATCATCGCCCTGCAGCAGCTCGACTACCAGCCCGAGCTGGCCGCGTTCTCGACGGCTCCGACGAACCCCGAGTTCGCCTCGGCGATCGGCGGCTCGACCGAGGGCATCCTCGCCCCGACGGGGTACTCGCCGAAGTCGACCTACGAGAGCAACGTCGAGTTCGTCGAGAAGTACACCGAGATGCACGGCAACCCGCCCGCCGAGGACGAGGCCAACGCCTACACGACCGGCCAGGTCGTCGCCGCGGCCGTCGAGGCGGTCGGCTGCGCCGAGCAGGGCGAGTGCCAGCAGCAGCTGATCGACTGGCTGCGCGAGAACACCGTCGACACGGTCGTCGGTCCGCTCAGCTGGGACGACAAGGGCAAGCCCACCGGGGCGCACCTCATCCAGCAGTGGGTGAACGGGCAGATCCAGATCGTCCTCCCCGAGGACGTCAAGGAGACCGAGTTCCTCTACCCGAAGCCGGCCTGGTGATCCGCGCGTGACTGGTTCGCTGCTGCTGCAAAGCCTCGTCCTCGGTGTGCTGCTCGGGGGGCTCTACGCCCTCCTGGCCGCCGGGCTCACCCTCTACTTCGGGATCATGCGGGTGGTGATGATCGCGCACTCCGCGTTCCTCATCCTCGCCGCCTACCTGGCCTGGTGGTTCAACAAGGAGACCGGGCTCGACCCGCTGCTCTCGCTCGTCGTCACCGTGCCGCTGTTCTTCGTCACCGGTGTCGTGATGCAGCGACTGCTCGTTTCGCGCCTCAAGCCCCTCACGCTCACGATGATGTCGGTGCTGCTCACCTTCGCGGTGGCCCTCATCATCGAGGGGGCGCTCGGCTTCATCTTCAGCGGCACGCAGCGGCGCATCCCGCTGCCGTACGCGAGCGAGAGCTTCAGCTTCTTCGGGGCGCAGGTGCCGCTGGTGAAGCTGATCGCCTTCGGTCTCGCGGGCGTCTCGCTGGCCCTGCTGTTCGTGCTGCTGAAGTACACCCGGTTCGGTCGGGCGCTGCGCGCCACCATCCAGCATCCGGAGGCCGCCCGCCTGGTCGGCATCAACACCGACCGCGTGGCCGGGTACGGCTTCGGCCTCGGGCTCGCGACCGCCGCGATCGGCGGTACGGCCCTCTCGCTCGACGCGACGATCTACCCGTCGCTGCACTGGCACTGGATCGGGCCGCTCATGGCGATCATCGTCGTCGGCGGTCTGGGCAGCATCCCCGGTGCGGCCATCGCGGCGCTGCTGCTCGGCATCGCGCAGAGCCTGCTGCAGCTGCCGCTCGGGCCGACCTGGGCGCAGACCGTGTTCTACGTCGCCCTGTTCGCCACCCTCATGTTCCGTCCGCAAGGTTTCTTCGGAGGTCGTCTTGCCCAGCGTTTCTAGCAGAGAGCCGATCGCCACCGAGACGGTCGTCATCGCTCCCCCCGCCCCGCGGCGGCGGGCGTCCGCGAAGTGGGTGAGCCTCGTGCTCATCGTCGTCGGCGCGGCGCTCATCCTGTCGTTCCCCGCGATCGCCCCGAACCCGTACATCCTGTCGGCGGGCGTCGTCATCCTCAACTACGCCGTGCTGTCGACGGGATGGAACTTCATGGGCGGCTTCACCGGGTACATCTCGCTCGGTCACGCCGCGTACTTCGGCCTCGGCGCCTATGGCACGGGCCTGCTCATCAAGTACCTCGCCCTGCCGGGTTTCCTCGCCTGGGTCGTGGCGTCGCTGCTCGTCGCCGTCGTCGCGATCCCGATCGGCATCGCCGCCCTCCGGGTGCGCGGGGCGTCGTTCGTGATCGTGTCGATCGCCTTCGTGCTCATCATGCTCTTGGTGTTCCAGAGCTGGCGCGATGTCACGGGCGGCTCCGAGGGGCTCAACGTGCCCCGACCGTTCCCCGACATGCTGCGCCCCGAGCACCACCGCGTGTTCTTCTTCCTCTTCGCGGGTCTGCTCGCCGTCGCCCTCGTGGTGTGGTGGATCATCGACCGCTCCAAGTTCGGCACGGCGTTGAAGTCGATCCGTGAGGACGAGGACAAGGCGCAGGCGCTCGGCGTTCCCACCACCCGCTACAAGCTCATCGCCTACGTGCTGTCGGCGCTGTTCGTGTCGCTCGGCGGCGGGCTCTACGCGCTGTGGTTCGGCGACCTCGACCCGATCTTCCAGTTCTCGATCCTCATCGGCTCGTACATGGTGCTGATGGCGCTGCTCGGCGGGGTGCGCAACCTCTTCGGCCCGCTGCTCGGCGCCGTGGTGGTCGGCGTGGCGCTGGAGTACTTCAAGCTCGAGTTCGGCGACACGCAGTTCCACCTCATCGCCACCGGCATCCTGCTCGGCATCGTCGTGCTGTTCATGCCCGACGGCGTCATCCCCGCGGTGAAGAACCTGTTCCACCGGAAGTCCGACCAGGCCTCGATCCGCGAGGTCACCGCCGAGGAGCTGCTCGAGCAGAACACCGCCCGCGCGGCGGCGGCGGAGCGATCGGCGGATGCCGCGGCCCCCGCCCCCGAACCGGCATCCGCATCCGCGTCCCGATCGGGCGCTTCGAGAGAGGACGGCGCGTCGTGAACGCTCCCACCCTGCAGGCGGCGACGTCGACCGACGGCCTCCGCACGATCGAGATGACCAAGGCCTTCGGAGGCGTCACCGCGGTAGATGCCGCATCGGTGACGTTCCTCGACGGCAAGGTCAACGGGCTGATCGGGCCGAACGGCTCGGGCAAGACCACCTTCTTCAACTGCGTGACCGGCATGATCAAGCCGGACTCGGGAGAGGTGCGCTACCGGGGGCAGGCGATCACCCGCAAGTCGCCCGACCGCATCGCCCGCACGGGCATCGGCCGCAGCTTCCAGCTGTGCCGCGTCTTCCCGCGCATGACGGTCATGGAGAACATGCTCGTCGCGGTGCGCAGCACGAGCATCCGCCAGCAGCTGCGCTCGGCGCACGACCCCGACGAACTCGAACGGGCCCGCGGGTGGCTGCGCCGGGTGGGCATCGACCACCTCGAGCACGCCGAGGCGCGCAACCTCAGCTACGGGCAGCAGAAGCTGCTCGAACTGGCCGGCGTGCTCATGGGCGAACCCGACACGATCATGCTCGACGAGCCGGCGGGCGGGGTGAACCCGGCCCTCATCGGCCGCATCTCGACGCTGGTGCGCGAGCTGAACGACGAGGGCAAGACGTTCATCATCGTCGAACACAACATGGAGATGGTCATGAGCCTGTGCGACCACGTCATCGTGTTCGACCGGGGGCGTCCGATCGCCGAGGGCACCCCCGAGATCATCCAGCAAGACCCGCGAGTCCTGGAGGCCTACCTTGGAGTCTGAAGCGAAGAACCTGCTCGAGCTCGACGACATCAAAGCCGGCTACGGCCGCGCCGCGCTCGTGCTGCGCGGGCTCACCGTGCACGTGCCGCCGTCGTCGGTGGTGTGCCTGGTCGGCCCGAACGGCGCCGGCAAGTCGACCGTGCTCAAGGTCGCCAGCGGCATGCTGAAGCCCCGGTCGGGGAGCATCCGCATCGACGGCAAGGACGTCGCCGGCGACGGCCCCCAGCGGATGCTGCACAACGGCCTCTCGCACGTCGTGCAGGGGCACAGCGTGTTCCGCGAGATGACCGTGGGCGAGAACGTGATGCTCGGCGCCTTCACCATCAAGGATCAGAAGGTCGTGCAGGAGCGCATCGAGTTCGTGCAGAACCTGTTCCCCATCGTGGGGGAGCGCTGGAAGCAGCTCGCCGGGCTCCTCTCGGGCGGCCAGCAGAAACAGGTCGAGTTCGCGCGGTCGCTCATGGTGAGCCCGAAGGTCGTGCTGCTCGACGAACCGTCGATGGGTCTCGATCCGAAGACCACCGAGAAGGTGTTCGAGCAGGTCGTGCGCATGCGGGATGCCGGAACGGCGGTGCTGCTCGTCGAGCAGAACGCCCGGCGCGCCCTCGAGACCGCCGACATCGGTTGCGTGCTCGACCTCGGACGCGTGCACATCTCGGGCCCGGCATCCGAGTTGCTCGCCGACCCGACGCTCGCCGCCCTGTACCTCGGAGGCAAGCCGGCCGCCGCCGGCGCGGGCGCCTGACCCCGGCGCCCGGAGGCGCCCCCTGACGGCATCCCGCGGGGATGCCGCTGCGAAGAATGCTCACACGACGAAGAACGGAACGAAGATGTCCCTGACCACCACCGCCTCGACGACCGAGGCCCCGGCTCGCGCGACCCGCGAGATCGGCATCATCATGAACGGCGTCTCCGGGCGCATGGGCTACCGGCAGCACCTCGTGCGCTCGATCCTCGCGATCCGCGACGAGGGCGGCATCGAGCTGAGCGACGGCACGAAGGTCACCGTTCGTCCTCTGCTCGTGGGGCGCAGCGAGACCAAGCTCGCCGAGCTGGCCGATCGGCACGGCATCGAGGACTGGACGACCGACCTCGACGCGGCGCTCGCCGACCCGCGCTGGGAGATCTACGCCGACTTCCTGGTGACTAAGGCCCGTGCGTCGGCGCTGCGCAAGGCGATCGCCGCCGGCAAGACGATCTACACCGAGAAGCCCACCGCCGAGTCGCTCGCCGAGTCGGTCGAGCTGGCGAACCTCGCCCGCGAGGCGGGGGTCAAGACCGGCGTCGTGCACGACAAGCTCTACCTCCCCGGGCTGCAGAAGCTCAAGCGGCTCATCGACTCGGGTTTCTTCGGGCGCATCCTGTCGGTGCGCGGCGAATTCGGGTACTGGGTGTTCGAGGGCGACTGGCAGCCCGCGCAGCGCCCGAGCTGGAACTACCGCGCCGAGGACGGCGGCGGCATCATCGTCGACATGTTCCCGCACTGGAACTACGTGCTCGAGAACCTCTTCGGCCGCGTCGAGAGCGTCTACACGCAGGCCGCCGTGCACATCCCCGACCGCTGGGACGAGAACGGCGAGCGGTACACCGCTACCGCCGAAGACGCGGCGTACGGCATCTTCGAGCTGGAGGGCGGGGCGATCGCGCAGATCAACTCGTCGTGGGCGGTGCGCGTGCACCGCGACGAACTGGTCGAGTTCCACGTCGACGGCACCCTCGGCTCGGCGGTGGTCGGGCTGTTCGGCGCAAAGATCCAGCACCGCAACGCCACGCCCAAGCCGGTGTGGAACCCCGACCTCGCCGACGACCACGACTACGCGGCCGACTGGGCCGGCGTGCCCACGAACGAGGTGTTCCAGAACGGCTTCCGCCAGCAGTGGGAGGAGTTCCTCGAGTCGTACGTGCTCGGCACCGACTACGAGTTCGACCTCATGGCGGGCGCGCGGGGCGTGCAGCTCGCCGAAGCGGGACTCGAGTCGTCGCGCGAAGGGCGCAAGATCGTGCTCAGCCCCCTCACCGCGGAGTGACCCCATGAGTGCGCTGACCCTCCTCTCCGCCGATGGCACGACGTCGACCGTCGACCTCGCCGAGGCCCCCGGCCACGCCCCGCCCTCGGGGCCGTTGCGGACCCGGGTGGCGTACGCCGCCGCCCACGTCGTGCCCCGCACCGCGGGCGACAACACCCCGGGGCGGCCGGCCGACGTCGACTGGGATACGACGCTCGCGTTCCGCCGCCACGCGTACACGTGGGGGCTCGGCGTCGCCGACGCCATGGACACCGCGCAGCGCAACATGGGGCTCGACGCCGCGGCCACCCGTGAGCTGATCTCGCGATCGGCGGAGGTCGCGCGCGAGGAGGGCGGCGCGCTCGTCGTGGGGGTGAACACCGACCACGTCGACGACGAGGTCATCTCGGTGGATGCCGTCATCGACGCGTACAAGACGCAGCTGCACTTCACCGAGGAGCAGGGCGCGGGGCCGGTGCTGATGGCCTCGCGCCACCTCGCCCGCGCGGCCGGATCGGCAGACGACTACCGGCGCGTGTACCGCGAGGTGCTGTCGGCGGCCACGACCCCCGTCGTGCTGCACTGGCTGGGCACCGCGTTCGACCCGGTGCTCGAGGGGTACTTCGGGTCGTCGGACTGGCGGGCCGCCGCCGATGTGCTGATCGAGATCATCGGCGAGAACCCCGAGAAGGTCTCGGGGGTGAAGATGAGCCTGCTCGACGCGGCATCCGAGGTCGCCGTGCGCGACCGTCTGCCCGACGGCGTGCGCATGTTCACCGGCGACGACTTCAACTACGTCGGCCTCATCGGCGGCGCCGACGTGCCCAACGCCGCGCAGCCGGTGAGCGCATCGCCCTCGCCGCGGCGGCACTCGGATGCTCTGCTCGGCGCGTTCGCGGCGCTCACCACCTCGGCATCCGCCGCCATCCAGGCGCTCGATGCGGGCGACCCCGACCGCTATCTCGCGATCCTCGGACCGACGGAGGACCTGAGCCGTCAGATCTTCGCCGCCCCCACCTTCTACTACAAGACCGGCGTCGCGTTCATGTCGTGGCTCAACGGCCACCAGCCCGCCTTCCAGATGGTGGGCGGTCTGCACTCGGCGCGCAGCCTGCCGCACCTGTCGCGCATCGTCGAACTGGCCAACGCTGCGCACGCCCTCGAGAAGCCCGAGCTCGCGGCCGAACGCTGGCACGCGATGCTGCGCCTGAACGGAGTCGACGCATGACCGCCCCGCACCCCCGCCTGTCGATCAACCAGGCGACCATCAAGCACGCCGACCTGCGCACCGCGCTCGACGTGACCCGCGCGGCGGGGGTCGAGGCGATCGGCCTCTGGCGAGAGCCCGTGAACGCGGTCGGTCTCGACACCGCCGCCGCGATGCTCGCCGACTCGGGTCTGCGCTTCACGACCCACTGCCGCGGCGGGTTCTTCACGGTGCCGGAGGGGGTGGCGCGGCGCGCATCGATCGACGACAACCGGAGGGCCATCGACGAGACCGCCGCCCTCGCCGCCGCCGGGGCGGAGGGCTCGACCGCCGTGCTCGTGCTCGTCGCCGGGGGCCTGCCGGAGGGATCGCGCGACATCGCCGGCGCGCGAGCGCGGGTGCGCGACGCACTCGGCGAGCTCGCTCCGCACGCCGAGGCCGCCGGGGTCACGCTCGCGATCGAGCCGCTGCATCCGATGTACGCGACCGACCGCTGCGTGGTGTCGACGCTCGGGCTGGCACTCGACCTCGCCGCCGACTTCGCCCCCGAGGTCGTGGGGGCGGCGGTCGACACGTTCCACATCTTCTGGGACCCCGACGTGCTCGCCCAGATCGCACGCGCGGGGCGCGAGAGGCGCATCGCGACCTATCAGGTGTGCGACTGGAAGACCCCACTGCCGGCCGACGTGCTGCTCAGCCGCCACTACCCGGGCGAGGGGGTCATCGACCTGCGCACGCTCACCGAGGCCGTCGTGGCGACCGGGTACGACCGCGACGTCGAGGTCGAGATCTTCCACGCCGACATCTGGGCCGAAGACCCCGCCGCCGTCGTGCGGCGCACGGCCGAGACCTTCGGCGCGAGCGTCTCGCCGTTCCTCGCGCCGGTGGGCACGCCCGTATGACGCGGCGACGGCGCGGGGGCGGCCCGAGGGCTCGCGAGTGAGCGGTCGGGGCTAGTGTCGTGACCGTGCACACCGCCGTCTTCGCCCCCGACAGCTTCAAAGGCACGATCGCGGCCGCCGAGGCAGCCGCCGCGCTCGCCGCGGGCTGGGCATCCGTGCGACCCGACGACCGGGTCGTGCTGCGGCCCATGGCCGACGGGGGAGAGGGCACGGTCGACGCGTTCGCTGCGGCGATCGACGGTGCGGAGCGCGTGCCGGTGCGGGTGACGGGGCCGGATGGATCGCCGACGGATGCCGCCTGGCTGCGGGTGCCCGCCTCCCCGGACGCACCCGCCGGGACCGCGGTGGTGGAGCTCGCATCGACGAGCGGGATCGAGCTGCTGGGCGAACGGCGCCTCGGGGAGGATGCGCACACGCTCGGGTTCGGTCAGGCGATCGCCGCCGCCCTCGACGCGGGGGTCTCGCGCCTCGTGCTCGGGATCGGGTCGAGCGCCTCGACCGACGGCGGGGTCGGGATGCTGACGGCGCTCGGGGCGCGGTTCGCCGACGCCTCGGGGGCGCCGATCCCTCTCGGTGCGCGGGGGGTGGCCGAGGTCGTCTCGGCTGATCTGTCAGGGCTGCGCCCGCTGCCGCCGGGCGGCGTGCTCGTGCTGAGCGACGTGACGAATCCGCTGCTCGGGCCGCGCGGCGCCGCGGCGGTGTTCGGGCCGCAGAAGGGGCTCGACGGCGACGCGATCGCGCGCGCCGATGCGGGCCTCGCGCGCCTGGCCGCGTTGTTGCCCGCCGACCCCGCGACCCCGGGGGCGGGTGCAGCGGGAGGCACCGGTTTCGGGCTTCTCGCGTGGGGGGCGCGTCTCGTGGCGGGTTCGGGGGAGGTCGGGCGACTGGTGGGCCTGCCCGGGGCGTTGGCCGAGGCATCCGCCGCCGGTTCGGCGTGCGTCGTCACCGGCGAGGGGGCGTTCGACGGGCAGACGGGCGCCGGGAAGGTGCCCTCGTACGTCGCGTCCGTCGCGGCGGGCGCCGGCGTGCCCGCGCTGCTGGTCGCCGGACGTGTCGCGGAGGATGCCGACACCGGGGCGTTCGTTGCGCACGTCTCGCTCACCGACCTCGCCGGCTCGGGCGAGGTCGCGATGCGGGAGACCGCCCGCTGGTTGCAGGCCGCGGGGGCGGGGCTCGCCCGCGAGTTCGACTGATCGCGGGCGGAAGGCGGGGCCGGCAGGGACGAGGTCGCCGACTCTGTCGACGCGACCGCTCCTCAACGATCGGTGAGTGTCGCGGGGATGTCGCGGCGGCTGTGCAGCATCCGGTGGACGCGAACGGCGTCCTCGTCGTCGGTGTAGAAGACGACGTAGGGAAACCGTTTCATGGCGACGTCTCGGAGACCGGGGATGTGCGTCTCGAGTGCGAACCGAGACGAGCCGATCGAGGGGAACTCGGCGAGCAGATCGCGGATGAGCTGCAGTTCGTCGACGAATGCCCGCGCCGTGTCGGGGCGCCCTTCGCGGAGGAGGTCGTCGAGTGCCGCCTCGATGTCGTCGTCGGCCTGACGGGTGGTGACGACCCGACGCGCACTCACTGCGACGCGGTATCGCTCGCGCGGACGCGCGCACGCAGGCGTTCGAAGTAGGCGTCGTCCAACTCGGAGCCCGGCCCCGAGGCCATTCCGGTCTCGAGAAGGGAGCGGAGGCGGGTGCGATCCTGCTCGCTGCGGATCAGGTCGCGGACGAACTCGCTGCTCGTGCCGAAGCCCCGCGCGACGACCTGCTCTTCCACGAAATCCTTGAGAGGGTCGGGGAGCGAAACGTTCATGGTGGCCATGACCGGATCATACGGTGATTGGCAAGGTTTGCCAAGATCGCGCGTCACTCAGCCTCTTGCCCTCGAACGAGGAGCGCGCTAGCCTCACACGAAAGCGGTTGCGAAAGCGCTTACGCGGCGGTCGCACCGCTGATCGCCCTCCCCTCTGCAGTGCCGCCCCGGGGAGGAGCGTGACACCACTCCGGCACGACACCACACGACGATGACGTTGAGAGGTCTCCGATGCAGAGAAGAACCATGCCGTCCCCGAACTCCGCTCCGCGGACGGATGCCGTTCCCCCGGGTGCGCGACGGCGACGAGGGATCGCCGCGGCCGCCGTGGTCACGGCCATGATCGGCACGATGTTCGCCGCCGCCCCGGCCGCCGCCGACGAGCCGTTCACCGAGGTGATCGACTTCGAGGAGTACGAGCGCACCGCGCTGAACGGTCAGGACGGCTGGACGGCCTCGACCGCCCCGAAGGTCGTCGCCGACCCGCTCAACGGCAACAACCAGGTCGTCGAGTCGATCGGCGGAGGGCAGCAGGCGTTCCGCCAGATCCCCGCGATCGCCGACGGGACGACGGGCACGCTGTTCTTCCGCTTCCTGCGCACCGGCACCGTCGACACCTCGTTCGGGCTCACCGACGTGGACGCCCCGAACGACTACGTCAACAGCCGCGCCTACGTGAACAACCAGAACGACGACGTGCTCCGCGTGCGCGACGGGGGCGCCTTCGCCTCGGCCGGCGTATGGGGCAAGGACGCCTGGCAGTGCGTCTGGATCGTCGCGGACAATGCCACCGACAAGGTGACCGTCTACAGCCAGGGCGGCCCCTACGCCGAGCGCACCCGCCTTCCCGAGGGCACCGAGAAGCAGTTCGGCTTCCGCCAGGCAGTGAACGGCGATCTCGACCGCTTCTTCTGGAAGAACGGTGCGACGAGCAACGGCCGCCTGCTGCTCGACGACGTGTCGGTCGACAACACGGGCGAGAACCTCGCGATCGCCACCGGCAACCCCGGCGACTGCGCCCCCGGCGAGACGGTGCAGCAGCCGCTGCTCAACCCGCTGCCCGACCCGGCGCTGTCGACGCTCGGCATCGAGGTGACCGAGCTCGCCCAGCTGCCGGAGTCGCAGACGACCCCGGCCACGCAGGATCAGCGGCTCGTGCGCCACAACCGCATCACCCACCTCGACGAGGTGCCCGACGGCTCGGGCCGGCTGATGGTTCCCGACAACAACGCGATCCTCTACCTCGTCGACAAGGAGTCGGGCGAGTACGTGCCGTACCTCAACGTGCGCGACCAGTTCGTCGACAACTTCCACAACAGCGCCGGCCTCGGCACGGGTCTCGGCGCGGCCGAGTTCCACCCGGACTTCGCCGAGAACGGTCTCTTCTACACCGTGCACACCGAGGGCACCACGGCGCTCACCGAGGACACCCCCGACTTCCCGGCCTACGGCAACACGCAGTTCCACAGCGTGATCACCGAGTGGAAGGCATCCGATCCGTCGGCGACGACGTTCGAGGGAACGCACCGCGAGGTCATGCGCATCCCGTTCGGCGGGCGCGTGCACACGGTGCAGCAGATCTCGTTCAACCCGACCGCCGACGAGGGCAGTGCCGAGCACGGCATCCTGTACATCCTCGTGGGCGACGGCGGCAACGGCGTCGGCAACGGCAACCCGCAGGATCTCTCGACGCCGCAGGGCAAGGTGCTGCGCATCGACCCCACCGGCGACGACAGCGCGAACGGCGAGTACGGCATCCCCGCCGACAACCCGTTCCTGGACGAGGAGGGCGCACTGCCCGAGATCTACGCGGTGGGTCTGCGCGACCCGCACCGCATCAGCTGGGACCCCGCGGGCGACCACACCATGTACCTCGCCCACATCGGCGAGTGGCAGGTCGAGTCGATCTACGCCGTCGAGCCGGGCGACAACTTCGGCTGGTCGGTGCGCGAGGGCTCCTTCCTCGCCGAGAACCGCCAGATCTTCCCGCTGCCCGAGAACGACGCCGAGTTCGGCTTCACGTATCCGGTCGCCGCGTACGACCACAACCGCGATCCCGGACAGACCGGTGACGCGGGCGTGGCCGTGAACGGCGGGTTCGTGTACCGCGGCGACATCGAGGCTCTGCAGGGCCGGTACCTGTTCACCGACCTCGTGCGGGGCTGGGTGCTCTCGACCCAGGCCGACGAGATGGTGCGCAACGACGGCGACATCGAGGACCTCGCGACGATCGAGCAGCTGCGGGTGTTCGCCGACGGTCAGGAGACCACGTTTCAGGAGCTGGTGGGCGACACGCGCGTCGACCTGCGGTTCGGGTCGGATGCCGACGGTGAGCTGTACCTCGTCTCGAAGGCGAACGGCAAGATCTGGAAGGTGACCGGTGCCCGCGAGGCGGGTCCCGCCTCGCCCTTCGTGCTGCCGGACCTGGCCCCGAACCTCGTGACGCATTACGACTTCGACCACCCCGCGACCGACGCGAAGGTCGAGCTCGACCAGGGTCTCTCCGGCACCGACATCTCGCTCATCAACGGCGGGGTCGAGCAGCGGGTGACCGACCGGGCGTACCCCGGGGCCGGACGCGCCCTGCAGACGCAGCAGATGAGCCCGACGACGGCGTCGAACGACGACTGGAAGGCCGGCGTCTACGACGCCTCCGGGGTCGATTCGCTCGACGCGTTCGCCGGCGCCGAGGAGGTCTCGGTGATGGGCTGGTTCAAGCCCACGGGCGACCACCCCGCGCCGAACTCGAACACCGCGAACCCCGACGATGTCTACAACGCGATCGGCCTGGCGGGCGTGCTCACCGGCACCTCCGACGGTCACGCGGTGCGGGCGCTGCTCGAGGTCATCACGGTCGACGGCGAGCTGAAGCTCGTCGCCCTCGGCCGCCGGGTCGACGGGGCGGGGTCGTGGACCTTCGCCGCAGACCTGCCGTGGGACGAGATCCTGAAGAAGGGGCAGTGGGTGCACCTCGCCGCGACCTTCGACTTCGCGGGCGGCGAGATGAAGCTGTACATGAACGGCGAGGAGCTCGCCGGGCGGTACACCGCATCGAACCCCTGGGGTGCGGGGGCCACGAGCGACACCACCCCGGCCGGCATCAAGATCGGCGGCAGCTTCCCGCAGAACACGCGCGAGGCGAACCCGTTCCACGGCCGCATGGACGACGTCATGCTGCTCGACACGGTGCCGACCGCCGCGCAGGTCGCGGCGCAGTACGCCCTCTACGGTGCCGCGCCGGCGCAGCAGCCGGTCGACCCGCCGTGCACGCCGACGGGCCTCGAGATCGCCGACGTGATGTCGGCCGACGACTGGGCGCCGCGCACTCCCGCGAAGTGGGAGTTCCCGGGCGACCAGGTCGTGCTCACCGAGGCGGGCACCAACCCGAACGACGGCATCCGCCGACCGTTCGAGTACGCGGTGCTCACCGAGGGGCCCGAGCTGGGGTCGTTCGATCTGAACGCCCAGGTGCGGCTCGACGAGAAGGCGTCGGTGAACAACCGCGACGTCATCATCGTCTTCGGGTGGCAGTCAGACACGCAGTACTACTACGCGCATCTGTCGAAGGACAACACCATCTATCCGCACAACGGCATCTTCAAGGTCGACAACGCCGACCGGGTGCGCATCGACGATCAGTGGGACGGTGCCGTCGGCGCCCCGCCCGCGGTGACCGATGAGGAGTGGCACGACGTTCGCGTGGTCCGCTGTGCCGACACCGGCCAGGTGGCCGTGTACGTCGACGGCTCGGATGCTCCGCTGATGACGGCGACCGACACCACGTTCCCCGCGGGGCGGGTGGGCTTCGGGTCGTTCGACAACTTCGGCCGCATCCGCGACCTGACCGTCACCACGACGGCGCCCGACGAGGTCGCTCCGACCGCGACGGTGAAGACCGAGGCCGGCGCCACGGTCGGCCGCGACGGGGTGTACAGCCAGGTGTCGTTCAAGCTGCACGACGCGGGCAAGGTCGACCGCGTGTTCGTGAACGGTGTGGAGAACGACCTGACGGATGCCGTCTGGTCCGACCTCAACGGCGTGAAGCCGGGGGCGTTCGGCGCCGTCGAAGGGGCGAACACGCTGGTGGTGCGCGACGTCGCGGGCAACGAGGCGACGGTCCGGTTCACGCTCGACGCGACGGCGCCGACGGTCACGGTCAAGCCCGACCCGAAGGGGCAGGGAGCGGACCGGGTCTTCACGACCGTGTCGTTCAAGCTGTACGACGCGCGCAAGATCGACCGCGTGGTGCTGAACGGCGTGACGACCGATCTGAGCGACAACATCTGGTCCGACCTCAACGCGGTCAAGGCGGGCAGGTTCGGTGCGGTCGGAGGGGAGAACACCCTCGTGGTGCACGACGTCGCCGGCAACGCGACGGAGGTGACGTTCCAGCTGAAGCCTTAGCAGCGGCATCCGTCGAGGCCCACCGCCCCATCCGGGTGGTGGGCCTCGGCCGTCGGGAATACTCCGGCCCGTCCCGGCGCTGGCCTCAGGGTGACCCTCTACTCGTCCGCCGCGTTCGGCGCCCTGCAGCTGTCCAACCGTGTCGTCATGGCACCCCTCACCCGCACCCGGGCCGACGAAGACGGCGTGCCCACCGACGTCATGGTCGAGTACTACCGCCAGCGCGCCGGGCAGGGGCTCATCATCACGGAGGGCACGTGGCCCGCGGTGGAGGGGAAGTCGTACCCCGGGCAGCCGGGCATCGTCACGCCCGCGCAGATCGAGGGATGGCGACGGATCGCGGATGCCGTGCACGAGGCGGGCGGCACCATCGTGATGCAGCTCATGCACGGCGGCCGCATCTCGCACCCGGAGATCTCGGGTGTCGACCGCGTGGTCGCCCCCAGCGCGGTGCCCGCGCCGGGACAGACGCACACCCCGTCGGGCAAGGCCGACCTCCCGGTGCCGCACGCGCTCAGCGCCGATGAGCTGCCCGAGGTCGTCGAGCAGTTCGCGCAGGCCGCACGCAACGCGATCGCCGCGGGCCTCGACGGTGTCGAGGTGCACGGAGCCAACGGCTACCTGGTGCACGAGTTCCTGTCGCCGGTCTCGAACGTCCGAGAGGACGAGTACGGCGGATCGCCCGAGAACCGCGCGCGCTTCGCGATCGAGGTCACCCGGGCCGTCGCCGCCGCCGTCGGCGGGGAGCGCACGGGCATCCGCCTGTCGCCCGCGCACGGCATCCAGGGCGTGATCGAAGACGACGCCGACGACGTGCGCGCGACGTACACGGCCGTCGCCAACGGGCTCGCCGCCCTCGGGCTCGCGTTCGTCGACGTGCTGCAGGCCGACCCGCGGGGCGAGCTCGTGCAGAGCATCCGCGCGTCGGCGAAGGCGCCGCTGATCGTCAACTCGGGCTTCTCGGCCGAGACCACCCGCGGAGAGGCCGAGGACCTGGTCGAGGAGGGATGGGCCGATGCCGTCGCCGTCGGGCGTCCGGTCATCGCGAACCCCGACCTCGTCGAGCGGTGGCAGAACCGCGCCGACCTGAACGCGCCGCGCCCGGAGCTGTTCTACGGCTTCACCGCCGAGGGCTACACCGACTACCCCTCGCTCGAGGAGTCGCGCTCCGCGTAGCCCGCGCTCGCTGCGCCGTGAGGGGTCACGACACGCCGCGTGTTCCGCGTGCGACACGACGTGTCTCGACCCCTCACAGCAATCCCTTGCTGCGTTCGAGCGGCGGTCGCGGCAGGCACCGCTCCTAGGATGAGTCGGATGGGTGAATGGACATGGCAGGCGCAGTTCGGCCTCATCGGCGGCGGCATCCTGTTCTGGGTGGTGCTGGTGCCGCTGCTCGTGCTGCAGGTGCGCCGCTACGGCGGCCTGTCGTTCCGGCGGCTGCTCGGCGCCGCGGCGGTCAGCGTCTACGCGGTGGCTCTGGTGGCGTACACCCTTCTGCCGCTGCCCGAGATGCGGGCGAACTGCGGCGTGAGCGCCGCCGGCATCGAACTCCTCCCCGGGCACTCGATCGGTGACATCCTGCGCGAGACCGAGGGTCTCTCGATCACCGGCACCCTGACGAGCCGCGCCACGATGCAGGTCGTGCTCAACGTGATGCTGTTCGTGCCCCTCGGCGTCATCGCACGCCGGTACTGGAACCGCGGACCCGTCGTCTCGATCCTGCTCGGCGCGGCGGTGTCGCTCGGGATCGAGCTCACGCAGCTCACCGGCGTGTGGGGACTCTATGCGTGCGCGTACCGCGTGGCCGACGTCGACGACCTGCTCGCGAACACCGCGGGCGCGGCGATCGGCGTGGCTCTGGCGCCCCTGCTGCTGGCCTGGATGCCCAGTTCCGACGCTCTCCGCGCCGAACGACGGCAGCCTCGCCCGGTCACGGTCTGGCGCCGGTGGTTCGGAATGATCCTCGACGCGATCATCGTGCAGGTCGCCATCAGCACGGTCTCGGTGTTCCTCTTCGTGCCGCGCGCGCTGCTGGCGCCCGACCGGGAGGTGGGCCCGGGCGAGGCGCTGATCGAGACGGCGGTGATCGGATGCTGCGCGGTGGTGCTCGTCGTCGTCGTGCCGGCACTCGTGTCGTCGGGGGCATCGCTCGGCCAGCGCATCCTGTGGCTCGAGCCGCGATGGTCGGGGAGGCGGGGGTCGTCCGGGCGGCGGCTCGCCCGCGCATCCGTCGTGGCGTTGCCGTACACCGTGGCGACCGTGCTGCAGCAGCTGCCGGAGGGCGTGCCCACGGTCGCGACCACGGTGACGAACGTCGTGGGACTCCTCAGCACGCTCGTGCTGATCGCGGCGGTCGCCTCGGTGCCGTTCTCGCGGGGTCGGCGCGGGCTGTCGTTCGCGATCAGCGGCGCCGAACTCCACGACGCACGAGCCTGACGAGCGGGGGCGCGGCGGGGCCCGAGTCGCAACCTCGTAGCCTGGGGGCATGGCTTTCTCGTTCGTGCTTCCGGCATCCCGTGCGTATATCGAGAGTGCGGGTGCGGCCGATGCCCGCGCGGTCGACGCCGACCGCGCCGCCGCCGCGCTGCGGGCCGACTACGAGCGCTGGTCGCGGTGGGGTCTGGGGATCCTCGCCTTCGTGCTCGCCATCGTCGGCGTGTTCCTGGCCGTCGGCCTGACGACCACGATCGTGATGCTCGGCGGGGTTCCGGCGCCGCTCGATGTCGCGGTCGTCGTGATCGCGGCGCTCCTGGGCATCGCCGGGATCGGGGTGCTCCTCGCGCTGTGGCGTTCGGGTCGCCGCATCCTGCGCGCGGCGTCGTGGTGGATGCGCCTGCCCTTCGTGAGCGGTGTGCGGCAGCGGCGCGCTGCCGGGTGGATCGAGGCCCGCACCGTGAACTTCGAGGGCCCGATCTTCGTGCGCCTCACGACCGCGAGCCTGGCGAGTCTGACGGGCGTGCTGGGCCTGTCGGTGCTGATCTACGACGCGGTGGAGGGGCCGTCGTCGTTCACTCCCGCGGCGGTCGCGGTCGGCGCGATCGCACTCGTCGCCGGCCTCGTGCAGATGGGCGGCGTGATGCGCGTCGTCTCGGCCGTCGCCGAGGGCGACCCCCTGTGGGTGCGCATTCGATCGAGCTTCCGCCGCTGAGTCGCATGCACGTGAGGGGTCACGACACGCTGTGCGTCCCGGGTGGGATGCGGCGCGTCGTGACCCCTCACGGCCAGCAGCGAAGACTCAGCCCGCGGCGGGAGCGATCTCGTTCGGCGTGACGTCGAGCTCGGTCGTCGCGAGCACCTCGCCCGTCGTCAGGTCGACCGCGTGCACCTTCTTCGCGGCCGGCTCGGTCACGTAGGCGATGTCACCGGCGACGACGATCGCGGGGTGCGCGTCCTGCCACTCGGCCGGTCCTTCCCACGCCTCGACGACCGGGTACTCCGCGGTGATCTCGCCGGTCTCGGGGTCGAGCACGTGGATAGACCCGTCCGCCGACAGGATGTAGGCCAGGTCGTCCGGCCCGCGCACCACGTCGCGGAACGTGTACTCGACGCCCTCGGGCAGGTCCACGACCTCGTACGTCTTCGCGGCGGTGTCGATGAGGGTGACGGCGCTCAGCAGGTAGCCCTCGGCATCCGGGTCGTTCTTGTAGTCGCCCACGACGATCGGGCTCGTCTCGCTGACGTAGGCGTTGCCCATGCGGCCGTACGGCTGGTCGGGCGCGGTGAGCTTGGTGATCGCGCCGTCGGCGTAGACGAGCGCGCCGTCTTCGCAGCCGAACACGACGGCCTCGTCGGCAGCGGTGCCCTCGCCGTGCACGCCGGGGCACTGGTCGGAGGTCGCGATCTCGGTGCCCTCGGCATCCTTCACGACGATGCCGTTGCGCCCGTCCGCGTTGCCGACGGTGGTCAGGAACGTGCCGTCCTCGAGCACCACCGAGACACCGTGGTGCGCCTCGACGCCCTCGATCGTCTCGGTCTCGGGCAGCCCGTCGGCCTCGGCGAGGTCGGCGGTGTCGAAGATCGTGGTGTCGCTCGTGCCGTCGGCGTAGAGCACGGTCTTACCCGCGTGCCGCACGACGTGACCGGGGGTGTCGGCCTCGAAGATCGTGTCGGTGAGCTCGGCGTCCTCGCTCGTGCCGGCCGCGGTGTCGAGCAGCTGGAAGCCGTCGCTCATCGTGACCATCACGTGCCGTCCGTCGCCGGCCGGGTTGAGCCGGGTGAAGGCCTCGGAGTCGAAGTCGGCGACGGTCTCGAGGGTGTCGCCGTCGAGCACGAGGATGCCGCCCTCATACGAGATCGCGACGCGCGCGCCGGCCTCGGCTGCGGCGTCGGAACCGGTGGTGGGGGCTTCGCCGCCGGCACCGGTCGACGAGCAGGAGGCCAGGGTCACGGCCGCTCCGACGGCCACGGCGGCGAGCAGCGCACGACGCAGGGGTGTCTTGTTCATGGTGTTTCTTTCTGTGGGGAAGGGGCCTCAGCGGGTGAGGCCGGAGGTGATGCGCTCGGTGTTGACGCGCATCATGGTCAGGTAGTCGGGGGCGCCGCCGTCGGCGTCGGTGAGCGACTCGGTGAAGAGCTCGACGACCTCGACGTCGATGCCCGCTTCGCTCGCCAGGGCCTGCACGAGCCGGTCGGGCGACGATGACTCGGCGAAGATCGCCGGCACGCCGGTGGTCTCGATCGCGGTGACGAGGTCGGCGAGGTCGGATGCCGAGGGGGCGGCGAGTGTCGTCCCCCCGGGGATCACCGCGCCGATCACCTCGAAGTCGAAGCGGTCGGCGAGGTAGCCGAAGACGTGGTGGTTGGTGACGAGGGCGCGGCGCTCGTCGGGGATCGCCGCGAAGGCATCCGTCATCTCCGCGTCGAGGGCTGCGACCTCGTCGCGGTATCCGTCGGTCGCGGCGGCCAGCTGGTCGGCGTCGATGCCGTCGATCTCGGCGAGCGCCGGTTCGAGCGCATCGATGACATCGATCATGCGCGCGGGGTCGGTCCAGAAGTGCGAGTCCGGCATGCCGGCGGCGTCGCCCTCGGCGTAGTCGAGCACGTCGATCGCGTCGCCCGCGACGAACGCGGGGACGTCGGCGGCGACCGCGCCGTCGAGGTGCTGCTGCAGGCCCTCCTCCAAGCCCAGCCCGTTCGAGACGAGCAGGTCGGCACCGCGCAGCGTCGCGGCCTCCTGGGCGGAGATCTCGAACGAGTGCGGATCGGCGTTCGGCTTCATGAGCGTCACGACGCGCGCCTGGTCGCCGACGAGCTCGGTCACGACATCGCCGAGGATGTTCGTCGACACCACCACGAGCGGGCGGTCGTCTGCGGGGGCCGCGCACGCGGTGAGAGCGCCGAACGGGAGGGCCGCGAGCAGCGCGCCGACGGCGAGGCGGCGAGGGCGGGAGTGCGCGGCGCGATCGTCGGCGCGCGAGCGCAGGGCGGGTCGGGATGAGCGGATGCGGGGAAGGCGAGTGCGCACGTCAACGTCCCGTCTCGGCGGTGAACGCCGGCTCGTCGTCGGTGTCGAAGGTGCGCGCGATGCGGGCGCCGTCGGCGTAGTCGATCTCGTACAGGCGGTGCTCGGCCGGGGCCGAGAGGTAGGCCCGGTGCTGATCGGCGATGAGCGCGGGGGCTGCGCCGCCGGCGAGGGAGTCGGTCACGAGGGGCGCCGTCTCGGCGCGCATCGCGCCGGTCGTCGCGTCGAGCACGAGCATCCGGCCGTCTTCCGTGAGCGCGAGCAGGGTGTCGTCGTCATCGTCGACCGCCGTGACGTGCACGAGCGGGGCGGGGGCCGTGAGCAGCGTCCAGCTGCGCGCCCGGGTGTCGAGCACGCGGATGTCGGTGCTGCCGGCGAGGCCGGCGACGGTCGGCCGGCCCTCGCGGTTGTCGAAGCCCGTCACCGCTCCGGTCGTGCCGTCCGGGTACGGGATGCGCTCGACGACGAGGTCGCCGTCGTCGACGTGCGCGAGGAGCGCGCCGTCGGAGCATCCGATCACCGCTCCGACGCGCGTCGTGATCGTGCCGGCCGGCTGGATGCACGACTCCCGCAGACCGGTCGCATCGCCCTCGGCGGTGTACGCGGCGACCTCGGTGGCGACGCCGCCCTGGGCCTCGGTGACGAGCGCGAACGACCCGACCGGCACGACCATCCCGTCGTGGGGGACGCGCTCGAGGCGGAACGACTCGCGGATCTCGCCCTTCGACAGCGCCTCGGTGTCGAGCAGCACGGCGTCACCCGAGCCGGCGAACGACACACCGGTGCCGCCGGTCGTCGAGCTGTTCGTCGTCGCGACCGTCGCGGCGCCGTCGCCCTCGACCGTGCCGAGCAGGGCCGGGGCGGCGCGGTAGTAGTGGAAGTGGTCGACGTGATCCCACGTCCACACCCCGCTGTCGACGACCTCGACGCCCGCGCCCGAGTCGGCGAACAGGTAGCGGCCGTCGGTCGTCATCGACGTCGGGGCACTCACCGCGCCGAGGTCGGTCACGCTCTCGTCGAGCAGGTCGAGGTGCTGCACGCCGCCCTCGGGCGAGATCGTCGTGAGGCCGAGCGGCGGCTCGGCGACCTCTTCGGCGCCCGCGATCGCACCGTGACCGTCGCCGGTCTTCGGGGTCGATGCAGGGGACGGCGAGGTCGCGGCCGGAGCGGCGCACGAGACGAGAACGAGCGAGAGGGCGCCGACGAGCGCGGCGGGGGTGATGCGGGAGGGCACGGTGGTGCTTTCTAGATCAGGGGCGGGGGGAAGCGGTCGCCACACGGTCGGTGCGCGGGGCGGGGGCCGGGACGGAAGCGGAGGCGGCAGGCGCCGCGACAAGGGCGGGGGAAGGGGCGGCGGCGGAGGCGGCAGGGGTCGCGACCGGTCGGAGACGAACGACCGCGGCGTGCAGCATCCACGAGGCGGCGGCGAGGGCGATCGCTGCGGCGGCGACGGATGCTCCGGCGGCGGTTGCGGCGAACCACGAGGCGAGCAGTCCGACGGCCACGGCGACGACGCCGAGCACCGCGGCGAGCAGCATCCGTGTCGGGATGCGGCGGGTCCACGGGCCGGCGGCCACCGCGGGGGCGAGCAGCAGCCCGACGACGAGCATGGAGCCGACCGCCTGGTACGAGGCGACGACCGCGAGGGTCACGAGGCCGACCAGCACCGCCTGGGCGAGGCGCGGGCGCAGCCCCAGCACCTGCGCGATGCGCGGGTCGAGCGCCAGAGCGACGAGGGGTCGATGGAAGACCGCGGCGACGACGAGACCCGCGGTCACGGCGATCGCGAGCAGCACGAGGTCGTCCGATCCGATCGCGAGGATGTCGCCGAACAGGATCGCGGTGGCGTCGGTGGCGAAGCTGCCCGAGTGCGAGATGACGATCACGCCGAGCGCCAGCATCGACACGAAGAGCAGTCCGATGCTCGTGTCGTACGACAGCCGCGCTCGCCGCTGCAGTGCGCCGATGCCGATGCTCATCGCGAGGGCGCTGAGGGCGCCGCCGGCGATGACGGGGAGGCCGAGCACGGTCGCGAAAGCGACGCCGGGGAGCATGCCGTGGGCGAGGGCCTCGCCGAGGAACGCCATGCCGCGCACCACGACCCAGGTGCCCACGACCGCGCACAGCACCGCCACGAGGGCGCCGCCGAGCAGGGCGCGCTGGAAGAAGTCCAGGGCGAAGGGGGCGAGGAGATCGGTCACGAGCCACGAGCCTAGACGTATTTGAGAATGATTATCAATTCCATAAGATGGGGATATGCTCGCCCACCCTCTCCGCCCCGACGCTGTCGCCCGCCTCGACGGCATCCGGGTCGCGTTCGACGGACGCGATGTGCTGCACGGCGTCGACGTCGAGATCGCATCGAGCGCGATCACGGTCGTCGCGGGGCCGAACGGCGCCGGCAAATCGACGCTGCTCGAGGTGCTCGCGGGCGCCCGTGCGGCGCGGGAGGGCAGGCGCAGCGTCTCGGGTGAGGTGGCGTTCGTGCCCCAGCGTGCGGCGGTGTCGGAGCGGCTGCCGGTGTCGGCCCGCGACGTCGTGGCGATCGGAACGTGGGGGCGCCGCGGATCGCGCACGCCCCGCGAGGCACTGCGGATGCGCGTCGACGATGCGCTCGATCGGCTCGGCATCCTGCCGCTCGCCGCGCATCCGTTCGCCACGCTCTCGGGCGGTCAGCAGCAGCGCGCGCTGCTCGCGCAGGGGCTGGCGCGGGGGGCCGACCTCCTGCTCCTCGACGAGCCGACGACGGGCCTCGATGCGGAGAGCGGTGCGCGCATCCGCACGGTGCTGCGCGCCGAGGCCGACCGCGGGGTCGCGGTGGTGTGCGTGTCGCACGACCCCGCGGTGCTCGCCGACGCCGACCGGATCATCCGTCTCGCGGACGGCCGCGTCTCCCTCTCGCCGTGAGGCTCGCCTCCACCCGAGGGAGGGATTGCGGAACGGGGGTCAGCGGGGGAGGGGACCGACCGTGGAATCGCCCTCGATCAGCACGCCGTCGACCCGGTGCACCCCGGGCGTGAACTCGCCGCCGTCGATGGCTTCGGCGAGGTACTCGGCCGCGCGCGTGCCGACCTCGCTCAGCAGCGGGTCGATGGTCGTGAGCGCCCGGTCGTGCTGGTCCATGAGGCCGGCGAGGTTGTCGAAGCCGACGATCGCGACGTCGTCGGGAATGCGCAGGCCCGCCTGCCGGAACACCTCGGATGCCGCCACCGCGATCGTGTCGTTGCCGCAGAACACCGCGTCGAAAGGCTCGCCCGAGGCGAGGAGCTCTTCGGCGGCGCGCCGCCCCCACGAGCGGGACCAGTCGCCGTGGAAGCCGTGCCCTCCGACGAGGTCGAGTCCCTCGGCGGCGAGCACCGACCGCAGCCCGTCCGCGCGCTCCCGGGCCGACTGATCATCGAGCGAAGCGCTGAAGTGCGCGATGCGCCGGCGGCCGAGGCCCAGCAGGTGGCGGCCGGCGAGCTCGCCGGCGACGAATCCGTTGTGCAGGAACGACACGTCGGCGGGGTCGTCGGAGAGACCGTACGCGTAGACCACCGGCACGGTGAACCCGTCGGTCACCGATCGCATCGCCGTGCCGCTGCCGTCGCCCACGACGAGCAGCCCGTCGACCTTGCGCGCGCGGAACTTGCGTACCGTGGCGGCGATGAGGGCCCGGTCGAGTCGCGAGTCGGCGACGAGCACCGACAGGTCGCGGGCGCCCAGCGCGGTCGTCGCGCCGGTCAGCACGGGCATCGTGAAAGCGCCGGGGGCGTTGAGGGTGAGCACGCCGATCGTCGCGCTGCGGCCCTGCGCGAGGAACTGCCCGAGCGCGTTCGGCTCGTAGTCGAGGCGCGCGGCGGCCTCCATGATCCGCTCCCGGGTCGCATCCGACGCCTTGCCCTGACCCCGCAGCACCTTCGAGGCGGTCGAGACGGACACTCCCGCGATGGCGGCCACGTCCTTGAGGGAAATCGCTTTCTTTGACATCGCAGATCGATTGTATCGATGAGCGGTCGCGGAACTCACCGGCGCGGCCGGATCTCCAGCACGACCGTCGAGACGATCTCGGTGCCGGCGGCGATCCGCACCGACCCCGTGCCCGGGGTCGCCGTGCCGTAGGCGTCCGATGCCGGTTCGATCCCCACCGCGTCGACGGCGCCCCACCAGGGGAACCCGGTCGATCCGCGGCGCTCCTGCCAGACGTACACGCGGGGGAGGAGCCCCGCGTCCCACGTCAGGCGCACGTCGAGCCCGGCGGAGCGCGACTGCACCTCGACCGCGCCCACCGCGCCGTCGAGATCGGCGAAGCCCCCGCCGGGAGCGTGGACGATCAGCACCTCCGCGTCGCCGAGCCGCACGTCGGCGTCGTCGAACAGGGCGCCCGCGAACGCCGGATGCTCCACCCACACGATGCGCGCCTCGTCGGGGCCCTCGTTGTGCACGCGCGTCTCGATCGTCACCCGCCCCGGTGCGATCGACACCGAGCGCTCGACGTGCAGCGGCAGGGTGCGCAGGAGCACGCGCGCGACCACCGCGTCGGCCCGGCTGTCGAGCCGCCACGTGCGCCACGCGGCCTCGCCGTGGAAGGGCTGCTCGACGACGGCCTCCGGCGAGGGGTCTCCGGCGGCGGGCACGAGCACGTGCCAGCCGCCGCGGTACCGGCGGTGCCATTCGGCGCTGCTCGCCGTCATCGACCAGGCGTCGTCGGGTTCGTCGGCCCACGGCGTGCGCGCGAGCAGATCGACGCCGTGCGCTCGGATGGCGGCGATGCGGCCGCCATCCGGCGTGACGACGACGCGGATGCCGTGGGCGTCGAGCACCTCGGCGCCCGCCTGCGCCTCGGCACCCGCCTGCGCCTCGGCACCCGTCTGCGCTTCGGCACCCGCCTGCCGGGCCGCATCCGCGTGCCCGACGGCCGCTGGGCCGACGGCCTCCGTCCGGGCAGCGCTCACGCGCGCGGTCACTCGGCGAGCCGCAGCACGAACAGCGCGTCGCCCGGGAACTCCGGCTGCTCCAGGCGCACCCCGCGGGCGGAGGCAGCGGCGTCGGCCCCGGCATCCGCCGCGTCGTCGAGCGCGACCGCCGACCAGTCGGCCGCGTCGATCCGCCGTCCCGCGAGGTCGTACAGCCGCACCTCCGACACCGACGACGGGTCGACGCGCAGCGTCAGCGGGAACGCGGTCGGGGCGTAGACCGCGAGCGTCGCGCCCGTGCGTCCCGCCACCGCGCCGGATGCCTCGGCGACCAGCACGTCACGGTCCTCGCGCAGGTCGAGCAGCCGCTCGGCCTCGACCACGCGGCGCAGGAAGGCGACGTCGTCGGCCCCGGGGAAGGCGAGGGCGGTCGAGAACGGGAAGGGCAGGCCGTGCACGGCCTCGGCGGTGAACGCGCTGCCGCGGCGGTGCCAGCTCCACACGCCGTGCGCGCCGTAGCCGAGCCCGGCGGCGGCACCCGCGACGATGCCGGTCCAACTCGCCCGGCGCACGTCGGCCTGCGAGTGGCGGGCGCGTCCGGCGAACCGCCCGAGCCCCTCGTAGCAGGGTTCGAGGTTGATGGTCGGACGCTCGACCGCGAGGTCGTCGTAGTACCGCACGAGGTCGCGGGGCAGGGTGTCCCAGTCGTCGTTGTGTCCGGGCTGCAGGCCGTGCAGGTCGAGCAGCGGCCCGTCGGCGAGTGCCTGGGGCATGCGCGCGGTCGGGGTGCTGTGCCACGTGACGAGGGCGTCGGGGGCGTGCTGCCGCACGGTCTCGGCGGCGAGCGAGTAGCGCGCGAGGGCGGTCTCGTCGTTCAGGTCGTCGTCGCCCGACACGATCCAGATGGGCTCGAAGCGTGCGAAGCGCTCGACGGTCGCGCGCACGTGCTCCACGGTCTGGTCGGCGTCGAGCACCAGGTGGGGGGTGAGGCCCGCGCCCCACGTGCCGGGCACGAAGTTGTTCCACAGCAGCACCAGCATCGGGGTGAAGCCGTGCGCGACCGCCTCGGCGAGGCGGCGCTCGGCGCGCGGCCAGTACTCCTCGTCGCCGGCGGACAGGTCGAGGCGTCCGTCGATCACGCGGTACGGCGACAGCCCGCCCTCGGAGCGGTCGTGCTCGATCGGCAGCACGCTGATGAGCAGACCGTTGAAGCCCTGCCGTCGGCGGAGCGCGAGGTAGTCCGACCACTCCTCGTCGGTCGGGCCGATGAACGCGGCCCACGTGGTGTCGGCGAGGAGGAAGGTCGGGGCTCCGTCGCGGAGCAGGGAGCGGCGCGAGGGCGCGAGGGACCAGCGGGGCATGGATCGTCCAGACGTGGGGAGGGGAAGGAGGGGAAGGAGGGGAACGGGGTCAGGGGGCGATGAGGGCGCCGTCGGTGGAGCGCACGCCCGCCGCCCAGGCGTCGTGCCCCGACAGCGCGGCCGGGTACCGGGCGGCGGCGGCCTCGTCGACGTCGACACCCCAGCCGGGCTCGTCGCGCGGGGTGAGCCAGCCGTTCTCGATGTCGATCATGCCGGGGAAGACCTCGTGGGTGGCCTCGTTGTAGACGTGCCCCTCCTGGATGCCGAAGGCCGGGCTCGTGACGTCGAGGGCCACCGCGGCGACCACCGCGAACGGGGAGGCGTCGCCGGGGGAGTGCCATGCCGTGCGCACGCCCTCGATGTCGCAGAGCACCGCCAGGCGCCGGGCGGCGCTGAGCCCGCCGACGTCGGAGATGTGGCAGCGCAGGTAGTCGACCGCGTGGGTGCGCACCAGGCGCGCCGCCTCGGTGAACGACGTCGCCAGCTCGCCGACCGCGATCGGCACCGACGACACGGCGGCGACCTCGGGAAGGCGCTCCCAGTGCTCGGGGGCCAGCACGTCCTCGATGAAGAACGGCCGGTACGGCTCGAGGTCGCGCAGCAGTGAGACCGCCTGCCGCGGGATGAGCCGCGAGTGCACGTCGTGCAGCAGGGCCACGTCGTCGCCGAGCAGCTCGCGCATGCGGGCGAAGAGCTGAGGCGTGCGGCGCAGATACTCGTCGACGCGCCAGCCCCGGGGGTTCTTCGCCCATCCGTACTCGCCGACGGTGGGCGGGGCGCCATAGTGCCCGATGCCCTGCTGCCCGCTCTGCACGCGGATGTGCCGCAGGCCGGCCTCGCGCAGTTCCTCGGCATGGGCGGCGGTGGCCTCGGCATCCGCCCCTTCGGCGTGCAGGTAAACGTCGGCCGCGGCGCGCACGCGCCCGCCGAGCAGCTCGTAGACGGGCATGCCTGCGCGCTTGCCGGCGATGTCCCACAGCGCCATGTCGATGCCCGACAGTGCGTTGTTGCCCACCGGTCCCTCGCGCCAGTACGACGAGAACCGGATGAGGCGGGTGAGGTCTTCGATGTCGCCGGGGTACCGGCCCACCAGCAGCGGACGCAGGTGCTCGATGTACGCGGCGACCGCCTGCCACCGCTGCGTGAAGGTCGCGCAGCCGAGGCCGTAGAGGCCGTCGTCGCTCGTGAGCACCTTCACCACGACCAGCGGGATGCCCTCGGGGGCGGTGACGATGGTGCGGATGTCGGTGATCCGCACGTCGTCGCGCGGCTCCCACGGCTGGGCGAAGGTCGGGGCGGGGACGTCGATCATCGGGGGTTCCTCAGGGCGATCGGGGGAGCGGACGCGGTGCCGTCGTGGATCGACTCGGTCGGGCGGAACCCGAGCACGGTCGCCGCGACGCTGGTGTCGATGAGGCTGTCGGAGCCGTCGATCGGATGCTCGATCGGCACCCCGGGGGCGTGCGCGGCGAGCAGGGCGGCGGTCGGCTCGTCGAGCAGGATGTCGTCGGCGCTGAGTCCGGCCACGAGCACCCCCGTGACGTCGGCCTCCAGGGCCCGCAGCACGGCGCGCGCGGCATCCGCCATGGTCAGGTACCCCCACCCCTCGCGGGCCATGCTCGCCGGGTCGGCGGCGACCTCGGCGGCCGCCGACCGCAGCACCTCGGGCCACTTCACCAGCGGGAACCGCAGGGCCACCACGTCGATGCCGTAGCGGCGGTGCGCGTAGCGGGCGGTCTGCTCGTCGACGCCCTTCGACAGCGAGTACGCATCTGCCACGTCGGAAACCGTGTCCTCGCGCAGGGGGAACGACGGCGGGAACGCCCGATGCGGGTTGTTCGGGTAGCCGAGGGCGTTGATGCTGCTCGCGATGACGGCCCGGCGGATGCCGCGCTCACCGGCCTGCTGCAGCACGTTGAACGTCGAGTCGGTGTTCACGCGGAACACCTCGTACGGCGTGCCGAGGGTCGGGTGTGGAATCGCGGCGAAGTGCGCCACGGCATCCGCCCCGTCGAGGGCCGCAGCCACGTCGGCGACCGAGGTGGTGTCGCCAGTGAGCACGCGATCGGCGGGATGCGGCGACGCGTACGACAACGAGAGCGCGGTGACGTCGTAGCCGGCGCGCACGAGGGCGCCGCTGACCGCGCGACCGATCTCTCCGTCGGCGCCGGTGACGAGGACGCGGGTCATCCCTTCACCCCGCCCGCCATGCTCGCGCCGCGCAGGAACTGCCGCTGGAACAGCAGGAACAGCACCACCGGGATCAGCAGCGACAGGAACAGCGCGGCCATCTGCACGCTCAGCTCGGTCTGCGCCGCGAGACGCGGCAGCGCCACCGACACCGGCTGCTTGTCGGGGTCGGGCAGCACGAGCAGCGGCCACAGGTAGTCCTTCCACGATGCGACCACGGCCAGCAGGCCGACGACGCCGAGGATGGGGCGGGACAGCGGCAGCACGATGCTCCACAGGATGCGCAGGGCGCCCGCGCCGTCGATGCGCGCGGCGTCGTAGAGGTCGGCCGGGATCGACTCGAGGAAGCGGGCGATGATGAGCACGTTGAACGCGGTCGCCGCGGCCGGCAGCCAGATCGCCCACGGGGTGTTCAGCAGCGAGACGCCGAACACCGGCAGCTCACGCACCGTGAGATACAGCGGCACGAGGGCGACGATGCCGGGCACGAAGAGGGTCGCGAGGATGGCGCCCGAGAGCAGCTTGCCCCACCGCGGCTTCAGCACCGTGATGACGAACGCCGCGGTCGTCGAGACGACCAGGGTGGCGATCGTGGCGCCGAGGGCGAGCACCGCGGTGTTCAGCAGGTAGTGGCCGATGCGGCCCCGTTCCCACGCGATGCCGATGTTCTCCCACTGCACGACCCCGCTCGAGAAGAACGCGAAGGGTTCGCGGATGAGGTCCTGCGTGGGCGAGACGGCGGCGAGCGCCAGCCACACGAGCGGACCGAGCCCGGCGATGACGAGACCGGCGAGCACGAGCGCCTGGGCGATGCCCAGGGTCACCCGCACGACGCGACGGCGGCGGTCGGAGTCGGAGATGTTGGTGCGCGAGGCGGCTGCCTCGCGCTGGGGGCGAGGGCGGCGCAGCGGCGTGCGGGCGGGGGCGCTCATGCGGCACTCCAACGACGGGTGAGGCGGGTGTAGAGGAAGGCGACGATGCAGAGCACGGCGGCGAGCAGCACACTGAGGGCGGTGGCGGCACCGTAGTCGACGCGCACGAAGGCGTAGTCGTAGATGGTCATGAGCAGCGTCTTGGTCGACCCGAGCGGTCCGCCGCCGGTGAACAGGAAGGGCTCGGTGAAGATCTGCATGGTGCCGATGACCTGCAGCAGCAGCATGGTGCCGATGATGCCGCGCATCTGCGGTAGGGCGACGTGCCAGACGCGGCTCCAGATGCCGGCACCGTCGAGCTCGGCGGCCTCGTACAGTTCGGTCGGGATGCTGGTGAGCGCGGCGATGTAGATGATGACCGCGGTGCCCGCACCGGCCCAGGTCGTCTCGAGCACGATGGAGGGCATCGCGAAGGCGGGGCTCGTGAGCCAGGGGACGGGGCCGATGCCGATTGCGCCGAGGATCGTGTTGAAGACACCGTCGGACGAGGGGTCGTAGAAGAACTTCCACAGCAGGATGGCGACGACCGGGGGCACCATCACGGGGAGGTAGGCGAGGGCGCTGAAGTACCAGCGGTGACCGCGCAGCTCGGCGATGAACACGGCGAGGGCGAGCGGCACGGGGAAGCCGAAGAGGATCGCGAGCAGCGTGTAGTAGAGGGTGTTCAGGGCGGCCTGCGGCAGGTTGGGGTCGCTGAGCACGTAGGCGAAGTTGTCGAAGCCGACCCATTCGGCGGCCTGCCCGGGAACGACCTCCTGCACGCTCATGACGAGCGACGAGACGATCGGGCCCCACGAGAAGTAGAGGTAGACGAGGATCGCGGGGGCGGCGATGCCGAGGGCGACGAGGCCGGGGCGCATCCGGCGCCAGCGCCGGAGTCCGGTGGCCGGCCGGGTCGCGTGCCCGCCGGTGGGCTGTTTCTGGTACATCGGTCCCTCCACGGGGATGATCGGGGCGGATGCCGGAGCATCCGCCCCGATCGGGGTGTGTCAGCGGGTCAGGCGACCCTGGACGTCTTCCTGCGCCTTCGCGAGCAGGGCGTCGATGTCGGCGCTCTCGTCGGTGAGCACGGTCTGAATGACGGTGTCGAGCGCGCTGTAGACCTCCTGCGCGTTGTTGACGGGCTCGGGCACGACCGGGATCTCGGTCGAGGCGTCGAGGTACGGGGTGAAGTTGTCGGACGGCACGTTGATGTAGTCCGCGATCCACTCGAAGTACTGGTCGTACGCCTCGGTGTTCACGACGGCGAGACCCGGCAGGCCGGTGACGGAGCCGGCCTCGTTCGACGCCTTGGCGTCGGCGACGGCGGTCTCCTCGTCGAAGTAGCGCTGCAGGTAGAAGAACTCGATCCACTTCACCGCGGCGGCCTTCTCGGCATCCGTGGCCTTCGGGTTGACGATCTGCACGCTGCCGCCCGAGAGGGTGCCGTTGGGGCCGCCGTCCTGGGGCATGCCGCCGATGCCGAAGTCCTCGGCCGGCAGCTTGAGGTTCTGCACGACGCCGTAGTAGCGGTCGCTCGCGCCGATCATCATGCCGATCTTGCCGGCCGCGAAGTCCTGACCCTGCGCGTCCATGTCGTACAGCGTGTTCGCGGGCAGGGTGCCGTCTTCGAACTGCATGTCGTGCAGCAGCGCGAGGGCGTCGGCCGAGGGCGCGTCGTCGAACGTGGCCTTCGAGCCGTCTTCGTTCTCGACGGTGCCGCCGAACGAGTAGGTCATGCCGGTGAACTGCCATCCGCCGGTGTTGGCGGTGGTGAGCACCGAGAACCCGGCGGCGCCGGTCTTCTCGTTGATCTGCTTCGCGGCCTCGCGCACCTCTTCCCACGTCGTGGGCGGGGCGTCGGGGTCGAGGCCCGCGGCGGTGAAGAGCGAACGGTTGTAGACCAGGCCGAACGAGTAGGCGTTGGTCGGAACGGCGTAGACCTTGCCGTCGTCGTCGGACGCGAGGTCGAGGATCGACGGGTTGAGCGAGTCGAGCAGGCCTTCGTCCTTGAGCGCGTCGGTGATGTCGGCGGCCTGGCCGCGGGCGATGAGGCCCTGCGGCTCGGTGAGCGGCACGCTCAGCACGTCGGGCAGGGTGCCGCCGGCGGCGAGCGCCTGGAAGGTGGTGGCGTCGTATCCGGTCTCGACCGCCTCAAGGTCGATGTCGGGGTTGGCCTTCTCGAACGCCTCGACGCGCTCGTCGAAGTACTTGCGGTCTTCGGGGCGGTCGGACGACGGGCGGTCGCCGATCTGGATCGTGACCTGGCCGCCGTCGGAATCGGCGGGCTGGTCGGAGGACGCGCAGCCCGCGACGCCGGCGGTGAGGCCGCCGAGCGCGAGCAGAGCCGCTGCTGCGCGGATGCGATTCGACATGGGAACTCCTTCGTTCGGGTGCTGAGTATCGGGAAAAGCGATTGCTCTACCGATGTCTACCAGGTGCGCGCCCGGTTCGTCAAAAGCAATTCTACGGATGCTCCGATTGGTGTTTCACCGCGAAGAACGCGCTTGACACGGGCGCACTCCGCTCGCAAGGATGCCGGAGGGAAAACGATTTCCCGATTTTCGCGATATCCGGCTCGAAGAGGAGACACCAGTGAGATCACGAACGCACCTGCCGCGCCCCGCGCGACGTGGGCGGACCCTGAGCGCGGGGGCGGCATTGCTCGTCGTCGGCACGCTCGCCCTCCCGTCGGCGGCGGTCGCCGCCGACACCCCCATCGCGGTGGAGAACCTCGACGGCTGGTCGGCGGTGGCCTTCGACGGCACCACCGTCGCGCCGAGCACCGTGACCGCCGCGGACCGCGGCCACACCGGCGCCTCGTCGGTGCAGATCCAGCTCGACACCGCCGTCCGCGGCGTCGACGGATGGGAGATGGGCGTGCGCGCCCTGTCGAACACCGACCTCGACAGCGTCTCGTTCTGGGTCGACGCCGACAACCTGCACACGATCGGGGTGCAGCTCGTCGACGTCACCGGTCAGACCCACCAGAGCTTCCTTCCCGTGCCCGAGGTCGACGGCTGGCAGCAGATCAGCCTTCCCTCGGTCACCGGCGAGCCCAGCCACAGCGCCTGGGGCGGGGCGGGCGACGGCGAGTGGCACGGACCCGCGCAGCAGATCGGCTTCGTCGTGAACGGCTGGGCGCGGCCGGATGCCTCGCTCCCCACCGCGACCGTGCTCGTCGACGACATCGTCGTCTCGGCGGAGGCCGAGGAGCCCGCCTTCACCCTGGGCTCCGGAACGTTCGGCAACCTCTTCACCGCGGGCGACACCGTCGCCTTCCCGTACGACACCACGGCCGACACCGTGCGCTGGCGCACCACCTCGGCCGACGGCCGCACCCTCGCGAGCGGCGAGGAGCAGAACGACGGCTCGCTCGTGCTCGCGGGCGCGAGCCGCGGATGGGCGACGCTGACCGTCGACGCCTACCAGGACGGGGCGCGCATCGGCGGTGCGCAGACCACCTTCGCGGTGCTCGCCGACACCGACGTCGCCCAGACGGCGAACGGCCGCTACGGCGCGGCGACCCACTACGGGCAGAACTGGGATCCCGCCTCGATGCAGGCGCTCGAGCTCGGCGGCGTCGCGCAGTTCCGCGACGAGGTCTACTGGAGCGAGGTCGAGAAGACCCCCGGGGTGTACGACTGGTCGCTCGCCCGCGCCGAGTTCCTCGACCGCGCCCGCGCCACCGGCGTGAAGCCGCTGCTGCTCGCCGGCTACGGCAACCCGCTGTACGACGGCGGCAACGGCCCGGTCAGCCCCGAGGCCGTCGCCGCCTACTCGGCCTACGCCGCCGAGATGGCGGAGCAGTTCGGCGACATGTCGACCGGCATCGAGATCTGGAACGAGTGGGACCTGGGCCTCGGCGGCAACACGAACGTCGCCCCCGAGCACTACGTCAACCTGCTGAAGTCGGCGTCGCCCGCGGTGAAGGCGGTCGACCCCGACCTGCCCGTCATCGGCCCGGCCATCGCCAACCTGAACACCGACTGGCTCGAGAACACCTTCCGCCTGGGCGCACTCGACTACCTCGACGGCATCGTGCTGCACCCGTACAGCTACCCCGTGGGAGCCGAGGCCCTCGACGAGACCCTCAACCGCATCGACGCGCTCGTGCGTGAGTACAACGACGGCGAGTCGATTCCGCTGTGGATCACCGAGCACGGGTGGCCGACCGGCACCAACGCCCGCGCGATCAGCGAGCAGAGCCAGGCGGCGAACATCGCAAAGTCGGCCGTCATCACGGCCATGCACGACGTCGAGCGGTACTACGTCTACGACCTCGTCAACGACGGCGTGAACGCGAACGAGACCGAGGAGAACTTCGGCCTGCTGCACAACCCGCGCGACCCGTTCGGCGCCTTCACCCCGAAGCCCGCCTTCGCGTCGTACTCGACCGCGGCCGACGTGCTCGCGGGGGCGACCTTCGCCGGCCGCGACACCTCGATCGCCGACCTGTGGAATGTGGCGTTCACGACCCCGTCGGGCCCGGTGACCGCGCTGTGGTCGACCTGGGCCCGCTCGATCACGGTCGAGCTGAAGGGCGACGTGACCCTCGTCGACATGTACGGCGGCTCGCGTCAGGTCGCTGCGGGCACGGGCGCGAGCGTCGTGCTCGACCTCCGCGAGGGCCCGGTGTACGTGCAGGGCGAGCTGACCGGCGTGGCCGCCAACGCCACGACGCTCACGCTCGACCCCGCGTACCTCGGTCAGCCGATCGATGCGCACTGGACGATGGACAACGCCGCGGGCACCGCGGCGGGCGACTACCGCCTCGTGTTCGCCGACGGCCAGGAGGTCGCCCAGACGGTCGCCGCGGGAGCGTCGGCCACGGTCGACTTCACGCTGCCCGCGGCCACGGCGCTCGGCGAGTACGTCGTCGACGCCGACCTGTACCGCGGCACGACCTTCCTCGGCGCCCTCACGGCGTCGACCACGGTCAGCGAGCCGGTGACCCTCAGCGGCGATCAGACCATCACCGCCGACGGGGCATCCGTGCTGCGGCTGACCCTGCGCAACGCCTCCGACGCCGCGCTGACCGTCGACTCCCTCACCGCGGTGCTGGGCGAGGCGGCGAGCACCCTCGCAGAGGACGAGCAGGTCGCACCCCACAAGGCGCTCACGGTCGACGTGCCGCTCGACGGCCTCGCCGCCCGCACGGCGTGGACGGCGACGGCCACGATCGGCGACCGCGAGCTCCGGGCATCCGGCGCCGTGGCCCCGCTCGACGTCGACGCCGCGCTCGACGCCGCCCACCGCACCATCGTGGTCGACGGCGTGCTCGACGACCTCGACGACCTCACCCCCGTCGTGCTCGCCGGGCAGGATGCCGAGGCCGGCGCCCTCGCGGCGCTCGCCGCGTCCGACGACCAGTCGGCGCGGTTCTGGTACACGTGGGACGACGACAACCTCTACGTCAGCGTCGAGGTGACCGACGACGTGCACGACCAGCCCGCCGCCGGTGCGAACATCTGGCAGGGCGACTCGGTGCAGTTCACCGTCGCGGGCGGCGCCCCCGGCGCGGCGACGGCCTGGCACGAGCTGGGCCTCGCGCTCACGCCCGTCGGCCCGCAGCTGTACCGCTGGCTGGCGGTGGGCGACGGCCCGGGCACGGTCGCCGGGTCGCAGGTGGCGGTGCAGCGCGATGAGGATGCCCGCACCACCGTGTACGAGGCGGCGGTGCCGTGGGTGCGGCTCGGGGGCGTGAACCCCGACTCGGCCCTCGTGAGCAGCGCGCTCATCGTGAACGAGGCCGACGGCGCCGGCCGAGACGGCTACCTCGCCTGGGGTGGCGGCATCGCGGCCGAGAAGGACTCGACGCAGTTCCTGCCCGTGCGCCTGCTCGCCGCCGTCGATGACCCCGGAACCCCGGGCACGGGTGGCGGCACGGGTGGCGGCACGGGCACCGGCACCGGCGGCGCCGGAACCGGTACCGGAGCGGCCGCCGCCGACCCGCTCGCGCAGACCGGAGCATCCGCCCCGATCGCGCTCGCCCTGCTGAGCCTCGCGCTCCTGCTGGGCGGCGGCGTGCTCGCGGCGCGCCGGCGCCGGGCCCACGCAGCCCGCTGATCCCCCCTGCCCGGTGCCGTCGTCGCCTCTCGGCGGCGGCACCGGGCATCCCCCTTCCCGGAACGGAGACCCCATGCCCCTGTTCGACCTGCCGCTCGCGCAGCTGTACGCCTACCGCGCGGTCTCCGAACCGCCCGCAGACCTCGCCGAGTTCTGGCGCCGCACGCTCGACGAGTCGCGCGCCCTCGCCGCCCCGCCCCGGGCGACGGCGGTCGACACGGTCGTGCGCGGGGTGCGCACGCGCGACGTGGAGTTCAGCGGGTTCGGCGGACACCCGATCCGCGCGTGGCTCCACACGCCCCGTGAGGGAGACACCTCGGCCGTGGTCGTGCGCTACCAGGGCTACGGATCGGGACGCGGCCTCGCGCACGAGATCCCGCTCGAGGTGCACGCGGGCTTCACGACCCTCGTGATGGACAACCGCGGGCAGGGCGGTGTGCACGCCGTGGGCGACACCCCCGATCCCGTCGGCTCGGGCCCCTCGGCCCCCGGCTTCCTCACGCGCGGGCTCGCCAGCCCCGAAGACCACTACTACCGCCGCCTGCTCGCCGACGCGGTGCTGGCGGTCGACGCCGCGCTCGCCCTCACCGGTGCGACTCGCGCCGCCGTGCGCGGCGGCAGCCAGGGCGGAGCGCTCGCGCTCGCCGCGGCCGCCCTGCACCCGGCCGTCGCCGCCGCCACGGTCGACGTGCCCTTCCTCACCGATCTGCCGCGCGCACTCGACCTCGCCTCGACCAGTCCGTACGACGAGCTGCCGCGGTTCTTCGCCTCGCAGCGCACCCTGCGCGAGCAGGCCCTGCGCACCCTGTCGTACAGCGATGTGGCGAACCTCGCCCCGATGGCGACCTGCCCCGCGCTGTTCTCGGTGGCGCTGCTCGACGCGGTGTGCCCGCCGTCGACCGTGTTCGCCGCGTTCCACCGCCACGGCGGCACCGACAAGGACATCGTCATCTACCCCGACAACGGTCACGAGGGCGGTGGCGCCGTGCAGGACGAACGAGGCATCCGCTGGCTGCGGGAACGCCTCGCGTGACCCCCGTCGTCACCGGGCTGCGGCTCGGGCGCCGGCGCGATCTCTCGGTCGCCGTCGTGCCGACCCCGGCGGTCTCGTGGACCGTCGAGGGGCCGCCCGGGTGGCGTCCCCTGCGCGCCGAGCTGCGTCTCGACGACGCCGAGGAGCGGATGCTCGACGCCGATTCGGTGCTCGTGCGGTGGCCCTTCGCGCCCCTGATCGACGGGACGTCGCACACGGTGGCCGTGCGCGTGCAGGGCGACGACGGTCGCTGGACGGCGTGGAGCCCCGCGCTGCCCTTCGCGGTGCACCTGGCCGACGGCGCGTGGGACCGCGGGATGCTCGCACACCCGGCGCCCGCCGGCGCGGCGGCGCCGCTGCATCTGCGCCGTGAGGTGCACGTGCCGGACGACGTGGTGTCGGCGACGCTCGCCTCGACGGGGCACGGCGTGCACCAGGTGGCGATCGACGGCGTCGAGGTCGACGATCACGTGCTGAAGCCGGGCTGGACCTCGTACCGCGACCGGCTGCCGCTCGAGGTCGCCGACGCGACGACGGCGCTGACACCGGGGGTGCACGCGCTGACCGTGCGGGCGGCCGGCGGCTGGTTCACCGAACGCTACGGCTTCGGCGCGAACGCCGCCCGCGTGTACGGCGATCAGCCCGCCGTCTCGGTGCGACTGCGCCTGGTGCACGCCGACGGCCGGATCACCGAACTCGATGACACCGGGTGGCGGGTCGATCCGGCGCCGCCGCTCGTCGCGAGCGGGCTGTACGCGGGCGAGCACCGCGACCTCCGACGCGAGAGCGCGGGGTGGATGCTCCCGGGCTTCGACGACGCGGCCTGGCTCCCGGCATCCGTGACGCCCGTGCCGTCGGGTGTGCGGGTCGAGCTGCTCGACGTCGAGCCGGTGCGCCGCGTCGCCGAGGTCGCGCCGGTATCGGTGGATGCGCGGGCGGACGGTCGTACGGTGATCGACTTCGGTCAGAACCTCGTCGGGCGCCTGCGTCTGCGGCTCGACCTGCCCGCGGGCGCCGAGGTCGTGGTCCGCCATGCCGAGGTGCTCGACGGCGACGAGCTGTGCACGTGGCCGTTGCGGGCCGCGGAGGCGACCGACCGCATCGTCGGCGACGGTGCGGGACCGCGCGAGATCGAACCGGACTTCACCTTCCACGGCTTCCGGTACGCCGAGGTGTCGGGGCTGGGGCATCCGCTCGATCCGTCCGACGTGCGCGCGATCGTGCTGGGCAGCGACGTGCGTCGTACCGGATGGTTCGCCTCGTCCGACCCGCTGCTCGACCGGCTGCACGAGAACGTCGTGTGGAGCCTGCGCGGCAATCTGCTCGCCGTGCCGACCGACTGCCCGCAGCGCGACGAACGCCTCGGGTGGACCGGCGACGCGCAGGTCTTCGCGGCCGCGGCCGCCTCGGTCTTCGACGTCGACGCCCTCTACGGGACGTGGCTCGACGACCTCGCCCTCGAGCAGCGCGCGCTCGGTGGGGTGGTGCCGACGGTCGTGCCCAATCCGCTCGGCGCGTTCGCCGAGGTCGCTGCGGCAGGCTGGGGCGATGCCGTGACGATCGTGCCGACCCTGCTGCGGGAACGCTACGGCGACGACGACGTGCGCGCGCGACTCGCCCCCGCCATGGCGGCCTGGGTCGCGGCATGCGAGGGTCTGGCGGATGCCGGGGGGCTCTGGGAGCGCGGCTTCCAGTACGGCGACTGGCTCGACCCCACCTCGCCCCGGCCCGACAAGGCGAAGGCCGACCCGGGCCTCGTGGCCGGGGCGTATCGCGTGGCCTCCGCGCGGCTCGCCGCCGAGGCGCTGCGCCAGGCCGGCGACGAGACGGGAGCCGACGAGGCTGCGGGCATCGCGACGCGCGCCGCGGCGGCGTTCGAGCGCGCGTACCTCACGGCCGAGGGGCGGCTCATGTCGGATGCCCCGTCGGCGTACGCTCTCGTGCTCGCCCTCGACCTGGCTCCCGCCCGCCTGCGCAGGGCCATGGCCGAGCGTCTCGCCTTCCTGCTGCGCGCCGGCGGCTACCGCATGGCGACCGGGTTCCTCGGCACGCCCGTGGTGCTCGACGCCCTGCTCGACAACGGGCAGGAGCACGCCGCCGAGCAGCTGCTCTTCCAGACCATGTGCCCGTCGTGGCTGTACCCCGTGACGCAGGGCGCGACGACGATGTGGGAGCGGTGGGATGCCGTGCGCCCCGACGGCACGCTGCATCCCTCCGGCATGGTGTCGCTGAACCACTGCGCGTTCGGCGCGGTGGCCGATGTGCTGCATCGGCGGATCGGGGGCCTCGCCCCGGCGGCGCCCGGGTATCGGCGGCTGCGCGTGCATCCGTGGTTCCCGTCGCGGCTGGCGCACGCCGAGGTGCGGCACGAGACCCCGTACGGGCCCGCGCGGGTGGCCTGGCGGCGCGAGGGCGACCGGGTGAGGGTGACGGCCGAGGTGCCGACCGGGTCGGATGCCGAGGTGGTGCTGCCCGGTCGCGCGCCGTTCGCGGTCGGCCCCGGCACGCACGAGTGGGTCGTCGAGGCGGGGCCGGGGCCGGTGCATCCGCCCTCCCGCGGCGGTGGTCCGGGCGGCGTCGACACCGACCTCGCGGTGCTCGCCGATCTGCCGGGTGCGTGCGCTCTGGTCTCGGGCATCCTCGCGGAGCACTCGCCCGCGATGGCGACCGAGTTCGACGCGTACATCCGCTGGGTGCCCGGTCGCGCGCTGCGCCCCGAACTGGCCGCGGTCGCCGCCCCCGCCGACGTCGTGGACCTCATCGACGCCGCCCTTCGCGCTCCGCTGCCCGCGTGAGGGGATGCTCTTGACTCCTGGCGTCACGGGCCTAGCGTGGCTGGCATGTGCCGCAACATCATCCCGCTGAACAACCTCGCCCCGCCCGCGACCGACGACGAGTGCCATGACGCGGCGGTGCAGTTCGTGCGCAAGATATCGGGCACGAACGCGCCCTCGCGAGCGAACCGCGACGTCTTCGACCGGGCCGTGGCCGAGATCGAGCAGTCGGTACGGCGCCTGCTCGACGACCTCGTCACCAGCGCGCCGCCCAAGGACCGCGCCGAGCAGGCCGCCAAGCGCCAGGCGCGCTCCGCCGAACGCTACGAGGCCATCCGCGTCTTCCAAGAGGCCAAGCGCGCCGCCCGCGGGGGTACCTGACGCCTGACCCTTGGCCCCTCACGCGGCAGAGCGCACGCAGCCGGGGGACTAGTCGGCGTCGGGCTGCAGGGAGCGGTCGTCGGCGCGGTCGCGCAGGCGGCGGCGGATGCGCGCGGCGACGAACCACAGCACGAGCAGCGCGATCGCCCCGACGGCGACGTTCGAGATCAGGCCGCTCCACTGTTCGAGCACCGGCTTGATGGCGGGGCCGAACGCGTAGCCCAGGCCGATCCAGATGCCGTTCCAGACCGCCGAACCGAGCGTGGTGTAGAGCGCGAACGCCCAGAGCCGCATGCGCTCGATGCCCGCGGGGATCGAGATGAACGAGCGCACCAGTGGCACGCAGCGTCCGAACAGCACCGCGCGCACGCCCCACCGGTCGAAGAAGGCCTCGGCCTTGTCGAAGTCGTCGTGGTCGAGCAGCGGGATGCGCCCCACCAGGCGTCGCGTGCGGTCGCGGCCGATCGCGGCCCCGATCGCGTACCAGAGCAGGGCGCCGAGCAGCGCGCCCAGGGTCGAGGCGACCCAGGCTCCCCAGAAGCTCATGCGTCCCTCGTAGGCGAGGAAGCCCGCCACGGGCAGGATCGCCTCCGAGGGGATGGGCGGCACGAACGTCTCGATGAAGACCGCGAGTCCGACGCCGAGCTCGCCGAGCGACTCGATCAGGCTGAGCACCCAGCCGACGAAGCCCTCGTATTCGGACGACGAGGTCGCGGCGGAGGCCGGAAGGGGGAGGGCGTGGCTCATCGTGTCCTCTGCGGTGGGGGATCGCGGTGGTCATCCGCACGCTATCGCGCCCACCTGGCATGCACCTGCGAGTGGCCCGACGGCTCCGGCATCTGGTACCCAGGTACCACTGGCTTCCTCCAGGTTCCGTCGTGCGATGGACGCGGAGGGGGGATGCCCGTCTCTAGCGTGGTGTGGACGGGGGGAACTTCCCACCACCGATGTGGAGGACACACATGATCGAGGCACGTGCGCTGACGAAGCGCTACGGCACGAAGACCGCGGTCGGGGGCATCGACTTCTCGGTGCAGCCCGGTCGCGTCACCGGATTCCTCGGCCCGAACGGGGCCGGCAAGTCGACCACCATGCGCATGATCGTCGGACTCGACCGCCCGACCAGCGGCACGGTCACCGTCAACGGCAAGCCGTACGCCGAGCACCGCGCCCCGCTGCGCGAGGTCGGCGTGCTGCTCGATGCGAAGGCCGTGCACACGGGACGCACCGCCTACAACCACCTGCGCGCCCAGGCAGCGACGCACGGCATCGGCCGGCAGCGCGTCGACGAGGTCATCGCCCTCACCGGGCTCGAGAGCGTGGCGCGCAAGCGCGTCGGCGGCTTCTCGCTCGGCATGGGTCAGCGGCTCGGCATCGCGTCGGCGCTGCTGGGAGACCCGCAGACCCTCATCCTCGACGAGCCGGTCAACGGACTCGACCCCGAGGGCGTCACCTGGGTGCGGCGCCTCGTGCGCGGACTCGCCGCCGAGGGGCGCACCGTGCTGCTGTCGTCGCACCTGATGAGCGAGATGGCGCAGACCGCCGACCACATCATCGTGCTCGGTCGTGGTCAGGTGCTCGCCGACGCCCCGGTGTCGGAGATCATCGCGGGGGCGGGTGGCCAGACCGTGCGCGTGCGCACCCCGCACCCCGACCGCCTGGCCGCGGCGCTCCCCGGCATCGTCGGCACGCAGCTCCCCGACGGAGCGATCAGCCTGCAGGGCGTCTCGGCCGAGCAGATCGGCGACGCGGCTGCCGATGCCGGCATCCCGCTGCACGAACTGACGCCCGTCTCGAGCTCGCTCGAGGAGGCGTACCTCGCTCTCACGCAGGACGAGGTCGAGTATCGCGCCGGCGGAGTGCCGGCCACGACAGGAGGTGCACGATGACCGCGATCGCTTCCGCCCCGGCGTCCATCCGCTCCGACGCCCGCCTGCGCCTCACCGGCGTGCTGCGCTCCGAGTGGATCAAGTTCACCAGCCTGCGTTCGACGTTCTGGACCACCGCGATCATCCTCGTGCTGTGGGTGGGGCTCGCCGTGCTGCTCGCGAGCACCGCCGAGTTCGGCGAGGTGCCGGAGAGCGAGGAGCTGCGTCAGTACCTCGCCGTGTTCCCCGCCACGATCGGCGTGCAGGTCGGCATCCTCGTCGCGGGCATCCAGGGCGTGCTGGCCTTCTCGGGCGAGTACGCCACCGGGCAGATCCGGTCGAGCTTCGCCGCGGTCCCGCGCCGCCTGCCGGTGCTCGCGGCCAAGTCGGTCGTGGTGTTCGTCTGGACGTTCTTCGTGAGCCTCCTCGGCGTGTTCGCCTCGTGGGGGGCGGCGACCGCGATCCTCGACGCGAAGGGGTACGCGACGCAGTTCGACATCGAGGTGCTCACGGCCCTGCTCGGCGCCCCGCTGTTCGTCGGCCTCGTCGCGCTGTTCGGCGTCGGCATCGGCGCTCTCGTGCGCTCGGGCGCCGGCGGCATCACGATCGTCGTCGGCGTCGTGCTGGCGCTGCCGACTGTGTTCCTGCTGCTGAGCGGCTTCCTCGAGTGGGTGGGCGACCTGTCGCCGTACCTCATGACCAACGCCGGGTCGGTGCTCACCTCGATCCCGGGCAACGCGATGTTCGGCGATCCGGCGATCGGCACCGCCGACGCGCTGCTGACGCTCGCGATCTGGGCCGCCGTGCCGCTCGTCGCCGGTGCCTTCGTACTGAAGGGACGGGACGCCTGAGCATCCGCCGCGCAGGAAGGTCCCCGGTCGTCGCGACGACCGGGGACCTTCCCCTGCCCAAGCCGCCCGGAGGATTCCGCAGTTGGCTGCACCGGCATCCGCGGCTCTTCGACACGTTCGTCGTGCTCGTCTACGCGATCCCGACGCTCGCGGGCGGCGTCGCGGCCTCCTGGTACTCGATCTCCGAGAACCGCACGCTGGTGTGGGGGCTGCCGGTTCCGCAGGCCTGGGTCGTACCCACCGCCGCGCTCGTCGTGCTGGCCGTGGTCGCGGTCGCGCTGCGGCGTTCGCGGCCGTGGCTGCTCGTCGTCGTCGGATGCGCGTACCTGCTCGTGCCGTTGCCGATCCCGACCGCGACCGAGCTGCTGCCGTTGCTGTTCGGCCTGTACGCGCTCGGCGCCTACCGGTCGTCGCGCGCGGCGTGGACCGGCTTCGGCGTGGCGACGGCGGTCGGGGTGGTCGGCGCGTTCACCGGGTCGCGCGCCCAGGTGATGCTCTTCGCCGCCAGCCCGGCGCCGAGCTTCTGGGAATCCCTGACCAGCGCGGGATCGATGGTCATCCTGCTGCTCGTCGCGACGCTCATCGGCACCAGCGTCGGGGGGCGCCGCCGCTACACGCAGGCGCTGATCGACCGCGCAGAGCGGCTCGCGTTCGAGCGCGACCAGCAGGCGGTCATCGCCGCGGCGCAGGAGCGCAACCGCATCGCGGGCGAGATGCACGACGTCATCGCGCACAGCGTGACCGTGATGATCGCGCTGTCCGACGGGGCGGCCGCGGCGGTCGGCGCCCGGCCCGATGCCGCGGCCGAGACGATGCGCGAGGTGGGCGACACCGGTCGCCGCACGCTCGCCGAGGTGCGCCGCCTGCTCGGCGTTCTGCACGAGGATGACGGCCGACCGGCCGAACGGATGCCGCAGCCGGGGGCCGATCAGCTGGCCGAGCTCGTCGACGGCTTCCGTGCGGCTGGTCTCGCGGTCTCGTTCCGCACCACGGGGACGCCGACCGCCGACCCGTCGCTCGGCCTCGTCGTGTACCGGCTGCTGCAGGAGTCGCTCACCAATGCCCTGCGCTACGCGGGAGACGCGACGGTGAGCGCCGACGTGCACTGGTCGGCCTACGGCGTCGCGATCGAGGTGGCCGACGACGGCCCCGGTGCCGGCCAGCCCTCTCAGGGGGCGGGCCGGGGGCTCGTGGGCATGCGCGAGCGCGCGGCGCTCTACGGCGGAACGGTGGAGGCGGGCCCGCGGCCCGGCGGAGGATGGGGCGTCACGATCGCCCTACGAAGCGAGGGGGAGAGATGACCGACGACATCCGGGTGCTGCTGGTCGACGATCAGCAGCTGGTGCGGCGGGGGTTCCGCATGGTGCTCGACGCGGAGGACGGCCTGACGGTCGTCGGCGAGGCGGGTGACGGCCGAGAGGCGGTCGAGGCCGTGCGCGCCGTGCGGCCCGACGTGGTGCTGATGGACGTGCGGATGCCCGGCATGGACGGCATCCGCGCCACCGAGCTCATCACGGCGATGCAGCCGGGGTGCCGCGTGATCGTGCTGACGACGTTCGACCTCGACGAGTACGCGTTCGGCGGCCTGCAGGCGGGGGCGAGCGGGTTCCTCCTCAAGGACGCCCGGCCGAGCGACCTCGTCGATGCGATCCGGGCGGTGCACCGGGGCGACGCGGTGGTGGCGCCGCGGGTGACCGCGCGCCTCGTGCAGCTCGCCGCCCCGGCGCTCGCGCGCAGCCGACCGCGCGACGAGAGCCGCCTCGATGTGCTGAGCGAGCGCGAACGCGAGGTGTTCCTGCTGATGGCGGAGGGGGCGAGCAACGCCGAGATCGCCGAGCGGCTGTTCGTGTCGGAGTCGACCGTGAAGACCCACGTCGGCAAGGTGCTGCGGGGCCTCGGACTCCGCGACCGGGTACAGGCGGTGATCTTCGCCTACGAGATCGGGGTCGCGGGGTCCTGACGCGATCGTGCCGTCAGCCGAGCTCGCCCGACCCGTACGGTCGCACCGGCTGCTGCTTCTGGAACTCGTACTCGCCGCCTTGACGCCCGCCGAAGGGGCGCCCGTGGTCGGCGAACTCCTCGCGGTAGTAGGCGAGCCGCCACGTGCCGATCTCGATGCGCGAACCCGTGCGGAGGATGCGGGCGTTGTCCGACCCGTGCGGCAGATTGGGGCGGCCGCCGCCGACGGGGGCGAAGGAGTACAGCACGTACTCGTCGTCTTCGTTGTGGCGGATCTCGGCGTGGATCGCCTCGAGCCCCTCCAGGCGCAGATCGGCGTCGGGCCCTGACCCGATGCGCGTGCGGTCGGGAAGCAGATCGAACTCGCGCGGGCGGCTGCCGGCCCAGCCGCTCGCCCCCACCGCGAAGATCAGCCGCGGACGACCGGAGCCGGGGATGTAGTGCGTGGTGGTGACGCGGCGCCGCACCCGGCGCGCGACGGTCGGCACGAGGGGGAGCGGAGTCGCCGGGGGCGCCGGGATGCGGAAGCCGGCGTCGCGGTCGCGCCGCTGCGCCTCGGTCAGGAGGGCGACGGGACTGCCGAGGCGGATGTGCGGCGACCCCGCGATGACCCGCCCGACCGGTCCCGCCTTCACGTCGCCGAGCTGCACGAGGGTGCCCTTCGGGCCGTCGACGCGCAGGCGGATGCCCCGTCGGGCGAGCCCGTCGGCGAGGGGTCCGAGTGCGGCGAGGTCGTGACGCGACATGCCGCTGAGTCGCGTGGTGTCGCCGAGCCGGACGACGACCTCGTTCCCCGCGGCCTGCACGTCGAACTGCGACACCGTGTCGCCGTCGGGGCCGAGCTGCTCGATCTGCAGGTCGATGTCGAGGCGGATCATGGTCGTGGCCGGGTTCAGGCCGGGTCGGGGGATCCGGCGCCGGAGGCGCTGTCGCTGGTGGTGACGCGCAGGGTGCCGTTGAACTTCCACGTCGCCCGCGGCGCGTCGGGGCCGATGTCGCGGGGCACCTCGACCGTCATGTCCTCGAAGGTGTAGTTCACGGCGGCGCCGCGGCCGGTGAGGTACGCCCACATCTCGCGTCCGAGGTCGGTCCAGTCGGTGATGGATGCGCCGGTCGGGCCGGATTCCGACGAGAACAGCTCCGAGGGTTGCGTCGATTCGCTCATGGGATGCTCCTTTGCCGATCCATGTAGGTGAATCAGATTATGCGCCCGTCCTCGAACCGTGTCCAGAGCTGTTCGACGGCGTCCACGAATCGCGGCCCGCGGGTCGGCCGACGCGCACGAGGGCGAGCAGGATGCCCGCGGCGACGCCGCCCAGTCCGCCGAGCACCATGTCGCCGATGGTGTCCTGATAGGTGACGTAGATGTCGTCGCTGATGAACGCCCAGCCGAGCCACTCGATCATCTCCCACACGGCGCTGATCGCCAGGGCGATGAGCGGCAGCAGCACGATCGGCGTGCGCCGGCGGACCTCATCGTCGCGGGTGAGCGGCACCACGCGGGTGCGGGTCAGGATGACCGCCGCGACGATCGCGAGCACGCCCGTGCAGGCGAAGTGCAGCACCAGGTCCCACCCGGCGATCGACCGGTAGAGGTCGAACACGTTGCTCCATGCGGCCACGAGCACCACGATGCACGCGGCCACGTCGAACCAGGCGGCGAGACCGAGCATCCGGGGGAGCATGAGTGCGGGCAGGGCGAGGGCGGCGATCCCCGCATCCGTCGGCTGCAGCCAGATCGCGGCGGCGACCACGCCCAGCACGCCGAGGAGGCGCAGAGCGTCGGCCGCCCACTCAGCGGGAGTGCGGGGCGGCCGGAGGAAGTCGTCCTTCATGCGGGTCCTCTCGACCTGCGAGGTGCAGGAGGGTGTGCACGGCGAGATGGTCAGACGGCGTGCGTCCTTCGAACCTACGCGGATCGATGCCCGCGGCGCGAACCCGGATGCCGGGCGTCACCGCGATGAGGTCGATGCGGCGGCCGTTCTCGCGCGGGGGCCGGTAGTCCGCGAAGGTGCCCCACGCCGGGGTAGCGCGCCGTTCGGCCACGGCCCACGCATCGCGCAGCATCCCGTCGGCGAGCAGTGCGCGCACCGCCGGAGCGTCGACGCCCGCATTCAGGTCGCCCATCACCACCGACGGCAGGCCGTGCCGGTGCACCAGGGAGCGCAGTGCATCGGCCGACCGCAGCCGGGCGCGCGGCGAGAACGGATCGAGGTGCGTGCAGACCGCGAGGAAGCGCGCGCCGGTGACGCGGTCGTCGAACTCGCCCCAGACGGCCGTGCGGGGGAAGAGGGCGCCCCAGCCGAGCGACCCCGGCTCATCGGGCCGCGGCGAGAGGGCCTGCTGCCCGGCGTCGACGAGAGACAGCCGCCGCTCGTCGAAGAAGAGCGGGTTGCCCTCGCCGCCGCCGTCGGCGTCGCGCCCCCGGCCGATCCGCCGGTACTCGGGGCCGAGGGCGTCGCGCAGCACGGGCAGGATGCGCGGCCGCACCTCCTGCAGGCCGAGCACCGCCGGGCGCTCGGTGCGCAGCAGCGCCGCGACGGCCGGGGCGCGGTGGCTCCAGCGGTCGCGTCGGCGGACCAGAGGTCCCTCCATCGCGCGGCGCACGTTGAACGTCGTCACGAGCAGGTCCTCCCGCGCCGGCGGCCCGAGCAGCCGAGACACCGCCGCGCTCATGCGCGGGAGCGGATCGGGCCGGCGGCGGGGCGGCGCGCCCTCCGCGCGAGCAGCCGCGTCCACCGCAGAGGAGGGAAGTCGCGGGGCCAGTGCACGAGGACGCTGCGGAACCCGCGGTGCACGCGTCGCCCGAATCGACCGGCCGTGAACGGCCGCATGGACATGCCCATGCTGTCGCCGGGCAGCAGCCCGATGCGGTGGTGCTCCCCGAGATGGAAGGCGAGGTCGAGGTCGTCGTGCACCTCGGGGTCGCGGTGGATGCGGTCGCGCACCGCGACCCACGCCTCGCGGCGGAACGCGAGGTTCGACCCGAAGAGCGGGCGATGCCCGAGGGCGAGGCCCGTGACGAGCGTGTATGCGCCGAGGTAGACCGCGGCGAGCGGGGCGCGCAGGCGCTCGGGGCCGTCGGTGAAGCGCGCGCGACCCGTGACCGCCGCGAGGTGCGGCTCGTCGGCGAAGGCCCGCAGCACCTCCGCCACCCAGCTCGGGTCGGGCACGCAGTCGGCGTCGAGGCGCAGGATGAGATCGCCGCGGGCGACGTCGTAGCCCGTGGCCGATGCGGCCGCGATACCCGGTTCGGCGCATTCGAGCACCCGCGCGCCGGCGTCGAACGCCACGGCGGCCGAGGCATCCGTCGAGCCGTTGTCGACGACCACGATCTCGTCGGGCCTGCGCGTCTGCGCGGCGAGCGCGACGAGGCAGCGGGCGAGCAGATCGGCATCGTCCTTCACGGGGATGACGACGGTCGTCGTGAGGCCGCCGGGGTGCGCGTCCATCGACGGTCGTGCGGCGCTCAGACCGAGCGCCAGTCGTGCGACGTGATGCTCGCGCCGGCCTGCGGCCCCATCTGCAGCATCCCGCCGTCGATGACGATGGAGGCGCCGGAGATGTACGCGGCCTCGGGGGAGGCGAGGAAGGCGATGAGGGCGGCCACCTCGCGTGCGTCGCCCGGGCGGCCGAGGGGGATGCCGGGGCGGTCCGCGGCGTGCGGGTCTTCGTCGGTCTGCCCCGTCATCGGGGTCGCGATCTCGCCCGGGGCGACGCTCACGGCGCTGATGCCGGCGCCGCCGAGCTCGAGGGCCAGGTTCTTCATGAGCCCGTCGAGTCCGTGCTTCGCGGCGTCGTACGCGCTCGAACCCATCATCGGCTGGTGGGCGTGCACGCTCGTGACCGAGATCAGGCGGCCCCCGCCACCGGCCGCGACCATGGCGCGTGCGGCCCGCTGGAGACACACGAAGGCGCCCGTGAGGTCGGTGTCGACCACGCGGTTCCACTGCTCGAGGGTCAGGTCGAGGAAGGGCGTCTGGGTGCCGGTTCCGGCGTTGTTCACGAAGACGTCGACGCCGCCGAGCTCGGCGATGAGAGCGTCGACCACGTCGCCGCAGGCGGGGATGTCGGCCGCGTCGAGGCGCGCCACGACGGCGCGGGCGCCGTGACTGCGCACCTCTTCGGCCGTCTCGTGCGCGCCCTGCTCATCGCTGTGCCAGGTGATGCCCACGTCGATGCCGGCCGCGGCCAGAGCGACGGCGGTCGCACGGCCGATCCCCGAATCGGCCCCGGTGACGATGGCCCGACGGGCCTCCTGCTCGATGCTCACGCTGCTGTCCTCTCGTCGGCGACCGGACCGGTCAGAGTTCCCAGTCCGAGAAGGGGGCGATGGGCGCCTCCTCCTCGGGGGTGGCGACGCTCTCGTGGGCGACCGTGACGATCACCTTCGCGCCGGGCGAGACGAGCACGCTCACGAGTTCCTCACCGCTGGAGAGGTCGACGAACGTCGGCTCCGACCGTGCGGCGTTCTCGATCAGTTCCATGACCTCGACGAGGTCGCGATCGGGATCCAGCAGGAAGTCGTGGCCATCGATCTCGATGTGTGCCCGTGCCATCGTCCTCGCCCCGTCCATAAGGTGACGCTAACTCCATCGGGTCGGCGTCGCTGAGGGGGTTGTGTCATCGCCGAGCGCTTGATAGCGATGGCGATGACAGCGGCGTCAGACGTGCGTCGACAGGCCCAGTCGCTCGGTCGCGACGCCCTCGGCGGGTTCGGGAACGAGGTAGAGACCGTTCGGGCCGTTCGCCGTGAAGGCGAGAGCTTCGACCCACTCGCGGTTGACCGAGGGCTGGCGGCTGCCGTGGTACTTGTACACGATCGCGCTGCCCGCGTGGATCCACACGGTGGTGCGGCCGCCGCCGATGCTGGGGTCTTCCTTCCACGTGAAGGCGAAGGGCTCGCCGCGGCGGAGCTTGGCGGTGATCACGAGCTGCAGGTGCGTGAGCGCGCGGTCCTCGATCTCGGTCTTGACGTTGCCCTCGTAGATGAACTTGCCCATGAGAGGCTCCTCACTCCGGCCACCGGAACCCGTGTCATGAGGCGCGATCATGTGGATCGCATCGTGGTCTTCCCACCGTCGCATCCGGGTGCGCGCGCGATGAGCGCGGACGTGGGGTTCTGCGTCCGGTGTCATCGGATCGGGCGCGCGCACGGCTCCCCGTCGCGAAGCGGGGTCACCGCACGTCGACGACCGGGCTAGGGTGCTCCCATGGGAACTCTGCGCTACGGCGGATCGAACGACGGCATTCCGATCGAGGACCGCGCACTCGCTCACCTCAAGGTCGCCATCGCGACCAAGCTGCGCCGCAACGAGAGTTTCACGCTGTCGTGGCGCGACCCCGAGAACGGCGAGCACGGGCGTGAGACCATCTGGCTGCACCCGTCGATCCCGCTGCGCTTCGTCTTCGACGACCCCGAACCCCCGCAGCTCAACGTGAAGTGGATCGAGCAGCTCATGATGTCGGCCAACTCGTCCGGCGGCATCACCCTCACCGACGAGGTGCTCGAACTCCCCGAATCCTGACGCACATCGGCCCCGGGGGCGACCGTGAGGTCGCGGCCGGGGCCGACGTCTGCGCGGGGTCCTACCAGTCGTGCACCGTGCCGTCGAGCAGACGGTTCACCGGCAGGTACGCCTTGGTGTACTCGTGACCGGCCGCGGCCTCCTCGTCGAGCTCGACGCCCAGACCGGGCTGGTCGCTCGGGTGCAGGAAGCCCTGGTCGAACGTGAACGAGGTGCGGAAGACCTCGAGGGTCTGCGCGTTGTGCGGCATGTACTCCTGGATGCCGAAGTTGTGGATCGCCAGATCGAGGTGCAGGGCGGCGGCCATGCCGACCGGGGAGATGTCGGTGGGGCCGTGGATGCCCGACTTGATGCCGTAGATCGCCGCGAAGTCGAGCAGCTTCTTCATCGCCGTGATGCCGCCGGTGTGGGTGACCGCCGAGCGCACGTAGTCGATCAGCCGCTCGGTGATCAGGGTCTGGTAGTCGTGCACCGAGTTGAACACCTCGCCGATCGCCAGGGGGGTCGTCGAGTGCTGGCGCACGAGACGCAGGGCCGTCTGGTCCTCGCCCGGGGTGCAGTCCTCGAGCCAGAACAGGTCGTAGGGCTCGATGTCCTTCGCGAAGCGCGCGGCCTCGATCGGCGACAGGCGGTGGTGCCCGTCGTGCAGGATGCGCAGGTCGGTGCCGAAGTCCTCGCGGATGCTCGCGAACACACCCGGCATGTGGTTCAGGTAGTTGCGGGTGTCCCAGCGCTCCTCGGCGGGGCGGTCGCCCGAGCGCTTGGCGGGTTCGTAGTCGTAGCGCACGCCCGGCCCGGCGTTCGAGACGCCGTAGATCTGGCCGAGGCCCGGCACGCCGGTCTGCACGCGCACCGCGGTGTAGCCCAGCTCCTGGTAGCCGGCGATCGCGTTCTTCAGCGCCGCGTAGTCGGTGCCCGAAGCATGCGCGTACACCCGCACGCCCTCGCGGCTCGCGCCGCCCAGCAGCTGGTAGAGGGGCATCCCTGCCTTCTTCGCCTTGATGTCCCACAGTGCCATGTCGACGGCGGCGATCGCGGCCATCGTGACGGGGCCGCGGCGCCAGTAGGGGCCGCGGTACAGGTACTGCCAGGTGTCTTCGATGCGGTCCTCGTCGCGGCCGACGAGCGTCGAGGCGACGTGGTCGGAGAGGTACGACGCGACGGCGAGCTCGCGCCCGTTGAGGGTCGCGTCGCCCCAGCCGACGATCCCGTCGGTAGTGGTGATCTTGAGCGTGACGAAGTTGCGCCCTGGACTGGTGATGATGACGTCGACGTGCGCGATGGCCATGTCGTCCTCCTCGAAGAGAGAGGGGCGGTCCGCGGTGTCGCGGACCGCCCCCGGGTGGTGGTGTGTGCGGGTCAGATGGCGTCGCGCGGGTCGGTCAGGTCGCGACCGGCGACCTCGGGCATCCAGATCGACGCGACGAGCGCGCAGAGCGTGAAGAACACGAGCATGAGGATGATCGGGATGAACGAGCCGGTGACGGCCGACACCCAGGCGGCGGCGATCACGGGACCCGCGCCGGTGGCGACGATCGCCGCGATCTCACGGGCCATCGCGGTGTAGGTGTAGCGGTTGCGGGCGCCGAAGATCTCGGGGAGCGTGAGGTTCTCGAGCGACGCGAAGCTCATCACGGCGAGGTTGTGCAGCACCACGTAGCCGACGAACACCTGCAGGGTGTCCTTGCTGCTGATCATGAGCATCGTCGGGACGATCACGATGAGCGCGATGACGGCCCAGACCATGTACATGCGCTTGCGGCCGAACCGGTCGCCGAGCCAGCCGGACAGCGGCACCGTGATGAAGGCCACGAGCGACGAGACGATCACGGCGTTGACGCCGATCGAGCGGTCGAGCAGCAGCACGACGGTGATGTAGCTGATGAGGTACGTCTGGATCATGCCCGAGTTGCCGGCCTGACCGAAGCGCAGCAGCAACGCGATCGAGAACGCCTTCCACGGTTTGCGCTGCATCGACTCGAGCGTGCGGATGTCGCCCGTCTCTGTCGCGAGACGGATCGTTTCCTCCTTCGACAGGGCCTTGCCGTCGACGACGTCGTCGCGCTCCTCGAAGACGGGGGTCTCCTTGAGGTTGAAACGCACCCAGATGGCGAAGAGCATGATGACCGCGCTGGCGATGAACGGGATGCGCCAGGCCCACTCGATGACCTCGTCTTCGCTGAAGGCGACGAGGAGGATGGCCCAGATGCCCGAGGCGAGCAGCGTGCCGCAGTTCGTGCCGAGGGCGACCAGCGAGGCGATGATGCCGCGGCGCTTGGCCGGGGCGTACTCGGCGAGCATCACGCCGGCGCCGGAGATCTCGGCTCCCGCGCCGAAGCCCTGGGCGATGCGCAGCAGGACGAGGAGGATCGGGGCGAGGATGCCGACCTGCGAGTAGGTGGGGAGCACGCCGATCAGGGTGGTCGCGAGGCCCATGAGCAGGATCGTGTAGAACAGCACCTTCGTGCGGCCGGTGCGGTCGCCGAGGCGGGCGAAGAAGAACGCGCCGACCGGGCGGGCGACGTAGCCGACGCCGTAGGTGGCCATCGCGGCGACGACCGCGACCGCCGGGTTCTCGGACGAGAAGAACAGGTCGGCGAACACGAGCGCGGCCGCCAGCGAGTAGAGCTGGTAGTCCATGAACTCGAGCGCGGTGCCGAGCCATCCGGAGATGGCGGCCCGCACGAGGTCGCGGATCGACCTCTTCTCGGCGGGATCGACCGCCGGGGCCGTGGTCTGGGCGTCTGACATGGGGGTACTCCTTCGGACCGGGGAACGGATGGGTGCCGCGGGGCGGCGGGTGACGCTAGAGGGAGAGCAGGACCTTCGCGGAGGCCGACGAGTCGCGGGCCAGCTCGAAGGCGCGCACGGCATCGGATGCCGGGATCACGTGCGAGACGACGGGGTCGAGGGCGTCCGACTCGGCGAGCAGGCGCACGGCGTCGTCGATCTCGGTCGAGAAGCGGAAGGCCCCGCGGATCGTGAGCTCCTTGGCGAGCATCGGCGCGAGGTTCACGCCGATCTCGGCGTTCGGCAGCATCCCGACCTGCACGACCGTGCCGGCACGGCGGGCGGCGCGCACCGCCTGGGTCAGCGCGGCGCCGACGCCGGAGCACTCGAAGACGACGTCGTACGACTCGGGGTCGATCGTGTCGCGGCCCACGAGGGCGACCTCGGCGGCGCCGAGCGCCTGTGCGCGGTCGAGCGGCTCGGCGCGCACGTCGCTCGCGCCGACCACCGCGGCTCCGGCGTGGACGGCGGCGGCGACGACGAGCAGGCCGATCGGGCCGGCCCCGATCACCAGAACGCGCCGACCGGTCACGTCGCCGGCGAGGCCGACGGCGTGCAGGGCGACCGCGAGCGGCTCGGCGAGGGCGGCGCGCTCGAGGGGGAGTCCCTCGGGCAGCACGCGCACCATGTGGTCTTCGACGATGAGCAGTTCGGATGCCCCGCCCTGGCGGTGCGGGTCGGCGGCGGCGCTGCCGAGGTAGTCGCCGCCGGGGCGCAGGTGCGGGCGCTCTTCGAGGCCGGGCACCGATGCGCCGTACCGGGCCGGGTGCACGGTGACGGGCGTGCCGGGCGCGAGGCGACCGGAGGGGTCGAGGTCGACGACGCCGGAGAGCTCGTGGCCGGGCACGAGGGGCTCGCGGATCGTGTACTCGCCGTTCGCGCCGTGGAAGTAGTAGTGCAGGTCGGAGCCGCAGATGCCGACGAAACCGACGCGCAGCCGCACCTCGCCGTCGCGGGGCTCCGGGGCGTCCCGGTCCTCCCAGCGGATGTCTTCCTTGCCGTGGATGACGAGCGACTTCATCAGCGGGTCTCCTTCGTGGGGGTGCGTGTGTCGAGCATGCCCTCTTCGGCGGCCGAGGTGGCGTCGGCGAGGGCGGCGTCGGCGCCGCTGCGGTGGATGGTGTCGACGAGCTGACCGACACGGGCGATGAAGGCGTCCTGATGCGCCAGCGCCGAGCCGAAGAGCTGCAGGTCTGTGATCACGCGGCGGGCGAGCTCGGCGCCGTCGCGCACCGTGCCGGCGAAGGCGGCGAGCCGCTCGCGGGCGGGGTCGGTCATCGCCGCCGCGTGCGGTCCCGGCTCGAAGCCGGCGAGCGGGGCGAGGCACGACAGGTACCCGGCGACCGTGAGCGCGATGAGGTGGGGCATCCGCCCCTGGCCCAGGGCGAGCAGCGCCGGTTCGGGGATGCGCTGACGCAGCTTGACCGATCCGTCGGAGCCGACCTGGCTCGTGCGGTGACCGAGCGCGCTGTTCGCCCAGCGCTCGAAGAGCTCGTTCTCGTACGCGCGGATGTCGACCCCGGTCGGGATCTCGATCGACGGCTCGTACTCGCCGCGGATGATCGCGCGGGCCGCCGCGGCGATGGGCGTCTGCACGATGGCGGCCGGAATCGTCTCGGCGCCGCGCAGCGCGCCGAGGTAGGCGATGAGCGAGTGCGTTCCGTTCAGCAGCCGCACCTTCATCTGCTCGTAGCGGCCCACCTCGTCGGTGAACACGGCGCCGCCCGCCTCCCAGGCCGGGCGGCCGACGGCGAAGCGGTCTTCGATCGCCCACATGGTGAAGGGCTCGGCCGGCACGGGAACGCTGTCGCGTGCGCCGAGCAGGGAGTCGACCTCGTCGCGGAGCGCCGCCGTGGTCGCGGGCACGATGCGGTCGACCATGCTCGACGGGAAGGTCACGGCGGCGTCGAGGAACGCCAGCGTCTCGTCGCCCTCGCCGTGCGGCAGCGCCTGCAGGAATTCCCGCACGAGCTTCTCGGTGTGGGTGCCGTTCGAGGCGAGGTTGTCGCAGCTCAGCACCGAGACCGGCGCGCCGGTCGCCGCCCTGGCCTGCAGTCCGCGGGCCAGCTGGCCGATGGTGGTGCGCGGGGCGCCGCCCGCGAGATCGGCGCGGATGCCGGTGTCGTCGAGGTCGAGGCGCTCGGTCGCGGCGGAGTAGCTGTAGCCGTTCTCGGTGACGGTCAGGGTCACGATGCGGATGCCCGGGTCGGCGAGCTGCGCCACGACGCGGTCGGGCTGCTCGGCGCCGACGAAGGCGTCGGTGTGCACGCCGGGGATCGCGAGCGTCGTGCCGGCGGGGGAGATGGTGGCGACGGAGTAGAGGAAGTCCTGGGCGTGCAGGCCGTCGACGATGGAGCGCGAGCGGGAGGCGACGCCGACGATGCCCCAGGCGCCCGGCTGCTGCTGCAGGGCTGCGGCGGTGTACACGGCCTGGTGGGCGCGGTGGAAGCTGCCGAGCCCGAGGTGCAGGATGCCGGCACCGGTGGGTGAGGCCGACGGGGCCACCGCGGCGGGGGTGGCGCGGCCGAGGATCCGGAGATCGGCGTTGATCGTCATGAAAATCAGTGTGAGCGATTTGTACAAACTTGTCAACTTGCTTTCATCGGAGAGGCCGTGCCATAGGATTGCGGCGAACCGGAGGGCTGAAAATGGCGGCGACACTGACCGACGTGGCGAAGCGCGCAGGCGTCTCGATCGCCACGGCCTCGCGCGCCTTCGGAGAGCCCGACCGCCTCGCCCCCGACACGCTCGGCCGCGTGCTCGACGCCGCGGGCGAGCTGGGATACGTCGGCGCGCAGACCTCCGCCGCGACCCGCACGATCGGCGTGCTCGTGCCCGACGTCGCCAACCCCGTGTACGGCATGCTCCTCAAGGCGATCCAGGGGCAGGCCTGGCACGGTCGCCACCGGATCGTGCTGTTCGACGCCGATGAAGACCTCCGGCGGGAGCGCGAGCAGATCGAGCAGGCCCGCAAGCTCGACGGCATCCTGCTGTGCTCCCCTCGACTGCCCGACGACGAGGTGCGCACTCTGATCGGACGCACGCCCGCCGTCATCGCCAACCGCGTGATCGACGGGGTTCCCTGCGTCGTCATGGACACCGAGTACGGCCCGACCCAGGCCGTCGAGCACCTCGTCGCGCTGGGCCACGCGCACATCGCCTACGCCTCGGGGCCGCGCGGGTCGTGGGCCGACGTGCGGCGCTTCGACACCATCGCGCGGGCCTGCGAGCGCCACGGCATCCGCCTCACCCGGCTCAGCCACCACGCCGCATCGATCCAGGGAGGGCGCGCCGCCGCAGCGCTCGCCGCGGCCAGTGGAGCGACCGCCGTCGTCGCCTACAACGATCTCGTCGCCCTCGGGCTCGAGGCGGGGATGTCGGAACTCGGGGTGACGTGCCCCGACGACATCAGCATCGTGGGCATCGACGACATCGACCTGGCCGGCGCGGTGACCCCCGGTCTCACCACGGTGCAGATGCCGATCGAGCGCTGCGGGGCGCTCGCGGTCGATCTGCTGCTGCAGGCGATCGGCGGGGCGGCCCTCGGTGACGTCGCGACCTTGAACTCCCAGCTGATCGTGCGGGCTTCGACCGCGGCCGCGCGCGCCTGACGCCCGTCCCTCACGCCGGGTGGCGGGGGTGGACTGTGCGCGATGTGCAGGCGCCGCGACCATCTGCAGACGCGTATCGCCGCATCGCGCCTGCAGATCGCGGCGGAGCCTGCAGATGCACGATGTATTCGTTTTAGCACGAGCGTGCTAATTTGACTGCATGACCTCGAACGGATGCATCCGCCCATGATCCTCGCCGCCATCATCGCCTGCGAGATCGGGTTCTGGCTCGCGCTCGTGGCCGGACTCTCGGTGCGCTACATCGCCCGCAAGCCCCGGCTCGGCGCCGCGCTACTCGTCGCCGCCCCCGTCATCGACCTCGTGCTGCTCGCGCTCGTCGCCGTCGACCTGCTCGGCGGGGGGACCGCGTCGTGGCACCACGGACTGGCCGCGCTCTACATCGGCATCTCCGTCGCCTACGGGCACCGCATGATCGCGTGGCTCGACGCCAAGTTCGCGACCCGGTTCGACGGAGCCCCGCCGCGTGCGCCACTGACCGGATGGGCGTACACGGCGGCGTGCTGGAAAGACGTCGTGCGCACCCTGCTGGCGGCCGCGATCGCCGCGGGCATCCTCGGGGGACTCATCCTCGTGGTCGGCGACCCGGCCCGCACGGAGCAGCTGCTGGGGTTCTTCCGCATCCTCGGGATCATCGTGGCGATCGACCTGATCTGGGCGATCAGCTACACCCTGTGGCCGAAGAAGCCGACCACGCAGGCGGTGCCGGTACGGTGAGGGAATGCCCCGACTGATCGACCACGCCGAGCGCGACCGCGAGATCGGCGACGCGGCGTGGCGGGTGCTCGTCCGCGAGGGAGTGGCCGGACTCTCGGTGCGCAAGGTCGCCGACGAGGCCGGGCTGGCGACGGCGTCGCTCCGCCGGGCGTTCCCGACCCAGGCCGCCCTACGCTCGTTCTGCCTCGACCGGATCCAGCAGGTGGTGGGTGGCCGCATCCGTGCGCATTCCGGGGAGGGGCTTCCGCTCGTGCGCGCTGTTCTGCGGGAGGTGCTGCCCCTCGACGAGACGCGGCGCGCCGAGATGATCGTGCAGATGCAGTTGGGCAGTCTCGCGTTGACCGACGCCTCGCTGCAGGACTCGGTGCGACAGCTCAGCGACGGGGTGCGACAGGTGTGCGTTCTCGCGCTCGGCGAGCTGGCGCGGTCGGGTGCCGCGCGCGCGATGACGGATGCCGAGGCCGAGGCCGACCGCTTGCACGCCCTGCTCGACGGTCTCGCTCTGCAGCTGCTCTGGAGTCGCGAGCCCGACGAGGCCGCGCGCGTCGCCGCCGTGCTCGACCGGCACCTGGCGACGCTCGACGGCTGACGCCCTCCCGTCCGCGCCGTCCCCGCCCCGCGGCCTCCCGGCCCTGCGGCCAGTTGCATGGACTTCTCGCGGATGCACGGAGCATCCGTCTCATCCTCCGTGCAGGTGGGGAGAATCCGTGCAGGCGCCGGTGGGCGGCGGGGCCGGGGGACCGGATGCTCCCGGCCGGGGGATCGGATGCTCCCCGCGGGACCGGACGCTCGCGGCCCCGCCGCCGGGACTACCGCAGCTCGTCGTCGGTGCGGAACCCCGACGCCTTGTGCGTGCCGTCGCAGAAGGGCTTGATGGTCGACAGGCCGCATCGGCAGAGGGCGACCGTGCGGCGCGTCGTCTCGATCACCTCGCCGTCGGCACGACGCAGCTCGATGTCGCCGCGCACCAGGAGCGGGCCGTCGGGATACGGCGTGACCGTCGCGCGCTCGCGGTCGGCGCTCATGACGCGCTCCCGACGCCCGCAGCACCACCCGCGCCCGCAGCACCACCCGCGCCCGCAGCACCACCCGCTCCGCGCAGCGACGACTCGCCGGCGGTCCAGGCGTCGAGCACGTGCCCGCCCATCCAGCCGTCGACCGTGAGGCAGGCGGCGGCGCCGAAGAAGATGTCCTCGAGCAGTTCGGGGTGATCCTCGGCCAGGGCGCCGGCGAGGTCGCGTCCGGCGATCTGCTCGTGCACGGCATCCGCCTCGACGTGCTCGTCGAAGTACTCCACGACGTCCTGATCGAAGCCGAGCCGGCGCAGCCCGTCGGCGTACAGCCGGCACGGGATCGACGAGGTCATCTCGTATGCGGCGAGATGGCCGACGATGGCGCCGACGAGCCGACGGTTCAGGCCGAACAACGACATGAGGTTGAACGACGCGAGCGTGATGGCCGGCACGTCGTCGACGTAGGCGCCGTAGGTCGCGTCGAGGCCGGCGGCGCGCATCGCCGCCGCGAAGAGGTTCTGGTGCACGCGGTCCGCCCGCCCGCCGCCGTACTCGTCGGACTGGATCTCGACGAGCGCGGCCTTGGCCCGACCGGTGAGCCGCGGAATGGCCCACGAGTGCGGGTCGGCCTCGCGCAGCGTGTACACCGAGCGCTGGACGAGCATCTCGGTCGCCTGCTCGCGCGTCGCCTTCTTCGCGATGAACCGCGACAGGCTGGGGCCCGAGTCGGCGGCGGCGAGGGCGAAGAGCGCGCGGCCCACGGCATCCACCGTCGGCTCGGGGAGTACGGGCATCGGCACGGTCGCGCGCAGCTCGCTCTCGAATCCCGCTTCGAGCACGCGACGGGCCTCGATGAGCTCGGCGTCCCACTCGAGCTCGGCGTCGAGCTGGGGGAGAGACCCGTACGACGACGCGTAGAGCAGGAAGAGGGCGAACTGCACGTCGTCGTCGCGCACGACCTCGTCGGCCGCGTCGAGCGCGTCGGCGGCCTGCACGGCGAGGGGGATGCCGTGGCGCGCAGCCGCGTGCGCCGAATCGGTGAGGCGGTTCAGCACGGCGGCACTGAGCGGACCGCGCGGGGTGAGGCGCACGGCGTCGGTGCCGGTGCGGGTATCGAGGGCGGGGGCGGGTGCAGACATCTCATGCTCCTGTCGGATCGATCTGCCGCAGTGTCGCTCGCGCGGAGCCGCCCCTGAAGGGACTTGACGAGACGGCGCGGATGCTCCATACCGCCGTGTCAACCCCTTCCTGACAATGCGGTGGGAGCGCCACCATGGGTCGACGGCGTCGTGGGACGCCGGAAGGAGAACACGCTATGAGCATCGGAACCGGAATCGTCCTGTTCGTCATCGGCGCGATCCTCGCGTTCGCCCTCAATGTGCAGGTGGACTGGGTGAACCTCGACCTCGTCGGCTACATCCTGATGGCCGCGGGCGCCATCACGGCGATCATCGGCATCATCCTGCTCGTCTCGCGTCGCAGCCGGACCCGCGGCACGACGACGGTCGTCGAAGACGACCGCATCTGAGCATCCCCCCGCCCGGCCCCCGGGCACCCCGCGATGCGGGATCGATATGTCTTCTTAAAACGGCCCTGGGCCTGACATATCGATCCCGCATCCGTGCGTGCGGGGGGGGGAGGGGGGTTAGGGGGGAGGGGGTTAGCGGCGGAGGCTGGGGCTCTGGTCGAGACCGTCGGTGTCGTCGGGGCCGGCGTCCTCGCCGTCGTCCGGGGTGAAGACCTTGTCGTCGTCCGTGGGCTCGGCGGCCGCGTCGGCGGCGGCGTCGTACGGGCTACGCTGGTCGGGATAGGCGCTCGGGCCCGGCGTGCTGTCGTCACTCATGAGAGTCCTTCCTGTCGGAGGCTCCAGCCTGGGGCATCCGTCGCCCTCCCGTCTGCGGGTTGACAACCCGGCGGGCCTCAGTCGGCGCACACCTCGAACACGTAGCCCTCGTCGTCGGGGGTGCGCAGGTCGCGGTCGCGCAGCACCATGGAGTCCGGCGACGCGGGGTCGGCGCACATCTCCGCGAAGGGCCGGGGCAGCTCGTCGGTGTACTCGATGTCGACCACCTGGTCGCCGTAGACGTCGGTGTACGCGTCGCACTCCTCGTACGCCGCGCACTCCTCGACGACGGCGAAATCGAAGCCCGCGCGGTCGTGCAGGGCCTCGGCGTGCTCGGCGGCGTTCTTCTGCCCCGCGACGAGCCCCGCCGCGTGCGCCGCGTCGACGAGCACGATCGCGAGGGCGAGGTTGTCGTCGAGGGTCAGCGCGCCGTCCGACCGCGTGAAGGAGTCGAGGTTGTCGAACTCGACCGCGTCGAAGCCGGCATCCGCGCATCCCTCGATCCACGGGGTCAGGAGGGCGGCGATGCGCTCGCGCTTCTCGGGTGCCGACGTGTCGACGAGCGCCTCGTCCGGCCAGTCCGGATCGATGACCGGCGCCCCGTCGCGCTGCAGCAGGAGGTCGTCGTCCCACAGATCGAGTTCGCCCGGCTGCGTCTGGAAGGCGTTGACGTAGCATATCGACCAGGCATCCTCGGCGGGCTCCGCGCCGCGGTCGCGCCCCACGATGCGCACGCCCGCCGCCGGTTCGTACGCGCCGCCGAGCTGGTAGTCCGGCGCCCCGCCCGGCATCCGCGACCCGCCGTGCATCCCCGCCTCACCCGGCATCCCCGCCTCACCCGGCATCCCCGCCTCGCCCCCGGTCCCGCACCCCACCAGCCCCGCCACCGCCAGCACCCCAACCACCACTCCCGTCGCGAAAACTGTCGCTCGACGCTGCGGAAGGCGACAGAAAATGCGACGGGAGCGCAGAGGGGCGAGGGAGGGCATAGGGGGACAGTAGCCGACGGGGGAATAGGGGAGGGGGTGGGAGTGGTTAAATGTGTATGCATCTGCATGTAACGGAAGGATCGCGCATGACCACCACCTACAACGTCGGATTCCTCGTCGGCAGCATCTCGTCGACCTCGATCAACCGCCGCCTCTCCAAGGCGCTCGTGAAGCTCGCCCCGCAGGCCGGGCTGAACCTCACCGAGATCCCCCTCGCGGACCTGCCCTTCTACTCCGCCGACAACGACGGCGCCATCCCCGCCGAGGCCGCCGCCTTCAAGCAGGCCATCGAGGCTGCCGACGGCATCATCGTGATCACGCCCGAGTACAACCGCTCCGTGCCCGGCGTGCTCAAGAACGCCCTCGACACCGCGAGTCGTCCCTGGGGTCAGAACAGCTTCGCAGGCAAGCCCTCGGCCGTGATCGGTGCGTCGATCGGCGCCATCGGCACCGCCGTCGCCCAGCAGCACCTGCGCTCCATCCTCTCGTTCCTCGCGTCGCCCGAGCTGGCGCAGCCCGAGGCCTACGTGCACATGCGCGAGGGTCTCATCACCGAGGACGGCGAGGTGACCGACGAGTCCACCACCGAGTTCCTGCTCTCGTGGCTGACCGCCGTGCACACGCACATCGCGAAGACGCTCAGCCCCGTCAGCTGACGACGACGTCCCGAAGGGGTCTCGACCGGATGGTCGGGGCCCCTTCGTCGTGCCGGCGGCAGGGGTCTGGCCTTCTCGCGGATGCTGTGGCACGCTGTTAGTTAATTCCACTAACAATGCGCTTGGTGGAAATGATTATCGCCGTGAACACCGACGTGAACGAGGACTCGATGTCGAGAAGAACCCTTGCCGCCGCGACCGCCGCCGCCCTGCTGCTCGGCATCCCGACCGCCGCTGCCGCCGCCGCTCCCGACGAGGAGCCGCTCTACAAGTTCGTGAAGGACGCCGCCGGGGCCTACGGCTACGGCACCGATCCGGTCTACACCTACCCCGGTTCGGGGGAGCAGGTCTCGATCCCCACTGCGCTCGCGGCCGAGAACCGCCGCTTCTCGAGTGCGTGGGTCGGCACGATCGGCAACCTCAACTTCGGCAAGCCCGCGGATGCCGCCGACTTCGACGCGAAGTACGCCACCGTGCTCGAGGACTTCGAGTCGTGGAACATGAACGCCGTGATCTTCCAGGTGCGCCCGCTGCTCGACGCGTACTACCCCTCGGAGCTCAACCCGTGGTCGGAGTTCCTCGGCGGCCTGCAGGGCACCGACCCCGGCTACGACCCCCTGAAGAAGATGGTCGAGGCCACCCACGCCCGCGGCATGGAGTTCCACGCCTGGCTCAACCCCTACCGCGTTACGAACACGAAAATGACGGCGCCCGCCATCCTCACCGCCCTGGGCATGACGGCCGACGAGGTGAAGGCCCTCTCCATCCCCGCCTACATCGCGGCATTGAACGAGGCGGGCATCCTAGCCGACGACAACTTCGCCGTGCAGCACCCCGACTGGGTGCTGTCGTTCGAGGAGAAGCTGTTCCTCGACCCCGGCCAGCCCGAGGTTCCCGCCTACGTCGCGGCTTCGGTCGCCGAGATCGTCGAGAACTACGACGTCGACGCCATCCACTTCGACGACTACTTCTACCCGTACCGCATCACCGTCGACGGCGTGAACGTGTTCTTCGGCCAGGCCGGAGAGGACCGCGCCACGTTCGAGGAGTTCGGCCTCACCGCCGACTACCCCGACACCGCCGCGGGCATCGAGGCGTGGCGCCGCGACAACATCACCGGCCTCGTGGAGCAGGTCGCGGCCACGATCGACTCCCACAACGCCGAAGCGGGCACGGCCGTGCAGCTCGGCATCAGCCCGTTCGGCATCTGGGAGCACAAGGCTCTCAACCCCGCCGGGTCGAACACCCCGATCGGCTCGTCGCAGACCTACAGCAGCGCGGTCTTCGCCGACACCCGCGGCTGGGTGCAGGACGAGTTGATCGACTACGTCACCCCGCAGATCTACTGGAGCTTCGACCAGGCGGCCGCACCGTACGGCGAGCTCGCGCAGTGGTGGAGCGACACCGCCGCCGAGAGCCGCACCCAGGTGTACGTCGGGCACGCGCTCTACAAGCACGTGAACAACGGCGGATGGGAGGCCGCGTGGATGAACCCCGAGGAGGTGCCGAACCAGATCCGCTTCAACCAGAAGCTCGACGGCATCGACGGCAGCGTGCTCTTCAGCTACAACGACATGAAGCCGAGCAACATCGCGGCGCTCCCCGCCGATCAGCAGCCGAAGAACCAGGCGAAGAACAGCGCGATCGAGCTGCTCCGCGCCGAGGCGTTCGCGCATCCGACCATCGTGCCGGCGAAGCCGTGGCTGTCCGATGGCGAGGTCGCGGCGCCGACCGGCGTCGCGATGGCCGACGGTCGCCTCACCTGGCAGGCGGGTGACGCTGCGGAAGCGCGGCAGTACGCGATCTACCGCGGCACGGGAACGGCCGACGAGATCGTCGCCGGCGACGGCACCCTCGTCGACACGGTATGGGCAGGTGGCGCCGCCGACCTCGCGTTCACGCTGCCCGTGGAAGCGGCGGATGCCGTGGGTGCGGCTGACGCGGCGGATGCGGATGCCGTGGCGGTCGCCGCCGCGGACGAGACGTGGGTGGTGACCGCACTCGACGCTGCGGCGGTCGAGAGCGCGCCGGTCGCGGCGGCCGTCGACCCCGGCACGCCGGTCGATCCGGGCACCCCGGGGACCCCCGGCACCCCCGGCACCCCGGGTACCCCGGGCACCCCCGGCACCCCGGGCGGCGGCGCGGGCAACGGTGTCGACGGTGCCGGCGGTGCCGCGGGCTCGGCCGGAGCATCCGACGACCTCGCCGCGACCGGGGGCTCGGTGCCCGTCGGACTGCTGGCGCTCGCGGGCGGCCTCGTCGCCGCCGGAGCCGCCACGGCCGGAGTCGCAGCCCTGCGCCGCCGCCACCGCTCCTGACCCCTTCCCGACCCGGGCCAGCGCGCACCCCTGCCCCTGCGCCCCTGCGCCCCGCCCCTGCCCCCCCTGCCCCGCACCTCGGTCCACCCCCGCTGCGGGATCGATATCGCACCTCTCAGCCCCTCTGAACGTGACATATCGATCCCGCAGCGCGGGGAGCGCGGGGAGCGCGGGGGGCGCGGGGGCGCGGGAGTCCGGGTCAGGCGGGTGTGGGGTCCTCGGCGGGGGTGGAGGCCTCGGCGGGGTTGCGGCGGATGCCGATCCACGACACGAGCGCTCCGAGCACGAGCAGCGTGGCGGTCACCCACGCCGCGTTGTGGAAGCCGCCGAGGTCGAGCGATCCGCCGACGATCGTCGACAGCATCGCGACGACCAGAAGGCCCGCGACCCGCGAGACGGCGTTGTTGACGGCCGAGGCGATGCCCGAGCGCTCCTGGTCGATCGCCCCGAGGATCGCCGCCGTGAGCGGCGCGACGGTGAGCGCGAGCCCGAGGCCCATCACGATCATCGCCGGCAGCACCTGCCACCAGTAGTCGAAGTCGGCCGACACGGTCAGCAGCATGAGCGCGCCCACGGCCATGATCGCCGGCCCTACGGTCATGAAGATGCGCGGGCCCCATCGCCCCGCCCAGGCCCCGGCGCGCGAGCTGACGAGGATCATCAGCACCGTCATCGGCAGGCTCGCCAGCCCCGCGGCGGTCGCGCTCAGCCCCGCGCCCTGCTGCAGGTACACGCCCACGACGAAGCCGTTGAGCGAGAGCGCGGCATAGACGAAGAGGGTGGCGAGGTTGCCCCAGCCGAAGTCGCGCACGCGGAACAGCGACAGCGGCATGAGCGGCGACCCTGTACCGCGCTGCCGCAGAAGGAACCAGGCGAACAGCACCGCGCCGACGGCGCCCGGGATCCAGATCACCGGCGACCCCCACCCGTAGTTCGGCTGCTCGATGAGCGCGAAGACCACGGCTCCGAGCCCGGTCGCGCAGAGGGCGCCGCTCCACCAGTCGACGCCGCGTCCGCTCGGATGCTCGTCGAGCCGCAGCCGCGAGAGCAGCACGAGAGTGACGGCGATCGGCAGCACGTTGATGAGGAACACGAAGCGCCACGACAGGAAGTCGACGAACACCCCGCCGAGCAGCGGCCCGACCAGCTGCGCGGCCGTGGTGAACGCGGTCCACACGCCGATCGCGCGGGACTGCACGTCGGACCGCATGGTCGCGGTGATGAGGGCGAGCGAGCTGGGCACGAGCAGCGCGCCCGCTGCGCCCTGTGCGGCGCGCGCGATGATGAGCACCAGCGGGTCGGGTGCGGCGGCGACGGCGACGGACGCGACACCGAACGCGATGAGTCCCACCCGCATGACGAGCACGCGCCCATAGGCGTCGGAGACGGAACCGGCGAGCAGGATCAGCGCGCTCAACGTGATGAGGTACGCGTCGACTACCCACTGCTGGGTGGTGATGCCCCCGCCGAGCTCGCGGCTGATGGCCGGCAGTGCGACGTTGACGACCGTGCCGTCGAGGAACGTCACGAACGAGGCGAGCACCGCGATCGCGATGACCAGACGCTGCGTGCGGGAGAAGGAGCTCACAGGCGAACACTACTCCCGGCCGCCGACGCCCGGCCCGCAGTCGCGCAGCCCCCCGGCCCGCGACGCTGGCCGCCCGTCGGATGCCTCACGCCACCGTCCCGGCGATCACTCCTCGCGCGCCGCCGTCCCCTGGTGATACAGGGCCCGGAGTCCGGCCAGGCCGCCGTCGGCGTAGGCCTTCTCCTGCCGCTGCGCTCCGGTGCCGTCGGTGCGGATCCGCGCCAGGTGCTCGGCCACGAACTCGGCGTCGCCGTGCTCCTGCAGCACGGGGCCTGCGGCGTCGAGCATGCGCTCGGCGATGGCCCAGGCATCCGCGACGCCGTCGCTCGTCGGGTCGACGAGGCGGGCGTCCATGCCGTAGCGCGCGGCCATCCAGAGCGACGCGTCGATGCCGTCGATCGCACCGGGGGCCACCCGCTCGTCGTCGCTCAGCACGATCGCCCGGGTGAGCGCCGCAGCGAAGAGCGTGTCGTCGACGTCGAGCTGCGTGTCGCTCACGCGCACCTCGACGGTGGGGTAGCGATCCGAGAGCCGGGCGGCCCAGCCCAGCGACGACGCCTCGGCGATCGCACCCAGGGCGATGAGACGGTCGACATGCGCGTGGTAGTCGGCGATGTCGGCGACCAGCGGAGGGCACCACGACGTCGGCAAGCGGCGGATCAGGATGCTCCGCCAGCTCGCGTATCCCGAGGGGAGCCCTTCGATGAACGGGCTGTTGCCGGTGAGGGCAGAGAGGACCGGCAGCCACCCGCGCACCCGATTGAGGGCGCGCACGCGTTCGTCGTCGTCGGGGATCTCGACGTGCACGTGCAGGCCGTTCACCTCGTGCCCGCGCGTGATGTGGGCGAGCTGCGCGGCGACCACGTCGTAGTGCGGCGACGGCGAGATCGACACGCGTCGTGTGGTCGCGAACGGCGTGCCGGTGGCGGCGATGATCGCATGCTCCGGCGCGGCCTGCGCACTCATCAGGCCGCGGAGCGTGCGCAACTGCGCACGTGCCTCGCCGGTCGTGGTGAGTGGATCGGTGACGCACTCGAACTGCGAGGTGAGGAACTCGGCCATCACGCGGCCGCCACCGGTCGGCGCCTGCAGCCGCTGGTGGATGCCGTCGACGACGACGAGGGGAACGAGGGTGTCCTCGTCGAGGAGCACGAACTCCTCTTCGATGCCGAAGCGCGCCACCCGGGGTCGCCTAGTGGTTCCGCAGCATCGAGATGAGTTCCGCCTTGCGCTTGCCGCTGTACCCGGTGATGCCGAGTTCCTTGGCGCGCTTTCTGAGCTCGTCGACGGTCCAGTCGTCGTAGTCGCCGCTCTTGCCGCCGCGCGCTCCGACCTTCTTGCGCCCGTCGCGCGCAGCCGCGTTCGAGATGCGCGCGGCCTTCTCCTTCGAGGCTCCGTCGTCGCGGAGCTCCTCGTAGAGCTCGGGGTCCTTCAGCGAGTTGTTACGCCCTCCGGGCATGATCCCTCCTCATGGCATCGTCGAGGTGTCCTCGTCAACCCCCTCTGCTGCGGGCCGCTCCGATGGTTACCGTGACAGTCACAGCAATCGGGGCGCCCGCCTCGGAGAGAAGGGAAGAACGATGAACATCCTCCTCATCATCGTCATCGTCGTCGCCGTGATCCTCGCGATCACCGGAGGACTCGTGCAGTCGCTGCAGTTCCTCCTGTGGGTGGGTCTGGTGCTCCTCGCGATCGCCGTCATCGCGTGGCTGCTCCGATCGATCACCGGCAGCCGCCGCAGCTAGAGCCGGAAGAGAAGGCCCGCCCGAGTGGCGGGCCTTCTCCGTGTCCGGCGCAGCTGCGCGAAGAGCGCAGCCCGGGGGATCAGTGGTCGAACGCGTCCTTCACGTTGCGGCCGGCGTCCTTGACGTTCTCGCCCGCCTGCTTGACGGAGGCGTCGGTCTGGTCCGCGTGGCCCTCGGCCTCGAGGCGCTCGTTGTCGGTGGCCTTGCCCACGCCCTCCTTGACCTTTCCGGCCAGCTTCTCGGCGTTGTTCTTGATGTCGTCGGTGCCGCTCATGGCATCTCCCTTCATCTGTGGGTCGGTGGAGTGCCACCCTCGCACCGGCCTGTCGAGCGGGCGATGGGATTGACAATGCGGGTCGCCCGTGACAACCGCGGCGGCTGTCAGCGCGGGTCGTGCCGAGCCAGCGCGTCGGCCAGGGCGTCGCGCACGGCGACCACCGCAGCGCTGTCGCGCGACGACGAACGTGTTGCGGCGAAGATCTCGCGCACGGGCGATCCCGGCAGATCGAGCAGCCGCACGCTCGACCGCCCCGCCGTCCACACCAGATCGGGAAGCATCGCGACCGCGTGGCCGGCGGCGACGAGCCGCGCGTGCGAGACGAGGTCGGTCGCCTCGAACCGCACGTCGGGCTCGAAACCGGCGGCGCGGCACTGCTGCACGGCCCACCGGCGCACGGCCGCCCCCTGCGGCTCGAGCACCCATGCCCGGTCGTGCAGATCGGCGAGTCCGTCGGCGCGGTCGTCGCGCGGCACCGCGAGCCGGATCGGGTCGCGCCCGAGCAGCGTGCGGTCGACCCCCTCGCTGATCTCCCGCGAGTGACCCGGATACTGCTCGGCGACGACCAGATCGAAGGCGCGGGCCTGCAGCTCGAACAGCGCGATCTCGGGCGGCAGTTCGACCATCTCGAGGCGCAGCCCCGGCATCCGCTCGTCCAGCAGCGTGAGCGCGACCGGCACCAGAGCCTCGGCGGCCGTCGGCATGACGGCGATGCGCACCCGGCTGGGGGCGTGCTGCGACGACGAGAGCTCGGCGCGTGCCGCCTCGTCGAGCTCGAGTGCGCGGGCCGCGTGATCGGCGAGGAGCCGGCCTTGCGCGGTGAGCCGAACGCGGCGGCCGTCCGGTTCGAGCAGGGCGACCCCGGCGTCGCGTTCGAGCTGCGCAAGTTGCTGCGACACCGTCGACGGGCTGAACGCGAGCGCCGCGGCGACGTCGGCGATCGTGCCGCGCAGACGCAGTTCGTGCAGCAGGCGCAGGCGGCGCAGCTCGAACATCTTGACCTCGCAACTCATCGATAGGACCGAACGGTATCCATCGTAAACGTTCGCTTTTCATAATGGATGCCGGGGCGCACACTGAGACTCGACGCACGCGCGCGAGCGCGCCCGACCTGCAGAGGATCCCGATGACGCAGACCACTCCCGCCCCGAGCGCTCCCGGCGCCGCGGCCGTCCCCACCGGGCACGACGAGCTCGCCGCCCTCGCAGACGACGCCGTCGCGCTCGTGCAGCGCTGGCTCGTCGAGAGCCGCGAGGTGCCCGCCGACACCGCCGCCAAGCGGCTCGCCGGCGTGCTGAGCGATCCCCACGGACTCGACTTCACGGTCGGCTTCGTCGACGGCGTCGTGCGCCCCGAAGACCTGAAGGTCGCCGCCGCGAACCTCCGCGACCTGGTGCCGCTCACCCCCGCGTTCCTCCCCGGGGCGCTACGCGGCCTCATCAAGCTGGGCGGCGCCCTCGCCCCGGCCTTCCCCGGCATAGTCGTGCCGATCAGCCGTCGCGTGCTGCGCGGCATGGTGCGCCACCTCATCGTCGACGCGACCGACGCCAAGCTCGGCAAGGCCATCGCCCGCATCAAGGCCACCGACGGCGTGCACCTCAACGTGAACCTGCTCGGCGAGGCCATCCTCGGCGAGGAGGAGGCCGCCCGCCGTCTCGCCGGCACCCGCCGCCTGCTCGAGCGCGACGACGTCGACTACGTCTCGATCAAGGTCTCGTCGACCGTCGCGCCGCACAGCCCGTGGGCCTTCGACGACGCCGTCGCGCACGCGGTCGACGCCCTCGCCCCGCTGTACGCGATCGCCGTGAAGCGCGGCAAGTTCATCAACCTCGACATGGAGGAGTACAAGGACCTCGACCTCACGATCGCGGTCTTCACCACCATCCTCGAGCGCCCCGAGTTCCGCGGGCTCGAGGCCGGCATCGTGCTGCAGGCCTACCTGCCGGATGCCCTCGGCGCCATGATCCGCCTGCAGGAGTGGGCGGCGGCCCGCGTGGCCGACGGCGGAGCGCCGATCAAGGTGCGCGTCGTGAAGGGCGCGAACCTCCCCATGGAGCGCGTCGACGCCGAGTCGCACGACTGGCCGCTCGCCACCTGGCACAGCAAGGAGGCGTCGGACGCCTCGTACAAGGCCGTGCTCGACTACGCGCTACACGCCGACCGCATCGGCAACGTGCGCATCGGCATCGCCGGCCACAACCTGTTCGACATCGCCCTCGCCTGGCTGCTCGCGGAGCAGCGCGGTGCCACCGCCGGCATCGAGTTCGAGATGCTGCTCGGCATGGCGTCGGCCCAGGCCGCGGTCGTGCGCCGCACGGTCGGCTCGCTCCTGCTCTACACGCCGGTCGTGCACCCCGCCGAGTTCGACGTCGCGATCGCGTACCTCATCCGCCGTCTCGAGGAGGGCGCGTCGACCGACAACTTCATGTCGGCCGTGTTCGACCTCGACACGCACCCCGAGCTGTTCGCCCGTGAGCGGGACCGTTTCCGCGCCTCGATCGCCTCCATGCCGACCGAGGTCCCCGGGCCGAACCGCACCCAGGACCGCACGCAGGCGCCCACGCCGGCCCCGCGCGACGGCTTCGAGAACACCCCCGACACCGACCCGAGCCTCGCTGCGAACCGCGCATGGGGCGACGGCATCCGTTCGCGCATGCAGGCGTCGACGCTGGGTGCCGAGACGGTGCGCACGCACACCCTGTCGGATGCCGCGGCCCTCGACGCCGTGATCGACGAGGCCGTGGCCGCGGGCGAGGCCTGGCGTGCGCTCGGTGCCGCAGGTCGCGCCGAGATCCTGCACCGGGCGGGCGACGTGCTCGAGGCGCGCCGCGCCGACCTGCTCGAGGTCATGGGCTCCGAGGCCGGCAAGGTGCTCGAGCAGGGCGACCCCGAGGTCTCCGAGGCGATCGACTTCGCGCACTACTACGCCGAGAACGCGAAGCGCGCCGAGCAGATCCCCGGCGCGGAGCACCGTCCGGTCGGCCTGACGGTCGTCACCCCGCCGTGGAACTTCCCCGTCGCGATCCCCGCAGGATCGACCCTCGCCGCCCTCGCCGCCGGGTCGCCGGTGGTCATCAAGCCCGCCGCGCAGGCCGCGCGCTCGGGTGCCGTGATGGTCGAGGCGCTGTGGGAGGCGGGCGTGCCCCGCGAGGTCCTGCAGTACGTGCAGCTCGAAGAGCGCCAGCTCGGCACGCAGCTCATCAGCCACCCGGCCGTCGAGCGCGTCATCCTCACCGGCGGATACGAGACGGCCGAGCTGTTCCGCGGCTTCCGCAACGACCTGCCGCTGCTCGCCGAGACGAGCGGCAAGAACGCCATCATCGTCACCCCGAGCGCCGACCTCGACCTCGCCGCGAAGGACGTCGCCTACTCGGCGTTCGGCCACGCGGGCCAGAAGTGCTCGGCGGCGTCGCTCGTGATCCTCGTGGGAACGGTCGCCGAGAGCGAGCGGTTCCGTCGCCAGCTCGTCGACGCCGTCGGCTCGTACAAGGTCGGCGCGCCGTGGGACGGCTCCAGCCGCATCGGGCCGCTCATCGGACCGGCCGAAGGCAAGCTGCTCCACGCCCTCACGACCCTCGAGTCGGGCGAGAGCTGGGTGCTGAAGCCCGAGAAGCTCGACGACGCCGGACAGTACTGGCGCCCCGGCATCCGCGACGGCGTCGCCGCCGGCAGCCCGTTCCACCTCACCGAGTACTTCGGACCGGTGCTGGGCATCATGACGGCGAAGACCCTCGACGAGGCCACGGCCCTCGTCAACGCGATCGACTACGGCCTCACCTCGGGTCTGCACTCGCTCGACGAGGACGAGGTCGCCCAGTGGCTCGCGAACGTGCAGGCCGGCAACCTCTACGTCAACCGCGGCACCACCGGCGCGATCGTGCAGCGCCAGCCGTTCGGCGGATGGAAGAAGGCGGCAGTCGGCGCGGGGACGAAGGCCGGTGGTCCGAGCTACCTCATCGGTCTCTCGCACTGGGTCGACGCCCCGGTCAGCGCGGATGCCCCCGCCGACGCCCTGTCGAAGGCGGCGCTCCGGGCCGCCGGCGACGTCTCCGACGACGAGCGCGCCTGGCTGTCGGGTGCCCTGTCGACCGATGTCGCGGCATGGAAGTCGGAGTTCGGGGCGGTGGTCGACGCGACGGGCCTCGAGACCGAGCAGAATGCTCTGCGCTACCAGGCGGTCCCGGTCACGGTCCGCGTCGAAGACGCAGCTCCGCTGCACGCGGTCCGCGTTCTCGCCGCCGGCCTGCGCACGGGCGCGTCGATCACGGTCAGCACCGCCCGCGAGCTGCCGGCGTCGGTGACCGCGTGGCTGCGCGCCGCCGGCGTCACGGTCGCCGTCGAGAACGACACGGTCTGGACGGCTCGCGCCGCACGCCTCGCGCAGACCGGCGGGCGCATCCGCCTCATCGGCGGCGACCTCGCCGACACCTCGGCCCGCACGGGCGGCTCCCCGGCCGTCGCCGTCTACGGCAACCCGGTGCTCAGCGCTGGCCGCATCGAGATGCTGACCTTCCTGCGCGAGCAGGCCGTGTCGATCTCGGCGCACCGGTTCGGCACCCCGCGTCGCTACGAGGTCCCCACCCTGACCGCCTAGCGACCGCTCGTCCGAAGGCCCGCCCCGTCACGCACGGAGCGGGCCTTCGCGCGTCCCGCCCCGCCCCCGCCCCGCGCCCTGCGCCCCGCGCC
>NZ_JBDGME010000014.1:0-36327 GCF_057655505.1 Microbacterium sp. Soil_N32
GGAGGGACGGCGGACAGGGGGTAACGGGGGAAGGGGGCGCGGGGGAGGGAGAGACGGATGCTGAGGAAGGGCGAGGAAACGTGACGAACAGGGTGAACGCCGTCTGGAGGGTGCTGCGCCGTCTCGGCGTGAGCCTCGTCACCCTGTGGGGGGCGGCGACCCTGACGTTCTTCGCGCTGCGGCTCGTGCCGGTCGACCCGGCGTTCGCCATTCTGGGAGCGGGGCAGCAGCAGGTCGACATCAGCCCCGAGGTGCTCGCGGTCGTGCGGGCCGAGTATCACCTCGACGAACCGCTGATCGTGCAGTACCTCCTCTACCTGGGTCGCCTCGTGCGCGGCGACCTGGGCATGTCGTACGTGCAGGAGCAGCCGGTCGCGCCGCTGCTCGCCGCCCAGGCCGGACCGACGGTGGCCCTTGCGCTCGCCGCGATCGTGCTCGCGGTCGTGATCTCGCTCGTGGGCGGTGTGCTCACCGCCGGCCGCCGCCTGCCGAGCGCAGTCTCCTCGGCCATCGAGCTCGTGCTCGCGTCGACCCCGGTGTTCTGGCTGGGCTTCGTGCTGATGCTCGTGTTCGCCGTGGGGTTGCGGGCCCTGCCGATCCTCGACAGCGGCGACCTGCGCTCGCTCGTGCTCCCCGCCCTCACTCTCGCGCTGCCGACGGCCGCGCTGCTGCTGCAGGTGCTGCGGCAGTCGCTCGATGACGCGCTGGAGCAGCCGTTCATCCTCTCGGCCCGCGCCCGCGGCCTGGGGTCGCTCGCGGTGACCGTGCGTCACGCGCTGCGGCATGCCGCGGTGCCGTACCTCACGATGCTGGGGTTCTCGTTCGGCGCGCTCCTCGGCGGAGCCGCGATCACCGAGACGCTGTTCAGCCGCCCCGGACTCGGCCGACTGCTCGTCGACTCGGTCGCCGCGCAGGACATCCCGGTCGTCATCGGCGTGGTGCTCGTCGCCACCGCCGTGTTCATCCTCGTCAACACGCTCGTCGATCTGTCGTACGGGCTGGTCGATCCGCGGGTCCGCGAGGCCGCGCGCGTGCCGACCGCGGGCGACGTCGTCGCCGCCGGCATCGCCGGGGACGCGAATGCTCCGGCCGAGGCGCCACTGTCCGCGCCCGGCGCGACCTCGGCCAGTGCATCCGCCGCCGCCCGCGAGGACTCCGCCGCCACCGCCCCGGCTCCGGATGCCTCCGCGCCCGGCGCCGCCGGGAAGTCGGATGCTCCGGCCGAGGCGCCCGCGTCCGTGCCCGGCGCCACCTCGGCCGCTGCATCCGTGGCCGCCACCTCGGCCAATGCATCCGCCGGCACCTCGGCCACTGCATCCGCCGCCGCCACCTCGGCCGCTGCATCCGCCACCGCCCCGGCTCCGGATGCCTCCGCGTCCGTGCCCGGTGCCTCGAATGCATCCGCCACGGCTCCGGTGCCGGAAACACCCGCCCCGGCATCCGCCGCCGACTCCCCGGAGGTCTCCCGATGAGCGCCGGAGTCGTCGCCGAAGCCGTCACCGCCCGCACGCTCGCGCCCCGCCGAGGGTGGACGCGGCTCGCCGCCGACCTCGGCACGGTGCTCTGCGCCGTCGTGCTGCTGCTGTTCGTCGTCGCGGCCGTGTGGCCGCAGCTGCTCACCGGGCAGGATCCGCTCGCCGCTGACCGGGCCCTGATCCTGTCGGCGCCGTCGGCGGGGCATCCGCTCGGCACCGACGAGATCGGGCGCGACGTGTACGCGCGCATCGTCTTCGGGGCGCGCAGCTCGCTCGTGCTGGGCTTCGGCGCCGTGCTGATCTCGCTGGTCTTCGGCACCGTCTTCGGCCTCATCGCCGGTTTGTCGAACCGGGCCGTGTCGACCGTCACGCTACGGCTCACCGACATCGGGGCGGCGTTCCCCGAACTGGTGCTCGCGATCCTCATCCTCGCCCTCTTCGGCGGAGGCCTCGCCACCGCGACCCTCGCGATCGGCATCGCGGGCATCCCGTATTACGTGCGCGTGGTGCGCGGCGAAACGCTGCGCGTGCGATCGTCGACGTACATCGAGGCGTCGCGCGGCATGGGTCTCTCGCGCTTTCGGGTGCTCGCCCGGCATGTGCTGCCGAACGCGGTGCGACCGGTCGTCGTGATCGCGACGATCGGACTGGGCGGGGCGACGCTCGCCGGCGCCGCGTTGTCGTTCCTCGGGCTCGGCAGCCCTCCGCCCACGCCCGAGTGGGGATCGATGCTCTCGAACGCCCGCAACTTCCTGACGCTCGGGTGGTGGGCGGCCGTGTTCCCCGGGCTCGCCATCACCCTGTTCGTCATCAGTACGACCGTGCTCGGCCGACGGCTGCAGGCACGTCTGGAGGGACGAGGATGACCGCGCTGATCAGGGTCGAGGGCCTCCGGGTGTCGTTCGCGGGCCGCACCGTCGTCGAGGGCGTCGGATTCGAGCTCGCCCCGGGCGAGTGCGTGGCGCTCGTGGGGGAGTCGGGATCGGGCAAATCGGTGAGTGCGCGGAGCCTGCTCGGCCTGGTCGGCGCGGGATCGCGCGTGGAGGCGGCGGCGCTCGAGATCGACGGCGCCGACGCGCGGCGGTTCGGTGAGCGTCGGTGGCGGAGCATCCGCGGGCGTCGGATCGGCTACATCCTGCAGGATGCACTGTCGTCGCTCGATCCTCTCCGCACCGTGGGGGCCGAGGTGCGCGAGGCGATCCGGGCGACCGGCGGGCCCGGCGGCCGGGCGGGTCGCGAACGCACGCTCGAGCTGCTGCGCCGCACGCACGTGCCCGACCCCGAGACCCGCATCGACGAGCGCCCCGCGCAGCTCTCGGGCGGACAGCGGCAGCGTGCGCTCATCGCCGCGGCGCTCGCCGGCGACCCCGCGGTGCTCATCGCCGACGAGCCGACGACCGCGCTCGACGTGTCGGTACAGAAGCAGATCCTCGCGCTGTTCGCCGAGCTGAAAGCGCAGGGCATCGCGCTGCTGCTCATCAGCCACGACCTCGCGGTGGTGTCGCAGCTCGCCGACCGGGTCGTCGTGCTGCAGGGCGGAGTCGTGGTCGAGGCGGGGGAGACCGCTGCGGTGCTGTCGGCGCCCGAGCATCCATACACCCGGTCGCTGATCGACGCCGCCCCGCGGTTCGAGGCGCGGGTCGGTCCGGCTGCGGCCGCTTCTGCGGCCCCTCGCCCCGCCCCGCTCTCGCACAACTTCGGAGTCGTGAACGGACACGCCGCGGTCGAGTATCCGTCGCCCGGCGTGTCGGACGCCGACTCCGAAGTTGTGCCGGGGAGCGGGGCGGATGCGCGGGCCGACTCCGAAGTCGTGCAGGCGGGTGGGGCGGATGCCGGGGCCGACTCCGACGGCGACGTGGTGCTCGCGGCGGACGGCGTGGTCAAGACGTTCCGGCTCGCGGGCGGCGGCGAGCGGGTGGCGCTGCGGGGCGTGTCGGTCGCGGTGTGCCGGGGTCGATCTCTCGGCGTCGTGGGCGAGTCGGGGTCGGGTAAGACGACGATCGCCCGCATCCTCGCAGGGTTCGAGAACGCGGATGCCGGGACCGTGCGCCGCGCGAGCGACGACCCCCGCGACGTGCAGTTCGTCTATCAGGACCCTGGTGCCTCGTTCGATCCCCGGTGGACCGTCGGCCGTCTGCTCGACGAGGCGGTGGGACTGCGGCATCTGTCGCTCTCGCGCTCCGAGCGCAGCGCGCGCGTGGCGGAGTGGCTGGAGCGCGTCGGCCTGCCCGCGTCGTTCGCCGATCGGCGGCCGGCGTCGCTGTCAGGCGGTCAGCGGCAGCGGCTCGGCATCGCCAGGGCGCTCGCGGTCGAACCCGCTGTCGTGGTGCTCGACGAACCGGTGTCGGCTCTCGATGTCGCGGTGCAGAAGCAGATCCTCGACCTCATCGCGCGCCTGCAGACCGAGACGGGCGTGGCATACCTCTTCATCTCGCACGACCTCGGCGTGATCCAGAAGGTGTGCGACGAGATCGTGGTGCTGCAGGGTGGCGAGGTTCGCGAACACGGCCCGACGTCGCGGGTGCTGAGTGCGCCGGAGCATCCGTACACCCGCTCGTTGATCGACGCCGTTCCCGCCCTCCCCACCCGCTGACCCGGGCCCCGGGGCCTCGCGAGGATCAGCGGAACGCGCGACTCAACCCGCTGCTGATCTGGGCGAGCTGGAAGAACAGCGACAGGCGGGCGAGGGGGCGCAGCATCCATCCGAGGAGCGAACGCCGACGGCGCCCGCGCTCCCACCCGGCGTCGATCCGCACCTGCGTGCCGCCGGCCGCGTGTTCCAGCGCGAAGCGCACGACACGCTCGTTGGCTGCGCGGGCATCGGGGTACGTCATGCGCCAGGCCACCGCGTGCGGCGCGTCGACCTGCTCGCGGCGGAGGCGGATGCGGCGCAGGTCTTCCCTGATGCGCAGCGGCTTCCCCTCGCGCGTCGTGGTCGGAGCGGCGGCATCCCACTCCTCCGCGCCCGCCGCGGCGGGGGCGACCGTGCCGACCACGCTGTCCCAGTCCGGGAGGCGGTGCGGGTCGCTCACCAGCGCCCAGACGTCGGCGGGTGGTGCGGGCACGAACGCCGAGAGGGTGCCGCGGGGTCCGTCGGCGCGCACCGGCTCGGGGCGACGGATCGCGTCGGCCATGTCGAGTCCGCCTTCGACCTCGGTCGGCTCGACGCCCAGTCGATGCAGGAGCGCGGTGATCGTTCCGCTGGGTTCGGTGAGGAGGGTTCGCAGCACGGCGCTGCTCGGTTCGTCTCCGCTGCGGTTCGACGCGCGGGAGAGCACCGCGACCGCGCGGTCGGTCCACTCGTACCCGTTCGTCTCGTGGAAGACGATGCGGCCGTCGGCCGGGGCATCCGCCCGCACCCCCAGGGTCGCGAGCTGGCTGGACCGTTCCGCCGTCACGGCGTCGCGCGCGGCCTCGAGTGTGATGCCGAGCCCGCGCAGCACGTGCCCGGCGGACCCGGCGTCGAGGGTCAGCGCCAGCAGGAGGTGCTCGACGTCGGCATCGCGGATGCCCTCGCGTGAGGCCTCTTCCATCGCCGCGAGCGACAGAGTGTGCATCGCTGCGGCGGCATCGGTGAATCTGCTCATGCGCGCCTCCGGGGGACGTCGATGGTGGGGTCGATGCGCTTGGCGTGCTTCTTGTGCACGGCCTGGCGTGAGACGCCGAGCGCGTCGGCGATCGCCTGCCAGGTCATGCCGGCGCGCAGACCGGCCTCGACCTGGCGGAGTTCGAGCGTGTCGGCGAGCACGCGCAGCGAGGCCACGGCGCGCAGGCCCGCCCGCGGATCGGTCGTGTCGGCCGCGGCGCGGGCGATGTCGGTCGAGGTCATGCTGTCAACCTACGTTGCGCATTCCGATTCTGTCAACCCACGTTGCTCAGCCCCGCTCGCCCTCGCCCACCGCCCTCGCCCACCCGCCCTCGCCCGCCGCCCTCGCCCACCCGCCCAGCGTTCCGGTCGCATCAATGGTCGGTATGAGGTCCGAGAACAGCCGCTCGCGCGACGGGAACGGACGTAATGACCGTTCGCGCGACGGGACGGGTGGATGAAAGGGCGGGCGAGGCGGAGAGTGCGGATGCGGGTAGGCGTGCAGATGGAGGTGGGGGGTGGGGTGGGGGTGGGGATACGGGAACGGACCGGGCGGCGCGAGGTAAACCGGTTCTTGACGGCCCGGCGCGCCCGAGATACTCTGGGCGGACGTTCTGACAGCGTTGTCATGTCGTGTGTCCCCGACAGGCGCCGATGCCGGAGCATCCCCAGAGTTCCCGAGACTCTCACCCGAGGAGACCCCATGGCCCGCTCCGGCCCCGCCCGCGCGCACGAATCCGGCGCGCCCGCCACCCGCGCGCACGATTCCCGCACGCACGCCACCCGCGCGCACGAATCCGACGCCCACGCCCCCGGCGCCCCCGCCACCCCTGCGCACGCCACCCGTACGCGCCGCACCCGCCTGCGAAGCCCGCGGCTCGGGTTCCTCCGGCGCACCGCGACCCTCGCCCTCGCCGCGGTCCTCGCGACGCCGCTCGCCGCCCTCGCGCCGGCGGCCGCCGCGAACGCCGCCCCGATCGTGAAGGCCGCGGCCTACGGCGCCCCCGACGACATCGCCGCCGACTACTACGCCGCCCTGCTGCGCCACACGCGCTGGGTGAACACGGTGTGGGATCCGGCGATCGGCGCCTACCAGTTCAAGGACTTCAACTTCGCCGTGGTGCTCGGCAACGCCGTGATCGTCACGCACGGCGAGTACGACGCCGAGGTCACCGGCATCTCGAAGGAGCAGTTGAAGCAGCGCACGATCGACACGATCCGCTACTACGCCGCGAAGAACCGCTTCGTCGACCCGAACGGCACGTGGGGCAAGCGCCTCTTCTGGGACTCGACGTTCCAGTCGTACTTCCTCGACGCGGGCCGCGTGCTGTGGGACGACCTCGACGCCACGACGCAGAAGAACCTCGAGACGATCGCCGTCGGGCAGTCGACCTACACCTCCGATCTGAACTACGGCAACGACCCGCTCTCGGGCTCGTGGACCGCCGACTGGCCCACCGGCAAGCACGAGGGCGACACCGCGCAGGAGGAGGCCGGCGTCTATACGCAGGCCCTCGCCCCCGGACTCGCCTGGGCGCCGGAGCACGCCGATGCCGCCCGCTGGAACGAGCAGCTCGGCGACTGGGCCCGGAACGCCGCTGGGCAGCCGACCGCCGACCGCAACAACCCCGCGATCGTCGCCGGCAAGCCGGTGTCGACGAACACGCTGCAGACGATCTACGACACCTACCTCGTCGAGAACCACGGGTCGTTCGGCCCGCACTACCAGTCCGACATCTGGCGCTCCGGCGGCCGCAACGCGATCCAGTTCCTGCTCAACGACCAGCCGGTGCCCGAGTACCTGCGGCATCAGCCGAACTCCGCCGAGCTCTGGAACGTCATCAAGATGGTCATGTCGAACCAGGGCGAGCCGTTCATGCCGATGGTCAACGACCGCGAGTACCTGTACGGGCGCGACGTGATTCCGATGGCGTTCCTCGGCCAGGTGCTGCGCGACCCCGATGCGGTGCGTGCCGAGGCGAACATGGCCGCGTCGCTCGAGGCGTACCAGTCGTACGCCCCCGTCGACCGTCTGGCGAAGTTCTCGGGCGAACCGAAGTACGAGCCCGAGGCGCGGGCCGAGATCGCGATCTCGTACCTGCTGCACGTCGCCGCGGCCGAGTCGGAGGAGGGCCCGGTCGCCCCCACCCCGCAGGACGAGTTCTTCGCCCGGCTCGCGGGAGTGCGCGACTTCGGTGCGGGTCCGGGTCTCGTCGTGCAGCAGACGGCGGATGCCTGGGCGGCCGCCGCGAGCAAGAAGGGGTTCGTGAAGTTCCCGTGGGTGCCCGGACACGACTCGTGGCTGTTCGCGCTGTCGGGGGCGACGCCGTACCTCTACCCGAACACGGCCGCGACCGTCGACGATCGCCGCACGCAGACCTACACCGCGCCGCGCGACGGCTTCGAAGGCACGTCGTCGGTGTTCCGTCTGGGGCAGGAGTTCGCCGGCCAGGTGACCCTGCCGACGGGGGCGGCGGTCTACGCGTCGACCGGAGCGGGATGGCAGGACGGCACGGTCTCGGTGCGCAACCTCGACATGGGCGGGTACAACGGCCTCGACGGCACGCGCACGTACACGACGGCCGAGGGCTCGGCCACCGACACGCTTCCCGTCGTCATCCCGGCCGACCCCGCCGACGCCAACGCCGCACGCATCGACGACCTCTCGTTCGACGCGACGACGGCGCGGTTCGTGCGCATCCAAGGGCAGCAGGGCAATGCGCGCTACGGCTACTCGCTGTACTCGCTGCACGCGTACGGTGCGGATGCCGAGGCGACGACCGACCTCGCCCGGGGGCGCACCGCGACGGCGTCGAGCGAGGAGCCGACGCGTCCGGCATCCGGCGTCACCGACACCAGCGCCTCGACCCGCTGGGCCGTCGCCGTCGGGGAGCGCACGCGCGCCGACTCGTGGATCCAGGTCGACCTCGGCGCCGAGAAGCGCGTGAGCGCGGTGCGCCTCGCGTGGGAGGCCAGCGCCGGTGAGCGCTACCTCGTGCAGACCTCGATCGACGGACAGACCTGGACGACGCAGACCGCGTACGCCGGAGGTGTCGACGCGAACGTCGCCCGTCTCGACACGGTCGCGCTCACCCCTCCGGGTGCCGCGGCCCCGGCACCGGTCGAGGCGCGCTTCGTGCGGATGCAGGGAGTGCAGGGCGACCCGGCCTACGGGTACTCGCTCTACACGATGCGTGCGCTGACGGCCGCCGGCGTGGATGCCGCGGCGGGTAAGCCCGCCACCGCGTCGAGCGCCGACACCGGACGCGCGCCGTCGACCGTGACCGACAACGATCCGGCCTCGCGCTGGGCGGTGTCGCGCGCCGACCGCACTCGTGCCGACTCGTGGATCCAGGTCGACCTCGGCGCGCCGACGGCGATCGCCCAGGTGCAGCTCGGCTGGGAGGCCTCGGCCGGTCGGGAGTACCGCATCCAGGTGTCGGCCGACGGGCAGACCTGGCAGGATGCCGCGCACTTCCGCTACACCGGAGACCAGGTCACGAGCACCGAGGGCTCGTGGATCAACATCGAGGGGACCGCGGGATACGTCGTGCGCGGCGGGCAGGCGCCCATCACGGTCTCGACCGAGAAGCCGGGCATCAACGCGGTGCGGCTCGGCGGCGGCGACGATCCGTTCCTCGTCGAGATGGTGCCCGGCGACGCCGCGGCGACCGCTGCGCAGGACGCGGCGGCGCAGCCCACGGCCAACGGCCTGCTCGTCAGCGCGCTCGACGGCTACCTGACGGCGTTCAACCTCAGCGGCGCCGAGGTCACGACCACGGTCACCGTCCCGTACGCGGGCGACACGGTGTCGCTGTTCGACGGCGACCAGGTGCTCGGAGCGGATGCCTCGACGCTGACCGTCACGGTGCCGGCCGGATCGGCGGCGGTGCTCGCCCCGCGCGCGACCGTGTCGACCGATGTGGCCCGTGCCGCCGGGGCGACGGTCTCGGTGCTCGGCGCCCGCACGGTGCATGCGGTGCCGACCGAGGGCACGGCGCGCGCGGCCGCAGACGTCGCGACGATCGACGTCACCAACGTCGAGACCGACGAGACCCGTGCGGTGCCCGTCGGCGGGGTGGTCGTGGCGGGGGCGGCGACCTTCCGCGGAGCGACGCCGTTCCCGGTGGCGGACCTCGCGCTGAGCGCGCTCACGTTCCCGGCATCCGTTCTGCCCGAGGGCATGACGTCGCCGGCTGCCGCGGTCGACGGAGACGATGCGACCTCGTGGACCCCTGGACCCGAGGGGCGCATGGTCGCCGACCTGGGCGCCGCCCGCGACATCGGCACGGTGACGACGCTGTGGGACGGAGCGGATGCTCCCGCCGCGACCGTGTCGGTGAGCGATGACGGCCTGACGTTCCGCGACGTCGGCACGCTGGACGCCGGCGAGACGCACGGCGCGGTCGCCGTCGATCAGACCGCGCGGTACGTCGCCCTGTCGACGTCGTGGACGGCGGGCGACCCCGGTCTGCGGGCGCTGCGCGCCCTCGCACCGGGTGCGATCGACGATGCCGCTCCCGGTGCGATCACGGGCGAACTCGGCGATCTCGTGGTCGGGCAGGCGGTCGACGCCGCCGTGACGGCCGAGGGAACCCCGACGCCCGCGTATGCCGTGACCGCCGGGGCCCTGCCCGACGGCGTGACGCTCGACCCGGCGACGGGCACGTTCGGCGGTGCGCCGACCGCAACCGGGAAGTATGCGTTCACGGTCACCGCCGACAACGGCGTGGGCGAGGCGGCGACGCGCGCCTTCGCCGGCGAGGTCGCCGCGGTGCCGACCGATCCGGGCGGGAACCCCGGCGGCGACGGTGGTGGGGGCGCGGGCGACGGCTCGGGCACGGGCGGCGGCTCGGGTGCGGGAGACGGCTCGGGTGCGGGAGACGGAGACGACCTCGCGACCACGGGCCTGGCCCTGGGCTGGTCGCTCGCGGCGGCCCTGGTGCTGCTCGCCGCAGGAGGAGTGATGGTGGCCCGGCGTCGCCGCCTCGCCTCGCCCGAGGAGTGAGCGGCCCCCTCGCACGTGAGGGGTCGGGACACGCCGTATGCGCGCGATGGCGCGCGGCGTGTTCCGACCCCTCACGGGTCGTGCGGCGGTGAGGGCGTCAGGAAGACGCGTCCTCCGTGCCGTCCTCGGAGTGATCGGGCTCCTCGGGCGCGCCGCCCGAGGCCGTGTCGGCTTCCTCGTCGGTGCCCGGCGTACCCTGGGGGTTCTGGGGATCGCTCATGTGCTTCTCCTTCCGTTGGCCCGCGACGATACGACAGCGGGATCGGAACGGGCCAGGGGCTTGACCCCTGACCTCGGGGCCGGAACACTCGGTCCTTTCGTGCTGAGGAGCTCTGGATGCCTGTTCGTGTGAGTGTGGTCGTTCCCGTCTACAACCCGGGGGAACCGCTCGACGAGCTCATCGCCTCGCTCGCCGCGCAGACGATGCCGGCCTCCGACTTCGAGGTGCTGCTCTGCGACGACGGGTCCGACGAGGTCACCCGGCAGCAGCTGGCGCGCATCGCGGCGGAGCATCCGAACGTGCGCGTGACGAACCTGCCGCACTCGGGATGGCCGGGCACCCCGCGCAACCACGGCATCGACACGGCCGAGGGCACGTACCTGCACTTCGTCGACCAGGACGACCGGCTCTTTCCGAAAGCGCTGCAGAGCCTGTGCGACTACGCCGACCGTCACGCGTCCGACGTCGTCGTCGGCCGCGAGGTCGGCATCGGGCGCGACCTGCCGAAGGCGATCTTCGCGCGGAACGTGCCGCGCGCGAAACTCGGGAAGCACCCGCTGCTCGAGATGCTGACGCCGCACAAGATGTTCCGCACGGAGTTCCTGCGTGAGAACGGCATCCGGTTCCCTGCCGGTCGCGTGCGCCTCGAAGACCACCTGTTCGTGATGGAGGCGTACTTCGCCGCCGAGACCATCTCGATCCTCGCGAGCGTGCCCTGCTACGGCTGGGTGAAGCGCGAGGGGAGCGCGAGCTCGGCGCGCATCGACCCCGAGAGCTACTTCCCGCATCTGGAGGCCGTGCTCGACCTCGTCGAGGCGCACACCGAACCGGGGAAGCTGCGCGACCGCCTGCTGCGGCACTGGCTGCGCGGGAAGATCCTCAAGCGGCTCTCCGCCCGGCAGATGGCGCGCTACCCCGACGAGTACCGGCAGCGTCTGCTCGATGTCGTCACCCCGCTCGTCGAACGCCGGTTCGGCCCGGGGGTCGACGCCGGGCTCGCCTTCCCCAACCGGGTGCGGGTGGCGCTGCTGCGTGCGGGGCGCCGCGACGACCTGCTGACCCTCGCCCGTCACGAGGTCGAGACGACCTGCCGAGCCGAGGTGACCCGCGCGACCTGGACGCGCGGCGGTGGGCTGCAGCTCACCATCCGCACGCTGCTGACGCGCGACGGCGAGGATGCCCTCGTCTTCGAGCCGTCGCCCGCCGACCCCTCCCGCCGGGTGTGGCGCGCACCCGAGGCGTTCGCCGACCTCGGCCCCGAGGTGCTCGATGCGACGCGCGACCTCGATGCCGACCGCGTCGTGCTGTCTGCGCAGGACGACGGCGGGCCCGCGCGGCGTCGCCTGGCCGAACAGCCCGCCCGTGACCTCGCGCCCGTGCGCGTCTCGATCGACCCTCTGCGGGTGTTCGACGCCGAGAGCACCGCGACGGCCGTGCGACTGACCGTGCAGGTGCGCCGGGCCGGGTGGTCGTTCGACACGCCCCTCACCGCGGATGCCGCGGTGCTCGCCGCCGCGGGCCGCTCGCCGCTGCTCGCCGGGCGCCGCTGCCGGCTCGTGCGGGACGATGACGGCGCGGTCGTGCTGGAGCGCGAGTACCCCGGCGGTGGTCTGCGCGACACCGCCGGTCGGGCCGCGCGTCGCCTGCGCAAGCGCCTCGCTGCGCGCGGGAAGTAGGCCAGGGTCGGCCTCAGTCGGCAGACATGGAGTGAGCGGGGTCCTGAGCGCGACGCGCCACGGCCCGCAGCGCGTCGAGCACCCGCCGGACCGATGCGCGGGCCACGGCTTCCGGGCGTGCGAGCGCGTCGACGTGCCGCACGAGGGGGGCGCCGTCGAGCGGACGCAGCACGAGTCCGTCTGCGGCGAGCGAGGCGGCGGTGATGCGGGGCATGACGGCGATCGCGGCGCCCGCCCGCACCACCTGGGCGGCGACCGAGAACTCGTTGATCCGGTGCGCGATTCTCGGGGCCCGACCGGCCATCGCCCCGATGTGCTGCAGCACGCCGGCGAGGGGGAAACCCTCGTGCACCGAGGCCCAGTTCTCGTCCCGCAGCTGCTCGGGCGCGATCGTGCGCTGCGCGGCCAGAGGGTGCGCGGCCGGAAGGGCGATGTCGAGCGGCTCGACGAGCAGGGGTACGACCACGTGCCGGTCGAGAGGCCACTCCGGGTCGTGCGGCAGACGATGCGCGATCACCAGATCGTGGTCGGCGGTGAGCCCCGGAAAGCGGTCCTGCGCCACATCGGCGTCGACGAGGGCCACGGAGGCGCTGCCGTCGAGCTCCTGCAGCAGCGGGCCGAAGAGGGCGAGGCCGGCGCTGTGGAAGGCGGCGACGCTCACCGGATGCTCGGGCTCGTCGAGGAACGCCGAGACGGCCTCACGGGCCTCGACCAGGGCCTGCTCGACGCGGGTCGACGCGGTGGCGAGCGTCTGCCCGGCGGCGGTCAGCACGAGTCGTCGGCCCTGCTTGGTCGTCAAGGGCACCGCGACCTGAGCCTGCAGTGCCGCGAGCTGCTGCGACACCGCTGAGGGGCTCACGTGCAGCGCCGCAGCGACGGCCGTCACGCTGCCCCGGTCGCCGAGTTCGCGCAGCAGGGCGAGCCGTGCAGCATCCATGAAGCTCTCCTGAAACGTCGAATGAGAAGGTGGCCGTTGTTCTTAGGCGTCCGCCGCGCCCACACTACAACCGTGCCCTCCCTCCGCTCCCGCGAACGCGTGATCGACCTGCTGCTCGTCGCCGTCGCCGCGGTGTGGGGAGCGAGCTTCCTCTCGGCGAAAGACCTCGCGGCCGAGGCGGGGGTGGCGTCAGCCGTCGCGCTGCGCTTCCTCATCGCGACGGCGGCCCTCGGCATCCTGTGCCTGATCCGCCGCGTGCGCCTGCCGCGCGGCCGCGGACTCGCGATCGCCGCTCTCCTCGGCTGCTCGCAGGCCGCGGTGATCGGGCTCGAGACGGCGGGCGTACACCTCACCTCGGCGACCAACGCGGGGGTGCTCATCAGCCTGTCGCTCGTGCTCACCCCGGTTCTCGAGGGGGTCGCGGCGCGGCGATGGCTGCCGCGCGCCTACTTCGTCGCGGCGGTCGCCGCCGTGGTCGGCACGCTGCTGCTGGTCTCGCAGGGCGGTCTGCGCACCCCGACCCTCGGCGACCTGCTGGTGATCGCCGCCGCGGTGGTGCGGGCGGTACACGTCACGGCCAGCGCGCGACTCACGCGCGGCCGCAGTGACGGCCCCTGGGGCATCGTGCTGGTGCAGCTGGCGGTGTGCGCGGTGCTCTCGTGCCTCGTCGCCGGGCCCGAACTCCCCGCCGCCGTGGGCCGTCTGAGCGTGGCCGGCTGGGTCGACGCCCTGTTCCTGGGCCTCCTCTGCTCGGTCTTCGCGTTCGTCGTGCAGCTGTGGGCGGTGCAGCGCACCTCGGCCTCGCGCGCGAGCATCCTGATGGGCACCGAACCGGTCTGGGCGCTGGCGTTCGGGGTGCTCGTGGCGGGGGAGGCGATCGGCGCGCTCGGCGTCGTCGGCGCGGTGACGATCCTGCTCGCCGCGTTCGCGGGCCAGGCGGTCGAGCGGCGCCACCGCCGTGCGATCGACGCCGAGACGGGGGCGGCGGCATCCGCCCCCGCCCCCGTCCCACCCGCCGTACCGACGGGATGACCGGTCACGACCGCCGGTCGCGCCCCTCGCGTCCCCGGTTCCGAGCATCCGCGTCCGTCGGCGTCTCGTCGTCGTTCTCCAGGCGGATGCGGCGACCCTCCTCGATGTCCTTGCGCTCCTTCTCCTCGCGCTTCTCCATCTGCCGTGTGTCGCGCGGCGGCAGCTGGATGTCGCGCTCCGCGGCGATCCCCGACTGCAGCTGACGCCCGCGCTCGAGTTCGGCGTCGAACTCCGCGCCGAACAGCAGGGCGAGGTTCGCGATCCACAGCCAGAGCAGGAACACGATGATGCCCGCCATCGAGCCGTAGGTGCGCTCGTAGTTCGAGAAGTTCGCGACGTAGAGCACGAAGCCCGCGGTGGCGATGGCGAGCACGACGATGGCCACGAGCGCGCCGACGCTGATCCAGCGGAACTTCGGCTGCTTGGCGTTGGGGGTCGCGTAGTACAGCATCGCCAGCAGGAACACGACGACGAACAGCAGCAGCGGCCACTTGGCGATGCTCCACGCGATCTGCAGGCCCTCGCCCACGCCGAGGGCGTCGCCGAGCGCCGACACGACGTCGCCCGAGAGCACGAGCACGACGGCGACGATGGTCAGCGAGACGACGGTGATGAGCGTGACGACGAGCTGCATCGGGCGGAGCTTCCAGAACGGACGCCCCTCTTCGATCTCGTAGATGCGGTTCATCACCCGGCTGAACGCGCCGACGTACCCCGAGGCCGACCACAGGGCCAGCAGGATGCCCGAGACAAGGGCGAGGCCCGCGCCGGGTGCCTTCGAGATCTGCTCGATGGGGCCGCGCAGTGCCTCGGCCGTCTCGGGTGGCGCGACATCGCCGATGATGCCCAGCACGGCGTCGGCGGCGGCACCGCCCTGCCCGACCACGCCCAGCAGCGAGAAGACGGCGATCAGGGCGGGGAAGATCGACAGCACCGCGTAGTAGGTGAGGCCGGCGGCGCCATCCATGCACTGGTCGGCCGAGAACTCGCGGATGCTCTTGACGAGCACGTACTTCCACGATCGCTTCTGCAGGTCGGTCGGGTTGTCGGGCTTGTCGTCGTGCTCGGGCGACGGTGCGGACTTCGATCCGCTCTGCGCGGCGGCGGTCTTCGACATGATTCCTCCTCGACGTGGCGGCGAGCGCTGCGCTGCTCGCGGAGATCCAGTCGTACGGGCAGTCTCGCGCGCCGGGCACGGGGGTTGCGCGAACGGGGCGGGAGGGGGATGCTGTCCCCCCTCCCGCCCCGCCGTCGTCGAAGTCGGTGCGCGCCCCGTCGTCAGCGACGCGTGAGCCGCGACTCCTCCGGCGTCCGAGCATCCGTCATCGCCGCCTTGCGGGCGAGCGTCTCGGGCAGCACGGCGATGCCGATGAGGCCGATGATGCTGAGCCCCACGAGGTAGGCCGCGACCAGCCAGGGCGTGCCGTCGGCCACCTTCACGAGCGCGGTCGCGACCAGGGGCGCCGTCCCACCGACCAGGGCCGCCGGGATCTCGCGCGAGATCGCGATGCCGCTCCACCGCATGCGGGTCGGGAACAGCTCGGCGAGCATCGCCGCGCTGACGCCGATGGTCGCTCCCTGCACGATCGCGAGGCCGAGAATCAGGCCGAGCGCGACCAGCACCGAGTTCTCGGTCTGGAACAGCAGGAACATGGGGAAGGCGAAGACGATCGCGAAGATCGCCGCCCCCAGCAGCACGGGTTTGCGGCCGATGCGGTCGGCGAGGCGGCCGAAGGCAAGAGTCGCCGGGATCGTGAGCAGCTCGGCGACGATGAGGCCGATGAGCGCGTGCGTGGGGTTCACCGTGAGGGTGCCGGTCGTGTACGAGATCGAGAACGTCTGCACGATGTAGACCCACGGCAGGGCGAACACGAACAGGGCCATGCCGGCCAGCAGGGTGCGCCAGTGCGACCGCACGGCCGCGGCCAGCGGTGCCCGGGTGACCTCGCCCTCGCGCTCGGCCGCCTCGAACGCCGCGGTCTCCTTCACCCGCAGGCGGAAGTAGAGCGCGAAGGCGACGATGACGATGCTGGCGATGAACGGGATGCGCCAGCCCCAGGTGCGGAAGGCGTCGGCGGGCAGCAGGCTGATGAGGGCGAACGTTGCGGTGGCGAGCGCCATGCCGAGATAGACGGATGCGCCGGGGAACCCCGCCACGAAGGCGCGGTTGCGCGTGTCGGACGATTCGCTCGCCATCGTCATCGCGCCGGCGAACTCGGCGCCGGCGCCCGCGCCCTGGAAGAGACGCAGCACGATGAGCAGGATCGGCGCCCAGATGCCGATGGTCTCGGCCGTGGGCAGGACTCCGATCAGCGTCGTGGCGGTGCCCATCATGAGCAGCGTCGCGAGCAGGGTGCCCTTGCGTCCGATGCGATCGCCGAAGTGCGCGAACACGAGGCCGCCGATGGGGCGCGCTCCGAAGCCCACGGCGAAGGTCGCGAAGGCGCCGAGCAGGCCGGCGAACTCGCCGCCGCCGGGGAAGAAGAGGGGCGCGAACACGAGCGCCGAGGCGAGACCGTACAGCGTGAAGTCGTACCACTCGATGATCGTGCCGACCGAGCTGCCGATCACCGCGCGGCGCCGTTGCGCGCGGGCGTCCAGTCCGGGGCGATCGATGTCGTCGGCGATGTCGATGTCCATGGCACTCCTGTGTGTCGAGGTCGTGGCGCGGTGATGTCCGCCGCGCGGGCCTCGTCCAGAGTAGGAACGCCGGGGCCGGGGCAGCATGTGCGTACGGCACATGGTGCGCATCGTCGAGTGGATGCAGCGCCCACCGCGCCCGCGGAGGGCCCTGTGCTCGGGCTTCGCGTCTCAGCGGTCACGGAAGTAGGCGTGCATGCGTGCGCGGGAGACCGACGAGACCGCGATCGCCGCCCCGGCCGGTGCGGCGAGCAGAGTGCCGACCGCCACGACCGTGACGGCGGCCGGGTCGAGCGCGGCGGAGGGTGCCACGATCGCGGCGGTCACGGCCGAGACGATGACCGCGCCCGCGGCGGCGCACGCCGACCAGGCGAGCGTCTCGATGGTGATCTGCGCCGCCTGAACGTGCAGGGTGACGCCGACCGACCGGGCGGCGGCGAGTTCGAGGCGACGCCGACGCACTGCGACGAAGCCGGCGGCGCCCGCCGCCGCGATGACGGCCAGGGGGAGCGAGGCCGTGGGTCGGTCGCGGAACCGCGCGTCGGCGTCGAAGTGCGCGCCGAGCGTCGGGTTGAGCTGGCCGATCGTCGGCGGGCTCTCGGTGCTCGCCCCGGCCGAGAGCACCGACGAGGCGACGATGGCGCGCACCGCGTCGGATTCGGGCCAGATCAGCACGCGGCACTGATCGAACACGCCTCGCGGCGGAACCGACAGCACGACGGAGTACCCCAGGCCCGCCGCGCGCCCGTCGTCCGGATAGGCGAAGGTGCCGCTCACGCGCGCCGTCGCGGCTGTCGTCCGGAGCGTCGCCCCCGTCGTCAGTGCGAGGGCGTCGGCGACCTCGGTCGACACGAACACCCCGTCGCGGGTCCCGGCCGTGCCGTCGCGGGCCTCGGCGTCCTGCGGTGAAGCCTCCCCCGCGCCCTCCGCGCCTCCGGTAGTGCGCAGCAGGGCGACCGCACCGGGGGTCGCGTCGAAGGTGGGCAGCTCGACCCCGGGAGTACGCAGCGGCACGAGCGGAGCATTCGTCTGCCGTATCGCTCCCGCGGCCCGCACGTTCGGGACGTCGATCATGCCCTCGCACCGCGCCCCGTCGACCCCGTCGGGGCTCTCGACCACGAGCGTCGCCGCGCCCGCCGCGAGGTAGCGCGCGGCGGCGCCCTGCACCGCATCGATGGCGAGCGCGTCGGCGACGAGCGCCGACGCCGCGAGCACGCCGCAGATCAGTCCGAACAGCAGCCCGCGCGTGGTGCCGGATCGGAGGTTGCGCAGCGCCTCGGAGACGATCATCGGATCCCCTCCTCATCGTTCTCCTCGACCGTCTCCGGCGGCGAGGGGACGTAGTCCGCGAGGTCGAGCACGGTTGCACACGAGTCGCGGGTGGCGGGGTCGTGGGTCGCGACGACGACGATGCATCCCCGGCCGCTCAGGTGTCCCAGCACCCCGTTCACCGTCTCGGCGGTGCGCCGATCGAGCTGGGCGGTCGGCTCGTCGACGAGCAGCAGATCGGGCGCGCTCGCCACCGCCCGTGCGAGCATGAGGCGCTGCGCCTCTCCGCCCGAGAGCCGGCGGAACTGCTCCTGCTCCCGCCCCGCGAGTCCGAAGTCGCGCAGCAAGGCGCGGGCCTCCTCCTCGGCGTCGCCTCGCGTCCGTCCGGCGGCGAGCAGCGGAAGGGACGCGTGGTCGAGGGCCGTGCGTCGCGGCACCCCGAACGGATTCTGGAAGACCCAGGCGATCGTCACATCCGCGGGCCGCTCGATGCGCCCCTCGGTCGGGTGCGTCTCGCCCGCGATCAGGCCGAGAAGGGTGCTCTTTCCCGCCCCCGACGGCCCGACGATCGCGCAGCTGCGGCCCGCGACCAGGGTGGTGGTGAGCCCGGAGAACAGCGGGCGTTCCGACGAGAACCGATGGCCCACGCCGTCGAGCGTCACGCGCACGGCTCTCCGCTCGTGTCGGCGCCAGGAGCGTCGGCGGTCGACGGCTCGTCGTCGAAGCGCACGAGCGTGGATCCGAGGTCGGTGCTCACGAGATCGCCGACGAAGACGTTGCCCCCGTCCTCGACGCACACGCGCCCGTCGTCGGTGTCGCGCAGGAACGACGGGGGGACGCGGGCGACGCGGATGCTCTCGCCCAGGCGGAGCGTGCCGCTGAGCACCACGTCGTCCGGGGCCAGCGCATAGGAGCGGAACGTCGCGGTCGCCATGAGGGCGCCCCAGGCGGCGGCATCCACCGCCCCGGAGGAGTCGACGGCTGCGGTCACGCCGTCGACCGTGAGGGTGCGGGCGGCGTCGGGCAGCGCGGCGGGCGTCGTGCCCACGCGGAGGGTGAGCAGGGTCGGCGGCAGAGCGGCCAGGACGGTGCCGGGCTCGATGTCTTCGCCGACGGCGGTCGGGCAGTCGACCACCACCACCTCGGCGGAGGGGAGCCAGACGAGCGACGCGGGATCGATCGTCTCCACCAGGGGCGCATCGGCGACGGCTGCGCGGCGCAGGTCGTTGTAGAAGCGGATGGTCTGGGCGCCGACCACCCCGTCGACGCCGCCCGTGAAACCGAGCGCCGCGAACGCCTGCTGCACTTCGCGCACGTCGGTGCCGCGGTCGCCGGCCGCGAGCGGGCGCGTCAACGGTTGCGCGGTGGAGAGCGCCACGAGCGGCAGACGGTCGACGAGGAACGCCGCCTGTCCGGAGCGCAGGGCTGCGCCGGGGGAGCAGGCGCTTCGCGTCAGCACGCCCGGGGCGCGCGCGACGACGCCGGGGGACGGCTGCAGGGTCGCGGTGAGGTCGACCGTGCGCGCGTCGTCGAACTGCTCGTACGGGATGCTCAGCGACTCCACGGGCCGTGCCTGAGCGAGCTCCGGCGGCACGGCGGCGTGCGCGATCGCCCAGGCGCCCCCGACGCCGGCGGCGGCGAGGATCACGACGGCCGTCGTGGCGAGCGCGAACCGACGACGGGGTTGGCGGGCGGGGGTCCTGGTCACGGTGCGGGGGCGCCGACGTCGTCGAGCAGCCTGAGCGGGTCGTCGACGCAGGAGCGCACCTCGCTCGCGTCCCAGTCGAGCCCCGCGTAGGCGTCGAGGTCTCGGCGGTACTCCGCGGCCGTGTAGGCCGCGCCCACGATCCCGGCATCCTTCAGGCACGCGACCACGATGGTCGCCTCGTCCTTCTGCTCGGGATTGCGACGGATCTGCTCGTAGAGCATCGCGACCGAACCGACGGTGCGGGCTTCGCACGTCGGGACCGCGTCGCCGGTGATTTGCGTTTCGCTGAGCCCGCCGTCGTCGTCGATGGTGAAACCGCCGTCGGGTGAGAGCTGCACCTCGAGTCCCAGGTCTTCGAGGCAGCGGGCGAAGTCTCCGCGCACCTGGGCGTACTCCGCGTCGGTGATCTCGCCATCCGCGAGGATCTCCCGCTGCGCGTCGGTGGCGTGCTCGGAGGTGTAGACGGTGGTGAACCAGTCGGCCCAGGGGCCATCGAACGCCGGCACGTCACCGTCGAACGACGCCGCGGGCGCGGGCACGGCCGTCGAGGCGGTCGTCGCCCCTGCGGCCGTGCAGCCGACGACGAGGGCTCCGATCACGGCGAGACCCGCGAGCGCGGGCAGGGTCCTCGTCATCGGCATCCGATCACACCGGGGTGAACGCGTAGCTGTACGCCTGCACGCTGGGGTAGTTCTGCCACTGCCAGGAGGTGCGGCCCGTGGTGACCCAGGGGCCCCACTTGTACTGGTTGTTCACCTTCACGTAGCTCGCGAGCTTCTTCGACGAGCAGACTGACTTGCTGTTGACGGCGCGGGATTCGGAGTAGTAGCCGCAGTAGCCGTCGGCTGCCTGCGCGGCGGGCGCGACCGTGAGTGAGGCGAGGGCGACGCCGAGGGCGACGGTCGCCGCCGCCGCGAGGCGCCGTGGGGTGGAACGTGTCATGAGTCTCCTTCGTGAGCGGAGGGCGGGTCCGTGCGGAATGACGGGGCGTCCTCGAATGAGGACGGTAGCAGCGCCGATGGGGACAGCGCACGTATATGGCGATATGCCGTAGCGTGGCTCCATGAGCACCACTGCCGCCGCCCGCACCGCTCTCGAGGTCGCCGATTGGAGGCGCCGGGTCTTCGCGCTGTACGACGCCGTGCGTCGGGCATCCGACCCTGAAGAGGCGCACGAGCTGTGGCGTATCGAGCGGGACGAGCTGATGGCGGCCCACCCCGCGACGCCGTTACTCCCGGCCGACCGCGAGGTCTTCGCGGGGTTGCCTCTCGCGGCGTACGATCCCGCCTGGCGGTTCGAACTGCCGATCCTCGACGCCGAGCCGGCCGACTTCGAGTTCGCCACCGGAACCGACGGTGTCGTCGCGTTCGCGCGCATCGGGCGCGTCGAGGTTCCCGACGCCGGGCCGCTCGACGTGTGGCGGCTGACCTCCTACGGCGGAGGGCTGTTCGTGCCGGTGCGCGATGCCCTGGCCGGGCGACCGGGCGGCACGTACGGCGGCGGTCGCTACCTACTCGACACCGTGAAGGGCGCCGACCTCGGTTCGGATGCCGGGGGCGCCACGATCGTGCTCGACTTCAACTTCGCCTACAACCCGTCGTGCGCGTACGACCCGGCCTGGGCCTGCCCGCTCGCTCCCGTCGGCAACGTGCTCTCCGTCGAGGTGCCCGTCGGCGAGCTCTACGGCTGAGCCGCGCAGAGATCCTCGAGCAGCGAGTACTCGCCGAGGTCGGAGTCCGAAGGGAAGGCCTCCGACATCAGGGCGTCGACGTCGACGCGGCGCTCGTCGAGCGACCCGGGCTCCCCGGTCTGCATGAACAGGCGCACGTAGTCGAACCCTCGCGGTTCCGCGTCGCAGAGCGCCGTCACCACGGCGCGGAGGTCGTCGGGCGTGGCGTCGGTGGCGTCCGGGATGGCGACGACGAGGTCGAGGTCCGACGAGAAGCCGTTCAGGTGAGACCCGACCGAGGCATCCGCCCCGGGGATGGCGGCCTCGATGTTCTCCTCGACCCCCTCGTAGGACGATGCGCCGAGCTGATCGATGAACGCGTTGCAGCCCGCGAGCAGGGGAATCAGGCCCGCGCAGCCGAGTGCCAGGACGGTCGCGGTGCGCGTGCGGGATCTCATGGCATCACTCTACGGAGCCGCCCGTCGTCGCGCGGCGCGGCCGCCGCCCGCCGCCGACTGTTCGGCGAGGACCGAATGGTCGGCGGTCGAGAATGGAGGGATGGAGAGAACGAAGTCCGTCGATCTGCCCGTGTTGTACTTCGGCACCCCCGTCGCGCTGATCACGACGGTGAACGCAGAGGGGGCGTCGAACATCAGCCCGATCTCGTCGGCGTGGGCACTCGGAGATCGATACATGCTCGGGCTGGGTGCCGAGGGGCAGGCGCTCGCGAACCTGCGGCACCTCGGCGAACTCGTCGTCAACCTCCCATCCTCCGAGCTCGCGGCGGCGGTCGAGGCGATCGCGCCGACGACCGGGCGCACCCCGGTTCCGGCGGATAAGCGGCCCGCGTACCGCCACGAGCCCGACAAGTGGAGTGTGGGGCGATTCACGAAGGTGGCCTCGCTCGACGTCGTCCCGCCGCGCATCGGCGAATGCCCCGTGCAGATCGAGGCGCGCGTGGTTCAGGTCGTCGACATCGACGGCGGGAGCGCAGTCGCGGTCGAAGCCGAGGTCGTGCGCGTCCATGTGTTCGAGGGCATCCTCAGAGCGACCGAACCCGATCGCATCGACACCGAGAAGTGGAACCCGCTGTACTACAGCTTCCGGCACTACTTCGCGCAGGGTGCGCGGGTCGGCGCCAACTTCCGCGCCGACCTGCTCGACGCCCCTGCCGTCGTCGCGTGATCATCGACCCGACCTCGGTGTCGCGGCTCGGAGCGGCGCTGAGCAGTCCCGCCCGCGTCTCCATGTGCCTGGCCCTCCTCGACGGCCGCGCGTGGACCGCGGGCGAGCTGGCGCGCACCGCGGGCGTCGCGCGTTCCACGGCATCCGAGCATCTGACGACGCTGCTCGACGCCGGACTCGTCACGCTCCGCACGCAGGGGCGGCATGCGTACGTCTCGCTCGCGTCGTCGGACGCGGCTCATCTCATCGAAGCGGCGACCGCCTACGTCGGCAGACCCGCCCCGGTGGCCTCGCTGCGCGCAGCGACTCAGCGCGACGATCTCGCGCACGCCCGCACCTGCTACGACCACCTCGCGGGCGCCCTGGGCGTGGCGCTGCTCGATGCGCTGACGAACGCAGGGCATCTGTCGGACGCGCTCGAGGTGACGGCGAGCGGGCGGATGCTCTTCGAGCGGATCGCGGGCGCTGCGGCCCTCCAACCGCGGAGTCGCCGTCCTCTCGTGCGCACCTGCGTGGATTGGACGGAGCGCCGCCTGCATCTCTCGGGGCACCTGGGTGCCGAACTGCTGCGTGCATCGACTCGCCACGGCTGGATCGTGCCGCGCGCGAAGACGCGAGCCGTATCGGTGACCGCCGAGGGACAGGATGCGTTCGCCGCACTGTTCGGTATGGCGGAGGTGCGGGTGCCGGGCCGCCGGATCGAACCGTCGCCCGCGTGCTGACTGCTCGCGTCAGGCGACCGCGGGCCCCTCGCTCACCGGCGTCGATGCACCGATCAGCAGCCGCCGTCGTACGATCCCCCCGAGCCAGGTGAGCGCCGTTCCCGTGGAACCGTCGAACTCCGTCGCGCGAGACCATATCTCGACGTACACCTCGTGCAGCATCGTCTCGGCGAGGGCGGGGCTCTTCACCGCGCGGAGCAGCAGCCCGTAGACCCGACCCGAGGTCGCGTCGTACAGCTCGGCGAGGGCGAGCTGCTCGCCCGCGGCCACCCGCGCCAGCAGGGCATCCGTCGCCGCCCAGGCGTCGTCCTCCCCCGTCGGGGGTGGCGGCGCGAGGGTGGTCATCTCCCGAGCGTGTCACGATGCGCAGAACGACGCGCAGGCTTGTGCCGGGGTCGGCGCCGTGGTAGAGCCGTGGAGCCGAGCGCCGTCGCGTGCCGGCGGCATCGCGGCCCCGTCAGGCGCGGGCGTAGTTCGGGTCGAACGCGGGGGATCCTTCGTTCGGCTCGTGCACCAGATACAGTCCGGTCGAACTACTCGCGGTGTAGGCGAGGGCGTCCGCCCAGTGCTGATTGATCTTCGGTGGCCGGCTGCCGACGAACTTGAACACGAGGGCGCTGGACGGGCTGACCCAGACCGTCACGCGGCCGTCTCCGATGCTCGCGTCCTCCTTCCACGAGAAGCCGAACGGTTCACCGCGCCGGAGCTTCGACATCATCACGAGCTGCAGGTGCGTCAGCGCCCGATCCTCGATCTCCGTCTTGATCCGGTTGTCGTAGATGAAATAACCCATGACTGGGGCCTCCGATCACCACGGATACCCGCCCCCAGAGCCGCGGCCGAGCTGGCCGCTAATGTGGTCTGCTCACCATCGCACGAATGCCGGAGCGCCGACACCCCCTCCTGCGAACAGAAGTGTGCGCGGGGTGGCATCGCGCTTCCGTCGCGTCGTCGCGGATCGGTTTTTACCGCGCGATGCCGATTCTGACAAGCCCCCTTCTGCGCTGACGGCGCGGTCATATCGTCCGGCGCTATCCAGACAGAGCGTCGTTCGAGGGCGGGCGATGCCGCCCAGAAGCAGGAGCATGATGACGACCGAGCCGCGAATCACTCCACCGGCCGATGCGCGGCAAGCGGCCTTGATGAGCGCCTCTCGCGTGGAGCAGAAGGGCAACATCGTCGTGCGGTGGGTGACCTCCACCGACCACAAGACGATCGGGTACATGTACCTCATCGCGTCGGTCGTGTTCTTCCTGCTCGGCGGAGTGATGGCGCTCGTGATCCGGGCCGAGCTCTTCGCGCCGGGGATGCAGCTCATGCCGACCCGTGAACAGTACAACCAGCTGTTCACCATGCACGGCACGATCATGCTGCTGATGTTCGCGACGCCCCTGTTCGCGGGCTTCGCGAACGCGATCATGCCCTTGCAGATCGGCGCGCCGGACGTGGCGTTCCCGCGGTTGAACGCGTTCTCGTTCTGGCTGTTCCTCTTCGGATCGACGATCGCCCTCGCCGGCTTCCTCACTCCTCAGGGCTCGGCCTCGTTCGGTTGGACGGCCTACCAGCCCCTCGCCAGCGCGACCTTCACTCCGGGCGCCGGAGGAAACCTCTGGATGGTCGGCCTCGGCCTGAGCGGGTTCGGAACGATCCTGGGCGCGGTCAACTTCATCACGACGATCATCACGATGCGTGCTCCGGGGATGACGATGTGGCGCATGAGCGTGTTCACCTGGAACACGCTCATCACCAGCCTCCTGGTGCTGATGGCGTTCCCGGTGCTCGCGGCCGCGCTCTTCGCCGCCGCCGCGGATCGCATCCTCGGCGCGCATCTCTTCGACCCCCAGAATGGCGGCGTGCTGCTCTGGCAGCACCTGTTCTGGTTCTTCGGGCATCCCGAGGTCTACGTGATCGCCCTGCCGTTCTTCGGCATCGTCTCCGAGGTCTTCCCCGTCTTCAGCCGCAAGCCGCTGTTCGGGTACAAGACCATCATCTACGCGACGATCGCCATCGCCGCGTTGTCGGTGGCGGTCTGGGCGCACCACATGTACGTCACCGGGGCCGTGCTACTGCCGTTCTTCGCCCTCCTCACCATGCTCATCGCCGTCCCGACGGGGGTGAAGATCTTCAACTGGATCGGCACGATGTGGCGCGGTTCGGTCACCTTCGAGAGTCCGCTCGTCTTCGCGCTCGGGTTCCTCGTCACCTTCGTCTTCGGGGGTCTGACGGGAGTGATCCTCGCCTCGCCACCGCTCGACTTCCACCTGCACGACAGCTATTTCGTGGTCGCTCACTTCCACTACGTGGTCTTCGGCACGGTCGTGTTCGCCATGTTCTCGGGGTTCTACTTCTGGTGGCCCAAGTGGACGGGGCGGATGCTCAACGAACGCCTCGCATACGTGCACTTCTGGATGCTGTTCATCGGCTTCCATCTGACGTTCCTCATCCACCACTGGCTGGGAGTCGACGGCATGCCCCGCCGCTACGCCGACTACGCCGACGAGGATCGGTTCACCTGGCAGAACCAGATCTCCACGGTCTGAGCGATGCTGCTCGGTGCGTCGATGCTGCCGTTCTTCATCAACGTCTGGATCACCGCGCGCAAAGCCCCGAAGGTCACCGTCGCCGACCCGTGGGGCTACGGCGCCTCACTCGAGTGGGCCACGTCATGCCCGCCACCGCGCCACAACTTCACGTCGATCCCCCGCATCCGCAGCGAGCGCCCGGCGTTCGACCTCAACCACCCCGAGCGTCCGCACGAGTATCCGTGACCGGGGGAGGTCGTCACATATGGAGGGGCTGACGGGAATCGAACCCGCGCTGTCTGCTTGGGAAGCAGAAGTTCTGCCATTGAACTACAGCCCCGAACCGGCATCCGTGGGAACCGGTGGGATCAGCCTACCCGACGGGTGACGATCGGTGGGAAACGCGGGGCCACAGGGGTGCGTGGCCGTGTTCCCCACCGATCGCCGAACACATCAGGACGTCACGATACGGATGCCCTTGTCCCAGGCCTTCGACACGGTGATCTTCACCGTGCCCTTGTAGCCGAAGAGCGAGCACGTCTTCCATCCGCCGTTGACGGTGAGGGAGCCGGAGCAGATCGTGCTGCCGCTCGTCGTCTTCACGGTGTAGCGGGAGCTGTACTTGTTGCCCCACGAGTCGTACGCCCGGAAGCTCACCGTTCCCGATGCGCTCGTGCTCATCGTGCAGCGGTAGCCGTCCCACCCGCAGGTCTGGGTGGCGGCGCTCGCCGCCTGCGGCGCGGCCACCGTTCCGCCCGCGATCACGAGTGCGGCCACGGCGATCGCGGCCCAGCGGTTCTTCTTCGTCTTCATCGACATGTTTCTTCTCCGGTCATCGTTGATGGATGGCGCACCCGGGGGAGTGCGTCATGAGTGCAGACGAGCGAGCGCTCGGATCCGGTCGTCGGATACGGGCATACTTCTGCGGTCCCGTAGCGCGGCTGACTAGGCTGGGGCCGTGCTTCTCAGCGACCGCGACATCACCGCCGAACTCGCCTCGGGCCGTATCGGCCTCGCTCCCCACGACCCGGCGATGGTGCAGCCGTCGAGCGTCGACGTGCGACTCGACCGCTACTTCCGGCTCTTCGACAACCACAAGTACCCGTTCATCGACCCGTCGGTCGATCAGCCGGAGCTCACCCGGCTCATCGAGGTCGACCCCGACGAGCCGTTCATCCTGCACCCCGGCGAGTTCGCGCTCGGCGCCACGTTCGAGCAGGTCTCGCTCGCCGACGACATCGCGGCCCGCCTCGAGGGCAAGTCGTCGCTCGGACGCCTGGGCCTCATCACGCACTCGACCGCGGGCTTCATCGATCCCGGCTTCACCGGGCACGTCACGCTCGAGCTCGCGAACGTCGCCACGCTGCCGATCAAGCTGTGGCCGGGTATGAAGATCGGCCAGCTCTGCTTCTTCCGCCTCACCTCGCCGGCCGAGAACCCCTACGGCTCGGGCCCGTACGGCAACCGCTACCAGGGGCAGCGCGGGCCCACCGCCTCGCGTTCGTTCCAGAACTTCCACCGCACGGACGTCGGAGTCACCGACGTCGGATCACTCGGAGGCTGACATGACCAGCGACAGCATCCATCCGTCCGACCGCGACCCACGGGAGGGCGAGACGGATGCGGTCGCCCCGGTGCCGCCCGTCGACCCCGTAGCGGCGCCTGCGGATGCTCAGACGGATGCCGTCGTGCCGCCCCCGCCCGTCTTCGACGACGACCGGGCCGCCGCCGTCGTGCCGCCCCCGCCCGCGTTCGACGGACCGATGACGGGATCGGTGCCGCCGGTCGCCGCCGCGAGCGACGACGAGGTCGTGCCCCCGCCGCCCGCGTTCGGAGGATCGACCGGCGACGACGTCGTGCCTCCCCCGCCCGCGTTCGACGGCCCCGTCACAGGGGCGCACGGCTCGGGCGCTCTGCGTTCGTCGCGTCGGCCGGTGGCGGAGCGCCTGCCGGTGCCGCCGCCCACGACCGACCCGGAGCCGGCGCCACCGCAGGACCCGGCGTTCTCGGCCCCCGAGGCGCCCGCGTCGAGCGGCTACGGCGGCATCACCGCCGCCATCTTCATCTTCCTGTTGCTGCTGCTCGTCGGAGCGGTCGTGCTCGTCGCCTACCTCGCCACGAACGCGCCGCTGCCCCTCCCCGGCTTCGCCGCCGCCGTGTCGCCGCTCCTCCTCACCTGATCCGTCTCTCCCCCTCCACCTCACCCGACCGCCGCCGCACACCTTCGGAGTTGCGGCGCCCCACCCGTCCCCGGCGCACGATTTCGGAGTTGCGGCGTGACACCCCGGCCGAAGCATCCGATCGCCGGGGTGTCGCCGCACCACTCCGAAGTTATGCGGGGCGGGGGGAGGCGGGGGCGGGGGAGGCCGGGAGAGGGTGGGCGGGCCGGCTCAGGCGGTGCGGGCCGGGGCCTTCACCGGCAGCAGAAGCAGGAAGCCGATGAGCAGCACGACGACGATGCCCAGGATGCCGAAGGCGGTCTGCGAGGTCAGTGCGATGAGCACGGTCCAGGCGATCGACGCCATCCAACTCGCCGCGCGCCCGGTCGTGGCGTAGAGGCCGAAGATCTCGCCCTCGCGGCCGGCCGGCGTGACGCGGGCGAGGAATGACCGCGCGGCCGCCTGAGCCGGGCCGACGAAGGCGCACAGCAGCAGTCCGCCGATCCAGAACACCGTCGCCCCGCCGTCGCGCAGCACGAAGACGGCGAGCCCGGCGATGATCATGGCCCCGATCGACCCGAGGATGATGCGCTTCGGGCCGAGCCGGTCGTCGAGGCGCCCCGCCGCGATCGTCGACACGCCCGCGATGAGGTTGGCGGCGATGCCGAACACGATGATCTGCTGGGTGCCGAAGCCGAACACCGAGGTGCCGATGATCGCCCCGAAGGCGAACACCCCGCCCAGTCCATCGCGGAACACGGCGCTCGAGAGCAGGTACCAGAACGTCGGTCGGGTCTCGGGGTCGCGATAGAGGGCGGCCACGTCCTTCACGAGCAGCACGTAGGAGCGGAAGAACCCGACCTTCCGCTCCGGACGGCCGAGCGACGGCTCGGGCACGTACAGGAAGATCGGGATGCTGAACACGATCGCCCAGACGGCGCATCCCACGGCGATCAGGCGGTAGACCAGGCCGTCGTCGGTCGGCATCCCGAACCAGTCGACGGCATTCAGAGCGACGACGATGGCGAGCGCGATGATGCCGCCCAGATATCCGAAGCCCCACCCGAGGCCCGAGATGCGGCCGACGTTCTTCGGGGTCGCGATGCCGATGAGCATCGCGTTCGAGTTGACCGCCGCGATCTCCTGGAACACGGTCGCCGCCGAGATCAGCGCCACACCCAGCCAGAACAGGCTCGGCGTCGGCTCGACGAACCACAGGCCGAGCATGCACATCACCAGGGCGCCGGTGCCGATCCCGAGCCACAGCTTCTGGCGACCGGCGGCGTCGGCGCGCTGACCGAGCACGGGGGCCAGCAGCAGGATGCCGAACGCCGCGATCGTCGACCCCAGTCCCAGGCCCGAGGTGAGATCGGCGTCGGCGGCGATGCGACGGGGGTCGGAGGGGTCGAGGGCTGCGATGTCTGCGGGCAGGAATCCCTCGCCCACGAGGTACAGGGCGGTGAAGACGAAGGTGAGGATGACGGTGTTGAAGGGCTGCGTCGCCCAGTCCCACAGGGCCCACGAGAAGACCTGCTTCTTCGGGGCCGGTGTCTCTCCGCGCAGGTCGAGGCCGACGACGGCGACTGCGCCGCTCGTGGCCGTCGCGACGGGCTCGGGGGCGCCGGGGTGGGGATCGGGTGCGCTCATGACTCGCAGTCTGGCCGCCGGCGGTGAACGGGCGGTGACGGCGCGCCGTGCGCGCGGGCGCGGACGACGCCCCCCGCGCGCGGAAACCCAGACCGATTCGCTCGCGGGCGGCGTGTCGGGGCGGGACACGCCGCGCGGTCGGCGATCGGTCTGTGTTTTCGAGGCGCTTCCGGGCGTTGGTGGGCCGGTGGCTCATAGGAAGCGCGGATACGCTCGACGTACCCCGACCGGAGGAGTCCCGTGTTCCGTGCGCCCGCCCGCCTGTACCGAGTTCTCGCGATCGCGGAGGCGATCACCTGGACCCTTCTGATCGGGGCCATCATCGCCCGTGCCCTGGGTGCCCCGGGCGTCGTGGTCACGATCGGCGGCGGCATCCACGGGTTCGTGTTCCTGGCCTATGGGGCGACCGCCCTGCTCGTCGCGATCAACCAGCGCTGGCACGTGGGGGTCGCGGTGCTCGCGGTCGCGAGCGCCGTGGTGCCCTACGCCACGGTGCCCACGGAGATCTGGCTCCACCGCACCGGTCGCCTCGACGGCGCCTGGCGGCTCGACGCCACCGATGACCCGCGCGACCACCGGTGGTTCGACCGTCTCGTGCGGTGGTTCCTCAACCGGCCGTGGGTGCTCGCCGCTCTGCTGGTCGTCGCGATCGTCGGGCTGTACGTGGTGCTGCTGCTGGCGGGCCCTCCCGGCGGCAAGTGACGCGTCGCCTCAGGGCGTGACGCGTCGCCTCAGGGCGTGACGATGATCGCGTTGAGGTCGTTCACCTCGGCGAGCACGTCGGCCGGGTCGCCGGCCGCGCAGTCGGCGATTGCGTAGAGCCCGACGCTGAGGGCCGAGAAACCGCGCGCGGACATGATCCAGGTGCGCCCCTCGCCCTCGCCGACGACCTGCCGCGTCTCGACGTCGTCGTTGCCGGAGGTCTGGTAGCTGAACGAGCCCGTCGTGGCGTTCGGGGTGATGTCCGCGGGGCTGCCGCCGAGGAACGTCGCCATCAGGGCATCCGACGTGGCGGCGTCGTCGCCGGGTACGACGATATCGGCGCCGAGACGCCCCTGCCAGAAGTGGACCGTGCACGAGTCGTCGACCTTCGCGTAGCTCCAGTTGCCCTGCCCGTCGTCGGGGGAGGCGATCTTCCACGCATCGTCGGAGAGGAGTCCGTCGCCCCATTCGATGTAGGCCGTGGAGGGGATGTCCGCTCCCTCGGCGAAGGTCAGAGTGGTCGGCAGCTCACCGGAGTCGGTGTCGGGCGCCTCGCTGGGGGAGGGCGTCGCGGACGGTTCACCGGCGCCCGGAGCCTCGGCCGGAATCTGCGCGTAGACGCATCCGCTGAGCGGAAGCAGGGCGAACGCGGCGACCGCGGTAACGGCGGCGAGGCGGGAGAGGCGGATGCTCGACATGCCCGTCAGCCTAGCCAGCCCGTGGCCCGGCTCCCAGGGGTAGCCCTGCCCGTGGTCGATGTGCATCGGGTGCGGGCGTGCTCGACACCGACTCGGGTCGCCGCGTCCCGCCGCGATGTAAAGTTGAGCCAACTCATATCAAGTTCATTTGACAGTGCTCGGGGCCGGCGATACACTTGAGCCATCGCGACTCAGGTTTTCCTGATCGCCGCAGACTTCCGAACCGAAACAACGTCAGCAAAGGAGAACAACATGGCACGTGCTGTGGGAATCGACCTCGGTACGACGAACTCCGTCGTCAGCGTCCTCGAGGGCGGCGAGCCGAAGGTCATCGCCAACGCCGAGGGCTTCCGCACCACCCCGTCGGTGGTCGCCTTCACGAAGGACGGCGAGGTGCTCGTCGGCGAGACCGCCAAGCGCCAGGCCGTCACCAACGTCGACCGCACCATCGCGTCGGTCAAGCGCCACGTCGGCACCGACTGGACGTTCGACGTCGACGGCAAGAAGTGGACGCCGCAGGAGATCTCCGCGCGCATCCTCATGAAGCTCAAGCGCGACGCCGAGTCGTACCTGGGCGACACCGTCACCGACGCGGTCATCACCGTTCCCGCCTACTTCAACGACGCCGAGCGTCAGGCCACGAAGGAGGCCGGCGAGATCGCGGGCCTCAACGTGCTCCGCATCATCAACGAGCCCACCGCGGCCGCTCTCGCCTACGGCCTCGACAAGGGCAAGGAAGACGAGCTCATCCTCGTCTTCGACCTCGGTGGCGGAACCTTCGACGTCTCCCTCCTGGAGGTGGGCAAGGACGACGACTTCTCCACGATCCAGGTGCGCGCCACCGCCGGTGACAACCGCCTCGGTGGAGACGACTGGGACCAGCGCGTCGTCGACTACCTGATCTCGCAGTTCAAGTCGACCACCGGCGTCGACGTCTCGAGCGACAAGATCGCGCTGCAGCGCCTCAAGGAGGCCGCGGAGCAGGCGAAGAAGGAGCTGTCGTCCTCGACCAGCACCTCGATCAACCTCCCGTACCTCTCGCTCACCGACTCGGGCCCCGTGTCGCTCAGCGAGACGCTCACCCGTGCGAAGTTCGAGGACCTCACGAAGGATCTCCTCGACCGCACCAAGAAGCCCTTCGAGGACGTCATCCGCGAGGCCGGCATCAAGGTCGCCGACATCGCGCACATCGTGCTCGTGGGTGGATCGACCCGTATGCCCGCCGTCGCCGAGCTCGTCAAGCGCGAGACCGGCAAGGAAGCGAACAAGGGCGTCAACCCGGACGAGGTCGTCGCCGTCGGCGCCGCCCTGCAGGCCGGTGTCCTCAAGGGTGAGCGCAAGGACGTGCTGCTCATCGACGTCACCCCCCTCAGCCTCGGTATCGAGACCAAGGGCGGCATGATGACCAAGCTCATCGAGCGCAACACGGCCATCCCGACCAAGCGCAGCGAGACCTTCACCACGGCCGACGACAACCAGCCGTCCGTCGCGATCCAGGTCTTCCAGGGCGAGCGCGACTTCACCCGCGACAACAAGCCGCTCGGCACGTTCGAGCTCACCGGCATCGCACCGGCGCCCCGCGGCATCCCGCAGATCGAGGTCACGTTCGACATCGACGCGAACGGCATCGTGCACGTGTCCGCCAAGGACAAGGGCACGGGCAAGGAGCAGTCGATGACCATCACCGGCGGTTCGTCGCTGTCGAAGGACGACATCGACCGCATGGTGCGCGAGGCCGAGGAGCACGCCGCGGAAGACAAGAAGCGCCGTGAGGCCGCCGAGGTCCGCAACCAGGCCGAGACGCTCGCGTACTCGATCGACAAGCTCATCAAGGACAACGACGAGAAGCTGCCCGCCGACGTTAAGGAATCGGTGCAGGCCGACGTCGACGCGCTCAAGACGGCGCTCGCCGGCGACGACGACGAGGCCGTGAAGACCGCGTTCGACAAGCTGAACGAGTCGCAGACCAAGCTGGGTGAGGCGATCTACGCGCAGTCGCAGGCGGATGCCGCGGCCGGCGCCCCCGAGGGCGACGCACCCCAGGGCGAGGCGTCGTCCGAGGAGGACGTCATCGACGCCGAGGTCGTCGACGACGAGGACGAGAAGAAGTAACCATGGCTGACAAGGACTTCGAAGAGAACAACGGAGTCGCAGGCGAGGGGTCGGATGCTCAGGCATCCGGCCCCGCGCCGCACAACCCCGACTCCCGTGAGGCGGCAGCGGCCGAGGGCTCGGACGAGACCCCGATCGACGACGCCCCCGACGACCTCACGGTCGACGACATCCTCGGCACGGCGCAGACCGGCGAGGCCGCGGCGGAGGACGCCGTGCTCGCCGACCTCGAGTCGACACTGCTGAGCGACCTCAAGCGCCTGCAGGCCGAGTACGCCAACTACCGTCGGCGCACCGAGGAGCAGCGGCAGGTCGAGATCGAGCGGGCCAAGGGCGAGGCCGTGAAGGGCCTCATCCCGGTGCTCGACGACCTCGACCGCGCCGGCCAGCACGGAGATCTCGTCGACGGCACGCCGTTCGCCGTGATCGCCGAGAAGGTGCGTGCGGTGGTGGAGCGCCTCGGCGTCGTCTCGTACGGCGAGAAGGGCGAGGAGTTCGACCCGCAGCGCCACGAGGCGATCTTCCAGCAGCCGACCCCCGGCGTCGACAAGGCCACGATCCTCGAGGTCGTCGAGGTGGGGTACCGTCTCGGTGACGTCGAGCTGCGTCCTGCGAAGGTCGTCGTCGCCGTTCCCGCAGAGTAGGTGATGGATGGCTAGCCAGGATTGGTTCGACAAGGACTTCTACAAGACCCTCGGGGTCTCGAAGGACGTCAGCGAGGCCGACCTCAAGAAGGCGTATCGCAAGCTGGCGCGGAAGTACCACCCCGACTCGAACGCCGGTGATGCCACGGCCGAGGCGCGGTTCAAGGAGATCAGCGAGGCGTACTCGGTGCTCTCCGACGCCGAGCAGCGCAAGGAGTACGACGAGATCCGCGCCATGGGTTCGGGCGCCCGCTTCACGGCGGGCGGCTCGGGCGCCGGCGGGTTCGAAGACGTCTTCAGCCGCTTCGGGCAGGGAGGCCGCGGGCAGTCCGCGGACTTCGAGGACATCTTCGCGATGTTCAACCAGGGCGGCGGGGGCGGCGGCTTCGGCGGCGGGCGCTTCGGTCAGCCGAGCGGCGGGTTCCGCGGCTTCGGCGGACCGCAGCGCGGTGCCGACGTGACCGCGCGTACCACCCTCGACTTCGCCACGGCGGTGCAGGGCGAGACGATCACGCTGCAGGGCGACGACGGCAAGCCGTTCAAGGTGAAGATCCCGGCCGGGGTCGCCGACGGGCAGAAGATCCGTCTGCGCGGCCGGGGGCGCCCGTCGCCCGACGGCGGCGAGAGCGGCGACATCGTGGTGCAGATCACGGTGCGACCGCATCCGGTCTTCACGCGCGACGGGCTGAACCTGCGCCTCGTGGTGCCGGTCACCTTCACCGAGGCGACGCTCGGGGCGACCATCGAGGTGCCGACGCTGAGCGGCGACGTGGTGAAGCTGCGCGTCGCGCCGGGTACCCCCTCCGGGCGGGTGCTGCGGGTCAAGGGCCGCGGCGTCACGACCTCGAAGGGCACCGGCGATCTGCTCGCCGAGCTCCAGGTCGCGGTGCCGACCCATCTCGACGAGGCGGCGCGCGAGGCGCTCGAGCGGTTCCAGGAGCTGGAGCCGACCGAGAACCCCCGCGCCGAGCTCATGGCGAAGGCTCGGCGATGACGAGCATCCGTCGCGCGTCCGCCGGGGCGGGCTGTTCCTCCGGGAACCGGCTCGCCCCGGCGCACGCGCTCGTCGTCGCCTCAGCGGAAGGAGAACGCGATGGATGCTGACACCCCGGTCTTCGCGATCGCCGTCGCCGCCGAATTGGCCGGCATGCACCCGCAGACCCTGCGCCAGTACGACCGCATCGGGCTCGTCGTGCCTGGTCGCACGCGGGGCGGCTCGCGTCGCTACTCGCACCGCAACATCGAGCAGCTGCGCGAGGTCGCCCAGCTCTCCTCCGAGGGGATGAGCCTCCCCGCCATCGCGAAGCTCCTCGACCTCGAAGACGAGAATCGGATGCTCCGCCGCCGGGTCGCCGATCTCGAAGGGGCGCTGCGCGCCGAGCGCGAGAACCGCCCGGGCGTGCGCGTGTTCGCCGCGGGATCGTCCGGCGTGGTTCCGGTGCCGCAGGGTCGGCGCATCCGCCGTTCCACCGAGCTCGTACTGTGGAACCCGCGCGAGCACCGCGGCTGAGCATCTGCATCGCCCTCCCGCCGACAGCCCCCCGTGTGTATTCTGTTGACTGTTAACAGGAGGTCGGCGTGCCACAGATCGTCAAACGAGCGGAGTCGCTCGGAACCCAGGTCGCCCGCGTGCTGCGCCAGCGCATCGTGCGCGGCGACCTCGCCCCGGGCACACGCCTGACCGAAGAGGCGCTGGCTGAGGAGTTCGAGGTGAGCCGCGGTCCGATCCGCGATGCGCTGACCCAGCTGTCGTTCGAGAACCTCGTCGAGATCCAACGCCCGCGCGGCGTGTACATCGTCGGCCTCACGCAGGACGACGTCGACCAGCTGTACAGCCTGCGGGGAGCGCTCGAACAGCTCGCGCTCTCGCGGGCGATGCGCGTCGACGACGACGAGCGGTGGGCGGCGATGCAGGCGGCGGTCGAGCGCATGGCCGAAGCAGCCGATGCGGGAGATCACGCCGCCTTCGTCACGGCGGACCTCGACTTCCACTCGCAGATCTACGCGCTCGCCGACCACCCGCGCCTCGAAGGCGCGTGGAGCCAGTACCTGCCGACGTTCGCCGCGCTGCTCGAGGTCACGATCAATCACGACGAAGATCTGCACGAGTCGTCGGGCGATCACGTCACGCTCATGCAGGTCATGCGCTCGGGTGCTCCCGACGAGGCCGCCGCGGTGCTCGCCGCCCACCTCGACGGCGCCCGCGACCGGATGCTGAGCGAGATCTCCGCCCGCGCCTAGCCCCGGCATCCCTTCCGGTCGCAACGTGTTCCGCTCCGGTCGCAAAGGATCCCGCCTGAACGCGTCGCAGGCGGGATGTTTCACGACGGGAGCGACGAAGAGAGGGGCCGACCGGGTCAGGGCTCGCGGTGGAAGGGGTAGTGGCGTAGCGCGCGAGCGCGTCGGGTTGAGGGGCTTCTGTCCGCTCGCGTTGCCGGCCTCGTCCCGAGCTGTGGTCAGCACACAATGAGCGCGACCCGGGCGCCCGCTCCGACTCGCCCGCTCGCCAGACGCGGCGGGCGGTTGGAGCATGCGCCTGCATGCATCCCTTTCTCTTCCTGCACAGATTGGGTAGCCTCCCGTGCTGTCAGTGCCCGAGGGGGGCGTTTTCGATACGGAGGGAGCCACGATGGCCGGACATGATTTCGGAGCAACGTACAGCGAGATGGAGAGCGCGGCGGCGCGTCTTCGTGATGGTCGCAGCACGGTGACCGAC
>NZ_JBDGME010000015.1:0-143072 GCF_057655505.1 Microbacterium sp. Soil_N32
GAAACATCAATAGTGTTTCGGCGGCCATAGCGTGAGGGAAACGCCCGGTTACATTCCGAACCCGGAAGCTAAGCCTCACAGCGCCGATGGTACTGCAGGGGGGACCCTGTGGGAGAGTAGGACACCGCCGGACTTCTTTTAGTACGAAAAGCCACCCAGTGCTGGGTGGCTTTTCGTCGTTTATGGGCCTGTGAGAAACGGGCACGCGCGCCGTCCGCTTTCCGTGCGGGCGCCGTCACCTCATCGCAGAAGTCGCGCCTGGAGCGTGGCGGCGGTGGCGCGTACCGCGTCGACGAGCTCGTCCTGATCGACGGCGTCCCCGGCCCAGGTCACGGCGACGGCGGCTGCCGGCCAACCTGCCCGGTCGCGCACGACGGCCCCGACGGAGCGCAGGCCGTCCGCCACCTCACTGTCCTCGGTCGCGTACCCGCGCGCGCGGACGTCGCGGAGCACCTCGCGCAGCGCGCGGGGGGTGCGCGGCCCGAGTCCGGTACGATCCGGGAACGACGAGGCACTCGGGTAGAGGGCGCGCACCTGCTCGCGCGGCAGCGCGGCGAGCATCGCCCGCCCGCTCGCGGTGAGGTGGGCGGGAAGCCGCACGCCCACGTCGGTGACCAGCGCCGGACGCCGCGGCGCGCGCTCCTCGACGATGTACAGCACGTCGCCCCCGCTCATGACGGCGAGGTGCGCGCTCTCGCCGAGACGGTCGGAGAGCGCGGCGACCAATGGACGACCGAGCCGCGCGAGGGGCTGCTGTCGGGCGTACCCTCCGGCGAGTTCGAACGCCGATGTGCCCAGTCCCCATCGACGGTCCTCCTGCAGGTGCAGCACGAAGCCGTGGGCGGCCATGGCGGCGAGCAGGTGGTAGACGCTCGAGCGTGGCAGCCCGAGATCCCGCGCGATCGCCGAGGCGGCGACGGGAGCGGGACGCCCGGCCAGGTAGCGCAGGATGCGCAGCGTCTGGTCTGCCGCCGGCACCTGCGGGGCGGACGGGGTCTCCGATTCGTCTGGGATCACAGACACAGGATGGCACGCGGCGGCGGCTCGGACCACCTCGCGGGTGTGGAATCGAGTCATGAATGAAACATCCGTCGTCGTCGGCGCTGCGCCGCTGTCCGTTGCCGAGGTCGTCGCCGTCGCGCGTCGGGGAGCGCACGTGGACGTCGCCGCAGAGGCCCTTGCGCGCGTCGCCGAGACCCGTGCCGTCATCGACGGGCTCGCCGCCGACCCGCACCCGCACTACGGCGTCTCGACCGGGTTCGGCGCGCTCGCGACGACCTTCATCGCCCCCGACCGTCGGCTGCAGCTCCAGGCCAGCCTGATCCGGTCGCACGCCGCCGGCACCGGGGCCGAGGTCGAGGCGGAAGTCGTGCGGGGGCTTCAACTGCTCCGCCTGCAGACCCTCGCCTCCGGGCGCACCGGCGTGCGACCCGTCGTCGTGGAGACGTATGCCGCCCTGCTGAACGCCGGCATCGTGCCGATCGTGCGCGAGTACGGCTCGCTCGGATGCTCCGGAGACCTCGCCCCGCTCGCACACATCGCGCTCGCCGCGATGGGCGAAGGCGAGGTGCGGGTGCGCGACCGCGAGGGACGATTGGGCAAGGTTCAGCCGGCATCGGTCGCGCTGGAGGCGGCCGGTATCGCCCCTGTGGTGCTCGTCGAGAAGGAGGGGCTCGCCCTCATCAACGGCACCGACGGGATGCTCGGCATGCTCGCGCTGGCCCTGCACGACCTCGAGGACCTGCTCGTGACCGCCGACGTCGCCGCCGCGATGTCGATCGAATCGCAGCTCGGGACCGACGCCGTGTTCGCGGCCGACCTCATGGCGCTGCGCCCGCAGGCGGGGCAGGCGGTGTCGGCGGCGAACCTCCGCGCCTTCCTCGGCGACTCGCCCATCGTGCACAGTCACAAGGGACCGGAGGACGGTCGCGTGCAGGACGCGTACTCGCTGCGGTGCTCGCCGCAGGTGCACGGCGCCGCGCGCGACACCGCGGGGTACGCCGCCTCCATCGCCGACCGCGAACTCGCCTCGGTCGTCGACAACCCCGTCATCACCCTCGACGGGCGCATCGAGTCGAACGGCAACTTCCACGGCGCCCCGGTGGCCGCGGTGCTCGACTTCCTCGCGATCTCGGTGGCCGACGTGGCCTCGGTGTCGGAGCGACGCACCGACCGCGCGCTCGACCCGGCGCGTAATCGCGGCCTGCCGCCGTTCCTCGCCGACGAGGTGGGCGTCGATTCCGGACTCATGATCGCGCAGTACGCGGCCGCGGGGATCGTGTCGGAACTCAAGCGCCTCGCCGTCCCGGCATCCGTCGACTCGATCCCCTCGTCGGCGATGCAGGAGGACCACGTCTCGATGGGGTGGGCCGCCGCACGCAAGCTGCGCCGCGCGATCGACGGACTCGCGCGCGTGCTCGCGATCGAGATCCTCACGGGCGCCCGGGCGCTCGACCTCCGGGCGCCCCTGCAGCCCGGCGCGGCGACCGGGGCCGTGCGCGACCTGGTGCGCACGGTGGCCGGAGGCCCCGGCCCCGACACCTTCCTCTCTCCCGACATGGAGGCCGTGACCGCACTGGTGCAGTCCGGCGCCATCGCCCGCATCGCGAAGGAGCATGCACATGACTGATTCGACCGGACCCACCACGGCACCCACGACCGCACCCGCCACCCGCACCGACCCCGACCGCCGCATCCGCGCTGCGCGCGGCAACCGGCGCACCGCCAAGAGCTGGGGTGCCGAGGCCGCCAAGCGGATGCTCATGAACAACCTCGACCCCGAGGTCGCCGAGCACCCGGAGAGCCTCGTCGTCTACGGGGGCACCGGGCGCGCGGCGCGCAGCTGGGAGGCGTACGACGCGATCGTGCGCACGCTCGACGAGCTCGAACCCGACGAGACCCTGCTCGTGCAGTCGGGCAAGCCGGTGGGCGTGTTCCGCACGCACGAGTGGGCGCCGCGCGTGCTCATCGCCAACTCGAACCTGGTCGGCGACTGGGCGACGTGGCCCGAGTTCCGTCGGCTCGAAGAGCTGGGCCTGACGATGTACGGCCAGATGACCGCCGGCTCGTGGATCTACATCGGCACCCAGGGCATCCTGCAGGGCACATACGAGACCTTCGCCGCGGTCGCCCGATCGCTCGGACGCGAATCGCTGCGAGGCACGCTCACACTGACGGGCGGGGCCGGCGGCATGGGCGGCGCCCAACCGCTCGCGGTGACCATGAACGAGGGCGCGGTGCTGATCGTCGACGTCGACGAGTCGCGTCTCGCCCGTCGGGTCGAGCACGGCTACCTCGACGAGTACACGACCGACCTCGACGCGGCCGTCGCGCGGGTGCTCGCCGCGAAGGACGCGGGTCAGGCGCTGTCGGTCGGCGTGGTGGGCAACGCGGCCGAGGTCTTCCCCGAGCTGCACCGACGCGGCATCCCGATCGACATCGTCACCGACCAGACCAGCGCGCACGACCCGCTCGCCTACCTGCCGATCGGCGTGTCCGTCGGGGAGTGGAAGGCCCAGGCGGAGCGCGACCCCGAGGAGTTCACGCGTCGCTCGCGGGAGGCGATGGCGCAGCACGTCGCGGCGATGGTCGCCTTCCAGGATGCCGGGGCCGCGGTCTTCGACTACGGCAACTCGATCCGCCGCGAGGCGGAGCTCGGCGGATTCGACCGCGCCTTCGCCTTCCCCGGGTTCGTGCCCGCGTACATCCGCCCGCAGTTCGAAGAGGGGCGGGGGCCGTTCCGCTGGGCGGCGCTCTCGGGCGACCCCGAGGACATCGCGAGAACCGACCGTGCCATCGCCGAACTCTTCCCCGACGACACCGCCCTGCATCGCTGGCTCGAGAAGGCCGGCGAGAAGGTGCACTTCGAAGGGCTGCCGGCGCGCATCTGCTGGCTCGGCTACAAGGAGCGCCACCTGGCCGGGCTGAAGTTCAACGAGATGGTCGCGTCCGGCGAGCTGTCCGCGCCGATCGTGATCGGTCGCGACCACCTCGACTCCGGTTCGGTCGCCTCGCCCTACCGCGAGACGGAGGCCATGAAGGACGGCTCCGACGCGATCGCCGACTGGCCCCTGCTCAACGCGCTGTTGAACACCGCGTCGGGGGCGTCGTGGGTCTCGCTGCACCACGGCGGCGGTGTGGGCATCGGGCGATCGATCCACGCCGGGCAGGTCACCGTCGCCGACGGCACCGCGCTCGCGGCGCAGAAGCTGGAGCGGGTGCTCACGAACGACCCCGGCACCGGGGTGATGCGGCACGTCGACGCCGGGTACGAGCACGCCCGTCAGGTCGCGCGCGATCGCGGCCTGAACATCCCGATGCTGTGACCGTGAAATCCGCCGTCTCCGATCTCCGGCGCCTGAGAGGCTGATGCCATGACCCTGCTGATCACGAACATCGGCGAACTGACGACGAACGTACCGACGGCGAGCGCGTCGCGAGATCGCACCGGCACGCTGCGCGACGCGGCGGTGCTCGTCGAGGGCGGGCGGATCGCTTGGGTGGGCGCGGCGGCGGACACGCCCGCCTCCGCGGCCGTCGACGAGGTCGTGGATGCGGCCGGCCGCGCCGTGATCCCCGGATTCGTCGACAGCCACAGCCACCTGGTGTTCGGCGGCGACCGCGCTGTGGAGTTCGAGGAACGGATGGCGGGCCGCAAATACGCGGCCGGCGGCATCCGCTCGACCGTCGCGGCGACTCGCGCCGCGACCGACGACGAACTGCGGCGCCGCCTGCACGGGTTCGTCGACGAGATGCGCGCGCAGGGCACGACCACCGTCGAGATCAAGAGCGGCTACGGCTTGAGCGTCGCCGACGAGGAGCGGCTCGTGCGGCTCGCGGCCGAGGTCACGCCGGAGGTCACGTTCCTCGGCGCCCACGTGGTGCCGGCCGAGTACGCCGACCGCGGCGACGCGTACGTCGACCTCGTCGTCGGGCCGATGCTCGACGCCTGCGCGCCGCATGCGCGGTGGATCGACGTGTTCTGCGAGACGGGCGCCTTCACGGTCGCGCAGTCGCGCCGCGTGCTCGAGGCGGGGATCGCGCGGGGACTCGCGCCGCGCATGCATGCGAGCCAGCTCGGGCCGGGGGAGGGCATCGCCCTCGCGGTCGAGCTGGGAGCGGCATCCGTCGACCACGGAACGTACCTGACCGACGCCGACATCGCGGCGCTCGCCGGATCCGACACGGTGCTCACCCTGCTGCCGGGCGTCGAGTTCTCGACCCGTCAGCCCTATCCCGATGCGCGGAGCCTCATCGACGCCGGGGTGACGGTCGCGCTCGCCTGCGACACGAATCCGGGGTCGAGCTTCACGTCGTCGATGCCGTTCTGCATCGCGATCGCCGTGCGCGACATGGGCATGACGCCCGCCGAGGCGGTGTGGGCGGCGACCGCCGGAGGAGCGCGCGCCCTGCGCCGCGACGACGTGGGCCTTATCGCTCCCGGTGCGCGCGCCGACCTCGTGCTGCTCGACGCGCCGACGCGCATCCACCTCGCCTACCGGCCGGGGGTGCCGCTGGTCGCGCAGGTGTGGAAGGACGGCGTCAGGAGGTGAGGCCGGCCATGATGCGGCCCAGGCCGTAGTCGAAGGCCTCGCTCACGTCGCCGCCGAGCCGGAAGGCGCCGGCGAGTTCCATCTGCAGGAATCCCGTCGTCCAGGCGGTGAACAGACGCGCCGCGGCCAGGGAGTCGGCGTCGCCGACCAGCGTGGCGCAGGCGCGCAGCACCGGCGCCGATGACCGGTGCAGGGCGTCTTCCGGCGTGACCGGACTGAACAGGAGGCGGAAAGCCTCAGGATGCGCGTGGGCGAAGGTCCGATAGGCGGCGGCGAGGAGGGGGAGCTCGTCACCGGCCGCGTCGAGTCGGGCGGCGACGTCGTCGGCGGCCGACTCGGCCACCGCGGCGAGCAGCGCATCGCGATCGCGCACCCGTTTGTAGAGGGATGGAGCGCGCACGCCCACGCGAACGGCGACGGCCTGCATGGTGAGTCCGGCAGGGCCGGCTTCTTCGAGGATCGCTCGGCCGGCGGCAACGATGGCTGCGATCGAGGTGCGCTCGGGTGCGGGCATGTGCCCTCCTTGATAGCTATTGACAATAGCCATGATAGCTACGTATCGTAGCCTTCGCAATCGCGCCCCTGGCTCCATCCCGAAGGATCCCGTTCATGCTCCTCGCCCCGCACCTCCACCGTCTCGGCAACGACCTCGTCGCCTCGTACCTCCTCGACCTGCCCGACGGCATCACGCTCGTCGACGCGGGCATGCCGGGGCACTGGCGCGACCTTCAGCGGACACTCGCCGCCATCGACAGGCCTCTCGGCGACATCCGCGGCATCGTGCTCACCCATGGCGACAGCGACCACATCGGATTCGCCGAGCGACTCCGTCGCGAGGCCGGGGTGCCGGTGTACGTCCACGTCGCTGACGCGCATCGAGTGCGCACCGGTGAGAAGCCGAAGACGCCGATGGGCTCCGCCCGCCTGATCCCCCTGCTCGGGTTCCTCGGTTACGGCATCCGCAAGAACGCCCTGCGCACACCGCAGGTGTCCGAGGTGCGGGAGATCTCCCACGGCGACGTTCTCGACCTGCCCGGATCGCCCGTCGTGATCGGGATGCCCGGGCACTCGCCGGGCAGCATCGCGGTGCACGTGCCCGCTGTCGATGCGGTGTTCGTCGGCGACGCGCTGACCACACGGCACGTGTTGACCGGTCGTTCCGGGGCGCAACCCGCCCCCTTCACCGATGAGCCGGAGGAGGCTCTCGCGTCGCTCGACCGCCTCGCCGACGTGTCTGCGTCATGGGTGCTGCCCGGGCACGGGGCTCCATGGCGGGGCTCTCCCGCCGCCATCGCCGCAGCCGTCCGCGCCGCGCGCTGAGCGACGGGACGAGGCCCTCCGCGGAAGTCGGAAGTCGCGGCAGAAGTTCAGAGCGCGGCGAGGACGGCCGACGTGTCGGAGACGGTGATCTGCGGCGGATAGAGGCCCATCACCTGCAGCGCGGCCACGTGGTTCTCGGCGGTCGACCCGGCACAGGCATCCGCCGCGACCGTGACGTGCGCGCCGGCATCCGCGGCGGCCAGCGCCGTCGAGATCACGCAGCAGTCCGTCGCGACCCCGGCCAGGACGACGTGTGCACCGCGGCCGACGACCGCCTCGATCTCGGCTCCCCACTTGCCGAACGTCGGCAGGTCGACGGTGGGGTGCGGCGACAGCCCGGTCGCCTCGGCAACGAGATCGAAGAGCGGATGCTCGGCCGGCTGGTCCGCGAAGGGCCACGCCGCGAAGTACTTGCCCCACGACGTCGAGCGGTCGGCCGTCGGCATCCACCGCGTCACGAGCACGCGCTCGCCGAAGGACGCCGCCAGAGCCTGCATGCGCGGCAGCGCCTCGGCGAAGAACGGCGACCCCCACGCCGAATCGGGCGAGGCGAAGATCGCCTGCGGATCGATGACGACGAGCCAGGGGCGCGCGTCGGCGTCCCTCACGCCTGCTCCTGCCGGCGGATCTTCCCGGCGCGGGCGAAGAACGTCACGAGGAACGACAGCACCAGCGCGACGAAGACGCCGAGGTTGGCGTAGGCGAAGTCTCCCTCCGTGCCGCCGACGAGGAACAGCAGGTATCCCTGCCAGTTGTTCCACGGCGCCGCCTCGGCGAAGCCGTTGAGGACCAGGCCCCATCCGATGATGCTCGCGACGACCATCGTGACGATCGAGATCCCGTCCCACGCACCGTACCGGCCGTTCGCGTCGAACAGGGCGGCCTCGTCGTAGTCCTTCCGACGACGCAGGATGTCGGCGATCAGGATGCCCGCCCATGAGGCCAGCGGAACGCCCAGGGTGATGAGGAAGCTCTGGAACGGCCCGAGGAAGTCGGTCGAGAAGAACACCACGAAGATGGTGCCCGCCGTGAGGATCGCGCCGTCGATCGCCGCGGCCGACGGGCGGGGGATGCGGATGCCCAGGCTGAGCAGCGTCAGGCCGGAGGAGTAGATGCCGAGCACCGCGCCCGACACGAGCGCCAGCACCGCCGTGAGCAGGAAGGGCACGAGCACCCAGGTGGGCAGGATCGTCGCCAGGGCCCCGATCGGGTCGACCTGCACGGCCGCGAAGAGGTCGTCGTTCGAGCCCGCCAGCAGCAGGCCGAAGACGACGAGCAGCACCGGGGCGACCGAGCCGCCGATGGTGTTCCACGCGACGATCGCCCCGTCGGAGGTGCTGCGCTTCTGGTAGCGCGACCAGTCGGCGGCGATGTTGATCCATCCGAGACCGAACCCGGTCATCACCATCACGAGCGCGCCGATGACCTGACCGACGCCGCCGTCGGGCCGCGCGAGCACGGCGTCGATGTCGATCTGACCGGCCGCGAGCACCACGTACAGGATCGTCACCGCACCCGTGATCCAGGTGAGCACCGACTGCATCTTCATGATGGTGTGGTAGCCGAGCACGGATGCCGCGACGATGAGCGCCGCGACGATGACGGTCGCCACGATCTTCAGCGCGACGCTGTTGCCGTCGCCGCCGAGCTGCGTGATGATCGTCGCCGTGGCGAGCACGGCCATGATCGCGAGGAACGTCTCCCACCCGATCGAGGTGAGCCACGACACGATGCCCGGCACCTTCTGCCCGTGCACGCCGAAGGCCGCGCGCGACAGGACCATGGTCGGTGCCGAGCCGCGCTTGCCGGCGATCGCGATGAGCCCGCACAGCAGGAACGACACGACGATGCCGATGACCGAGACGATCGTGGCCTGCCAGAACGAGATGCCGAAGCCCAGCACGAACGACCCGTACGACATGCCGAACACCGACACGTTCGCGGCGAACCACGGCCAGAACAGGTCGCGGGGCTTGGCCGTGCGCTCGGATTCGGGGATGATCTCGATGCCGGCGCGCTCGATGAGGCCGGGCGGGGTCTGCGTCATCCTCTCATCCTGGCACCGCGGGCGCGCGCGGGGAACGCCGCCGCCCGATCGTGACGATCAGGAGCGGAAGAAGGCCGCGGCCGTGCGCGTGAGGTCGTGCAGGTCGGAGACGCCGGCGAGTTCGCGGGCCGAGTGCATCGACAGGATCGGGATGCCCACGTCGACGGTGCGGATGCCGAGCCGGGTCGCCGTGATCGGACCGATGGTCGAGCCGCAGGGGACGGAGTTGTTCGACACGAACTCCTGCGTCGCGACCCCGGCGCGCTCGCACCACGCGTGCCACGCGGCGGAGCCGACGGCATCCGTCGCATACCGCTGGTTCGCATTGAGCTTGAGGATGGGCCCCGAGCCCAGGACCGGCTGCACGACGGGGTCGTGCTTGCCCACGTAGTTGGGGTGCACGGAGTGCCCGACATCGCTCGACAGGCACCACGACGATGCGAACGAACGGCGGCGCTCCGAGGCGTCGGCGCCGAGACCGTCGGAGATGCGCCCGAGCACGTCTTCGAGGAAGGGCCCCGCGGCGCCGGAACGGGAGTTCGACCCCAGCTCTTCGTGATCGAACGCGGCGAGCACGGCGATGGGACCGCCCGCGCCGCCCTCGTGCGCGGCGAGCGCGACGACGCCCGCGTGCACCGAGGCCAGATCGTCGAGGCGGCCGGAGGCGAAGAACGCGTCGTCCTTGCCGAACACGGCGCCCGGCGCGGTGTCGGCGACGACCACGTCGTAGCCGCGGATGGCGGCTGCGTCGACCCCGGCCGAGGCGGCGAGCTCGCCCAGCAGGTCGGCCTCGGTCGGATCGCCGAGACCCCACACCGGCTGCGTCTCGGCCTGCTTGTCGAGGGCGAGGCCGGAGTTGGCGGTGCGGTCGAGGTGGATGGCGAGCTGCGGAAGCCGCAGCAGGGCGTCGGTCTGCGCGAGCACGACCCGCCCGTCGGCGAGGGCGAGGCGCCCCGCGAGACGCAGCTCGCGGTCGAGCCACGAGTTCAGCAGCGGACCGCCGTAGACCTCGACGCCGGCCTGCAGCCACCCGCGGGTGCCGGTCGTCGGCTGGGGCTTGAGCTTGAAACCGGGCGAGTCGGTGTGCGCGCCGAACACGTGCACGGGGGTGGTGGGCGATGCATCCGTCGGCACGACCCAGGCGATCGTCGCCCCGTCGCGCACCACGACGAAGCGTCCGCCGGCCGGCGCGGGCCAGGCGTCCTCCTCGGCCAGCCGGGTGAAGCCCGCGTCCTCCAGACGGCGAGCGACCTCGGCTGCCGCGTGGTAGCTCGAGGGGGAGGCGGCGACGAAGTCGGCGAGGTCCTCGGCGTGGGCGAGGGCGACCGGGGTGACGGGCATGGGGGGCCTTCCTGCAGACGGGTTCCCTTCGAGCGTACCCGCGCCATCGTGCGCGGTTCGCGAGGTGAACAGCGGCTGAACACTCGTGCGTCGTCGGTCGTCACGGCGATCCGGGCTGGGAAAGTCGAACGAGGAGCGGACGCCGCGCTCCGTGCCGGAGGAGGGCAGCGAGATGGGGACGATGCTCACGCGCCCGCCCGGTCATCGACGCGACGTCGTGCTGAGACCCGCAGCGACCGCCGTGGTGCTGCTGGCCGCGGGGCATCCGCACGAGACGATCGCCGTGCCCGGCGTCGCGCTCGGCGAGGAGGACGTGCTCGTCGCCGTCGAGCTGTCGACGGTGTGCCGCGCGGATGCCGAGGCCGCGTGCGGCGCGCGGCGCACGTCGGCCCCGGTGGTTCTGGGTCATGAGAGCGTCGGGCGCATCATCGCGCTCGGCGATGCCGGGGCGAGCGCGTTCGACGGGTCGCCGCTGCGCATCGGCGACCGCGTGGTGTGGTCGGCCACCGTGTCGTGCCGGCAGTGCGATCACTGCCTGTGCGGTCGGCCGCAGTCGTGCCGGTCCGTCACGCGGTACGGCGAGGAGCGGGTCGCCGCCGATCGCGAGCTCGCCGGGGCGTTCGCCAGCCACGTGCAGCTGCGCCCCGGCACCGCCGTGGTGCGGGTGCCCGAGACCCTTCCCGCCGCCGTGCTCGCCCCGGCGGCGTGCGCGACCGCCACCGCGTGGGCCGCGGTCGCCCGGGTACGGATGCATCGCGACCTCGACGGGGCCCGCGTGCGGGTGCACGGCGCGGGCCTGCTCGGACTCACCGTTGCGGCGATCGCCGTCGAGTTCGGAGCCGTCGTCGACGTGCGCGACCCCCACGCCGGGCGTCGTGCTCGGGCCCGCGATTTCGGCGCGACGGGCTTCGACGGCGAACCGGATGCCGTGGTCCACACCGCGGGGCCGGTCTCCGCGACGGCGATCGATTCCGTGGCCGACGGCGGGGTCGTCGTCGTGGTCGGTGGGGATGCGCGCGATACCGCACCGCCCGCCGCCGCGGCGCCCACCGATCCGGGGACGAGCCAGGCAGCGCCGGATCCCGCCGCTGCGGACCTCGCCGTCGTCTCTCTCGACGTCGCGCGCCTCTCCGCGCGCAGCACGACGGTCGCCGGGGTGCACGGCAGCGCCGGCGGCGACCTCGCCGATGCGGTCGCCTTCCTCGCCGGTCGGGGGCGCGCCTATCCGTTCGCGGATGCGGTGGGTTCGATCCTGCCGCTCTCGGCCGTGGATGCCGCGCTCGCCGACGCCTCCCGACCGGGGGCGCCCCTGCGTGTCGGCCTGGTGCCCGGCCCCTGAGCCGCGCGGTCTCTCGGCGGTGCGGCTCAGGGGTGGCGGAGCATCAGTCGTTCTCGCCGCGCAGCGGTCCGGCCGGTCGGATGCTCTCGGCATGGAGCGCCAGCAGCGTGACGGCCGCGTCGACCGCGGCATCCATCACGTCCTCCGGGTCGCCCGACAGCATGAGCTTCTTGTGACCGACCCCGAGCGGGCTCGCCCATCCGAGGTAGACGGTGCCCTCCGGATTGCCGCGGTCGTCGGGGCCGGGGCCGCCGACGCCGGTCGTGGCCACGCAGAGGTCGGCCTCGAACAGCGACAGCGCGCCGGAGGCGAGCTGCTCGGCGACCTCGGCCGAGCAGGGGTCGAGCCCCGGGGTGACCCCCAGGATGCGCTCCTTCTCGGCCGTCTGATACGCGACGATGCCGCCGCCGAACCAGCCGCCCGCCCCCTCGCCCGCGGCCACGGTGCTGGCCAGGCGGCCCGAGGTCAGGGACTCCGCGACGCAGACCCGCAGGCCGCGCTCGCCGGCGAGGCCTGCGAGGTCCGCGAGGTGGTCGTGCTCGGCCCGCGCGTCGTCGGTCATCGGTCGGCGTCCGCCTTCGCCGCGTCGTCGTCGTCCGGGCCGGGGGTGCCGGGAGCCGGGCCGACCGGTGCCGCGTCCACATCGGGCGCCGGGGCGGCGTCGGCGGCCTCCGCGTCCTCGCTGTAGTCCGGCCGCGGCGCCTGCAGCTTCTGGTCGTCGTACTCGCCGCCCTTGCGTCCGCCGAAGGGGCGGCCGTGGTCGGCGAACTCGTCGCGGGCGAACACGAGCGTCCACGGGCCGGCCGTGAAATGCGCTCCGGTGCGCAGCGTCCGCACGCCCTCGCCCGGGTGCGTGGCGTCGACGCTCGGGCTGGAGTTCGTCTCGCTCTCGCCGTGCAGCGTCAGCACGTACTCGTCGCGCTGGTCGTGCTCGATCGTGGCGTGCACCGGGTCGGTGTCGGCCAGGCGCAGCTCGTTTCCGTCGGCCGAGCCGACGCGCACGACATCGGCCTCGAGGAGGAACTCGCTGCGCTCGCCGTTCTCGTGGCTCACGCGCAGTCGCGGCGACCCCGCGCCCCACTCGGCGTGCGTGGTCGTGGGCGTGTAGCCCTGCGAATCGGAGTCATCCATGGTCTTCTCCTTTTCGGGATCCATGTCGTCGACACTAGGGGGCGACGGGGAGGGGCCGCAGGGGCTTGACTTGCAAGGCGCGGGTTCGCAAGCCCGGTCGAGCGCGTCGCACGCGGAATGACAATTCGCGACGCACGATTAGGACGGAAAGCGATGGGCGGACTGCGCGAGCTGTCATCATCATCGCTCACGGCGTGTCGCGGGTGCGGCCGCGGTGGCTCGGCGGCTGTGAAGGGCTTACGCTTGCTTCGGTGGGCGATTCCGACGGCCGGGTCGGAGAGCCGTAAGAATCGCACCGAGGAGAGCGCCTGATGGGAAAATTCGTCTACGAAGGCGGAGTCAAGACCGAGATCGAGGACCGGGCGCTCACGCACCTGCAGTTGGTCATCACCGCGAAGCTGCGCCGGGGCGAGCCGTTCCCGTTCAGCTGGCGCGAAGACACGAGCGTCGGCGGCGGCCGTACGACCGTGTGGATCCAGCCGGGCAGCTCGCTCGTCTTCAAGTACTTCGGCAGCCGGCAGCCGTCGATCAACCGCGCCTGGATCGAGGCGCTGGCGTTCACGGCGAACGCGCCGGGCGGCCTGTACCTGGTGCCGGAGCCCGAGCACGACGCGCCCGCACCCTCGGAGATCCCGGGCAGCGCCCCCGCCTGATCCGCGTCGCGCGCCGCCCCGACATCTGTCAACCCCCTGGGGTCGGTCGCGCGCACCCGGCATCGTCGTGACCTCGCGACACGAAACCGAGGTGACACGATGACCGATAACGCGACAGACCCGCGAGACGCGCACCGCGAAGAGGGGTTCCCGGGGCAGGAGCAGGCGCAGCCGGGCACGAACGACCGCACCGACCCGACTCCGGACCACGGCGAGGACTCGTATCAGGGGCACGGCCGGCTCGACGGGCGCCGCGCGCTCATCACCGGCGGCGACTCCGGGATCGGCCGCGCGGCCGCGATCGCCTTCGCCCGCGAGGGCGCCGACGTCGCGATCGTGCATCTGCCCGAGGAGCAGGCGGATGCCGACGAGACGGTGCGTCTCATCCGCGACGCCGGCCGCACGGGACTCAGCATCGCGGGGGACGTGCGCGACGAGGGCTTCGCGACCGACATCGTGGCGCAGACCCGGAGCGCGCTCGGCGGGCTCGACGTGCTCGTCTTGAACGCCGGATATCAGCACGACATCGAGGACTTCGCGTCGCTCGAGACCGAGCGCATGCGCCGCGTCTTCCAGACCAACCTCGAGGGCATGATCTTCACCGCCCGAGCCGCGTTCCCCGACCTCGAGGCGGGGGCGAGCATCATCGTCACCGCGTCGGTGCAGGCGTACAACCCGTCGCCCGGGCTCATCGACTACGCCATGACGAAGGCCGCACAGGTGGCGTTCGTGCAGGCGCTCGCCGAAGAGGCGGGACCCCGCGGCATCCGCGTGAACGCCGTCGCCCCCGGGCCGATCTGGACGCCCCTCATCCCGGCGACCGGCTGGGACGAGGAGAAGCTCGCCGAGTTCGGACAGGACACCCCGATCGGACGCGCCGGTCAGCCCGCCGAGCTCGCCGGGGCGTACGTGTACCTCGCGTCGGACGAGTCGTCGTACACCTCGGGAGCGGTCCTCCCGGTCACGGGCGGCAAGCACCTCTGACCTTCGCGCGGGCGGGACGGCGCACCCGGGAGCCCTACGCTGGAGAGCGTGCAGCATCCCCCGCCGACCCGCCCGCTGACGGGGGTGGCCCTCGTCATCGGCTCGTGCCTCTCGTTGCCCTTCGGGGCCGCAGTCGCGGCGCAGCTGTTCCCCGTGCTCGGGCCCTGGGGCGTCACGTCGCTGCGCGTGGCGATCGCCGCACTGCTGCTGCTCGTCATCGTGCGGCCGCGGTTCCGGCACTGGGACCGACGGCAGTGGACCGCGGCGGTGCTGTTCGGGCTGTCGTTGGCCGCGATGAACGGCTTCTTCTACGCCGCGATCGACCGCATCCCCCTCGGGCCGGCGGTGGCGATCGAGTTCCTCGGGCCGCTGGTGCTCGCCGCGGTGCTCACCCGCCGTCTCGGAGACGCGGTGTGGGTCGCCGTCGCCGTCGTGGGCATGGGACTGCTGTTCGTCGACGGCGTCGTCGGGGCGGAGCCGCTCGATCCCCTCGGTGTGGTCTTCATCCTCGTCGCGGCGGGATTCTGGGCGATGTACATCCGCACCAGCGCCCGGGTCGGAGCGCTGATCCCCGGGAGCGGCGGCCTCGCGATGGGACTGGTCGTCGCCGCCGTCCTGCTCCTGCCCGTCGGCGTGCCCACCGCGGGCGTCGTCGTCGGCGACCCGCAGCTGCTGCTGCTGGCGGGGATCACCGCCGTGCTGTCGTCGGTGATCCCCTACAGCTTCGAGCTCGCCGCGCTGCGACGTCTGCCGCAGCGCGTGTTCGGCGTGCTCCTGAGCCTCGAGCCCGCGTTCGCGACGCTCGCCGGGTGGCTCGTCCTCGGTCAGGACGCCAGTGGTCTGCGCATGCTCGCGATCGCACTCGTCGTCGCCGCGAGCGTCGGCACGACTCTGGGCATCCGCCGCGCCCGTCGCTCCCGCCTTCCGAGCGGGAGAGACGGCGCGGAAGAAGCGGACGGCCCGTTCACCGCGCCGATCCCGCTGCCCGACTGAGCCGGGCGCGCCCGCCGCGAGCAGGCGCCGAGGCGCCCCCGGAGCGGGTGTTCGTCGACGACGCCGCCACCGCCGCGACCGGGAGCGGGTAACGGCGGCGCAGCAGCATCCGCTGCACGAGGGTCCACACGACCGTCACCGTGAGGTAGAGCGCGGCGGCCAAGGGCACGAACAGCGCGAACACGGCCGTGAGGTAGTGCAACGACCCGAACACGCGCTGCATCGCGGGCGAGTTCATCGGCGAGTCGTCGTCGGTCGGTGCCGGACGGAAGACGCGACGGGTGACCTCGGCCGTCGCCACGATGACGAGCAGCAGTGCGGCGAACACCGCGAGCGTGGCGGGGGTGACGGTGCCCCCGAAGACGGCCGACGCCAGGCTCGTGCCCAACGGCGCGCCGAACAGGTCGTGCGAGAGCAGATCGTTCGGATGGCCGGCGATCTCGGGGCGGATGAACAGGGTGTACAGCAGCCCCACCACCGGCGCCTGCGCGAGCACGGGCAGCATGCCGGCGAACGGCGAGGTCTTCTCGTCGCGGTACAGCGCGAGCATCTCGGTCTGCAGCCGCTCGGGGTTCTTCTTGTGGCGGCGCTGCAGCTCGCGCAGGCGCGGGGCGAGGCGGGCGCGCGTCTGCTCGGCGCGCGCGGTCGAGAAGCCCACCGGAATGAGGAGGGCGCGCACCAGCAGGGTGACGAGCACGACGGCCAGTGCAGCGGCGGATGCTCCGGCGAGGGGCGCGAGGAGATCGGAGAGGCCGGCGAGGGCGCCGTAGGCGGCGTCGAGGAGCGCGGCGAGGGGCGGGAAGGCGAAGAGGTCCATCGGGTGTCCGTTTCATGAGGTCGGGAGGGTCGGCGAAGCCGCGCAGTCCCGTTCTCGACGGACTACGCGGGGATCGCCCCTCCCGGCGCTCGCGGGCGCGGATGGCCGGCGGCGTCCGGATCGCTCTGCGCGAGCAGGGCGGACGCGTCGATCGCGCGCCAGGGATGCGGCGCGCGGGTTCCGGAGGCCGGACGGATGCTCAGCGCCACGGCCACGACGAGAGCGGTCACCGCGACGAGGGCGATGGCGAGGCCGAGCGCCGCGGCGTCGGGGACCGACACCAGCCCGAGGGCGGCGAGCACCACGCTCAGCACGCTCTCGAACCATCCGGACATGCTGCGAGCGTAGCACCGGGTGCCGACCGTCGGGCCGGGCGGAGGCCCGTGGAGGCGTCGGTGACCGGGAATAGGCTCGAGGCCATGAGCGACCGCCGCGCCCCGAGCGCCCTCTGCGACCTTCTCGGCATCGAGCATCCGATCCTCCTCGGTCCGTTCGGCGGGCTGTCGTCCGTCGCACTCACGGCCGCGGTGAGCGAGGCCGGCGGGCTGGGGTCATTCGGCCTCTACGGGTACGACGCCGACCGCATTCGCACGGTCGGCGCCGCGGTGCGCGACGCCACCGCACGGCCGTTCGCGCTGAACCTGTGGGTGCCCACCGGCGACGAGGTGGCGCCGAACGCGCAGCACGCGATCTTCGCCCAGGCGCTCGAACCGTTCTACGCCGCGGTGGGGGTCGATGCGCCGGCGCGTCCCGATGCGTACGTGCCGTCGCTCGACGAGCAGCTCGACGCGGTGTGGGACGTCTCTCCGGCGGTGCTCAGCGTCGTGTTCGGCGTGCCGGATGCGGCGGTCATCGACGAGGCGCACCGGCGGGGCATCCGCGTGGTGGGCACCGCGACGACCGTGGCCGAGGCGGTCGCGCTCGCCGACGGCGGGGTCGATGCGATCGTCGCCACCGGTATGGAGGCCGCCGGCCACCGCGTCTCGTTCCTGCGGCCCGCCGAGGACTCGCTCGTCGGCACCTTCGCGCTCGTGCCCCAGGTGGTCGATGCGGTGCGGGTGCCGGTGATCGCCGCGGGTGGCATCGCCGACCGCCGGGGTGCGTCGGCGGCGCTCGCCCTCGGCGCCTCGGCGGTGCAGGTGGGGACCGCGTTCCTCGCGACCGCCGAGTCGGCCGCGACCCCTGCGCACCGCGCCGCGATCCGCGCGACCGCTGCCGACGAGACGGTGCTCACCCGGGCGATGAGCGGGCGCCTGGCGCGCGGCGCGCGCAACCGCGCCGTGCGGGCGATCGAGGCGAGCGGCACCATCGCGCCCTTCCCGATGCAGAACTGGCTGACCGGTCGCTTCCGCGCGGCCGCGGGGGAGCAGGGCCTCGGCGAGCTGCAGTCGCTGTGGATGGGCCAAGCGGCCCCGCTCGCCCGCTTCGACACCGCGCGCGAGGTCTTCGACGAACTGCGGGCCGGGCTCGTCACAGCACCGGCCACGGAGAACCCGTCACCCGTTCGCCGGGCACCGTCCGCCGCCGAGCTCGACGCGCTCATCGAAGAGAATCGCGATGCGTGGAACGAACCCTCGACGCCGGAGGCGGGCTCCTAGAGGATCACCGTCGAGCGACCGTGCACGATGACACGGTCCTCGGCGTGCCACTGCACCGCGCGCGCGAGAACGAGGCGCTCGACGTCGGCCCCGCGGCTCTGCAGCTCGGCCGCCGACTCGCCGTGGGTCACGCGCGTCACGTCCTGCTCGATGATCGGACCCTCGTCGAGGTCGGCCGTCGCGTAGTGCGCGGTCGCGCCGATCAGCTTCACGCCGCGCTCCTTCGCCCGCGCGTACGGGTTCGCCCCGATGAAGGCGGGGAGGAACGAGTGGTGGATGTTGATGACCGGGGCGCCGAGACGCTCGATGAAGTCGTCGGTGAGGATCTGCATGTAGCGGGCGAGCACCACGAGGTCGACGTTGCCCTGCAGGAGCTCGAGCTGTCGCGCCTCCATGGCCGCTTTGTCGCCCGCGGGGATGTGCACGAACGGCACGCCGAACGAGCGCACCGCCTCGGCGAGATCGGGGTGGTTCGAGATCACCATCGTCACGTCGATGTCGAGCTGGCCGCGCTGCGTGCGCCACAGCAGCTCCATGAGGCAGTGGTCGTACTTCGAGACGAAGATCGCCACGCGCTTGCGGCGCGATACGTCGTGCAGCGACCACTCCATGCCGAAGCGCTCCGCCACGGCGGCGATGCTCGCCTCGAGCGCCGGCCGCGCCGCCGCGAGCCCCGGCAGGTGGATGACGGTGCGCTGGAAGAAGCGTCCGCCCTCGGAATCGGTCGAGTGCTGGTCGAGCGAGATGATGTTCGCGCCGTGCTCGGCCAGCACGTTCGCGACGGCGGCGACGATGCCGGGCTGGTCGTCGCACGCGATCAGAAGGCGTGCGGTGTCGGGCTGTGCCATGTCGTCTCCTCAGGGTGTGCATCGATTCTGCCGTGCGACGGGTCACCGGGGCGAATCGCCCCCGTCCTGACCCGCGGGTCGTGGGCGCTCGCTAGCCTGGGGGGATGCATCCGACGGCCGCCGATCTGCTGACACGCGCGGTCGGCGATCTCGCCGGAGCGCCGACGGAGGGGCTGGGCGAGGAGCGCCGATCCCGCTGGCGCGGACACCGCATCGTGCGGGTGGGCGAGGCCTGGCACCTCGGCGTGCTGCTGCTCACCGAGACCCAGGCGCTGGCGACGGCCGAGGTGCTGCGGGCCGCCGACCCCGGTCGACGGGGCTACACGGCCGAGTCGGCACGCGAGCGCGCCGCGCGACGGGCGTTGGCGCTCAAGGGCGGCTTCGACGAGGGCGACGTGGTGCACGTCGGCTGGAGCGTCATCGACGTGCAGGCGGTCGACGCCGGCGGAGCATCCGGACCGCTCGCCTCGGTCGATGGGGTGCCCTCGGTGCGGTGGAGCGCCGCCGGAGGGTTCATGCCGCTCGAGACGTATCTGCGCGAGCGGGTGGACCTGTTGCGGGCGGCGTCGGACTGAGGTGCGCGCGATCGCGGACCGGCTGGCAGCCGGTCAGGCGAAGGTGTCGGCGAAGCGGCGGAGCAGCGCAGCGCCCTCGGTGACGGATGCCGACAGCACCTGCCCCTGCACGAGGTCGAACTCCTCGGGGTCGAAGTAGCCGGTCGTGCGATAGAACGTCATGCGGTCGGCGAAGTCGCGCGGCGTGGGCTCGGGGTGGAACTGCGCCGTGTAGAGGTGGGTGCCCACCCGATACGCCTGCACGGGGCACACGTCGTTGGTCGCGAGCAGCGTCGCCCCCGGGGGCGTCGCCACGGCGCCCTCCTTGTGCGCGGTGAACACCGTCAGCGCGGGACCGCTCGGACCGAAGACGGGATCGGATGCCCCCGCCTCGGTCGTGCGGATCACGGTCGCGCTCGCCGACTCCGGGGTGTCGGTGCCGACCTCGCCGCCGAGCATCCGGGTGACGACCCCGATGCTGAAGCAGGTGAAGAAGCCGGCGATGCGGCGGTCCGCCGCCTGCCCCGCGAGGGTTTCGAGATCGGCTTCGACCCGCTGCTGCAGGGAAGACTTCGCCGGATCGGTGACGTTGAAGGGCGAACCGCCCACCACGATCCCGCGGTACCCCTCGAGACGGGCCGGATCCAGGGGCTCCTCGAGCAGATCGAGACGATCGACCACGTCCACGCCGAGCGCGCGCCGGAACGAGGCGTGCTCGGCGTCGGCGGCACCCGTCTCGGGGCGCACACAGACGTAGAGAAGCGAGGGCATCCGAAGATTCTAACGAGAATGCGGGCGCCGACCGTCCCGGTGACTCAGCGTGACGAGTGCGCGGTGCGCCCGCGCACGATCCCGACGAAGGTCTCGACGTCCGGGGTCGTACGCTCGCGCCGCCATGCGAGGGCCACCGTCGAGGTCGGACCGTCGACGAGCGGACGCCAGTCGACGTCCTTGCGGTGGTGCAGCCGGGCGAGCGACATCGGTACGATCACCGCCCCCGTGCCGGCGGCGACCGTGGCGACGGCATCGGCGACGGCGAGGGCAGCGAATCGCGGGGGGACGGCATCCGGCGCGGCGAATCCCGCCAGGGGGTCGTCGCTGAGCCGGAGCACGACCTCCCCGGCGAGATCGGCCAGGGTCAGCTCGTCGGCCGCGAGCAGATGCGAATCGACCGAGGCGACGACGACGGGCACCTCGTCGTACAGCGCGATGATATGGAGGTCGTCGTCGCGTGCGTCCGCGGGCAGGGCGAGGGGCAACCGTACCAGGGCGGCGTCGAGGTCGTCGAGCGCGGCCCGTTGGGCGCCGATCTCGATGCGCACGAGCTCGAGCGGCACGTGCGGCATCCGCTGCTTCCAGCGATCGATCCACGTGCCGGGCGTCGCCCCCTCGACTGCGCCGAGCCGGAACGTGCGGGGCTCTTCCGCGGCCATCGCCGCCTCGGTCTGCTGCGACGCGGCGCGCTTCGACGTGCTGACGGGGGCCTGCCCGTTCTTCGCGGCACCCTTCGGGGGGCGCTTCGGCGCCGCACCCTTCGCGGCGCCCTTCTGCGGGGTTCCACGCTTCGGTGTCGGCTTGTGCGGTCGTCGTGCCGGCCGCCTGCCCTGGGTCGCCATGCTCACCAGGGTATCCGGCGGGGCGCTCGCCCCGGCGGCCGGTGCGTTCGGGTACGCACCGCGACGGCTCACCCGCTCAGGCGGCGAGCCAGAGACCCTTGCGATCGGTGGCGACGGTGCGACCGGCGGCCACCGTCTCGTCGTCGCCGATGCGCGCGCCGCGCACGATGCGCGCCCCGGCACCGATCTCGGTGCGGACGCCGATGTGCGCGCCGTCGCCGACGGCAGCGCCCTCGCCGATGTGCGCGTGCGCGTCGATGTGCGCGTTGTCGCCGATCACGGCATCCGGTTCGATCCATGCGCCGCGGGCGATGGTGGCGCCGGCGCCGATGCGGGCGCCGGGTTCGATGTACGCGCCCGCCTCGACGAGAGCCTTCGGATGGACCTTCGCGCCGTGCGCGACGAGACCGCGGCCGTTGGCGTGCTTGCGGTAGCGCAGCGTGTCGCCTCGGTCGTTCTCGATGTCGACGTAATTCTTACCCACGATTCCTCCCGTGTTCCGGGGTTTTCCCCGTGTCAGGAATAACCATGAGTCGAAGGTTTTCATTCCCACGGATGGATTCCGTTCACCGCTGGCACACCGGGCACCAGAAGGTGATCCTCTCGCGAGTGGGGTCTGCTCCAAGAGACCCTTGACGAATGGGGGTGCCGCACCGTCGACACGGTTTGCCGGCTCGGCCGTAGACCCACGAGCCCTGTCCTGGACGGTCGATGCCGGTGAAGGTGCGGTTGCGCCGGTCGCGGTTCATGCGGATGGTGCGCACGCCCAGGTCGAGCAGCGCGGCGAGGTCGACCTCCGGCGCGGGTGTCGTGGGCAGCACGCCGCGCAGGAACAGCAGCTCGGCGATGTAGTGGTTGCCGAACCCGGCGACGTTGCGCTGATCGAGGAACGCGACGTGGATGCTGCGGGTGTCGGCCGCGAGGCGGCGCAGCGCCTCGGCAGGATCCCAGTCGGAGGCGAGGGGATCGGGGCCGAGATAGCCGACGAGTTCCTCCTCGTCACGCGTGGGCACCAACTCGATCTCGGCGATGTCGACGCCCACCGCTTCGCGCGCGGCGGTGCCCACGATGGCCCGCACCTTGAAGGCGGGGTGGCGCCAGCGCTCTCCGGATCGGTAGGTGAACCAGGCTCCGTCCATGCGCAGGTGCGAGTGCAGTGTGCTGTCGCCGATCCGCAGCAGCAGGTGCTTGCCGCGGGGAACGCATCCGTGGATCGTCTGGCCGGTGAGGTCGGCGGTGGCGAAGCGCGGCACGCGGAGGTCGAAACGGGTCACCTCGGCGCCCGCCAGCGCCTCGTCGAGGCGGCTGGCGGTGCGGAAGACGGTATCGCCCTCGGGCATCAGCCGGGCCGTCCGGGAACGGGCGGTTGCGGGGCGGGCGGTTGCGGTGCGGGCGGCCGCAATGCGGGAGGTTGCGGTGAGGGCGGCTGCGGTGCGGGTGGCTGCGGTGCGGGTGGCTGGGGTGCAGGCGGCTGCGAGGCGGGGGGTTGCGGTGCGTGAGACTGAGTTGCGCCGGGCCGGGGCGCCGGGGGCGGGGCGGCCGAGTGGCCGGCAGAGAGGCGACGCTGCATCGTGCGGGCGAGCACGGTCGACCCCACGACGGCCGACGGCATGATCGCGATCGCCCCACCGGGGATGAGGAAGCAGAGCTGCGTGGCAATGCCGAAGCCGAGCACCCGCGCCCGGCTGCCGCGGAAGAGGGCCGCGCGGTCGACCGAGGAGAGGTCTCGCGCGTCGAAGGCCCGGCCGGTCAGCTCGCGCGCCAGCAGACGACCCGAGAGGATCACGCCGAGCACCGGGCTCACGACGCCGCCGACGAGAGGCACGAATCCGGCGAGGAGCACGACGACGGCGATGAGGATGCCGAGCACGACGAGGCGCACGCCCTCACCGACCGAGGTCCAGAATCCTCCGCCGTCGGCGGGCGGCGGGTCGCCCAGGTCGGTCTCGACGGCGTGCCAGATGCGCTGGTAGAAGGGGTCGCCGATCGTGAGGGTCAGTGCGGTGAACACGGCGCTGGCGAGTGCGAGCGCGGCCACGATGATCGCGGCGCCGACGACGAGGCGCAGCGAGGTGCGCCACAGCTCGTCCCACTCGTTGGCGAACGGCGTCGCCCACTCGGCGATCGCCGTCATGTTGAAGGCCAGCGGGAGGATCGCGGCCGCCAGCACCGCGAGCGCGATCACGGCGGGGAGGAGCCCGAGAACCATGAGGCCGGGGCGCACTCGCCAGAAGCGGAACCCGCCGAACAGGAGACCGACGCCGGTGAAGAACTCGCGGAGCATGGTCTCAGGGTACGGGCGGATCAGGCGGCCTTGCGCAGGGCGTAGCCCCGCGGCGTCGCGACGAAGCCCGCGTCCTGCAGGGCGAGGGCGAGAGGCGTGCCGTACACGCCCTCACCGTCGATCTTCTCGACCGTGAGGGTGTCGAGACGGCGGGCGCGGGCAGTGGCGGCGAGGTCGGCAGCCGCAGCCCGCAGCACGGTCTCGTCGTCGGTGAACGACAGCACCGTGCGGCCGCCCCGTTCGAGGTAGAGGACGAGCGCCCCGTCGACGATCACCACGAGACCCCCGGCCTTGCGTCCAGGGCGGTGCGAGACGCCCTCGCGCTTGGGCCATGCCAGCGCAGCGCCGTACGGATTGGCGGGGTCGGTGGCGGCGAGCGTCACCGCGGTACGCGGGGGCGGATCGGCGAGACCGGCGAAGCTGCGCAGCCGATCGACCGTGGCAGACGCCGCGAACTGGGCTGCGCCGAGCTTCTCGATCACGTAGCCGCGGCGGCAGTGCCCTGCCTCCTCGAAACCGGCGAGCACCCGATACGTCTGCGCGAAGCCGCCCGGTACGCCCTCGGCCTGCACGGAGCCCCGGGTCACCACCCCGTACCTGTCGAGGAGGAGTCCGGCCGCGACGGTCGCGCGACGGGCGGCATCGGTCTCGGCGGCGGGCAGCAGCGACCAGCGCCCGCCCACGGCGGTCGGCCGTGGAGCCGTGCGGGTGAGCGAGACGCCGCGGTAGGTACGGGTGCGCGGAGCGCGGCGCTTCACGCGGTGCGCCTGCGACCCTCCCGCCAGCAGCGAGCGGATGGGTGCGAACGTGTCGTTCGTCACATGGCCCGACCAGGTCAGGTTCCACAGCGCCTCGAGCACGGACTGCTCGTTCTCGGCCCCCGCCATCTCTTTCAGTTGGGCGGCGAAGTACGCGCCTCCCGCGTCGAGTGCGCCCAGCAGCCGAGCATCGAGCGAGTCCGCCGCGATCTCGGCGTCGGGTTCGGGCAGGGTGAAGGGCGCCAGATCGGCGGGATGCAGCGAGACCCATCCGTCGCGCCCCGGCAGGGTGCCGTGGCCCGACCAGATCACCTCGCCCGACGACGTCAGCTCGTCGAGCATCGCGGGGGAGTAGTCGCGCACGCGGGAGGGCAGCACCAGCGATTCCCAGGCGCTCGCCGGGATCGGGACCCCCGCGAACTGCTCGATCACCGCGAGCACCCCGTCGATGCCCTCGAGGGGGCGGTGCACGTGCTGCCAGTCGGGCAGGAATCGGGCGAAGGCCTCGGGCGAGACGGGCTCGACGCTCCCGCGGATTGCGGCGAGCGAGCGCATGCGCAGGCGGCGCAGCACCTCGACGTCGCTCCACTCGATGTCGTCCTTCGAGCCGCCGCTCCCGCCCGCTGCCTCGGGCAGGAAGAAGCCGCTCGTGAGGCGACCGGCCGTCTCCAGACGCTGCAGCGTGTGCCGGGCGACGGCGGCGCCGATGCCGAACCGATGGGCGACGGCATCCGTCGTGAAGGGGCCGTGCGTGCGGGCGTAGCGGGCGACGAGGTCGCCGAGCGGATCGGCCAGCGGTTCGAGGAACGCGACGGGGATGCCGGTGGGCAGCGCCGCACCCAGCGCATCGCGCAGGCGGCCGGCGTCTTCGATCGCCGCGATGCGCACGACCCCCGCGATGGTCACCGGGATCGCGCGTCGCGCCTGCACCAGGGCCTCGAGGTGCGCGGCGGCCGCGTCGAGCAGAGCGGGCGACGGGGCGGGCGTCGCGGCGGATGCGGTGGGCGTGCCGTCGCCCGCCGCGTGCGCTCCGGAGCTTCCCTCCTCGGCATCCGTCGCGGAGGTGCCGGTCTCGGGTGTGAGGGTCTCTGGGGTGCCGGCGCCGACGGCCGTGGCCTCGAGGGTGTCGGACCCCGGCGCGGCGGATTCGGCCGCCTCGCCCTCGGGTGCGAGACGCGCGGCGACCTCGGCGGCATCGAGGGGCCCGAGCAGACGCAGGAGGTCGGCCACGCCTTCGAGTCCCCGTGCGCGGCGCTCGGGGTCGAGGCGCTGGGCCTCGCGTTCGAACTGTGCGATGACCGCGGGGTCGAGCAGCTCGCGCAGCTCGACCGTGCCGAGCAGTTCGCCCAGCAGCGCCGGGTCGACCGACAGTGCGGCGGCGCGGCGTTCGGCGAGAGGGGAGTCGCCCTCGTACATGAAGGCGCCGACGTATCCGAACAGCAGATCGCGCGCGAACGGCGACGGCTGCGAGGGCTGCGTCTCGACGAGACGGATGCGGCGGTCGGCGATCGAGGTCGCGAGACGCCGCAGCGCCGGGAGGTCGTAGACGTCTTGCAACACCTCGCGCAGCGTCTCGAGGATGATCGGGAACGTCGGATGCCGTCGCGCCACCTCGAGCAGTTGCGCCGAGCGCTGGCGCTGCTGCCAGAGCGGGGTGCGTCTGTTCGGATTCGTGCGGGGCATGAGCAGCGCCCGCGCGGCGCATTCGCGGAAGCGCGAGGCGAAGAGCGCCGACCCTCCCACCTCTTCGGTGACGAGGTGCTCGAGCTCGTCGGGTTCGAAGACGAAGAGTTCCGCCCCCGGAGGCTCGGCGTCGGCGTCGGGGATGCGCACGATGATGCCGTCGTCGCTCGCGACCGCCGACCCCTCGACGCCGAGGCGCTCGCGCACGCGCGCGTTGATGGCCAGCGCCCAGGGCGCGTGCACCTTCATGCCGTACGGGGAATGCAGGATGACGCGCCAGTCGCCCACCTCGTCGCGCCCGCGTTCCACCGTGAGGGTGCGATCGGTGGGCAGGGTGCCCGTGGCCTCCTGCTGCTCGGAGAGATGGGCGAGAAGGTTCGCCCTGGCCTGCTCGTCGAGGCCCGCATCGATGAGACGCTGCGCGGCCTTGGCGGGCGTCGCCGACGAGACCTCGCGGGAGAACGCGCCCAACGCCTCGCCGAGCTCGAACGGCCGGCCGATGCCGTCGCCGTGCCAGAAGGGCACCTTGCCCGGCTGGCCGTACGCGGGGATCACGTTCACACGATCGTGCGTGATCTCGGCGATGCGCCAGCTCGTCGTGCCGAGCGTGAACACGTCGCCGACCCGCGACTCGTAGACCATCTCTTCGTCGAGCTCGCCGACGCGCGCACCGGTGGACTCGCCCGCGACGAACACCCCGAACAGGCCGCGGTCGGGAATGGTGCCGCCGCTCGTGACGGCGATGCGCTGCGCACCGGGGCGCCCGGTCAGGGTGCCGGCGTCGCGATCCCACACGAGGCGTGGACGCAGCTCGGCGAACTCGTCGGAGGGGAAGCGGCCGGCGAGCAGGTCGAGAGTCGCCTCGTAGGCCGAGCGCGGCAGCGTCTGGAAGGGAGCGGACCGGCGCACCGTCTCGAACCACTCCTCGACGCTGATGGCCCCGAGCGCGCTCGCCGCGACGGTCTGCTGGGCGAGGATGTCGAGCGGGTTGCGGGGCACCTGGATCGCCTCGATCCGGCCCGCCAGCATCCGCTCGGTGACGATCGCGGTGTGCAGCACGTCGCCCCGGTGCTTCGGGAACAGCGCCGCCCGGCTGATCTCGCCGACCTGGTGTCCGGCGCGGCCGACGCGCTGCAGGCCCGAGGCGGCCGACGGGGGAGCCTCGACCTGAATCACCAGGTCGACCGCTCCCATGTCGATGCCGAGCTCGAGGCTGCTGGTCGCGACGACGCAGCGCAGCACACCCGACTTCAACTCCTCTTCGACCTGCGCGCGCTGCTCTTTCGAGACCGAGCCGTGATGCGCCTTGGCGAGCACGGCGTCGGCACCCGCGGTCGCGCCGGCCTGGGCCATCATCTGCGCCGGCGGCTTCGCCTGATCGGCGTCGGGCAGCGGCACGCCGGTGCGCTCGGAGTAGATCTCGTTCAGCCGCCCGGTGAGCCGTTCGGCGAGGCGGCGCGAGTTGGCGAAGACGATGGTCGAGTTGTTCTGCAGGATGCGGTCGACGATCGCCTCTTCGACGTGCGGCCACACCGACCCCGTGACCTCGGTGTACTCGGCCTCGTCGTCGCCCCCCGAGGACGCGGCGCCCGGCGGAGGCGGCGGGTTGGTCATGTCGTCCATCGGGACGACGACGCCGAGTTCGAAGGTCTTGGAGGCGGGAGGAGCGACGATCTCGACCGGGGCCGCGCCGCCGAGGAAGCGCGCGACCTCGTCGATCGGCCGCACCGTGGCCGAGAGTCCGATGCGCTGCGCCGCGGTCTCGGCGCCCGCATCGGCGCGCAGCCGGTCGAGGCGTTCGAGACTCACCGCGAGGTGCGCCCCGCGCTTGGTCGCCGCCACCGCGTGCACCTCGTCGATGATGACCGTGTGCACCCCGCGCAGGGTGTCGCCCGCGCGGCTGGTGAGCATGAGGTAGAGCGACTCGGGGGTCGTGATGAGGATGTCGGGCGGGTCGGAGACGAGCTTGCGCCGGTCGCTCGACGTGGTGTCGCCCGACCGCACACCGACCGTGACGGCGGGAGCGGCGACACCGAGACGCCGCGCCGACTGCCCGATGCCGACGAGCGGCGAGCGGAGGTTGCGTTCGACGTCGACGCCGAGCGCCTTCAGCGGCGAGATGTAGAGGATGCGCGTGCGCGGCACGTCTTTCGGCGGCGTGCGCTCGGCGGATGCCTCGGCCATCCGCTCGCGGAAGACGCTGTCGATCGCCCAGAGGAACGCAGAGAGCGTCTTGCCCGACCCCGTCGGCGCGACGACGAGTGCGTGGCGGCCGGCCGAGATCGCCTCCCACGCCCCGGCCTGCGCGGGGGTGGGCGCGGAGAACGCCCCCCGGAACCAGTCCTGCGTGGCGGGGGTGAAGCGTTCGAGAACGTCACTCATCCCCTCCATCTTGGTCGAGGCCTCCGACATCGGGGGTGCCGTTGTCGGAGGCGGGGCGCATGCTGTATCCATGGCGCACACGACGAACTACTCCGCGACCTTCATCGAGGTCGCCGACGACTGCCCCGCCCGGCGCGGCGAAAAGCCGACCGTCGCCGAGAACCCGTCGATCGCCGCGCTGCACTATCGGCTCATCGGCGAGCATCCGTACACCCGCACGTCCGACGACGTCGTCTTCGCCACGTACGCGCTGCGCAGCGGGGTCGATGTCGACGACACCGCCGCGCGGGAGGAGTTCTTCTCCGTGGGGCGCCCGTGCCTGCGGTCCTCGCCGCTCGGCAAGCGCTACGGCTGGGGCATCCACCACGACGCGCAGGGCAGGGTCGCGCTCGTCGCCCGCGACTCCGAGGAGTACGCGCGGCTCGCCGCCGACCCGGCCCTTCGTCACACACGCGCCATGCGCAACAGACGCGCCTGACCCCGGCGCCCCCGCGCAGACGTCTTCACACCTCCCGCACCCCCTCCCGGTCGATCTCGAGGCGCAGATCCAGGTCGAGCCGATCGAGGAAGGCATCGTCGTGGCTCACCACGAGCACCGCGCCCCGGTAGGCCGTGAGTGCGGCGACGAGCTGATCGACCGTGTCGAGGTCGAGGTTGTTGGTCGGCTCGTCGAGCACCAGCAGCTGAGGTGCCGGGTCGGCCAACAGCAGCACGGCCAGGGCGGCGCGGAACCGCTCGCCGCCCGAGAGCGCCGAGACCGGCCGGTCGACGGCCGCGCCGCGGATCAGGAAGCGGGCGAGACGGTTGCGCAGCTCCTTCTCGGGCACCCGGGGTGCCGCCTCCCGCACGTTGTCGAGCACCGACCCCGCGTCGTCGAGCCCGTCCACCCGCTGCGGCAGGTAGCCGACGTGCGCCACGTGCACCTCGCCGGTCGCGGCGGGTCGGCCATGACTCAGGACACCCGGTTCCGACGGCGTCCCGTCGGGGCGCCCCGTCCGCAGATTCCCGTCCGTCTCCCGCCGTCCATCGTCGACAGGTCCTGAGTTGTGGACGCGGCCGGCGACGAGCTGTTCGAGCATCGTCGTCTTGCCCGCGCCGTTGCGGCCGATCAGCGCGACGCGCTCCGCGCCCTGCACCACCCACGACCGCTCGGCATCTGCGATCGTGGCGATCCGCCGCGTGCGGGCCACTCCCGGGTCGGGCAGCTCGATGCTCATCGCATCGTCCGAGCGCACGCGGCGACCCGCCTCGTCGAGCGCGGCGCGTGCGGCATCCTCTTTCGCGCCGACCTCGGTACGCAACCGGCCCGCCGACACCTCGGCGGCCATCCGGCGTCCGTGCGCGACGATCTTCGGCACGCGCTTCTCGGCCTCGGCCTTCTTCGCCGTGCGGGCACGGTGCGCCAGCGTGACCTCGGCCTCGATGCGCTGCCGCTTCTCCTTGCGCATGGCCTGTGCGGCATCGCGTTCGGCCTGTCGGGCGGCATCCTGCTCGCCGTCCAGCCATGCGCGCCACGCGGAGTACGGGCCGCCGAACACGCTCAGCGTGCTGCCGTACAGCTCAGCCGTCGCATCCATCTGTTCGAGCAGCGACACGTCGTGGCTGACGACGATGAGCGTTCCCTTCCACGTCGAGACCAGCCGTGAGAGCGCCGCTCGGGCCTCGCGGTCGAGGTTGTTGGTCGGCTCGTCGAGCAGGGTGATCGGTGCCCGCCGCAGGCGGATGCCGGCGATGGCGACGAGCACCGCCTCGCCGCCCGAGAGCTCGCCGACGCGTCGGTCGAGGAGTGCGGGATCCAGGCCCGCGTCGGCGAGGGATGCCTCGGCGCGCGCCTCGACGTCCCACTGATCGCCGACCGCGTCGAAGTGCGCCGGATCGACGTCGCCTGCGGCGATCGCGCGCACGGCGTCGAGCGGCTCGGCGATCCCGAGCAGGTCGGCGACGCGGCGATCGACGTCGAGCGTGAGCTGCTGCGGGAGGTACGCGACCTCGCCGCTCGTGGTCACGGTTCCGGACGAGGGGGTCAGATCGCCGGCGATCAGGCGCAGGAGCGTCGACTTGCCGGCGCCGTTGCGACCGACGAGCCCGGTGCGGCCCGCCGTGAACGCGCCGGACACGGCGTCGATCGCGATCGAGCCGTCGGGCCAGGCGAACGAGAGGCGGTCGAGGACGACCGCGGAGGACGGGGTGGATGACATGGGTGTCTCCTGTCGTGTGCGGGATGCACTGACGCCGCGCCCGTGGCGGCACACGAGAGAGGTGCGGCGGGGCGGAGGTGGCCGGTGGAGTCGGCGATCGTCGGGTCAGCGCGCGGGAAGAGGAGCGCGGAGGCGACGGATCAGATCAATGGACTTCCAGACACGGCGGACAGGACGCCACGACGATACCCGCGCTCGCCGGATGCGTGCAACCCGGGCGTGTCGCGGGGCGCCGGCACGCGGCCGGGCGCTCGCGTCAGCGCAGGGCCACCCGGTCGAGCCAGTCGGAGAGGAATCGGTGCACGTCGCCGAGCTCCTCCTCGGAGATGCTGTGGGTGAGGCCGGTGTAGACGCGTCCCGACAGGTCGGCGTGGTCGGGCAGCCACTGCGAGGTGTGGGCGATCAGCGCCGGAGGGATCACGTCGTCGGCCGATCCGCGCCCCCAGAACACCGCGGGGCGCGAGGCGCGCAGGGCCTCGTCTCCCGGCAGCTCGCCGGGAGACGCGTACCCGCTGAGGGCGACCACCGCGCCGAAGCGCTCCGGGGCCAGACGCAGGGCCTGCAGCGAGACCGCGGCGCCCTGCGAGAAGCCGAGCAGAGCGATGGAGGGAGCGTCGGCGGCGGCGGCATCGGTCCACCCCAGCAGGGCGCGCGCGGCGGCGGTGACGGCATCCGCACTGCGTCCGTCGAGGCCCTCGATCGGGTACCAGGAGCGGCCGGGCGTGGGGAAGGGCGGCGCGAGGGGAGCGGCGACGGATGCCACCGCGATGCCATCCGGCAGGTATCCGGCGAGACCGAGGAGGTCGTGCTCGTCGGCACCGTAGCCGTGCAGCAGCACGAGAAGCGGGCGCCCCTCCCGGTCGCCGGGTGCCCAGAGGGTGGCGGAGTCGTCGATCATCAGCTCGTCGCGCATCCTCCCATGCTGGTACAAAAGAGGGATGGCGGTGCGCACACCTGATCCCGACCCCGAGCCCGACGACGGCATGGGCGCGTTCAGCGGCGGCCAGCCGCCGGCCCCCGACGCGAACCCCGGGTGGCTGAGCGACATCGAGCTCGAGGAAGCCCGTCGGCACCTTCCGATGCTCTACGTCGAGGCGATCCCGGTGCGCACCGACGGCTCGGGCCAGGTGACAGAGATCGGCATCCTGCTGCGCTCCACGCCCCTGGGCGAGATCACCCGCACCATCGTCTCGGGGCGCGTGCGGTTCGGCGAGACCATCCGCGACGCCCTCTTCCGCCACGTCGAGAACGACCTCGGCCCGATGGCGTTCCCGCTGCTGCCGCCGCAGCCGCTGCCGTTCACGGTGGCCGAGTACTTCCCGATCCCGGGGGTCAGCGCGTACCACGACGACCGTCAGCACGCGGTGTCGCTGGCCTACGTCGTGCCCGTGACGGGCACGTGCGAGCCGCGGCAGGACGCGCTGGAGGTCACCTGGTTCTCGCCCGAGGCCGCCGGTTCCGACGCCGTGTGGGCCGAGATGGAGGGCGGCCGCGGCACGCTCGTCCGGCAGGCGCTCGCGCACCTCGGCCTGCTGCGCTGAGCGCCGCCCCGTCAGCGGCGGGCCGCTGCGCCGAGCCGCGCCGCGACCGTCACGAAGTGAGGCGCGAGAGCTCGGCGACGAACGCGTCGACGTCGTCCTCGTGGGTGTCGAAGGAGCACATCCAGCGCACCTCGTTGCGTGCCGGATCCCAGTCGTAGAACCGGAACGACTCGCGCAGACGGTCGGCGACGCCGTCGGGGAGCGTCGCGAAGACGCCGTTCGCCTGGGTGGGCTGGGTGAAGGAGACGCCGGTGATCGTGCCCGCGGCGATGCCCTGCTCGATCTCGGCGCGCAGACGGGCGGCCATCGCGTTGGCGTGCCGGGCGTTGCGCAGCCAGAGGTCGCCCTCGAGCAGCGCCACGAGCTGCGCAGACACGAAGCGCATCTTCGACGACAGCTGCATGTTGAACTTGCGCGAGTACACGAGCCCGTCGGATGCCTCGGGGTTCAGCACCACGACCGCCTCGCCGAGCATGGCGCCGTTCTTCGTGCCGCCGAAGCTGAGCACGTCGACGCCGGCGTCGCGGGTGAAGGCGGCGAACGGCACGCCGAGCGCCGCGGCCGCGTTCGACAGGCGCGCGCCGTCCATGTGCAGCTTCATGCCATGACCGTGCGCGTGGTCGGCGATCGTGCGCACCTCGTCCGGCGTGTACAGGGTGCCCAGCTCGGTCGACTGGGTGATCGACACGACGAGCGGCTGCGCGCGGTGCTCGTCGCCCCAGCCCCAGGCTTCGCGGTCGATCAGTTCAGGGGTGAGCTTGCCGTCGTCGGTGGGCACGGTGAGCAGCTTGAAGCCGCCGATCTTCTCGGGGGCGCCGCCCTCGTCGACGTTGATGTGGGCGGTGGAGGCGGCGATGACCGCGCCCCAGCGCGGCAGCATCGACTGCAGCCCGGTGACGTTGGCGCCCGTGCCGTTGAAGACGGGGAACGCCTCGGATGCCTCGCCGAAGTGCGCACGCACGACCTCCTGCAGACGCGCGGTGTACACGTCGCTGCCGTAGGCGCCCTGGTGGCCGTCGTTGGCTTCGGCGATGGCCGCGAGGACCTCGGGGTGGATGCCGGAGTAGTTGTCGCTGGCGAAGCCCCGCACCGCGGGGTCATGCTGAATCGTCACCGATCCAGCCTAGTCGGGCGGCACTCGCGCCGACGCGAAGTGCCCCTGTTCGATGTCGGTGGTGCGACGTACCCTCGATCCATGCAGCGGACCGTGGAGAGCAGGGCGTTCCTGAACGTGCTCGTCAACACGCTGATCGCCAACGTGACGACCAGCTTCCTCTGGTTCGCGCTCACCTTCTGGGTCTACATCGAGACGCAGTCGGTGCTCGCGACCGGGGTCATCGGCGGCGCCTACATGCTGTTCGTCGCCTTCTTCGCCATGCTGTTCGGCACGATCGTCGACCGTCACCGCAAGCACGCGGTCATGCTGCTGTCCAGCGTGATCTCCGCGGTGGCCTTCCTGGCCGCCGGCGTGCTGTATCTCGCGCAGCCGGAGTCGGCGCTCCTCGACCTCGGCGGGCCGTGGTTCTGGCTCTTCTCCGCCGTCATCCTCTTCGGCGGCGTGATCGAGCAACTGCGCAACATCGCGCTGTCGACGACGGTGACGCTGCTCGTGCCCGAGGAGCGGCGCGCGAACGCGAACGGCCTGGTCGGCACCGTGCAGGGCATCGCCTTCCTCATCACCAGCGTCTTCTCCGGACTGTCCATCGGCTTCCTGGGCATGGGGTGGACACTGGCGATCGCGATCGCCGCGATGGCGGTGACGTTCGTGCATCTGCTCTTCATCCGCATCCCCGAGGGCGACCCGCAGGTCGACGCCGAGGCGAAGAGCGCCCTCGACTTCCGCGGCAGCGTGCGCGCCATCCGCCTCGCCCCCGGGCTGTTCGCGTTGATCGTCTTCTCGACGTTCAACAACCTCATCGGCGGGGTCTACATGGCCCTGATGGACCCGTACGGGCTGACGCTCTTCGACGCGCAGACGTGGGGGTTCGCGCTGGCGTTCGCCTCGACCGGCTTCCTCATCGGCGGCGGACTCGTGGCGAAGTTCGGCCTGGGGACCAAGCCCGTGCGCACCATGCTGCTCGTCGTGATCGCCATGGGCGTGCTCGGGGCGGTGTTCATGCTGCGCGAGTGGTGGTGGCTCTACGTGCTGGGCATGTGGGTCTACATGGCCCTGGTGCCGCCCGTCGAGGCCGCGGAGCAGACGGTCATCCAGAAGGTGGTGCCGTTCGAGAGGCAGGGGCGGGTGTTCGGGGTGGCCGCCGCGATGGAAGCCGCGGCCGCGCCGATCACGGCCTTCCTCATCGCGCCGATCGCCGAGTTCCTCATCATCCCGTTCATGGAGAGCCGCGAAGGGCAGCAGCAGTGGGGGTGGCTGCTCGGCGACGGCGAGGCCCGCGGCATCGCGCTGGTCTGTCTGTTCGCCGGACTCGTCATGGTGGTGGCGGGCACGCTCGCGTTCTTCACGAAGTCGTACCGTCGTCTCACCGAGCTCTACGCCGAGGCGCCCGAGCAGGACCTCGCTCCCGCCGATCCGAACGTGCAGGCGACCCCGGAGCGGAGTGCGCCGGATGCGCCGCCGATCGTGCCCGGCGCCTCGCAGCTCTGAGCGGTTTCCGCGCACGCGCGCGAGACACCGCATCCAGTGCGAGACACCACGCCGACCGCGGTGTCTCACGGCGCGCGTGGTGTTTCGCGGCGCGCGTAGCGTCTCGGCGCAGCGGCGGCCGGCGCACGCGCCCGAGACACCACATCCACCGCGAGACATCACGCCGCCCGTGGTGTTTCGCGGCGCGCGTGGTGTCTCGGCGCGGATGCGGCGCGGGCGAGAGCGGGCTTCGCGGTCAGTCCAAGGCGATGACGCGGTCGTTCAGCGACGCTGCGCCGAGGTCAGAGGCCTCGTCGTCCCACAGGGTCAGTAGGCGCATGGCGAGCGCATCGGGGTCGAGCGCCTTCGCGCGGAAGACGACGGATGCGGCACGCAGCGGCTCCCCGGCCTCTCGCGCGGCCTTCGCCCACCCCTGCGCGACCGCGCGCGTCCACGCCTCGCTCGCCGCCTTCACCGCTGCATAGTTCGCCCCTCCGGCGAGCGGACGGCCGACCGCGGTCGATGACACGATCGCGAAGCGTCCGGCATCCGCCGCACGCAGGGCCCCGTCGAACGCCCGACTCGTCGCCCGCACCGCCTCCAACGCGGGGAGGAGGGCGTGGAAGTCCTCGTCGGACTGCCCCCCGAGCCCTCCGCCCCCGCGCCAGCCCCCGACCAGCGGCACGACAGCATCCACCCCCACGCCGGCATCGTCGAGCCGGGCCGCGAGCGCCGTCATGTCGGACAACGACGTCGCATCTGCGACCTCGATCCGCGCCCCGGCATCGGCCAGCGCGGCCAGGCGCTCCGCCGAGCGGCCGGTCGCGACGACCCGCCACCCCGCCGAGAGCAGGGCGCGGGCCACCACCAGGCCCGCCGCGCTGGAGGCGCCCGCGAGAACGACCGTCTTCATACTCACCTCTCGTGGCGTGCCGTCGCTCCCGCCGCCGGATCAGCGGGCGTCCGCCCGGTCGGTCCGGCCGCGGGAGTGCGACGCGCTCTGCTCAGTCGTCGGTGCCGCGGATGCCGACGGTCGACTCGATGACGGTCTTCATCTTCTTGTCGAGCGCCTCGAAGAACATCGACAGCGGGAACTCGTCGTCGAGCACGGCGTCGGTGTAGCCCTTCGGCGCCCCGGCGAGGATCTCGTCGGACAGCCCGCGGGCCCACTGCGAGGCCGGGTGCGGGGTGAGCACCGAACGCACGAGGTCGTACGCGGCGAGCCAGTGCGCCGTCTTCGGGCGGTCGATCGAACGCCAGTACAGGTCGTCGATCGCATCGCCGAGCGCGACCACGGCGTCGGGCACCGCGTCCCAGTCGAAGGCGAGGGCGGTGTCGGTCCAGTGCAGCACGCCGCGCTGGTGCAGCCAGGCGAACAGCAGCTGACCGCCGAGGCCGTCGTAGTTGCGCACGCGCGACCCTGTGATGGCGAAGCGGAAGATGCGGTCGAAGATCACGGCGTACTGCACGAGCGGCGCGTGGGCGAGCATGTCCTGCTCGGTCTCGAGCAGCTCCTCACCGGCCTCGACGCGCGAGGTGAGACCACGCTGGATCTTGACCGACTCGCGGAACGCGGTGAGGTCGCAGCGCAGCTCTTCGAGCGAGTAGAGGAAGAACGGCATCCGCTGCTTGATCATGAACGGGTCGAACGGCAGGTCGCCGCGCATGTGCGTGCGGTCGTGGATGATGTCCCACATCACGAACGCGCGCTCAGTGAGCGCCTGGTCGTCGAGCATCTCGGCGGCGCGCGCGGGCAGCTCGAGCTTGGTGATCTCGGCGGCGGCGCGCGTGACACGGCGGTAGCGGGCGGCCTCGCGGTCCTGGAAAATCGCGCCCCACGTGAACGAGGGGATCTCGCGCATCGCGACGGTCTCGGGGAACAGCACGGCCGAGTTGGTGTCGTAGCCGGGCGTGAAGTCGACCAGGCGCAGCGAGACGAAGAGCTTGTTGCCGTAGTCGCCGGCCTCGAGGGCGCCGATGAACTCGGGCCAGATCGTCTCGACGATGAGCGCCTCGACGAGGCGGTCGCTCGACCCGTTCTGCGTGTACATGGGGAACACGACGAGGTGACGGATGCCGTCGACGCGGTGCTCCTGCGGCTGGAAGGCGACGAGCGAGTCGAGGAAGTCGGGCACGCCGAAGCCCTCCGCGGCCCAGCGGTCGAAGTCGACGACCGAGGCGGCGAGGTACTCCGCGTCGTGCGGGAAGGCGGGGGCGAGCGCGCGGATGCCGGCGGTGATCGCCGCGACGAGGTCGCGCGCCGTGGCGTGGTGTGCGGCGTCCGGGATCGAGCCGTCCTTGATCTGGAATTCGCGGATCGCGGTGGCGGCCTCCTTGAGCTGCGCCCAGGCGGCGGAGGTCTCGGCGGTGGCGGCGTCCTCGACGACCTCGGGTTCGCCGACGATGGCCGAAGCTGCAGAGCTGTGGGCGGAAATGATGGACATCGGGACCTCCTATCGAGGAAATTGCCGGAAACTTTCCTGTCAATACGGAAAGCAAACGATATTCTTACACGTATGGATGACGCTGTCGACCGCCAGATCCTTGCCGAGATCACCCGAGACGGGCGCGCCACGCTCGCCCACCTGTCGGATGCCGTCGGTCTGTCGGTCTCGGCCGTGCAGTCGCGGCTGCGCAAGCTCGAGACGCGCGGCGTGGTGACGGGCTACCGCGCCCTCCTCGATCCCGAGCAGGTGGGCACGCCGCTGTCGGCGTTCATCGAGATCACCCCGCTCGACCCCGCCCAGCCCGACATCGCGCCCGAGCAGCTGCAGCACCTCAGTGCGATCGAGGCGTGCCACTCGATCGCGGGCGACGCCAGTTACATGCTCTTCGTGCGCGTCGCGTCGCCGCGGGCGCTCGAAGACCTCGTGCGCGACATCCGGGCCGCGGCGTCCGTGAACACCCGCACCACGGTCGTGCTGCAGACCTACTACGAGAACCGCCCCGTCCTTCCCGACGCCGCACCCGCGCACTAGAGTTCTGCCATGTCGTTCCAGGTCTATCTCGACAAGATCGAGGCGCAGACCGGGCTCACGCCCCGGCAGTTCATCGAGCTCGCGGCGCAGCAGGGCTTCGACGAGATGACCAAGGCCACCCCGGTGCTGAACTGGTTGAAGCAGGAGTACGGGCTGGGCCACGGGCACGCGCAGGCGATGGTGCACGTCATCCTCAAGGGGCCGAAGATCGACCCGAAGCATGTGGGGAAGGGCGGGGCGCACGGCGACAAGAGCGACACGCTCTGGCTCGACGGCAAGGACTCGAACCCGAACGCCTGACGCCGGGCCGCATCGGCGGCACGACTAGGATTCCCTGCGTGGCAGCATCCTCGAAGCGCAAGAAGTCCGCACCCGGCGTGAGCGGCAATCCGGCCCGACGGGCGAGCGGTCCGAACCGCGGATCCGTGGTCGAGACGAAGCCCGTGACCCTGGGCGACTGGATCGGCGCCGCCCGTCTGCGCACCCTGCCGCTCGCGATCGCGCCCGTGCTCATAGGCACCGGAGCCGCGCGCAGCACCGGCCCCGAGTTCCACTGGGTGATCGCGCTGTTCTGCCTCGCCGTGGCCGTGCTGCTGCAGATCGGGGTGAACTTCACCAACGACTACAGCGACGGGGTGCGCGGTACCGATGCCGTGCGCGTCGGGCCCGCCCGCCTCACCGCCTCCGGACGGGTGAAGGCCCGAACGGTGCTGATCGTCGGGCTGTCGTTCTTCGCCCTCGCGGGCCTCGCGGGCCTCGCGATCGTGGTGCGCACGCAGCAGTGGTGGATGCTCGCGGTCGGCGCCGCCTGCATCGTCGCCGCCTGGTTCTACACCGGCGGCAAGCGCCCGTACGGCTACGCGGGCCTCGGCGAGGTGTTCGTGTTCGTGTTCTTCGGCCTCGTCGCCACCCTCGGTACGACGTGGGTGCAGATCTTCGCCCTGCCGCAGCAGGCCTGGCTCGGCGCGATCGCGGCCGGTCTGTTCGCCTGCGCGGTGCTGCTCGCCAACAACCTGCGCGACGTCGACCAGGACCGCCGTGTGGGCAAGCGCACGCTGACGGTGCTCATCGGGCGCCGGGCCACGCAGATCCTCTTCACGCTCTTCGTGCTGGTGCCGTTCGGCATCGCCGCGGTTCTCGCCCTGCTGTTCCCCATCGCCTGGCTGTCGCTGCTGGCGCTCCTCGCCGGTCTCCCGGCAATTCTCATCGTGTGGACCTACCGCCAGCCGAAGGAGCTCGTCGTGGCGCTCGCGCTCACGTCGCTCACGTCGCTGCTGTACGCCGGCGCCCTGTTCTGGGCGTTCGTGGGCTGAGGCTCCGCACCGCGATCAGCTGCGGCAGTCAGCTCCGGCGGTCGTCGTCCTCGGCGGTCAGCTGCGGCCGTCAGCTCCGGCGGTCGTCGCCCTCGGCATCCTCGACCGCCGCGTCCTCGGCGGCGGCGTCGTCCTGGCGAGGAGAGCGCGCGGCGCGGCGTTCGGCCAGTGCCGCCGACGCCTCGCTGAGCGGTCGCCGCAGGAACAGCATCGAGATGCTCGTGCCGATGAGGGCGGCGAAGATCGCCGCGAGCCACCAGAACTCCCGGAAGATCGGGAAGAACACCCAGAGGATCGCGAGCGGCACGAGGAACGCGAGCAACCGCAGCACGGAGTAGACGAAGAAAGGCGCGGGCTTCACCCTCCGATTCTACGAGCCGCTGTCTATGCGGGGCCTCACAGCCCGATGCGGGCGAAGGGGATGCCCCGCACGACGCGGTGGAACGGATGCTCGCCGAGTGTCCACAGCATGCGCTCCTCGGGGTCGAGGGCGAGGTCCTCGCACCCAGGGGGCAGGTGCTGCGCGTGCGGTTCGAGGGCGTCGCCGCGGCCGGTCCACAGCGTTCCGGGCTTCATCAGCGACGACTGCGAGACGAGAGTGCGGTCGCCCCAGCGCACGACACCCTGCATGCGCGGGATGCCCGGTTTCACGTCGCCGTGGGGCGCGAAGCCCGTCTCGGCGCCGTCGGGGATGGCGAACTCGCCGATGCGGCCCTCGTCGTCGCGGCGGTACTCGCCGATGAGCACGCGTCCGGTCGGAGTGCCGTCGTCGTGGAAGGTACGACCGAGGAACGAGCAGCGCAGGTCGACCGGATGCACGTGCGAGCGCACCGCCACGAGGCGCGACCGTCGCAGGAACCCGCGACGCACCCGATGCAGTCCCGCCAGGTCGAACTCCCAGATGCCGTCGCGGGTGGCGGCGACGAACAGTCGGTCGCCCACCCAGGCGAGGCCTCCGGCGTGGATCGGTGCGGGCCGTAGAGCGCCGTCGTCGCCGCGGATCGCGAGATGCACGTCGATGTGCCGGGCGCGCTCCTGATCGATGAACACCACGCGCGACCCGAGATGGGTCCCGTCGCGCTGCTGCCGGAACCAGCTGACGGCGAGGGCGCGGCGGCCGCGCAGCACTCCGACGTCGATGCCCTGCGGGTACCAGCGGTTCGTCCAGGCCCGCGCGGTCCACCAGCGCAGATCGCGGGTCTCGCCGGTGCGGCGCAGCATCCGCCGCCCTCTCGTTCCCGTCCATCGCATCCGTCCATCGTCACATGCCGCGCCGCTCATGGCTCAGGACACCCCGCGTTCACCGCCGCGTCGCCGACCGGCAACGCACGGCTGAGACGATGCGGCGACCGACCACCCCGGGAGATCCGTGCGCAGCCCCCTCGTCACCGCCATCGTCCCCGCGAAGGACGCCGGCGCCTTCCTCGCGACGACGCTCGAGACGCTGACCCGTCAGTTCGACGACCCGGCCGCGCTGAAGCTCGTCGCGATCGACGACGGGTCCAGCGACGACACGGGCGCCATCATGCGGCGCTACGCCGAGCGCTTCCCGCACGCCGAGGTGCTGACCAACCCGCACGCGCGGGGGCTGGCGAGCGCGCGCAACCAGGGCCTCGCGCATGTCGAGGGCGGGGCGTTCTGCTTCGTGGACGGCGACGACTGGATGCAGCCGCAGCGCCTCGCCGTGCTGGCCCGCCGTCTCGACGAACTGGCCGCCGACTTCCTGCGCACCGATCACGTGACGGTGCGCGATGCCGAGCGGATGCTGGTGCGGGCGCCCCACCCGTGGCGCGAGGCGAGGGTGTCGCCGCGCGACGCCATCCTGCCGGAGGGGGAGACGACCATGGTCGACTACCCGTTCGCCTGGGCGGGCATCTTCCATCGGCGCATGCTCGACACCGGGCTCGTTTCGTTCGACGAGGGGCTGCACACCGCCGAGGACCGCCCGTGGATCTGGCGGCTGCACCTCGGCGCGTCGAGCTTCGCCGTGGTCGACGCTCCGGCGCTGCTGTACCGCCGCGGTGTCTCGACCTCGCTCACGCAGGTGCGCGATCGGCGGCAGCTCGACTTCGCCCGGGCGATGGCCGCTGTCATCGATGTCGTCTCGCGCGACCGCGAGGCCGACCGGTTTCTGCCGAAGGCCGTCACGACCGCGCTCGCGCTCAGCAGTCGCCATCTCGTGCGGGCGCGGCGCATGCCGCGTGCGCTGCGGGGCGAGATGCGTGCGGCTATCGTCGGCCTGCTGCGGCGCCTGCCTCCGGGCGAGGTGCGCCGGGCGATCGCGTCGACCGAGGGCTCGCGGCGCCGGGTGCTCGCCGGCGTGCTGCGCGAGGCGGGGCGCGGCGCATGACGCAGATCTTCGTGCTGCACAGCGCGTACGGCCTCGCGACCGCCGCGGCCGCGATCGACGAGGGACTGCTCGGCGACGGCGACTCGGGGGCGAGCGCCGATCGGCTCCTGGTGCCGGTCGTGTCGTCGCGGGTGCCCGAGACCGTCGTCGGGATCGGCGCGGATGCCGCGCTCGAGCCGCTCCGTGCACGATTCGACCGGGTCGACGAGCTCGAGGCGCTGCTGGGTCCGCTGCATCCGGGCGGGTGGGAGCCGGATGCCGTCGACCTGCCGTTGCTCGAGCGGCTGTTCCGGCGCGCGTGGCACCTCGACGGCGACATCGAGCTGTGCGTGCAGAGCCCGCAGGTCGCGCCGGCCCGCACGCTCATGTCGCTCTTCCCCTCGGCGCGCATCACGATCATCGGCGACGGGCTGATGACGTACGCACCGATGCGCGTGGCCCTGCCGCACACCGTCGCCGCGCGCATCGTGCGCGTCGTGCACGCCGACGTCGTGCCGGGAGTCGCGCCGCTCGTCGCGTCGCCGACCGCGGCCGTCGTGCCGGTCACGGCGGAGGAGTTCGGACGCGTACTCGCCGAGACCGACGACGGCGATTCCGTGCTCGACGACGCCGGACGCCCGCTCGACGACGGCACCTCCACCGTGCTCGTGCTCGGTCAGTACCTCTCCGCCCTCGGACTGGTGTCGGCGCGCGAGGAGATCGGCCTGCAGCGGCAGCTCGTCGACCGGGCCCTCGCGTGGCGCCCCGACCGCATCGTGTTCAAGCCCCATCCGGCGGCCCCGCCGCTGCACACCGAGGCGGTGCGCGAGCGCGCACTCGCCGGCGGTGCGGAGTTCGCCGAATACCGCGGCGCGCTCGCCGCCGAGGTGCTCGCCCACCGGCTCGGCGCACGCGGGGTGGTCGCGGCGTTCTCGACGGCGCTGCCGACGGTGCGAGCCGTGCACGGCATCCCGATCGCCTCCGTCGGCACGGCGACGCTGCTGCAGCGGCTCACCCCGTTCGAGAACAGCAACCGCCTGCCGCTCACCCTCGTCGACGCGCTCACCCGCGAGTCGTCGCCGTATGCGGAGCCCGATCGTCTCGCGGCACTGGTCGACGCGGTCGGTTACGCGATGCAGCCGCGCCTCGCCGGTCACCTGCGCGCACGGGCGTCGGCGCTGCTCGCGGCGCTGCCCGCGGAGGAACGCGAGCGCTACTTCTCGATCGAACGACTGCGCGACCTGGCATTGCCCGGCGCGCCGGTCGAGGGGCCGATGCGGCGGATGCTGCGATCGACCGGGGGCACGGGCCGCGTGGAGCAGTTGCGGCTGACCGCGGCGGGGGCCCGACGACGCGCGGGGCGCGTGTGGCGAGTGATGCGAGGACGATGAGATGACGGACGACAAGACGACGCGGGCCGGGGTCGCGGAGGTCGCAGCCGGACGGGCGGCGACCACGGCGGCGACCGAGGCGGCCACAGAGGCGGCGGCCACGGCGGAAGCGCGCGGCGAACGGGTGGCGGCGATCATCCCGGCCCGCGGCGGTTCGAAGGGGGTGCCGCGCAAGAACCTCCGCCGCGTCGGGGGCATGCCGCTCGTGGTGCGGGCCATCCGCGCCGCGCGCACCGCGGGCATCCCGCTGATCGTCGTCTCCACCGACGACGACGAGATCGCATCGGTCAGCGCCGCGGCGGGCGCGCGCGTCGTGCGGCGGCCCGCCGCGCTCTCGGGTGACACCGCCTCCTCCGAGAGCGCGATCCTGCATGCGCTCGACGAGCTCGACGCTGCGGGGGAGCGGATCGACATCGTCGCCTTCCTGCAGGCCACCTCGCCCTTCCTGCCCTCCGACGCGCTCGCCGCGGCCGTGGCCCGCGTCGGCGCCGACGAGGCCGACAGCGTGTTCGCGGCTCACGAGACCTACGGCTTCCTCTGGGAGCGCGCGGCCGACGGGGGCGCCGTCGCGTTGAACCACGACGCCGCGCTCCGACCGCGGCGGCAGGACCGCACCCCGCACCACCTCGAGACCGGCGCGTTCTACGTGTTCCGTGCCGATGCCTTCCGCCGCAGCCGCCACCGCTTCTTCGGCCGCATCGCGATCGCCGAGGTTCCCGAGTGGACGGCGATCGAGATCGACGACGAGCATCAGTTGCGGGTCGCGCAGGCGCTCGCCGCCGTGCACGACGTGCCGGAGCCGATCGACGTGCGCGCCGTGGTCACCGATTTCGACGGGGTGCACACCGACGACACGGCGATCATCGACGCCGACGGCGGGGAGCGGGTGCGGGTGAGCCGGGAGGACGGGATGGGCGTCGCGCTGCTGCGACGGGCCGGCGTGCCCCTGCTCATCCTGTCGACCGAGGTGAACCCGGTGGTGCGCGCGCGAGCCGAGAAGTTGCGAGTGCCCGTGCTGCACGGCATCGACGACAAGGAGCGGGCGCTGCGCGAGTGGGCGGCGGGCGAGGGCATCCCGCTCGCCGAGATCGCCTACCTCGGCAACGACGTCAACGACCTCCCCGCGATGCGCATCGTCGGCTGGCCCGTGGCCGTCGCGAACGCGCACCCCGACGTGCGCTCCGCCGCGCGGGTGGTGCTGTCGCGCACCGGCGGGAACGGCGCCGTGCGCGAGCTCGTGGAGCGGGTGTTGTCGCGTTGACCGCGTTCCGGTAACCCCGGCGTCGACGGTCGTTCACCCTCGCGGCGTAGCCAGGAGGGGCGGGGTGTTCCGCACCGCTCGACGACCGGAGGAATCATGACTGTCAGCATCGGATCGCGCGTGATCGGGGGCGGTCGCCCCGCGTACGTCATCGCCGAGATCGGCCTGAACCACAATGGGGACGTCGACATCGCCAAGCGCCTCATCGACGTGGCGGCGAAGGCGGGAGCGGATGCCGTCAAGTTCCAGAAGCGCACGCCCGAGATCTCCACCCCCGCGCACATGCGCGACGTGCCGCGCGAGACGCCCTGGGGAACCATGAGCTACCTCGACTACCGCCGCCGCGTGGAGTTCGGGCGCGACGAGTACATCGAGATCGGCGACCACGCCACGATGCTCGGCCTCGACTGGTTCGCCTCGCCCTGGGACGTGCCGAGCGTGGTGTTCCTCGAAGACCTGAACGTCGTGGCGCACAAGGTCGCCTCCGCCAGCCTCACCGACACGGAGCTGCTGGTCGCGCTGCGCGAGACCGGCAAGCCCGTCATCCTCTCGACCGGGATGTCGACGATCGAGCAGATCGACCGCGCACTCGACACCCTCGGCACCGACCGCGTCGTGCTGATGCACGCGACCTCGACCTACCCCCTCGAGCCCGAGGAGGCGAACCTGCGGGCCATCGCTACGCTGCGCGACCGCTACGCCGGCATCCCCGTCGGATACTCGGGCCACGAGCGCGGCCTGCAGATTTCGCTGGCCGCCGTCGCGATCGGCGCCGTCGCGGTCGAGCGCCACATCACCCTCGACCGCACCATGTGGGGATCCGACCACGCGGCCTCTCTCGAGCCCACCGGACTGGAGCACCTGGTGCGCGACATCCGCGTGATCGAGAAGGCGCTGGGCGACGGTGTCAAGCGCGTGTTCGACAGCGAGCTCGCCCCCATGGCCAAGCTCCGCCGCGTGCCCGCATGAGCATGCGGCTCCCGGCCGTCGAGCCGGGGCTCCGGGTCGTGGCGATCGCCGACGCCGATTCGTTCGTGAAGTGGTCGGCATCGCTGCTCGCGTCGGTCGCGGGCATCCGGCCGCGTCTGCTGCTGGTGACGACGCCGCTCACCGTGAGCGCGGCCCAGGAGCGCACGGCGCTCGCCGGCACGGGCATCCGCCCCGAGGATGTCGTGCGGGTCGAGTTCCGCGATGCTGAGCAGTGGCTCGCGCGCGAGCGACCCGATGTGGTCGTGCTCGCCGGGCGCGGGCCGTTCGTGCGGCTGATGGGCCGCGTGATCGACGCGCTGCCCGAGCGTCCGGTGACGGTGTCGGGGCTGCCGGGCATGGCGATCCCCGCCCAGCGGGGTGCCCTGGAGTACCGCCGTCACACCGACCTCCTCGTCGTGCACTCGCACCGCGAGGAGCGGGCGTTCGCCGAGCTGGGTCGCCACACCGGCGTGCACGTGCCGACCGCGCTCGCGACGCTGCCCTTCGCCCGGGGACGGGAGCGGATGCTCGCGACCGATCACGACCGTGTGCGGGCGCTGTCGTTCGCCGGTGGCGGGGGAGGTGCGACGGCGGGGGCCACGGTCGGTGCCGGTGTCGTCGAGCGTCCTCGCGACTCCGCGGAGCACGCACCCTCCGCGCGGCGTCGCGCTGCGACGGACATCGTGTTCGCGGCGCAGGCCCTGGTGCCCGTCGAGCGGAGCGAGCGGCAGAAGATCGCCGAGATGCTCGTGCGCGCGGCCGAGGTCGACCCGCAGCGGCGCATCGTGGTGAAGCTGCGGTCGCGCCCGGGGGAGGCCGAGACCCACCTCGAACACGACTCCTACACCGGGCTCTTCGCCGGGCGGCGTCCCGAGAACCTCGTGTTCTCGTACACGTCGATGGCCGAGGCGCTCGAGACCGCCGCCGGTCTCGTGACGGTGAGCTCGACCGCCGCGATCGAAGCGCTCGCGCTCGGCGTTCCGGTGATCGCACTCGACTCGTACGGGGTGCGCAAGTCGCTGCTCAACACCGTGTTCGTGGGGAGCGGCCTGCTGGGCGGCGGCCGCGAGGTCGTCGGCGGGCGCTTCCGGCAACCGCATCCGGACTGGCTGCGCGACAACTACTTCCACCCGACGCGGGAGTCGACGTGGTGGGACCGCGTCGAGGAACTCGTCGCCCTGCGCCGCGCCGGTGGGTTGCCCGCGCGGCGGGTGCCGGCGGCGCGCGGCGGGATGCTGCACGCGGTGTGGCATCGTGCGAGCGTGCTCGGTCGGGAGGACCGCACGTTCGGCGGCGCGGTCGCCCTGGCGCTGGGCGCGCCCGCCACCCGTGCGCTCGCGGCGGTGCGGCGCGGCCGAGCGTCGGGCCCCGGGCGCACATGGATGGATGCCTCCACCGACTACACGCTCGAACCGAGCCCGCTGAAGGACTCGATCCGGCGGTGAGGGGTGACGGCGACGGCGGGTGACGCTTGCCTTCGTCGCGCGGCCGGCTCCCGTCACACACCGACGCACACGGTCATCTCGCGGAATGTCCAGGCCGCGCGGCCCATCGGCCGGTAACGTCGGGGCCATCGCGGCGATCCGGGTGGTCCCGGGCCTCAGCTCATACCTGACGGTGTTGCGGGTTCGACTCCCGCCGTCGCGTCGAGGGTCGGCATCCCGCCGTAGCGTCGGAGGCTGGTCATATGCTCCGCGGGTGGCGGTGATCTATCTCTATGCCGACGAGACCGGCAACCTCGACTACAACGCTCCGACGTCCCCGACCGAATCCGGATACTTCGGTTTCGGCACCGCAGTATTCACAGACGAACACGGGGATGCGCTGTGGAAGGGGCATGCTCTGCGGACGCGACTCGCCGGGAAGGGGCTGCACCTCCCGAGCGGCTTCCACGCGAAGAATGATCGCGTCGCCACGCGCAACGAGATGTTCGCGGTAGTGAAGGAGTTGGCCCCTCGAATCGATACGACCTTCCTCTACAAGCCGAACGCCGATGAAACGGTGAAGGCGAGGGGGCAGATGTACCTGTACAAACTGGCGTGGTACCTCCACATCAAGGAGGTGGTGACGCGGGTCTCGACGGCGCGAGACACTCTCGTGATCGTGACAGGGAGCTTCGGGACCAAGGAACGTGCGACCCGGGCCTATAACGCCGTTCGAGAGGTCTGTGAAGGGATCGATCGGCGAATCACGCTCTGCGTCTGGGACGCGCCGACCTCATGGGGCCTGCAGGTCGCCGATTATGCGCTCTGGGGTGTGCACCGTGAGCTCGTCGGGAAAGGCGGAGCCTGGTTTCGCGAATCGGTCGCTCCGACGCTGGCGACGACCTTCATGCCCTGGGGCGCGGCTCCAAAAGATGTGCCGGCTATCCCTTGAAGGGAAGAGATCCCCTGGACCTCTTTTCACCGGCACCGCGAGACTAGCAGACCCCTCGGACAGCGGGTTCGACTCCCGCCGTCGCGTCGAGGTCCGGCATCCGGGATCATGGATGCCATGCCTTCCGTTCCGCGCCCCGGTCTGCGGGTGACGCCGAACCTGGTGATCCCCGAGGCCGAGTTCTCGTGGCAGTTCTCACGCTCGTCGGGTCCGGGCGGGCAGGGTGTGAACACCGCCGACTCCCGCGTCGAGTTGGTGTGGGATGCCGGGCGCTCGGCCGCGCTGTCACCGGTGCAGCGCGAACGTCTGCTGGCGCGGCTCGGCGGGCGGCTCGTCGATGGCGTGCTCACGATCGCGGCATCCGAGCATCGCGCGCAGTTGCGCAATCGCGAGGCGGCGCGCGAACGGCTCGCGGCGCTGATCGCCGAGGCGGTGCGCCCGCCCGCCGCCCCGCGTCGGCCGACGAAGCCCAGCCGCGGGTCGAAGGAACGCCGGCTGGGCGCCAAGCACCGCCGCACCGACGTGAAGAAGATGCGTCAGCGCCCGCGCGACGCCTGACCGGCGAGTTATCCACAGGCCTCTCCGGGGCGGTTCGTGTTCGTGGCACCCTTGTCGCTGCTCGCTCAGGGGGAGCGGGCTCGACAGGAGGAACTCATGACCGACCCGCGCCATGCTTCGGCCCACCCCGGACCTGTACCGCAGACGTCTCCCGCTCATGCCGCACCGCCGGACGCCGGGTATCCCGCTCCGCAGTCTCCGGCGTACCCACCAGCGAGCGGCGCGCCCGCGGCGCAGGGGCCATACGGCTTCATGCCGCCGAGCGGGCGCCGATTGATTCTGGGGCCTGCTCTTCCTCGTGTGCATCCCATACGCCGGCGTGATCGTCGCGCTGATCGTCGCACTCATTCAGCGCTCGGGCGCCCGCCGGTCTCCGTACGAGATCGTCCGCGAGAACGCCCGGTGGGCGGCGAACTGGGCGCTGAGCTTCGCCCTCTACGGGTTCGTGCTCCTTGCGGGCACGACCGCCGCCGCTGTGGTCACGGCGGAGATGTCGGTCGACGGGAAGCCGGCCCCGTGGGTCATCGCTCCCTACCTCGCCTTGGTCGCGGTCGGGATCTACTGCCTCGTCACGCTGATCCGGGGCTGCGTCATCGCCGATCGGGTCGTGCACCGCCCGGCGCTCGCGATCCCGTTCTTCCGGAGCTGACCCGCGGGCGATCCGCACTCCGCTTCGAGGAGGCGTCAGGCCTGACCGGCCGACGCCTCCTCGATGCGTGCCCAGCCGTGCTCGAGCACGGTGAAGCCGGCTTCGAGGGTGGCCAGCTGGTTCTCGCTGTCGGTGACGAGCAGCTGCAGTTGCAAGACGAAGCGCGCGTAAACCGCGACCTCGGGGGTCGGTGCATCCATCCCGAGTTCGTCGGCGATCGCCGACGCGAGGGCGTCTTCGTGGCGCAGCCACATCTTCGCCGCGTAGTCCCGTAGCGCGGGGGTCTCGTTGAGGAACCGCAGGAACATGCGCGAGACATCCTCGCCGTGCTCATCGAGATTCGTGCCGATCTCGCGCGCATAGAAGTCGTGGATGGCGCGATTGATCGACGTGCCCGCGGCGCGGTCGCGCACCGCCCCGACGAGTCGATCGCGCTGCTCGTCGTCCTCGTCGAAGACGAGCGCCTCCTTCTGGGGGAAGTGCGCGAACACGGTGGTCGGGGAGACGTCGGCGGCATCCGCCACCTCGCGGATGCTCACGCTGTCGAAGCCGCGCTCGAGGAACAGCCGCGTGGCGACGTCGGAGATGTTCTTCCGGGTGGCGGCCTTCTTGCGCTCGCGCCTGCCCATCGGTGCGGGTTCTGCCATGCCATCACTCTAACTGCATCCGCGTCGAAACTGTATTGACTATAAGACTGGTATCGCTACACTTTCGGTATGACTCCACTTACTTCCCCCGTTGCGCGCACCTCCCGCCGCGCCTGGATCATGCTCGTCGTTCTGACGATGCTCACCGTCGTCGGCATGACGATCGTCCTTCCCGTCCTCCCCTTCGTCGTGCTGCAGTACGTCAGCCACGAGGCCGATCTCGCGATCTGGGTCGGCGTGCTCGAAGCGATCAACGGCCTGTGCGCGTTCCTGGTCGCTCCGTTCCTCGGCCTCCTGTCCGATCGGTTCGGGCGCCGACCCGTGATCATCGGTGCGGCGTTCTTCGCCGCGCTCTCGATGGCGATGTTCGGCATCGGAGGCGCCCTGTGGGTGCTCGTGCTCGCGCGGGTCATCCAGGGGCTCACAGCCGGCGACATGCCCGCTCTCTTCGCCTATCTCGCCGACATCACGCCGCCCGAGAAGCGGGCGCAGCGGTTCGGTCTGCTCGGCGCGCTCTCCGGCATCGGAATGATGGTCGGCCCCGCGCTCGGCGGCGTCCTCGCGGCGGTCGATCTGCGGCTGCCGGTGTTCCTCACCGCCGGTGTGGCGCTCACCATCGCCGTGCTCAGCCTGTTCCTGCTGCCCGAGAGCCTCGCCCCCGAGAACCGCATCCGCGCGATCCGCGCACGCGACGTGCATCCGTTCGCCGTGTTCCGCAACGCGTTCGGCCGTCGCGAGTTGCGCGCCCTGCTCATCGCCTTCGCCCTGATGGCCCTGCCGTTCGGCTTCTTCGTGAACAACTTCAGCGTGCTCGCCCTCGACTCCCTGACGTGGGGACCGACGCAGATCGGTCTGCTCACCGCGGGCGTGGGCGTCGTCGACATCCTCATCCAGGGTGTGCTGCTCGCGATCCTGCTGCCCCGGATCGGCGAGCGCGGCGTCGTGGTGAGCGCGATCGTGGCGCAAGCGCTCGGCCTCGCCGCTCTCGCGATCGTGGCCTCGGTGTTCGCCCAGCCGTGGGTGTTCATCGTCGGCGCCCTGATGCTCGCCGCCGGACAGGGCGCGTCGCAGGCCGCGATGGACGGTGCCATGTCGAACGCCGTCGGCGACGACGAGCAGGGCTGGCTCGGCGGGGTCACGCAGTCGCTCACCGCCGCGATGAACACCATCGCCCCGCTCATCGCCGCCGCCCTCTACGCGATGGTCAGCCACGCAGCGCCCTATTGGCTGGGTGTCGCGATCATGGCGCTCGCGGCCGTGGTGGTGCTCCGCGCACACATCCGCAACACGGCGACGACATCCGGCTCCTCGGGCGGTCCGCTCGACGTGACGGACGTACCCGCCATGCCGGTCGACGCGCCGGCCTCACCCGCCGTCCGCGCCTGAGGTCAGTCCGTTCCGCCCCGCACCAGCTCCAGACCGGCGCCGGCGAACTGCCGCAGTGTGGCGTCCGGGAGGAAAGCCCTGGTCAGTGCCCCGCCGATGCGGGCGAGGTCGCTCTCGTCGCGATACAGCAGGTACAACGTCTCGTAGCGGGGGTGGAACTTCTGCTTGAAGCGGTGCAGCGACGCGAAGCCGTAGACCGGCTCGAGCGCCTCCGAGAGCCGGTCGCTGAGCGTGGCGATGAGTCCGGCATCCGGGGGGTATTCGTGAGCGAGGGGGGCGCCCGAGAGCGACATGATCTCCGCGCCCTCCTCGGAGAACTGCCGGGCGGATGCTCCGATCAGGAACTCCATGACGGGACCGAACCCGCCCTCGCGACGGCGCATGAGGTCGAGGGTCCAGCCGCGCACCGCGCCCCCCTCGCCGTACACCGGGAGCCAGGACAGGAACCCGTCGACATCGCCGTTCGGGGCCACCGCCAGGGCCACCCGCGCCTCGGGGTCGGCGGCCTCCTCGAGCGTGCCGAGGGTGAACCGCATCTCGGGGAGGTCCTTGTCGCCCACCCACGCCTCCGAGATCGCGCGCAGCTGCTGGCGGATGCCCCACGGCTCGTCTTTCAGGCGGGTGAGACGGAAGGTCATGTCCTCGCGCCCTGCGCGGTTGAGCGAGGTGCGGACGGGGGCCCACTGCTTGCCGGTGAACTCCAGCCCGGGCAGGTCGACGATGGTGTCGTCGGCGACGACCAGGCTGCGCCAGCCCGCGGGCACGGCGGCGCGGGTGGCCTCGTCGGCGCTGAAGAAGCAGGGGACGAGACCCGCCCCCTCCGCGGCGCGGATGAAGTCGGCGACGGCCTCCCCTCGAGCATCCGGCGGACCGATCGGGTCCGCCAGCGCGAGTGCGACGCCGTTGCGGCGCTGGTACGCGACCACGCCGCCCGCGACCCGGGCGTAGGCGTTGCCCTCCCAGGTCGCCATCCACGAGAGGGTGCCGCCGCCGTGCGCCCGCAGCGCGTTCTTCACGTCGTCGACGTCGGGCACCGGCGACGCGCCGAGAGTCGAGCGGCGTCGCGCCCGGAACGCACCCCGCACCGTCACGAGGAAGACCATCACGAGCAGCCACAGGAAGCCGTTCGCGAGCGCGAGCTCGGTCTCGCCGTCCCACCGCAGATCGACCTCCGCCTGGCTGGTGATCGTGATGAGGGCGACGATGAGCGCCGCGAGCAGCACATTGAACGCCCCCAGCAGCAGCGCGACGATCCAGGCCCACCGGCGTCCGCGGCGCAGTCCGCTGGTGAGCACCGCGATCACCACCAGGTCGATCGCGAGGTCGATGAACCCGCCGGACGCCGGTTCGGTGGGACCGAACGGGCCGTTCGTCGGCACGAGCACCGTGATGATCTCGACGGCGCCGAGCACGAGCACGCTGATCACGGCGATCAGTCGCTGCTCGCGCACCGTGGTGCGGCGCACCCGCAACGATCGGTCGACGATCAGGATCAACAGCACCGCCAGCAGGTGTTCGAGGTCGGCGAGCGTGCCCCAGAACAGCATCGCGATGAAGACGAACCCCAGCAGCACCAGCCAGCCGCGTACCCGCCACGGCGCGCGGAAGAGACCGACGGCGGCGGCGATGCACGCCATCGTGCCCCCGGATGCTCCGACGTCGAGCGCCTGCGCCTGCGTCGTCGCCCATTCCCAGGGGAACTGCGAGAGCACGAGAAGCACGAGGGCGGTGGCGAAGATCGCGAACAGCTGCCCGACCGCGTAGTACGCGACGGCGACCAGCGATCCGCGGCGGTATTCGAGGTACGCCATGCCCCAGAAGCCCGAGAGGGTGAAGAGGTATACCCACGGTTGGTTGACGAAGAAGGTGCCGGTCAGGGGCGTCCACCATCGCCCCTCCGCGAACTGCGGGAGGCCGTACGCCACGTCGGCGAACAGCGCCGAGTCCTCGAACGGGCGCCAGAGTCCCTGCCACACCACGCCCACCACGAGGATCAGCGCCACGAAGGTCAGTGTCGCGGGCATCCGCCGCAGCACGCCGAGCACCGGATGCGATGAGGGCTCTCGTGCCTCGCTCATGCGCTCACTGTAGCGACCGACCCCCCGCCGCGTGCAGCCGCCTAGACTGGAAGGGTGGCGAGACTACTGATCGTCGGAGGCTTCCTGGCCGCCGTCTTCTGGGTGTTCAGCATCGTCGACTGCGCCGTGCAGCCGCCGACGCGGCACCGGGGTGTGCCCAAGGGCGCGTGGATCGCCATCGTCGTGCTGCTGCCGGTGATCGGCGGCATCCTGTGGTTCGCGATCGGACGTCGGCGCAAGAACGACCGCGGATCCACCCGCCCTCTCGCTCCCGACGACGACCCCATGTTCCTGCAGGGCATCAGCAAGTCCGAGCAGGATGCGCGCATCGCCCGCCTCGAAGAGGAACTCGCCCGTCTCGACGACGAGAGCGACGACCCGCCGGCATCCGGACCGGCCCCCGGACCGACGCCCGAGCCCCGGCCGTGACGTCGTCGCCGGCGGCGCAGGCCGCGGCATCGCTCATCGCCGACCTCGTCGCGAACGGTGTGCGCGACCTCGTGCTGTCGCCCGGTTCGCGGTCGCAGGCGCTCGCGCTCGCCGCGGTGCGCGCCTCCGATGCCGGGCACCTGCGCGTGCACGTGCGCATCGACGAGCGCGTCGCCGGATTCACCGCCCTCGGCCTCGCCCGCGAGAGCGGTGTCCCCGCGGCCGTCGTGTGCACCTCTGGCACTGCCGCCGCGCATCTGCTCCCCGCGGCGATGGAGGCGTTCCACGCGGGGGTGCCCCTGCTGCTGCTCACCGCCGATCGTCCGCCCGAGCTGCGCGGCGTCGGCGCGAACCAGGCCACGGTGCAACCCGGGCTGTTCGCCCCGTTCGTGCGCGACGCGGTCGACGCCCCGGTGCCCGACGCCGACGGCGCCGACTGGTCGGGTCTCGCCCGGCGCGCGGTCGCGGCGGCGATGGGGGCGGATGCTCCGCACGGTGCCCCGTCGGCCACCGGCCTGCCCGGCGTCGCGGGTCCCGTGCACCTGAATCTGCCCGCGCGCGAGCCGCTGTCGGGGGAGGCGCGCGCGGTTCCCCTCGTCGCCGGGGCGGCTCCGCGGCCCGTTGCCGCCGAGCCGCTCGCGCTGGCCCGCGGCCCCCGCACGGTCGTCATCGCCGGGGCGGACGCCGGTGCCGTCGCCGAAGACCTCGCGCACACCGCCGGCTGGCCGCTCATCGCGGAGATCGTGTCGGGATCGCGCTACGGTCGGCGCCTCGTGCACGGCTACCGCTCCCTCCTGCGGCGCGACGACCTCGGCGGGGCGGTTGAGCGCGCCGTGGTGTTCGGGCATCCGACGCTCAGCCGCGAGGTGGCCGCCCTGCTGTCGCGCGCCGATGTCGAGGTCGTCGCCGTGCGGCACGGGGGCGAAGAGCTCGACCTCAACCACCGCACCCTCGCGGCGGCCTCCGTCGTCGTCGACCCGGCATCCGCGCCGAGCGCCGACGACCGGGCGTGGCTCGGCATGTGGCTCGAGGCATCCGCCGCGGCGCTCGTCGACGTCGCCGAACCGGCGCCCGATCTCGACGCCCTCACCTCCACCGACGCCGCCGCCCGCCGCGATGCGGTGGCCGACGAGTTGGCTGCGGTGCGCCGCCCCCTCGACCGGTCGCTGCTGGTCGACGCGGTGTGGCGGGCGACCTGGCCCCACGACCGGCTCGTGTTCGGGTCGTCGCGTCTGGTGCGCGTCGCCGATGCGCAACTGGCCGGCAAGAAGGTGCCGGTGCACGCCAACCGCGGGCTCGCGGGCATCGACGGCACGATCGCCACCGCCACGGGCATCGCGCTCGCGAGTCAGGTCGACGGCGCCCCTGGGGTCACGCGCGTGCTGCTGGGCGACCTCAGCCTCCTGCACGACGTCGGAGCGTTCCTGCTGCCGCCGGACGAGGCCGAACCCCGACTGCAGGTCATCGTCGGCAACGACGGCGGGGGCACCATCTTCGACGGACTCGAGGTGGCGGGAACGGCCCCCCGCGCCGACCTTGATCGCGCCTTCTACACGCCGCACACCGTGCGGCTCGAGCACATCGCCCTCGCCTACGGGTGGGAGTACCGGCGCGTCACCACGCGGTCGGCGCTCGATCAGGCGCTCACGCAGCCGGTCGGCGGCCGCCAGCTCATCGAGGTGCCGCTGGCGCGCTGAGCCCTCTGGGTCACGCGGCGCGCAGACGCGCGGCGCAGTTGTGCGCAGACGCGCGGCGCGGGGGTGCGCCGACGCGCGGCAGCGGGCAGGATGGGCGCATGCACCACGAGCTGCCCGACGCGCACCACTGGACTCAGACGCTCCGCGTCGACGACGGCTTCCGTCTCGCCGACGTCGACCCCGACGCCACTCCCGGTTATCACGGACGCAAGGCCGACGGGGCGCGCGACCTGGCCGAGGGGCTGCAGACGCTGAGCGACCTGCAGGAGCGCCTGTTCGCCGAGAGCCGCACCGGCACCGCGAAGGACGCGGTGCTGCTCGTGCTGCAGGCGATGGACTCGGCGGGCAAGGGCGGCATCGTGCGGCACGTCGTCGGCGGCGTCGATCCGCAGGGCATCAGCCTCGCGGCGTTCAAGGCGCCGACCGACGAGGAGCGGTCGCACGACTTCCTCTGGCGCATCGAGAAGCGGCTGCCCGAGCCCGGGTTCATCGGCGTCTTCGATCGGTCGCACTACGAGGACGTGCTCATCGGACGCGTGCGTGGGCTCGCCGACGCAGCCGAGATCGAACGCCGCTACGACGCCATCAACGCCTTCGAGGCAGAAGTTGCGGCCTCCGGCATCCGCATCGTCAAGGTCATGCTGCACATTTCGCCCGACGAACAGAAGTCCCGGCTGATGGAGCGTCTCGAGCGACCCGACAAGCACTGGAAGTACAACCCGGGCGACGTCGACGAGCGCCTGCGCTGGGACGACTACATGGCCGCGTACCAGACCGTGTTCGACCGCACGTCGACCGACGCCGCACCGTGGCACGTCGTTCCGGCGAACCGCAAGTGGTTCGCGCGGCTGGCGGTGCAGGAGCTGCTGCTCGCCGCGCTGCAGGACATCGACCCGCAGTGGCCCGTGGCCGACTTCGACGTCGAGGCCGAGAAGAAGCGTCTCGCCGCGAGCTGATCCCGGCGTCGCAGCTCACGCGGGTCAGGCGAGGGCGTCGACCAGGGGGCGGAACTTCACGCGGGTCTCGAGCAGTTCCGATTCGGGGTCGGAGCCCGCGACGATCCCTGCGCCCGCGTACGCGGTGACCGCGATCGCGTCGTCAACCGCGGTGAACTGCGCGCACCGCAGCGCGATGGCCCACTCGCCGTTGCCCGCAGCGTCCACCCAGCCGACCGGGCCGGCGTAGCGGCCGCGGTCGAACGGCTCCAGCTCGCGGATCACGCCGATCGCGATGGTCGTCGGTGTGCCGGCGACGGCCGCGGTCGGATGCAGGGCGCCCACGAGGTCGAGCGCCGACCCGCCGTCGGCGAGCTCGCCCTCGACGTCGGTGGCGAGGTGGAACAGGTTCGGCAGCTTCAGCAGGAACGGCTGCTCGCTCGCGGCGAGGGCACGCGTGTGCGGGCGGAGCGACGCGAGCACGCTCTGCACGGCGTACTGGTGCTCGTCGAGGTCCTTGCTGCTGGAGGCGAGCGCGGACGACGCGAGGGTGTCGGCGTCGGCGTCGGCCCCGCGGGCCGTGGTGCCGGCGAGCACACGCGCGGTGACGGTGCGCTCGTGCACGGTCACCAGCGTCTCGGGACTGGCTCCGATGAGACCGTCGACGGCGAACGCCCAGGTGTCGGGATAGCCGGTCGACAGCGCCCGCACGAGGCGACGCAGATCGGAGCCGGCGGGGATGCTGCCGGTGAGGTCGCGGGCGAGCACGACCTTGCTCAGCTCGCCGCCGGCGATGCGTCCGAGCGCCTGGCGGACCGCGTCCTGGTAGCCCTGCGGGCTCTGCGCACCGGGTCCGACCGTGCCGGCCCAGTGCGGGCCGTACGGCTCGACGGGGGAGGAAGCGGTGGGCGGCGCATCCGCGTACCGGATGGTCGTGCGCCAGAAGCGGTCGCCGCGGCGTCCGATCACCTCGGAGGGGATCACGAGGATGCTGTCGGCGGCCGACCGCTCGTCGAACGCGAGCGCGCCGAACGCGACGAGGCCGGTGCCGGGGAGTCCGATCGGGTCGTCGACGCGTGCGCTCTCGGAGATCCGGCGCCAGGCGGTGGCGAGGGCGGCGCTGCGGGGTCCGACCGCTCCCGCCGACGCGCTCGCACGCAGCTCGCGCAACGGTGCGCCCACCGCGACGATCCCGTCACCGCGACGCAGCCACGCCAGGGGGCGGGAGGGCGAGGCGAACGCCAGGATGTCTTCGAGGGGTTCGATCTCCCGTGTCTCCACGACCAGCGCGCTGCTCACCGCTCCAGCCTAATCTCCGTGCGGCGCGCGGCTCCGCGCCTAGGCTGAGCGGATGAGCACCACCCGCCCCGAGCCCGGCACCCCGATGATCGTCCAGTGGCGCAAATGGAACGGGGCGCCGCACTGGCGGCACGAGAGCGTCTACCTCGGTGCCGACGAGTGGGGCGACTGGATCGGGCAGCCGACCGGATGGCGCAGTCACCGTCCGGGGCGGGACTACCCGGCGGGCAACCCGAACGTGACGCTGCTGCCGCCGCAGGGCGACTTCGCCCTCACGGTCAACCGACGGCATCCGAAAGGGATGCGCATCTACATCGACCTGGCGTGGGACGTGCGCTGGAGCGACGACCCGTTGCTCGCCACCGGCATCGACATGGACCTCGACGTGGTGCGCGTCGAGGGCGAGCGGGGCACCTGGGTGGACGACCGCGACGAGTGGGCCGAGCACAGCGTGCTGTACGCGTATCCGTCCGACGTCATGGCGCGTCTCGAGGCGTTGGCGCTCGATCTCGAGGATCGGGTGCGCCGCGGGGTCGCGCCGTTCGACGACGCCACGGCGGATGCCTGGCTCGACCGCCTCGAGGCTCTCGGGCTCGATGCGGGTTCACGCCGCCTACACTGATCTGGTGACCCCGAACGAGCCCCGCGAGCCCAACCGTGCCGACCTCGGCAAGGACCCCGCCCGCGTGAGCGGCATGTTCGACCAGGTCGCCGCCGGCTACGACCGCACCAACACGGCGATGACCTTCGGCAACGACGTGCTCTGGCGCGCTGCCACGACCCGCGCCGTCGCGCCGAAGCCCGGCGAGCGCATCCTCGACCTCGGCGCGGGCACCGCTTCGTCGTCGGCATCGCTCGCCCGCAGCGGCGCCCAGGTGGTCGCCGCCGACTTCTCTCCCGGGATGCTCGCCGAGGGGGAGCGCCGCCACGGCGCGATGCGCAACCTCTCGTTCGTGCAGGCCGACGCGACCGACCTGCCCTTCGGCGACGACGAGTTCGACGCGGTGACGATGTCGTACGCGCTGCGCAACGTCAACGACCCGAAGAAGGCGCTGCGCGAGCTGCTGCGGGTGACCAAGCCCGGCGGACGCCTCGTGATCAACGAGTTCTCGACCCCGCCCGGAGCCCTCTTCCGGGGGGCCTACCGGTTCTACAACGACCAGGTGCTGCCGCGCGTGGCCCGTGTCGCCGGCACCAACGGCGAAGCCTACGACTACCTCAACGAGTCGATCCGCGCCTGGCCCGACCAGAAGCGGCTCGCCGCCTGGATCCGCGAGGCGGGCTGGGCCGACGTCGCGTACCGCAACCTGTCATTCGGCATCGTCGCCCTGCACCGCGCGCGCAAGCCCCGCTGATGGGTCAGGCTCGCGTCGGTGGAGACCGGTAGGCTGATCCCGTGACTTCGAGCCCCGTTGCCCCGGGTTCGCGACTGGCGAGCCGACTCGGTTTCAGCGACCGTGTCTTCATCGGCCCTGCCGCCCGTCGCGTCGCCCGCTCCATCGAAGACGGCCTCGAGCTCGTCGAGACCGGGCTCGCCGCCGACGTGCGCGTCGCCGACCCGCTCGCCGACGCCGCGAGCCGATACCTGTACGAGGCGGGGGGCAAGCGCATCCGCCCGGTGCTCACGCTCCTGGCTGCGCAGCTCGGCGACGGCAACACCCCCGAGGTGATCGACGTGGCGAAGGCGCTCGAGATCACCCACCTCGGGTCGCTGTACCACGACGACGTCATGGACGGTGCCGACCGGCGCCGCGGAGTTCCGGCCGCGCAGACGGTATGGGGCAACAACATCGCCATCCTCACCGGCGACATCCTGTTCTCCCGCGCGAGCCAGCTCATGTCGCGCCTGGGGGAGCGGGCCATCCGTCTGCAGGCCGACACGTTCGAGCGCCTCGTGCTCGGGCAGATGCACGAGACGCTCGGTGCCCAGCCCGACGACGACCCGATCGACTTCTACCTGCAGGTGCTCGCCGACAAGACCGGCTCGCTGATCGCCGCCGCGACCCAGGGCGGCGCGATCTTCTCGAACGCCCCGGCCGAGTACGTCGAGCCGCTGCGCGTGTACGGCGAGAAGATCGGCGTGGCCTTCCAGCTGCTCGACGACGTGATCGACCTGTCGTCGAAGCCCGAAGACACCGGCAAGGTCCCCGGCACCGATCTGCGGGCCGGGGTGCCGACCATGCCGTATCTGCTGCTGAAGGCGGGCAAGGCCGCCGACACCACCGACCTCGCGGCGCGCATCGACGACGGGGTGACGCGCATCGCCGACGGCGCCGACCCCGCGATCCTCGACGCCGCCCTCGCCGAGCTGCGCGACCACGCGGCCACGGCGCAGACCCTCGACCTCGCCCTGGCCTGGACGCGCGATGCGATCGATGCGCTCCGTCCGCTCCCGCAGGGCACTGTTCGCGAGGCGCTGACGCGTTTCGCGAAGACCCTCGCCGAGCGCTCCAGCTGACCCGCCGGCGCGGCGGTGCTCCGTCCCGCCGCGCGCCCGGGCCGCAGGCCCACGAAAGGACTCCCATGACCAAGCTCCGTCTGGCCATCGTCGGTGCAGGACCCGCGGGCATCTACGCGGCAGACCTGCTGTTGAAGGCCGAGCGCAAGTTCGACGTGTCGATCGACCTGTTCGAGCAGCTGCCGGCGCCGTACGGTCTCGTCCGCTACGGCGTGGCCCCCGACCACCCCCGCATCAAGGGCATCATCAACGCGCTGCGCGACGTGCTCGACCGCGGCGACATCCGGCTCTTCGGCAACGTGCGCTTCGGGCAGGACATCACCCTCGACGACCTCAAGAAGCACTACAACGCGGTGATCTTCGCCACCGGCGCGATCCGCGACACCACGCTCGACATCCCCGGTATCGACGCGGTCGGCTCGTACGGCGCCGCCGACTACGTCAGCTGGTTCGACGGTCACCCCGACGTGCCGCGCGAGTGGCCGCTCGACGCGGCGTCCGTCGCGGTTCTGGGCAACGGCAACGTCGCGCTCGACGTGTCGCGCATGCTCGCGAAGCACGCCGAGGACCTGCTGGTGACCGAGGTTCCTCAGAACGTGTACGAGGGTCTGCAGCAGAGCGCCGTGACCGACGTGCACGTGTTCGGCCGCCGCGGCCCGGCGCAGGTGAAGTTCACCCCGCTCGAGCTGCGCGAGCTGGGCGAGCTGCGCGACGTCGACATGGTCGTTTACGACGAGGACTTCGACTACGACGAGGCGTCGAAGGATGCCGTGGCCAGCAACAAGCAGGTCATGGTCATCGACCGCATCCTGCAGTCGTGGCGCAAGCGCGACTCGGTCAACAATGCCGGCGGCACGGCGTCGCGCCGCCTGCACCTGCACTTCTGGGCGCGCCCGGTCGAGGTGCGCACCGACGAGGCCGGTCGCGTCGCGGCGCTGGTGTACGAGCGCACCCGTCCCGACGGCCAGGGCGGTGCCGAAGGCACCGGCGAGATGCGCGAGGTCGAGGTGCAGGCCCTGTACCGCGCCATCGGATACTTCGGCTCGCCGCTCGACGGCGTGCCGTTCGACAAGAAGCACGGCGTGATCCCGAACCACGAGGGTCAGGTCCTCGCGAAGGACTCGAACGAGCGCGTTCCCGGCCTCTACGCCACCGGCTGGATCAAGCGCGGGCCGGTCGGCCTCATCGGCCACACGAAGTCCGACGCGATGGAGACCGTGCGTCACCTCATCAACGACCAGGGGTCGTGGTGGCGGCCCGAGGAGCCCTCGGAGGAGGCCATCCCGGCTCTGCTGCAGGAGCGCGGCGTGCTGTGGACCGACCTCGACGGATGGCACCGTCTCGACGAGCACGAGATCGGCCTCGGAGCGCCGCAGGAGCGGGCCCGCGTCAAGGTCGTGCCGCGCGACGAGATGGTGCGGGTCTCGCGCGGCGAGTGACGTGACGGGGGGCCGCGAGGCCCGTCGGCTAGCCTGGCCGCATGGCTGACGACCGCTCGGAGTGGATCCCCGACGTCCTCGGCGACGAATTCGCGCAGCGCACGCTGACGCTCGCCGACGACGACGAGGGCCCCGTGGTGGCGACTCTCGTGCGGGCGCTTCCGGCGGAGGTCCCGTGGTGGAAGAGCATCCGCGGGCGACGTCCGATGCTCGACGGCGTCGACGTGCTCTACGTACACGGGTGGTCCGACTACTTCTTCCAGAAGCGCCTCGCCCGGTTCTGGACGTCGCGCGGCGCGCGATTCTTCGCGCTCGACCTGCGCAAGTACGGGCGCAGCCTGCGCGACGGGCAGACGCCGGGCTACGTGACCGACCTCCGCACGTACGACGAGGACATCGCGGCGGCGCTGGCGGTCATGGGGCATCCGGTCCGGTCCACCGGGGCCGACTCGGCGGTTGCTCCGCCGCCGGAGGCGCCGGGGCGCCGACTCGTGCTGCTCGGGCATTCGACGGGTGGCCTGACACTCAGCCTGTGGGCCTCCCGGCATCCGGGGGCGGCGGATGCCGTGGTGCTGAACAGCCCGTGGCTGGAGTTCCAGGTGGCGGCGGCGCGGGCGGCCATCGCGCCCGTCGTCGAACTCGGCGCGCGTCTGCGGCCCCTCGACGCGGCGCCGCAGGTCGACCTCGGGTTCTACAGCCGCGCGCAGCAGGAGGTGGCCGACCCTGACGACCCGGTCGAGGTCGACCTGCGGTGGCGGCCGTTGCAGACCATGGCGGTGCACGCCGGGTGGTTGCACGCCATCCTCAACGGGCACCGCTCCGTCTCGGCCGGGCTCGCGATCGACGCCCCGGTGTGCGTGCTGCTGTCGGCGCGCTCGGCGACGCCGACGCGCTGGTCCGATGAGCTGACGCGCGCCGACTCGGTGCTCGTCGTCGACGACATCGCCCGGGCGGCCCTGCGACTGGGGCCGTCGGTGACCGTCGAGCGCATCGACGGGGCGCTGCACGACGTGTTCCTGTCGGCGCATGCCGCCCGGGAGGACGCGTACCGGCGACTCGCGCTGTGGATCGCCGGGTGGCGGGCCGGGTGGCCCCTCGCGGGAGATCAGACGTAGTACATGAGACGGGCGAGCCGCTCGGCGGCATCCCCGTCGCCGAGCCGCACCGCGTCGCGCAGCTCGGCGTGGATGCCCCGCATCCGCTCGTGGTCGTCGACGGGTACCACCCAGTCGCGCAGGTTGCGGAAGATCGCGAAGCTCGCATCGTCGATGATCGCCCCGTGACGCGGGTTGTTCGACCGAGCGCCCAGGTACGAGAACAACTCCCACCGCCGCTCCGACGTCTGCGCGCCCGAGGGGAGAGCGTCGTCGAGGCCGTCGACGAGCTGCACGGCCGCCGCTCGTTCGGTCTCGGTGAGGCGCGGCACGCCCATCCGTGCCGAGACCCCGGCCTGATAGCCCGCGAACTCGCGGGTCGACGCGACCGTCTCGGGCGAGACGGGCGTGACCTCGGTGTAGCGGCTGGGGTACATCGTCACGAGCCCCAGCCGCTCAAGACGCTGCAGCGCCTCGCGCACGGGGGTGCGCGACACGTGCAGTTCGTCGGCGACGGCCACGTCGCGGATGCGGTCGCCCGGCGCCAGTGCGCCGTCGACGATCCGCTGACCGATGTGGTGGAAGACCTCGTCTGCCAGCAGCTGCTTGGCGTCGCCCGTGCGGCGGCTTTCGATCGTGTTCATCGAGTTGACCCCAGAGTTCTCTCGTGCGGAGGGCGCCCCATTCGCCCTCGGCAGGAAACTACATCATGCACCTATGCGGCGGCAGAGTGCATGCCCTTGCGTCGTCGCGATCCCGCCTGGCGGCGGACCGACGGAAGAGCCCCCCGACCCGGAGGTCGAGGGGCTCATGAGCGGGCGCTGCGCGCGGCAGGGCGGATGCTCAGCGGTAGTTGATGAACTGCAGATCGATGTCGAGGTCCGAGCCCTTCAGCAGCGCGATGACGGCCTGCAGGTCGTCGCGGCTCTTCGACTGCACGCGCAGCTCGTCGCCCTGGATCTGGCTCTTCACGCCCTTGGGGCCCTCGTCGCGAATGATCTTGTTGATCTTCTTCGCGTTCTCCGACGAGATGCCGTCCTTCAGGCTCGAGACGATGCGGAACTCCTTGCCGCTCGCGAACGGGTCGCCCGACTCGAGGGACTTCAGCGAGATGCCTCGCTTGATGAGCTTCGACTGGAAGACGTCGAGCACCGCGTTGGCGCGCTCCTCGGTGTTCGCCGTGATGAGCACCTGCTCGCCGCTCCACGCGATCGACGCGCCGGTGCCCTTGAAGTCGTAGCGCTGCTCGACCTCTTTGCGGGCCTGGTTGAGGGCGTTCTCGGCCTCCTGGTGATCCACTTTCGAGACGATGTCAAAGGAACTGTCAGCCATACCAGGAGTGTACCGAGCGGGCCCGTGCGGCGCTTCCGCGGGGGAACCTCTCGGCGCGGCGACGACGACGCGCGGATCGCGGCGTTGCTCCCACCGGAATATCGGTCAACGTCGTAGCGTGAGCGCATGGCACGGATCGGCGGGCGCAATCTCGGCATGAGCTGGGTCGCCGGCATCCTGTGCGCGGCCGTCATCGGAGGGCTGCTGTGGCTGTCGCTGCCCATGGCCCCGGCCCTCGCCGCGCTCGCCGGCGACATCCTGCGGGCCGCGTTCCCCTGAGAGAGCGTCGCAGCGGGGGAGAGGCGTCTGGCGACACGTCGGCACGCCTCCCGAGCGCTGTCCGCGCGCGGCGGTAGCCTCGGCACTGCACATTTCGACGAGAGGCGCACCCCATGAGCGACCCCGAGGTTCACCCGGCCGACAAGCCGAAGGACGTCGACCACGTCGTCGACAGCGCGAACGCCGGTCTCGACGCGGCCGCGGCCGCGCGCGGCGACGTGCCCGGTACGCCGGCGAACGACGCGGCGACCCGCGACGCCGCCCCCGCAGACGCCGACCGCAACGCCGCCGCGGTCGACCCGGATCTCGCGGCCTTCGAGGCCGCCGAGCGCGATCACCCCGGCACCTTCACCACGGCCGGCGCCGGCACGGCTGCGGCTGCGGCCGGATCGACGGATGCCCCGCGCACCGAGTTCCGCACCGACGACGAGCGCCGCGACGACGACGCGCGCGAGGTCGCTGCCCGCGAGGCTGCTGCCCGCGACGAGGCCGCCCGCTCCGAGGCCGCCCGCGACGAGGCCGAGACCCGCGAGGAGGCGGCGCGCGCCGCCGACCGCTGGCGCGACGACGATGCCACGGCTGTGCACACCACCTCGACCGTGCGCGACGCCGACCGCTCGCCGATGGCAGACTCGGCCTACGCGGCCTCCGACCGCACCGACACGACGATCGTCCCGTCCGAGCCCGTGACCGGCACGAGCGGCTTCTCGGGTCCGCAGCCGATCTTCGTGCAGGCGCCCGAGCCGCCACGCGACCGCGGCAACCGCGGCACGGCCGGCGCGATCGGCCTGCTGGCCACGCTCGCCTTCGCCCTCCTCTACCTCGGCGCCACTCTCGGACTCGGCGCGATCGCCGGCGACGTCACCGCCGAGAACCTGGGAGAGGCGGCCCTGGCGCCGCTCACGACATGGGGCTTCTGGACCCCCGTCGTGGTCTTCTTCCTCGGCTTCTGGCTGCTCGGCGCCATCATCAACCGCGGTCGCTGGGGCCTGTGGGTCATCTTCGGCATCGTCGTCGGCGTGATCGCCTACGGCGGCCACATCCTCGGCCAGCTGTTCGAGGCGCCCTTCTGGGCGATCCGCGCGTCCGCCGCCGCCGACGTGGTGAACGGCGAGCTGCTGGCCCCCCTGGCGATCGCCGCGTTCGTCTTCGCCCGCGAACTGACCATCTGGTTCGGCGCCTGGGTCGCCCGCAGCGGTGCTCGCAAGACCGAACTGAACATCGAGGCGCAGCGCGAGTACGAGCGCACGCTCGAGGCCGGACCCACACTGGCGAGGTGATGGACGAGCCGTCGTCGAGAGGCCCCCGCGGATCCGATCCCGCGGGGGTCTCTCCTGTCCTGGCGACGGTCTTCGCGACGGTCGGCTTCTTCGCGCTCGCGGTCTTCGGGGTCGGCGCGCTGAGCGTGGCCACCGACACCGACATCATCTCCGCGCCGGGTCTCGGGCAGGGGCCGGGGGTCGGAGGGATGCTCGGCGCTCTCGTCGCCTTCGCCGGGCTGCTGCTCGTCGCCCTGCGCCGTCGGCCGCCGTCGTTCTCCTCCGCCGCGGTGATCGCGGTGTGCGCCGCGCTCGCCCACCTCGTCGTGGTCTGGATCGTCACCACGTCCGTGACCGCCAGCTTCCTGCTCGCGACGGCGGTCGCCGGCGATCTGGTGCGGGGCGGCACGAGTGCCGTCCTGCTCGTCGCGGCGGGCATCGCGGCCTGCGGCGGCATCGTGATGCGGCGGTCGGGGGCGGGGCATCCGCGCTGGCCCTGGGAGCGCGACTCCGAGGGATGACGCGCCGTCCGCCGGGCGTGTCGCCCGGGAACACGCCCCACGCGTACGCTGGAGGGGTGGAGCGCTCGTTGGAGACGCAGGTCGACCAGGCCGTCGAGGCCTGGCTGCGTTGGGTGCCGCGGTGGGAGCCGGCGACGCACCGCGGCCGCACCGCACCGTGCCGCCGCTGCCTCGGGTCGCCGATGCTCTCGGCCGCCGGGATCGCCGGCACCGTTCCGCACGGCGTGCAGCACGGACTCTCCACCCGCCTCAAGACCATCGTCGACCACGCGGTCGCCGAGTACACCGCGCGCAACCTTCCGATGCTGCAGAGCGAGCTCGATCAGCAGGCCGCGCGCAACCGGGCGCGCAGCTACCGCCCCACGGAAGACCTCGACCCCGAGTTCGACGGGCTGCCGCTCGACCCCGAGCCGGTGCCGGGCGCGCCGTTCCTCTTCACGATCGCTGAACTCGCCGACGACGCCGCCGAGGCGCTGCCGCCCCTCCCGCCGCTGAGCGAGGAGGCGAAGGTCGCGCTCCGGCAGGAGGTCGCTCTGGCCGACGAGTACGCCAACCTGGTCGGACGCGAGATCTGCGGCCTGCTCCTGCGTCACCGCATGCGCATCCAGACCGCGGTCTCGCAGCACGTCGAGCCGCAGATCGAGGCGCTGCTGGCCGAGCTCACGCAGTCGCTCGACTCGCCCTTCGACGCCGATCCGTCGTGACCGGACCCATTTGACCAGTTCTGTGACGCGGCATTACACTTGATCAGGTGTGTGCACGTCTCGACGTGCGCGCTGGGCGCCGGTCCCATGACCGGTCCGCCCCCACGGCATACCCATCACACCAAAAGCTCGTCTGCTCAGGCGCGCCGGTGGGTCATGATGTGAAACCCATCACGCTGTCACCGTGCAGCACTATGAGGAGAGAACGTGCCAACCATTCAGCAGTTGGTTCGCAAGGGTCGCTCGCCGAAGGTCACCAAGACCAAGGCTCCCGCCCTGAAGTCGAACCCGCAGCAGGCCGGGGTCTGCACCCGCGTCTACACCACCACCCCGAAGAAGCCGAACTCGGCGATGCGCAAGGTCGCCCGTGTGAAGCTCCGCAACGGCACCGAGGTCACCGCCTACATCCCCGGCGAGGGCCACAACCTGCAGGAGCACTCGCTCGTGCTCGTCCGCGGCGGTCGTGTGAAGGACCTCCCCGGTGTGCGTTACAAGATCGTCCGCGGCGCCCTGGACACCCAGGCCGTCAAGAACCGTAAGCAGGCTCGTTCCCGCTACGGCGCGAAGAAGGGTTGAGTTAGATGCCTCGTAAGGGTCCCGCCCCCAAGCGCCCCGTCGTCAACGACCCGGTCTACGGCGCTCCGATCGTCACCTCGCTGGTGAACAAGATCCTCGTCGACGGCAAGAAGTCGCTGGCCGAGTCGATCGTCTACGGCGCCCTCCGCGGCGTCGAGGCGAAGAACGGCCAGGATGCCGTCGCCACGCTCAAGAAGGCGCTCGACAACGTCCGTCCCACCCTCGAGGTCCGCAGCCGCCGCGTCGGTGGTTCGACCTACCAGGTGCCGGTCGAGGTCAAGCCGCACCGCGCGAACACCCTCGCGCTGCGCTGGCTCGTCAGCTACGCCAAGGGCCGTCGTGAGAAGACGATGACCGAGCGTCTGCAGAACGAGATCCTCGACGCGTCGAACGGCCTCGGTGCCGCGGTCAAGCGCCGCGAGGACACGCACAAGATGGCCGAGTCGAACCGCGCGTTCGCTCACTACCGCTGGTAACAGCCTCGCCCGCCCCCGGCCCCCGGGTCGGGGGCGGGCACCCTCTCTTCGCAGTTCACCTGCCAAAACGATAAGGACACTCCTGTGGCACAAGACGTGCTCACCGACCTGAGCAAGGTCCGCAACATCGGCATCATGGCTCACATCGATGCCGGCAAGACCACCACCACCGAGCGCATCCTGTTCTACACGGGCGTCAACCACAAGCTCGGCGAGACGCACGACGGCGCCTCGACGACCGACTGGATGGAGCAGGAGAAGGAGCGCGGCATCACGATCACGTCTGCCGCCGTGACCTGCTTCTGGAACAAGAACCAGATCAACATCATCGACACCCCCGGTCACGTGGACTTCACCGTCGAGGTGGAGCGTTCGCTCCGCGTGCTCGACGGCGCGGTCGCCGTGTTCGACGGCAAGGAGGGCGTCGAGCCCCAGTCCGAGACCGTGTGGCGTCAGGCCGACAAGTACAACGTCCCCCGCATCTGCTTCGTCAACAAGATGGACAAGCTCGGCGCGGACTTCTACTTCACCGTCGACACCATCGTGAACCGCCTCGGTGCCAAGCCGCTGGTCCTCCAGCTGCCGATCGGTGCCGAGAACGACTTCGTCGGCGTCGTCGACCTCATCGAGATGCGCGCCCTGGTGTGGCCCGGCGATGCCAAGGGTGACGTCACCATGGGTGCCTCGTACGAGATCCAGGAGATCCCGGCCGACCTCAAGGAGAAGGCCGAGGAGTACCGCCAGACCCTGCTCGAGACCGTCGCCGAGACCGACGACGCGCTGCTCGAGAAGTTCTTCGGCGGCGAGGAGCTCTCGGTCGCCGAGATCAAGGGCGCCATCCGCAAGATGGTCGTCGCCAGCGAGATCTACCCGGTCCTCTGCGGCTCGGCGTTCAAGAACCGCGGCGTGCAGCCGATGCTCGACGCGGTCGTCGACTACCTTCCCAACCCCCTCGACGTCGGTGCCATCGAGGCGCACGACCCGAAGGACGAGGAGAAGGTCATCGAGCGTCACCCCGACGCGAAAGACCCCTTCGCCGCGCTCGCGTTCAAGGTCGCGGTGCATCCCTTCTTCGGTCGCCTCACGTACGTGCGCGTCTACTCGGGTCACCTCGACTCGGGCTCGGCCGTCATCAACTCGACCAAGGGCAAGAAGGAGCGCATCGGGAAGATCTTCCAGATGCACGCCAACAAGGAGAACCCGGTCGACTCGCTCACCGCGGGCAACATCTACGCCGTGATCGGCCTGAAGGACACCACCACCGGTGACACCCTCGCCGCGATCGACGCGCCCGTCGTCCTCGAGTCGATGACGTTCCCCGAGCCCGTCATTGAGGTCGCCATCGAGCCGAAGACCAAGGCCGACCAGGAGAAGCTGGGCACCGCGATCCAGAAGCTCGCCGAAGAGGACCCGACCTTCCGCACGGAGCTCAACCCCGAGACCGGTCAGACGACCATCAAGGGCATGGGCGAGCTGCACCTCGACATCCTCGTCGACCGCATGAAGCGCGAGTTCCGCGTCGAGGCGAACGTCGGAAAGCCCCAGGTGGCCTACCGCGAGACGATCAAGAAGGCCGTCGAGAAGCACGACTACACGCACAAGAAGCAGACCGGTGGTTCCGGACAGTTCGCAAAGATCCAGTTCACCATCGAGCCCCTCGAGCTCGACGGCGACAAGACCTACGAATTCGTCAACTCGGTGACCGGTGGCCGCATCCCGCGCGAGTACATCGGCTCGATCGACGCCGGTTTCCAGGACGCCATGAACGTCGGCGTGCTCGCCGGCTACCCGATGGTCGGCGTTCGCGCGACCATCGTCGATGGTGCCGCCCACGACGTCGACTCCTCGGAGATGGCGTTCAAGATCGCGGGTTCCATGGGCTTCAAGGAGGCGGCGCGCCGCGCCAACCCCGTGCTGCTCGAGCCGCTGATGGCCGTCGAGGTCCGTACTCCGGAGGAGTACATGGGCGACGTCATCGGCGACCTGAACTCGCGTCGTGGCCAGATCCAGTCGATGGAGGACGCCGCAGGCGTCAAGGTCGTCCGCGCCCAGGTGCCGCTGTCCGAGATGTTCGGCTACATCGGCGACCTGCGCTCGAAGACCTCGGGTCGCGCCGTCTACTCGATGGAGTTCCACAGCTACGCTGAGGTTCCCCGCGCCGTGGCCGACGAGATCGTCCAGAAGGCCAAGGGCGAGTAACACTTCTGGGTGCCGGCCCCCGAGCATGCGACGGGGTCGGCTCCCAGGTCACCTACAACTTCACATTCCCTCTCTACTAAACTGAGATTCACACCCGTAGAGAACCGGTCGCAATCCAGTGCCCGGCACCTCTACAACGACGTCCTGAGGAGGACCCAGTGGCTAAGGCCAAGTTCGAGCGGACCAAGCCGCACGTCAACATCGGAACGATCGGTCACGTCGACCACGGCAAGACCACGCTCTCCGCAGCGATCTCGAAGGTGCTTGCCGACAAGTACCCGTCCGACACCAACGTGCAGCGCGACTTCGCTTCCATCGACTCGGCGCCGGAAGAGCGTCAGCGTGGTATCACCATCAACATCTCGCACATCGAGTACGAGACCCCGAAGCGCCACTACGCGCACGTCGACGCGCCCGGTCACGCCGACTACGTCAAGAACATGATCACCGGTGCCGCTCAGATGGACGGCGCGATCCTCGTGGTCGCCGCCACCGACGGCCCGATGGCTCAGACCCGCGAGCACGTTCTGCTCGCCAAGCAGGTCGGCGTTCCCTACCTGCTCGTCGCGCTGAACAAGTCCGACGCGGTCGACGACGAGGAGATCCTGGAGCTCGTCGAGCTCGAGGTCCGTGAGCTGCTCTCCAGCCAGGGCTTCGACGGCGACGAGGCTCCGGTCGTCCGCGTCTCCGCTCTCAAGGCCCTCGAGGGCGACGAGAAGTGGACGCAGGCCATCCTCGACCTGATGCAGGCTGTCGACGACAGCGTGCCGGACCCCGAGCGTGACCGCGACAAGCCGTTCCTGATGCCCGTCGAGGACGTCTTCACGATCACCGGTCGTGGAACCGTCGTCACGGGTCGCGCCGAACGTGGCACGCTGGCCATCAACTCCGAGGTCGAGATCGTCGGACTCCGTCCGACCGTCAAGACCACGGTCACGGGTATCGAGATGTTCCACAAGCAGCTCGACGAGGCTTGGGCCGGCGAGAACTGTGGTCTGCTGCTCCGCGGCACCAAGCGTGAGGACGTCGAGCGCGGCCAGGTCATCGTGAAGCCGGGTTCGGTCACGCCGCACACCGACTTCGAGGGCACCGCGTACATCCTGTCCAAGGACGAGGGTGGCCGCCACAACCCCTTCTACACGAACTACCGCCCGCAGTTCTACTTCCGTACCACCGACGTCACCGGCGTCATCTCGCTGCCCGAGGGCACCGAGATGGTCATGCCCGGCGACACCACCGACATGACGGTCGAGCTGATCCAGCCGATCGCCATGGAGGAGGGCCTCGGCTTCGCCATCCGTGAGGGTGGTCGTACGGTCGGCGCCGGTACGGTGACGAAGATCATCAAGTAAGCATTTGCTTCCTGCGAAAGGGTCGGACCTTCGGGTCCGGCCCTTTCGTCGTCTCCGGATGCTCCGCCGGAGGCCGCGCAAATATATTCACTTGAACAAAACACTTCGTGTCTTGTAGTGTGATTCTGCTGTGCTGAGCACGGCCGGCAGGCATGTGTCCGAGCCCTGAGTCGGACCGGCGCTGTGGCGGTCGAAGGAACCCGAAGCTCCTTCGACCCGCCGGGCGCACTCGCGCCTGCGCGAAGGGGAGAACCCGCGCATCGGGGAAGGGTGCGCGGGACCAAGGGGAGCATCGCCATGCGTTCGACCATGCGTCGGAAGACTTTCACGCGCGCCCGGAGCCTGACGGCCGTCACCGCCGTCCTCTCCCTGATCGCCGGGGCTCTGGTGGTCGGCGCGACCGCCCAGATGGCCGCAGCCCAGGAGTGGACGCCGACGGTGACGATGAACGCCGTCGATTCGTCCGGGGCGAAGAAGGACTTCGTCCTCGCGGGCGATCCGGTCGAGTTCGACGTCGCGGTCACGAACCCCGCCCAGGGCACGGGGGGCAAGCAGTTCAACCTCAGCCTCATGGCGGTCGCGCCCGCCAGCGTGCAGCTGGCGGACTCGGGCGCCTTCGGTGCGGCGAAGGTCTACCCCGCGGGGAGCATCCTGCCGAACGCGACGCGGACGGCGCAGCTGCCCACGCCCGACTGCGCCTCTCTCGGACTCGTCGGCGCTCCCGTCGACTCGAAGACCCCGTACCTCTGCGCCGTGCCCGAGGGCGCACAGGTCCTGGTGTGGTCGAACGTGAACGACCTCCCGCAGGGCGGCACCGTGTCGGCGCGCATCCGCCTCACCGTCGACGAAGCGGTCTCGCCCGTCGGCGCGACCGTGCCCTTCGCGATCCGCGCCTTCACGAGCAACGACCCCACCCGCATCCCGACCTTCGACGGCTCGGCGAGCGTCTCGCGCACCGCGGACCACACCTCCGGCGCCGGCACGGCTCAGGCCGAGGTGAAGATCGGCGCTCTGCGCATCGTGAAGACCGAGCCGAGCGCCGAGGCCGAGCTGCTGCGCGGTGCGCACGACCACCCCACCGAGTACACGCTGCGCGTGACGAACACCGACCGTGCCGCCACGAACGGCGTCGTCGTCACCGATTACCTGCCCGCCGGTCTCGAGTACCTCGGCGCTGGTCGCGCCGACGACAACTCCGCTGCTCGCGAGTACCCGACCGCCGCGGCTCTCGACGCGGGCGCGACCTCCGGCGAGGTCGTCGAGACCGTGCAGATGTCGGCCGACGAGGCCCGCGCGCTCGACCTCCCCGGCGCCGGTGTGTACACCAAGGTGACCTGGACGATCGGCGACCTCCCCGCCGGGGCCGAGCGGGAGATCCGCTACCGCGCCGCCGTGCCGCTGTTCGAGAACGCGCTGTGGGCCGACGGCACCGCGCCGAGCCCGCAGAGCGGCGAGCAGGCGGCGAACCTCGGCAACAACACCGGCCCCTCGACGCGCCACGGTTCGACCGTCGTACCCGCGGGCGCCCAGAGCCAGCGCAACGTCGCCCACGCCTCCGGCGCCTACCAGGGCCCGGTGCTGAACGACGATCCGGCTCTGCGTGCCGTCGCCGACCACGATTCCGAGATCGTCGACGCCGTCGACGTGCGGGTGCTGAAGAGCGTCGACAGCGGAGACACCTTCGACACCGGCGTCCTGGCCGTGTATTCGGTGCAGGTCGACGTGAGCGAGTACGTCGACGCGAGCGACATCGTGCTCACCGACGTCATCCCCAACGGTCTCTGCCCGGCGTTCCCGGTCGCGGGCGACGGCGTGCGCCTGATGATCGCCGGCGAGACGGTGACCTCCGACGTCTGGAACGGCGCCGTGCCCGGCGACACCTGCACGTACCCGTCGTCCGCCGCGGGCGCCGAGCTCTCCGACGACCTGAATCTCGTCTCGATCGACTACGCGCCCCAGGCGGGCACGTTCACGATCGTGTTCGGCGCCGACGACATCCCTGCGAACGGCACCCTCACGGCGAAGTACACGGCGATGCAGCGCTCCAACTACACCGGCGGCAACGGCGGCACGAGTGCCGGCGACAGCTTCGTCAACCACGTCGAGGTCACTGCTCGCACCCAGCCGATCACCGCGATCGCGAACGACCCCGTGCTGTCGGACCGTGTCGGCGGTGCGTTCCTCACCTGGGACGACTCCTCCGCGACCATCGCCTCGGCGAGCAGCAGCCTGACCAAGACCGTGCTCGAGCGCGGCGAGGAGCTGACCACCGCGCCGTCGGCCTGGGTCGCCCAGGCCACGCGCCCGTTCTCGCCCGGCGACACCGTCTGGTACCGCGTCGACCTGCAGCTCGCCCGCGGCATCGATTCGCGCAACGTGGAGTTGACCGATTACTTCCCGGAGGGCATCGCCTTCCGCGACGTGCTCTACACCTGGAGCGGCATCCCCGGATCGCCGGCGCCGAGCGCCCCGGTCGCGCGCGGAACCGACGGCTTCCCCGAGGCGTTCGTGCCGAGCCCGCAGACCACCTCGAACTCTCTGACCTGGACGCTCGGCGCGCAGAACAGGACCGCGAGCGAAGACCGGTTCATGCCCGCGGGCAGCCGGGTGACCGCCTACATCGCCGGCGAGGTCGTCGGCCAGTCGGCCTCGCCCGACGAGGTCGACAACCCCAAGAACCAGGCCAAGTACCTGCAGGTGAACGTCGACCGCGCGATCGAGTTCGGTCGTGCCGACGCCGGCATCGACCTCGACTGGGGATCGACGCTGAGCAAGGGCATCGCGGCGATAGACGGCACGCCGCTGCCGGGCTCATTCGGTGATCGCACCGATTCGTCGACGGTGAAGCAGGCCCAGAAGGTCGAGTTCCGTCTCGATGTGACGGCGCCGCAGAACCCGACCACTGACTACGTGGTGTGGGACGTCCTCCCCGCAGGAGTGACGGCAGCCGACATCAGCGGATACGCGGCCGACCTTTATGACGCCAGCGCGTCCACCCCCGACGGCGCCTACACGCCGATCGGGAAAGACGCGGTGGACGTGCGCGGGTACGATGCGGGCCAGCTGCCCGCGGGCGTCGCCCTCGCCCCCGCATTCGCGGGCCGCTCCGTGATCGTGTGGACGATCGGCGCCTCAATCGCAGGCACGACAGCGCCCACGCCGGATACCGAAGGAACCGTGCGCGGACTGTCGCTCGGGTACACGCTGAACGTCCCGTCCGGTGTGGCCGGCGGCGGTGCCCCGGCGCAGGTGAACCAGCAGTACGTCAACACCGCCGGCATCGTCAGCTACGGCATCGAGAACTCGGCGACGCGCACGACCACGATCGTGCCGCAGCGCGACGGAGGCGGTCAGCAGCTGACCACCCGCACGCCGCAGAACGGCGAGGTGCGCGTGTCTGACGTCGACACGGTCGATGCCGCCGAGGTGCACCTGCCCGACGTCGACGTGCGCAAGAAGCTCATCTCCACCGAGATCGGTCCGACGACCGGCACCCCGTTCGGCGAGTACGACCTTGACGAGGGCAGTGCGAACCCGGCGAACGCGATCGTCGCCGGCGAGTACGCCACGTTCGAGTACTCCGTCGAGATCCCCGCCCGCACCAGCGTGCGGAATGCCGTGCTGTCCGACGGGGGGCGACTCTCGTACCGGGGCGGCTCCGTCGGTTATCAGTACGTCGCCGGCAGCGCCGCGTACTTCGGCCCCGGCGGCGAGCCGATCGACACCGTCGACGGCACGGAGGGATTCCGCACCGCTGACACCGACGGCGCGGCTCATGGCGTGCTCACCTTCCCGAGCACCTACACGAACGAGACGGCTCAGACGCAGATCTTCCGCGTGCGGATCACCGCCTGGGTGGAGGATCTCGGCGGCAACCGCACCCTCACCAACCGCGCCTCCTTCGTCTTCGGCGACCCGAACTCGTCGAACGCCGGCGCGCAGCTCACTCGTCAGGCGACGGCGAACGTCGACTACCTCGAACCGCAGCCCGCGTTGACCAAGACGTCGAGCTCGACCGTCGTGACCGCGAGCGGTGAGGTCGTCTATACCCTCACCGCTTCGAGCGTGGCCGGGTCCCCGGCCCTGTTCGATGTGGTCGTGCGCGACTGCCTTCCGCCAGAGATCAGCCCGAGCGACCTCTCTACGGCCACGGGGAAGGCGACCGTCGTCGGGCCGTGCGCGGTCGACGGCGATGTGATCGACACGAGCGCCGGAGCCGGCACGCTGATCGAATGGCGCATCCCGCAGCTCGGTGGGGCCGGCGCGAAACCGACCCTCACCTACACGGGCAGCGTGGAGGCGATCGCCGGTGGTGGCTCGGAATTCACGAACCGTGCGCAGCTCACGGGTTACTCACTCCCCTCGACGATCGACGGCGACCGAGACACGACCGCGCGCCGAGCGTCCTTCACCGCCGAGGCCGAGGCCACGGTGCGGATGCCCGAGGCGCAGGTGACGAAGTCCGTCACCCCCGACCGTGCGGCGGTGGGAGAGGAAGTCACCTACACGGTGACGACGCGCCTCCCCGCGCGAACGAACTTCTACGACGTGTCGCTCTTCGACGAGCTGCCGCACGGCATCGAGTTCCTGCCCGAGGGCCCGCACACCGAGAGCGCGGACTGGGCGGGAGCGGCCGGTGTGCCGACCATCGGCGCACCGGTCCGCTCGGGTGACGCCATCGAGTGGCCGATCCGAGCCGACGACATCCTCGCCGCCGACGCCGAGCGGACCATCACGGTGACCTTCCGCGCGCGGATCACAGATCAGGTCGCGTCGGCGGTACCGGTGAATACCGCGACGTTCTCGTGGACGAAGGTCGATGGCTCGACCCGTGATGGAGACGCGCGATCGGTCATCGATGACGCCTCGGTGACGATTCTCAACCCCGATGTCGTCGTCACGAAAGACGTGAAGCAGCAGCAGGCCCAGAACTCTGCGTTCAGGTCGTCGGCCGTGGGCGAGCCCGATCAAGGCTTCATGTACCGGATCACCGCGACGAACCGTGGCGGCTCGACCGCCTTCGGTGCCATCGTGCAGGACGTCGTGCCCTCGGGCATCCGCATCGATACGACGCAGAGTGTGTTCGTCGGCGCCGAAATCGCCGACCCAGACGCCATTCGCGACGGCCGTGGGGGGACGATCCGCTGGACGATCGACGAGCTCGGTGTGGGTGCTTCGACGGACTTCGCCTACCGCGCGACCTTCGTCGCTGCGGCCTCGCTCGAGAACGTCGCGCACAAGAACACCGCCACCGTGACGACGTACGCTTCGGCGACGGCGGGCGGATGGGTGTACCAGCCCGGCACCGGACGCCTACCCGGTGGGGGGAGCATCGCCGCCGCCGAGAGTACGGCGGAGGTGACGCCGCTGTTCCCGAACGTCCAGCTCGAGAAGGCGGCGAGCAACGGCTCGCGCGCCTTCATCGGGGAGTCCTTCGGCTGGTCGCTGAAAGCGCTCAACGTCGGAACCGGCGCCGCGCAGACTGTGACCATGACCGACACGCTGCCGGCCCACTGGCAGTACGACACTCGGGTCACACCGACGGCGAAGATCGGTGCGGCCGATGCGGTCGCCCTCGGCGACCCGAAGCTCGGTACGACGTCCGACGGACGCCAGACCCTCACGTGGACCCTCGGCACTCCGTCGTCGGCGCCGCTGCTCGCGGGACTCGGCGACAACAACGAGGTTCAGCGCACCGCCGTCATCACCTTCTCCGCAACCCCGACGAAGGACGCCGTCGCGGCCGGAGCAGGATCGACGATCCCGCATACCAACCGGCTCTCCGCGACGGTGACCGACACGTCGGGTGAGACGCAGAGCCTCTCGACCTCCTACGTGAGTAACGGGGCGCAGGCGAACGCTCACATCGACCGTGCCGACCTCAAGGTCGTCAAGGCGGCGGTCGGCGGCACGGCGCAGGGCGCCTGGACCGCCGGAGACACGCTGCGCAGCGGCTACGCGCAACCGCAGTGGCGCATCACGCTCACCAACCAGGGACCGGATGCCGCGAACGGACCGTTCGTCGTGACCGATAGCGCGGAGCTCCCCGCCGGAGTGACGACGGGGCCGTTCACTGCGCGGTACTACTCGTCTCGGATGGCAACGTCCTCCACGGCGGTGACGCTGACGGGCGTAGGCACGCCGACGAACCCCTTCGTGCTTGGAACCAACGGGCTCACCCTGGCGGCGAATGGAGCTGACCGCATCGAGCTGACAGCGAACGTCACGATCGCGGCGACCGCCACCGGCAGTGCGAAGAACACCGTCGATGCGAAGACTCGCACGTACGAGACGACCGCTGACATCGCGAAAGACAACAGCTCGGTGGTGACGAAGGCGATCACTACGTCAGCGGACCTGGCGGTGCAGAAGACCGTGAACACCACGGCGCCGACCGCTGGTCGCCCGATCACGTGGAACATCGCCGTGCGCAACAACGGGCCGTCGGTCGCCGCATCGACGAGCGACGCACGCATCACCGTGACCGACACGATCCCGGCCGGCATCACCGACGTGCAGGACCCCTCTGCGGGCCTCACCTCGTGGACGGTCACGGCCTCGAACGGCTGGCCGGCCACCGCCGGCGACACGATCACGTGGACCTACGCGGGGGCGACGCTGCCCGTCGGCCCGGCGCAGAGCCTGTCGCTCACCGGACTGGTCGCCCCGTCGTGGACCGGGGGAGCGGTCGCCAACACGGCGACGGTGACCGCGGGAGCGACGAACGACCCGACGCCGACGAACAACGCGTCGACCGCGACCGTCACCCCCGGTGACGCCACCACGCTGGCCGTCACCAAGACGCGCGTCGTGAACGACGGCGGCGTCTGGAAGGACGCGGCGCAGTACGGCGAGGCGCTTCCCGAGCCCGTCGCGGGCGAGGACATCGCCTACCGAGTGATCGTCACCAACAACGGCCCCGCCGACGCGCGCGGCGTGCGGGTGGTCGACGAGGTGCCGAGCATGCTCACCTACTCGACTGTCGTCGACGAGAACGGCACGTGGACCCGCACTGCGGGCCCGGGCGCCGGCGACACGTTCACGCTGGGCGGCACGATCCGCACCACCGCGGGCGACGACACCCGTTCGTTCGTCGTGGTCTACACCGTGGACTCGGCGCTCGAGCCGGGAGCGGTGATCGAGAACGCCGTCGTCGCCTCGGCGACGAACGCCACCAACGCCCCGCGCGACATCGCCACGACGGCATCCGACCGGGTCGCCGACCTGTCGATCGTCAAGCAGGCGCTCGATGCCGACGGCGCGCCCGTTCCCGCGGGCACGATCCCCGAGGTCGTGGCCGGCACCCGGACGCGGTTCGTCCTCACCGTCACGAACGACGGTCCGAGCAGCTCGAGCGCGCCCATCTCGATCACCGACCGTCTGCCGGCGGGCATGACGTACGTCTCGTCGACGATCGACGTCGCCGGCACCGGTGCGGGCACGGCCACCCCGGTCGTGAGCGACGACGGGCGCTCCCTCGCCTGGGAGGCGGTGACCGGCGCGGGCACGCTCGCGGTCGGACAGACCGTGGTCGTCGTGGTGACCGCCGCCGTGGCCCCCGACGTGCGCGAGCAGCGCCTCGTGAATGTCGCCGACGTCACGGCTCCCGAGGACTCCGACCCGTCGAACAACCACGCTGAGGCGCCGGTCGACATCGTGACGCTCGCGGAGATGTCGATCGTCAAGTCCGTCGCCGACGGTCCGTGGATCGCCGGAACCGACGTGACGTACACGATCACGGTCGACAACGACGGCCCCTCTGTCGCCGACGCGTTCGTCTCGGATCTGCTGCCGACCGGCCTCACCGTCGTGTCGATCAGCGGCACGGGCTGGGACTGCGACCGGGACGGCCTCGACTGCGTGCGCGCCGCGCACCCGGTGGGGGAGAGCACGATCACCGTCGTGGCTCGCGTCGCCTCGAGCGTGCCCACGGGCGAGGAGCTCGTCAACACGGCGGATCTCACCTGGACCGACAGTCGCCGCACGTCGCCCCACGAGGACAGCGACTCGGCAGCGATCGAGGTCACGACCCGTGCCGACCTGCAGGTGACCAAGACCGCGTTCGACGAGCGCGGCGAGACGACCGACGTCGCCGTGGCGGGCGAGACCGCCCGCTACCGGATCTTCGTCGACAACGTGGGCCCGAGCGACGCCGTGGGTCCGCTCACCGTGGTCGACACGCTGCCCGCGGGCACGCGCTTCGAGCGGATGCTCGGAGACGACGCCGACGCCTGGGCGGTGGAGGCCGATGACGCCGACCCGCAGGTGGTGACGTTCGTCCAACTGCCGCAGAGCGCGGGGCTCGCGAACGGCGCGACCGCCCCGTCGATCGAGTTCGAGGTGACGATCGACGCGTCCGTCGCGACCGGCACCGTGCTGACCAACGTGGCCACGGCCGCGTCGGGTACGCCCGACCCGAACCCGGCGAACGACTCCGGTCGCGCCGATCTCACGGTGACGCGTGCGGTCGACCTGTCGATCACGAAGTCGCACGACGCGTCGGCGGTCCGCATCGGCGATGCGCTGCCGTTCTCGCTGCAGGTCGCCAACGCCGGTCCGTCCGAGGCCTCCGACATCGTCGTGACCGACGTCATGCCGGCGGGGCTCACGGTGCTCACCGAGGTCGGCGACGAGGTCGGCGACGACTGGACCGTCGAGTCGATCGAGCCGGTCGATGCCGACGATCCGGCGGCGGGCACCCGGGTGACGGCGCGGTACGCCCTCACCGTCGCCCCGGCTGCGACCGCATCCGAGCTGACGCTGCGCACGCGTGTCGATGTCGGCGCCTACCCGCAGGTGGTGAACACCGCGTCGGTGACGGCGGCGGAGATCACCGACGCGACCCCCGATCGCACTCCGGCGGACAACTCCGTCGAGGATGCCGTCGTGGTTCCGCCGATGGCGGCGCTCGTCGTCTCGAAGACGGCGGTCGGGCAGCTCAAGGCCGGCACACCGGGGGAGTACCGGATCGTCGTGCGCAACGACGGACCGACTGCCGACCCGGGACCCGTGACGGTGACGGATGCGCTTCCCGACGGGCTGACCTTCGTCTCGTCGCCCGACGAGGGCGTGCGGGTGGACGGTCGCATCGTGACGTGGACGCTGACCGACGGGGTCGCCGCCGGCGATCTGGTGGAGCTGACGCTGCACGTGAACGTCGGGGAGGCCGCGTACCCCTCGGTGAGCAACGCCGTGGTGGTCGAATCGCCGAGCGAGCAGACCGACGACGCCGTGCTGACGGCGGTGGCGACGAGCGACGTGCAGGCCGCCGACCCGCTGGCGACGACGGGTGCCGAGATGACGTGGGGGATGGTGCTGCTGGCGCTGCTCCTGCTGCTGTCGGGAGGGTTCTTCGCGGCATACCGCCGTCGTCGCCCTTCCACCCCGGCCGCGATCTCTGCAGAATGAGGGATGCGCCGGAACCGCTCCGGCGCATCCTGAACGCAAGGGGACGAGCATGGCCATCGACGACGCCGTGAACAAGGGCAGGGACTTCCTGGAGCAGAACAAGGACAAGATCGCCGACGCGGTGAAGAGCGAGCAGGCCGAGGACATCAGCGACAAGGTCCTCGACGGCGTCGCCGACTTCGCCAAGAAGATCGCCCCCGGAGCGGCCGAGAAGATCGACGAGATCCGCGACGCCGCCGATAAGCAGATCGGCAACCAGTAGCCGACGACACCAGGGCGGCGCCTCCCATCCGCGGGGGCGCCGCCCTTCGTCGTCCCCCGGTGCGCATGACGCGATATACCGGCGGATGCTCGCGTCGGTGCCGCCGCGGCCGTAGACTTCTGGTGGCCGCGCTGGGGATAGGGCGGCCGGGGAGAACCGGAGGGGTCCGGCCTCCCGACGCACGCGGCTCGGCCGCGTCGACACTGGGGAACGACCATGGGGATGATCACGCGACGCGCTCGGCCATCGAGCTCCGCGACATCCCGCACGCGCGGCGGATTGTCCGCCGCGCCCTCGTCTCCGGTCGCGCGACGTTCGTCGGTCGCGTCCTCGAACGGGGATGCCGGCGGCCCTTCCCGCCGGCATCCTCGCGTCCGGTGCCTCCCCCTCGTGCCGGACGCCCTCCCCGAACGGGGCGGGGCATGGGGATGCCCCGCCCCGTTCTCAGGAGCCGGGATCGCGCGGCCCCACGCGGTCCGCTGAGCGCGACACGCCCGGGTTTGCGCAAGTGAAATCCCCCGTGGCAGAATAGACAGGTTCGACATTTCGGTGCGCTCAGCGTGCGCCGGATCACTGCCAGGGCAGTGCATAGACGGCGTCTCCTCGAGAGATGCAGGGTTCTAGGCCGCGGGCAGGACAACACAATCCCCGACACCCCTCCCGGCGAGGGTTCCGCCGTGCGCGGCGGAGGTCGGCATCTTCCCGCTGCGAGGCGGGGGAATGACAGCAGAACAGTGGTGCAGCAGATCGACTCGCGAGGGTCGGCCATGTGCCGAGGCGCGAACAGCGCCGACGTGCGTCCAATGCCCCAGGGTCACCCGGCCCCGGTCGGTAAGACGCTTAAAGAGAGTGAGCAGACAATGGCGGGACAGAAAATCCGCATTCGCCTGAAGTCGTACGACCACGAGGTCATCGACTCGTCGGCACGCAAGATCGTCGACACCGTGACCCGTGCGGGCGCGACCGTCGTCGGCCCCGTGCCGCTTCCGACCGAGAAGAACGTCGTGTGCGTCATCCGGTCGCCCCACAAGTACAAGGACAGCCGCGAGCACTTCGAGATGCGCACCCACAAGCGTCTGATCGACATCGTCGACCCGACGCCCAAGGCCGTCGACTCGCTGATGCGTCTCGACCTCCCGGCCGACGTCAACATCGAGATCAAGCTCTGAGGTCCGACATGGTTGACATCAACGCAAAGATTTCCAAGGGCATGCTCGGCACGAAGCTCGGCATGACCCAGGTGTGGAACGAGAACGGCAAGCTCGTTCCCGTCACCGTCATCGAGCTCGCGCCCAACGTGGTCACGCAGGTCCGCACGCCCGAGAAGGACGGCTACAACGCCGTGCAGATCGCGTACGGCCAGATCGACCCCCGCAAGGTGAACAAGCCCCTCTCGGCTCACTTCGAGGCCGCCGGTGTCACGCCGCGCCGCCACGTGACCGAGATCCGCACCGCGGACGCCGCCGACTATTCGCTGGGCCAGGAGCTCACGGTCGACGGCACGTTCGAGGCCGGCCAGCTCGTCGACGTCGTCGGCACGAGCAAGGGCAAGGGCTTCGCCGGTGTCATGAAGCGTCACAACTTCAAGGGCGTCTCGGCATCGCACGGTGCGCACCGCAACCACCGCAAGCCCGGCTCCATCGGCGCATCGTCGACCCCGAGCCGCGTCTTCAAGGGCATGCGCATGGCCGGCCGTATGGGTGGCGAGCGCGTGACCGTCCTCAACCTCACGGTGCACGCCATCGACATCGAGAAGGGTCTGATGCTCGTCAAGGGCGCCGTCCCCGGTGCTCGTGGCCGCATCGTCTACGTCCGCAACGCAGTGAAGGGTGCCTGATCATGGCTGACTCGACTCTCGCGCTCGACGTCCTCAAGGCCGACGGCAAGAAGGCCGGCTCCATCGAGCTGCCCGCCGCGCTCTTCGACGTCAAGACGAACATCCCGCTGATCCACCAGGTCGTCGTCGCGCAGCTCGCGGCGGCTCGCCAGGGAACCCACTCGACCAAGCGTCGCGGTGAGGTCTCCGGTGCCGGTCGCAAGCCCTTCAAGCAGAAGGGCACGGGTAACGCCCGTCAGGGCTCGATCCGCGCGCCGCACATGACCGGTGGTGGCATCGTGCACGGCCCGAAGCCGCGCGACTACTCGCAGCGGACCCCCAAGAAGATGATCGCGGCCGCCCTCCTGGGTGCGCTCAGCGACCGCTTCCGCGGCGACCGTCTGCACGCGATCGACACGTTCGGCACCGAGGGTGCGCCCTCGACCAAGGCCGCCGCCGGCTTCCTCGGCCAGGTCGCGTCGTCGAAGAACGTGCTCGTCGTCATCGAGCGCGGCGACGAGCTCGCGCTCAAGAGCATCCGCAACCTCGGCCACGTCCACGTGCTGTCGTTCGACCAGCTCAACGCCTACGACGTGCTCGTCTCCGACGACATCGTCTTCACCCAGGCCGCTCTCGAGGCGTTCATCGCCTCGAAGACCGGCGCCAACCAGGAGGTCTCCGCATGAGCGAGCAGGCATCTGTTCTCCAGACGGCCCTGAACAAGGACCCGCGCGACATCATCCTGAAGCCGGTCGTGTCCGAGAAGAGCTACGGGCTCATCGACGAGGGCAAGTACACCTTCCTCGTCGACCCGCGCGCTTCGAAGACCGAGATCAAGCTCGCCATCGAGAAGATCTTCGGCGTCAAGGTCGCGTCCGTCAACACGCTCAACCGCGTCGGCAAGGCCCGTCGCACCCGCTTCGGCACGGGCAAGCGCAAGGACACCAAGCGCGCCATCGTGACCCTGAAGTCGGGCACCATCGACATCTTCACGGCAATCGGCTGATCCGGGGGATAAAGGACAATCATGGCAATTCGCAAGTACAAGCCCACGACCCCGGGCCGTCGCGGCTCGTCGGTGGCTGACTTCGCCGAGATCACCCGATCGACGCCCGAGAAGTCGCTGCTGCGCCCGCTCTCCAAGACCGGTGGTCGCAACAACCAGGGCCGCATCACGACCCGTCACATCGGTGGTGGACACAAGCGCCAGTACCGCGTCATCGACTTCCGTCGCAATGACAAGGACGGCGTGAACGCCAAGGTCGCGCACATCGAGTACGACCCCAACCGCACCGCGCGCATCGCGCTGCTGCACTACTTCGACGGCGAGAAGCGCTACATCCTCGCGCCGGCGAAGCTGAAGCAGGGCGACATCGTCGAGTCCGGCGCCGGGGCCGACATCAAGCCGGGTAACAACCTGCCGCTGAAGAACATCCCGACGGGTACCGTCATCCACGCGATCGAGCTCCGCCCCGGCGGCGGCGCGAAGATGGCGCGTTCGGCCGGAGCATCCGTCCGTCTCGTCGCCAAGGACGGCCCCTACGCCCAGCTGCGTCTGCCCTCGGGCGAGATCCGCAACGTCGATGCGCGCTGCCGCGCGACCATCGGCGAGGTGGGCAACGCCGAGCAGTCGAACATCAACTGGGGCAAGGCCGGCCGTATGCGCTGGAAGGGCGTCCGCCCGACCGTCCGCGGTGTCGCGATGAACCCGGTCGACCACCCGCACGGTGGTGGTGAGGGCAAGACGTCCGGTGGACGTCACCCCGTCTCCCCGTGGGGTCAGGCTGAGGGTCGCACCCGTCACGCCAACAAGGAAAGCGACAAGTACATCGTGCGTCGTCGTAACGCCGGCAAGAAGCGCAAGTAGGAGTAAGAGAAGATGCCTCGCAGTCTTAAGAAGGGCCCCTTCGTCGACGAGCACCTGCTTCGCAAGGTGGTCGTGCAGAACGAAGCCGGCACCAAGAACGTCATCAAGACCTGGTCCCGTCGGTCCATGATCATCCCGGCCATGCTGGGTCACACGATCGCGGTCCACGACGGACGCAAGCACATTCCCGTGTTCGTGTCCGAGACCATGGTCGGTCACAAGCTGGGCGAGTTCGCGCCCACCCGCACCTTCCGCGGCCACGAGAAGGACGACAAGAAGGGGCGGCGCCGCTAATGGTCGAATCGATCGCACGCGTGAAGCACATCCGCGTGACCCCGCAGAAGGCTCGTCGTGTCGTCGCGCTCATCAAGGGCAAGCAGGCTCAGGAGGCTCTCGCCATCCTGAAGTTCGCACAGCAGAGCGCCAGCGAGCCGATCTACAAGCTCGTCGCGTCGGCCATGGCCAACGCGTCGGTGAAGGCGGATCGCGACGGCGAGTACCTCGACGAGCAGGACCTGTACGTGAAGAACGCGTACGTCGACGAGGGAACGACGCTCAAGCGCTTCCAGCCCCGTGCACAGGGTCGCGCTTTCCAGATCAAGAAGCGCACGAGCCACATCACGGTCGTGCTCTCCACGCCGGAGGCGGCTCCGACCGCGGCCGGCGACAGCAACAAGAAGGCGAGCAAGTAATGGGACAGAAGGTAAACCCCTACGGCTTCCGCCTCGGCATCACCACGGACCACGTGTCGCGCTGGTTCTCGGACTCGACGAAGCCGGGTCAGCGTTACGCCGACTACGTGGCCGAGGACATCAAGATCCGTCGTCTGCTGCAGACGCAGCTCGACCGCGCCGGCGTCTCGAACATCGAGATCGAGCGCACCCGTGACCGCGTCCGCGTCGACATCCACACGGCCCGCCCGGGCATCGTGATCGGACGTCGCGGCGCCGAGGCCGAGCGCATCCGCGGCGACCTCGAGAAGCTCACCGGCAAGCAGATCCAGCTGAACATCCTCGAGGTCAAGAACCCCGAGGCCGACGCTCAGCTCGTCGCGCAGGGCATCGCCGAGCAGCTGTCTGCTCGTGTGGCGTTCCGTCGCGCGATGCGCAAGGGTCTGCAGGGCGCTCAGCGCGCCGGCGCCAAGGGCATCCGCATCCAGGTCTCGGGTCGTCTCGGCGGCGCCGAGATGAGCCGCTCGGAGTTCTACCGCGAGGGTCGTGTGCCGCTGCACACGCTGCGCGCGAACATCGACTACGGCTTCTACGAGGCCAAGACGACCTTCGGCCGCATCGGCGTGAAGGTCTGGATCTACAAGGGCGACCTCACCAACAAGGAACTCGCACGCGAGCAGGCCAACGCGCCCAAGTCGCGTCGTGACGACCGCGGTGGCGACCGCCGTCGGGCCCCCCGCAACGAGGCCCCCGTCGCAGAAGGAGCGTCCGCCTGATGCTTATCCCCCGCAAGGTCAAGTACCGCAAGCAGCACCACCCCAAGCGTGACGGCCAGGCCACCGGCGGCACGAAGGTCTCCTTCGGCGAGTTCGGCATCCAGGCGCTCACGCCGGCGTACGTGACGAACCGTCAGATCGAGTCCGCTCGTATCGCGATGACCCGTCACATCAAGCGTGGCGGCAAGGTGTGGATCAACATCTACCCGGACCGCCCCCTCACGAAGAAGCCGGCCGAGACCCGCATGGGTTCCGGTAAGGGTTCCCCCGAGTGGTGGGTCGCCAACATCAAGCCGGGCCGCGTCCTCTTCGAGGTCGCCGGTGTCAACGAGGAACTCGCTCGCGAGGCACTGACCCGAGCAATTCACAAGCTGCCGCTCAAGGCACGCATCATCAAGCGCGAGGAGGGCGACGCGTAATGGCGATCGGCACCAAGGAGCTCGCTCCGGCAGAGCTCGACACGTTCGAAGACCAGCGCCTCGTTGAGGAGCTGCGCAAGGCCAAGGAGGAGCTGTTCAACCTCCGTTTCCAGTCGGCCACCGGCCAGCTGGAGAGCCACGGCCGCATCCGCGCCGTCAAGCGCGACATCGCGCGCCTCTACACCGTGATCCGCGAGCGCGAGCTGGGCATCCGTGCGACGCCCGCTCCCGTCGAGGCTCCGGCCAAGAAGGCGACCAAGTCGAAGGCGAAGAAGACCGAGGACACCTCGGCCGACGCCGAAGGGAAGGCTGAGTGATGGCCACCAAGAAGGAAGCCGCCGTCGAGGCTGAGCACGCCGCGCACGACGTCCGCGACGCGGACGCCCGTGGCTACCGCAAGGCGCGCCGCGGCTACGTCGTGAGCGACAAGATGGACAAGACCATCGTGGTCGAGGTCGAGGACCGCGTGAAGCACCCGCTTTACGGCAAGGTCATCCGCCGCACCTCGAAGGTCAAGGCGCACGATGAGACGAACTCCGCCGGCATCGGCGACCTCGTCCTCATCAACGAGACCCGTCCGCTGAGCGCCACCAAGCGCTGGCGTCTGGTGGAGATTCTGGAGAAGGCCAAGTGATTCAGCAGGAGTCCCGCCTCAAGGTCGCCGACAACACCGGTGCCAAGGAGCTGCTCACCATCCGCGTTCTCGGTGGCTCGCGCCGCCGGTACGCCGGTGTGGGCGACACCATCGTGGCCACGGTCAAGGACGCGATCCCTGGCGGCAACGTCAAGAAGGGCGATGTGGTCAAGGCCGTCATCGTCCGCACCGTCAAGTCCACGCGCCGTCCCGACGGCTCGTACATCAAGTTCGACGAGAACGCCGCCGTGATCCTGAAGAACGACGGGGAGCCCCGCGGCACCCGTATCTTCGGACCGGTCGGCCGTGAGCTTCGCGACAAGAAGTTCATGAAGATCGTCTCGCTGGCGCCGGAGGTTATCTAAGTCATGGCGAAGATCAAGAAGGGTGACCTGGTTCAGGTCATCACGGGCGCCAAGCCCGAGCGCGGCGGAGACCGCGGCAAGCAGGGCAAGGTCCTCGAGATCCTTGCCGAGCGCAACCGCGTCATCGTCGAGGGCGTGAACTACGTCACGAAGCACACCCGCGTCGGACAGACGCAGCGTGGCACCAAGACCGGAGGGCTCGAGACCGTCGAGGCCCCCATCCACATCTCGAACGTCGCACTCGTCGACCCCTCGACCAAGAAGCCGACCAAGGTCGGCCACCGGGTCGAGGAGCAGACCAAGGACGGCGTCAAGCGCACCGTCCGCGTGCGGTTCGCGAAGAAGAGCGGTAAGGACCTCTGATGGCAAGCACCGACGCCGCGGTGGCTGGCAAGATCCAGCCCCGCCTGAAGGCGAAGTACAACGCCGAGATCAAGAAGGCGATGCAGGACGAGTTCGGTTACGCGAACGTCATGCAGATCCCCGGACTGGTCAAGGTCGTCGTCAACACGGGTGTCGGCGAGGCGGCTCGCGACAGCAAGGTGATCGAGGGTGCGGTCGACGACCTCACCAAGATCACCGGTCAGAAGCCGATCGTGACGAAGGCCCGCAAGTCGATCGCGCAGTTCAAGCTGCGCGAGGGCCAGGCCATCGGCGCGCACGTCACCCTCCGCGGTGACCGCGCGTGGGAGTTCCTGGACCGCCTGGTCTCGCTCGCCCTGCCCCGTATCCGCGACTTCCGCGGCCTCTCGGCCAAGCAGTTCGACGGCAACGGCAACTACACCTTCGGTCTCCAGGAGCAGAGCGTGTTCCACGAGATCGACCAGGACCGCATCGACCGAGTCCGCGGTTTCGACATCACCGTCGTCACCACGGCGAAGACGGACGACGAGGGTCGGGCGCTGCTCCGTCACCTCGGCTTCCCGTTCCGCTCGGAAGACGCACAGGCGTAACACCTCTCGACGGGCTCAGTGGTCTCGTGTCACTGAGCCCGTCGATGTGTGCGTACAATTGAAGATTGCGTGCTCATCGCAGGCCGTCTGTCGTGTAACGGCAGCCGGAACCTCATGAACGAAAGAAGAACACAATGACAATGACAGACCCGGTCGCAGACATGCTGACCCGTCTGCGCAACGCGAACTCGGCGCACCACGACTCCGTGACCCTGCCGTCGAGCAAGCTCAAGACGCACATCGCCGAGATCCTCCAGCAGGAGGGCTACATCGCCGGCTGGGAGACGTCCGAGGCCCGCGTGGGAACCAACCTCACGCTCACCCTCAAGTACGGCCCCAACCGCGAGCGGTCGATCGCCGGCATCAAGCGCGTGTCGAAGCCCGGCCTCCGCGTGTACGCGAAGTCCACCGAGCTCCCGCGCGTCCTCGGCGGCCTCGGCGTGGCCATCCTGTCCACCTCCTCCGGTCTCCTCACCGACCGTCAGGCTGAGCAGAAGGGCGTGGGCGGAGAAGTTCTCGCCTACGTGTGGTAATTCGAAATGTCGCGTATTGGACGACTTCCCATCGACGTTCCCGCGGACGTGACCGTTTCGGTCAACGGCCGTGAGGTCGCGGTGAAGGGCCCCAAGGGTGAGCTCACCCTCACGGTGGCCAGCCCCATCGAGGTCGCGGTCGAGGAGAACCAGGTTCTGGTCACCCGTCCCGACGACGAGCGCGAGTCGCGGTCGCTGCACGGCCTGACCCGCACGCTCATCAACAACAACATCATCGGCGTGACCCAGGGCTACACCAAGGGTCTCGAGGTCGTCGGCACCGGTTACCGCGTGCAGCAGAAGGGCAGCTCGGTCGAGTTCGCCCTCGGCTTCTCGCACCCGGTCCTGATCGACCCGCCCGCCGGGATCACGCTCACGGTCGAGGGCACGAACAAGCTCACCGTCAGCGGAATCGACAAGCAGGCTGTCGGCGAGGCAGCTGCGAACATCCGCAAGATCCGCAAGCCCGAACCGTACAAGGGCAAGGGTGTGCGCTACGCCGGCGAGGTCGTGCGTCGCAAGGCCGGAAAGAGTGGTAAGTAACCATGGCTCTCAAGTCAAAGTCTGACGCCCGCGCGCGTCGTCACGCCCGCCTTCGCAAGAAGGTCGTCGGCACCGAGGTGCGTCCGCGCCTCGTCGTCAACCGCTCGGCGCGCCACGTCTTCGTGCAGCTCGTCGACGACAGCAAGGGTCACACCGTGGCCTCCGCATCCACGCTCGAGACCGACCTGCGTTCGTTCGAGGGCGACAAGACCGCCAAGGCCCGCAAGGTCGGCGAGCTCGTCGCCGAGCGCGCGAAGGCCGCCGGCGTTTCCGAGGCTGTGTTCGACCGTGGCGGCAACCGCTACGCCGGTCGTGTCGCCGCCATCGCCGAGGGCGCCCGTGAAGGGGGGCTGGCACTGTGAGTGACAACAAGGAGAACGAAGTGACCGAAGCGGCTGCTGCCACTTCCGAGACGGCCGCCGGCACGACGCAGGGCGACTCGACTCGTGACCAGCGCGACGGTCGCCGTGGCGGCCGTGGTGACCGCAACCAGGGTGGCCGCGACCGCAACTCGCGCGACCGTGGCGACAACCAGTTCCTGGAGCGCGTCGTCACCATCAACCGCGTCTCGAAGGTCGTGAAGGGTGGTCGTCGCTTCAGCTTCACCGCTCTCGTGGTCGTCGGCGACGGCAACGGCCTGGTGGGCGTCGGCTACGGCAAGGCCCGCGAGGTGCCCCTGGCGATCTCGAAGGGTGTCGAAGAGGCCAAGCGCAACTTCTTCCGCGTGCCGCGCGTCGGCAGCACCCTCCCGCACCCCGTGCAGGGCGAGGCCGCTGCCGGTGTCGTGCTGCTGCGTCCGGCTGCCGCCGGTACCGGTGTTATCGCCGGTGGTCCCGTCCGTGCCGTGCTCGAGTGCGCCGGCGTCCACGACGTCCTGTCGAAGTCGCTCGGTTCGTCGAACACGATCAACATCGTGCACGCGACCGTCGCCGCTCTGAAGCAGCTCGAGGAGCCCCGTGCGGTCGCCGCACGCCGTGGCCTCGAGTTCGACCAGGTGGCTCCGGCGCGTCTTGTCCGCGCCGAGGCCGAGGCCATCGCCGCACAGAAGGTAGGTGCCTGATGGCCGCGCGTCTGAAGGTCACGCAGATCAAGTCCAAGGTGAGCGAGAAGCAGAACCAGCGCGACACGCTGCGCAGCCTCGGTCTCAAGCGGATCGGTGACAGCACCGTCCGCCCCGACGACGCGCAGACGCGCGGTTACGTCAAGACCGTCGCCCACCTCGTCAAGGTTGAGGAGATCGACTAATGGCTGAGAAGAACGAGGCCGTCGAGGCCGAGAAGGCCCCGAAGAAGGCCGCGGCTCCCAAGGCCGCCGCCAAGAAGCCCGCCGCGAAGAAGGCGGATGCCCCGGCATCCCGCCCCGGCGTGCTGAAGGTGCACCACCTGCGTCCGGTCCCCGGCGCCAACACCGCCAAGACCCGTGTGGGTCGCGGTGAGGGCTCGAAGGGTAAGACCGCCGGTCGCGGAACCAAGGGCACCAAGGCGCGCAACACCGTGCGCGTCGGCTTCGAGGGTGGGCAGATGCCGCTGCACATGCGCACCCCGAAGCTGCGCGGGTTCAAGAACCCGTTCCGCGTCGAGTACCAGGTCGTGAACCTGGAGAAGCTCGCGGAGCTCTACCCCCAGGGTGGCGACGTCACCATCGGCGACCTGGTCGCCAAGGGTGCGGTTCGCAAGAACGAGAAGGTCAAGGTTCTCGGTAACGGCGACATCGCCGTGAAGCTCACCGTCGCGGTCGACAAGGTCTCGGCTTCGGCCGAGCAGAAGATCGTGGCTGCGGGCGGTTCCGTCAAGTAACCACCTGACAGAAGGGGTCGGACATCGTCCGGCCCCTTCTGTGCTTGCGGATGCCGGTGACCGCGGTTAGGTTACTCTGGTCTTTCAGCCGTCTTTCAGCACGGCAACCCTTTTCAGGAGGAACGTTCTTGTTTAGCGCCATCGCGCGGATCTTCCGCACGCCCGACCTTCGTCGCAAGATCGGTTTCACTCTGGCCATCATCGCGATCTACCGACTGGGCTCGAACGTCCCCGCTCCGTTCGTGAACTTCCCGAACGTCGAGGAGTGCCTCGCGGTCAGCTCCAGCACCGACGGTCTGCTGGGCCTGGTGAACCTCTTCTCGGGCGGCGCGCTCCTCCAGCTCTCCATCTTCGCGCTGGGCGTGATGCCGTACATCACGGCCACCATCATTACCCAGCTGCTGCGCGTGGTCATCCCGCACTTCGAGGCGCTCCACAAGGAGGGCCAGGCCGGTCAGGCGCGCCTGACGCAGTACACGCGCTACCTCACGATTGCCCTCGCGCTCCTGCAGTCGACGACGCTGGTCACGGTCGCCCGCAGCGGTCAGCTGTTCGGCACGACCGATCTGGCCGCGTGCCAGAACCTGCTCACCAACGACGTGTGGTGGGCGCAGCTGCTCATCATCATGGCGATGACCGCCGGAACCGGCCTCATCATGTGGTTCGCCGAGCTCGTCACCGAGCGCGGCATCGGCAACGGCATGTCGCTCCTCATCTTCACCTCGATCGCCGCCACGTTCCCCGGCGCCATGGGCCTCATCTGGCAGACCAAGGGCTTCGAGATCTTCCTGCTCGTGCTGCTCGTCGGCGTCATCGTCATGGCGCTGGTCGTGTTCGTCGAGCAGTCGCAGCGACGCATCCCCGTGCAGTACGCGAAGCGCATGGTCGGCCGTCGCACCTACGGCGGCACGAACACGTACATCCCGATCAAGGTCAACATGGCGGGTGTGATCCCGGTCATCTTCGCCTCGTCGCTGCTTTACATCCCGGCGCTGATCGCCCAGTTCAACACCCCGCAGGACGGCTCCACGCCGGCACCGTGGGTCACCTGGATCACGACGTACTTCACCACGGGCAACCACCCGATCTACATGGCGGCGTACTTCCTGCTCATCATCGGCTTCACCTACTTCTACGTGGCGATCACCTTCAACCCGGTCGAGGTCGCCGACAACATGAAGAAGTACGGCGGGTTCATCCCGGGCATCCGTGCCGGCCGGCCGACCGCCGAGTACCTCGACTACGTGCTCACGCGCATCACTCTCCCCGGGTCGATCTACCTGGGTCTGATCGCGCTGATCCCGCTCATCGCGCTGGCCACCGTCGGCGCGAACCAGAACTTCCCGTTCGGCGGCGCCTCGATCCTCATCATCGTGGGTGTCGGTCTCGAGACGGTCAAGCAGATCGACGCGCAGCTGCAGCAGCGCCACTACGAAGGGCTCCTCCGATGACGGCATCCGCACGACTCCTGATCGTCGGACCGCAGGGCTCGGGCAAGGGCACGCAGGGCGTGCGCATCGCCGAGACCTTCGGCATCCCGGTCGTCTCGACGGGCGACATCTTCCGCGCGAACATCAAGGGCGGCACCGAGCTCGGCACTCAGGTGACCGAGATCCTCGACCGCGGCGATCTGGTGCCCGACGAGCTCACGAGCGAGATCGTGCGCGACCGGCTGTCGCAGGACGACGCCGCCAACGGGTTCCTGCTCGACGGCTACCCCCGCAACGTCGCCCAGGTGGGTCACCTCGACGAGTTCCTGAGCGGTCGCGGCGAGGCGCTCGACGCCGTGCTGCTGCTCGACGTGCCGCGGGCCGAGAGCATCTCGCGTCTGAGCCTGCGCGCCATCGAGCAGGGCCGCTCCGACGACACCGAAGAGGCCATCGCGCACCGTCTCGACATCTACGAGAGCGAGACCGCGCCGATCATCGACGTGTACAGCGAGAAGGGCATCGTCGACCGCGTCGACGGCGTGGGCTCGCTCGACGAGATCACCGAGCGCATCATCTCCGCGCTCGACGCGCGCGGCCTGCGCGTCGCGGTCTGAGCGGTTCCATGTTCCGCCGGTCGATCTACAAGACCCCTGCCCAGCTGCGCTCGATGATCGAGCCGGGCCTCATCACGGCGGCGGCGCTCGACGCCGTCCGTCCGCTGATCCGCGCGGGCGTCAGCACGCTCGAGCTCGACACCGCCGCGGAGCGAGCGATCACCGCACGCGGGGCCGAGTCGAACTTCCAGCTCGTGAAGGGCTACCACCACACGATCTGCGTGTCGGTGAACGAGCAGGTCGTGCACGGCATCCCCGGCGAGCTCGTGCTGCAGCCCGGCGACATCGTCTCGGTCGACTGCGGTGCGCAGTTCGAGGGCTGGAACGGCGACAGCGCGATCACCGTCGTGGTGCCCGACGCTGCCCGCCCGGACGTCGTGGCGAACCGCGAGGAGCTGTCGCGCGTCACCGAAGGCTCGATGTGGGCGGGTATCGCCGCGATGGCGACCGCGTCGCACCTCGGCGAGGTCGGCGCGGCCATCCAGGAGTACATCGAGGCCCAGGGGCCCTCGGCGGTGTCGGGGGAGACCTACGGCATCCTGCGCGAGTACGTCGGCCACGGCATCGGTCGCAAGATGCACGAGGCCCCGAGCGTGTTCAACTACCGCACGCCCGACCCCGGCGCCGAGATCAAGCCCGGCCTGGTCGTCGCCATCGAGCCGATGGTGACGGCGGGCGGTGAGGCGACCTTCATCGAGGAGGACGACTGGACCGTCTCGACCGTCGACGGCTCGGACGGGTCGCACTGGGAGCACAGCGTCGCCCGGCACGAGGGTGGGATCTGGGTGCTCACCGCCGCAGACGGCGGTGCGGCCGGCCTCGCGCCGTTCGGCGTGACCCCGGTTCCTCTCGCCTGAGACTGCTGCTGCGCGATCCGGTGCGAAAACGCAGACCGGATGACGGGGGCGGGGCGAGTCGCACTGCGACACGCCGACTCGCTCGCCGCTCGTCTCCGTTTTCGCGAGCAGGGCGGGCGAGAGACGTTATGGAAGCGTGAGCGCGCGGGGGAGGGCTGCTCACACGCAGCCCATAGGCTGATGCAGGAAGATCACAGGGTACCTGCGCTCGCACCGGCGTGCGGCGAGACCGAGAGAAACGGAAGACAATGGCAGCGGCGAAGAGCAACACCAACTGGTTCGTGATCGGGGTGTCCGCAGCCGTCGTCGTCGTGCTGATCGCCCTCGGTGCGCTGGTGGTGTTCTTGAACAACCAGGCCACCGCTCCCGGCGTCGCGCCCGAGGGGGGCAACGTCAACCAGGAGACCGGAGCGATCAGCTTCGGGTCCGGCGAGGACGAGGTCGACGTGTTCGTCGACTTCATGTGCCCGGTCTGCGGTCAGTTCGAAGACGCCTACGGCGAGCAGCTGCAGACCGCCGCCGCCAACGACGACATCACCCTGAACATCCACCCGGTGTCGATCCTCGACCGCTATTCGCAGAACACGAAGTACTCGACGCGCTCGGCGGGTGCGGCGTACTGCGTCGCCGAGAAGGCGCCGGACGCGTTCCTCGACTTCTTCAACTACATGTTCGCCAACCAGCCGGCGGAGAACACCCCGGGCTACACCGACGAGGAGCTCGCGGGCTTCGCCGAGCAGGCGGGTGCCGGAGCGGCAGCCGACTGCATCGCCGACGGCACCTACATGGACTTCGTGGGCGACCAGACGACGGCGCAGGAGATCCAGGGCACGCCGACCGTGGAGGTCAACGGCGACCGCATCGAGAACAGCGAGATCGCGCAGCGCTTCGCCGAGATCCTTCCCTGATCGACGCTTTCATCACGAGGGCGGCTCCGTCAGGGGCCGCCCTCGTGCGTGACGCGGGGGAGGCATCCGGCCGGCGCCTGCGCCGAGTTGCCGGATGCTCCGACGTCGTCTAACATAGATCTTTGGTGCCTTGTGCACTGATTCGGCGTGTCCGTCGGCGCAGCACCACAAACCCATCCATCCACCGCAGATCGACCGATCTGCAGAAGCGTCAGCGAGGCTATGGCTAAGAAAGACGGTGTCATCGAGATCGAGGGCGTGATCTCCGAGGCTCTCCCCAACGCGATGTTCCGCGTTGAGCTCAGCAACGGACACAAGGTCCTGGCAACGATCTCGGGCAAGATGCGGCAGAACTACATCCGCATCATCCCCGAGGACCGCGTGGTCGTGGAGCTCAGCCCCTACGACCTGACCCGCGGCCGCATCGTCTACCGCTACCGCTGATCGGTCGAGAAGTAACGGCCTGCCCTCCGGGGCGGTACGAAGACAGCGAACAGGAAGCATCATGAAGGTCAACCCCAGCGTCAAGCCCATCTGCGACCACTGCAAGGTGATCCGCCGTCACGGCCGCGTCATGGTGATCTGCAAGAGCAACCCGCGTCACAAGCAGCGCCAGGGCTGATCGCCCCCGCTGCGTGAGCAGGTTTCTCGCAATCGACAACTGAATACACAACGGCAGGATCAGATCCCCCGTCGGGAGACCGGCGGGGAGGACACCTCGGGGCGGAGGCCCGGGCACCGATCCTGTTCCACACCTCCATCACACCCAGGAGAACCGCATGGCACGTCTTGCCGGCGTTGACATCCCGCGCGACAAGCGCGTGGTGATCGCCCTTACCTACATCTACGGCGTCGGCCGTACCCGCTCGGTCGAGATCCTCAAGGCGACCGAGATCGACGAGAGCATCCGCGTGAAGGACCTCAGCGACGAGCAGCTCGTCGCCCTCCGCGACTACATCGAAGGCAACTACAAGGTGGAGGGTGACCTGCGCCGCGAGGTCGCCGCAGACATCCGCCGCAAGGTCGAGATCGGCTCCTACGAGGGCATCCGCCACCGTCGCGGCCTCCCGGTCCGTGGTCAGCGCACCAAGACCAACGCCCGTACCCGCAAGGGCCCGAAGCGCACCGTCGCCGGCAAGAAGAAGGCCCGCTAAGCGCGGCCCCAGGGACTAGGAGAACACTTTCATGGCTGCACCCAAGGCCGCCGCGCGCAAGCCGCGCCGCAAGGAGAAGAAGAACATCGCGCTGGGCCAGGCCCACATCAAGTCGACGTTCAACAACACGATCGTCTCGATCACCGACCCGTCCGGCGCGGTCATCGCCTGGGCATCGTCGGGTGGCGTGGGCTTCAAGGGCTCGCGCAAGTCGACCCCGTACGCCGCGGGCATGGCTGCCGAGTCGGCAGCCCGCCAGGCTGCGGAGCACGGCGTCAAGAAGGTCGACGTCCTCGTGAAGGGTCCGGGCTCCGGCCGCGAGACCGCGATCCGCTCGCTCCAGGCCGCCGGCCTCGAGGTCGGCTCGATCCAGGACGTCACCCCGCAGGCGCACAACGGATGCCGCCCGCCGAAGCGCCGCCGCGTCTGATCCGGCTCGCGAGCCGCTCGACCGCCACTCGTCAGGAGTGCGGCGGTCGGGCGGCTCGCACGCCCGCTCGCGGGCATCGACTTCCACAACTCAAGACCTCACCCACCACATGTCATATAGCGGTCATGTGATCGAAAGGAACACAGAGTGCTGATTGCACAGCGTCCCACACTCACCGAGGAAAAGATCGTCGAGAACCGGAGCCGGTTCATCATCGAGCCTCTGGAGCCCGGCTTCGGATACACGATCGGCAACGCGCTGCGCCGCAGCCTGCTGTCGTCGATCCCCGGCGCGGCTGTCACGAGCGTCCGCATCGACGGCGTGCTGCACGAGTTCAGCACCATCCCCGGCGTGAAGGAGGATGTCACCGAGATCATCCTCAACATCAAGCAGCTCGTCGTCTCGTCGGAGCGCGACGAGCCCATCACGGCGTACCTGCGCAAGACCGGTGCCGGTGAAGTGACCGCCGCCGACATCTCGGCTCCGGCCGGTGTCGAGGTGCACAACCCCGAGCTGGTCATCGCGACCCTCAACGACACCGCCAAGTTCGAGCTCGAGCTCATCATCGAGCGCGGCCGCGGCTACGTGTCGGCGACGCAGAACCGCAACGAGTACGCCGAGGCGGGCCAGATCCCGATCGACTCGATCTACTCGCCCGTGCTCAAGGTCAGCTACCGCGTCGACGCCACCCGTGCCGGTGAGCGCACCGACTTCGACAAGCTCGTCCTCGACGTCGAGACCAAGTCGGCGATCAGCCCGCGCGACGCCGTCGCGTCGGCCGCCAAGACGCTCACCGAGCTGTTCGGTCTCGCCCGCGAGCTGAACGTCGAGGCCGAGGGCATCGAGATCGGCCCCGCGCCGGTCGAGGCCGTCAACTCGAGCGAGCTGTCGATGCCGATCGAGGACCTCGACCTGTCGGTCCGTTCGTACAACTGCCTGAAGCGCGAGGGCATCAACACCGTTTCGGAGCTCGTCGCCCTCTCGGAGACGCAGCTCATGAACATCCGCAATTTCGGCCAGAAGTCGGTCGACGAGGTGCGCGACAAGCTCATCTCGCTCGGTCTGTCGCTCAAGGATTCGGTGCCCGGTTTCGACGGCGCCCACTTCTACGGCGGCAGCGAAGACGAGTCCTTCTGATACCCGACCCTTTCTGACCAGGAGTTAGACGATTATGCCCAAGCCCACCAAGGGTCCCCGCCTCGGAGGCGGCCCCGCCCACGAGCGCCTGCTGCTTGCCAACCTCGCCGCTGCGCTGTTCGCCCACAAGTCGATCAAGACGACCGAGACCAAGGCCAAGCGCCTGCGTCCGCTCGCCGAGCGCCTGATCACCTTCGCCAAGCGCGGCGACCTGCACGCGCGTCGTCGCGTGCTCTCGGTCATCGGTGACAAGGACGTCGTCCACACGCTGTTCGCCGAGATCGCGCCGCTCGTCGCCGACCGCCAGGGTGGCTACACCCGCATCACGAAGGTCGGCAACCGCAAGGGCGACAACGCGCCCATGGCCGTGATCGAGCTCGTTCTCGAGCCCGTCACCCCCAAGGCGAAGTCGACGAAGAAGGCTGCGGCCCCTGCCGCCGAGAAGCCCGTCGAGGAGAAGCCGGCCGAGGAGGCTCCCGCCGAGGAGACCGCCGAGGCTGCGGCCGACGAGACCACCGAGGCTCCGGCCGAGGAGGCTCCCGCCGCCGAGGAGAAGTCCGAGTAATCACTCGTTCGAGAGGAAGGCCCGTCACCGTTCAGGTGGCGGGCCTTCGTCGTACCCGGGGGAGCGGGTCCGGTGCGGGCGACGGATGCTTCCGCTTCGCGCAGCAGGGACGAGGCGCGACCGTAGCGGGAGTAGGCTCGGACGGTGCGCCCGCCGCCCGGGCGCGCGGAAGGGATGCTCGTGGGAGACGCGGCGATCACATCGTTCCGAGGCCCGCGGGCGTACGTATCCTTCGTGGTGATCGGCCTGCTCGCCGGTCTGCTGTCGGGGCTGTTCGGCGTGGGCGGGGGCACCGTCATCGTGCCGTTGCTCGTGCTGCTGCTGCACTTCGACCAGCGCCTGGCGGCCGGCACCTCGCTCGCCGCCATCGTGCCGACCTCGGCCGTCGGCGTCGTGTCGTACGCGGCCAGCGGCTCGGTCGCCTGGATCCCGGCGATCATCCTCGCCGTGGGCGCCGTGGTGGGTGCGCAGATCGGCACGCGGCTGCTGCCGCGCATCTCGCAGACCGCTCTGCGGTGGGGGTTCGTCGGCTTCCTGCTCGTGGTCATCGTGACGCTCTTCCTCGTGATCCCGTCGCGCGACGCCGTGTTCGAGCTGACCTGGGGCTCGGGCATCGCGTTGGTGGCCGTCGGCGTGGGCACGGGCATCCTGGCCGGGCTGATCGGCGTCGGCGGCGGCGTGATCGTGGTTCCGGTGCTCATGCTCGCGTTCGGCACCAGCGACCTCGTCGCCAAGGGCACATCGCTGCTCATGATGATCCCGACGGCGTTGTCGGGCACGGTCGGCAACCTGCGCCACCGCAACGTCGACCTGCTCGCGGCTGCGGTCATCGGCGTCGCGGCCTGCACCACCACGGCGCTCGGCGCCTGGATCGCGACGCTCATCGACCCGCGGGTGGGCAGCATCCTGTTCGCCGCGTACCTCGTGGTCATCGCGGTGCAGATGGCGCTCAAGGCGATCCGCGGGCGCCGCACGGCCTGACCGGAGGTGCGGGTGATGCGGGACGGATGCCGCGGTGCCGCGCGCCTTTGATCCGGCCGCCGAGGACTCGGGTGTCGGACCCCCTCGGTAGGATCGAGGGGTGGCAGTGAACACAGAACTGGTCGGCCGGGAGTTCCCGCCGACGCCCCCGTACCTCGTCGGACGCGAGAAGGTGCGCGAGTTCGCGCGCGCCGTCTTCGCCGATGCTCCGCAGCACACCGATGTCGAGGCGGCCCGCGCGGCCGGCTTCGACGACGTGGTCGCTCCGCCGACCTTCGCGATGGTCGTGCAGGACCTCACCCTCCAGCAGCTGCTGTCAGAACCCGACTCGGGCATCGTGCTCGCACGGACGATCCACGCCGAGCAGCGGTTCGCCTACACACGGCCGATCGTCGCCGGCGACGAGCTGACGGGGCGGCTGCGGGTGACGGGCATCCGCATGATGGCCGGCAACGCGATGATCACGAGCGAGGCCGAGATCACCGACGGCTCGGGCGCCCATGTCGTGACCGCCACCAGCGTGCTGCTGGTCGGAGAGGGGGAGTGATGGCCTACTCGGTCGGAGACGTGATCGCCGAGCGCAGCGTGCACCTCACGCGCGAGTCGCTCGTGCGCTACGCCGGAGCATCCGGCGACTTCAACCCCATCCACTACCGCGACGACGTGGCCGCGGCGGTGGGCCTGCCCGGCGTGCTCGCGCACGGCATGCTCACCATGGGCATCGCCTCGTCGGTCGTCGTCGCCGCGCTCGACCCGCGGGCGCGCATCGTCGACTACGGCGTGCGGTTCACCAAGCCCGTCGTCGTCGACCCCGAGAACGGAGCCGACGTGCACGTCGTCGCCACGGTCGGCGCCGTCGACGACGCCTCCACGCGCATCGACCTCAAGGTCACGACCGGCGACACGACCGTGCTCGTCAAGGCGCAGCTGCGCATCGCCGCGTGATGGTCGTGCCCCTGCAGGAGGTCGCCCCGCTGCGTCTGGCGGCCCTGACCACTCTCGAGACCGGCGGTGCTCCGGAGCGGATGCTCGAGGCGCGCACCACCGACGCCGTCGTCGACGCGCTGCGCGAGACCTGGCGCCGCGGCGACGAGTGGATGGTGCTCGGCGGCGGGTCCAACCTCTTCGTCGGAGACGAGGGTTTCGAGGGCACCGTCGTGCGCATGCTCACCGAGGGCATCGAGGAACTGCCGTCCCCGCACCCCGGCCGCATCCGACTGCGTGTGCAGGCGGGGCACGGGTGGGACGATCTCGTCGCCTACGCCGTCTCGCACGGGTACGCGGGTCTCGAGGCCATGAGCGGCATCCCCGGTACCGTCGGCGCCGCGCCCGTGCAGAACATCGGCGCGTACGGCCAGGAGATCCAGGAGACGCTCGTCGAGGTCGAGCTCATCGACGAGATCGACGGAGAAGTGCGCGTGGTGCCGGCATCCGAGCTCGGGCTGGGCTTCCGCACCTCCGTCTTCAAGCACCACTACGGCGGCGAGCCCCAGCGTCGGGCCGTGATCCTCTCGATCACCGTCGACCTGCTCGTGGCGAGCGAACGCGTCGTGCGCGGTGAGCAGCTGCGCCGCGCGCTCACGCTCGGAGACGACGCGCCCGTGCCGCTCACGTGGGTGCGCGAGCGCATCCTCGAGACGCGCGCCTCGAAGGGCATGCTGTGGAACGAGACGGATGCCGACACGCACGGCGTCGGCTCGTTCTTCCAGAACGCCATCGTCACCGAGGCCGTCGCGCGCGCCCTCCCCGCGGAATGCCCGCGCTGGCCGGTCACTCCCGACCTCGACGCCCTCACGGTCATCCCGCTCGAGTCGTACGGGGGAGTGCTCCCGGCGCCCCGACGCGAGCAGGCCGACGTGAAGGTGAGCGCGGCCTGGCTGATCGAGCACGCCGGCATCGGCAAGGGCTTCCGGCTCCCGCGCTCGCGGGCATCCGTGTCGACCAAGCACGCCCTGTCGCTGACCAACCGAGGCGGAGCGAGCGCGGCGGAGGTCGCCGAGCTCGCGCGCTTCATCCAGAACCGGGTGCACAGCGAGTTCGGGCTCGTGCTGCAGCCCGAACCCGTGCTCGTCGGCGTCGAACTCTAGGGGCACCGGTGCTCGACTGGCTGCTCGCGGAGTGGACGCAGGTGCTCGGCTTCGCGACGGGCGCAGCCTGCGTGCTGCTCGCGGGGCTGCGCAACGTCTGGACGTATCCGATCGGCATCGCGAACAACGTCGTGCTGTTCCTGGTGTTCCTCGGTGCCGGCCTGTACGCCGCCGCCGGGCTGCAGGTGGTGTACCTCGCGTTCGGCGTGCACGGCTGGTGGCGGTGGACCCGCCGCGTCGAGCAGAGTCCGACGTACATCGCTCGCACGCCCCGTGCCGCGTGGCCGCTGCTCGCCGTCGCGGGCCTGGGCGGGACGGCGATCCTGATGTGGCTGCTCACGAGTTTCACCGACTCGCAGGTGGCCGTCGCGGACGCGCTCACGACCGCCGTGAGCCTCGTCGCCCAGTACATGCTCAACCGCAAGTGGATCGAGAACTGGTTCGTCTGGATCGGCGTCGACGTGGTGTTCGTCGGACTGTCGATCGCCGCCGGCCTGTGGATCATCGCCGCGCTCTATACGCTGTTCATCGGGCTCTGCCTCTTTGGCTACGGCTCCTGGCGCCGCGTGGCCCGCGCCGAGAGCGCCGCGCGCGAGAGCGCGGTGACGGCATGACGGCGTCGTCGCGGGGCGCGGAGTGACGGCCCCGCTCGTCGTGCCCGAACGGCGCGGACACGGTCTCGTGCTCGGCAAGTTCTACCCCTTCCACAGCGGGCACTCCCACCTCATCCGCGAGGCGGAACGACGCAGCGAGCGGCTGACGGTGCAGGTGCTCGGAGCATCCGTCGAATCCGTCCCGCTGCAGACGCGGGCCGACTGGATCCGCGAATCGCATCCCGGTGCGCGGGTCGTCGCCGCGATGGACGATGCGCCCGTCGACTTCCACTCGGATGCCGCGTGGGCCGAGCACCTCGCGATCATCGAGTCGCTGCTCGACGAGCCGGTGGACACCGTCTTCTCGTGCGACGACTACGGCGGGGAACTCGCGAGACGGCTCGGTGCGCAGTGGGTGCGCGTCGACGAGGGACGCCGCATCAACCCCGTGTCTGGCACGGCGATCCGCGCCGACCCCGCAGCGCATTGGCGCGAGCTCGCCCCCGCGGTGCGGGCCGATCTCGCGGCGCGCGTCGTCGTGCTCGGCGCCGAATCGACCGGGTCGACGACGCTGGCCGAGGCGCTCGCCGCGCACCTCGGCACGCTGTGGGTGCCGGAGTACGGCCGCGAGCACTCCGAAACGCGCGACGGCGGGCTCGACGCCCCCTGGCGCAGCGACGAGTTCGATCTCATCGTCGAACGGCAGATCGCCCTCGAGCAGCGCGCGCTCCGCCAGGTGCCGACGCCGGTGCTGGTGTGCGACACCGACGTGCTCGCGACGGCACTCTGGCACGAGCGGTACGTCGGCGTTCCCGCCGAACGCCTGGAGCGCGCGGCCGCCGCGCATCGTCCTCTGCTGTACGTGCTGACCGGCGATGAGATCCCGTTCGTGCAGGACGGGATGCGCGACGGCGAGCACATCCGCCACGGCATGCAGCAGCGGTTCCGTGACGTGCTCGCGACGCAGCCCGTGCCCTGGATCGAGGTGCGCGGCGACGTTCCTGCTCGTGTCGAGTCCGCGGCATCGGCCCTCGCGCCGCTGCTGCGGGCACACCTGCGGTTCGCGGATCCCCTCGAAGGGCGGTCGATGGACGAGCAGCGCGCACTGCAGCGGGCGGCCGCCGAGGCATCCGGGGTCGGCGGGGCGGCCGATGCAGCGTCTGGCAGCGCTGTCGGCAGCCGCCCCTAGGATGAGGGCATGTCCGATCGCTGGAGCCGCGTGTCTGCATCGCCCACCAACCCCGGCACCGAGCACGGCATCGCCCCGCTGACCGCAGACGACCTGTTCCGAGCGGCGCCCGCCGCGCAGACCCCGCTCGACGAGAAGCTCCGGCAGACGTACTACTGGATCGTCAACCGCGCGGTCATCTCGCCCTACTACGACATCGAGTTCTCGCACGGCGAGCCCCTGTCGATCGGTCTGGGCGACGCCGACGCGCGCATCTCGCTGCCCACCCAGGCGTCGTTCTCGTCGAACGTGCTGCTGCCGCTGCTCACGTTCGCGGTCGGGGGCAAGTGCCTCCTAATCGGGGGTCCCGGTCGCGGCAAGACGACGGTGGCGGTGCTCATGGGCGTGCTGGCCGGCACCGCGGCCGACGACGTGCGTCGCGGCGTGCAGCAGGGGCAGCCGCAGCTGACCGTGAGCGATCTCGTCGGCATCCCCCTGCCGCGCGACCTCGTCGAGGCCGAGCGGCTGAGCGACATCCGGATCGCGTGGCGCGACTGGCTCGCCCTGCCGGTGAAGATCATCGACGAGTACAACCGCATCCCCACCAAGACGCAGTCGGCCCTGCTCACGATGGTGGCCGAGGGGTACGTCGAGAGTCACGACCAGATGCGTCGGACGGCCCCCGAGTCGGGGGTCGAGAGCTGGTTCTTCACGGCGAACGACGACGCGGGCGGCGGGACGTTCCCGGTGATCCAGGCGCTGCGCGACCGGATGGACGTGACGGTGCAGGCTGCAGGGTTCAACAGTCGATTCCTCGACGAGCTCATCACCCGCGTCGAGGCGGGCGAGAAGCCCGAGGAGCACGTGCCGGCCGAGCTGCGGTTCGATGCCGACGAGCAGCGCCGTATGCGGGCGGCGATCCGCGCCGTGCCCATCCCCGACGGCGTGCGCCGACGGCTGCGGTTCTTTCTCAGCCACTTCGAGTTCGTGCAGCACGGCGGCCGGCGCTTCGAGTACCGCACGAAAGACGTCGTGACCACCGCCGGTGGCCGTGTGGGCGAGGTGATCGACGCGAACAGCGGAGCCGACCTCGAGGTCGATCTCGGCGCGCAGACCCGCAACGGCCTCTCGGTGCGCGCCCTGCAGACGCTCGTGCTGTACGCGAAGGCCGTCTCCTGGTTCCGCGGCGCGGAGGCCGTCGAGCTCGACGATGTGGCGGCCGTGCTGCCGTTCGTGCTCCGGGGCAAGCTCTTGCCGAACGACACGCATCCGCGCTTCGACGTGGGCGCCGAGCGCGAGCTCGCGACCGACACGGTCAGCTGGCTCGGCGACCTGTTCGCCGAGTCGTGCCGCCAGTACGACATGCTCGGGCGGGATGCGGCCGACCCCGTCGCCGCGCTGCTCGCCGAGCTCGACCGCGGCCTGGAGGGCGTCGCGCCGCTGGAGGTCTCGCGCCGCATCACCGCGGTCGAGACCGAGCTGCGTCGCATCGCAGGCGTGGGCAAGCTCTACGGTCGCGACTTCGACGACGTCATCGCGCTGAAGTATCTGCACCAGCGCTACACCGCCTACGCGCGCTGGCAGGAGACCCGCGGGTGATCCGTCGACCGGTGCAGCTGGCCGCCGCCCGGCTGCCGCTCGCCCCCGCACCGCCGCCGGATCTGGCGGGGGTGGGCCTCGACCTCGCCCTCGCGGCGCAGAACGTGGAGCGCGCCCACGGCGACGCCGCTCTGTTCGGCCGGGCTCTCGCGGCGGGCGCGGGAGCAGCGCCCGACGCGGTGCACGACCGCTCCCGCGCCCTCGACCTCGTGGCGGTCGCCGCCTGGCGGGCCGGAGCCCTCGCCCTGCGGGACGACGCTCTAGCGCGTCTCGCAGCGGCGGACGAGCCGGTGCATCGACGCGCCCTCGCGTCGACCCTCGGTCTCGGGGTCGACGTCCTCGAGGCTTTCGTGCGGCGCCAGCGCGCCGATCGGTTCTGGTGGCCCGGCCGCGTCGATGATCGCGGATACGTCCTGGCCGCAGGCGGGTTCCGCGGCTTCGGCGGCGCGTGGATCTGCCCGCCCGAGCGTGCGGTGCGGCTCGCGGATGCCGGAGCGTTCGCGTTCCTCGTCGCGGGCGAGTGGTGGCGCCTCGACGCCGATGTCTGGGGGTCGCGGCTCGCGGCATCCGGTGAGCCGGATCCGGCGTCGCCCGTCGATGACGGCGTCAGCATCGTGATCGGCGCCGACACGCACCTCGCGTGGGTGCATGTGCGGGAGGCGGCGTGAGCGCGCCACCCCCGCCACCCCCGGCGGGGCAGGGGAAGGCCGATCGCGCCGATGCGCCCTCCGTGCCGATGACCGGTGCGGTGCGCGCCGCCTGGGATCGGGCGCTCGCGCTGTGGGGGGTGCGTCTCGACGACCCGCAGGTGCGTCCCGGGGCTGCCGCCGCGCACGGCGCCCCCGCGTGGTTCACGTTCCCGCCGTCGGTGACCGTCGATCCCGAGTACCTCGCCGAGCGCGGGCTCGACGATGAGCTCTGGACGATGTTCGCGCACGAGGTGGGCCATCATGTACTCGCTCCGAGCACCCGTATCGACGCGCTCAAGATCCGGCACCAGATGGCCAGGGCGCTCGCCGGGGTCTCTGCGCTCGCCCCGCGAGCCGCCGACATCGGCATGCTCGCGAACCTGTGGAGCGACCTCCTGGTGAACACGCGCCTCGCCCAGCTGCAGCGGGCGGAGGCGCACGCGGTCGCCAGCGATGTCGTGCCGGGGGAGCCGGGGATCGTGCGGCTCGGCCGGACGCTCTACCCGCCGCCGGCCGGCCGTGATCGGCTGTGGTGGGTCTACTGCCGGGCATACGAGATCCTTTGGCGGCTGCCGGCCGGGTCCCTCTGCCCGCCCGAGCCCCCGGCGGCGCCGCGCGTCGCCGCCGCCGACACGACGCTTCCCCCTCTGGAGAGCGTTCCCGAGCGGCACCGCGAGAAGGAGCGCATCCTGCGCGAGCGCCAGGCGGAGAGCGCCCGCATCGCGGCCGAACTCGCCGGGGCGCGGGCAACGAACCCGCCCGTCGATGCGGCGCTCGTCGCCGAGACCGTCTGGGGCTTCGCGACCGATCCGGTGTCGGGTGCGGTGCGCTTCGGCGTCATCGCGGCACCGTACGTGGCCGAACGGATCGACGCCGGCGCCGCCCGGCCCGCCGCCGGGGGCGCCGGGTGCGCGCCCGACGACGACGGACCCTCCGGCGACGAACTCGGACGGATGCTCGCCGACCGGCGGCTGCGGGGCGACCTGCCGCCGCATCCCGGGGCACGCGGGGAGGTCGATTCCGAGGTCGATCCGTCCGGCGGCGGGGCCGGGGGCGGTCAGCGCCTCGACGTGGCCCGCACGCTCGCGCTCTACGACGAGCTCGACGAGCAGACCGTGCTCGCGGCCTGGTACCGCAACGAGGCCGCCGCCTGGGTGCGTCCGTACACGCGCCGCGCGCCGGAACGGCCCTCCGGCGGCATCCCCGGACCGCTCGAACTGTGGGAGACCGGCGATCCGATCGGCGACATCGACTGGGCCGCCACGCTGCGCGGCGGTCCCGTGATCCCGGGCGTCACCACGCGACGGCGCTCCGAGCTCGACGACGAGCCGGCCCTGAGCGAGACGAGCCTCGAGGTCGATCTGTACATCGACTCGTCCGGGTCGATGCGGAACCCGCGTCGGGGGTCGCCCGCCGTGCTCGCCGGCACGATCCTCGCGCTCTCCGTGCTGCGCGGCGGTGGGCGGCTGCGGGTGGTCAGCTTCGCCAGCGCGGGGCAGGTGGCGGGCATGGAGCGCTTCAGCCGCGACGCGAACGAGATCATCGCGTCGATCGCGTTCTTCTTCGGGGGTGGAACCTCGTTCCCGCTCGATCTGTACCAGGCGCGGTATGCCGCGCTCCCGCCGGCCGCTCCGGAGCAGCAGCGCCACGTGGTCGTGCTCTCCGACGACGGCCTCGTGTCGATGTTCGGCGTCGGCAACGAGCCGTACTCCGACGTCGCGCGCGCGGTGAGGTCGAAGCTGACCACGGGTACGCTCGTGCTCATGGATCGCCGTCACCACGTCGCCGAGCTCGCCGCCCGCGACGGCTACGACGTGGTGTACCTCGACAGCATGGACGACGCCCCGGCCGCGTGCGCCGCGCTCGCCGGGAGGCTCCGTGGGTGACGGCGGAAGCCGCGAGGGCCGCATCCCCACCGAGGATCTGCTGGCCGCATGGTCGGAGAGATCGGGCGGGGAGCAGGAGGCCTGGTCGCGCGTGCGGCCCGGTCCGTCGCTCGACGAGATCGCCAGCCGCCTGTCGAGCGTGCCCCACACCTTTCTCGACGAGCGGATCTCGCTGACCGCTCTCGCCGGCGACGTGCTCGGCAACGGACTGGGGTGCCTCGCCTTCGAGAGCGACCCGCGCGTGCGCCGCGGCGGCGCGATCGGCCTGTGGCTCGTCGCGAGCGAAGACCTCGTCGAACCGTTCGCTCCCTCGCTGCGCCACGGCACCGCCGGCCTCGCGGTCGACGCTCTCGCGCTGCGCCTCGCGCCCGTCGCCGACCCGTCGGCGTGGGTCGCCGACGACGAGCGGCGCATCGAGGCGGCCCGCACCTTCCTGCTCTGGGCCGGCTACCTGCCCGCGGGGGAGGACCCGCACACCGCGGCCTCGCTGCTGGCGTCCGTCGACTCGTTGGCCCGCGACCGCGCCCTCGCCGAGGCGTACGAGGGCCACAGGCATCGCGCCGACATCGCCCGCAAGCTGCAGGAGGCCCGCCGGCGCGAGGCGGCGGCTCGGTACTCGAGTGAGTGACCCGGTGACCGGTGTGCCGTCGCCCGGGTACCCCGACGTGGCTCCGAGCGCGGGCATCCGTCCGGGCGGGCGGGGGGACCCGGATGCCGTCGGCCCGCTCGTGCTCGCCGAGTACGCGCCCGGCGCCTCGGCGGTGCTGACGGATGCCGAACGCTGGCCGACCCTCGACGCGGAGGGCGCCGCGCGGCTGGAGCGGTGGCGGACGCATCCGGATGCCCCGTCGTGGACGCACGCGACCGGCGACCGGCTGACCGCGGCGCAGGTGGAGCGCGTGCGGCGGCCCCTGCCGACGGAGGGGTGGCTCGACGCGCACCTCGCGCAGGCCCGGCGCACGCTGCGGCATCGTGGCATGCCGGCCGATGCCCCGCTCGACGCCTACCCGACGACCCGGCGTCGTGACCTCGTGGCCGACCTCGGCGCCCATGTGCCGCTCGACGCCGACCTCGAGCGCATGCTGCACGGCACCAGCTCCGGGTCGACCGGCGCCGCGCTCCTCATCCCCGACGACGTCGAAGAGGTCGCGCGCGGTTTCCACCTGCTCGTCGCGCTCGCCGCGGACGCCGGTGGGGTGGTGCGTCCAGAGGGGGAGCGGATGGCGGTCGCGAACCTCGTCTTCCAGCAGCAGGCGTTCACCTACGTCTCGGTGATCAGCAGCTTCGGGCACCGGGCGATGGCGCGGCTCAACCTGCATCCGTCGTCGTGGGCGGATGCCGCCGCGCGCCGTCGTTTCCTCGCGGATGCCGACCCGCACCTGCTCAGCGGGCACCCCACCAGCCTCGCCGAACTCGTCGACGCCGGTCTCGACGAGGTGCTGCACCCCGTCGCGATCTTCTCGGGCGCCATGGCGCTCGCCGCGCCCCTGCGCGCCCGGTTGGAGGACGCGTTCGGCTGCTGCGTCATCGACGTGTACGGCCTGCACGAGACGCGGCCCATCGCGGCCCGCCGCGCCGACGGGCCGTTCCGCGTGCTCGACCGACGCGTGCACGTCGAGGTGCTGCACGCCGATCGCGACGAGCCGGTCGACCCGGGGGAGATCGGCGAGATCACGGTCACCGCGGGGGAGAACCCGCTCCTGCCGCTCGTGCGGTACCGCACGGGCGACTTCGGGCGCCTGCTCGCGCTCGACGACGGGGGCGTCGGCATCGCCGATCTCGAGGGCCGGGAGAACACCCGGTTCCGCGCGGGAGACGGCTCGCTCGTGGCATCCGTCGACCTCACGCAGCACCTGCAGGCGCACGGGGCCGAGGGGTGGGCCGTCGCGCAGCGGGCGGACGGATCGGTGCACGCGCGGATCGCGGGCGGCGACCCGGTCGCGATCGAACGGGCGCTGTGCGCGCTGCTGCAGGCGCCGGTCTCGGTCGAACGGGTGCCCCGGGTGATCGACCTCGGCGAGGGCAAACCGCGGCGGTACCGCAGCGCGGTCGACGCCCCCTGACGGGCCGGGGCGCGGTCGACGCGCCCGGTGAGCGACCGGGGCGCGACGGTACACTCGCCTGATGACGGCTCCCACCCCGTACCTCCTCTTCCCCGGCAATGCGGCGGAGGCCCTGGCTCACTACCGCGATGTGTTCGGAGGCGAGCTGCAGACGTTCGACTACCGCACCATGGGGCGGCACGACGGGCCCGGCGACGCCGTCGCGCACGGAGAGCTCAGGGGCGTCGTCTCCCTCTCCGGAGCGGATGCCGGGGCCGACGACGACGCGGTGCAGATGGGTGGGATGTTCTTCGCGCTGCTGGGAACGGCGGACGCCGAGACCTTGACGCGCTGGTTCGAGGCGCTCGCCGCGGACGGGCGGGTCGTCTCGCCGCTCGAGACCCGACCGTGGGGCGACGTCGACGGATCGGTCGTGGATCGTTACGGCATCCGCTGGCTGATCGGGTACCACCCCGACTAGCAGGCCGCGCGACGAAGCCCTCGCCACCGATCAGGCGGGCGAGGGCTTCGATGCGGGCGGTCCGGTGCCGGTGCTCAGGAAGCGAACAGGCGCTGCAGGCGCTGCACGCCCTCGAGCAGCGCGTCGTCGCCGAGCGCGTACGACAGGCGCAGGTAGCCGCTCGGGCCGAACGCCTCGCCCGGCACCACGGCGACCTCGGCCTGGTCGAGGATGAGGTCGGCGAGTTCGAGCGAGGTGGTCGGGGTGACGCCGCCCCAGGTGCGACCGAGCAGGCCCTGCACATCGGGGTACACGTAGAACGCCCCGAGCGGGTTCGGCACGACCATGCCCTCGATCTTCGACAGCTCCGACACGATGAGCCGGCGACGGCGGTCGAATGCCTCGCGCATCTGCTCCGCCTCGGTCTGGGGGCCGTTCAGCGCGGCGATCGCGGCCTTCTGCGCGACATTGTTCACGTTGCTCGTGAGGTGCGACTGCAGGTTGGCGGCGATCTTGATGGCGTCGGCGGGGCCGACCATCCAGCCCACGCGCCACCCGGTCATCGCGTAGGTCTTGGCGACGCCGTTGACGAGGATGGTCTGGTTCGCGACCTCGGGCACCGCCTGCACGATCGAGGTGGCCTCCGCTCCCTCGTACGTGAGGTTCTGGTAGATCTCGTCGCTGATGATCCAGATGCCGTGCTCGAGGGCCCACTCGGCGATCGCCGTGGTCTCGGCGGCGGTGTAGACCGAGCCGGTCGGGTTCGACGGCGACACGAACACGAGCGCGGTGGTGCGCGGCGTGCGCGCAGCCTCCAGCTGCTCGACGGTGACCTTGTAGTCCTGGTCGGCGCCGGCGAAGACCTCGACCGGGGTGCCGTCGGCGAGGCGGATCGCCTCGGGATAGGTGGTCCAGTACGGCGCGGGCAGCAGCACCTCGTCGCCCGGGTTCACCACGGCCTGGAACGCCTGGTACACCGACTGCTTGCCGCCGTTCGTGACGAGCACCTGGCTCGGTACGACCTCGAGGCCCGAGTCGCGCAGGGTCTTCGCGGCGATCGCCTCGCGCAGGCCGGGCAGTCCGGCGGCGGGCGTGTAGCGGTAGCTCGCCGGGTCGGCGAGGGCCTCGGATGCGGCGTCGACGATGAACTGCGGCGTCGCGAAGTCGGGCTCGCCGGCGGCATACGAGATGACGGGCTTGCCCTCGGCCTTCAGCGCCTTGGCCTTCGCATCGACCTTGAGGGTCGCGGACTCGGCGATCGCGGACAGTTTGCGGGAGAGAGGTGCGCGTTCGGTCACGACTACGAGCGTACTCGGGCGCACCCTCTCGTGCCCGGTCTGCGCGCCGACAAGAAGCCCCGTTCTTTCCGTCCCGCGCAGGCGGGTGCGGTGCGGGGGCGCGAGGTGCTGGCTACGGGCTGCGGGGCGCGGGAGCGCGGCTCAGAGGCTGTGGGCGCGGGCGACGGCGTCGAGAGTGATGCGACCGGCCTGCACGTTGAGACCCTTCGCGAGCGCGGGGTCGGCGGATGCCGCGGCCTCCCAACCCGAGCCGGCGATCGCCGAGACGTAGGGGAGGGTGGCGTTCGTGAGCGCCCGTGTCGCCGTCTCGGGCACGGCGCCCGGCATGTTCGCGACGCAGTAGTAGATCGAGTCGTGCACCGCGAACGTGGGGTCGTCGTGGGTGGTCGGGCGGGATCCCTCGAAGCATCCGCCCTGGTCGATCGCGATGTCGACGAGCACCGATCCGGCCTTCATGCCGCCGACCATGTCGTCGGTGACGAGCTTCGGCGCGGCGGCGCCCGGGATGAGCACCGAGCCGATAACGAGGTCGGCGGTCGCCAACTCCTCGGCGATGTCGTACCGGCTGGATGCCCGGGTCTCGAGCGCACCGCCGTAGCGGTGCTCCAACTCGCGCAGGCGCGGCAGGGAGATGTCGAAGACGGTGACCTTCGATCCGAGTCCCAGGGCGTTCGCGGCGGCATGCTCGCCCGCCACGCCACCGCCGATCACGACGGTCTTCGCCCGGGGCGTGCCCGCGATGCCGCCGAGCAGCAGCCCGCGGCCGCCGTTCGAGCGGAGCAGGTGGTACGAGCCGACGGTCACCGAGAGGCGGCCGGCGATCTCGCTCATCGGAACCAGCAGCGGAAGGCTGCGGTCGGGCAGCTGCACCGTCTCGTAGGCGACGGCGGTGGTGCCGGCCGCGACGAGCGCCTCGGTCAGGGCGCGGTCGGCGGCGAGGTGCAGGTAGGTGAAGAGGGTGAGGTCGTCGCGCAGAAAGCCGTACTCCTGGGCGATGGGCTCTTTGACCTTGATCACCAGGTCGGCGCCGCTCCACGTCTCCTCCGCGGTGTCGACGATCTCGGCGCCGACGGCGCGGTACGCCTCGTCGTCGATGCGCGATCCGAGACCGGCGCCCGACTGCACGAGAACGCGATGTCCCTCGTGCACGAGACGGTCGGCGCCCGCGGGGGTGAGTGCGACGCGGTTCTCGTTGTTCTTGACCTCGGTGGGCACGCCGATCTTCATCGATCCTCCTGAGCTGCGTGAAGCGGTGGGAGACAGGATCGCAGAAACTGCGGTCGAGCAACACGATCAGCGAAGAAGATTCGTAGGAGCGGCGGATCCTGAATAATCATTCGTATGGAGACGTCTGCACCCCCGGATGAGCCGAATACCCTTCGGGCCCCCGCGCTCGATTCGATCGATCGCCGCATCGTCGCCGCGCTCAGTCGAGACGGGCGCATGACCAACGCCGAGCTCGCCGCGACCCTCGGCGTCGCGCCGTCGACCGCGCACGCGCGGCTCCGATCCCTCATCGAGCGCGGCGTCATCACCGGCTTCCATGCGAGCGTCGACGAGCGGATGCTGGGGGCTGGGCTCCAGGCCATCATCGGCGTGACGCTGCGACCGAGCGGGCGACGCGAGAGCATCGTCGAGTTCGCCGAGCGGGTGCGCGTTCTCCCGCAGGTGATCCAGGTGTTCTTCCTCGGCGGCGACGACGACTTCCTGCTGCACATCGCCGTGGCCGACTCGTCGCAGATGCGCGAGTTCGTTCTCGAACACCTCTCGGCGCAGAGCAGCGTCGCGTCGACGCGCACGAGCATCGTCTTCGACTACCACCGCAACTCCGTCGCCGCGTCGTTCACCTGACGGCTGCGGTCCGCCGCTCACCCCCTCGCCTCCGCTGCTCCCGTCGCACTTTCTGTCGCCTCGGGCGCTCCGCAGCGACAGAAAAAGCGACGGGAGCAGCGAGGACGGGGGCGAGGGACGGGGGGCGAGGGGCGGGAGCGGCTAGGCGCCGAAGGAGCCGGGGAGCGCGCAGAAGTCGGCGAACCGGCGGAACGGGGTGGCCGGGTCGTCGAGCTGCACGAGAGCGGATGCCGCGGTATGCGGCTTCTCGTCGCCGGCGAGCTGCCACACCGAGTAGTTCCAGAGGCCGCGCGCGCTGGCGTCGAGCAGCGACGCGGGGCCCGAGACGACGAGCACGCGGTCGCCGGAGCCGGCGCGGAACGGCGCGATCACGTCGGTGCGGAGCGCCTGTTCGTCACCGTCCGCCGTGTGCGCGCGCTCCACCGTCTGACCGGCGGCGTCGAGCGCTGCGGCCAGGTCGTCGGCCGCGCGACGGGAGCGCTCGGCATCCGCCCCCGCGACCCCGACCAGGCGTCCGCCCGAGGGGTACAGGTGCAGAACCTCGGTCGCGATATCGCTCCACGTCTCAGCCATGCCCCCAGGCTACGCCCGCTCTCCCTCCCCAGGGCCGCCTCGCCCTCCCTCACCCCCGCCCCCGACCGCTCCCGTCGCACTTTCTGTCGCCCGATTCTCGGGGAAGCGACAGAAAGTGCGACGGGAGCGGAGGAGGGGCGCCGGGGAGCGACAGAAAGTGCGACGGGAGCGGAGATTGGCCGGAGAGGGGCCTCAGTCCAGGTGGCGGGCGTAGGCGCCGAGAGTGAGGAACGCGGGGAACTCCTCGCGCAGCGACACCTCGCGGAAGATCGCGGCGGCGTCGTCGAACCGGTCGCCGTCGGAGCGCGGAACCTCGGCGAGCACCTCGGCGATGAGCGCCTCGACGTACTCCACGGTGATCGGCGTGCCGTCTTCGACGGTGCGATCCTGGTGGATCCACTGCCACACCTGCGATCGGCTGATCTCGGCGGTTGCGGCATCCTCCATCAGCCCGTCGATCGCGACGGCGCCGAGACCGCGCAGCCAGGCTTCGAGGTAGCGGATCGCGACCGACACGTTGTCGCGCACGCCGCGGGCCGTGATGGGGCGCCCGATGTGCAGGTCGAGAAGGTCGGATGCCGTCACCCGCACGTCCTCGCGCTGCCGATCGACCTGGTTCGGGCGGTCGCCGAGCACGGCGTCGAACTCGGCCCGCGCCGTCGCGATGAGGTCGGGGTGGGCCACCCACGTGCCGTCGAACCCGTCTCCCGCCTCGCGCTTCTTGTCGGCGGCGACCTTGTCGATCGCGCGCTGCGTCGCCTCGGGGTCGCGCCGGTTCGGGATGAAGGCGCTCATGCCGCCGATCGCGAAGGCGCCCCGCTTGTGGCAGGTTTGCACGAGCAGCTCGGTGTACGCCCGCATGAACGGCACCGTCATGGTGACCTCGCTGCGGTCGGGCAGCACGAAACGCGCGCCTCGGCCACGGTAGTTCTTGATGATCGAGAAGATGTAGTCCCAGCGGCCGGCGTTCAGCCCCGCGCAGTGGTCGCGCAGCTCGTACAGGATCTCGTCCATCTCGAACGCCGCCGGCAGCGTCTCGATCAGCACGGTCGCACGGATGGTGCCGTGGGGGATGCCGACGTACGCCTCGCTGAAGGTGAAGACGTCGTCCCACAGCTTCGCCTCCTCGCTGGACTCCAGCTTGGCCAGGTAGAAGTACGGTCCGCGGCCGGCGTCGATCAGAGCCTGCGCGTTGTGGAGGAAGTACAGGCCGAAGTCGACCAGCGAGCCGGATGCCGCGGTCGAGCGGCCGGCGCGGTCGGTGAACGTCAGATGCTTCTCCGGCAGGTGCCAGCCGCGGGGGCGCATCACGATCGTCGGGGTGCGGTCGGCCGTGACGCGGTACTCCTTGCCGGGGGCGCCGTCGGTCGCGGGACCGGTGAACGTCAGCTCGCCGCGGATCGCGTCGCGCAGCGAGAGCTGACCCTCGATGACGTTGCGCCAGGTCGGGCTCGTCGCGTCCTCCTGATCGGCGAGCCACACCCGCGCCCCGGAGTTGAGGGCGTTGATCGTCATCTTCGGGTCGGTGGGTCCGGTGATCTCGACGCGGCGGTCTTCGAGTCCGGGGCCGGCGCCGGCGACTCGCCACGAGTCATCCGCCCGGATGTGCGCGGTGTCGTCGCGGAATCGCGGATCGTGGCCGTTGCCGATCTCGAACCGGCGGCGCATGCGGTCGGCGAGCCGGTCGTGCCGACGCGAGGCGAACCGATGGTGCAGCTCGGCCAGGAAGGCGATCGCGGCGGGGGTGAGGATCTCGTCGTAGCGGTCGTGCAGCGGCCCGGCGATCTCGATCGTGGGGCCGTGCTGCGTCGGGCCGTGCTGCGTCGGGGTGGGGGTCGTGAGGGTCATGAGCGTCATTCCTTCGAGGCGGAGGGTCAGTGGAACTGCGCGGTCTCGGTGGAGCCGGCGAGGGCGAGCGTCGCGCTGTCGGGGTTGAGCGCGGTCGAGATGACGTCGAAGTATCCGGTGCCCGCCTCGCGCTGGTGCTTGGTGGCCGTGTACCCGTGGGCTTCGGCGGCGAACTCGGCCTCCTGCAGCTCGACGTAGGCGCTCATGGCGCGCTCGGCGTAGCCGCGGGCGAGGTCGAACATCGAGTGGTTCAGGGCGTGGAACCCGGCCAGGGTGATGAACTGGAACCGGTAGCCGAGGTCCGCCAGCTCCTGCTGGAACGTCGCGATCTCGGCATCTGAGAGGTGACGCTTCCAGTTGAAGCTGGGCGAGCAGTTGTAGGCGAGCATCTTGCCGGGGAACTCGGCGTGGATCGCGGCGGCGAATGCGCGGGCGAGCTCGATGTCGGGCTCACCGGTCTCGACCCACAGCAGGTCGGCGTACGGCGCGAAGGCGAGGCCTCGGCTGATGACCGATTCGATGCCGGGCGTCACGCGGTAGAACCCCTCCGGCGTGCGCTCGCCGGTGGTGAACGCCTGGTCGCGCTCGTCGACGTCGCTCGTGAGCAGATCGGCGGCGAGAGCATCCGTGCGGGCGATGATGACGGTCGGCACTCCGGCGACGTCGGCCGCGAGCCGGGCGGCGTTCAGCGTGCGGATGTGCTGCTGCGTGGGCACGAGCACCTTGCCGCCCAGGTGGCCGCACTTCTTCTCGCTCGCGAGCTGGTCTTCCCAGTGGATCGCGGCCGCCCCGGCCTGGATGAGCGACTGCGCCAGCTCGTAGGCGTTGAGCGGTCCGCCGAAACCGGCCTCGGCGTCGGCCACGATCGGGGCGAGCCAGTCGCGGGTCACCTCGCCCTCGGCGTGCTCGAGCTGGTCCTGCCGCAGCAGCGCGTTGTTGATGCGCCGCACGACCGCCGGCACGGAGTTCGCGGGGTAGAGCGACTGGTCGGGGTAGGTCTGGCCGGCGAGGTTGCCGTCGGCCGCGACCTGCCAGCCCGAGAGGTAGATCGCCTTGAGGCCGGCGCGCACCTGCTGCACGGCCTGCCCGCCGGTGTAGGCGCCGAGCGCCCGGATGTACTCCTCGGTGTGCAGCAGGTTCCAGAGGTTCTCGGCCCCGCGGCGGGCGAGCGTCGATTCCTCGCGCACCGAGCCGCGGATGCGGATGACGTCGTCGGCGGTGTAGGTGCGCTCGACGCCGTCCCAGCGGGGGTCGGTGTCCCAGATCTCCTGGAGCTCGGCGGCGGTCTCGACCTGGTCACCGGCGCGGAGGCCGGCGGGGCGGGGTGCGTGCGTCGTCATGGTGTCTCCTTCGGTCGTCCCGGCGGCGGTGCCGGGGTGGCGTGTCCTCCACTGTGGGTGAAGATCGAATGCTGCAACGCACGAGTTTCGGGAGAAGTTCGAGCGAAATTCTGTTTTCGTGACAGAATCGGCCGCATGAGCCTCGACGTCGACGCAGAAGAGACCGACGCCCTCACGATCGGGCGGCGCATCCGACGGCTGCGCACGGCCCAGGGGATGACCCTCGACGACCTCGCCGCCGCGATCGGCCGCGCACCCAGCCAGGTGTCGATGATCGAGACCGGCAAGCGCGAGCCGAAGCTCACCCAGCTGCAGACGATCGCCCGCGCCCTCGGCGTCGCCCTCGACGCCCTGCTCGAAGGGGAACCGCTCGACGAGCGCAGCGCCCTCGAGGTCGCGCTGGAACGCGCGATGAAGGGCCAGACCTTCCAGGCGCTCGGCATCGAGCCGTTCCGCATCGCGAAGTCCGTGCCGACGGATGCGCTCAAGGCCCTCCTGGCCCTGCACGGCGAGATCGACCGGCTCCGCGACGAGCGCGCGGCGACCCCCGAGGAGGCGCGCCGCGCGAACGTCGCGCTGCGCCACCTGATGCGCCGGCAGGACAACCACTTCGCCGACCTCGAGCAGAAGGCCGCCGAGATCCTCGCGGCGGTCGGGCATCCGGGCGGTCCGCTCACCCAGCGCACGGCATCCGAGATCGCGGCGTACCTCGGGTTCACCCTGCACTACGCGCCCGATCTGCCCCAGACCACCCGCAGCGTCGCCGATCTCGCGCATGGGCGCCTCTACCTGTCGAGCAGCGTGCCGGCCAAGGGCGATGCGCGCACCGCGGTGCTGCAGGCGCTCTCGAGTCGCATCCTCGGGCACGCCGAGCCCCGCAGCTACGCCGAGTTCCTGCGGCAGCGGGTCGAGACGAACTACCTCACCGGGGCGCTGCTCATTCCCGAGGCGCACGTGGTGCCGGCGCTGCGGGACGCGAAGGCCCGGCGGGCGATCTCGATCGAGGATCTGCGCGACGCGTACTCGGTCTCCTACGAGACGGCGGCGCACCGCTTCACGAATCTCGCGACCCGGCACCTCGACATCCCCGTGCACTTCTTGAAGGTGCACGAGTCGGGGACGATCACCAAGGCGTACGAGAACGACGACGTGAACTTCCCTACCGACCGCCTCGGTGCGATCGAGGGGCAGATGTGCTGCCGGCGATGGACGAGCCGGGTGGTGTTCGACGAGGACGACCGCTTCAACCCCTACTACCAGTACACCGACACCGGCAACGGCACGTATTGGTGCACGGCACGCGTCGAAGCGTCGAGCGAGGGGCTGCACTCGGTGAGCGTGGGTGTGCGCTTCGACGACACGAAGTGGTTCGTGGGGCGGGACACCCCGCACCGGGGCGTCTCGAAGCACTCGGTCGAGGTCTGCTGCCGCCGCGCTCCGGCCGAACTCGAGGAGCGCTGGCGCGAGCACTCCTGGCCGAACGTGAAGACCCCGCGCACGCTGCTCGCCACGCTCCCGACCGGCTCGTTCCCGGGCGTCGACACGACCGACGTGTACGAATTCCTCGAGGCGCACGCCCCCGACTGAGCCGCGTCGCTTCGCCGGCCGTTCCGGTCGCACGAGTGGTCGCTCTGGGGCGCCGCCAGCCGTTCCGGTCGCACGAGTGGTCGCTCTGAGGTCGTATTCCGACCGTTCGTGCGACGGGAACGGCGGGGCGCGTGTAGAGCGCGCGAGGTCAGGCGGCGTTCCAGCGCAGGCGCGGGGTGGCGGTGAACCCGGCCAGCGGGGCGGATGCCTCGGCGACGGGGAACATCGTCACGAGCAGTGGCGCGGCCCCGGGGTGCGGGGCGACCGCGTACGCGAGCGCCGCGGGGCCCGAGGCCGCGGTCAGCGCCACACGGGTCTCGCGGCCGTCGATCACAGCGGTCGCGGTCGTCGCGGTTGAGTTTGCTGCGGGGTCGGTCGCGGTCGTCGCGGTCGCGGTCGTGGCGGTGGTGGCCACGGCGGGGCCGGTCGCGGTCGGGCTCACGGCGGGACCGCTCGCGCCGGGCATGGTGAGCAGCGCGGACGCGGCGTCGGACGCGCGCGCGAGCAGGGTCGGTCCGTCGCGCCACGGGTGGAAGGCATCCGCCGCCCGCCCCAGCTGCGTGGCCAGCGCGCCGTCGAGCCACCGGTCGCGCTTCAGGCCGTAGGGCGTCTCGACGAGCGACAGCAGATAGCCGTAGCAGTGCAGGAGGCCGGCGTTGCCGACGGGCCAGGCAGCGTCGACGCCGGCGCGCGCATGCAGTTCGTCGAAGAGCGCGCGCGTGATCACGGCCGCCCCGGTGTTCTCGTCGACGACCGTCGAGCGGCCCCACCGGGCGAATCGCCCGGACGCGCGATCGTCGGCGAGCGAGGCGGCGAGCCAGGGGAGGGCGTCGACGGCCGCGCGGGCATCCGCCGCCGTGCCGTTCGCCGCCAGCCGAGCGGCGCGGGTGAGGTCGTCGAGTGTGGACACGGCGCTCACCATACGACAGCAACGTGGACGGAGTGTTCACGCTCCGTTCACGCCCTCGGGACCTGGCGTCCATTCTGACTCCTCACCATGGACGGAGCGTCCCCACAGAAAGAACTCCGTGACCTCTCTCCTCCTCTTCGACTTCGACGGCACCATCGCCCTCGGTGACGGCCCCGTGCTCGCCTATGCGCAGCAGATCGCCGACCGGCTCGCCGACAACGACGGCTTCGTCGACAGCATCCGCACCCTGCTCGACACCGCCGACGGCGAATCGCTCGACGGGTACGACGCCGTGCGCCGGGCGGCCGAGGCCCGCGGCGCCGACGGCGCCCTGCTCAGCGCCGCCTACCTCGCCAGCCGTTCGCTGCTCGCGACGGCGGATGCCCCCATCACGGCCCCCGCCGGTCTCGCCGCCTTCCTCGCGGGCGCCGGGGCCGTCGCCGACCGGGTGCTCGTCACGAACGCCCCGGCCATCCGCATCCCCGAGGCGCTGGATGACCTCGGCCTCGCCGGGCTCTTCGACCGCATCGTCACCGATGCCCGCAAGCCCGCCGGTCTCGCGGCGGTGCTCGATGCTCTGCCCGCGGAGACCCGCGTGCTGAGCATCGGCGACATCTGGCACAACGACCTCGCCCCCGCGCACACCCGCGGGCATGCGACCGCGCTCATCGGCGGGTTCGCCGATCCCCGCGCGACCCCCACGTACCGGGCAGCGACGTTCGCCGACCTCCTGCCCGATCTCGAGGCCTGGCTGCACGCCGACGGCCCCCACGACTCCCTCCCTTCCGTCCTCTCTCACACACCCACCCCCATCGAAGGATGACCATGCGCACCACCCCCTTCCGCCGCTCCGCCGCGGGCTTCGTCGCCGCCGGCGCTCTGCTGACCGTCGCGCTCGCCGGATGCTCGTCGAGCACCGCCGCGCCCGAGGGCTCGGCCGCCCCCGCCGAGGACCCGGACTCGATCGTGCTCGCCCTCGTGCCCTCGCAGGACCAGGACGGCCTCGTCGAGACCGCCGCCCCCCTCACCGACTACCTCACCGAGGAGCTCGGCATCGAGGTCACCGGCGTCGTCTCGAAGGACTACCAGGCCGCCGTCGAGGCCATGGGAGCCGGCCAGGCGCAGATCGGCTTCCTGCCGTCGCTGCAGCTGTGGCAGGCGAACGACATGTACGACGCCTCGGTCGTGCTGCAGACCGAGCGCAACGGCAACATCACCTACCCCGCGCAGTTCATGACGAACAACCCCGACAAGTACTGCGACGACGAGCCGGTCGAGCGCGACGGGATGCTGTTCTGCAACGGCGCCGACGCGATGACGGGGCCCGCCGGCCTCGACAGCATCGACAAGGTGAAGGGCGCGAAGGTCGCTCTGCTCGGCCCGGGGTCGCCCGCGGGCTACATCTACCCGGTGCTCGCGCTGCAGGAGGCCGGACTCGACACGGATGTCGACATCGAGCAGATCCCCGTGACGGCGAACGACGCCTCGGTGCTGGCCGTCTACAACGGCGACGCCGAGGTCGGCTTCAGCTTTTGGGACGCCCGCACGATCGTGAAGAAGGACACCCCGGACGTCGGGCAGAAGGTCGTCGTGTTCGCGATGACCGAGGAGATTCCGAACGACGGCGTCGCGGTGTCGAAGGACCTCTCGCCCGAGCTGCAGGAGCGCATCACGAAGGCGCTCGAGGACTTCTCGAACACCGAGGAGGGGTCGGAGATCCTCACCAGCATCTACTCCATCACCAAGCTCGCCCCTGCCGACCCCGACTCGCTCGACGTCGTGGCCCGCGCCGCCGAGGCTCTGGGGCTGCAGTAAGTTGTCCGACCAGATCCAGCACGTGGACGCCGCAGCTCGCGCTGCGGCGTCCACGCCGTGGTCGATCCGCCTCGACGACGTCACCGTGCGCTATCCGAACGGCACGATCGGGTTGAACCGCGTCTCGCTCGACATCGCCGCGGGCGAGATGGTGGCGGTCGTCGGGCTCTCGGGCTCGGGCAAGTCCACGCTCATCCGCACCATCAACGGTCTCGTCCCGGTCACCTCGGGAACGCTCGACGTGGGGGAGCACCGGGTCTCCGGCGCATCGCCTCGCACCCTCCGGCGCCTGCGCGGCGACATCGGCATGGTGTTCCAGGGCTTCAACCTCGCCGGTCGTGCGAGCGTGCTGCAGAACGTGCTCGTCGGGCGCCTCGCCCACACGTCGCTGTGGCGCACCCTGATCGGCGCCTACCCCGAGGCCGACAAGCAGCTGGCCTACCAGGCGCTCGACCGCGTCGGCATCCTGCCGAAGCTCCACTCGCGCGCCTCCGATCTGTCGGGCGGCCAGCAGCAGCGCGTCGCGATCGCCCGGGCACTCGCGCAGGAACCGCGCATCGTGCTGGCCGACGAACCCGTCGCGAGCCTCGACCCGCCCACGGCGCACGGCGTCATGAACGATCTGCGGCGCATCAACCGCGACCTCGGCATCACCGTGCTCGTCAACCTGCACCTGCTCGACCTCGCCCGCGAGTACGGGGCCCGCATGATCGGTATGCGCGCCGGCGCAGTGGTGTACGACGGGCCGGCGACGAGCGCGACGGATGCCGATTTCGAGAGCATCTACGGCCGCTCGCTGACTCCGGAAGACCGGTTGGACGCATGACGGCCCCCGCATCCGCGCCTGCCCCGCGTCCGCTCGACGTCCCACCCCGTCCGCCGGGGGCCTGGAAGGGCCCGGCGATCGTCGCCGTCGTCATGGCCGCGACCGTCGTCATGTGCCTGCCGGGCGTCGGGATCGGCGTCGACCTCGACGCGATCGCGCGCAACTGGCAGAACGGCGCCGACAAGGTCGTGAAGCTGCTCCTGCCCGACTGGAGCTTCTTCCCGCGCACCCTCCCGCCGTTGATCGAGACGCTGCAGATGGCGGTCATCGCCACCGCGATGGGGGCCGCGGTGTCGCTCCCGCTGAGCTTCTGGGCGGCGCGCGCGACCAATCCGAACGGACCGGCGCGCGTCGTCGTCCGCGGCATCCTCAATGTCGTGCGCAGCGTGCCCGACCTGCTGTACGCGGCGATCCTCGTGGCCATGGTCGGCGTCGGCGCGCTGCCCGGCATCCTCGCGCTGCTGCTGTTCAACGTCGGCATCATCGTGAAGCTCGTCTCCGAGGCCATCGACACGAACGACCGCGGCCCCCTCGAAGCCGGCCGCGCGGTCGGCGCGACCCAGGCCAAGATCAACCGCACCCTCGCCCTGCCCGACGCGTGGCCGGCGTTCGCGAACCAGACGCTCTACGTCTTCGAACTCAACGTGCGCGCCTCTACCGTGCTCGGACTCGTCGGCGCCGGCGGCATGGGCCTGCTCATCGACGCGGTTCGCACGTTCTACCGCTACGACCAGCTCTCGCTCATCATCCTGGAGATCCTCATCGTCGTCATCGTGATCGACCTCGTCTCCGACGCCGTGCGACGGAGGCTCGTATGACCGCCCCCCTCGCACCTTCACCGCCGCGGGCGAGCTCGACGCTCACCGCGATCCCCGACCGTCCGCGCCGGCCGTGGCTGATCGCCGGATGGGCGCTCGTCACCGCCGTCGTCGTCGTGGCGTTCTGGTCGATCGACATCAGCTGGTCGCGGCTCGCCGACCTGCCGTCCGAGGTCGTGCGCTACCTCGGGCTCATGTTCGCGAGCCCCGACTGGGAGAAGCTGCCCGAGGCGCTGTGGCAGACATGGCGCAGCATCGAGATGGCGTGGGTCGGAACCATCCTCGGCATCCTGCTCGCCACCCCGCTCAGCCTGCTCGCCGCCCGCGGCTTCGGGCCGGCATGGCTGCGATCGCTGCTGCGCGGTCTGTTCTCGCTCATCCGTGCGGTGCCCGAGATCATCATCGCCATCGTCATCCTCTCGGTCACCGGGCTCACGCCGTTCACGGGTGCGCTCGCGCTCGCGATCAACGGCGTCGGCACGCTCGGCAAGTGGGGCTACGAGGCGGTCGAGGCGGTGCCGCGCGGACCGATCGAGGCCGCGCGCGCGGCGGGCGGCGGCACATCGCAGGTGCTCCGGTGGGGTGTGTGGCCGCAGGCCGAACCCGCGTTCTGGTCGTTCTGGCTGTACCGGTTCGAGATCAACGTGCGCTCCTCGGCCGTGCTCGGATTGATCGGCGTCGGCGGCATCGGCGACATGCTCACGTCGTACACGCAGTACCGTGAGTGGTCGACGGTGGGCGTGCTGCTCATCGTGGTCGTGGCCGTGACGATGCTGATCGACGGGGCATCCGGAGCCATCCGCCGCCGCATCATGGAGGGAGCCCGCGCCCGTGTTCTCGCCTAGCGCGCCGCCCACCGCCCGCATCGCGGCGGTGCTCAACACCCTGCAGCCCGCCGAGCGCCGTGTGGCGGAGCTCATCGTCGAGGCGTCGGATGCCGTCGTCGAATGGACCGCGCAGGAGCTCGCCGAGCGGGCGGGCGTCGGCCGGGCGACCGTGGTGCGGGCCTGCCAGAGCTTCGGCTACCGCGGGTACCCGCAGCTGCGGGTCGCGTTGGCCTCCGAGCTGGGGGCGGCACCGGGAGACGCCGGCGTCGACCACGGCCCCGGCGTGCTCGGCCGCATGCGCGGCGAGATCGACCGAGTCGCGGCGTCGCTGCCGGCCCTCGCGAGTCTGCTCGACCCGGACGCGGTCGACGAGGCCGTGCGGGTCGCGGCATCCGCCCGTCGCCTGCTCGTGCTCGCGAACGGTCTCTCGTCGCCGATCGCGAACGACCTCGCGATGCGCCTCACGGCGTCCGGACGGTCGGCGGAGTTCATCGCCGACGCGATCGCACAGCAGATCGCAGCCCGCCACCTCACCGCCGACGACGTGTGCCTGATCGTCAGCGGCTCGGGGGCGAATGAGGCCAGCCTGCGCGTGGCCACCGCCGCGGCGCGGGGCGGGGCGACGGTGATCGCGCTCACGTCGTTCGCCTCGTCGGCCCTCACCGACGCGGCGTCGCTGTCGCTCGTGATCGCGCCGAGCGGGGTCAGCTTCCGCGACGAGCTGGAGCACACGTCGCGCGTGGCGTACCTCGTCTTCGCGGAGGTCTTCGCGGCAGCGGTCGCCTCCGTGCGCGGCACCTCAGCCACCGAGGCGCGCGCCCACGCCCTCGAGGTCGTCTCCGACAACCTCGACGACCGCCCCTGACCCCCCGCCGGCCCCCACCGCCGCCGCTTCCTCCCGGCCCGCCCCCAACCCCGCCCCTCCCAACCCCGCCCCACCTCCGCTCCCGTCGCAATTTCTGTCGCCCCGGCGTCCGGCAGGCGACAGAAAATGCGACGGGAGCGGAAGGAGCGAGGGAGCAGGGAGCAGGGGAGGGAGCGGAAGGAGCGAGGGAACAGGGAGCAGGGGGCCGGGGGAGGGGGCTAGTCGCGGGCGGTGGAGAGGAGAGCCCAGAGCTCGGCGCGGGCGGGGAACGACGACAGGTCGAGGCCGAGCAGCGCGGAGGCCTGCGCGATGCGCGAGCGCAGGGTGTGCCGATGGATGCCCAGCGCGGCGGCGGCCTGCTCGGCCCGGGCATCGTGCGCGAGCCAGGTGCGCAGCGTCTCCTCGAGGTTCGTGCCCCCGGCCGCGTTGTCGCGCAGGGGAGCGAGGCGCGACTCCGCGACCAGCCGGGCCTCGTCGGTCGCCAAGGCGGCGAGGATGCTGGTGCCCGCGGCATCCGTGAACCGCGCCACTCCCGTCTCGCCCGCCTGGCGCAGCGCGGTCGCCGCCTGCGCGTGCGCCCGCGAGAAGGCGTCGTACCCCTCGGGGGCCGAGACCCCGAGGCGGATGCCGAAGCGCGCCGCGACCTCGTCGAACAGACCGTCGTCCGCCGCCGAGACGCTCATCGTCATCCCCTCGTCCGACTCGGCCGCGAACACCGCGGTGCCGTGCTCGACGCGGCGCCGCTCCCACCATTCGTGCAGCGCGTCGACGGGGGCGTCGCGGGCGACGGCGACCACGACCGGCGCGGGCGGGAGTGATCCGAGCACCCGGCGGGCCAGCGTCGGGTCGTCGGCGAGGAGCGACGTCAGCAGCTGATCGTGCAGCCGCCGTCGGCTGCGGGTCGCCTGTTCGCTCTGCTCCAGCGCGAGGCCGACCATCGCGATCACCGAGGTCACGACCGTGCGCGCCTCGGGGTCGAGAGCGTCGGTCGCGAGCGCCATGACCCCGCGCAGCCGGCCGCCGCGCCCGATCGTGAAGAGCATGAAGGTGCGATCGCCGACGCTCAGCGACTGACCGGCTTCGAGGCCGCGGGTGAGCACGTCGCCGACGCGGGCCGACAGGTCGGCGAGCTCCTGCCCTGCGACGTCCTCGCGGGGATGCCCGTGCACGAGCGAACCGGCGGCGTCGAACAGTCCTGTCCACACGTCGAGGCGCCGGGCGAGCTCGGCGAGGATCGCGTCGAGTCCGCGCGGCCGGAGTGCGGCGAGGGCGAGACCGCGCTGGGCGTCGAGAGCCCAGGAGCGCCGCGCGTACGCCTGCGCGGCGATGGCCTCGGAGTGCGCGCGAGCCACGGCGATGAAGGGAATGCGGTACGGCACCTCGAACAGCGGCATGCCGCGCGCGGCGCACGCGTCGACGAGTTCGTCCGGCACGCCGTGGCGGTGCACGTCGGTGCCGAACCCGAGACCGCGCACGCCCCGGTCGGCGAGCCGCCCGACGTAGGCGTCGATGCCGGCCGGGTCGTCGAACTGGGTGCCGGTGGTGAGCAGCACGAGGTCTTCGGCGAGGAACGGGGTGGGGTCGGCGAGGTCCGAGCTGTGCACCCAGCGCAGCGGATGATCGAGCGCGCCGTCCGGCAGGCCGGGTTCGTCGGATATCAGCCGCAGGCCGAGGTCGCGTCGTCGCAGGAGGGCGCGCAGCGTCGGCTGCGCGGGCGGGGAGGCGGCCATGGATGCTCCTGCCGAGGGTGTACACGCGGGCGAACAGCTTAGTCAGATTGTACAGTTCGGCGAATGCATCCGTGGGAATACCGGTCGTACGCTCGCGACATGGCACTCGTCGACACCGCACCCACCGCCGTCCCCCTCGGAGGACCGGAGCTCCCGCAGGAGCGCCGCCTCGTCACCGAACTCCCCGGGCCCCGCTCGGCGGAACTGCTGGCGCGCAAGGCCGAGGCCGTGCCCGCGGGCGTGGGACACACCGTGCCGATCGCCGCCGTCGCCGCCGGTGGTGGCGTGGTCGTCGACGCCGACGGCAACTCGCTCATCGACCTCGGCTCCGGCATCGCCGTGACCACCGTCGGCAACGCCCACCCCAAGGTCGCCGCCGCCGTGGCCGCGCAGGCCGCGCAGTTCACCCACACCTGCTTCATGATCTCGCCGTACGAGTCGTACGTCGCCGTCGCCGAGGCGCTCAACCGCGTCACCCCCGGCGACTTCGCCAAGAAGAGCGCTCTGTTCAACTCGGGCGCCGAAGCCGTCGAGAACGCGATCAAGATCGCCCGCAAGCACACCGGCCGTCAGGCCGTCGTCGCCTTCGACCACGGCTACCACGGCCGCACCAACCTCACCATGGCGCTCACGGCCAAGTCGATGCCGTACAAGAGCGGCTTCGGCCCCTTCGCCCCCGAGGTGTACCGCGCCCCCATGTCGTACCCGTTCCGCGACGGACTCTCGGGTGCCGACGCCGCAGCGCGCGCGATCCTGCAGCTCGAGAAGCAGATCGGCGCCGACAACCTCGCCGCGATCATCATCGAACCCATTCAGGGCGAGGGCGGCTTCATCGTCCCCGCCGAGGGCTTCCTCCCCGCTCTGCAGGAATGGAGCCGCGCGAACGGCGTCGTCTTCATCGCCGACGAGGTGCAGACCGGCTTCGCCCGCACCGGCCACATGTTCGCCAGCGAGATCTTCGGCATCGAGCCCGACCTGATCACCACCGCCAAGGGCATCGCGGGCGGGCTGCCGCTCGCCGCGGTCACCGGCCGTGCCGAGATCATGGACGCCTCGCACGCCGGCGGCCTCGGCGGCACCTACGGCGGCAACCCGATCGCCTGCGCCGCCGCGCTCGCCGCGATCGACGTCTTCGAGAACGACGGAGTGATCGAGCGGGCCCGCGAGATCGGCGAACTGCTCGTCTCGCGCCTCACCGCGATGCAGAGCAGCGATCCGCGCGTCGGCGATGTGCGCGGCCACGGCGCGATGGTCGCGGCCGAGTTCGTCGACCCCGAGACGAAGGCTCCGGACGCCGCCCTCACGGCCGCCGTCGCCAAGGCCGCGATCGCCCAGGGCGTCATCGTGCTCACCTGCGGCACCTACGGCAACGTCATCCGCTTCCTGCCGCCGCTGTCGATCGGCGACGACCTGCTGAACGAGGGCCTCGACATCGTGCAGGCGGCGCTCGCCTCCGCCTGACCCGCTCGTCCGGTCGCGACCCCGATCGGGGGATGGGGGTCGCGACCGGCAAACCTCCCTGGCATCCACGACGAAGGAGTTGCACCCATGGCCGAGATCACGCGCGACGTGCTCATCATCGGAGCCGGCGCCGCCGGCCTCACCGCGGCGAACGACCTGCGCAAGGCGGGACTCTCGGTCGCTGTGCTCGAAGCGCGCGACCGCGTCGGCGGTCGCCTGTGGACCGACGTGATCGAGGGGGCGATGCTCGAACTCGGCGGCCAGTGGGTCTCGCCCGACCAGCAGGCCTTGATCGACACGCTCGACGAGCTGGGGCTCGAGACGTACAGCCGCTACCGCGAGGGCGACAGCGTGTACGTCGGCCCCGACGGCACCGTCTCGCGCTTCACGGGCGAGATGTTCCCCGTGTCGGCCGAGACCGAGCGCGTGATCGCCGAGATCACCGAACGGCTCGATGCGATGGTCGCCGAGATCGACCCCGACCGTCCGTGGGAGCATCCGAACGCCGCCGAGTGGGACACCGTCACGTGGGATGCCTGGCTCCGCCAGCAGACCGACGACGACGAGGCCGTGCGCAATCTCGCGTTCGCCACGGGGTCGGCGATGCTCACGAAGCCGACGCACGCGTTCTCGCTGCTGCAGTCGCTGCTCATGGCGGCGTCTGCCGGGTCGTACTCGAACCTCGTCGACGCCGACTTCATCCTCGACAAGCGCGTCGTCGGCGGCCTGCAGCAGGTGCCGATCCGGCTGGCCGAGCGCCTCGGCGACGACGTCCTCCTGAACCAGCCGGTGCGTTCGCTCGAATGGGGCGACGCCGGGGTCACCGCCACGACCGACGCGCTCACGGTGCGCGCCCGGTTCGCCGTGCTCGCGCACGCCCCGATCCTCTACAACCGCATCTCGTTCACGCCGCCGCTGCCGCGCCGCCAGCACCAGATGCACCAGCACCTGTCGATGGGCTTCGTCATCAAGGTGCACGCCGTCTACGACCGCCCGTTCTGGCGCGACAAGGGTCTCAGCGGCACCGCGTTCAGCCCCTACGAGCTGTCGCACGAGGCCTACGACAACTCCAACCACGGCGACGAGCGCGGAACCCTGGTCGGCTTCGTCTCCGACCAGAACGCCGACGACCTGTTCACGCTGTCGGCCGAGGAGCGCAAGGAGCGCATCCTCGAATCCCTCTCGCACTACTACGGCCCGGAGGCCAAGGACCCGGTCGTCTACTACGAGAGCGACTGGGGCACCGAGGAGTGGACCCGCGGCGCCTACGCCGCCAGCTTCGACATGGGCGGCCTGCACCGCTACGGGGCCGACCTGCGCACGCCCGTCGGCCCCATCCACTTCGCCTGCAGCGACATGGCGGGCGCCGGATACCAGCACGTCGATGGGGCGATCCGCATGGGACACCTCGTGGCCGCGAACATCGTCGAGACCGCCCGCGCGGGCGCGGCTGCGAGCGAAGGATGACCGCCGCGATCGTCGTCGGGTACACGGCGACGGATGCCGGGGCGGATGCCGCGGCACTCGGCGCGCGCCTCGCGCGCAGCACCGGCGCCGAACTGCACCTCGTGACGGTGCTGCCCGCCGAGGGAACGCGGAGCGCCGTCGTGCCCAAGGAGCGCGCGTACGAGGACCACATCCGCGCTCAGGCGCGGCAGTGGCTGCAGGGTGCCATCGTGCGACTCCCGCGCGATGTCGCCGCCGTCGGCCACGTGCGCATCGCCGAGTCGTTCGCCGAGGGGCTCATCGCCGCGGGCGAGGAGTTCGGCGCACGGCTGATCGTGATCGGCGCGGCAGGCGGGAGCATCCTCGGCCGCCACCGCCTCGGCACCGTCGCCTCGGAGCTGCTGCACTCGTCGACCATCCCCGTCGCCCTCGCCCCGGCCGGCACGGCCACCGAAGACGACCACGTGCTGCCGCGGGTCACCGCCGCGGTGGGCAACCGCCCGGGCGCCGACGTGCTGCTCGACGAGGCATCCGCCCTCGCCGCCGCCGGTCGGGTCGACCTGCGCCTCGTGTCGCTCGTGCCCTTCGACGTGCCTCCGGGCCTCGACACCGGTGCCATCCGCGTGGTCGGCGACGAGCACGCCGATCACGTGCGCGCGATCGCCGAGGAGCTGCTGCCGGACGGCAGCGCCGTCGCGGTCGAGCAGGCGCCCGGCGACTCGGTCGAAGACGCGGTCGCGAACCTCTCGTGGCTCCCCGGCGAGATCGTCCTCGTCGGCTCCAGTCGGCTGGCCCAGCCCCGCCGACTCTTCCTCGGCTCGACGGCGGCGAAGATGCTGCACGAGCTCCCCGTTCCCATGATCGTCGTCCCGCGCACCCGCGGGGAGGCAGGAGACCGCTGATGAGCAGCACCCCTCGGGCGACGGAGCCCGCCGCCGTCACGACCGGCATCTCGAGCAAGGGCCTCAGCGCCGGGACCGTCGGTCTGCTCGGCGCGATCGTGATCGGTATCTCGTGCATCGCCCCCGCGTACACGTTCACCGCCGCGGTCGGACCGACGGCCTCCACCGTCGGCGCGCAGATCCCCGCGATCATCCTCGTCGGCTTCATCCCGATGCTGCTCGTGGCGTTCGGGTATCGCGAGCTCAACAACCGCATGCCCGACTCGGGCACGTCGTTCACCTGGGCCACCCGCGCCTTCGGCCCGTGGATCGGCTGGATGGCCGGGTGGGGACTCGTCGTCGCGACCATCCTCGTGCTGTCGAACCTCGCCGGCATCGCCGTCGACTTCCTGTTCCTGCTGATCTCGCAGATCACGAACAACCCCGCCATCGCCGATCTCGCCAGCGTCACCTGGATCAACATCGGCGTCTGCCTGCTGTTCATGCTGGGGGCGACGTGGGTGTCGTACCGCGACATGCAGACCACGCAGAAGCTGCAGTACTGGCTGGTCGGCTTCCAGGTGCTCGTGCTGGTGTTCTTCGCGGGCGCCGCGATCGTGCAGGCTGTGAGCGGCAACGGGTTCGACTACCAGCCGTTCGACCTCAACTGGTTCAACCCGTTCGCCATCCCCACGTTCAGCGCCGTGGCCGCCGGCCTCTCGCTCTCCATCTTCATCTTCTGGGGGTGGGACGTCACCCTCACCATGAACGAGGAGACCACGGACCCCGAGAAGACCCCGGGTCGCGCCGCGACCGCCACGGTCCTGACGATCGTGACCCTCTACCTGCTGCTCGCCGTCGCGATGATCATGTTCGCCGGCATCGGCACGGGCGAACTCGGTCTCGGCAACGAAGACATCCAGGAGAACGTCTTCTTCCACCTCTCCGGACCCATCCTCGGACCCCTCGCGTTCCTCGTCTCGCTCGCGGTGCTCACCAGCTCGGCGTCGTCGCTGCAGTCGACCTTCGTCGGCCCGGCCCGCACGCTGCTCGCGATGGGGCACTACGGCGCGCTTCCCGGATCGTTCGCGAAGGTCAGCCCGCGCTTCTTCACCCCGGGCTACGCCACCATCGTCTCGGCGATCGTCGCGTCGGCGTTCTACGCGATCATGCGCGTCGTGAGCGAGAACACCCTGTGGGACACGATCCTCACCCTCGGCATGATGATCTGCTTCTACTACGGCATCACAGCGTTCGCGTGCGTCTGGTACTTCCGCCGCCAGTGGTTCGACTCGGTGCGAAACGTGTTCTTCACGTTCCTGTTCCCGCTCGTCGGCGGCATCATCCTCGCGGTGCTGTTCGTCACCACGCTCATCGACTCGATGGACCCGGCCTACGGCTCCGGTGCCGAGATCGGCGGGGTCGGGATCGTCTTCATCCTCGGCATCCTCATCATCGTCGTCGGCATCGCCGTGATGATCTGGAACGCCATCCGCCGCCCCGCGTTCTTCCGCGGCGAGACGCTCGGCATGGACGCCCCTGCCAGCCTCCGCCGCCGCTGACCCGCATCCCCACGAAGGAGAAACATGACCACGCAGACCGCCTCCGCCGAGCAGACGCTCCTCGACAGCATCCCCACCGGCCTCTTCATCGGCGGCGAATGGACGGATGCCGCATCCGGCGCGACCTTCGACGTGAAGGACCCCTCGACGGGTGACGTCATCCGCTCGATCGCCGACGCGACGCCGGAAGACGGCATCCGCGCCCTCGATGCGGCCGTCGCCGCGCAGGACGAGTGGGCGGCCACGGCGCCGCGCGTGCGCAGCGAGATCCTGCGCCGGGCGTTCGACCTCGTGCAGGAGCACAAGGAGGACCTGGCGCTGCTCATGACCCTCGAGATGGGCAAGCCCCTCGCCGAGGCCCGCGGCGAGGTCGTCTACGGCGGCGAGTTCCTGCGGTGGTTCAGCGAGGAGGCCGTGCGCATCAGCGGCCGCTACGGCATCAACCCCGAAGGCACCGGCCACATGGTCGTCTCGCAGCGCCCGGTGGGCCCGTCGTTCTTCGTGACGCCGTGGAACTTCCCGTTCGCGATGGCGACCCGCAAGATCGCGCCCGCGCTGGCCGCCGGCTGCACCGTCGTGATCAAGCCCCCGGCACTCACCCCGCTCACCACCCTCTTCTTCACGAAGCTGCTCGAAGAGGCGGGACTCCCGAAGGGCGTCGTGAACGTCGTGCAGACGTCGAAGTCGAGCGCCCTGTCGGCACCGATCATCGCCGACCCGCGCCTGCGCAAGCTGTCGTTCACCGGGTCGACCGAGGTCGGCCGCAAGCTCATCGCCCAGGCCGCCGAGGGTGTGCTGCGCGTGTCGATGGAGCTGGGCGGCAATGCGCCGTTCGTCGTGTTCGACGACGCCGACCTCGACAAGGCCGTGGAGGGCGCGCTGCTGGCGAAGTTCCGCAACATCGGCCAGGCGTGCACCGCGGCGAACCGCTTCATCGTGCACGAGGACGTGGCCGAGGAGTTCGCGCGCCGCGTCACCGAGCGCGTGCAGGCGATGAAGGTCGGGCGCGGCACCGAGGAGGGCGTCGCGATCGGCCCGCTCATCGACGAGGATGCCGTCGCCAAGGCCGAGGAGCTCGTGGGCGACGCGGTCGACCGCGGTGCGAAGCTGCTCGCCGGCGGCAAGGCCATCGAGGGCACCGGCACCTACTACGAGCCGACCGTGCTCACCGACGTCGTGCCCGGCAGCGCGATCCTGCGCGAGGAGATCTTCGGGCCGGTGCTCGCGATCTCGACCTTCTCGACCGAGGAGGACGCGGTGCGTCTCGCGAACGACACGGAGTACGGCCTCGTCTCGTACGTCTTCACCGAGAACCTGCAGCGCGGCCAGCGCATGATCGACGGTCTCGAGACCGGCATGATGGGTCTCAACGTGGGCGTCGTCTCGAACGCCGCCGCGCCGTTCGGCGGCGTCAAGCAGTCGGGTGTCGGCCGCGAGGGCGGTGCCGAGGGCATCCACGAGTACCTGTCCACCAAGTACACGCTGATCCCGGTCTCCTGACCGGCGCGACGAGAGGACGAGAAATGACCGACTACGCCGTCATCAACCCCGCCACCGGCGAGAAGCTGGCCTCCTACGACACGTTCACCGATGCGCAGATCGAGGAGGCGGTCGCCGCAGCCGCCGAGGCGCACCGCGACTGGTCGCGCTCGACCACCGTCGCCGAGCGCGCGGGCATCCTGCGCCGCGCCGCCGAGCTGCACCGCGAGCGCCGCGAAGAACTCGCCGACATCTTCGTGCGCGAGATGGGCAAGCCCCGCGAGGCAGCGCTCGGCGAGGTCGACTTCGCGGCCGACATCGCCGAGTACTACGCCGACCAGGCCGAGGCCATCATGGCCGACCAGCCCATCGCGATCCTGGGGGAGGGGTCGGCGATCATCCGCCGCTCGTCTCTGGGGCCGCTCGTGGGCATCATGCCGTGGAACTTCCCGGCGTACCAGATCGTGCGGTTCGCGGCGCCGAACCTCATCGTCGGCAACACGATCCTGCTCAAGCCCGCACCGCAGTGCCCCGAGTCGTCGACCGCGATCGAGGCGATCTACCACGACGCGGGCTTCCCGAAGGGCGCCTACCAGAACGTGCTGGCGACCAACGAGCAGATCGCCGACATGATCGCGGACCCGCGCGTGCAGGGCGTCTCGCTCACCGGTTCGGAGCGCGCGGGCGCGGCCGTCGCCGAGATCGCCGGACGCAACCTCAAGAAGGTCGCGCTCGAGCTCGGCGGGTCCGACCCGTTCATCGTGCTGTCGACCGACGACCTCGACGCCACCGTGCAGGCGGGCGTCGACGCGCGCCTCGACAACAACGGTCAGGCGTGCAACGGCGCGAAGCGCTTCATCGTCGTCGACGGCCTGTACGACGCCTTCGTCGAGAAGTTCACGGCGGCGATGGCGGCGGTCGAGGCATCCGATCCCTCGCTCGACGACACCGTGCTCGGACCGGTCTCGTCCGAGACGGCGGCCGAGAACCTGCAGAAGCAGATCGACACGGCCGTCGCGCAGGGCGCGACGCTGCTCACCGGCGGCACGCGCGACGGCGCGTTCTTCGCCCCGACCGTGCTCGCCGACGTCACGCCCGAGATGGACGTGTATCGCGAGGAGCTGTTCGGCCCCGCCGCGGTCGTCTACCGGGTCGCCGACGAGGACGCGGCGGTCGAGCTCGCGAACGACACGACGTTCGGCCTCGGCTCGTACGTGTTCACGACGGATGCCGAGCAGGCCGAGCGCGTGGCCGACAAGATCGAGGCCGGCATGGTCTACGTCAACCTCGTGCTGGCCGACAGCCCCGAGCTTCCCTTCGGGGGCGTGAAGCGCAGCGGCACGGCGCGGGAGCTGGGGCACCTCGCCGCGGACGAGTTCGTGAACAAGAAGCTCATCCGCATCGGCTGACCCTCCGCGCGTTCGCGAGCGGATCGGCGAGACACCGCTTCCGTCGCGAGACACCACGGGTGACGTGAGGTCTCGCGGCGCGAGTGGTGTCTCGCCGCGAGCACGAGCGCGGCCGCACGCACGAGCGGCGGGGCGGGGGTTGTCAAGGGCGGGGGAGCACCGGGCCGCAGCAGCGGTGACGGGCGTAGGGTCGAAGGCATGGCCACCGTCGCTGAGAACATCGTCCAGACACTCCGCACCAACGGCATCGAGCGGGTCTACGGCATCCCGGGGGACTCGCTCAACGGGTTCACCGATGCCCTGCGCAAAGACGGCTCCATTCGCTGGGTCCACGTCAGGCACGAGGAGTCCGCGGCCTTCGCCGCCGCCGCGGATGCTGCCGTGACGGGCGAGCTCACGGTCGTCGCCGGGTCGTGCGGCCCGGGCAACCTGCACCTCATCAACGGCCTCTACGACGCACAGCGGTCGCGGGTGCCGGTGCTCGCCATCGCCGCGCACATCCCCACGACCGAGATCGGCACCGGGTACTTCCAGGAGACCCACCCGCAGGAGCTCTTCCGCGAGTGCAGCGTCTACGTCGAGTACGTCGCCGACCCCCAGCAGATGCCCCGCCTGATGGAGATCGCGATGCGCGCCGCGATCGAGGAGCGCGGGGTCGCGGTGCTCGTCATCCCCGGCGACGTCGCTCTCGCCGAGATCCCGCAGAACCGCTCGGTGCGCATCGAGCGCACGCAGTCGGTCGTGGTGCCCAGCGGACCCGAGCTCGAGAAGGCGGCCACGCTGCTCAACGCGGCGAAGAAGGTCACCATCCTCGCCGGCGCCGGTGTCGCGGGTGCGCACGCTGAGGTGCTCGCGCTCGCCGAGGCGCTCGGCGCCCCGATCGTCCACGCCCTGCGCGGCAAGGAGTTCATCGAGCACGACAACCCGTACGACGTCGGAATGACGGGACTGCTCGGCTTCGCCTCGGGCTATCGGGCCATGGAGGCCGCCGACGCGGTGCTCGTTCTCGGCAGCGACTTCCCGTACCCGCAGTTCTACCCCGAGAAGGCGACGACCATCCAGGTCGACATCCGCGGGTCGCAGCTGGGCAAACGGCATCCGCTCGACCTCGGTCTCGTCGGCGACGTGCGCGCCACGGTCGACGCGCTGCTCCCGCGTCTCTCCCGCAAGGACGACCGTGGCCACCTCGACGACGCCCTCGCGCACTACCGCAAGACGCGGGCCAAGCTCGACGACCTCGCGGTGCCGACGAAGCGCGGTCGGCCCATCCACCCGCAGTACCTCGCGAAGCTGCTCAACGACCACGCCGCCGAAGATGCGATCTTCACGGCCGACGTGGGTTCGCCCACGGTCTGGGCGGCCCGCTACCTCACCATGACCGAGGGGCGGCGGCTGATCGGTTCGTTCACGCACGGCTCCATGGCGAATGCGCTCATGCACGGCATCGGCGCGCAGGTGGCGCAGCCCGGGCGTCAGGTGGTGGCGCTCGCCGGCGACGGCGGGCTCTCGATGATGCTCGGCGAACTGCTCACCGTCACGCAGAACGGTCTTCCGGTGAAGACGATCGTCGTGAACAACGCGTCGCTGAACTTCGTCGAGCTCGAGATGAAGGCGGCCGGGTTCGTGACCTACGGCACGGGTCTCGACAACCCGAGCTTCGCCGCGATCGCGGAGGCGATGGGCATCTACGCGCGTCGGGTGGAAGACAGCGAGGACCTGCCGGATGCCGTGCGCGACGTGCTCGCGCACGACGGTCCCGCGGTGCTCGACGTGGTCACCGAGCGGCAGGAGCTGTCGATGCCGCCGGCGATCGAGGCCGCGCAGGTCAAGGGCTTCACGCTGTACGCCATCCGGACGGTGCTCTCGGGTCGCGGCGACGAGCTGCTCGACCTCGCTCGCGCGAACTGGCGTCAGCTCTTCTGACGCCGCAGCCCGCCTGACCGCATGCGGCGAGCGCCCGCCCGGCTCTCATCGAACCGGGCGGGCGCGCCGTCACGCCTCCGCGAGGGCGCGCACCTCCGCCGCGTCGCCGTGGCGTCCGAGGCTCTCGAGCACGTCGCCGAGCTCGAGGGCGGCGACCTGGCGCAGCGGCGGGAACTCCGCGCCGTGATCGAGGGCGCTGCGGTACACCGCCACGGCGTCTTCGGCCCTGCCGTCGTTGTTCAGCACGCGCGCCGCGAACAACTCCGAGCCGCCCGCGGCCCCGACGTCGTCGAGGGCGGCGAACCCGTCGGCAGCGGTGAGGGCGGTCGCGACGGCCTCGTCCACACGGCCGAGCTGTGCAAGCGCCCGGGCCCGCGAATCCATCACGTCGGCACCCAACCAGCCCGCGTCGTGTTCGACCGCGAGGGCCGCGACCTCGTCGAACAGCGCGAAGGCCCGCTCGTCCTGCCGTCCGCCGTACGCCTGACCGAGGGTGTGGAGCACGTCGGCGAGCACCCCGACGGCATCCGCCGCACGGCGCGCCGACTCGGCGGCCGCTTCGAGCAGCGAGAGCGCCTCGTCGTGCTCGTCGAACCGCATCAGGATCCGCGCCTGCTCGACCAGCGCCACCGCGCGATCCGCGTGCTCCTCGTCCTCCGCGAAGAGATCGCCCGCGAAACCGAACGCCCCGACCGCCTGACCGAACTCGCCGGCGGCCGAGAGCGCACGGGCGAGCAGCATCGCGGTCGCCGCGCGCGACGCCGCCGGCACCTCCGCACGCTCCTCGCGCTCCAGCACGCTTCCGAAGAGCTCTGCCGCCTCTTCGGCGTCACCGGCCGCGAGCATGGCCCGCGCAAGGCGGAAGTCCGGCGCCGTCGTGTCTTCGCCCTCCTGGGCCACGAGCCGTGACAGCACGCGGAAGCGCGTGACGGCCTTCTCGGCATCGCCGGCGTCCTCCCAGAGCGACCCCGCCAGCAGGTGCAGCCCGGCGAGGGCCCGCGAGGCGCCCAGTCCGGTGAGCAGGCGGCAGGCCTCGTCGGCGTCCGCCGCTCCTGCGGCGTATTCGGCCGCCCCGCCGCGCAGGCGCGCGCGGATCTCGAGGGCGTGCGCCCGATGACCGATGCCCGCGTCGTCCTGCTCGAGAAGCCGATCGAGCAGGGCGGATGCGGCATCGGTCTCGCCCTTCTGCAGCAGCGCCGAGGTCGCCAGGAGCGTCGTGGTGTTCGCCAGGCGCGGGTCGCCGGCCTCGGAGAACGCGCGAGCCGCGCGCTCGAAGAGGTCGAGCGCGGCCTCCGTCTCGCCGGCCCGCAGGTGCAGCACGCCACGGCTGAGCACCACGTCGCCGCGCGACCATGCCGGCAGCGCATCCGCGTGCGCGAGCTCCCGGTCGAGGGATGCCGCGCTCTCCGGGCTGTCGAGGCCGAAGGTCGCCAGTCCCGCGCGCTCCTCGAGATCCGCCTGCTCGGAACGACCGGCCGCGCGCAGCTCGGCGATGCGGTCGGGCAGGACCGCCCTTGCCTCGTCGGCGCGGTCGAGCGCGACGAGGATGCCGATGTGCATCGAGTGCAGCTGCGCCCGCTGGTACGGGTCCTGCACCCCGAGGGCGCGTGGCAGGGCGGCGAGGGTCTCGTGCTCGGCGCCGTACTGCGCGAGCTGCATCGCACGATCGAACCACCCTTCGGCGTCGGTCGGTGCGGTCGCTGACGGCGTCGCCACGAACGCATCCGAGCGGATCGGCACGTCGTAGCTCTCGGCGCCGATGCCCCGCAGACGCTGGAGGTGACGCGCGTGCCCGTCGGACCCGTCGCGTCGATCGAACTCGTCCGCGCGGCGCTCCGCACCCGCCCAGCACGCGGCGGCCAGCTCGGCGGCGCTCCAGACGCCGTCGTGCGGGCCGAAGAAGGGGGCGAGCGCCGCGGCATCCGCTCCCCGCACCGGGGTGTCGCCGTGCCCGGCGGCGGCCACACGGTCGAGAGCGACCGCGAACGCGGCGAGAGCGGCGAAGTGGGCATCGACGTTGAGGCCGTCGTGCGCCAACCAGCCGATGTGGCGCTCGACGAGCGCCAGTGCCCGCGCCTCGTTGCCGGTGATGGCGGCGAAGACCACGTTGTTGGCGACGATGCGCAGATTGTCGGGATTGTCCTTCGCCAGGCGATAGCTGCGCAGGTGCGCGGTCTTGGCCTCATCGCCGCGCCCGGCGCGCAGGTAGGGCACCAGCACCCGCGACAGGGCGTGCTCTGGCTCCTCGCCGCAGGAGAACCCGCCCTCGATCATCTCCTCCACCAGACGGATGGCATCGGCATCCCGCCAGGTCTCGGCGAAGAACCCGGCGAACTGGCTCCGCCCGCAGGCATCGCAGTGGCTGTGGTCGTCGCGCGGCGTCGCCTCCAACTGCACCCGCAGCGCCTCGGCGTCGTCGAGGCGCCCCGCGTCCCACGCATCCTCGAACCGTGCGGTCAGGACGCCGCTCATGCCCAGGCCGGCCGCTCGGTAGTGGGCCTCCATGTCGTCGAGCACCGCGTGGATCTGCTCCTGCGAGAACACGGGCGAGGAGCGCAGCGACGACGCCATCCACTTGAACTGCCACATGAGGTCGGCGCCGCCGTTGTCGAGGTCGGCCGGGAACCGCTGCGGATCCTCGTCGTGCTTCGCCAGGCACCAGGCGAACGAGTTCAGCATCACGTCGGTGGCGCCGTTCATGTTCGCCGAGGCGGTCTGCCGCATCCGCGCCTCATACTCGAGCCGTTCGTCGCCGATCTCGCGGGCGAGAGCGACGGCCTGGGCCACCAGCGCCTGCTCGGCAGGCCCCCACGGGGTGCGATCGATCTCGTCGATCAGCTCGGCGAAGCGCGACGTCGGACGGGTCATGGGAATCCCTTCGTCAGGGGGGGAGGGTGGAGGGGCGCCGTCAGGACGCCGGGGCGTCGAACGGGAAGACCTCGTCGGCGACTCCCGCGGACAGGGCCACGAGGTCGCCGAGCGCCGAGGTCATGAGCTCGCGGTCGGCGTCGGACAGCGGGTGATGCCCGGCGAGCAGGGCCTGGATGTACAGCAGCTGCACCGTTCGCCGGAAGACGGCCTCGTCGGTCACCCGCACGAGCGCCCGCACCACCTGGTTCGACCAGTTGAGGCAGAGCCGCGCGCTCGGCTCGTCGTCGGCCGCCGCCGGCAGCGTCCGGTCGATGCGATCGAGCACGCCGCCCCACAGCGATCCCGTGACGCCCTTCGTGCGGCCGCGATCGAGGGCGCGCAGGGTCTCGGGGTCGATCACGTACAGCCCGGTCAGTGCGGGGCGGTCGATCGCCCGCACGACCACGGCGCACGACGACGCGGCGAGGACGGCACCCGCCCGCGCCTCGAGAGCGAGCGCGGCGTCGCGATCATCGAGGGGCGGCGGGTCGAGCCGATCGAGCTCGCCGGTCACGTCGACCTGCTCGACCGTGACGTCGGGGTAGAGCTGGGGGAGCAGGCGCACGAGGTCGGCGTCGTAGAGGTAGCCGCCGTTGACCAGCACCTCGGTCGACGGCGAGATGCCGGCCACCTGGCGGAACTCGTCGACCGAGGCGGCGAAGCGGATGTGCGGATACCGCTCGACGAGATCGTCGATGCGCATCGTTCCGTGCGTGGTCTCGACGGTCAGCCAGCGGGTGATGAACTGCGCCAACTCGTCGTCGTGCCGCACGAGAGCCTTCAGGCCGACCTCGTGGATCGCCACGAACTGGGCGAGCCGGTGCGGTTCGCGCAACGCCAGCTCCAGCACCCAGCGGCGGATGCCCGCGCCGAACTGCTCGCGCACCCGTTCGAGCGCGGCGTCGTCGACGAGCGACTCGCGGCTGGCCGTCGGAGCGAGACCGGTCGAGTCGACCACCGCCCGCACGAAGAACGCCCACTCGGGCAGCACGTCGTCGACGCGCTCGGCGAGGAGCATCCGCCCCAGGTATACGCGGGTGGCCTGACGTGCGCCGGGCGGCGGGGCGAACGGCAGCACGTAGGCGATGCCCCGCGTGCCGGTGGCCGGCTCGTGCAGTTCGATGACGTCGAGGGGCGTCGCTCCCAGCAGCGCGCGGCCGTAGTCCGTCGCACGGTCGGGCGCCGCGTCGAGGAACGGCGGCGCGTGCGTGAGGTCGACGTCGCCGCCCGGACCATCGACGGTGATGCGCACCGGCAGGAACTCGCCGAAGGTCGTCGCGAGCTCGCGCACCGACTCCGCACGCAGCAGATCGGCGGCGTCGAACCGCGGCTCCAGATGCACGCTCGTGCCGACCGGCAGGTCGTCGTCGAGCTCGACCACGCGGAAGGTGCCGTCCGACCTGCCGGTCCACTCGACGGCGGCGCCGCCACGGGCACTGCGCGAGCGGATGACGATCGTGTCGGCCACCATGAAGCAGCTGAGCAGTCCGATGCCGAACTGCCCGAGGTAGTCGTCGCGGGGGAGGTCGAAGATGTCGCGCTTCGAGCTGCGTCCGACCGTCGCGAGCAGATCGGCGACCTCGGCGGCGGTGAGCCCGATGCCGTCGTCGCGCAGCACGAACTCGTCGGAGTGCTCGCCGACCGGGGTGATGCGGATGCTCCCGCCCTGCCCGTCGACCTCTCGCCGCGCGGTGATCGCGTCGCGCGCGTTCTGCAGCAGCTCTCGCAGGTAGACGCGGGGGCCGGAGTAGATGTGCCGGCTGAGGAGATCGACGACCCCGCGCAGATCGACCTGGAACTGCTGCACCTGCACCGACATCCGCTCCCTCCCGGAATTTCCCGCCCCCGAAGCCTACAAGAGGCGGCTGACGTCGCCCCGGTTCGGCGGCGGGCGACGGATGCCGTACACTGGGGGAGCAGTTTGTTCTCTGCATTCTTTCGCCGTGCCCCGGGTCTCCCGGTGGTGTCGAGGTGGCAGGATGGGAGAACAACCCGAGACTCCAGGGTCTCTAGGGCGGTAGCTCAATTGGCAGAGCAGCGGTCTCCAAAACCGCAGGTTGCAGGTTCGATTCCTGTCCGCCCTGCGCGTCAGCGCACGCTGGCACACGAAAGGTACATTCAGGATGAGTCAGGACGAACCGCGCGGCGAGGTCATCGCGGCTGGCGCCGCCCGCGAGAAGAAGGGCAACCCCTTCTCCCGGTTCTTCGGAAGCATCGCCCTGTTCATCCGTCAGGTCATCGCCGAACTGCGCAAGGTCGTCACCCCGACCCGCAAGGAACTGGTCAAGTTCACGCTGGTGGTGCTCGTCTTCGTCCTGATCGTCATGGGCATCGTCTACGGCCTCGACTGGGTCTTCGGCATCATGACGCACTACGTGTTCGGTATCCCGAGCTGATGACGTCCCCGCGGCCCCTGCCGCAGTGATTGGAAAGAACTAGTGTCCGAACGATACTCCGACGACGCCGACTGGGCGCCTGCCGCCGAGCAGTCCAGCGAAGAGGACGAGGCCCAGGAGGGCAACACCCTCGCCGCCGAGGAGCGCGCATCCACGTCTGCCGAGCACATCGCCCTGCACGTCGAAGATGAAGACGCCGACGACGAGACCGACACCGACGACGAGATCGAAATCGAAGACCCGGAGGCCGACGCCATCGTGAACGACGCGCTCAACCTGGACGAGGCTGCAGAGTCCGAGGCCGCGGCCGAGGTGCTCAACGACGCCGTGGCCGAGGAGACCGCCGAGGAGGAGGCCGCGGCCGCCGACGAGGTCACCCCCTACGACGGGCCCGACATCAACGGCGAGGACGACCGTCCCGCGGCCGACGAGGACGCCGCCGACGCCGATGAAGACCCCTACGAGGCCTTCCGCCTCGACCTGCGGATGCTCCCCGGCAAGTGGTACGTCATCCACTCGTACGCGGGCTTCGAGCGCAAGGTCAAGGCGAACATCGAGCAGCGCAAGTCGACGCTCGAGGTCGAGGACGAGATCTACCAGGTCGAGGTCCCGATGGAGGACGTCGTCGAGATCAAGAACGGCCAGCGCAAGATGGTCACCCGCGTGCGCATCCCCGGCTACGTGCTCGTGCGCATGGAGCTCACGGAGGACACCTGGTCGGTCGTGCGCCACACCCCCGGTGTGACGGGCTTCGTGGGCAACGCCCACAACCCCACCCCGCTGCGCTTCGAAGAGGCCTTCAACATGCTGAAGTCGCTCGTCGAGGTCAAGGACGTCCCCACCGCGAAGAACATCGCCTCGAAGGGCGGCGTCGCCGTCGCTCGTCCGCTCCCGGCCGAGGTCGACTTCGAGGTCGGCGAGACCATCACCATCAAGGAGGGCTCGTTCGCGGGTCTTCCGGGTTCGATCAGCGAGATCAAGCCCGAGAGCGGCAAGCTCACCGTGCTCGTCTCGCTGTTCGAGCGCGAGACCCCGGTCGAGCTGTCGTTCGACCAGGTCACCAAGATGATCTGACGCCTCGCGTCGTTCGAGAAGGCCGTCCTCCGGGGCGGCCTTCTCGCGTTCCCCGTGGGTCTCTCCATCGGGTAGACTTGTCTGGTTTGTGCGCCGCTTCGTCGTGCGCGCAAGCCACCACGGTCCGGAAACGCCGGGTCTGTGGGAGAAGCGGATGCCCGAGGCATCCGATTCGATGAAAGGAAAGAGAATGGCACCGAAGAAGAAGGTGACCGGCCTGATCAAGCTTCAGATCAACGCCGGTGCAGCCAACCCGGCGCCGCCGATCGGCCCCGCGCTCGGTCAGCATGGCGTCAACATCATGGAGTTCTGCAAGGCGTACAACGCCGCGACCGAGTCGCAGCGCGGCAACGTCATCCCCGTCGAGATCACCGTCTACGAGGACCGCAGCTTCACCTTCGTCCTGAAGACCCCGCCCGCGGCGGAGCTCATCAAGAAGGCCGCCGGCGTGCAGAAGGCTTCGGCCACCCCGCACACCGTCAAGGTCGGCAAGATCACGAAGGACCAGGTCCGTCAGATCGCCGAGACCAAGCAGGCCGACCTGAACGCGAACGACATCGAGGCCGCCTCGAAGATCATCGCCGGCACCGCCCGTTCCATGGGCATCACGGTCGAGGGCTGAGGAGAATAATCATGGCTACCAAGTCCAAGGCTTACCAGGCTGCCGCCGCGAAGATCGAGGCAGACCGTTTCTACACCCCCGCCGAGGCCGTCGCCCTGGCGAAGGAGACCGGCTCCGCGAAGTTCGACGCCACCGTCGAGGTCGCGCTGAAGCTCTCCGTCGACCCGCGCAAGGCCGACCAGATGGTGCGCGGCACCGTCATCCTGCCCCACGGCACCGGCAAGACCGCCCGCGTCATCGTGTTCGCCACCGGCGCCGCGGCTGAGGCTGCGATCGCCGCGGGTGCCGACGAGGTCGGCGGCGCCGAGCTCATCGAGAAGGTCGCCGGCGGATGGACCGCGTTCGACGCGGCCGTCTCCACGCCCGAGCTCATGGGCCAGGTCGGTCGTCTCGGAAAGGTGCTCGGCCCGCGTGGTCTCATGCCCAACCCGAAGACCGGCACGGTGACCCCGAACACGGCCAAGGCCGTCGAGGACATCAAGGGCGGAAAGATCGAGTTCCGCGTCGACAAGCACGCCAACGTGCACTTCGTCGTCGGCAAGGCCTCGTTCTCGGCCGAGCAGCTGAACGAGAACATCTCGGCCGCGCTCGAGGAGATCGTCCGCCTCAAGCCGTCCAGCTCGAAGGGCCGCTACATCCAGAAGGGTGCGGTGTCGACCACGTTCGGCCCCGGCATCCCGCTGGACGTCAACGCCATCTGAGTCTGACTCCCGAAACGCCCCCGGCTCCGCCGGGGGCGTTTCTGCGTCCCCCCTCTCCCTCCCCTTTCCC
>NZ_JBDGME010000016.1:0-248939 GCF_057655505.1 Microbacterium sp. Soil_N32
TCAGGGGTCGCGAACGTAGGGTGGAGCAAGTCGAGGTCTTTCGGGATGGCAAGCGTGAAGAACTTCCATCATCCGGGAGACCTCGACCCCTACCCGGTCATCGACGCGCTCAACCGACTACACCCTCGTTCGTGAAGAGCCTGTTAACACCTGTGTACAACCCTCACCGGCTTCGCTTTTCGACGGTGCGCGCCGCAGCGACCCGGGAAAACGAGAAGGCCCCGCACATGGCGGGGCCTTCTCGAACTGTCTCAACACAGTGTGGAGCCTAGGAGATTCGAACTCCTGACATCCTGTCGGCCAAGCATAGCTATTCCTGCAGGTCGCAATATCTGATTCCGCGTATCCATGCGGTCTCGCACAGCTCTACTCGTTCCGAACACACGTGGGTCCGGGGGATCCGCTTGTTTCCTGCTTGCATACATCTTGCGCGTGGATGAAGCGAGCATGAGGCATGCTGAACAGCCCATTCGAGTAGCTAACCTTCAATCTGGGCGTGCGGTAGCCGGAAGACCGGCTCGCGACATGCGCCACGCGGTGGCCCGAGATTCAGCGGTCTCGACCGTCCCGGGCCACCGGGTGCCCGCTGATGCGCAGTGCGCTCTCCCACCGTTGCGTTCGGTCTTGGGCCCAATCAGGTTCGATGTCGGTGGCAAATGCCAAGCACCCATCGATGTGATTGATCATCGACAGCGCTGAGTCAAATCGGCGTGCTTCTGCATGGGCTGCCGGGCCATACTTACCAACGCATCGAATGTGGTTGTCGATGCGGCTTCGAAACTCCCGGACAAGCCGGACGCCTGTTTCTGCGACCATGAGCCCGAGGACAATCTTGCGCGCACCAGGAGGGACGACGCGCGTCTTCTTCTTATGCACCTGGAACCCCGTGAGCCCTACAGCCCGCTCCACCCGAGCCACCAACTTCGGAACCGATGCACGATTGAACTGATCTAGCGAGGAAAACGTCAGGTCGTCTGAGTAGCGCGTATACACAAGACCGTCGTCATCTGCGATCCCTCGGAGCATGACGTCAAGGCGGTAGGCCGCCGCGTTCGCCAACGCTCCACTCGTCGGTGCTCCTTGCGGGAGAACCCCACGGTACGGGCTGCCGTATCGCTCAACACCGCGATTCTCGAGCCAGGGCATTTCCGTACCGGGCCAAACGGTCTTGGTACAGATTCTCGCCATCTCGAACGCGAGTAGTGCCGGATACCCCAGCGAGCGGAACGCCACGTATACCTGTGACTCCTCGACCGTTCCGAAGAAGTCATGTAGATCCATCTTCAGCAACCACCGAGCGCCAACATGCTCCTGGGCACAGTGCTTGATCGACAAGCCTCGTCGGTAGGCGAAGGCGGCTTCGTGCAGTGGCAACCCCGTCAGAACGTGAGTGAGAATCCAACGCTGCACGTGCATGAGGGTCGGCATCGGCGCCGATATCGCTCGAAACGTTCCGTCCCGTTTCATCCTGCGTATCGCGGTGTAGTCCTGGACTTGCCGCTCGACAACCGACCGGAGGTATCCCCACTCTGTGTCGGTTTCTCGCGCCAAGTGTCCCAACGTGAGAAGCGGGTACGCGCCGTTCGCAGAGATATCCCGTAGGTACGACGAGGCACGTCGGAGCATCCCAATATCGCGTCCGAGGCTTTGCCCATACTGGATGTAAGAGTGAGGAGATGGCACCTGGTCTACTCCGAATGGAGATCCCGAAGGGATCCACGGACAGGAAGAGCCCGAAGGCCCACGCAGGGCGGCCTGTCCGTAGTTGCACGCGTTGCGCGAGCTAGTCCGAATACACCGGCCTCCCGGGGCACCATGATTCGTTTCCGAACCAATTGGGCGAAATTACCCAACGAGTCACGACGACGTCGCGACTTCATCTCTAGGCCAGCAGTGCGCATCTCCTCACCTCAAAGATTCAGGATAGTAGGGGCTCGAGTTTTCGATGATGCGTCGAGGCTCGACACGCCGCGGCTTGCGTTTTCCTGCCGCGAGTTCCGCGATTCCACGGTCAGTCACATTCAGACGGTCGTCGATCCACCCCTGGGACTCCAGATAGTTGAGGAGCAACTTGACCTCGTCTTGCGCCAAGTCCAGAGCGCTTCCTAGGATCCGGGCTCGATCTGGAGACGCACGCAGCAACGCCAGCACCGCAAGAATGTCGCGATTGCTTTCTCGCTGCTGCTTCCTGATGCTCACTGCGAGTCGCTCTTGACGCACGGCGGCGACGATCTCATCCTGCGCGACGGCTAGCTCTGGAGATTGCGCGATCTCTCGCACGATGCCTCCCGGAACCTGGCGACCGCCCGCACCCGTGAAGAGTGGCGCCCAATCCGCACCGTTCTGTCGAAAGATTCTCGGGATCGTGTTTGGAAGACGCTCCTGCATGCCGAACAGGCCCGCGTGGTCGCCGTACCCAAGAGGTGCCTTGCCCCACCCATAACGAACGCAAAGGTCGAGGGCGGCTTCGATGTCAGATGCAGCCCAAGGCAGGTGCCGGATAGTTGGAGCTTGTCGGACGTAGCGTAAGGAGTCGACGTGCGGATGGTGCGTGATCACGCGTTCGCCTTCCGGTGATACGGCGTACGCGAGCACCACGAGTCGGACCCAGCGGAACGAGCGCCAGCTCTTGAGAGTTCTGTTGCGGAACAGAGCCTGGACGTACTTCGCGACCTGCCCGCCCGTCTCGATGGTGTCGGAGACCACAATGACGGTCCGCACACGCCTCTCGCGGAGCTCGGCGATGCTCGCCGAACTTGAAAGGACCTCCTTGCCCTGAAAATCACGTAGGAGATGGCCGATCAGCCCCTCGCTTCCTGGCATCGACGGAATCGCCATACCTGGATCGAAGTTGTCGAAGGCCCGCAGTCGCTCGTTTCTGGGAAGATTGTTAGACGACCTGATGTCGCCTGAGTCCATGGCTGGTAAGAGCCAGACAGCACCGTCACTTCGTGCCGCATGTAGCTCATCTGCGATGAGCTCGCTCAGTGAGACCCTGGCGGGACTCCAGCTATCCAGTGCGAAGGCGTCTAGGAGCCGCTTGGCAAGGTAGCGGTCGAGCGGACGGAAGTTTCCGAGCCACGCCACGCCTGCATCGGTGTCCGACAGCGCCATGCTCGCGCCTCCTCTCGTCGCCATGATGACACGGCCTGCGTCAAGAGGTGCCGCACCATGCCCTGCTGACCACGAGGGCCGCCGCAACAAGGTCGTCAAGGCAACCTTGATGTCGGTGACCGCGCCTATAGTCTGATTTCGTGACCAGTAACCCGCCGTACGCAGCACTCGGTCATGATCCAGCCCCCGCGCGCAAGGCCCGCGGTGCGTTCTATACAGACGAAGCGATCACGGAGCACCTCGCGACCTGGGCGATCCGTGACTCCAGCGACTCCGTACTCGAGCCGTCCGCCGGCGAGGCAGCTTTCCTCAGTGCGGCGGTCCGACGCCTGGTCGCTGTCGGCGCCGACCGGCCCACCGTGCACGGAGTAGAGATTCATCGACCCGCCGCCGACGCGGCACGCGAGATCGTCAACGCCACGGGCGGGGTCGCCGAAATTTCGGTCAGCGACTTCTTCCTGATCCATCCCAAGCCGATCTACGACGTAGTAATCGGCAACCCGCCTTTCATCCGATATCAGGACTGGACAGGCCCCCAACGTGACCGTGCCCGGTTTGCGGCCCTCCAACAAGGCGTCGCGCTGACCGGACTAGCGTCGAGTTGGGCGCCATTCGTCGTACATGCCGCTGCGCACCTGAGGCCTGGCGGTCGATTGGGTATGGTGCTCCCCGCGGAGCTCCTGACCGTCAATTACGCCGCGCCGGTGCGACGATTCCTTCTCGAGAACTTCGCCAAGGTCGAACTCGTAGTCTTCGACGAGCAGGTCTTCCCAGACGCGGAGGCCGACACTGTTCTCGTGAAAGCGGACGGCTGGAGGGGCGATCCAGCAGGAGTCGCGACGTTGCGTCAAACGCGGAACGCATCAACCCTCGCCGAATTGGAGAAGGGCGTCACCTGGACGCCTCAAAGGCCGACCGACCGCTGGCTTGCTCAGCCCCTGCGCGTTGAGACTCTGGACGCGGTCGCCGAGAGCATCCGCGCAGGGCATTTCGGCACCCTGCAGGACCTGGGTGAGACATCGTTGGGGGCAGTGACAGGCGCCAATCGCTACTTCGCGCTCTCGCCGGAGCGCGCCAGACGGCTGGGCATACCCGCCCGAGACCTGGTCAAGATCTCGCCACCTGGAAGCTCGCATCTGCGGGGCCTTTCATTCACCAGGTCAGCGTTCACGCGTCTTGGTGGAGAGGGCGAGTCCACCTGGTTGCTATACCCGTCGGCGAGACCCGCAAGGGCAACCTTGCGCTACATCGCAGAGGGCGAAGACACTGGTGTCTCAGCCGCTTACAAGTGCAGGGTGCGCAAGCCCTGGTTCCGAGTTCCTCTCCTCGACCCGCCGGACTTGCTTCTGACATACATGAACGCCGATACAGTTCGGCTCGTCACCAATGACGCCGGCACTCATCATCTAAATTCTGTCCACGGCGTGTACCTACGTGAGGATGTGAAGGAGCTTGCACGCGAGGTGTTGCCCATCGCCTCACTGAACTCGGTCAGTCTTCTCGGCGCCGAGTACTCTGGGCGCTCGTATGGAGGCGGCATTCTGAAGCTAGAACCGCGGGAAGCCGACGGGTGGTGGATGCCCTCTTTGGCCCTGCTCCGACGGCACCGAGACGCACTTCTCGAGGTGCGGCCCCGAGTCCAGCGGATGCTTCAAGCCAAGAACTTGCTCGGCGCCGTCGCAGAGGTGGACGCGATTGTGCTGAAAGGTGTGCTCGACGAGGTTCAGGTTGAGGCAATACGCGCCGACCGGCACGACTGGATGACGAGGCGAACCGTGCGAGGCAAGAGTGGCAAGTAAGAGTCCTTCGAAGGCATCGCAAGCATGGGCGCTGTTCGATGCAGCTGTGGCGCGCGCAGCCCCAGACGGCGACTATTCAAACCCATGGGAAGACGGCGCGTATAAGCCTGACATCGTGACGCTCGAAACGCTGCTCGGGTGCGTGCTCGCAGTTATCCCTGACCCCGCAGACACGCAGAGCGGCGTCGCCGCAAAGGCTCTGGATGTCTGGCTCGCATATGAACTGCGGAGGGCCGGCTTCTCTCCCGATGCCGTGTGGCCCCGAGCACAGCACCCCCGCGTTATACCGACGGACATCGCTGCGCTTCTCGACTCCCTGCGTCCGAAGAAGGACGCGGATTCGCTCCGCGCGCGACTTCAAGGGCCGAATCCGCCGTCGGGGATCGTCAGCGCAAACGCGAACATCCTGGGCCTCAACTACATCAAGCAAGTCGACGTCGTCATGAGCTCGTGGGCGACGGGCCCGGAGATCCTCATCTCGACCAAGCGAATGGATGCGGCGTTTGGCAAGAATGCCGCGAACCGCATCGAGGAAGCGAACGGCGACGCGAAGAACCTTCGCGGACGCCACCCGATGGCCGCGCTAGGGTTCGCGTTCGGGCTGCGATCAACCGCCTTCACCGAGGACGCGAGCTCGGCACAATGGTTGGTCGATCAGCTCCAGAAGCTAAACCGTGAGACAGATGCGTACGATGCCGTCGGTCTGATTGTGCCGGACTACGAGGTTCCCGACTGGGTGGCTAGAAAGATGCCGCCCGCACCGGAACCGACTGAGCTAGATCCGTTCGACCAGCCAGGAGCAGATGACCTGGACCCCGAGCCCGCAGAGATTCCCCTCATCGACCTGCGCCTCGACTCACTGCCGAAGGTCACGGTTCGCGGCGACCTGACACCGGAAGACCTCGCGCCCGCAGCCTTCCTTCGTTCCATCGTGAACTACGTTCTCGATGCGTCGCCAATCACCATGCACACCGAAGCGCGGCGCCGGGCCGGCAGGCCTTTCGTGGAGCCAAGGAAGGGTCAATACCGAGATTGAGGGAGCCCGGGCACGAGTCACGGGCCGACGACTGGTGTTCATCTCAATGTCCCTCGCTCTCGCTAAGGTAACGGCATGACCATCGAGAAGCGCCAAGCACGACTTCTCGTCGTGGACCTCGACGACACCCTATGGACCTGGTTCGACGCCTGGCATTCGTCCTTCTCCGAGTTCCTGCGAGTGGCATCAGAGCTTTCCGGTGTATCTGTGACGGAACTCAAGCGGGCGATCCGCCCAATTCATCAGCGCCGGGGTACCTCCGAGTACTCCTGGTTGATCGATGAACTCGAGGTGTTACGCGAGTCCGTTCCGCCCGGTTCGTCCTTGGCCGAGTACTTCGATCCCGCACTTCACGCCCAAAATCGCGCTCGCAAGGCCGCGACCCAGCTCTACCCGGGCGTTCATGACACGCTCCGACAGTTGCGAGACAACCGCACGACGGTAGTCGCGTACACGGAGTCGCTCGCGTTTTGGACGAGGTGGCGCATTCAGCACACAGGCCTGGACGGTCTGATATCCGAGCTTTACTCCTCGCCCGACCACGATACTGCCGACGGCGTCGACGTAGACGCTCGACGGACACTGCAGACCGAGGACTACCACCTTCGCGCCACCGAGCATCGACACGTGCCGAGAGGAGTTGTGAAGCCAAATCCAAAGATCCTTCAACAGATTCTCGACGACCACGGTGTTCCCGCTTCCGAGGCTGTGTACGTCGGCGACAGCCTGATGAAGGATGTCGCGATGGCACAGACTGTCGGGGCCATTGACGCCCATGCCGCTTACGGCGTAAAAACGAACGACCCTCGGTACGGGTTGCTGCAGGATGTCTCGCACTGGCCAGATGCAGTTGTGGCGAAGGAACAGGACAAGTCACCTGGGGTCCATCCAACGCCGACCTTCACCTTGGAGGACGGCCTGGCTGACATCCTCGATTACGTCGAGTTCGCTCCTACAGTGATGTTGTGACAGGAAATCCATCGCAGGACACCGACACCAAGAATCTTGCCTCCCAGATCGAGGTCTGGAAGAAGATCGTCGACGTGCAACAGCACTTCAACGACATAGGCTGGCGAATCCGCGCGCTCTCAATGACAGCACTGACTTTCACGCTCGGTGCAACGTTCTTCGGATATATCAACGCGGAGCCCGTCTCCGTTGGATGCCTCCGTCTCAATCCGGCCGCGTTTGTCCCCGTCCTCGGTCTTTTAATCTGGCTCCTCTTCTGGTTCGCTGATGGGATTTGGTACCACCGACTACTGAGCGGCGCAGGTATTGCTGCCTCACCCGTCGAACAGCAGTTGAAGGCCAGTGGCATTACCGCCGACCTCTCGACTGAGATTCAGAATGCGAGCCACCGCAACTGGCTTGGCATGGAGATGACATCAACGCGGAAGCTCCATATCTTCTACGGAGCGGGCAGCATCATTCTGATCATCACCATGATCTCCCTGCTTCTGTTGACAGGAAGCTGGGTCAGCCCGGACGTACAGATCCCAGCACCCACCCTGAGCCCGACACCATAGTTGTTCGAGCTGGCTGGTCGAGTTCTGAAGGCAGGGGCGTCAGGGACTGGCTCACCTCTCTCAGCTCTTTGCCGCCACTACACGACGGACGGTTCGCTCCGAGACGCCGAAGATCAACGCGACCTCCGTCGCCTTCCGACCCTCAGATCGCATCCGCGTTACCTCTCGACATTGCATCTCGGTCAGCACTCTTGGTCGACCTCCGACCCGACCGCGCGCGCGTGCTGCCGCAAGTCCCTCACGTGTGCGAGTTCTGAGGGTCTCGAGCTCAAGCTCGGCACACGCGGAGAGGAGGGTTACGAGCAGCGTCGATAGCGGTGATCCGTCGAACGTCAACGCCGGCTGCAAGCAACGCACCGTGACGCCCCTGCCGTTCAACTCGCGCAACAGCGACAGCACTTCAACTGTGCGACGACCCAAACGGGAGAGCTCAGCGACGAGGACTTCGTCGCCGTCCCGGATTCGAAGTACTAGCTCATCTAGCCCGTCCCGGTGCGCCGAATCGCCACTTACACCGTGCTCGATGATGATGTGATCGCTGGTCACACCGGCGAGCTTCAGCGCATCGAGCTGCCGGTCGAGCGCTTGCCGGTCTGTCGAGACGCGAGCCAGGGCGAACGTACGGCTTGTCATATCGACAACATGCGCGGCCGCGGCCATAAACGTACGTCAGCACGAAGCGGCCCGAAACCGGGTTTATGTCCGGAGCACTCACCCGGATTCCCGCCAAGCGCGGTCGCCGCTCTGGCCGGACTGGATGAGCGGCCACAGACCATCGATTGCGGCACTGATATCGGAGTCTCGAGACGATCCTTCAGTAACCATCAAGTCCTGGCGGTATGCCATCAGCACACGCAGATCCGGTCGATGTGTAGAGTCCCGTTAAAGGTGGCACTCGGCCCGGTGTCAACGAAACCTCAGAGGCGTTTCGGAGATGGATGAATGGCCCGGTTCCTAGAGCACTATCAGCGCGGTCGTCCACGTCTTGCCTCGGACGCCCTTGAGCGCGCGCTCCTGGAGGTTCTCGAACCTGCCGCTCAGCGTGCTTCCACTGACCTGTTCGTCTTGACGCACGGGCGTCCGAGTTTGGCTGGTTCCAAGCGTGAGTTCTACGAAGTGACACTCGTTCAGACGCTCTACCAGTACCTATTGATGGCGCCATCTCTCCACGACTACACGATCCGCTGGGAGGCTCCTTATGGCAACGGGGCAACCAATCCGAAGCGCGTTGATCTGGTGCTCGAGAGGCCGACTGATGGACCCGGCCCAACTTTGATGCTTCTCGAGGCCGGCAGGTTCGCAGTTAGCAAGCTCAAAGAAGACTCCGAAAAGCTGCGTGGACTACAGAAGAACGGCTCTCCGGTCAACGGCCTAAAACGAGTGCTTCTTTACTGGATCGGCTCCGATGCGCCAGCAACGGCGGCGGCAGTGCGAGAGGCCATCCAGAGACCCATGCGTAACGCTGCCAGCAGCAAGCGGGTCGGCCCTCACCACATCAAGCCGCTCTGGGTACAAGGTTGCGAACTCTTCGGCGGCCCGACCCATACGCAGTTCAGCGCGGTGATGGTGGAGGTACTGCCTTGACAGGAGCATGGCAATCGAGGGACTCGCTGAGGTCACCGGACCAGACCTCCGCGCGAGACTATTCACGCCCCTGGGCGAAGCAGCGATAGATGGCAGCCGCCTCCGAAACACCTGCGGGAACGTGCGTCGCCGAGAGGTCGAGGTCAGAAGCCCGGACGCAGACCGCCCAGAAGGCCAACTTCAGCCCAACCGGGCGGAGGTGATACGTGACGTTCTCGTAGGCGATTACCCAGAGTTCGGCGGCGTTGTCCTGCCGCCGACCGTTGAGGAATGTCTCGGGTGTGTAGATGCCGAGTGTTTCTCCGATACGGACGAGCTCCTCCTCGCTCCGCTCAGTCCTCGGCTGACGCAGGAACTCTGCCACCACGTCGCCCATCGCGCTGACGATGTAGCCGTCGTAGCCGATGGCGGTGGCGAGCAAGAAGGCTGCCCATGCTTCGAGGGCGAACCCCGCGGCCACCTTGCCTTCCTGCTGCAGCGTGGTGGCTTCGTCTACGGTCTTCGCCAGTCCGTGGACGAAGTCGGGGCCCTCTGCGACAAAGCGCATCGGGTTCTGGATTCGGAGAGGGACGCTCATTCTCATTGCGAGGGCTTCCATCTCATGGGCGAGGGTGGTCATCACAGATTCCGTTCTTCGGGTCGAACCTCCATAGGAGGTCGCAGCGTCGGCTGCATGAGCCCTATGCGCGTGCCCCTCGCTCTCTCAACATCGCTACTCGGCCTGCGGGGCCTGGTACCAGCGCACGCACCCTCCGTCGTCATCGAGGTCCACGAGCAGGTGACCGCCGGCCTCGGGTTTCATGCTTCGCGTCCCGTCGATTTCCACTGCCCACCGCTGGGCGCCATCGACCTCGCCAAGGAGCTCGGCTCCACCCAGCGACCAGGTGCTCCATGTCGAAGGAGCATCGAGACATTGAACGCTGCTGTCGCCGCCCAACCACTGCGTCGCGAGGTCACGCGCTTCGGACCCTGACGACGCGCATCCGGCGAGCGAGATCGCAAGAACACCGGATGCCGCCATAGAGGAGATGAGTTTTGTCTTCATGAGGATCGTTATGCGCGGTGGGGCTTCGTCCCGGCGTCAACCAAGGTGCAGTTCATATCGGCCGCCGCGCTCGGAGTGGACGACGCTGGCGCATGTCCGGTCGCCCCATCGACCGGACATACGTGGGTACGCCGCCGTTCGTCTATGCGCGGTCGGGCGTCCCAGTCGTCACAGTCGGCCTTGACCGTTGGTGCCTCGGCGGAGGACGCGCGTTGCCGCCCGGGCAAGCACAGCGTCAGACGGTGGGACGGTCACGAACCAGACGGCGGAAGCTGCCCGGTTGGAGCGTCGGCCGATGCGGTTGAGTCGCCAACCCCGTCTCGTGCGCTGGACCTCGGCGAAGGTCGCCGTCGTGGTGCCCCGGTGCCTTGAGGGGTCGGCATAGGCACTGACCTCGAGGCAGATACCGACACACTCGGCCGCAGTGAGCCCGAGGCGGGAGAGCGAGGTGTCTGCCTCGGCAGTCGCACGATGCAGATCGTCGATGGTGAGCACGCGTGCACGGTATGAGGTCTGTGCGAGGTGCAGGATGAGTCTGACCATCAGCGTTTCGGACAGGGGCGTGTTGATGACGTCGGGCACTTGGTACATGGAGGCCTCCTGAGGCGTAGGGGATGTCACGGGAGCTCCGTGACCATCGACCTATGCGCGAGCCGACGACACTCCTACTCGCGACAGCTCCGTCCACGCCTCAGCTGGACGGCGGAGGGGTCCTAGCCTGCGTTCAGCCCATGGTTCCTCGAGTCGAGCGCCCGCTTATAGTGGCTCTCCGCGCCGTTGATGACGGTCTCGGGGGTCGCCGGATCAAACACGCGCAGCACTGAGTAGCGGAACGATGACGGGTCGAGTCCGAGGAGCTCCCTGTTGCCCCCGTGCCCGTTGGCGGCATAGGTCGTCCATCGCTGGCGGATGTTCTCGCTCCCGTCGGCCTTCCCCACGTACTGTCGGCCGTCCTTCGTGTCGGTGATGAGGTAGATGCCTTGCACGGCGCCAAGCGCCGTCCTCCACGAGGCATACCGCGGCTCCCGCATCACGGCTTGCAGGTCTGCGTAGCCGAGGATCAGCTCGTTGAACCCAGGGAACGGGATCGGTTCGGCGTCGGCGATGCCAGTGACGGGGTACGTCTCGGCGGTCGCCGCTCGCATCCACCAACGTCGCGGTGCGCTCCACCGAATGACGAGACGGCCCGCGAGCTCGGGCATGAGGTTCGTGCGCTCGATGCCGAACTCGCGTCGGACACCGTCACCGCCGACCTCGCCGTGGTTCTCAACGACCGACCACAGTCGTGCCTCGCTCCCGCCCTCCTTGATGAACACCACCCAGTACCTCGTGGCGTGGCCGGGAACCCGTCGACACCTTGGTTACTCGTGTACGCCAGGACTTCAGCATCCGTCGAGTTCGGGTGAATTCCCCTGAATCGGGAATCTTCGTGCAGCGTGACGTACGCGTGACGGAGCACGATGGCATCAGCTGCGTCGAGGCCGGCGTCGCGGAGGAGAGGAGCGAGGGTCAGGACCATGAGACCTGATGCTACGGGAGACCGTCGTCAACGGAACCGACCGGCGGCGGAGGAATCCCTCGACGCTGAGGAGGCCGCGAGCGTGACCCACGCGGAATTCATCACAGAGCCGCGCGACAGCGCTTCGGGCTTCCACCTGACGAGCTGTCGGGGTCGCCGTGACCGAGGCCGAGGCACAGCGCAGCCTCATAGTAAGAGAGTTCCTTCCCTCCTAGCCGCCCTCTCTTCCCCGCGCTCGCTTCGCTCGCCCGTGTTGTTCGGCCGTTCATCGGTCAGTCACTCGGCTACTTCGTTCCTCGGACTGCGGGGCATAGTGGTGACGCAAGTGAGACCCGTCGAGTATGAGTGCGGGAGGTGATGCTGTTCGCGGGTTGGTGTCGTGTTGCTCGCGGCGAGCTTCGATCTTCGAGATACGGCAACTCATCACCGCGCGAAACTCATCTAGACGTCCGCAAAGGGATGCCCCGGCGACCTGTCCCCCCTCAATCTGTATCGTCACGACCCGGTGGTCTCCCTCGCGCGAACATCATGGTCATCCCGAATCGCGGGCAGATTCGGGAGACAGTCGTAGAGGGGGAGCGGGCGTAGCGCGCCAGAGTACCCGGGATGGGGGATTATCGCGGCACGGACATCTGGTATTTGTTGCCGAAAAAGATCGATTTCTGCCTCTCCTCACAGCTGATGGCGGAGCTCCCAGCCTGCAGCCAGGGACTCGTGGCGGACCCACGCTTGCGCAGTGGCCGCAGCTTCCGAGCAGTCGAGCACACTGGAGGCATGAGCGACGCCCGAGCGCCGTGCTGCCGCTGCTGACGGGGGAAGCACGATGACCTCTCTTCCCTGGGAGTGAGGCGCGACTTCCATCATGTGAATGCCGACCAGAACGTCCACTAGGAATCCGTCCGGTCGGACTCGAGTGATTTGGGCGACGCCGCCGATGTTGACGATGCTGTCCATCCAGAGAATGCATGCTGTGCCGAGACGGGTGCGCGCGACTAGCGCGCCAAGCGTCTGCGACTGGGCGCCTGTTACGTCAGCGAGGACGGCGTCGGGATTTCCTGGATGGCGGCGAGTGAGCATGATCCTCGTCATGAGAACAGACATGCGCGGTGAGTTCAAACGCCTGGTCCGCGCCGGTCTGAACGTGTCCACGCGCGCCTTAGGCTGACCGAGTGGATACCAACGCAACGTTGCCGCCGCATGCGTTCGCCGATCTCTTGCCCCGCATGTCGGATACGGAGATGAACGAGCTCGTGCGAGATATCCAGTCGAACGGGCAGCGTGAGCCTGCGACGACCTGGCAGTCGGCCGATGGGAAGGTGTGGTTGCTCGACGGTAGACATCGAGCTATCGCCGCACAACGACTCGGAAGACCGCTTCGCACGATCCCGTTCATCGGCGATGAGGACGAGGCGCGCGCCCTCGTCATGTCGCTGAACATCCGCCGGCGCCACCTTACGCCGTCTCAGCGCGCACTTGCCGCCGGAGCACTCGCGCGGCGACAACGGGGCGGCGTCCGCGGGAGTGGCCGGCATGCGGCAGGGCTGCCGGATGAAACGACGCCGACGCAGCAGGCAGCTGCAACGATGGCAGGCGTATCAGAACGGCTCGTTCGCGACGGGTCGCTCATTATCAACAGCGGTCTCGACGGTCTGATTGAGGCGGTTGCGCGGGGCGAGATGACGGTGACCGCCGCGGCCGCTGCCATTCGCTCGGGGAAGCGAGATCGACAGGCAGCCACAGCCCTCTATCTCTCCCACCGGCGGTCATCCTCGTCAGACTCCTGGCTCACACCGGGTTGGCTACTGGATCGGGCCGTGGCGTGTCTCGGGGGTATCGATGGGGACGTCGCAGCCGAACCCGAGAGGCGCGTGCCAGCGCGTTGGTGGCTGACCGCGGATGAAGACGCGTTGGCACAGGACTCCTGGGCCAACTCTGACGGAAGTCCGTCTCGACTCTGGATGAATCCTCCCTACGGGAACGACCGGCGTGGCCCCGGAGTGTGGACCTCCCGGATGGTCGAGGAGTGGCGGGGAGGTTCGGTGCGGTCGGCTCTGATGCTGCTGCCCGCACGCCCGGGCTCTCAGTGGCAACACAAGCTCGCCGAGTTCCCTCGCGTCGAGCTCACCGGCCATCTCGTTTTCGAACCCGGTGAGGGAAACCCTGCGCGCGAAGGATGGACGAGCGGCGAAGCGCCGTTTGCCAGCATCCTCGTCGGCGTCGGGATCGGTCCGGAACTGCTCCACCGACACTTCGGTGACGTGGGCATCGTATGGACCGCCTACGCGCCCGCCCGATAGTCGACATCACCCCGCGCCTGCAGCGTCCCCGTCATCGAGGCACGGAATACTCCCGCTCCCGGTGCATTCGAGGGACGAAGGGCAGCCGCTGAGCGGAAAGCCAAGAGTGTGCCGACAGCATCAACCTCTTCCCAAGTTTCTATATCGAGTTTGAGAGAAAGGGAATCACTTCCTCACTGTCATTGACGTGGGACGAAGCCCGGGTCTCGCCCTCGGTGCGTGAGTTGAGACGACACGCATAGAGGGCTCCGAACGGCCCCGCAACGAGGGCCCGAGGGATTGGACCCTCCATGACCACCAGAAGACCCGACTCGACGACAACGACGCGACCCGCGTACGAACGCGACGACCAGGGGAGGATTCTGCTCAGCAGCTTCCTCGACGCTCAGGACACCGTCCACTTCGACGAGGACGCCACCTGGACGCTCCACTGCCGAAGCCACGGAGACACCCACCCGTCCCTCGACATCACGTACAGACGCGCCACTGACTCCGAGCCCGGCAAGATTCTCATGAACTGCTGGAGCGCCGCGTGCACCAAGCAGGACATCCTCGACGCCTACCACCTGTCCCGTCGCGACATCGCCACGATGCAGGCCGACGAAGATGCCTGGTTCATCGACACCGACGGCCCTGTGCCCGGCAAGGCCCGCCGAGGCAAGAGAAGAGCAAGTGCTGTCTATCGGCCCATCGCCGGCATCGACCAGGCGCAGCTCATCGCCAAGCTCGACTACATGGCCAAGTGCCTCAAGGGAAACGTCGCCATCAACGGCATGTTCCCCGACGAGGCACTGCAATACATCCGCCGTCGTTGGGGACTCAGCGCCGGAGAGGCGCAGCGTCTCGGCCTCGGGTTCACCAACATCGCTGCCTTCAAGAACGGTGATGTGCACTCCGCGGGTGTGAGCGTGCCCTTCAGGGGTGTGGTCAAGAACACCGCCGGCGACTACGAACTCGGTGACGAGATGGGCTACCAGGTCCGCAACATCCGCCCGGGGAAGCTGAGGTGGGATGGGCCCGCTAACCCCGGCGATGGCGCCCACGGGTGGACCCGCACCGCATGGTTCAACCTCATCAACGAGGCGTATCGTGCGGACGTACCCGTCGTCGTGACCGAAGGGCCCGGGGACGCGCTGACCGCAAGCTCCCTCGGAGCAGCCGCGGTCGCCGTGCGTGGCTCGAAGAACGCTCAGAACCTCGAAGTTCAGGCAGAAGTCGTGGCAATGGTTCGCCTCCTCGCAGAAGAGCGGAGGATGCCCGTCGCAGCTCTCATCGCGAGGGATGGCGACGCAGCAGGTGAGGGGTTCACTGACCCGCTCGCCAGGGCCCTGCGGGCGGCAGACATTCCCGTCAGCGTCATGAACACTCCCGCCGGCGCCGACCTCACCTCGCTCCGCGAAGCTGATGCTTCGTTGACGATGGACGGGGTACTCGCCATGAGCAGCACCTGGGACGATGGCGCGACGATGAGCGACGCTTCCTCCGCTTCTGATTCCGCGAGGACCCCTGCGGCCAGCGTCGGAGGACTCAGCGCATTCGGCGAACTCAAGCTCGACGTTCACAGCTACAAGAACACCGACCTGAGCAGCGCATACATGGTCCAGGCCGCCCTCGAGCAGCTCGGAGGGCAGGCCCGCTACAACACGGATACCGCCAAGTGGATGACGTACGACCTGACCAGGGGCCTCTGGAAGGTGGACACCCTCGACCGTCTGCAGGCCGCCCTCCGCCGCCTCGCGTCATTCCTTGACGACGCGAGCCGCCGTGACGCACGCGCCGCGGCGGCATGTGAAGAAGGCAGCGCCGAACAGCGAGAGGCCGAGCTCCGCGCCAAGCACAGCGCTGGGATGTCGTTCCGCTTCGAGACCGCAACCAAGGTCGAGGCCACCATCAAGATGCTCAAGAGCATCCTCGTCATCGAGAACGCCGACTTCGACCGCGAGGAGAACCGCGACCTCATCGTGGTCGGCAACGGAGTCGTCGATGCTCGCACGCTTGCGCTGCACCCGCACGACCCGGAGCTGATGGCGACCCGGGGTACGCCCGTGCATTGGAACCCCGCCGCGCGGTCGGCGAAGTGGGAAGAGTTCATCGACCAAATCAGCGAAGCGGACCCCGTGAACATGCCTGCCTACCTCCAGGACCTGTTCGGCATGGTCATCATCGGTCGGATGCGGGACCACCTCTGGCACCTCTACGGGAAGGGCGGCGCCGGCAAGGGCACGTTGGTCCGAAACGTCGCAGCCGCCACCGGCAACTACATCACCGAGCTCAAAGGTACGGACCTCGAAGCAGGCTTCGCCAGCGGACGGCCGAGCGTAGAACTCCTCGACACCATGGGCGCGCGCGGAATCCTCATCGACGAGGTGTCCGAACGTTGCCTCATCGACGATGCCATGCTGAAGTCCATGACCGGCCGAGGACTGATGATGGCCCGGCCGATGTACGGGCGCGACATCATCCGCTTCCGGCTGCAGGGTTCGATGCTCTGCATTGCGAACAACTATCTGCGCTACAAGACCGTCGTTTACGGTACCGACCTCACCCGGCGCGTCATCGTGGTGCCCTTCACCATGCAGCTGACCAGCGAGCAGCGAACGAGCGACCTCGACGACCTTTTGTGCACCCCCGACGGCCTCGAAGCTATCCTCGCCTGGACCATCACCGGCGCGAACCGCACGTACGCACGTGCGACCTGGGACAAGGAGCCGTTCATCGAGCGAGCCACCGACGCGATGTGGGCCGAACTCAACCCGCTCAGCGACATCCTGGGCGCACCCGGCTCGCCACTCGAAGCAACCAACGACCACATCAACGACCGAATCCCGCGGCCGGACACCTTCGCGCTGTACAGCCAGTGGATGCACACCCGCGGAGTCGACGTGCGCATGTCCGGCACCGCGTTCTACAAGCACCTGGAAAACGCTGGCGCGAAGGTACTCAAGTCCAACGGGCAGGTCTACCTCACCGGACTTCGCGTCACGGAAGCGGGCGCGAAGCTTCCCGCCGGAAAGCAGCCCTGAGCTGACTCAGCTTCGTCGTTGTTCCGGTCGCACGACCGGAACAACGACGAAGCTGAGTCACAATGCGGGTTCCAGACCGCCTGACGGTGTCGGAGGACGGCGCTTGTCAGAACTCTTCATCGCCCGAGTAGACGAGCAGAGGGTCTGCTGTCACCCGTATGAGGTCGCCATACTCAACTAGCTCGGCCCGCACGAGATCCACAGATTCAGTATCGACGACCACATGAACGAAGCCGTCAGCCGGAGTGATTGATCCGATCTCCACTCGGCTGGTGATGCTCACCTTGAAGAGGAGGCGACTCCGCGCCTCTCGAGCCACCCTCTCGAGAGGATTGGTCCGCGCCAGTATTGCGGAGTGATCCTCAACGGTGGCACTTGGATCGACGTACGCTCTAAGAGCTCGACCGACACCCGCGTGTCCGAGCTGAGCGGCGGCAGCACGCAGACCGTCTGCTAGTCCGTACATACGCGTGAGCTCCTGGGCGAGGACGCTCGCGGCGGTATCGCGCAAGTCGTGGGGCGTAACCGCATTCCTCAGCCCGAGCTTCGCCAGCTCCCTCCGCAATCGCGTTCGGATGTTCTCCGGCGATAGAAAGCGGCTCGCAGCCGTGCGAAAAACCCACGCCGTTGGCGGCTGTCCGTCGCACCGAGCATCCAGCACCCTAGCCACATCGAAAGCGACGGTCACCGTTCGACGGCCCGCGGGAGTCTTCGCCCCAGAGATAGCGCCGTAGGTGGTGCCGCCTGGACGTGAGGCGGACTCGACCTTCCCGATGTGCGTCTCTCCGACCCGCAGTCTTCGAGTCGACGAATCCCAGTCACGCACCTGGAGCCCGAGGACCTCACCGATCCTCGCTGCCGCGCCCCGCATTGTCTGCCAAGTGTGCAGGAGTATAAGAGGATCGGTCCGACGACCTCGACTCTGAAGAGAGGCGAGATGTTGCTCGATGACCAACATCGTCTCAGGAGAAATCGGCCGCGGGGTCGGTTCGGGCGTCGCAATCTCGAATCCGCCTTGCGCCGGGTTGCTTGACACGAGGCCGCGATTGACAGCGTGTCGGAAGAAGGCGCGCATGACATCAACAAGACTCTTCGGCCGGATCGTCCTTTCATCAGCGTGGATGAAGGTGAAGATCTCATCATGGGTGACGGAATCCAAGACTCGTGCACCGAAGTGGGGGGCGAGATGGCGCTTCCAGGTAGACACGTACTGCAGTCGAGTCTGCTCGCTGACGACTGCCGTCTTTGCGTTCCGTTGAGCGGACTCCCACAGATCGGCGAGCTCAGCCATCGTCGTCGAGCGTCGGTCTCGCGGCTTACGTCCGTTGACCGCTCCGCGGATAGCTTCCAGAGCTTCCTCGCTGGTCGCTGCCTTACGTGAAAGAACAGACCGCTTGCCGTCTGGGTAGGTGACACCTACTTTCCAGGTGTAGCCGTTGCGCCGGTTCCCCCCCTCCACTTGCCATGGTTCCCCGAAAGAAGCGCCATTCAGGTCACGAGGGATTCGGGGCACTGACTCATGCAAACGGATTACTGGTTCGGATGCAACTCTCACGGATCCGCCGCTTGCTATCTGCTTGCTACGGGGAAACGAGAAGGCCCCGCACATGGCGGGGCCTTCTCGAACTGTCTCAACACAGTGTGGAGCCTAGGAGATTCGAACTCCTGACATCCTGCTTGCAAAGCAGGCGCTCTACCAACTGAGCTAAGGCCCCGTGCGGGGATTTTGAGTTTCGGAGTGGGGCTACCAGGACTTGAACCTGGGACCTCTTCATTATCAGTGAAGCGCTCTAACCGCCTGAGCTATAGCCCCGTCAACCTCCGAAACTTTACCGGAGATTCGCGGAAAGTCCCAATCGGGGACGAGACCCGGGTGAGTCCCGCCCCCGACACCCGTCAGCGGCCGGGTCGGATGGTGGCGCTGCCGGCCGAGAGCGACACGTCGATCACGTTGCGCGAGCCCGACGACTGCTTCACGGTCGCATCGAGCGACCCGGCGTCGATGCTCTGATCGATGCGGTACTCGGCATCGGGCAGGGTGAGGTCGAGCGAGCCGGCGCTCACGTCGATACCGGTGCGCGCGGGCGCGGTGCCGGTCAACCTCACCGCCAGGTCGCCGGCCGAGACCGAGAGCGTCGCCTCGTCGACGTCGTCGAGCAGCAGGTCGGCGCGACCGGCACTCATGTCGACGTCGACGCTGAGCGCCGAACCCTCGATGTCGAGCGCCCCCGCGTTCACGTCGACGGCGAGGGCACCGAAGTCGCCCACCACGTCGAGACTGCCCGCGTCGAGCGACAGGTCGGCGTCGATCGCCTCGTCGCGCAGCGACTCCGGCAGCGTGATGACCGCCACCTCGCCCTCGCCGAACCAGCTGCCGAACCACCAGCCCCATCCGCGGTTGGCGCTGTGCACGACGAGCTCGTCCGACTCGCGCTCGAACGTCCACGCCGGTCCGCGCGGGTTCGTCACCTTCAGCTCGGCCTCGTCGACGTCGGCGAACTCGACGCGCACACTGCTCGCGTCGGCATCCACGCGGATGCTGTCGATGCCGTCGACGTCGACGGTCTGCACGGCGGTGGATCCGTCGGTCGACGCGAACATCGCCCCGGCGGTGGCGAAGGCGGCGGTGCCGCCCGTTCCCACCAGAGCGAGCCCGCCGGCGATCGCGGTGATGATCCCGATCGCGGTGAATCCGGCCGTCCGCGAGGCGGCGGGGCCGCCGTCCGCCGCGGGTGCCTGACCCGTCGGTGGTGCTGGCTGCGCAGAGCCCGGCGCGGGCGGGGGAGTGAGCGGGGTGCGGTCGTCGTTGTTCGTGGTCATCGTGTCGTTCCCGTCTGGTTCGGCGACGCGGGGCCGCCGAGGTTCTCGATGTGGGCGAGGGCGGCGAGCACGCGGCGGTTTCCCGACTCGTCCTGCTCGAGGCCCAGCTTCTGGAAGATGGAGGTGATGTGCTTCTCGACGCTCGCCTCCGAGACGAAGAGCAGACCGGCGATGGCCTGGTTCGACTTGCCCTCGGCGATCAGCGCGAGCACCGTGCGTTCCCGCTCGGTGAGCCGGAGCATCCGGTCGTCGCGGTTGCGCCGCGTGAGCAGCTGGGCCACGACCTCGGGGTCGAGCACCGTGGCGCCCTCGGAGATGCGGTTCACCGATTCGAGGAACTCCGCCACGTCGGCCACCCGGTCTTTCAGCAGGTAGCCGAGGGGACCGCCCTGCGCCGCGATGAGGTCGGACGCGTAGCGCTCCTCGACGTACTGCGACAGCACGAGGATGGCGAGCGACGGATGCGTCGAGCGGAGGCCGAGCGCTGCGCGGATGCCCTCGTCGGTGAACGTCGGGGGAAGCCGCACGTCGAGGATGCACAGCTCGGGCGACTCCGCGGCGACCGCCTCGGTGAGACCGTCGGTGTCGGGCAGGGCCGCGACCACCTGGTGTCCGGCGTCTTCGAGCAGCCGCACGAGTCCTTCCCGCAGGAGCACGCTGTCTTCGCAGATCAGGATGCGCATGGCACGTTCACCTCCAGGCTGGTGGGTCCGCCGAGCGGGCTGTCGAGGCGGAACGTGCCTCCCGCGGCGAGGATGCGGTTCGCGATGCCGTCGAGCCCGCCGCCGGGCTGCACCTGGGCACCGCCCATGCCGTTGTCCTCGACGCGGGCCCACAGCGTTCCCCCGTCACGCAGTCGCACGACGACGCGCGCCTCGCTGGCCCGGGAGTGCTTGGCCGCGTTGGTGAGCGACTCGGCGATCGAGAAGTACACGGCCGCCTCGGCCTCGCGGCTGCACCGCCCGTCCATGCGCACGTCGAGGTGCACGGGGATGTGCGATCGCCCGGCCAGCGCCGACAGGGCGGCGTCGAGTCCGCGGTCGTCGAGCACCGACGCGTGGATGCCGCGCGCGAGCTGCCGCAGCTCGGTGATCGCCGCCTTGGTCGAGGTGTGCGCCTCGGCGATGAGCTCTTTCGCGGCGGCGGGGTCGTCGTCGATCTTCTGCTGGGCGAGGCCCAGGGTCATACCCACCGACACGAGCCGGGGCTGGACGCCGTCGTGCAGATCGCGCTCGATGCGGGTGCGCTCGACGTCGGCCGCACGCACCGCCCCTTCGCGCTGTGCAGTACTCGTGCGCACCTGCTCGGTGAGCTCGGCCTCACGGCTGCGCACCACGATCGCGAGCGACAGGGTGCGGTGCAGGAAGGCGAGACCGATCGTGCCCCCGACGGCGGCCGCGATGCCGAGGATGCCGACCAGCGGCGCCCACATCACCGGGATGCCCCCGCCGCCGAACGGACCGAAGACGCTCTCGGCCGGGGTCAGCGGAGCGAAGAGCAGCACCACCGAGCCGACCAGCGCGGCGAACAGGCGGAGCACGACGAAACCGAGGATCGCGGTGATGGCGAAGTTCGCCAGGGCGCGCCACATGCGTCCGTCGACGGCCTGGCGGCCGAGGGCGCGCATCCAGCCGACGAAACCGGGACGGTCGCGCGGCCGCCAGCGCAGCGGAGCGACCGGAACGCGGTACAGCGCGCCGACCCGGCCGATCTCGAACCAGCCGACACCGAACAGCGCGTAGACGAGACCCACCAGGAAGACGAGGCCGATGCCGGCGACGAGCAGCAGACCCAGACCGGTGCTGAGCACGCCGGTGAGCACCGTGAAGATCACGCCGCCGATCAGTCCGACACCGGCGAGATGCAGCACCGTGAGGAAGAAGCGCAGGGGCGGCCGGTCGGCTCTCGCCCGCTGCGGGATCGCTGTCTGTGTGGTCATGGTTCCACGGTAGAGCCGGGGGTCGGGGCCCGACACCGAGTCAACCGGACACCTCGATTCGGGTTTTCCCTACCGTGTTGTGGAGGAAGGCCCGCGGGAACGACGAAGGGGCGGATGCCGCAGCATCCGCCCCTTCGCGAGAACCGTCAGTTCGAGGTGAAGCCGACGAGCAGACCGCCCGTGACCTTCACCGCGAAGTTGTAGATGCCGGCGACGACCGCGCCGAGCACCGTGAAGACGATGAGGTTGAGGATCGCGACGACGGCCGCGAACGCCATCACCTGCGGCAGGCCGGCGATCTCGCTCAGCACGATCTCGTTGTTGCTGAAGCTGCGGAGGAACTCCTCGGCCTTGAGCATCACACCGGTCGCGTCGAGCACGAGGTAGATCAGGAAGAACGACACCATCGTGACGATCGCCAGCGCCACGGCGCCGAGGAACGACAGCTTGATCGCAGACCAGAAGTCGACGTAGACCAGGCGCAGGCGCACCTGCTTGCCGCTGGTCTTGCGGGTGGATTTCTTCGCGAGCTTGTCGGCTACCGTGCTCATGCGTCCGTGCTCTCCTCGGGGGTGTTCGTCGTCTCGGTGACGTCGGAAGCGGCATCCGCCTCCTCCGACTCCTCGTCGGACAGGCCGCGCTCACTGTTACGGGCGATCGCGAGGATCCGGTCGGCTTCCGTCGTCCGGGCGAACACCACTCCCATGGTGTCTCGGCCCTTGGCGGGCACCTCGGCCACGGCAGAGCGTACCACCTTGCCGCTGGAGAGAACCACCAAGACCTCGTCGTCCTCGGCGACGATCAGACCACCCGCGAGAGTGCCTCGATCGTCGTTCAGCTTGGCCACCTTGATGCCGTATCCGCCGCGCCCCTGGACCCGGTATTCCTGCACCGCGGTGCGCTTCGCATACCCGCCGTCGGTCACGACGAACACGAAGCAGTCGGGGTCGGCGACCGAGGCCGAGAGCAGGCTGTCGCCCTCGCGGAACTTCATGCCCTTCACGCCGGCGGTCGCGCGGCCCATGGGACGCAGCGCCTCGTCGGTCGCCTGGAAGCGCACCGACATGCCCTTGCGGCTGATGAGCAGGATGTCGTCGGATGCGTCGACGAGCAGCGCCCCGACGAGGGCGTCGTCGTCGTTCAGACGGATCGCGATGACGCCGCCCTGACGGTTGGTGTCGTACGCCTCGAGCCGCGTCTTCTTGACGAGACCGTCGCGGGTGGCGAGGACGAGGTAGTCGGCCACACCGTAGTCGCGGATGTCGAGCACCTGCGCGATGCTCTCGTCGGGCTGCATCGCGAGGAGGTTGGCGACATGCGTGCCCTTGGCGTCGCGACCGGCCTCCGGCACCTCGTAGGTCTTCGCGCGGTAGACGCGACCCTTGTCGGTGAAGAAGAGCAGCCAGTGGTGCGTGGTCGTGACGAAGAAGTGCTCGACGATGTCATCCGCCCGCAGCTGCGCGCCCTTGACGCCCTTGCCGCCGCGGTGCTGCGAGCGGTAGTTGTCGCTGCGCGTGCGCTTGATGTAGCCCTCGCGCGTGACGGTGACGACCATCTCCTCCTCGGCGATGAGGTCTTCCATCGAGACGTCGCCGTCGAAGCCGTGCAGGATGTGGGTGCGGCGCTCGTCGCCGAAGCGGTCGACGATCGCGGTCAGCTCCTCGCGGATGATCGCGCGCTGACGCAGCTCGTCGGCGATGATCTCGAGATAGTCCGCGATCTGGGCCTCCAGCTCGGTCGCCTCGTCGACGATCTTCTGCCGCTCCAGGGCGGCGAGGCGACGCAGCTGCATCTGCAGGATCGCGTCGGCCTGGATGTCGTCGATCTCGAGCAGCTGCTTCAGCCCGGTGCGCGCGTCGTCGACCGTGGGGGAGCGGCGGATGAGGGCGATGACCTCGTCGAGGGCGTCGAGCGCCTTGAGGTAGCCGCGCAGGATGTGCATCCGCTCCTCGGCCTTGCGCAGGCGGAACTGCGTGCGGCGCACGATCACGTCGATCTGGTGCGAGATCCAGTTCGTGATGAAGCCGTCGATCGCGAGGGTGCGCGGCACGCCGTCGACGATCGCGAGCATGTTCGCGCCGAAGTTCTCCTGCAGCTGCGTGTGCTTGTACAGGTTGTTCAGCACGACCTTCGCGACGGCGTCGCGCTTGAGCACGACCACGAGGCGCTGGCCGGTGCGGTCGGACGACTCGTCGCGGATGTCGGCGATGCCGGTGATCTTGCCGTCACGGGCGAGGTCGCCGATCTTCACGGCGACGTTGTCGGGGTTCACCTGGTACGGCAGCTCGGTGATGACGAGGCAGGTGCGGCCCTGGATCTCTTCGACGTTCACGACCGCGCGCATCGTGATCGAGCCGCGTCCGGTGCGGTACGCCTCGTGGATGCCCTTGGTGCCGAGGATCTGCGCGCCGGTCGGGAAGTCCGGACCGGGGATGCGCTGGATGAGCCCGTCGAGCAGCTCCTCGCGAGTGACCTCGGGGTTGTCGAGCGCCCAGAGCGCCGCCTCGGCCACCTCGCGCAGGTTGTGCGGGGGGATGTTCGTGGCCATGCCGACCGCGATACCCACCGATCCGTTGACGAGCAGGTTCGGGAACCGGGCCGGGAGGACCGTGGGCTCCTGCGTCTGACCGTCGTAGTTGTCGGTGAAGTCGACGGTCTCCTCTTCGATGTCGCGCACCATCTCGAGCGCGAGGGGAGCCATCTTGGTCTCGGTGTATCGCGGCGCCGCGGCGCCCATGTTGCCCGGCGACCCGAAGTTGCCCTGACCGAGGGCCAGCGGGTACCGCAGCGACCACGGCTGCACGAGACGCACGAGGGCGTCGTAGATCGCCGAGTCGCCGTGCGGGTGGTACTGACCCATGACCTCGCCGACGACGCGGGCGCACTTCGAGAACGACTTGTCGGGGCGGAAGCCGCCGTCGTACATGCCGTAGATCACCCGGCGGTGCACGGGCTTGAGCCCGTCGCGCACGTCGGGCAGCGCGCGTCCGACGATGACCGCCATCGCGTAGTCGAGATAGCTGCGCTGCATCTCCGACTGCAGGTCGACCTGGTCGATCCGGCCGTGATCGTGCTCGGGGACGGGGCGTTCTTCGTCAGTCATGTGTCATTTCCTGGGTTGCTGAGCGTGTCGAAGCATCCGGGACCCCGCGGCGCGCCGGGGGACCCACGGAATGGCTAGATGTCGAGGAAGCGGACGTCCTTGGCGTTGCGCTGGATGAACGTGCGCCGCGACTCGACGTCCTCGCCCATCAGCACGCTGAAGATCTCGTCGGCGGCCGCGGCATCCTCGATGGTCACCTGACGCAGCGTGCGCGTCGAGTGGTCCATCGTGGTCTCCCACAGCTCCTTGGCGTTCATCTCGCCGAGACCCTTGTAGCGCTGGATGCCGGCGTCCTTCGGGATGCGCTTGCCGTTGTCGAGGCCGTACTTCAGCAGCGCGTCGCGCTCGTCGTCGCTGAACACGTACTCGTGCGGCGAGTTCGACCACTTCAGGCGGTAGAGCGGCGGCATCGCGAGGTACACGAAGCCGGCCTCGATGAGCCCGCGCATGTAGCGGAACAGCAGCGTGAGCAGCAGCGTCGTGATGTGCTGGCCGTCGACGTCGGCATCCGCCATCAGCACGATCTTGTGGTATCGGGCCTTCTCGATGTCGAAGTCCTCGCCGATGCCCGTGCCGAACGCCTGGATCATCGCCTGGACCTCTTTGTTGCCGAGGGCCTTGTCGAGACGCGCGCGCTCGACGTTCAGGATCTTGCCGCGGAGCGCCAGGATCGCCTGCGTGTGCGGGTCGCGACCCTGCACCGCCGAGCCGCCGGCCGAGTCGCCCTCGACGAGGAAGATCTCGCTGATCGACGGGTCCTTGCTGGTGCAGTCCTTGAGCTTGTCGGGCATCGCCGCCGACTCGAAGACGCTCTTGCGGCGGGCCGTCTCGCGCGCCTTGCGCGCCGCCATACGGGCGGTCGCCGCGTCGATCGCCTTGCGGATGACGTTCTTCGCCTGCGCAGGGTTGCGCTCGAACCAGTCGCCGAGCTGATCGCCCACGACCTTCTGCACGAACGCCTTCGCCTCGGTGTTGCCGAGCTTGGTCTTCGTCTGGCCCTCGAACTGCGGCTCGCCGAGCTTGATCGAGATGACCGCTGTCAGGCCCTCGCGCACGTCGTCGCCCGAGAGGTTGTCGTCCTTCTCCTTGAGAAGGTTGTTCGCGCGGGCGTAGCGGTTGACCAGCGTCGTCAGCGCCGCGCGGAAGCCCTCTTCGTGCGTTCCGCCCTCGTGCGTGTTGATCGTGTTCGCGTAGGTGAAGACGTTCTCGGTGTACGAGGTGGTCCACTGCATGGCGACCTCGAGCGAGATCTTGCGCGCCGTGTCCTCCGACTCGAACGCGATGATCTCCTCGGTGACGACCTCGGCGTGGCGCACCTTGTTCAGGTACTCGACGTAGTCGACGAGACCGCGCTCGTAGAAGAACACGTCGTGGGGCTGCTTCGCGATCGCCTGCCCCTCCTCCTCGATCTCGTACACCGAGGACGCGCGCTCGTCGCGCAGCTCGATGCGCAGACCCTTGTTGAGGAAGGCCATCTGCTGGAACCGGGTGCGCAGCGTGTCGTAGTCGTACTCGGTGGTCTCGGTGAAGATCTCGCCGTCGGCCCAGAACGTGATGCTCGTTCCGGTCTCGTCGGTGCTCTCGCCCTTCTCGAGCGCCTGCTGCGGCTTGCCGCCGTCGGCGAAGCTGTGCCGCCAGACGTGGCCCTTCTGCTTGACCTCGACCTCGAACCGCGTCGACAGCGCGTTCACCACCGACGAGCCGACGCCGTGCAGACCGCCGGAGACGGCGTACGCGCCGCCGCCGAACTTGCCGCCCGCGTGCAGGATCGTCAGCACGACCTCGACGGTCGACTTGGTCGGGTCGGAGGAGTGCGGGTCGACGGGGATGCCGCGGCCGTTGTCGACGACGCGCACGCCGCCGTCCTCCAGCAGCGTCACGAAGATCGTGTCGGCGTAGCCGGCCAGCGCCTCATCGACCGAGTTGTCGACGATCTCGTAGACGAGGTGGTGCAGACCGCGGGGCCCGGTGGATCCGATGTACATGCCGGGGCGCTTGCGCACGGCCTCGAGGCCCTCGAGGATCTGGATCGAGTCGGCACCGTACTCGGGGAGGTCCGGGGGTGTCGATGTGTTTCCGTTCGCGGAGCCCGTCGAAGGGTCGGGGGTTCCCCCGGTCGTCGATTCGGACTCGTCAGCGGGGGATTCAGGTGTCATCAGAAGACATTCTCCACATCGATAGTTCGAACTCCCAGTCTAGCCGGGTTTCGAGTGGGAATATCGCTCAACGGCCGCGTGTGGCCCTCTGAGGCGTCCGACCCCCTCGGATGGTGCCCTACCCGTAGGTATCGCGCGGACCCCGCCCTGGGACGACTCTGGGACCCCATTTCCAGGAGGGAACGTCCGGTCCGATGAAGCGGAGGTTCTCCACCCCGGCGTCGGGATAACGCCGACCGATCTCGGTGAGGATAGTGCCGCGCATGTACTGGAGGTTCTTCGCCCAGGCCGTCGAGTCGCACTTCACCGTGAGCAGTCCGCGCTCGAGCGACACCGGTTCTGAGTGCTGGGCGGTGTCGGCGCCGGCGAGGTCGGCCCACTGCCGCACCAGGTCTTCGCGGGCGAGGGCGACCTGCCAGCCGGAGTCGCGGCTGAGCTTGTCGAGCACGTCGCCGAGCGCGCCCGGATCGCGGCCCGGAGCGAACGGCACGTTCTCGTCGTCGACCGTGAGGCGCTTCTTGCGGCGCCAGTTCTTGCTGCTCGGCTTCAGCCCGCGCAGGCGCAGATAGGTCGCAACCGTCTCGGGCGGCGCGGGCACGGAGGAGTCGGATGCCGCGGCAGACGACGCATCCGACGCCGCGGATGCGCGGGGAGCGGGCTGACCCGGCCGAAGGGTGTCGTTCATGCCGCGCCTCCCTCGCGCTCGTCGGTGATCGTGCCCGCGGTGATGCGGACGACGTGCGCGTGCAGCACCTCGGGGATGTCCTCCTCGACGGCAGCGGTCACCACCACCTGCTCGTATCCGGCGGTCAGCGCGGCGAGGCGCTGGCGGCGGTCGGCGTCGAGCTCGGCGAACACGTCGTCGAGGATCAGCACCGGGTCTCCGGCCGGCGATTCGCTGCGCAGCAGCTCGGCCGAGGCCAGGCGCAGGGCCAGCGCGACCGACCATGATTCGCCGTGCGACGCGTAGCCCTTCACCGGAAGACCGCGCACCCGCAGCACGAGGTCGTCGCGATGCGGGCCCGTGAGCGTGAGACCGCGGTCGAGTTCGCTGGCGCGCTTCGACGCGAGCGACGAGCGGAACATCTCGGCGACGGATGCCGGAGCCGGCGCATCCGCCTCGGCGTCACCGGCCGCGTCGTCGCCGTCTTCGGGGTCGCCGCCGCGGATCGACAGCGCCCACTCGAGCTCGGGGCGATGGTCGGCACCCGCGATCGCGGCGTACGCGTCGGCGACGGGCTGCTGCAGATCGGCGGCCAGGCGCTGACGGGCGACGATGATCTCGGTGCCGAGGGCCACGAGCTTGTCGTCCCACACATCGAGCGTGCTGAGCGCCTCGCCGCGGATGCCCCGGGCTCGGGCCGACTTCAGCAGGGCGTTGCGCTGCTTGAGCACGCGGTCGTAGTCGCCGAGAACGGCGGCGAGCCGAGGGGTGCGCTGAATGAGGAGCTGATCGACGAACCGACGACGCGCCGACGGGTCGCCCCGCACGATCTGCAGGTCTTCGGGGGCGAAGAGCACCACGTGGGCGTACCGGGGGAGCTCGTTCGTCTTCGACGGCGACCCGTTGATGCGCGCCTTGTTCGAGCCCTGGCGGTTGAGCTGCACCTCGGCCAGCACCTTGCGCTCCCCGTGGGAGAGTCGAGCTCGGATGATCGCGAACTCCTGGCCATCGCGCACCATCGGCGCGTCGGCCGAAACGCGGTGCGAACCGAGGGTGGCGAGGAACACGACCGCCTCGGCGAGGTTCGTCTTGCCCTGACCGTTGCGGCCGACGAGCACGTTCGGACCGCGGTGCAGAGCCAGTTCGGCGGTCGCGTAATTGCGGAAGTCCACCAGGCTCAAGTGCTCCACGATCACGCGTTCACACTACCTTCGGGGTCGGACAGTGCTCGCTCCGGCCCGATCGGGATCAGCGGAGGAGCAGGTTGGGCTGGAGCAGGTACTTGAACGAGTCGAGACCGGCCTGGTCGACCGAGGTCTGGCTCGTGATGAGCACCGGGCTGAGCTTGTTCGCGTTGTCGCTCGACGTGAACGTCACGCGCACGAACTCGCTCTTCACCGCGCCGAGCGCCTCGATGAGGTACTGCGGGTTCAGGCCGAGCACCACCTCGTCGCCGCCGGTGAGGATCGCGTCGACCGACTCGGATGCGCGTGCGTGCTCGCTGCCCGAGGCATCCATCGTCACTCCGTCGCTCGAGAACGTGAACCGCAGCGGAGCGGCACGGTCCAGGACCAGGGCGACACGACGGACGGCCTCGACGAGGTCGGCGGTGTTCACGACCGCGTAGTGGTCGGTCTGCTCGGGGAAGAGTCGGCGCACGGGCGGGAAATTGCCCTTGATCAGCAGCGACGTGACGGTCTTGTTGCCGGCGGTGAAGGCGATGATCTCGCGGTCGCCGGCACCCGAGAACGCGATCTGGATCGTGCCGGCGTGACCGAAGGTCTTGCCGACCTCGAGCAGCGTGCGTGCGGGAACCAGTGCGGTCTGGTCGCCCGCGGCTTCGCCGTCCCACGGCACGTCGCGCAGCGACACCCGGTAGCGGTCGGTCGCCACGAGGCTGAGGTTGTGCCCGGAGACCTCCAGCTGTACACCGGTGAGCACCGGGGTCACGTCGTCGCGTGATGCGGCGAAGCCGACCTGCGCGATGGCGGTGCCGAACTCGTCGGCGGGGACGACACCGGAGGGGCCGGACACCTCGGGGATCGACGGGTATTCCTCGACCGGCATGGCCGCGAGGGTGAACCGTGCAGAGCCGCAGGTCACCGCGATCCCGCCGTCGTCCTCGACGGCGATGTCGATCGGGGCGTTCGGCAGGCGGCTTGCGATGTCCGACAGGAGTCGGCCGTGCACGAGGATCGTGCCGGGGTCGTCGACCGTGGCCTCGATGGTCGTGCGGGCGGAGGCCTCGTAGTCGAACGCCGAGAGGGTGAGCCCCGATCCGTCGGCCTCGATCAGCACACCGGCCAGGATCGGCTGCGGATTGCGCTGCGGCAGGAGCTTGACGACGAACGAGACGGCCTCGCTGAAGACGTCGCGATTGACCTGAAACCTCACGGGTGCTCCCTTGTCGTCGATCTGAGACGGGTGTCGTCGGTGGGCTGCAGGGCGTGGCCGACTGCAGGGCTTCCCATGCTAGCCCCACGATCAACCCGATCCCTACGACGAGGTTTCCTGTCATGCCTCGGGGTTCTCCCCACCCGTCTGGTGATCGGATCGCGCCTTAACCGGATTAACTTCTTAACGGTGTTAACAGCTGTGGATACTGTGGATAAGTCGGTGGATAGCAGTCGGCCGTAGGGAACTACACGTTTGTCAGTTGTGGAATTCCTGAGGAATCCGGGGGTGGAGAGCATCCGACGTCCGATTCGTTGTCCCCGAGTTATCCACAGGAATGGGCGATCGGCCCACATTCGTCCCGATGCGCACCCCGATAATCCACAAGTTATCCACATGTGCATAGAGGCATCTTTTCGAGGGGGCTCGGCGGCCGTCCGGCGCGTCGCGTCTCCGCGGAAACGAGAAAGGGCACGGATCCGCGATCGGATGCCTTTCCCTGCAGGTCGAGCGCCGGTGTCAGCGGCGTCCGAGCTGGGTGGTGATCTCGGTGACCTGGTTGTAGATCGAGCGCCGCTCCTTCATGAGGTCGCTGATCTTCTTATAGGCGTACATGACGGTGGTGTGGTCGCGGTTGCCGAACAGCTGCCCGATCTTGGGCAGGGAGAGGCTCGTGCGTTCACGGCACAGATACATCGCGATCTGACGCGCAGTGGCGATCTGCTGCGACCGGCTCGACCCGTACAGGTCGTCGACGGTGAGCTTGAAGTACTGCGCGGTCGCGGTGATGATGTCGGTCGGCGAGATGATGTTGTCCTCCGCCGTGTCGACGATGTCGCGCAGCACGGTCTGGGCCAAGGAGATGTCGAGCGCCGAGCGGTTCAGGCTCGCGAACGCCGAGACGCGGATGAGAGCGCCCTCGAGTTCGCGGATGTTCGACGACACCACGGTGGCGATGTACTCGAGCACCTCGTCGGGGATGTGGAGCGCCTCGCTCTGCGCCTTCTTGCGGAGGATGGCGATACGCGTCTCGAGGTCGGGAGCCTGCACGTCGGTGATGAGGCCCCACTCGAACCGGCTGCGCATGCGGTCCTCGAAGCCGGTCAGGTGCTTCGGCGCGACGTCGCTGGTGATGACCACCTGCTTGTTGTGATCGTGCAACGTGTTGAAGGTGTGGAAGAAGGCCTCCTGCGTCTCGGCGCGACCCTGCAGGAACTGGATGTCGTCGATGAGGAGGATGTCCACCTCGCGGTACCGCGCCTGGAACGCCGCGCCGCGGTTGTTCGCGATCGAGTTGATGAAGTCGTTCGTGAACTCCTCGCTCGACACGTACCGCACCTTCACCCCGGCGTAGAGGGACTGGGCGTAGTCGCCGATCGCATGCAGGAGGTGCGTCTTGCCGAGCCCGGAGTCGCCGTAGATGAAGAGCGGGTTGTAGGCCTTGGCGGGTGCCTCCGCGACCGCGACGGCGGCGGCGTGGGCGAATCGGTTGGACTGCCCGATGACGAAGTTGTCGAAGGTGTACTTCGGGTTGAGGCGCGACTCGTGCCGCAGCGGCGTCGGCTGCTCCATCGGCGACTCGACGCGCCCCGTGCCCTCCTGTCGACCGAAGTCGGGGACGGCGATGGGTGCGGTCGGCTGCTCGGCGAGCTCGGGGTTCACCACCACGCGGAACGAGGTGACCTCTTCGCCGACGTGCGCGAGCGCCTCCATGATGGGCAGCCGAAGCCGCTTGTTGATCTGTGCGGCGGTCAGGTCGTTCGGCACCTCGAGGTAGAGCGTCGCCGACATCACCCCGGCCGGAACGGCCAGGCTGAGGAAGCCCTGCAGCTGCGGGGTCACCCGGTCGTCGTCGACGAGCAGCTCCTGCACCGTGGTCCAGATCGGCACGTCGGGCTGGGCAGGTGAGGACATGACGCTCCGGAGGCTGTGATCGGGCGAGGCGGCGCGGGTTCCGTCCTCCGCCTGTGGATAACTACGGATGCCCACGCTAGTCACCGAGGCTCGGAACGGCAACCTGCCGCGGTATATCAACGCGCGTGTTGTGTGCGGGGTGGGGACGGAGGTTGTGGATAATGGCTGTGCGGTACCCACCGGATGACAAGGGTCGCGGCGCGCAGATTTGCTCTGCGCGCCGCAGCGACGTACCCTTAGTCGGTTGACTTATGCCTTTTCGGCAGTTCCCTACAGATGTCTCCGGTCGCAGTGAATCCGGTGACAGCACCCCCGGAGTGATTCCATGAGCAAGCGCACCTTCCAGCCCAACAACCGTCGTCGCGCCAAGAAGCACGGCTTCCGCGCCCGCATGCGCACCCGCGCCGGCCGCGCCATCCTGTCGGCACGCCGTGCGAAGGGCCGCACCGAGCTCTCCGCGTAACCCGCTGTGCTCGCCCGTCCGTACCGTCTGACCCGCGGCAGCGACTACCGCATGGTGGTTCGTCGCGGATCGCGGTGTGGAGGAGCGAAGGTCATCACCTCGGTGATGACCACGGATGAGCCCCGCGGTCCGCGGTTCGGCTTCATCATCAGCAAGCAGGTGGGCGGCGCCGTCGTTCGCAACACGGTTCGTCGTCGCCTCAAGGCCGTCTGCGCCGAGGCGCTCGACCGCGTCCCCGAGGGCACGGATGTCGTCATCCGTGCCCTTCCTGCGTCCTCGTCGGCGACGTACGACGAGTTGAGGTCGGACGTGCACCGCTGCCTGCGGCGTCTGACGTCGGCGGCCGCATCATGACCGCGCTGCCCGCGTCGTCGATCGGGTCGGGACGGATGCACGCGCGCGATGCGCTGCGGAGCATCCCGCTCATCCCGCGGAACCTGGTGCTCGGCTTCCTGACGGGATACCGCAAGGTGATCTCGCCGATGTATGGCGACGTCTGTGCCTACTACCCCTCCTGTTCGGCTTACGCTGTAGGGGCGGTGCAGCAGCACGGCGCCGTGCGGGGAGCAGTGCTCTCGGCCTGGCGCATCCTCCGTTGCAATCCCTGGTCCCGCGGGGGCGTCGACGACGTGAAACCGCACGCACACTTCCGTTACGACCTGACCGCCCGTGGTTTCGTCGTTCCCGCTCGAAAGGACTGACCGGTGGGTCTCGACCTTCTGCTCGCCAGCGCCACACCGTCGCCGGCCCCCTCCTCCGGAGGTTTCGACCTGATCGGTACCATCCTCTGGCCGCTGAAGTGGCTGGTGGAGCTGGTGCTCGTGGCCTGGCACTGGCTGCTGACCGCGGTCGGGATGGCCGCGGACTCGGGTCTCACCTGGGTGCTCTCGATCGTCGGGCTCGTCGTCGTCGTGCGCGCTGCGCTGATCCCGCTGTTCGTGAAGCAGATCAAGAGCCAGCGCAAGATGATGGAGATCGCTCCTGAACTGCGCAAGGTGCAGGAGAAGTACAAGGGCAAGCGCGACCAGCTCAGCCGCGAGGCCATGAGCCGCGAGACCATGGCGCTGTACAAGAAGCACGGCACGACGCCGATGTCGAGCTGCCTCCCGCTTCTCGTGCAGATGCCGATCTTCTTCTCGCTGTTCAGCGTGCTGAGCGACGTGACCAAGCACCACGCCCAGGGCGTCGGCGGCGTGGGCCTGCTCAATCAGGAGCTCACCGAGCAGTTCTACGATGCCAAGCTCTTCGGCGTCGCGTCGCTGCACGAGACGCTCGGCAACGCGGTGGATGCCGGCAACACCACGGCGATCATCATCCTCGTCACGCTCGTCGTGCTCATGATCGCGTCGCAGTTCTTCACCCAGCTGCAGATCATTTCGAAGAACCTGTCGCCCGAGGCCAAGACCGGCCAGGCGTACCAGATGCAGAAGATCATGCTGTACGTGCTGCCGCTGGGCTTCATCTTCTCGGGTGTGTTCTTCCCGCTCGGCGTCGTCATGTACTGGTTCGTGTCGAACCTGTGGACCATGGGCCAGCAGTTCCTCGTGATCCGAGAGATGCCGACGCCCGGCTCTGAGGCGGCGAAGGCCCGCGAAGAGCGTCTGGCGCGCAAGGGCAAGGCGATCGATTCGTCGGGCAAGGTCGTGTCGATGGCGACGTACGAGGCGGAGCAGCAGCGTCTGCTCGAGGCGGCCGAGAAGGCGAAGGCCGAGGCCCCGAAGCGTCAGCAGCCGGTGGGCAAGAAGCGTGCGAAGAAGAAGGGGAGCGCATGATGAGCGAGAGCATCACCGAGCGTGTCGAGCCCACCGTGGCCGAGCTCGAGAACGAGGGCGACATCGCCGCGGACTACCTCGAGGAGCTCCTCGACATCGCCGACATCGACGGCGACCTGAACCTCGATGTGCGGCAGGGACGCGCGTACGTGTCGGTCGAGGCCGACAGCGGTTCGCTGAGCCTGCTCTCGGCTCCCGATACCGTGCAGGCCCTGCAGGAGCTGACCCGACTCGCAGTGCAGAACAAGACGGGCGCGTTCTCGCGGCTCATCCTCGACATCGGCGGGTCGCGCGATGCGCGGCGCCGGCAGCTCGAGACGCTGGTCGACGCGGCAGCCGCGAAGCTCGACGAGGGCGCATCCCAGGCATCCCTGCCGGCGATGTCGAGCTACGAGCGCAAGCTCGTGCACGATGTCGCGGCCGAGCGGGGATTGGTGTCGGAGTCGTACGGTGAGGGCGCCGACCGCCACACCGTGCTGCGCCGTCGCTGAGCCCGGAGGTCGGGACGACGATGAGCGCTGAGCTCGAGGTCGAGCCGCCTGCAGCGGTCGACATCTTCGGTGATCGGGTCGATCTCGCGCGTGCGTTCACCGCGGCGCTCGCCCGCGAGGGGGAGGAGCGCGGCCTGATCGGTCCGCTCGAACTGCCGCGTCTGTGGACGCGCCACGTGCTGAACAGCGCGATTGCCGCACCGCTCGTGCGTGGGCACGTCGCCGACATCGGATCGGGAGCGGGACTGCCGGGTCTGGTGCTCGCGATCGCCCGACCGGACGTGCAGTTCACATTGGTGGAGCCGATGGAGCGGCGTGTGTCGTGGCTCACGGAGCAGCGGGATGCGCTGGGTCTGGGTAACGTCGAGATCTTGCGGGCGCGGTCGGAAGACGTGCGGCGCCCGGGTGCGTTCGACGTCGTGACCGCGCGCGCGGTGAGCGCGTTGCGCACCCTGCTGCCGATGACGGCGCCGCTCGTGCGTGACGGCGGAGAGCTCACCCTGTTCAAGGGGATGAACGCCGACAAGGAGATCGAGGCGGCGCAGAAGCAGATCAAGAAGTACCGGCTGTCGGACGTGCGGGTCGAGGTACTGGGCGAGGGCGTGCTCGGCGAGACGACGCGCGTCGTGCGGGCATACGTCCGCACCGTCTGACTCCCACCCGCCTCTTTTTGTCGTGATTAAACCTCTGAACTGGGGTTTTCGTCCCGCTGATGCCTCGGATGCCTCGTGGATGGCCGAGCTCCGCGCCGTGGTGATGCGGCCCGACCTGGAGCGTCTCGGCGTCTTCGATCCTCAACGCGTACGGCAGCGGTTCCTTAAGGCCTATGAACCGTCCGATACCCGCGTGATCACCGTCGATGGCCGCGACCGCGGTCTGGTCGCCCTGCGCGCCGCCGTGGACGGCTGGTGGCTGGAGCACTTCTACCTGTCTCCCGAGGTGCAGGGCCGAGGGGTGGGGCATGCGGTGTTGGAGACGCTGCTGTTCGCACGCGATGAGCGTCCGTATCGGTTGAACGTGCTGCAGGGTAGTGCTGCTCGTCGTCTGTACGAGCGGTTCGGGTTCGCTGCGTATGAAGAAGACGACGTGGATGTCTTCATGATTCGGAGCATGCCTGCGGCGTCCGTCTGAGCAGGTGAGCTGGCGGTGGGTCGTCGGGTGAGACGGGGCTCGTTCCGTTCTCCTCATCGGCATAGTGGGCCGAGGGGAGTGCTTCGCGTCGCGTGCGATGCTCACCGCCCGTATGTGGGCGTCGAGTTCGAGACGGGCGCGGATGCCGGGGAATCCGACACAGCAGACGAAGCGCGATTCGCCGGTTTCACGTGAAACACAGGTTCGCCGTGTTCGTAACGTGAATGGAGCGATAAGGAGGTGCACCGCTCGGCATGGGCCACGTGAGCGGGGGAGTAGTGGGGGGAGTCGCCATACGCGGCGGCCGGCGTGACGTCGATCTCTGCGCTCGGGGGTGTACCCCCGTCAGTGGACGATCTCCGGGAAGGATGGAGGCATGGTGGTGCTGCGTGAGAAGACATGGTCACCTCGTCACCCGTGTTCGCGAGGGGATCGCGAACACGGTGGGCGGGACCTACCCGTGGCCGCAGGTGCGTGATGGTTTCTGTAGCGAGCGGGGAGCGGTGAGATGAGTCATCGCACGTGCACCGACGGAACGGGTGCGTAGGCACACAACCCGCGTGCGCCTCTGCGGTGGGTGTGCCTCGATGCCCGACTGCGATCCCGCATACGCCCGGACTGCGCGCGGTGCGCCCCGCCGGAAGGTTGTCACCGGTCCAGTGAGGTGACCCGCTCTCGCGCGATGAAGATCGCGCGAGAGCGGCGCTGTTTCACGTGAAACAGTGCCCACGCTGCCCGGACAGCGAGCGAGGCGCGGCTATTGGCCGCCGACGCGGTGGGGATCCCGGTGTGTGCGAGAATCGGCGCTCTGAACATGGCTCTCTCGACGCCTGCCCGCGGGTTGCGGAGTCGGAAGGGGGAGTGCGTCCGTGCCGGCAAGAGCGGCGCGCGACCGACTCCGACTGGCGATGTAGTGCCGCGCGGCGCCGATGGAAGGCGATCAGGCCGAGGGTGAGGCGAGGTTCGTCCCTCAGATACGGTGCAAGGTCGCGGTCGCGGTGTTTCATGTGAAACATACGGCCGACACGCCTGGACGGGGCAGATGGAGCAGCCGCATCGGCGTCAGGCGCAGCCGATCGTTCTCGGCGGACCTCGGCGGGCGCAAAATATGGCGACCCGGGAGTGCTGGCAGAGTTCGGGGTTGGGGGGGTCCTTGGGGTGGAAGTGTTTCACGTGAAACATCGACGGAGGTCACCGCGAAATGCGGCAGGCATACACACGGGTGGGGGACCGCGGCTCGCGTGCGCGCCCAGCAGCTGCGACAGGGGAGCGCGACACATGGCGACCACGGGGATGGTGAACAGGGCGGCGGAGGGCGACCGCCCGATTCGGTGGGCAACGAGAAACAGGCGATGTTTCACGTGAAACGCGATGACGGCGTGGTGCTGGCGTCGTTGATGGCGGAATCGGAGTCTGAGTCGGCGCCGTTGATGTCGGAGGCGAAGCCGAGTCGAGGTCAGTGTCGGCGGCGGTGTTCGTGTTGGATGCGTGCGCAGGGCTCCGGTGTCGGGTGCGCGGGTGGGTGATGGAGGCGTGGGTCGGTGTTGGATGCGTGCGCAGTTGTTGGATGCATGCGCCGTTGTTGGATGCGTGCGTTGGTGTTGAATCCGTGGGCCGCCGTTGTATGCGTGGGTGGGCGGTGGATGCGTAGGTAGGTGCTGGATGCGTGGGTTGGTGTTGGATGCGTGGGTTGGTGTTGGATGCGTGAGCCGGTGTTGGATGCGCGGGTATCTGGGTGCGAGGGTAGGTGCTGGATGCCAGGTGGTGTGGCGGGCGTCTGTCCCGGTGTCTTTCGAGGTTGGGCCGCCGATCGAGTTCTCCGAGTGACATTCGCGGAACGACATTCCGCACAGTGATGCGGGAAGGAGCCCGGCCCCCAGGAAGGGAGGCACGAGTGTCATCGAATACCAGTTCTTCCCCTGTCGTGTGAGTCGAGGTCTGCAGGCGAGCCTCCTGATCTCGGCTCGCGCGTTTTCCCGCAGAGCGGGGCATCAGATCACAGGCGCGGTGTCGTTTCACGTGAAACACGACGGCCACCATTCGGTTAGTGAGCGCGCGACCGTAGTCTGGAAGGGCATCGCGGCCCGCCAATGCACCCCTCCTCCGCCGCTACTCCTGCAACGAGTGCGCGGCGTCCTCCTCGTAATGCGTAAGAGGTGGGGCCGACCACCAGCGGTGACGGTGCGACTACTCTGCGCGCGAACCCGATCTCTGGCGGCTGATTCGCCCGACTGTGAGGTGACCCCCGGTATCAATACACGAGTGGAGTTCCTGGGGAAAGGAGGGTTGTGGCAAGGCTTGCCCCACAGAACGTCCCGTCGTGAGTCGGCGACGTGCTGTGGAGGGTCCGCCTCGGAGCAACGTGTGCGGAAAAGAGCACCGGTACCCGATGCGCGGCGGCGCAGCTAGTCCAGTGCCGTTTCACGTGAAACCACCACCCCGGCCCGCGACCGCACGGCGGTGTCGTGTCCGATGGTGGGGGAGGGTCCCGGGTCGGTATGCCCGTGCCGCGAGCCGGGGCGAGATACCTACTTTCAGCGAGGTTAATGGTGAGGAGTGGATTTGGAGTGCCTCATCGTGGGAGGAGAGGGGAGTGTTCTACGCCTGCGGAGGCGTTCCACGCTCCGAAGCCGTATGCACAGGGCCTGAAAAGGCAGTTGAGTTGCCGTTTCACGTGAAACATCGGCGACAGCATCGTTGAGACGGCGCCACTGGGGTGCATGCGCCGCCGCGATCACCCCCGTTCCCGCCCGTCGGCAGAAGCGATGTCGGCCCGAGCGATTAGAGTGGAGAGCGGCCCCGAAAGGAGTGGATGTTTCACGTGAAACAGTCCGAAAAGGCATCCTCGAACTCAACGTTCGGTATGGACACACCGCTCGCGCGGGAGCTGGCCGACCTCTCTGCTCGTCGACGTGCACTGGAGTCGGTGAGTGTGACATTCTCGGGGGAAACCCGCGTGATGACGGTCTCCAACCAAAAGGGCGGCGTCGGCAAGACGACGACGGCGGTGAACATCGCCTCGGCCCTCGCTGGTCTCGGCGCGAAAGTGCTGGTCATCGATCTCGACCCCCAGGGCAATGCGTCCACCGCCCTCGGAGTACCGCACAACGGAGACACGGCGAGCATCTACGACGTGCTCATCAACGGCACGTCTCTCGCCGAAATCGTGCAGAAGAGCCCCGAGAGCGACAACCTGTTCTGTGCACCCAGCACGATCCACCTCGCAGGAGCAGAGATCGAGCTCGTCGCCCAGGTCGCCCGTGAACATCGGCTGCGGACCGCCCTCGACGAGTATCTCGCCTCGAACCCCGTCGATTTCGTCATCATCGACTGCCCGCCGTCGCTCGGCCTGTTGACGATCAACGCGTTTACCGCAGCGTCCGAGGTCTTCATCCCCATCCAGTGCGAGTACTACGCGCTGGAAGGGCTGAGCCAGCTGCTCGGCAGCATCCAGATGATCCAGAAGCACCTGAACCCGGCGCTTCACCTCTCGACCATCCTGCTCACCATGTACGACGGACGCACGCGCCTCGCACAGCAGGTGGCGGAGGAGGTGCGCGGGCACTTCCCCGACCAGGTTCTGACGACCATGATCCCGCGCTCGGTGCGCGTGTCGGAAGCCCCCAGTTTCGGCCAGACGGTGATCTCGTACGACGGCCAATCGGCCGGCGCGATCGCGTACCGCGAGGCAGCAGTAGAGATCGCGTCTCGCACGGCGCAGAGCAAGGAGAAATGATGGCGAAGCGCACTGGCTTGGGCCGGGGGATCGGGGCACTCATCCCGACGGCAGACCAGACCGAGCGTCCGGTCGACGTGTTCTTCCCGGGTGGAAGCATCCGCCCGTCGGAGGTCACGACGACGACCGAGACGCCGACCGCGGATGCGCCGGAAGATGCCGAACTCACCGCGGTCCCCGGCATCCGTCTCGTGCAGGTCGACCCGCAGAAGATCGTCGCCAACCCGCGTCAGCCGCGCACGCACTTCGACCCCGAGGCCCTGGCCGAGCTGGTGCACAGCGTGGGTGAGTTCGGTGTGCTGCAGCCCGTCGTCGTGCGCACCAACTCCGACGGTGACTACGAGCTCATCATGGGTGAGCGACGCACACGCGCCGCCCGCGAAGCCGGCCTCACGTCGATCCCCGCCATCGTCCGCGAGACCGCCGACGAAGACCTGCTGCGCGACGCGCTGCTCGAGAACCTCCACCGCTCCGAGCTGAACCCGCTCGAAGAGGCATCCGCGTACCAGCAGCTGCTCGACGACTTCGGCATCACCCAGGAGGAGTTGGCCACCCGCATCGGCCGCTCCCGTCCGCAGATCAGCAACACGATCCGACTGCTCAAGCTGCCCGTGCCCGTGCAGCAGCGGGTGGCCGCGGGCGTGCTGACCGCCGGCCACGCCCGCGCCATCCTCAGCCTCGAGAGCCCCGAGGCCATGCAGCGCCTCGCCGACAAGGTCGTGAATGAAGACCTCTCGGTGCGCGCAACCGAAGAGGCGGCGAAGAACCAGTGGAGCGGCGGATCGAGCTCGGCGAAGGCCACTCCCGGTGCCCGTCGCGCCTACCTCGACGAGGTCGCCGGCAAGCTCGGCGACCGCCTCAACACGCGCGTCAAGATCTCGCTGGGCGCACGAAAAGGCCAGGTCACAATTGATTTCGCATCGATCCAGGACCTCAACCGTATCCTCGAAGAACTCGGCGAAGAGAGCTACGGCCGCTAACAGAGGCCCCCTCCCTGGAGCCACCGCGCCCGGGCGTCCCACAACGGGACGTCCGGGCGTTCCCGTCCCGCTGTGCGCGAAAGTCAAGCACCGGCGCGAAATCGTCGCCCGTCCTAGACTCGCTGGGTACGAACCCACGGGAGGGCACACATGTCTGCGACAGCATCCGCATCCGGGATCAAGGGCAAGGTGATCGGAATCGCCATCGCGGCGGCCCTCGGCGGGTTCCTCTTCGGCTTCGACACCGCCGTCATCAACGGCGCGGTCGATGCTCTCGCCGGCACCCAGTCGGGCTTCGACCTCGGGGCGGGCCTCAAGGGCTTCGCCGTCTCGTCTGCCCTGATCGGATGTGCGATCGGCGCGTGGTTCGCGGGCCCGCTCGCGAACAAGTACGGGCGCATCCCGATCATGGTCGCGGCTGCCGTGCTGTTCTTGCTCTCGTCGGTCGGGTCAGGGCTCGCGTTCGGCGTCGTCGACCTCATCATCTGGCGCGTCGTGGGCGGGCTGGGGGTGGGGGCCGCGTCCGTCATCGCCCCCGCCTACATCGCCGAGGTCTCACCCGCCACGATGCGCGGCCGCCTGGGATCGCTGCAGCAGCTCGCGATCGTGATGGGTATCTTCGTGGCCCTGCTCTCCGATGCCATGCTGGCGCAGGTCGCCGGGGGAGCGGCCGAGTCGCTGTGGGGACTCTACGCATGGCGGTGGATGTTCATCGCCGAGGCGATCCCCGCGATCGTCTACGGCATCATCGCCCTGAAGCTTCCTGAATCGCCGCGGTATCTGGTGCGCAAGGGTGAGATCGACCGGGCATCCGAGGTGCTCACCACCGTCACCGGCACCGTCGACGTGAATGCCAAGATCGACGAGATCACCGGCACGATCGACACCGAGAAGAAGGAGTCGTTGCGCGACCTGCGCGGAAACCGTCTCGGTCTCAAGCCGATCGTCTGGGTGGGCATCCTGCTGTCGGTGTTCCAGCAGTTCGTCGGCATCAACGTGATCTTCTACTACTCGACGACGCTGTGGCAGTCGGTGGGCTTCGGTGAGTCCGAGGCGCTGCTCATCACCGTCATCACCTCGGTCACGAACATCGTCGTCACCATCGTCGCCATCCTGCTCGTCGACAAGGTGGGACGGCGCATCATGCTGCTCGTCGGCTCGGTCGGCATGACGCTCTCGCTAGGCACCATGGCGGTGGCCTTCTCGTTCGGCACGCTCGACGGGGCCGGAGCCGTCACGCTCCCCGAGCCGTGGTCGACCGTCGCCCTGATCTGCGCCAACGCGTTCGTCGTGTTCTTCGGTGCCACGTGGGGTCCGCTGGTGTGGGTGTTGCTGGGCGAGATGTTCCCCAACTCCATCCGCGCGGGCGCCCTCGCGGTGGCCGCAGCCGCGCAGTGGGCGGCGAACTTCTTCATCTCGACGACCTTCCCGTGGTTCTCGAACATCGGTCTGCCGTTCGCCTACGGGTTCTACGCGTTCTTCGCGCTGCTGTCGTTCTTCTTCGTGTGGTTCAAGGTCGCCGAGACCAAGGGCAAGGAGCTCGAGGAGATGAGCGAAGACGTGAAGGTGGAGCGCCGACCCCGGCGCGCACGCGCGTAGGCTGGAGGAATGACCGAGTCCGTTCCGCGCCGCGCCAGCCTCGAAGTGCTGCGCGCCGAAGCGTCGGACGAGCTCGCGGTCATCGTGCAGGAGCGCCTGCTCGGGGGCGAGGACCCCTGGGAGTTCATGGAGGAGCTGCCGAGCATCGACGAACTCGTCGTCTACCTGCTGCGCGCCGACAACATCGCCGCGAACGACGGCGTGCGTCCGAGCGAGGCGCGGCACTACCGGGTGCTGCGCCAGATCGCCCTCGAGTACCCCGAGCTGACCCCGGCGGTGTGGGGACTGCTCGACGAGAAGCAGCGGTACCGTCGTTGGGACCCGACGGTCGCCTGACACGTCCGTCACCATCTGGCGGATGCTCGCTCCTCGAGGGGCGGATGCGGAAAGGGCCGCCGCCTCCGAAGAGGCGACGGCCCTGACAGCCTGCGGGGGACTCAGCCGAGGAACGCGGCGAGATCCTTCTCGAGGGCGGGCTTCGGCTTCGCGCCGATGATGGTCGTCTTGACCTCACCGCCCTGGAACACCTTCATCGCGGGGATCGAGGTGATCTGGTACTTCATCGCCAGCTCGGGGTTCTCGTCCACGTTGAGCTTGAGGATGGTGATCTTGTCGGGGTTCGCCGACTGGATCTCGTCCAGCACGGGCGCGACCATACGACACGGTCCGCACCACTCGGCCCAGAAGTCCACGAGAACGGGACCGTCGGCCTGCAGAACGTCCTGCTCCCAGGTCGCCTGGCTCGTAGCCTTTGCACTCATCAGAGTTTCTCCTTGTTCGAGGTACGTCGTTTACAACAGCAGACCGCGGGAAAGTGTTCCCGGGCCGGGTCAGGCCGTGAGGACCTCGGCGGCTTCGGCCGCCGGCACCTCGACCGAGGCGTCTTCGAGGTCGGCGAGGAAGTGCTCCGCGTCGAGCGCGGCGACCGTGCCCGAACCCGCGGCGGTGATCGCCTGACGGTACGTGGGGTCGATCACATCACCGGCCGCGAACACACCGGGCACCGAGGTCTTCGACGAGCGGCCGTCGACCCAGATGGTGCCCTCGGCGGTGAGGTCGAGTTTCTCGTGCACGAGGTGGGTGCGCGGGTCGTTGCCGATCGCGACGAAGAGGCCGTCGAGCGGCAGATCCCGCAGCGAGCCGTCTTCGGTGGAGCGCAGCTTCACGCCGGTGACGGCGGTCTCTCCGATGATCTCGGCGACCTCGCTGTTCCACACGAACTCGATCTTCTCGTTCGCGAACGCGCGCTCCTGCATGATCTTCGACGCGCGGAGGGTGTCCTTGCGGTGGATCACGTACACCTTGTCGGCGAAGCGCGTGAGGAAGGTGGCCTCCTCCATGGCCGAGTCGCCGCCGCCGACGACCGCGATCGTCTTCTCGCGGAAGAAGAACCCGTCGCAGGTGGCGCACCACGAGACGCCGTATCCGGAGAGGCGCTCCTCGCCCTCGACGCCGAGCTTGCGGTAGGCCGAGCCGGTCGCGTAGATGAGGGTCTGGGTCTCGTGCACCGCTCCGCTACCGAGGGTGACCTTCTTGACGGTGCCCGCGAGGTCGAGGTCGGTGACGTCGTCGTAGACGACCTCGGTACCGAACTTCTCGGCCTGCTCCTGCAGCTTCGCCATGAGCTCGGGACCCTGGATGCCCTCGGGGAAGCCCGGGTAGTTCTCGACCTCGGTGGTGTTCATCAGCTCGCCGCCGACCTCGACGGAGCTCGCGATGAGCAGCGGCTGAAGGCTCGCCCGCGCCGCGTAGATGGCGGCGGTGAAACCGGCGGGGCCGGAGCCGATGATGATGACCTGACGCATGGTGCTCTCCAAAGGACTGCAATGCCATCGAATGATGTTCGACTGCTTCAACCCATGGTAGCTGCGGCGCATTCCCGCGAGCGGGGGCGCGCGGCTCATCGCCGCCGGGTCAGCGCCCGGGGAGGAAGCGCCGAACGAGACCGCCGGCGGCCTTCAGCTCGGGGGCGCGCAGCAGGGCCAGGATGCCGAGGTAGACGGCCACGACCACGAGCCCGACGACCGCGGTGCCGAGGGCGCCCTGGATCTTGTCGGCCATCGTCCACCCGTCGACGCCCCCCATCAGCGCGAATGCGCCCCATCCGGCGAATCCGGCCGGGATGCCGGCGAGGGCGAAGCGGCCGATCGCGGCCATCCAGGACCGGATCTTCAGGCCGCCGATCTTGCGGTGCAGCAGCCAGGTGGCGACGATCGTCTGCACGATGCTGGCGATCGACTGGCCGAGGGCGACGGCGGCCGCGAGCGAGGTGAGGGGGATGAGGCCGGCCTCGCGCAGACCGAGGGCACCGAGCGCTGTGCCGACGATGAGCACGCACTGGAAGATCGTGAACCAGAACGGGGTGCGGGTGTCGTCGTAGGCGTAGAACGTGCGCTGCACGATGAACAGGATCGTGAGCGGGATGAGCCCGAACAGGTAGGCGATGAGCACGAGCGCTGCCGCCTGCGCGTCGTCGGCGTTGTCGGTGAACACGCGGGAGGCGGGGATCGCGGCGGCGGCGACGGCCGCGGTGGCCGCGACGATGAAGAACAGCAGGGTGCGGATGCTCTGCGCGATGTCGCTCCGGACCTCGTCGTCGCGCCCGGCCGCGGCGTGCGCGCTGATCTGCGTGAAGTAGGGGGTGCCGATCGAGAGCACGATCACCGAGTACGGCAGCATGAAGATCAGCCAGGCGTTCGCGGTCACGGTCACCGACGCCCCGAGGCCCGACGCCTCGCTGACGAGGTACCCCTGGTACATGCCCGCGGCGAGGCTGGCGAACGCCATGAGGAACGTCCAGCCGGCGAGGCGCCCGACGTTGCCGAGGCCCACTCCCCGCCAGCGGAAGTCGGGCTTCAGTGCGAGCCCGGTGCGACGCCAGAACACCAGCAGCACGAGCGCCTGCAGGGCGATGCCGAGCGTGGCGGTGCCCCCGAGAACGGTGATCATCTCGGGAGTCCAGTCGGCGGCCTTCGTCGACACCGGGCCGAAGAGAGCGCCGAGGGCGAGGAATCCGACGATCGAGACGATGTTGTTGACGACCGGCGCCCAGGTGAACGGGCCGAAGATCCTCCGCGCGTTGAGGGCTTCGCCGAGCATCGCGTACAGGCCGTAGAGCAGGATCTGCGGCAGGCACCAGTATGCGAGCGCCGTGGCGAGGGCCTGCATCTCGTCGTTCGCCTTCCCGGCGACGAGATGCACGAGCCAGGGGGCAGCAGCGGTCGCGATGGCGGTCACGACCACGAGCACCACGGTGCCCAGGGTGAACAGCTTCGAGATGAAGGCGTTGCCGCCGTCGGCGTCCGCGGTGGCCTTCACGATCTGCGGCACGATCACGGCGGTGAGGATGCCGACCGAGATGAGCGAGAAGACGCTGTTCGGCAGCTGATTCGCCGCTGTGAAGGCGTCGGCGGCCGCACTCCCGACGGATCCGAGCACCCCGACGAGCACGATGCTGCGCAGGAGTCCCGTGATGCGCGAGACGAGCGTGCCCGCGCCGATGATCGCGCTCGCGCGCCCGAGGCTAGTCATTCCGGACTCCTGATTCGGCGTCGGCATCCGCCTCTACGTCTGGGTCGGCATCCGCCTCGGCGTGCTCGCGGCGCTTTCGCACCACAGTGCGAACGACACCGCCCGCGATGAGCAGCACGGCGAGCGATCCGAACAGGATCAGGCCGATGGTCTCCCACTCCGCGCGCACGGCGACGCGGGCGATCTGGGGCCCGTCGACGAGCACGCCGGCGGGGCTGTACACGCTGAGGCGCAACGCGACCTCGCCGCTGCCCACCCGGGCCGTCACGGGCACCTTGACGCGGGCGCTCGTGTTCGCCGGCACCACGACGTCGATGTCGGTCGCGACGTCGAGCCGCGGGTCGGTCGACGCGACGGCGAGGCGCACCGTCACCGGCCACGGGAGGTCGTTGCGCACGCTGAAAGGCAGATCGGCCGCCGCGCTGAGCAGCTGGATGGTGCTCGACGGGGGAACGCTGACGGCGCCCAGCGTCGAACGGGTGCCTTCGCGTCGCGCGTCGACCGTGCGCTCGAACTCCTCGGCGGGCACACCCACGGCGATCGTGCGGAGGAGGCGGATGCGTTCGCGCTGGATGAGCACCTGCGGGTCGTCGAGCACCGTGGCGAACTGGGCGATGGAGCCCTCGTCGGCGAGGAGCTGACCCAGGGCGTCGACGCGCGCGGTGTCGACCTCGGCCGCGGCCAGCGTCACCGCCGAGGCCGGCGTGGCACGGATGGCGGTGAGGTCGAGGCCGACAGTATCGACGGCCGCGATGGCTTCGCGCAGGGCGTCGGCGTCGCGGCTCTCGTCGCGCTCGAGTCCGACGAGCAGCGGGGCATCGGGCGCAGCGGCGGCCGCCAGGTACATGCGTGCGCTCGCCGCCGCGAGCAGCTGCTGCCGCGCATCGTCGTCGGACTCGTCTGCGGCGTCGGAGATCGCGGCCGACACCGTGTCGTCGATGACGAGCAGCTCGTGCTCCGCGACCTGCCCGTGCGCGGCGGACGTGCCGCCGGTCGTCGCGGACGACACGATCGTCGTGGTCCCGGCGCCGAGGTAGGTCTCGAAAGTCGCCAGATCTTCGGCACGCACGCCCGCGCGCGGCCACAGGATGCCGTCGAGAGAGCCGTCGAGCGCGGTCAGCTCGGCATCGTCGGGGAGGTCGGCATCCGCCTGATCGACCGGTGCAGGCGTCGCGGTGACAGCGGGGTCGGGCGTCTCGGTCGCCCGGACGCTCGGGAAGTCCTGCGGGGCGAGGAAGGGCGACAGCGTCGCGGGCTGCAGCAGTGCCGGCAGCTGGGCCTGCGACTGCACCGTCGCGTCGGCGTCGCCGAACTGCAGGGCGAAGCGCTCGTTGGGCAGCTCGTCGAGGCGGGTGAGCCACTCGATCGCGCTGTCGGGAGCAGCGGTGCCGCGCGAACGGATCGCGGCGGGGATGGCCGGGTCGACGGCGAGCACCGCGGCGGTTCCGGTGACGCCGTCGAGCACCGCGGTGAGGGCCCCGTCCGGCGCCGTGAGGTCGCTGAGTTCGTCGGTCGACAGCAGCACGCCGTCGGCCGGCGTGGCGGTGACGGGAACGATGACGCCGACCTGAGCCGTCGTGGGGGTGATCACCAGCACGCTCTCGGTGGTCGTCTCGCGTTCGTCGACCTCGTCGCCCGTCGCGGCGGAGGCGCCCGCCAGCGACGCGCGCACCGGATAGACGCCGGGTGCGAGGTCGGCGAGGGCCGCCGGATCGACCGAGAGCGCCACGCGCTCCTCGTCTCCCGCGGCCAGCACCGCGGAACGCTCCGAACCCAGCGCGGAGAACGTGCCGGAGGCCTGCGCGTCGTCCAGCCACGCGGTGACCGAGGCGTCGTCGGCGAGCGGGGTACGGTTCAGTTCGATCACCACGTCGCCGGCGGAGATCTCGGCATCCGTCTCGTTGGCGACCGTCACCGTCGCTGATGCGCCCGCACCGGGCACGACGCGCCCGTGCACGCCGAGGGAAAGCGAGAGCTCCACGCCCGCGGCATCCGTCTCGTCGCCGTCGCCGTCGGCTGCGAGGGCGGGCGTCGCGATCGAGCCGATCCCCAGGGCCAGCGCCCCCACCGCGACCGCGCTCGTGAGTCGCCGAACGCGCGCTCGGAGTCCGGCGGGGGTGGTCGCGGTCATGAAGGTCTTCCTCGGACGCCCGGATCGGGCGGGATCGTGAGTACTGACCCTGCGATTCTAGGAGGCGCGACGAGCCGAACCCTGAAGGCGCGTAGAGTGACGCCCGTGTCCGCCCCGCTCTCGCCTCGTCCCGATGCCCTGCGGTGCGCCGCTCTCGCCGCCGATCTCGACGCCGCCGACCTGCGGTCGGAGCCGCTCCGCCGGTTGTGGGGTGACGAGGCCGACGACGCGCTGGCGCGGGGGATGCGCGAGCCGATCCTGCGGGCGATCCGCGGCGACGACGGAGCATTGGCCACCCTCGGACGGCTGTTCGTGCTCGGGATGCCTCAGCCGCACGCCGCGGTCGCCGACGCGCTGCCGCGCCTGGGCGTCGAGGGACTCGTGGCGCTCGGCCTCGCCTCCGACGACGACGAGACCGTCGCCCCGGCGGCGCTGATCCGGCCGCAGTCGTTCGTCGACGCCGACGGCGTGGGGGAGTGGTGGATCGCCAGCGACCTCGACGAGGTCGCCCTCGGAACGGCGCTTCCGCCCGACCACGTGCTCGGAGTCGGCGGAGCCTCGCGCACCCTCGCCGAGATCATCGTGCCGATCGAGGTGGAGCGCGCGCTCGACCTCGGTACGGGATGCGGCATCCAGGCCCTCCTCGTCGCCCGCCGTGCGGGAACCGTGGTGGCCACCGACATCTCCGCCCGGGCCCTCGCCTACGCCGAACTCAACGCCATGCTGAACGGCGTGGGGAACATCGACTTCCGGCTCGGCAGCATGTTCGACCCGGTCGCGGGCGAGGCGTTCGACCTCGTCGTCTCGAACCCGCCGTTCGTCATCACCCCGCGCACGGAGGGCGTGCCCGCCTACGAGTACCGCGACGGTGGGCTCGTCGGCGACGCACTCGTCGAGCAGTTCGTGCGGACGGTTCCCGATTACCTGACCACCGGCGGCATCGCCCAGCTCTTGGGCAACTGGGAGTCGCGCGGCGGGGTGAAGGGACTCGCCCGTCTCGACGCCTGGGTGCCGCGCGACCTCGACCTGTGGGTCGTGGAGCGCGAAGAGCTCTCGCCCTTGGCCTATGCGGAGCTGTGGATCCGCGACGGCGGCACGACTCCGCGCGACGCGGAGTTCACGCCGCTGCTCACCGCGTGGCTCGACGACTTCGCGGCGCGGGAGGTCGACGCCGTCGGCTTCGGCTACGTGCTGATGCGCCGCGGAGAGGGCGAGGCGCTGCGCCGTACCGAGCGGGTCGGTCAGCAGGTGTCGGGCGTCGGGCAGGCCCTGGCCCACGGCCTCGCCGCACACGACGTGCTCGCCGACGGCATCCCGTCGACCCTGGTCACCGCCGCCGACATCACCGAGGCGCGTCATCTGCTGCCCGGTGCCGACGACCCCAGCGTGATCGAGCTGCGCCAGGGCGGCGGGTTCGCCCGCACGGTCAACGTCGACCCCGCGCTCGCCGCGTTCGTGGGGGCGTGCGATGGAGAGCTGACGGTCGGTCAGATCGCGGCCGCCCTCGCCGACCTCTTCGATGTGCCGCTCGCCGACCTGTGGGCCGAGCTCGAACCGCGCATCCGCGCCCTTCTCGTCGACGGTTTCCTCTCCGCGGACTAGCGCTGCCGCGCGGCGTGCCGTGACACATCACCTGCCGTGACACACCACGGCAGGTGTGGTGTGTCACGGCGAATACGGTGTCTCGGGTGCGCCGGTCGCGCCTGGTCAGGCCGCGCGGCGCCGGGCGGACCGGAAGACCGCCGCGCCGCCGATCACTGCGAGAGCGGCGAGAAGCGCGAGCAGACCGGATGCCGACGCCTCGGGGCCCGTGGCCGCCAGGCCGTCGCCCGCGGGATCGCCGCCCGCAGTGCCGCCGCTTCCGCCGGAGCCCGGCGTGCCCGGAGTGCCGCCGGGTTGCCCGGGAGCGGCGGGCACGATCAGCTCGGTGTCGGCCGCGAGGAATCGCGCCGTCCCCTCGGCGCCGATGCCGGAGGAGACGATCGTGTGCGCTCCCTCGACCTGGTCGGCCGACACCGTCACGACGATGCGGAACTCACCCTGGGCGTCGGCGACGACCGCCCCGAGCGGCGCCGGCGACGAGTACATGGTGAGCTGCACGGTGGCACCGGGCAGGTAGCCGTCGCCGCCGATCGTGAGCTGCTGACCTCGGGTGACCTCGGGCGGGACGCCGGTGAGCGCCCCGTCGGTGATCTCCGGTGCGGCGAAGGGCGGCGGCACGGTGTCGGCGACACGAATCGTCGCGGTCGTCGAGTCGGTGCCGAAGCCGTTGTCGACCGTGACGACGACCTCGATGCGTCCGGCGTCGTCGAGCGCGGGGGTACCCGTGAGGGTTCCGGTGCCGTCGCCGTCGTCGGTGAACGTCAACCAGGCGGGTAGCGGCGCGGCGGAGAGCGCCCCGGAGGGGAGCCCGCTGCTGCGCACGTCGATCATGAGCTTCCCGCCTGCGAGCACGGTCACCGGCTCGATCGGGGCAAGGGCGGGTCGCTCGCCAACGGTCAGCAGGGCCTCGTCGCTCGTCGCGCTCGCCACGATGTTGGTGAACACGGCGCGCAGACGGGCTCCGTCGTCGGCGATCGTCGTCGTGACGGTGAACGTCGTCGACGTGGCCCCGGGGATATCGACCCACCCGTCGCCGTCGTTGCGCTGCCACTGCACGGAGGGTGCCGGGTAGCCGGCCGCGGAGGCCGAGAAGACGGCGTCGCGCCCGGCGTTCACCGTGACGGATGCCGGCTGGTCGGCGATCACCGGTGCCTCGTTCACCGTCAGCGCGATGGTCTGCGTGACGGTGCTGCCGACGATGCGGAGCCACACGACGGCGCTACCTCCGGCCAGGGCGGGCGGGGTGCCGACGAGCCGCTGGTCGCCCGGCGCGCCGACCAGGCTGACCCAGTCCGGCCAGCCGATGATCTCCACGGTGTCGAGGGCCGGGTACCCGGGGTCCACGACGATCGGGATGTCGAAGGGAACACCGACCGTGACGGTGCCCGTCGCCGGGCTCGTGAACGACGGAGGCGCGGTGAGGGTCAGCACGAACTCCGCGGAGGTCTGCCCCCGATCGTTGGTCGCGGTGAGGGGGATGCGGTACTCGCCCGGGGCGACCGTGGGCGTGCCGGACAGTTTCGCGGTGCCGTCCGTGGCGGCGTCGAGGGCGAGGCCGGCGGGGAGGTCGGTGGCCGCGATGACGGCGGGCGGGGTGCCCACGGTCGAGAGGGTGACGTCGACCGGAGCGCCGGCGGCGACCGTCGCCGCCAGCGGGCCGGTGAACGACGGCGCCTGTCCGACGGCGATCGTGAGCACCTGGGTGGCGGAGGTGTCGCCGTTGCTCGCCGAGAAGGTCACCGGGAACGTGCCGACGCTGGTGGGGGTGCCCGCGAGCAGCAGCGTCGCGCCCGACCCTGAGAGCGTGACGCCGGGCGGCAGGTCACCCGTCGTGCGCGCCACCGTGGGGGCGGGGAAGCCGGATGCCGTCACCGAGAACGAGAACGCCTGACCGAGCGTCGCGGCGGCAGCATCCGCGCTGGTGAAAGCGGTCTGCTGACGAACCGCGACCGCCGCACGCGCGGAAGCGGCGTCGAGGTTCGCGGTGACCCCGCCCTGTCCGGGCGTGGGGCCGGCGACGAAGGTTGTGGTCGCCGTGCCGCCGCTGAAGAGGCTGCTCGGGGCTGCGGTCGTGGCGCCCGCGGGCTGCACATCGGTCCAGGTCACGGACCGGCCGTCGAACGCGCTGAGATCGACGGCGCTGACCGACGCGCCCGCGGAGTTGGTGCGCAGCGAGGCGGTGATCGCCGTGCTGGCGCCGGAGTCGACGGTCGACGCTCCCGCGGTCGCGGAGAGGACGAGGTGCGGCTCGGTCGTTCCCGTCGTGATGGCGGTGGTATCGCACCCCGCGGCGTTCGCGCCGCCGTTGCAGCCCCACCAGTTGTTCGGAGCGGTGACCGGCGCCGAGGCGCTGGCGGTCACGGCTGCCGTACCCGTGTTGCCCGTGAAGGAGTTGCCGCGGGCGGTGAGCGCACCGCCGGTCGCATCGATCGCTGCGCCGCCGGCGACCGCGGTGTTCTGGGTGAAGACGTTCTTCGAGATCGTCGCGGGACCGCCGAGCTGCTGGATCGCGCCGCCGCGGGCGGTGGGACCGGAGGCGGTGTTGCGGTCGAACACATTGCCCGAGATCGCGACCGAGCCGCCGCCGTCGACCGCGATCGCGCCGCCGCCCGCCGAGACGGTGCCGGCCGCGGTGAGGGTGTTCTGGGTGAACGTGCTGCCGCTCACGTCGAGGTAGTCGCCGGGGGCCGCGGCCTCGTAGTAGACCGCCCCGCCGTTCGCCGATTCGCTGGTGTTGCGCTCGAACCGGGAGGACTGGATCGTCAGGTCGCCGCCGATGAACTGGATCGCACCGCCGGGGTTGGCAGCGCCGCCGGACGAGGCGTTGTCGATGAACGTCGAGTCGCGCACGAGCAGGGTGTCGCTCGGGGCATCGATGCTGCCGCCGATGATCGCGCCGCCGCCGAAGATGTCGTCTCGGCCGCCGCGGAAGGTGAAGCCGTTGATCTCGACGGCGATACCGCCGACGATGTCGGGGTCGAGAGTGAGGATCTGCGAGCTGCCGTCACCGACGATCTCGGTCCGGTTGCCGATCGATTCGAGGGTCACGTCGGTGCCGGCGCGGGTGCCCAGCACCAGGGCACCGTCGGTCAGGGTGTAGGTGCCGTCCGGCACGGTGACGATCGAGACGCCACCAATGTTGCTCGCCACGCAGAGCGCGTTGCGCAGCGTGACGGGGGTCGCCGGCGTCGTGATGCTCGGCGTCGTGCAGGCGCCGTTGGCGTCGCCGTCGGCCGTCGTGGTGACGGTGAGCGAGGTTGCGGCGGAGGCCGGCGGCGCGACCAGGAGGCCGGAGCCGACGAGGGCGAGGATCGCGGCGGTCGCGGCGAGGCCGCGCGGAAGAGCAGGCAGCGCCCGGTCAGCAGACATCGAGGTCCTTCGCTCGGGCGCGAAGGCGCCGTGTGCCGATTGGAATATCCGAATGCTATCGGCCGGAGGCCGCTGCTGATAGCGTCAGTTCCGCACCGCGCCCGCTCGGGCAGATCCCCGCGTGCACTGACCGCTGGAGTGGAATGACTGCTCTGTTCACGCGACGAGGCCTGCTCGCAGTCGGCGCCGTCGTCGGCGTCGGCGCCGGCGTGGGCGGCGCATCCGCTTCCGCCTCCGCCGTCGCGCTCGCCCCCCGGCCCGCTGGAGCGTCCACCTCGGATGCTCGCGCCACTGCGGCGCTCCCCCTGCAGGCCGACCCGGACCGCCCGCAACGCGGACTGTTCGTCGGACGCGAGGGCACGGTCTACCGCGCCGTCTCGACGCGATCGGTGCACCGTATGACGCTCGTCGGCGTCGGCGACATCGGAGCGGACGGCGACCCCGCGCACCGCTTCCGCCTCGAATTCACCGCCGACGACGCCGTCCGCGACGACATCTACCGCCTCGAGCAGGACGGCGCCGTCGTCGCACGCCTCTACCTCGGCCGCGTCACGCGCTCCGCGCGATTCGAGGCCGTCATCGATCGGGGCATCGGCGCATGAGCGACGCGTTCATCGGCGAGATCCGAATCTTCGCCGGCAACTTCGCCCCCGTCGGCTGGGCGTTCTGCGACGGCAGCATCCTGCCCATCGCCGAGAACGAGGCCCTGTTCACCCTGATCGGAACCACGTACGGCGGCGACGGCATCAACAACTTCGGGCTGCCCGACCTGCGCGGGCGCTCGGCGGTGCACGCGGGAACCGCCCGTACCGGGGAGCGCTACGACCTGGGTTCCTCCGGGGGAGTGGAGCAGGTGACGCTCACCCCCGGCCAGATGCCGGCGCACACGCACCTCCCGACCACCGCGGGCGCGGCGACGTCGTCGTCGCCCGAGGGCACGCGGTGGGCGGCGCAGGCGGCGAACGCCTCCTCCGACGTGCAGCCGAACGCGCAGATGGCCGCGGGCGCCGTACAACCGGCCGGCGGGTCGCAGCCGCACGAGAACATGCCGCCCTACCTGGTCGTGTCGTACATCATCTCGCTGAACGGCATCTTCCCCGCGAGAGAGGGCTGACGAATGGCCGAACCCTACCTCGGAGAGATCCGCCGCGTCGCCTTCGACTTCGCCCCGCGCGGATGGGCGCTCTGCAACGGACAGATGCTCGCCATCAACCAGCACCAGGCGCTCTTCGCCCTGCTGGGCACGGTCTACGGCGGAAACGGACAGACCACTTTCGCCCTCCCCGACCTGCGGGGGCGGGCGGCGATCCACCCCGGCGGTGGCGGCATCGTGCAGGGCATGGCGGCCGGGGCCGCGAGCGTGACTCTGCAGGCGTCGCAACTGCCCGCGCACACGCACGCCGTCGTCGCGGCATCGGACGCCGCCGCCCAGACGTCGCCGCAGGACGCCTACTGGGCCGCGACCGCGCAGCCCGGATACGGCGGTCAGGCCACGGGCACCATGTCACCGGCGGCTCTCAGCGCTGCCGGTGGCAGCCAGCCGCACGACAATATGTCGCCCTACCTGGCCGTGAACCACATCATCGCCCTGACGGGCATCTTCCCGGCGCGGGACTGAGGCAGAACCGGAGCGCACATGGACCCCTTCCTCGGAGAGATCCGCACCATCGGCTTCTCCTACGCACCCCGCGGGTGGGCGATGTGCAGCGGACAGCTGCTGCCCATCACGCAGAACACGGCGCTGTACAGCATCCTCGGCATCCAATTCGGCGGGGACGGCAAGACGACCTTCGCGCTGCCCAACCTCAACGGCGCCTTCGCGATCGGTCAGGGCGCGGGTCCCGGGCGCACTCCGCGGTCGGTCGGCGACTTCGGCGGCGTCTCGGCGGTCACGCTGACTCAGGCCGAGATCCCCGTGCACACCCACCGGCCGAACGCTGTCGCGGCGACCGGCACCAGCGGCGACCCCACAGGACGCACCTGGGCGCAGCCCCGGTACGGACGAGCGGCGCGCGACGCCTACGGGGCCGACGGCGACGTCGCGATGGCGGCCGACGCGCTGGCCACGGCGGGGGGTTCTGCGCCCCACGACAACATGCCGCCGTACCTCGGCATGTACTTCGTGATCGCACTCATGGGCGGCTTCCCGCCGCGTGGCTGAGCGGGCGGCGCGGATCGAGTGCGTCAGCCTCGACGACCCGCGCGTGCACGAGATCGCGGCGGATGAGGTGCGCAGCCGACTGCCCGATGCGGGGGACGGGGTCATCGAGCCGCTCGTCGCCATGCAGCTCGCCTCGAAGATGAGCACGCTGCGGGCGCAGCATCGGGATGCCGTCGTGGAGCTGCTCTCGATCGGCGGGGCCCCCGTGGGCTATGCCGTGATCGACGCCGGCGCCGAGGCGGTGCGCCTGTGCGACATCGCTGTGATCGACGCGGCGCGCGGTCGCGGCAACGGGCGGATGCTCATGGAGCGGATTCTCGCCGCGGCGGATGCCGACGGAGCCGCGGTGGAGCTGTCGGTGTGGTCGGACTCGCCGGCCCACCACTGGTACACGCGGCTGGGGTTCGACACGACGTCGGACGATGCCGCGGGGCATGTGGAGATGCGGCGCACCGCCGCGGAATAGTTCGCAGCATCCATGCGTTCGAATAGAACATGAAGGCTTTCGGATTCCTCTCTTTCGGCCACTACGCCGACGTTCCCGGATCGGCGACGCGCACCGCGGGCGACATGCTGAAGCAGACGATCGAGATCGCCGAGGGGGCAGACGAGCTCGGCGTCAACGGCGCCTACGTGCGCGTGCACCACTGGGCACGTCAGGCCGCCTCGCCCATGCCGCTGCTGTCGGCGATGGCCGCGCGCACCGAGCGCATCGAGGTCGGTACCGGCGTGATCGACATGCGGTACGAGAACCCCTTCCAGTTCGCGGAGGAGGCCGCCGCCCTCGACCTCATCTCCGACGGCCGCATCGCGCTCGGCGTGAGCCGGGGGTCACCCGAGACGGCGCTGCGCGGCTACGAGACCTTCGGATTCCGCGACACCGAAGACCCCGAGCGCGGCAGCGTGCTCGCGCGGGAGAAGTTCGAGATCTTCCTGCGGGCCATCGACGGCGAACCTCTGGCCCCCGGCGACCCGCGCATGGTCGGTGCCGGACGGTACCTGCAGGTCGAACCGCAGTCGCCGGGGCTGCGCGACCGCATCTGGTGGGGCTCCGGCTCGCGCGCCACGGCCGAGGACACGGGACGTCAGGGGCTCAACATGATGAGTTCGACGCTGCTGACCGAGGCCACGGGCGTGCCCTTCCACGAGCTGCAGCGGGAGCAGATCGAGCTGTACCGCGCCGCGTACAAGGAGGCGGGACACACGCGTCCGCCGCGCGTCTCGGTGAGCCGCAGCGTTTTCCCGCTGATCGACGACCGCGACCGCGCCTACTTCGGGCTGCGCAGCGAGGAGAACGGCGACCAGATCGGCATCATCGACGGCTACCGGTCGACGTTCGGCAAGACGTACGCCGCCGAACCCGACGTCCTGATCTCCCAGCTGAAGCAGGACTCGGCCGTCATGGCCGCCGACACCCTGCTGCTGACCATCCCGAACCAGCTCGGACCGGAGTACAACCTGCACGTGCTCGAAGCGTTCGCCGAGCACGTCGCCCCCGCACTCGGCTGGAAGCCGAACACCGAGGGACCCGTTCAGGGCGACCCGATCGTCTGAGACGCACTGAGAACTCCGCCTATGCGCGCTGGTAGACGAGTGCGCTCGCTCACGCCTTCGATTCGTCGAGCCCGGAGATCGTTGTGTACAGGGCGCGGAGCGAACCATCGGACATGTCGATGATCGGCTCGTACATAAACGAGTTGATGTGAAGGTTCTCGGGAGTCATGAGCAACACTGAGCGCAGGTGTGCAAGCTCTGCGGCGTTGCCAACTCCGCGCTGATCGAACAGCTTGAAGAGTTCCCAGTTCTGGTTCTTGGTGATTGCGTCGGTGGTCACCGGGTCGTTGATCCGACCGAGCATGTACGACTCCGAACGAAGCCTCACAGCCATCGACAGGACGATCTTGTTGGCGAAGTTCACACCCTCATCTGCTTCAAGGCAGGCATCTGCCTCCCGGTAGATCATGTCGATGACCGGCTCATCCGGATCTGCCCATGACTGGTCGGGCAGGCCCGCCAGCGCATTCCTGAAGATGGTGTCGAGCTCGGCCTGGGTGATGGACGCGGTGTCGGTCTTGTGGTGGAGAAGAGAGGTGAGCTTCAGGTAATCGACGTCGTCGGTTCCCCGGCTGTACTCGATCAGGTTTCGCACGAAGGGGATGCAGGCGATTCGCTTCATCCCGTCGATGAAGATTTTCTTCTTGAAGTCCAGCGTGAAGGGGTTCTTGATGGTGTCCCCAGCCATCCTGCTGAGCTTCACCCGTTCGGGGCTCTTCTCGGCCATGAAGCAATGGCCCCAGCCCACGACGCCGCGGCCATAGATCGTGCGAAGGAAGTCGAAGTTGTGCGTCAGGATCAGAAGGCGGAAGTTCTCCTCCTGCTCCATCTCTTGCAGGTAGTAGATGATGGCGTACTTGTTCTTGTAGTCGAAGGAGTCCGCAATGTCATCGATGACGAAGAGCGCCAGCTCACCCGTCCCGCGCCGAGCCTCCACCTCAAACAGAATGTTCAAAATGTAGAGAGCCTTCTTCTCGCCGGTGCTCAGTACACGGAGAAGGTGCTCCCTGTCGACGCGCGAAGCACCGCCGCCATCCTTGAAGTCGAAGTCAAGTTCGAGAAATGGCTCTTGAGCGAGCATCACCTTTTCCCGATTCCTTGGGACGAGAGTGAAGGGGACGGAGAACCGGGCGTTGAAGAGATCGATCACCTCCTCCCACCTGGTTCGCTCGGCCACCGCCTGCTTGAGGATCGCCTTGCGCCGTCCCTCGGATGACTTGTGGCTTGCGACTGCCTCAGCGACGAGTTCCTCCGACATCTTGAGATAGGTCACCCAAAGTTTCTGCTTGAAGAGTTCGATGTTCTGGAACTCGGCAAGCAGTTCGGGACGATCGGAAACGAGCTTGAAGAAGTCGCGCGTGGCCTGGTTCGCGTTCAGCGCCTTCTCCAGCGCACTCAGTCGCTTGGTTAGCTCGTCGTCGTCTGAGATTCGTTGCTTCTCTTCGGCAATCAGGGCTGTCAGTTCCTTCTCGCTGGCCACTTCCCTCGGGCTCTCGTCGCCGGTCAACAGTAGCGCGTGCTTGGCCTTGAAGAAGCCCTGGCTGACGAGGCTCTTGCTCACGGTTTCAGCATTGTAGTAAGTGAAGGATGAGCGGCTGAAGAAAACGGAGCTATCCAGCAACTCGTTGAGCCGCGTCACATAGTCGCTGAGCGAATCCCGAAGTGCCGGGTCCGCCAGGACCTTCTCCACGCTCGCGTTGAAGATCGTGTCGTACGGGAGATCGGCGAGCGCAGTCTCCTCCAGCTGCTCCACCTCGTAGCTGACGCGTGCCAGGGCTCCGAAAAAGTTGTCATCCTGCTTCGTGAAGATCTGGGAGACAAGTGTTGCCACATCCTGCCTGGTCCGGGCCGTCTTCTTCAGCTCTTTCGTCAATGCGGCCTCGAGCTTCATCAACCCTTTGTTGATGGACTCGAACTCCGCGCGAAGTGGCGCATTGACGAGCAGTGTGGACGCGTATTCGTCGGCTGCGTAGTGCTCGTCGTAGGCGAGGAACACCGCGACACTCGAGGAATCCGGCTGGTCGCCGTTCTCGTTCGTGATCTTGCGAACGGTTTCGCGATCGGTGAAGACATGATCCGCCGATTCTTCGTCCCGAGAGAAGTCCAGAAAAGTTCGGGCGAAGCTCGACTTCATCGTGCCGTTGGGCGCATAGATGGCAACCGCCCGCTTCCTGTCGAACGGAAGCTCAGCATCGAGCTCTCGGACTCCGTGGCAGTTGCGAAGTTCGATCTGAAGAGTCTGCATGCCTGGAGCCTAGCGAGACGTCTGCCCCTGACACGCAGGACTGGAGTTTAACGAACCATGATTGGCGAGGTGATCGTCCGGATACGGGGTCCGGATACTTGCCTGATCGCTCCAGCGAAGGATGACCTCATTGATGCCGACGAACTGGAAGTGCGAGTCAGTGATCTTATCCTCGACAACGAGATGCAGAAGAGGTCTGGCATCTACGCCTATGTGCTCGACGGCGACGAACGCCATCTGAAGCTCCGATCCTTCACGGAGCAGGACAAACGCGAGGCCTACGAGCGTCAGAAGGGCATCTGTCCGATCTGCGGCGAGCACTTCACCTTTGAGGCGATGGCCGGCGACCACATCGTGCCGTGGAGCAAGGGTGGCAAGACCATCCCCGAGAACTGCCAAATGCTCTGCGCCTTCGATAACGGGAGCAAGGGCAACCGCTGACCTATCCCGTCGAAGCGGCCTTCTCTCGCTTCTTCGCGGCGGCTTCGGCTCGCGCCACATACTTGTGGTTGTCCTTTCGGCACGTAGGGCTTGGCTCGGCTCACCTGGCAGAGAACCTTCTGGACCGTGTACTCACTGACCTCGACATTCCGCTCGGCTGGGGGAGCCTTCTCGACGCGCTGAGCTCCCCATCGCTCCTGCTCGTGCTTCGCACGAATCCAGGCAACATCGTTGCTCGTTAGCTTGGGCGGGGGTCCGAGAGGGATACCGCGGGCCCGAACTGCGGCCACGCCTACGCGGGTGCCGCTCGGCGCGGCGATCCCGCTCTTGGGCCGCGACGGCCAACATGACACGGATGATGAGCATTCCCACGCTGTTCTTCGGCGTCACCATGCTCACGCCATCGGCGAGCGATGTCAGGCATCCATTGATCGGCTCCAGTTCCTTCAGTAGAGCGATTGTCTCTTCTGGTTCGCGTCCCCACCGGTCCAGCTTCGTCACGACGACCTCAACCCTTTCGTCGTGGGCCTTGACCGCCGCCATCAGCTGAGCCACCTTCTTCGAGTGAGCATTCTTGGTTCCGCTCACCCCCTTGTCCACGAAGATGCTCGCTGGCTCGACGCCATACTGGGTGAGCTGATGGCGCTGAGCCTCGAGACCGAGTTCCTGCTTGAGTGTGCACACTCGGATGTATCCGAGCTTGTAGATTCCACTCATTTTTCTTCTCCTCCGGCGCCTCAGGGCAACCACGATTAGACATATCGCTACGGCCCTCGAAGACGGGCAGTTGCCAATCGCTTGTTTAGCAACCATTTCGACGCAGACACCTCCCCCCGACGGCACGACCTGACCCGACCGCTATCATTTGGGCAAGCGCCACGATTGGGGATCAGATGACCGACGAGACCACCGATCACGACGAGCCAGGAACTCCGGACCTGTTGGAGAACACGAACGAGCCGAACGGCCCCGACCCGGTGGAGGAGCAGATCGAGTCGGAAGAGCAGATTCTTGAAAACGCTGAAGAACTGATCAAGGATCCGGCTCCACTACTGCGCAAGATCAGGCTGGACCCCAACGCGCTCTCGCACATCGGCGACGGGTTGCGCGCTCTGCGAGAGGGAGTGAGCGACTTCTTCGTAGCTGGAGATCGAAGCGCCGGACGGACGAAGGACTCCGCCGATCGGGTCATCAAGCTCATCGAGTCTGAGTTGGATCGCGAAGGATTGTCGCCGAAGGAACGGCTTGAATTCATTCGGGCTGGCGAGCGCATGGCGGGCAAGGTCGGAGACAGCGAGGGCAGCGTGCGAGACGCAAACGAACGGACCTTCGGCAAGATCGTGGGCATAGCGGCTGGGGCTACCGTAGGGGTTCTAGTGCTGGGCTACCTCGCCAAGGAGGGCAAGCTGCCTCCGATGCCGCCAACTACATAACGCCATGGCGCTGACCCACCATGTCAAGAGCAAGCTCTCTCCGGTTCGTCAGTTCCTCAATGAGAGCGCTCCTTACTCCTCCTCGCGGGAAGCCCAGGGGCATCTCGGCAAGGACATCGCTCGGGAGTTCCGCTTCGATGAACTGATGGCTCAGGAACTGGCATTCCACGTCCTAGGAGCAGTCGAAGACAAGCGCAGCCACTCCGCACCTCTGGGGACCGCCTTCGACTACCGAGCACGGATGATGCTCGGGGGCTTCACGCTCGAGGGTACGGTGGCGCTCATTGGCCTCGAGACCCTCCAGCAGGACACCCTGGGTATAAGGTGCGGCAAACACATGACACAGGTGCTCACCGAGGCCTTCGATCTCGCCTCCGAAAAAGCTGCCTAATCAGCTCGGACCGGAGTACAACCTGCACGTGCTCGAAGCGTTCGCCGAGCACGTCGCCCCCGCCCTCGGGTGGAAGCCGAACACCGAGGGACCCGTTCAGGGCGACCCGATCGTCTGATCCTGCCCTCGGCCGTCTCGCCGCACCGTCGACAACGACTCAGGACCCAGCCCCACCCGCACCCCGGATCCCGGCCGATCCGGGGCTCTGCGGCGGCCGTGTCCTGAGTTGTCGTCAGGCCGCCGGGAAGACCAGGCGGAAGCGCTCGCAGATCACGGGCATGTCGGGCGCGAAGCCCCGGGGATTCTCGGAGTGGGCGCGCCAGTACCGTTCGTGGATCTCGCGCCACGACGCGAGGGTGCGGTCGTCTTCGCCCTCGGAGTGCGCGTGCTCGGCGGTGACCTCGTCGAACGGAACTGTCTGCAGATCGGTGGTCTCGAGCACCGCCCGGGGCGTGCCGGTGCCGTCGAGGATGATGCTGAACTCGCCGACGTACGGCTCGGGGTCTCCGGTCGCCTCGTAGTCCCAGAGTGACGAGGCGGTGCCGGTCTTGATGCCCGCCAGCACCAGCTCGAGCAGCCCATCGGCGTGCGCCGGCGTCGCACCGAAGGCCCACGCACCGGGCACGGCCTCGGGAAGCTCCGGATGCTGCGCTCGCACCTCCCGCCAGAACGAGGCGAGTGTGGCGGGGTCGGCGGTGATCATCCCCTCAGCCTAGAAGCTCACGACGCGGTGGCCGGGCCGAACAGCTCCTCGCCGTGCTCGTGCAGCAGACGGTAGGCGTCGGCGAAGGTCTGCGGCTCGGGCTCGTCGGGCCTGCCGTACTTCGCGATGAGAAGCCCGAGCAGCCCCCGCGCGGGCGGGGTGAGGGGCTTCGTCTCGGCGGGATGGCCGGGCTTCGGCTCGGTGGCCTCGGGGTTGGGCGGCGTGTAGGCCGGAGTGGTGACCGGCCAGTCGGCGGGGTGCCGCGGCTGCGACAGATTCACGACCGAGTAAAGGGTGTTGGCCGATTGGTCGCGGTCATTCAGCGGCCGCAGGCCGTGCAGGCGGGAGAGGGTCGCGGTGACCGAGCCGTGGTGCATCTCGTCGTGGAGGATCGTGCCGCGGCGCGTGTACGCAGACACCGCGATCGCCGGCACCCGGCATCCGAGGCGGTCGAAGGTGAAGCCCATCTCGCCCGCCCCCGTGTCGGGGGTGGGCTTCGTCGCCGACGGCGGGGGCACGTGATCGTAGCATCCGCCGTGCTCGTCGAAGGTGATCAGCAGCAGGGTATTCACCGCATTCGAACCCGTCGGCGAGGCGCTCGTACGCACCGCCTCGTAGACGTCGTGGATCAGCCGGTCGCCGGCCCGCACGTCGGAGATCGCGCTGTCGTACACCGGCTCGCCGTCGACCTCGCTCTCGCGCGGCGACCCGAACGGCGGGTGGAAGTCGTTGTGGTCGTAGACCATGCGCGGCTCGATGAAGGCGTAGGCGGGGAGCGTGCCCGCTGCCGCCTCGGCGTAGAAGTCCTTCATCGTGCCGAAATGCTCGGTGCGCCAGTACTTCTCGAGCACCGCGGCGTGCAGCATGCCGGTGAACGACACGAGCTGCAGCTCGTCGATGTAGATCTTCCAGCTGACGTTCTCGTCTTCGAGGCGGTTGAAGACGGTGGGGGCGGCCGGAGCATCCAGCCACTTGCGGTATCCGCCGCCGCCCTGATTCGTGACGAACCCGTGCGACGTCGACGCGTGGAAGAACGAGCGGTTGCAGAACGTCTGCGACGGCACGCCCGCGAACCAGTGGTCGAAGACCGCGAACTCGTTCGCGAGCGTCGAGAGCACCGGCAGCATCTCGGGCGAGAACGAGCCCATGATGTGCGCGGCCTCCTCCGGCTTCGGCTCGGTGCCTCCGCGCAGTCGGCGGAAGTTGATGATGTAGTCGTCGAGGAACCCCGACATCGTCGCCTTCTCGCCGTGCGTCGGGGCGTTGAAGGGCGCGCTCATCTCGTCGACGAAGAGGTCGGCATTGCCCTTCGGGTCGACGGTGCCGAAGATCTGCGTGTTGACGTGCGGGTACTCCTCGCCCGGATCGGGGTCGGGGAGGCTCATGATGCGATCGGTGTCGCCCGTGTACACGTGGGCGTCCACGACGGTGCCGTCGGATGCCGTATTACTGTGCGAGCCGAAGGCGAGGCCCTCGAAGTGCTCGCCGTCCGGCAGGTTCGACGACGAGTACAGGTAGCCGAGCAGGTTGTCGAACGAGCGGTTCTCGCCCATCACCACGACGATGTGGTCGAAGCCGGGTTCGCTGCGCGGGGTGAGGCCGGCGAAGGGGTCGGGGCCGCTCGCGAAGCCGTCGCGACCGTTCGCGGTGACGGATGCTCCGATCGCCGCCCCCGCGACGCCTCCGATGGCCGCGCCCGCGAGGGCCGCGCCGCCGAGCTTCAGGAACCCGCGGCGCGACGATTCGCGGGGTGTGGGTGCCGCATCCGCTGCCATCCGCCGATCCTATGGCGGCGGTCTCCTCGGTGGAATACCCGCGTGCCGAGGACGCACTCGACCCCTGGGCATCCGGGCGCGCGGTCGATAGCGTGGAGGCATGAGCTACCCCGGGGAATCTTCGGTCGACGGTCGGGTGCGCGCGGTCGAGAAGGAGTACGCCGCGCGGCAGACGCGCATGTTCGTGCTCTTCGCGCTGATCGAGGGCATCGTGCTGCTCGTCGGCGTCGGGCTGATCTACGGTCTCGAGGTCGTCGACCCCGAACTCGGTGTGCTGCTGCTGCTCGGCGTCGCCGTCATCGGCGGCAGTGCGCTGTCGATGCTGCTCCTACGGCACATGCAGGCGCGCCGCCGCGCCGTGGCGCAGGCCCGGGGCGAGAACCCCCTGTTCTGAGCATCCGCCCCGCCGCCGGCGCGAAAACCCAGACAGGACGCTTTCGACTCGGCGTGTCGCGGCATGACTCGCCGAGAGCGACGTGGACGCCTTCCGTTTTCGCCAGGTGAGGCGAGCCCGGGGAGAACGGGGGGTGGCGACAGCCGCCGGGTACGCTGGAAACCATGCTCAACATGGCCGACGGCCTCGCCCGTCTCGGCGCGCTCGCCGAGAATCCGGTGGTCCGCACCCTCGCGGATGCCTTCGCCGCCGCGGGCTTCGATCTCGCCGTCGTGGGCGGTCCCGTGCGCGACGCGCTGCTCGGGCGCGAGACCCACGACCTCGACTTCACGACCAACGCGCTGCCCGACGACATCCTGCGCATCGTTCGGCCGATCTCGACCGCCCAGTGGGACATCGGGCGCGCCTTCGGCACCATCGGGGCGCGCGTGCAGAAGGAGCAGGTCGAGATCACGACTTACCGCGCCGACAGTTACGACGGCGTCACCCGCAAGCCGACCGTCGAGTTCGGCGACACCATCGACGCCGACCTCGTGCGGCGCGACTTCACGGTCAACGCGATGGCGCTGAAGGTGCCGTCGGTCACGCTCGTCGACCCGACCGGCGGTGTCGAAGATCTGGTCGCCGGCGTGCTGCGCACCCCCACCGACCCCGATGTCTCGTTCGGCGACGACCCGCTGCGTATGCTGCGCGCGGCCCGATTCAGCGCGCAGCTCGGCTTCGACATCGACCCGGGCACCCTCGACGCCGTCACCCGCCTGCGCGGAACGCTGAGCATCGTCAGCCCCGAGCGCATCCAGTCGGAGCTCGTGCGCCTGCTGCAGACCGACGACCCGGTGCGCGGCATCCGCGCCCTCGTCGAGACCGGCCTGATCGACGAGTTCCTGCCCGAGGTCAGCGCCCTCAAGCTCGAGGTCGACGAGCACCACCACCACAAGGACGTGTACGAGCACTCGCTCACGGTGCTGCGTCAGGCGATCGCGCTCGAGCACGCCCGCCATCCGGGTGCCGCCCCCGATGTGCCGCTGCGCATCGCCGCACTGCTGCACGACATCGGCAAGCCCCGCACGCGCAAGCTCGAAGCCGGGGGAGCGGTCACGTTCCATCACCACGACGTCGTCGGCGGGCGCATGGCCCGCAAGCGTCTGCAGGCGCTGCGCTTCGACACGGCCACGACGGATGCCGTCGTCACGCTGATCGAGCTGCACCTGCGGTTCTTCGGCTACGCGGAGGGGGCCTGGACCGACGCCGCGGTGCGCCGGTACGTGCGCGACGCGGGCGACCTGCTGGAGCGCCTGCACATCCTCACCCGCGCCGACGTCACCACCCGCAACAAGCGCAAGGCCTCGCGACTCGCCTCCGCTTACGACGACATCGAGGCGCGCATCGCCGCCCTCGCCGAGCAGGAGGAGCTCGACGCGATGCGTCCGGAGCTCGACGGCAACCGCATCCAGGAGGTGCTCGGCATCCGCCCCGGCCGCGAGGTCGGCGAGGCCTACCGGTTCCTGCTCGACCTGCGCCTCGACGAGGGCGTGCTCGGTCCCGAGGTCGCCGAGCAGCGCCTGCGCGACTGGTGGGCCGCGCGCGGCTGAGGAATCACCCCGCGGCCGGGGCGACCCCCGCGTGATCGGGCGCCTCGGGCGCCGATGCCGCCGCCGTGCCCGCGTCGGTCGCCGCCGTACCGGCGAGGGCGGCCCGCACCAGGTGGGTGAGGTCGATCGAGACGATCCGCTCGTTGCCGTTCATCACGGCGCCGGGGTCTCGACGGGGGCGGGCGCCTCGGGGGTCGCGTCCGGTGTCGGCGCATCCGGCGCCGGGGTGGCCTCGCCGAGACCGGGGGCGCGGAGGAACGGGGGGAGCGGTCGCTCGGTCGTCGATCGGCGCGGCTCGAGAGTCATCTCGTCGACCTCCGCCTCGTCGAGCGGGTACACGTTCCACAGCGGACGACCGCGGAAGTCCTCGCCGGGAATCGTGACGATCGTGCCGTCGGGCTTGAGTCCGTACGAGGCCGCAGCGTCGCCGGCGGTGGCGCTGTACCACCCGTTCTCGCCGTAGAGGTTCAGCGGTGTGCCCCGGTCGGTGTACAGCTGCACCTGGTCGAGGGGCTCGCCGTCGGCGTCGTACGCGAAGATGTTGCCCACCTGCACGCCGTCGAGCAGCAGGCCGGAGTCGTTCGGGTACTGGTCGTAGACGTACTCCACGCGCGGCGACAGCACCGACGGGATCGCCATGAGGAGCGCGAGCGCCGCCACGACGCTGAAGACGGTGCGGATGTGCCGCAGGGGGTTGCGCGGCAGCCAGAGTCCGCGGCCCCACTGCACGCTGACCAGGGCGAGCACGAGGATGACGAGCCACTCCACGGCCGAGTCGGGCACCATCCAGTGCGCCGAGTTCGCGCCCGGGGCGATGAAGAACCGCAGCACGACGAAGAACCCGTAGCCCCGCAGCACCCACCACACCGGCCGCAGGGTGACGGCGAGGTCGAGCAGCCAGGCCCCGAAGGCACTGCGTCGCATGCTCTCGGCCGTGCGTCGGCGCCAGGCGGTGAAGCGCTCGGCGACGGGCAGCTCGTGGTCGGGGGCGCCGCGCGGGGGGAGCCCGGCCGCCGATCGCAGCTCTTCGGCGTAGGCGCCGGGGTCGCCGAGGTCGAGCACGCCGTCGTTGTCGGCGGCCTGTTCGGCGAGGTCTGCGCCGAGGCCGGTCATGATCTCGTCGAGCTCGTCTTCGGGCAGGTCGTCGAGGTGCGTGCGCACGGCGGCGGCGAACGAGCGGATCTGCTCGTCGAGCGAGACGCGGGTGTCGTTCATGAGTTCTCTCCGTTCGAGGATGCTCCGGCGGTGGCGTCGGTGAGCAGGGTCGACATGGCGCCGGCGAAGCCCCGCCAGGTGAGGGACTGCGCCTGCAGTGCGGTGCGCCCCTGGGGGGTGATGGCGTAGTACTTGCGGTGCGGCCCGCCGTCGGAGGGGACGACGTAGCTCGAGAGGCTGCCGGCGGCGTAGAGGCGCCGCAGGGTGCCGTAGACCGAGGCGTCGCCGACGTCGCCGAGCCCGGCATCGCGCAGCCGGCGGACGATGTCGTAGCCGTACCCGTCTTCCGTGCGCAGCACGGCGAGCACGGCGACGTCGAGAACGCCCTTGAGCAGTTGCGTGGTGTCCATGCACCCTCCTTCACTGCGATGCACACTACCACGCAGTGCGCAGTAGTCCGCAAGGCGCAACATAAGCCGCGTGCCGACAAGACGGGTACCGCCGCGTGATCCGCGCTCCTACACTGGGACGAGGCTCCCCTCCGAGGAACGGAAGTCCTGTGACGGCGCAGTGGCAGATCTCCCGAAAGGCCTTTCCCGAGGCCTCGCGCCTCATCATCGAGCGCGCGCACGAAGAGCTCATCGCCGGCAACCTCGACGATCGGCGGCTGCAGCAGGTGCGCCCCCTGGTGCGCGCATCCTGGGAGCGATCGTGGCGTGGACGCGTCGGACCCGAGACGCCGCCCGACCTCGCCCTCGCGCACGACGAGCTGCTCGCCTACCGCGCGGCCCACCCGCTCGCCGCGGCCATGGACACGATCCGCGGCCTGCTGCTGCCGGGCAGCCCCGAGGACTCCGGTGTGCTCGTCGCGATCGGCGATCAGGCCGGGCGGCTGCTGTGGATCGAGGGCGACCGCCAGGTGCGGAACCTCACCGACGGCATGGGGTTCGTCGCCGGAGCGAACTGGGCCGAGAATGCCGTAGGCACCTCCGCCCCCGGTACGGCGCTCGAACTCGGCGAACCCGTTCAGATCCGCGGCGCGGAGCACTACAACCGCCTCGTGCATCCGTGGTCGTGCACCGCGGCACCCGTGCGCGACCCGGAGACGCGGCGGGTGCTCGGCGTGATCGACGTCACCGGCGGACCCGACGTCGTCACACCCCAGGCCCGTCTGCTCGTCGACGCGACCGTGCGGGCGGTCGAGTCCGAGACGCTCGTCACCCGCCTGCGCGCCCGCGCCGAGCACACCCCTCGCGTGCCCTCGGCCCCGACGCGTATACGGCCGGCGACCCGCGCCACGCTGCACGTGCTGGGCCGAGACAGGGCACGGCTCGAGACGGCATCCGAGCACGAGGAATCGGTCGTCGAGCTCAGCGCCCGGCACGCGGCGATCCTGCTCATGCTGGCCGTGCATCGGCAGGGTCTCTCGGCCGAACGGCTCACTGAGCTCGTGTACGGACCCGGCGTCTCGCCCGACACGCTCCGCCCCGAGATGGTGCGCCTGCGCAAGGCGCTCGAGGGTCGGATGCCCGGGCTGGTGCCCGAGTCGAGACCGTACCGCCTGCCCGCCGTGCTCGACACCGACGCCCACGACGTGCTGTCGCTGCTCGACCGCGGCGCCCACCGCGTGGCGCTCACCGCCTACCGCGGCCCCGTGTTGCCCGAATCGACGTCGCCCGGGGTCGAGGAGTTCCGCGAGACGGTGCGGGGTGCGCTGCGCGAGGCGATGCTCTCGGAGGCCAGCCTCGACGTGCTGCTCGCGTACGCCGAGATCCCCGAGGGGCAGGCGGATGCCGAGGTGCTGCGCCTCGCCCTGGAGATGTTGCCCGCGCGCTCGCCGAAGCGCACGGGACTCGTCTCGCGCATCGAACGCCTCGACCGGTCCTGAGTCGGCGGCACCGCAACCCGACGCAACGTTGCGCACCGGGCTGCAACCTCCCGCGGCCTACCGTCGTCGGAACAGCCGCGCACCGAGGCGCGGCCGCAGTCCGAGGGAGTCACCATGACCATCGTCGAAGAAGACGTGTCCACCGCTCCGGCATCCGCCGCCTATGCCGCCCCGGGGCAGCGCGGCTCGATCGCCGACTACCGCCCGCGCTACGGCCACTACATCGGCGGCGAATTCGTCGAACCCGCCAAGGGCCAGTACTTCGAGAACGTGAGCCCGGTCAACGGCAAGCCGTTCACCGAGGTCGCCCGCGGCACGAGCGAAGACATCGACCGCGCGGTCGACGTCGCCTGGAAGGCGTTCGCCGGCTGGGGTAAGACGAGCCCGGCCGAACGCTCCGTGGTGCTGAACCGCATCGCCGACCGCATGGAGCAGCACCTCGAGCGCATCGCCGTCGCCGAGACGTGGGAGAACGGCAAGCCCGTGCGCGAGACCCTCGCCGCCGACATCCCCCTGGCGGTCGACCACTTCCGCTACTTCGCCGGTGTGCTCCGTGCGCAGGAGGGCGGCATCAGCCAGCTCGACGAGAACACCGTCGCGTACCACTTCCACGAGCCCCTCGGCGTGGTCGGGCAGATCATTCCGTGGAACTTCCCCATCCTCATGGCGGTGTGGAAGCTGGCCCCGGCGCTCGCCGCAGGCAACTGCGTCGTCATCAAGCCCGCCGAGCAGACCCCTGCGTCGATCCTGTTCCTGTTCGACATCATCGGCGACCTGCTGCCGGCCGGAGTGGTCAACATCGTGAACGGCTTCGGCATCGAGGCGGGCGCCCCGCTCGCCCAGCACAAGCGCATCCGCAAGGTCGCCTTCACGGGCGAGACGACCACCGGCCGCCTCATCATGCAGTACGCGTCGCAGAACCTCATCCCGGTGACGCTCGAGCTCGGGGGCAAGAGCCCGAACGTGTTCTTCGAAGACGTCGCGCGGTCGACCAGCGACCCGTTCTACGACAAGGCGCTCGAAGGCTTCACGATGTTCGCGCTCAACCAGGGAGAGGTGTGCACCTGCCCGTCGCGCGCGCTCATCCAGCGGTCGATCTACGACGGCTTCCTCGCCGATGGCCTGGAGAGGGTCGGCAAAGTCGTGCAGGGCAACCCGCTGGATCCTGCGACGATGATCGGCGCCCAGGCATCCAACGACCAGCTCGAGAAGATCCTCAGCTACATCGACATCGGGAAGCAGGGCGGGGCGCGACTGCTCACGGGCGGTGAGCGGGTCGACCTCGGCGGCGACCTGAGCGAGGGGTTCTACGTCGCCCCGACCGTGTTCGAGGGCACGAACGACATGCGCATCTTCCAGGAGGAGATCTTCGGCCCGGTGCTCTCGGTCACCTCGTTCGACGACTACGCCGACGCGATCTCGATCGCCAATGACACCCTCTACGGCCTCGGAGCCGGGGTGTGGAGCCGCAGCGGCGACACCGCCTACCGCGCGGGCCGCGCGATCGAGGCCGGGCGCGTGTGGACCAACACGTACCACCAGTACCCGGCGCACGCCGCGTTCGGCGGGTACAAGCAGTCGGGCGTGGGCCGCGAGAACCACAAGATGATGCTCGACCATTACCAGCAGACGAAGAACCTCCTCGTCTCGTACGCCGAGGGGCCGATGGGCTTCTTCTGAGCTCGACCCCCGGGCGGGCGCATGTCGTCCGCCCGGGGTCTCGACCGCATCCGACCAACGAGGAAGGCGCTGAGATGACATCGACCGAGACGCACCGCCGGGTGGATGTGACGGATGCCGCAGCCTCGCTGCTGCGCGACCTCAGCGCGCAGCACGGGCCGCTCATGTTCCACCAGTCGGGCGGATGCTGCGACGGCTCGTCGCCGATGTGCTACCCGGTGGGGATGTTCCTCACCGGCCCGGGCGACGTGCTGCTCGGCGCCCTCGACGTGGGTCTCGACGACCCCGTCGAGGTGTACATGTCGGCGTCGCAGTTCGAGTACTGGAAGTACACGCACCTGACGATCGACGTCGTGCCGGGGCGCGGGGCGGGGTTCAGCGTGGAGGGGCCGACGGGGATGCGCTTCCTCATCCGGTCGCGCATGCTCGACCCCGCCGAACTCGCGCACTTCGGCCTCTGAGAATCGCGTGCGGTCGGGCGGGGACCGGAAGCCTGAACGATCGTGCAACCGACTGCAACCCTCAGCGACTTAGCATTTCCCCACAGCCGATATCGCCGGTCCCCAGCCGGCGACGGCGCGACGGCTCGGCCGTCTGCGGAGGGAGAGTGGATTTCCTTCTGATCCCGAGGGGGGATGGGGTGGGCCGTCGGTCCCCAGTCGGCGCCCACCCTCACCCGGGATCGCGCCCCGGTGCTGCGGGGCCGTGCGTCCCGGCGCTCAGAGCGACCGGATGACGGTCCACGCCACGATCGCCCCCACCATGACGACCAGCGGGATCCAGGTCGTGCGCTTCTTCAGCCGACGACCCTGCGGCGCCACCCCGGCCGGGGGCCGGAGCAGCCCGACCGGCGTGGCGAACGGCAGCGCGCCGGGTGCGGGCGACCCGGGTGCGGCGGCGTGCGCGGTCGGCGACAGGCTCAGGCGCTCGTCCCTCCAGCGCGCCCACTGGTCGAGTTTCGCGATGAGCGCACCGACGACGCCGAAGAGCCAGGCCCACGTGGCCGGGTCGAGCGTCGAGGCCTCGCGCTTCGTGTAGAGGAACATCCAGTCGTCGACGATCTCGACGTCGAGTTCGGCGGCGTGATCGATGAAGCGCGCCATGATGTCGGGCGTGAACAGGTACAGCGCATCCTGCTCGTAGCCCTCGGGGCAGTACAGCGTGAAGTGCTGGTCGAAGTCGCCCTCGAGCGAGAGCCGCTGCGCGCGCTGGAACGACGCGGGCAGATTCGACCCGAACCCGTTGTTGCCGAGCGCGTCGAGCACGATGTTGGGCAGCGGCACGTCGAGCTTCACCGCGACGTAGCCCCAGCGGTAGGTGGTCGAGCTCTTCCCCTGCTTGACGGTGTACTGGTAGTTGCCGAACTCGACGAACCGCGGCCGGGTGCCGCGCACGAGGTCGGTCGCCACACGACCCGAGCCGAGGCCGAAGATCATGCCAGGCAGCCCCGGGCTCGCGATGCGGTCGACGTACTCCATGCCGTTCGCCCGGGCGAACATGCCGAGACGGTAGCGGCGGATGCGGTTCGCCCGCCGCACGAACAGCCCGATCGCGATCCCGCCGCCGACGACCAGCACGAGGACGCCGACGAGGAGGGCCACGCCCGCGCCGCCGCCCGTCGGTGAGATGCTGCGCACGAGTCCGCCCACGAGGAAGACGCCGATGAGGCAGGCGAAGACGATCGCGAACGCCGCGATGATCGCCCCGACGACCGTTCCGGCCGACGCCGACGACGAGGTGCGCCCCGCCTTGAGCTCGGCTGCGAAGGCGGCGACGGCGACCGGATCGACGGGTGCGGTCAACGGCGTCGCATCGAACGACGAGGTCGGGTGCGAAGAGCTCATCGGTTCACCTCGTCGGCATCCCAGGTGAGGTCGGCGCCTTCGGGGACGGCCAGCGCCTCGACCCCCTCGGTCGCGCACAGGGCCGTGATGAGCGCGGCCGACCCGCCGACGATGGTCGAGTCGAAGTCGATCTCGCTCGCCATGATCCAGGCGCGATCGTCGGGCCAGAGGATGTTCGGCGCCTGTGCCGAGGGCGCGAACCCGTGCTCCTCGGCCACGCGGTCGCGCCAGGCGGCGTCGAGGATCCAGTCGGGGTCGGCGAATGCGCGCGGCGCCGCGGAGAACAGCACGTACCCGCGACCGGGCAGCTGCAGGCGCGGGCCCTCGGAGATCTCGCGCGACAGCATGCCCTCCTGCCAGGTCGGCTTCCGGAAGACGTTGTTGAACGGATCGTGGGTGCTGCGGTCGAGCATCGCGCGGTGCTGCGGGTCGTCGTCGACGGGGAAGAATTCGCGCGAGGGGCTGTGGCCGAAGAAGCCCAGCAGGCCGCCGTAGCCCTCCCAGATCGCGGCGACGCCGGAGTCGGGCGTGGTCGTGTGGGCGTCGAGAACCGCGGCGACCCGGGCGAGCTGGGCGCGGTCGAGCTCGCCCTCGAGCGGCGCGGTGAACTCCCGCCTGCTCGGCGAGATGCGCGAGCGCCAGTCCTCGCCCTGGGGCGTGCGCACGATCCGGTGCCACTGGGCGAGCGGGTGCAGGGTGGTGCCGAAATCTGCGGCCGCCTCGGCCCAGGTCGACTCCGCGTCGACGAAGGCGTCGAGCAGGCGGTGCTGCTCGTGCTCGGGCATCCGCTCCCATTCGTCCGTCGACGGCACCGGACGATCGGGCAGCGCACGGACGGTCGGACGGTGGAAGATGCGCGCGTACGCCGAGAATCCGCGGGGGACGACGCCGTGCATCGTCGCGTAGCTGGGATCGAGCCGCTGCCCGATCCAGTCGCCGACGCTCGGGTTCGCGATCCACTCCATGCGACCACGGTACCGGGAGCCCCCGAAGCGCCCGCCATAATCGGAGGTGTGACTGCGACTGCGACAATCCCCTCCCTCGATGGCCGCCGCTTCCGGATGATCTCGTCGACGACCTCCGTCGTCGACGACGACGCCCCGAGCATCTTCGAGTACTTCGAGCGCGACGGCGCGATCTGGGGCGGGTACACCGGCGACACCGTGACCTTCGGGAAGTTCGTCGGCACGCGCACCGGCGACACCATCTGGGTCTCCTTCGTGCACGTGCTCGTCAAGGACGGCTCGGTCGTGACCGGCGACGGCGAGAGCGAGCTCGAGCTGACCGACGACGGGCGCATCCGCCTCGTCGAGCACTACGAGATGTTCGGCCTGCCGCAGCTCAGCGTCTGCGAAGAACTCCCCGCGTCCTGACCCGCACTCCCGCTGACCCCTCGCGCCGAGCGGGTCAGCGGGGCGGAAGAGCGTCGCGGCCGGGAGAGGCCGGGGTCCAGCGGGTCATGCCGAGCGGCACCTCGGTCTCGCGCTCGGGGATGTCGGTCGGCAGCAGGAAGGGCCGCCGCACCACCTCGTCGAGCACGACGACGCTCACGACCGTTCGCACCTCGGGCAGCTGCGCGATCACCCCGGTCGAGAACTCGTGCACACCGCTGACGTCGGTCGCGCGGATCAGCAGCATCGCGTCGTGCTCGCCGGTCGTGATCGCACACCACTCCACGTCGGGCATGTCGACGATCCGGTCGCGGAAGGATGCCCAGGCCTGCGGCAGCACGGTGACGAAGACGAGAGCGCCGATCGAGAGGCCCGCCTTGGCGTGGTCGACGCGTGCGCCGAAGCCCGTGATGACGCCGTCGCTCACCAATGATTCGACGCGCGAATAAGCGCTGGCCCGCGAGATGCCGACCCGGTCGGCGAGGGCGGCGATCGAGATGCGACCGTTATCACGCAGAACGTCGAGAATTCTGTATGCGGTCTCGTCCAAAGGGGTGGCACTTCGTCCAGAATGCTTCGCCTGTTCGGCATCCTTGCTGGACATATTGCTCCTTGCGTTCGGCATTGCGGACAGAGCGTGTCGATGTGACGCGCAGTTGCTGGACACATCGTCGCATATGATGCGAATCTGATCCCCGGTCGTCCACATCGGTGGCGATCGACACCCGAATGTACTCCTCGCCCTTGGAGGCCCTCATGTCGTCACGTCGCAGCACGTCCGTCATCGCGATCGGAGCCGTCGCGCTCCTCGCGCTCGCTGGTTGCTCGGGAGGGAACTCGGCGAACAACGGCGAGCAGTCCTCGGGCTCCGACTCGCTGGTCATCGACACCGCATTCTCGATCGAGACCGCCGACCCCGGCCACACCTACGACCCGACCGGCAACATGATCGCCAAGGCGCTCTACGAGACGCTGGTCGACTTCGAGGGCTCCGACGTCTCGACCCCGGTCCCCGGCCTTGCCTCGTGGGAGCAGAACGACACGGCCACCGAGTTCACGTTCACGCTCGAGGGCGACCGCGTCTTCTCCGACGGCTCGCCGATCGAGGCGAAGGACGTCGTGTTCTCGCTGCAGCGCATCCAGGGCATGGCAGACGCCAAGCCGAACTTCCTGCTCAGCGGTGTGACCATCGCCGAGGTCGACGAGAAGACCATCTCGTTCACGACCGAGACCCCGCTGCTGCAGCTGCCCGCGATCCTCGCCAACCCGGCGCTCGGCATCGTCAACTCCGACGTCGTCATGGAGAACGGCGGAGCGACCGACGGCACCGACAGCGCCCAGGGCTTCCTCGACGGGGAGTCGGCCGGTTCGGGCCCGTTCGTGCTCGACACGCTCGACCTGTCGTCGCAGGTCGTGCTCACCAAGAACGACGAGTACAACGGCGACGAGGAGTCGGAGTTCTCGCGCGTCGTCGTGCGCAACGTCTCGGAGAGCGCCACGCAGCTCGCCAACCTCAAGGGCGGCGACTCGATGGTCGCCATGGACCTCAACGGCGACCAGGTCTCGGGCCTCGGCGACGGCCTCACGGTCGACTCCGTGCCCTCGGGCCAGACGATCTTCCTGCTGCTCAACCAGGGCACGGCGGGCGGCGACCTCGCGAACGTCAAGATCGCCGAGGCCATCCGCTACGCCCTCGACTACGACGCGCTGCTCGAGCTCGCGGGTTCGGGTGCCGAGCAGGCCACCGGTGTCATCCCGCCCGGATTCGAGGGTGCCCTCGACACCGGCGTCGAGCAGGACCTCGAGAAGTCGAAGGCCGCGCTCGCCGAGGCCGGCTACACCGGTCAGACGCTGAAGCTGCAGTTCCCGAACGACTACCCGGTCGGCGGTGTGGAGTTCACCCCGCTCGCCGAGCGCATCCAGGCGCAGCTCGAGGATGCCGGGATCACCGTCGAGCTCGCGCCGGCGCCGTTCGCCACCGAGCTCGACGCCTACGTCAACGGCACCGAGGGCTTCGGCCTGTGGTTCTGGGGCCCGGACTACGCCGACTCGGCGAACTTCCTCCCCTTCGGTCCCGGTCTCAAGGTCGGCCTGCGTGCCGGCTGGGCCGCCGAGGCGAACCCGGCGATCGCCGAGATCGCCGCGAAGGCCGCGGCCGCGACGGATGCCGATGAGCGCACCGCCCTGTTCACCGATTTCGCCGAGGCGATGCAGGCCGAGGGCCCCTTCGTGCCGATGATCGTTCCGGGCCGCAACATCTCCAGCACCGACAAGGTCACGGGCGCCGTGTACAACTCCGTCTGGGAGATGGACATCGCCGAGATCACCCCGGCCGGCTGAACGGATAACGCATGACGACGGTGGCGGTGCAGAGGCAGGCGCGCAGGCGCAGGTCTCCCCTGATCGGATACCTGCTGCGGCGGGCCGGCACCTCCCTGCTCCTGTTGGTGGGCGTGACGATCGTCACGTTCCTGCTCACCAACCTGGTGCCGGGAGACCCGGTCTCGGCGGCCCTCGGCGAGGGCGCATCGCAGAACCCCGAGACGCGTGAGGCCTTCATCAAGGCCCAGGGACTCGACCAGCCGTTGATCGTGCAGTACTTCATCTATATGGGGAACCTGCTCCGCGGGGACCTCGGTACGTCGCTGGTGACCGGTCGCCCGGTCACCAGCGACCTGGCCACCGCGGTGCCGGCGACGATCGAGATTGCCATCGGCGCGATCATCCTCAGCCTCGTCGTCAGCACCGTGCTCGGCACCCTCGCCGCGTACCGCCGCGGTCTGGTGACCGACCAGGTCGTGCGCGTCGTCACCCTCGTCGGTCTCAGCGTGCCGACGTTCTGGCTCGCGCTCGTGAGCTTCTACGTCTTCTTCCTCGAGCTGCGCATCGCCCCCGGATCGGGTCGCATCTCGCCGTCGATCACCCCGCCCCCGCGGGTGACCGGCCTCTACACGGTCGACTACCTATTGAACGGCGACGGCGTCGGCTACTTCGACGCCCTCGCCCACCTGGCTCTGCCGGTGCTGGTGCTGTCGCTCGTCACGATCGGTCTGCTCACCCGCTTCATCCGCACCTCGGTGCTCGAAGTGCTCGGCAGCGACTACGTGCGTGCGGCCCGCGCCAAGGGGCTGCCCGCGATGACCGTCATCATCGGCTACGTGCTGCGCGGTGCATCCCTCCCGATCCTCACCGTGGTGGGCGTCGCGTTCGGATCGCTGCTGTCGGGCACCGTGCTCGTCGAGTCGGTCTTCGCGTGGCCGGGACTCGGCACGTACGCCTACAACTCGGCGGCCAACCTCGACCTGCCCGGCATCATGGGCGTCGGCCTGGTGGTGGGCGTCATCTACCTGCTCATCAACTTCATCGTCGATCTCCTCTACGGCGTGCTCGACCCGAGAGTGAGGATCGCATGAGCCGCATCGACGCCGCATCCGGGCCCTGGCGCTTCCGATTCCGCTGGCCGCGCGCCTGGCGCACGCCGCTCGGCATCATCGGCTCGGTGATCGCCCTCGCCTGGGTGATCGTCGCCTTCACCGCCCAGTGGTGGGTGCCCTACGGACCCAACGCGCAGGTGTTCCCCCGTCTGCAGGAGCCCGGGGTCGAGACGCTGCTCGGCACGGACGGCAACGGCCGCGACATCTTCTCCCGCCTCATGACCGGCGCCACCGTGAGCCTGCCGCTCGCGCTCATGCTCGTCATCGCCGCGATGATCATTGGCACGACGATCGGCGCGCTCGCCGGGTACTTCGGCGGCTGGGTCGACGAGACCCTCATGCGCATCACCGACCTGTTCATGGCGTTCCCCACCGTGATCCTCGCGATGGTCGTCGCCGCATCGCTCGGCCCCTCGCTCTTCAACGCGGTGATCGCCGCGATCGTCGTGTCGTGGCCCCAGTACTCCCGCGTCACCCGCAGCATCGTGCTCGGTCTGCGCGGGCAGAACTACGTCATCGCCGGACGCCTGCTCGGCCACTCGCCGTTGCGCACGCTGTTCGTCGACATCCTCCCCAACATCGCCGGACCCGTGATGGTGCTCGCCACCCTCGACATCGGCGCGGCCATCCTGCTGCTCTCGGGCCTGTCGTTCCTCGGTCTCGGCGCCCAGCCGCCGACGGCGGAGTGGGGATCGATGATCTCGGCCGCGATGCAGAACTTCGACGCCTGGTGGCTCGGGGTCTTCCCGGGGCTCGCGATCCTCACGGTCGTGCTCGCCTTCAACTTCCTCGGCGACGCGATGCGCGACATCCTCGACCCGACCGCCGAGGTCGCACACGAGAAGCAGGCCGAGAAAAAGGACTCCGCGGGGGTGACGGCATGAGTGCACTCAGCATCCGCGACCTGACCATCGACATCGGACGCCCGCTCGTGAGAGGCGTCTCGCTCGAACTCGAGGCGGGTCGCATCCACGGCCTCGCCGGCGAATCCGGCTCGGGCAAGACGCTCACCTCGCTCGCCGTGCTCGGCCTGCTGCCACGTCAGGCGAAGGTCGGCGGGTCGATCCGTCTCGCGGGCGATGAGCTCGTCGGGCTGAAGCGCCGCGGCATGAACCGCGTGCGGGGGAAGCGCATCGCGATGGTGTTCCAGGACCCGTCGGCGTCGCTGCACCCGCAGTTGCCGGTCGGTCGCCAGCTCACCGATCACATGCGCGTGCACCTGGGTCTTCGCGGCGCCGCCGCCCGCGACAAGGCCATCGAGCTGCTCACGACCGTGCAGGTGCCGAACCCGGCCGAAGCTTTGAAGCGGTACCCGCACCAGTTCTCGGGCGGACAGCGCCAGCGCATCGCGATCGCCTGCGCTCTCGCCTGCGACCCCGAGGTGCTGCTGGCCGACGAGCCGACGACCGCGCTCGACGTGACCGTGCAGGCCGGCATCCTCCGGCTGCTGCGCGATCTCGCCACCGAGCGCCAGCTCGCCGTGCTGCTCGTCACGCACGACCTCGGCGTCATGAGCGCGATCGCCGACGAGGTCGCCGTCATGAAGGACGGACTGATCGTCGAACGGGCCGACCGCGAGACGCTGTTCCGCGACCCGCAGCACGCCTACACGCGGATGCTGCTGGCCGCACTGCCCGGTTCCCGCATCGAGGAGGACGCCGATGAGTGAGATCGTGCTCGATGCGACGGACGTCGTCGTGCGCTACCCGGGCCACCCTCCCGTGGTCGCCGTGAACGGCGTCTCGATGACCGTCGCCCCGGGGGAGACCGTGGCACTGGTCGGCGAGTCCGGCAGCGGCAAGTCGAGCTTCGCGCGCGCCGTCGTCGGGATCGAGAAGACCGCGGGCGGCACGGTGCTGTTCGACGGCGCCCCCGTCGCCCCCCTCGGCATCCGCCGCCGTTCCGTGGCGATGACCGGAATCCAGATGGTCTTCCAGGACCCCTCCACCTCGCTCAACCCGCGCCGCCGGGTGGGCGACCAGATCTCCGACGGCATCGCCACCGCCCGAGCGCGCGGTGCCGCCGGATCCACCGTCGACGAGTGGCTCGAGCGCGTCGGGCTGCCCACCGAGGTCGCCTCGCGCTTCCCGCACCAGTTCTCGGGCGGGCAGAAGCAGCGCATCGCGATCGCCCGGGCGCTCGCCGCCCGCCCGTCGCTGCTCGTCGCCGACGAGCCGATCTCGGCGCTCGACGCCTCGACCCAGACCAGCGTCGCGGGTCTCATGCGCGACCTCGTCGCCGAGTCGGGAGCGGGGATGCTGTTCATCTCGCACGACCTCGCCGTGGTGCGCCGCATCGCCGACCGCACGTTCGTCATGTACTCGGGCCGGGTGCTCGAGTCGGGGCCGACCGCCGAGCTGTGGGCGGCGCCTCAGCATCCGTACACGCAGGCGCTGCTCGCCGCGATCCCCGAACCCGACGGCGCAGGGCGCATCCCCGAGGCGCCCGCCACCGGCGACCGCGAGGTCTGGTCGGAGGTCCCGCCCGTCCTGCGCTGAGCGCGCGCGGCCGCGAAAACGCAGATCATCTGCCGCTCGCAGGGCGCGTCGCCGGGCGACATGCCGCCCGCGCATCCATTCATCTGCGTTTTGCTCAGGACGAGCCCCGCACGCAGAGAGGCCCGGCATCCGTGGTGGATGCCGGGCCTCTCTCATGCAGAACGATCCGCGAGGATCACATCGGGGCGGTGATCTCCTGCGGCGTGTCCCAGTCGGTGATCTCGAGCGAGGACTCGATGGGCTGACCCTGCACCTCGGTCTTCGTCATCGTGGCGAGGATGATGTAGTCCTCGGTGACCTCGAAGGTCGCGTCGACCGCGACACCCTGGGTCTCGGTCGTCCCGCTGACGAGGTAGACCTTCTGGCCCAGGCGCTCGCTCGTGCCGGTGACCGTGAACTCGCCGTTCAGCGCCGCGATGGCCTGAGCCGGGTCCATCGAGGTCGCGGTGGTCGCACCCGCGCTGAGGCCGGCGATGATGGGGTCGCTCGAGTTCGGGTCGGCGACCTGCCACTCGCTGCTCGGGCTCTTGACCCAGGCCTGGTCGCCGATGACGACCATCGAACCGATCGACGAATCGACCGCGACGGCCTTCTCCGACGGGTTGTAGCGGGCCGTCGACTCCATACCCATGGTGGTGGACGTGGCGGCGTAGCCGGCCGACTCGTCCATGCGCTCGGTCGAGCAGGTCGCCAGCGCCGCGATGTCGACGGTCGCGCCCTCTTCGAGCTTCGGGCAGTCCGACGACGGCGCCGTGGTCTCCTCGGCGGAGCTGGAGCTGCTGGGCTTGCTGTCCGACGGCTTCTCAGCCGGGCCCTGACCCGAGCATCCGGTGAGCAGGATCGCCGCGGCGATGACGGCTCCGGCCTTCCATGTGTTGACGCGCATCGCGTCCCCCCTTTCACATCGGCCGATGGCTGTCATCGGCACCGCACCAGCATGCCAAAGTACAGGGCGGGCCGCGTGGTGCGGACTCCGGGTTGCGTCCGCTAGACTGTGCAGGTTGTCTGCCCTCGGGCAGGCACGTGCTACACACCCTCCTGCTTCCGGGAAATCCTCGGAAGCCGTTCTAGTCCGAAGGAGGTGGGTAAGTGACGCACCAGTACGAACTCATGGTCATCTTGACCCCCGAGGTCGACGAGCGCCAGGTCGCACCTACGCTCGACAAGTTCCTCAAGGTCATCACCAACGATGGCGGCTCGATCGACAAGGTCGACATCTGGGGCAAGCGCCGTCTGGCCTACGAGATCCAGAAGAAGACCGAAGGCATCTACGCCGTCGTCAACTTCACCGCGACGAGCGAGGCCACCCAGGAGCTCGACCGTCAGCTGAAGCTCAACGAGCAGATCATGCGCACCAAGGTCCTCCGTGCCGAAGAGGCGCAGGCGATGGTGGCTGCTGAGGCGAAGCGCTCCGAGGAGAAGGCCGCCCGCAAGTCCGCCAAGGCTGCGAAGGCCTGAGTCCATGGCAGGCGAAACCGTCATCACCGTGGTGGGCAACCTCACGGCCGACCCCGAGCTGCGGTACACGCAGAACGGGCTGCCGGTGGCGAACTTCACCATCGCATCGACGCCTCGCAACTTCGACCGCGCCGCGAACGAGTGGAAGGACGGCGAAGCGCTGTTCCTCCGCGCGTCGGTGTGGCGGGAGTTCGCCGAGCACGTGGCGGGCTCGCTGACGAAGGGCATGCGCGTCATCGCGCAGGGCCGTCTGCGTCAGCGCTCCTACCAGGACCGCGAGGGCAACCAGCGCACCGCGATCGAGCTGGAGGTCGACGAGATCGGCCCCTCGCTCCGTTACGCGACGGCGCAGGTCACCCGGGCGGCCTCGAACGGTGGCGGCGGACAGTCTCGCCCCGCTCAGCAGCAGCAGGTGTCGGAGGAGCCGTGGTCCACTCCCGGCTCGTCGACCAGCGCCGACGCCTGGAGCACTCCGGGCAGCTTCGGCGACGACACCCCGTTCTGATCAACACTTCTGGAGTCCGCCCTCACCGGCGGGCATCCGCTCATCATTAAGGAAAAACCATGGCTGGAAAGTCGAGCGGCGACCGCCGCAAGCCGCGGAAGGGTGGCAAGCCCACCGCTCCCGCGAAGTCCATCCGGGTGGGTGTCATCGACTACAAGGATGTCGCCACCCTTCGCAAGTTCGTTTCGGAGCGCGGCAAGATCCGTGCCCGTCGTATCACCGGTGTCTCGGTGCAGGAGCAGCGTCTGATCGCCACCGCGATCAAGAACGCCCGTGAGATGGCGCTCCTGCCCTACGCTGGCGCCGGCCGGTAAGGGGTATCGAGATGGCAAAGCTGATTCTCACGAACGAGGTCGCCGGGCTGGGTAGCGCCGGTGACGTGGTCGAGGTCAAGAACGGGTTCGCCCGCAACTACCTCATCCCCCAGGGCTTCGCTACGGCGTGGACCCGTGGTGGCGAAAAGCAGGTCGCGTCGATCCAGGCCGCACGCCAGGCGCGTGCGATCCACGACCGTGACGAGGCCGTCGCGCTGAAGGATGCCCTCGAGGGCACCAAGGTGCGTCTCGCCGTCAAGGCCGGCGCCGCCGGTCGTCTCTTCGGCTCGGTCAAGACCGAGCACGTCGCGGACGCCGTCGAGGCCGCCGGTCTCGGCAAGATCGACAAGCGCAAGGTGCACATCACCTCGCCGATCAAGGCCACCGGTGAGCACGAGGCCACGGTTCGTCTGCACGACGACGTGACCGCGGTCATCACCCTGCAGGTCGTCGCCGCCAAGTAAGCAGCGACAACGCTTCGAACGCCCTCTGTCCTCCCGGGACAGGGGGCGTTCGGCGTACCGGGGGCTGTCTGCGTCGCGCAACAGCTGTGTGCACGGACTTCGCACGTATGCACGGGGTTTCAGTCGCATCCTCCGTGCATCCGTGGGACTCCCGTGCAGTTGGAGGGGGTCGACGTGGGCGGATGCCTGCGCGCGGCCGGTGGGCGGCGGGCGCGACGGATGCCCCGTGCTGGGGACACGGGGCATCCGCCTTTCAGCGCTCGTCAGCTCGACGGGGAGTGGGGACTCCGCGCCGGGTAGGCGACGGCGCTCCGGTGGTGCGATGCCTCCTCCCTCCAGGGCACCACACCACCGGGGTGTGCGCTACGCCGTGCGGCGACGCAGCAGACCCAGGCCGGTGATCAGCAGCAGGGCCGCGACCAGCGCGAAGCTGATCTGCGACTCTCCGCCGGTCATCGCCAGCGCCTCTCCGGCCTGAGCCGAGCCCGCCTGGGCCGAGCCGCTCGTCGTCACAGCCGCAGCCATGGCGGCGCCGGAGCTCGAGCCGGTCGCGGGCGTGGTGCCGGGCGTCGTGCCCGGGTCCGTACCCGGGTCGGTTCCGGGGTCGGTGCCGGGGTCCGTGCCGGGGTCGGTTCCGGGATCCGTGCCGGGGTCGGTTCCGGTCGGGTCGGTCACCGTGCTGTCACCCGTGATCGAGATGGCGTTGCCGCCGATCGTGATCGGAAGGGTGATCGGTGCGGTCACCTGGGTGCCGCCGAGGGTGCTGTCGTCACCGGTGGTGTTGCTGCCGGTGGTCGAGCCGCCCGTGGTGCCGCCCGTGGCGGGGGTGGTGCCGGTGGTCTCGCTGTCTCCCAGCAGGGAGATCGCGTTGCCGCCGACGGTGACCGGAACGGTGACCGGTGCCACGACCTGCGTGCCTCCGGCGACGGAGTCGTCACCCGTGGTGCTCGGTGCGGAGGCATCCGTCGTGCCAGACGACGACGCCGGTGCCGCGGCGCCCCCGGTCGACTCGGAGTCGCCCAGCAGCGAGATCGCGTTGCCGGTGACGGTGACGGGCACCTCGACGTCGATCAGCGCCTGCGAACCCGACAGGAGTCCGTCGACGCCGCTCGTCGTGACCGACGGAGCGGGTGCGGGTGCGGGTGCCGGGGCAGGTGCCGGAGCGCCCTGCTCGGCGTTCGAGTCGCCCAGCACGCTGATCGCGTTGCCGTCGACCGTGACGGGCACGGTCACCTCGACCACGGCCTGCGTGCCCGAGCCCACGCCCGAGTCACCGCTGGTGGCGGGTGCGGGTGCGGGTGCGGGTGCAGGGGCCGGAGCGGGGGCCGGAGCGGGTGCGGGTGCCGGGGCGGGAGCCGCCGGAGCCTGCGCCGTCGAGTCGCCGATCAGCGAGATCGCGGTGTCGACGACCGTGACGGGCACCGAGACCGGTGCCTGAACCTGGCTCCCCGAGAGAAGACCGTCGTCTCCCGAGGTGTCCGCCGCGTTGGCGGCGGTGGCGCCGAGCAGGGTGACCCCGCCGGCGATGAGCGTGCCCCACAGGGCCCGCTTGAGGTAACTGCGCATGATGAGTCTCTCCTTGACTGGACTGAACTGTCTGATGGGGTGCACGCGAGATCAGGTGCGCGCGCAGCACGTCATCTGCCGTTCGCGAGGAACGGCGCGACAGGACGTCAGTCAGGAGAGACGTCGGTGTCGGCGACCGTCGACGTCGGGAGGACGTCGTCGGATGCGCCGGAGAAGAGCTCCCAGGCACGGAGCTCGGGAAGGTCCACGCCGCTGACGCGGGCGTGGGAGAGTGCGGATGCTCCGCCGGGGGTGGCGGAGGAAGACGGGATCGCGGGAGCGTCGAGGCCGGGAGCCTGGGCCCCGCCCGCGGTGCGCTCGACGGGCGCAGAGGTGGCCGGAGCCGTGTGCACCGCGGGCGCGGCGACGTCGACGAGCGCGGCCGTCGAGGAACCGGGCGCGGACACGGGCGCTCCGCCTGCCCGCCCCGGAGCCGCAGCGGCGAACCCGGAGGCCGCGTCCGCGGCGAGGATGTCGGCGATTGCGGGAGCCGGGACGAGTCCCTCGAGGACCGGCGGCACCGTGGTGTCGACGACGCCTCCCACGACGGAGACGGCCTCGTCGACGATGTCGACCACCTGGTCGACGACCGGAGTCACGCCGAGATTCGCGAGGAGATCTCCGACGATGGGCAGTGCCGAGACGGCATCCCGCACGGGCTGAGTGATCTGCGCGACCGGGGCATCCGTCACCAGGTCTGCGACCGGCTCGACGACGCCGGTGGCGACCTCGGTCACGGTCTCGACCACCGGTGCCGTGGTTGCACCCACGACGGGGACGGCGGCGACGGTGTCGGCGACGGTCTGTACGACCTCGGGCGCCGCCTGCTGCACCGGCGCCGCGACCTGCTGGACGACGGGCTGCGCGACCTGCTGAACCACCGGCTGCACGACCTGCTGGACGACGGGCGTGGCGACCGCGGTGACCGTCTGGCCGACCGTGTCGACCGTCTCGGAGACGACGGAGGTCACACTGCCGAGGAGCGACGGGTCGCTCCCGTCGTCGGCGTGCGCATCGCCCCCGCCGACGACCGCAGTGAACGCCGCCCACGCGAGCACGCCGAGACCACCCCAGAGAATCGCGGCTGGTGCGCCGCGACGGGTGGCCTGAGCGTTCACGTCGACTTCCTCCCCGAAGGTCGATCGTTCGGACGCGGTCTGCGTCGTGGCGAAGACGATACTCCCGGTATATCGCTCTGTCCAGACCTCTTTTCACGAAATCGAGGACGATTCCCGCATGTTTCCGCGGGTGCATCGGCGTGACGCGCCCGGTGGAAATCCAGCTTGACTTTCCCCAAGTTCTACACATGTGAACAGCGTGTGACGCAACCTTCAACGCGCAGTTGAAGTGCGTTGCTGTCCACAGGGTGGGGAAACGATAAACGCCAGGTTAGAAGCCAAATAAAAGTTTGGTCCGCCAGTACTCCACCGGGTTATCCACACCCTTTCTGCACAGACACTCCAGACTTCTCCGCAAGCTCTCCACAGAGTTATCCACAGGCCGTGTTGCAGGGGGATGAGCGCGCTCGTAGCGTGGTGCAGCGACCCGATGTCGGAAGCCTCTGCTGTGCTGTGCAGGTGGCAATCGCGACCCCCCACCCCGTTCGACGGGTCGGGGAGCGCCACCGGGGGAACGCCGCGTCGAAGGGAGCACTGTGTCGATTGCCGACATCTCAGAAGAGCGTCTGGGCGGAGCATCGTCTCGTGGACCCGAGCGCACCCCGCCGCACGACCTGCTCGCCGAGCAGAGCGCGCTGGGCGGCATGCTCCTGTCGAAGGATGCCGTCGCCGATGTGATCGAGACGCTCAAGGGCGCCGACTTCTACGTGCCCAAGCACGAGCTGATCTTCGAGGCGATCCTGTCGCTGTACTCGCACGGTGAGCCGACCGACGTCGTCGCCGTCACCGACGAGCTCATCAAGACCGGCGAGCTCGGCCGCGCCGGCGGAGCCGACTACCTCCACACGCTGACCTCGATCGTCCCGACCGCGGCCAACGCGGGGTACTACGCGGGCATCGTGTCGGAGCGGGCCATCCTCCGCCGCCTCGTCGATGCCGGCACGCGCATCGTTCAGCTCGGCTACGCCGGCGAGGGTGACGCGACCGACATCGTGAACAACGCCCAGGCCGAGATCTACTCGGTCACCGGCACCGAGACCGCCGAGGACTACGTGCCGCTGACGACCGCCGTCGACGCGGCGATCGAAGAGATCGAGGCCGCGAACGGCCGCGACGGCTCGATGACCGGCATCCCGACCGGTTTCCGCGAGCTCGACGAGCTGACCAACGGCCTCCACGGTGGACAGATGATCGTCGTCGCCGCCCGACCCGCCATGGGTAAGTCGACGCTCGCCCTCGACTTCGCGCGCGCGGCATCCATCGGCCATGACTTCCCCTCGATCTTCTTCTCGCTCGAAATGGGCAAGAGCGAGATCGCGATGCGTCTGCTGAGCGCCGAGGGCGCGATCCCGCTGCAGAACATGCGCAAGGGAACGCTCGACCCGCGCGACTGGACGACCGTCGCCTCGACCCGCGGCCGCATCAACGATGCTCCGCTCTACATCGACGACAGTCCTAACATGACGCTCGTCGAGATCCGTGCCAAGTGCCGGCGCCTCAAGCAGCGCGCCGGTCTGCGCATGGTCATCATCGACTACCTGCAGCTCATGACGTCGGGCAAGCGCGTCGAGTCGCGTCAGCAGGAGGTCTCGGAGTTCTCGCGAAGCCTCAAGCTCATCGCCAAGGAGCTCAACGTCCCGGTGATCGCGCTCTCGCAGCTGAACCGTGGCCCGGAGCAGCGGCAGGACAAGAAGCCCGCCATCAGCGACCTGCGTGAGTCGGGATCGATCGAGCAGGATGCCGACATGGTGATCCTGCTGCACCGCGACTCGGTCTACGACAAGGACGTGCGCCCGGGAGAGGCCGACCTCATCGTCGCCAAGCACCGTAACGGCCCGACCGCGACGATCACCGTCGCGTTCCAGGGTCACTACTCGCGCTTCGCCGACATGGCCCCGGGCGGCGACTTCAACTGACCCCGGGCCTCCGACCGGCATCGGGTGAAACTCACCCGCGGTTCACCCGCCGACCCGCATAACGGATTTCGGGGAACCCGGTCTCTGACAGTGGGCGTCGCCGAAGGTGCGGCGACGGCGACGCACGCTCGCGCAGCGCCACCGGTGCAGGGGACCGCCGGTCGCGCGCGGGCACGCGGGGCGGATCGTATGGGGCGGTCCGCCCCGTTCTCGCCCTGCGTGCGTTACGCCGTCGGCGCAGGCGTCGGGGTGGTCAGGGTCAGCCGGTCGACGGGGTGAACTCGGCGAGGACGACCCGCGCGACCTCTTCCACGACGGCATCCGAATACGTCGCCGTAGGGTCGTTCTCGGCTGTGAAGATCGCGACGTAGACTCTCTCGCCCGTCGGGGTCGTGACGACGGCGATGTCGTTGCGCACCCCGCCGGCGCCCCCGGACTTGTCGGCCACCGTCCAGCCCGAAGGCGCGCCCGCGCGGATCAGTGCATCGCCGGTGGCGTTCTCACCCATCCACTCGAGGAGCATCCGCCGGTCCGCTCCGGGGAGCGAGTCGCTCTCGAACACCTGCTGCAGTGCCGTGGCGAATGCCATCGGAGTGGTGGTATTCCGATCGCTCCCGGCGGTGACGGTGTTGAGCTCGGGTTCGTGATCGGTGACCACCGAAGCGGCGTCACCGAGTTCGCGCAGATACGCCTCGACCCCGGCGGGACCACCGGCGGCGTCCATCACGAGGTTCGCCGCCGTGTTGTCACTCGTGCGCACCGCGGCCTCGGCCAACGCCTCGAGCGTCGACCCCGCATCGATGTGCTCCGAGGTCACGGGGGAGTACCCCGACGCGTCAACCTGCGCCTGCGTCCAGCGGACAACAGCCGCGCGGTCGTCGGCCGGCACAGCGTCCAGCAGGGCGGCCGCCACGAAGACCTTGAGGGTGGATGCATAGGCGAACCGATCATCGCCCGCGTACTCGATCGTCCGGCCGCCGTTTCCGAGAGCCGCGAACCCTACTGAGACGTCGTGCTCCCTCTGGATCGCCTCGATCGCCGCGATCCCAGAGAACGAGGTTGCAGGAGTTGTCGCTTCAGATGCGTTCGGCTGGGGAGAGGGGGAGGCGTCGGTGGTGCTGCCGCAGCCCACGGTGGCCGTCAGGGCCAGGGCGACGAGTGCGACAAGAGCGGGAAGGCGTCGTCTCATAGATATCTCCGTTGAACGAGGTGGGGCGGGAGCGGCAGGGCTCACTCGACTCGCTGATGGGTTGCCCCGAGGGTGGTGCGGCTCACTGACCATCGAGACGCATCCGAGCGCGGGACGGTGCTGATAAATTTATCAGCCACCCGTCAGGCCCTCTGATAAACTTATCAACGTGCGCAACGCTCTAAATAACCCCTTCCAGCCCGGCTCCGATGTCGTGCCGGCGATCTGGGCTGGGCGAACGGCTCAGCTCAGTGACTGGCGCGACGTTCTGCGTCCGCGGCTCGAAGCGGGGCTCTTCGAACGAGGGCGCACGATTCTCGGTGAGCCGGGACTGGGGAAGTCGTCGCTCGTCCGGCGCATCGCGAACGAGGCGGAGCGCCAGGGGGACTGGGTCACGCCCCAGATTCGTATCGCGGTCGGCTCGGACCCCATCAAGCGCTTGGCCGCCGAACTTCTCGTCATCGCAGACAAAGCGGGGTTGTCGACGGGCCGTGAACAGCGCCTGACGCGACTGCTGCAGCGCGTGGAATCCATCGCGATCAACGGCGTCTCTCTCGCGCTGTCGCCGTCCGAGGGGCAGGAACCGCACAGCGCGCTAACCGAACTCCTCGTCGAGGTCGGACGGGTCGCGATCGGCCGAGACGCTGTCATCCTGATCCATATCGACGAAATTCAGAACATCGACGACGAGCGCACGTTGTCGCAACTGCTCATCGCACTCGGGGATGCGATCACCCGCATCGTAGAGGTCGACGTACCGGGAGTCGGGCCGCTGGAACGTTCCCTGCCGATCGCCGCCTACCTCACGGGCCTCCCGGAGTTCGACGAGGCGTCCGGATCGCGCAAGGGCGCGACGTTCACTCGACGGTTCGCGACCACCGTTCTGGCGCCACTCGATGACGACGACCTCCGCACCGCATTGCGCCCCCTCGTGATCGACGGCTGGGAGGTCGCGGACGGCGAAGGAGCACTCACCCGCATTCGGATGCAGGCATCCGCGGCCGAGGCGATCGTTGATCTCTCGCGCGGCGAACCGTTCCTCTTCCAACTCGCCGGACAGAGGGCCTGGTACGCAGGCAGAGGCGATGTGATCACGTACGAAGAGGTCATACGCGGGTGGCGAGAGGCTCAGGCGGAGGCGGCCTCGCACGTCGAGCGCATCCTCGACCGACTCCCTTCGCGTGAGCGCGAGTTCCTCGAAGCGATGGCCGATCTGGAGCCGAGCGATCGAACGCTCACCCGGATCGCTGCGGAGGCGGGATTCCCGAAGTCCACCGATGCGGGGCCTCCGTCGCAGCGTCTCGATCGCGTCCGCGGCATCATCACGCGGGGCAAGCCGTACAGTTTCCGTCATCGAGCTCTGGAGGCATTCCTCACCAGCGGGTGGCCCGACGTCGAATAGCGTCGCGCACATTCCGCTCGTGCGCATCGTCGCGCGCAGTGGGCTAGCCGACCCGCTCCACCGACGCGGTGTCGCGCAGCCGCAGCATCGACGGCGTGAGCATCGGCACGATCGACAGCACGAGCGCGATCGCGCCGACCATCACCGCGGTTCGGCTGCCGAGGCCCTGGCCGATGATGCCGGCGAGGGCGCTGCCGATGGGGATCGACCCGTACATCACCTGCGTGTACGCACCGGCCGAGCGGGTGAGCTGGTCTTTCGCGATCACGCTCTGCCGCAGGGTGAGGGAGTAGACGTTGGCGTTGCCGAGGCCCACGCCCGAGACGAACATGATCCCGGCGATCACGATGGCGAGCGGCAGGCCTTCGAGAGGCCAGACCGCGGTGAGCAGCGGTGTGCCGTACGACAGCACCAGCGAGACGAGGAACGCGGGGCCGAGGCCGATCCGTGTCGAGAGCAGCATCGAGGTGACCGTGCCGACGAGAGCGCCCAGCCCGATGGCGCCGAGAGCGACGCCGTAGACCGCGGCAGGCACGTGCTGCTGCTGCACCGCCCAGAGCACGAGGTTGAGCAGGAGGATCTGCTCGGCGAGGTTGTAGATCGCGGCGTGCAGGGTCAGGGGACGCAGGTGGCGGTCGGTGAAGAGGATGCGCAGGCCGTCGGTGATGCGGCCCACCGGGGCCGGTCGCCCGGTGCTCGCGAGCGACGGATGCTCCGACGCCGGCCGAGCGCGGAACACCCCGAAGGCCGACACCAGGTGCCCGACGGCGGTGGCGATCATCGCGATCGGAGCGCCCAGCGCGCTCACCAGCACCCCCGCGCCCGCGGGTGCGACGACCTCGGTCAGGGTGCGCGACCCCTGGAGCGCCCGGTTCGCGGCAGCCAGGTCATCGGCGCCCACGAGGTCGGGCACAAACGAGAAGCCGACCACCCCGAAGCAGAGCGCCGCGGTGCCCGAGAGGAAGGCGACGACCGCGACGAGCGGCACCGACAGCATTCCGCAGAGCCAGGCGATCGGGATGACGCCGATCAGCGCGGCCTGTGCGAGGTCGGCTGTCACCATCGTGCGGCGACGCGGTCGCCCCTCGAGCAGGTGGCCCGCCAGCAGTGAGAACAAGAGATAGGGGAGCGTGGCGGCTGCGGCGACGAGACCCACCTCGGCCGCCGACCCGCCGAGAGCCGCGGCAGTCACGAGCGGGAGAGCGAAGAGCGCCACCTGACTGCCGGCGCTGCTCATGGTCTGCCCGAGCCAGAACCACCCGAAGGCCGGGTTCGTCCGGATCACGCGCACGCTCGGATCGCGCATGCCGCCCCTCTCATGGATGATCGTCGATATATCCATGAAGCATGACAGGCGCGCATTCTCATGCGCAATACTCGTATTACCCATGAACCGGGAGGAGGAGCGATGCCCCAGTTCAGCCGCATCGCCGGAGATGCCGTGCTCGACCTCGTAAACACGGTGGAGTGGCGCCTCGACGAGGAGACGCGTATCGAAGATCTCCGCTCCTATGACGACGTGCTCGACTGGTGTCTGCAGGCGGGCTTCGTGACGGCATCCGAAAAGGAGGCGCTCGCCGCAGCCGCGGGCGACGACACCGCTGCGGCCGAGCGCCAACGCGCATCCGTGATCGCACTGCGGGAAGCGCTGTACCGGGCCCTGTTCGACGGCGATGCTGAGGCGGCCCGGCACCTCACGGAGGCGCATCGACGCTCCCTGCGCTACGCCTCGCTCACGCCAACCGACGTGGGTTGGGAGTGGCGCGACGCCGAGCTCACCGTGAGAACGCCGGTCGATCGCATCGCCCGGGCGGTTCCCGCCCTTCTCGCGCGCCCCGACCTCGACCGGCTGCACCAGTGCGAGGATGCCCGCTGCGGATGGGTCTACCTCGACACCTCGCCTCGCCGAAACCGTCGGTGGTGCGTCGCGTCGGACTGCGGCGACCGCAATCGCGCCCGCGCCTACTACGCCCGCAAGACCGGTCGGGCCGACGCCGGCTGACCGTCGACGCCCTCTAACCGAACGGAACGGAGCCCCGGTCAGTCGTGACGCGATGCTCGTGACGGCGAGAACTCGGGGCGCGACTGCGCGTAGTCGACCGCGCCGGCGCGAGTGGTGACGCCGAGCTTGCGGTAGAGGCGCCGGGTCAGAGTCTTGAGAGTGTTCCGGGTCACGAACATCCGCTCGGCAATCTCATCCATGCTCAGCTCGGTCACCAGCATAGACAGCACGTCGTTCTCGCGCCGACTGAGCCCGGGGTCGTCACGACGGGCCGAGTGCACGCGGAGCGCCTCTTTCTCCTCGGCGCCCGCCAGGGCGATGAGACGCTCGAGATCGGCGTGGGCGATGGTCTCGTAGTTCACGTGCAGACCGTGGTGCTGGATGACGGCATCCGCTCGCTGGAAGGCCGAGACCGCCGTCTGCATGCGTCGGAGTGCGAGCGCGGCGGCAGCGTGGACGAGCAGGGCGTTGGACTGCAGCCGTGGCTCGGACGGCTCCTCCGTGATGGGACGGGAGAGGTCGAACGCCTCCTGGTGGTCACCGCGGAAGAGGTGCAGGGCCGCCGCGACGACCTGGTCGGAGAGCGAGAGATCGAGATGGGTGTCGAGATCGCGCTCGATGCGTCCTCGGAGCACGAGCGCCCGGGCCCGGGCCGCACGCACGAGGCGACCCGCGAATCCCGGGGCGTCGAGCACGCCGGGATGCCGCCGCACGCGCCCCTCGATCATGCTCTCGGTCACCGCGGCCGCGGCGAGGTCGTGGGCGAGGAGCGAGCGGACCCAGAGCGCCGCCGGCCAGTGGTCGGCGACCCCCGCTTCCTCCGCCCGGCCCAGGAGCACGGCCGCCTCCGCGTGCGCGTTGCGGTCGATGAGGAGAACCGCTTCGGCCAGGCAGGCCGCCGCATGGGGAGCCGCATCGTCCGCGGTGCGGGCGCGCTCGATCCACAGTCGTGCCTGAGCCGTTCGACCGATCTCGGCGTGCAGCCAGGCGGCGCCAGCCGCCGCGCGCGACGCGATGACCGGGATGCCGACGGAGCGGGCGATCTCATAGGCCCGCTCGTAGTCGAGACAGGCCTCGGCGAAACCGGCGGCGTCGAGGGACCGAGCCCACTCCCAGAGGAGCACGGGCAAGGCATCCGCCACGACATCGGTGGCGGCGGCGTCACTGCTCTCGAGGGTGTCTCGGGCCTCGCGAGCCAGACGGCCGGCGGTGAGGGGGTCGCCCGCCTCACGCGCGACTTGGGAGCGATGCGTGAGACGGCTCAGTCGACCCATCAGCGCCGCAGGATCGGCTGACCGGCTCGGTCTGACGGGCCGCTCGACCGCCACGGAGGATCCTGCAACGCGAGCCGCGGGCCGCGGCGCCATGACGGCGAGATGCGGGTTGCGGAGCAGAGCCGCGGCCGGGAGTTCCTGCAGGGCGAGAAGCAGTTCCGGCTGATGTCGGGTCGCTAACCGCTCCCAATGCTGCTCGATGAGGGCGACGGCTGCGTCGACCGACCCCGACCGGACGAGAGTGGCCACGGAGGGTGGGAGGTCGTGTGGGTGCATGAATTCGATGAGGGCTGCGGGGGGCGTGCACTGCTGAATATACCCAGAACCGTGTGGACGGTGGCGGAACGGATCGTGCGGGGTGAACGCGGAGTGCCGAGGGTGACAAAAGCCGCTTTTCAGCCCGTTCACAGGTTGCAGAGCGGAGAGACTCAGCGGGAATGCCGTCGCCGCACCTGCGTCCGACGCTGCTTCAGGAATGTTCCTTGGGAGGGGAAACAGTGTTCACACGGAGAGATTCAGGTCACGCGGCGCCCGCGTGGCAGCGCGTCCGAAAGGTCATGGCGCTCGCCGTCACGGGCATGCTCGTCACCGCGGGCATGACGGTGGTCGCAGCGACGAACGCGGCGCCGGCGGTGGCAGCGGTGTCGCCGTCACAGCAATGGGTGACGGCTGCCACTGCCGGTAACGGGTCAGGGACTGCCACGTTCGGTACCACGGGTGTGACTGCGGCTATCCGGTCGAGCGTATCGACGGGAGCGGCGCCTTATGTGCTTCCGATTGTGGGCGGAGCGAACAGCATGGTGGTCGCGAACCCGTACCTGTCGCCCGACACTCCCGCCGGGCTGCCTGCGCTCGCTCAGCAGCCGCCGAACGCAAACGGTGCGCTGCTGACGAGCACGGTCACCCTGAGCAAGCCGGTCATCGCTCCGATGGTGCACTTCTTGAACATGGATGGCTCCACGCTTCAGATCACGGGCACCACGACCACGGGTGCGGCGATCGCCGCTTCTCGTGTTTCGGGGAACAGCGTGTTCACAGTCAGCAGTAACGTCATCAATGGTTCGCCGCGACCGGCTGCGAACGGCGGATGTCAGACCGATGCGGGAGCGAACCCGGCTGGAGCCTGTGGCTCGATCCGGCTCGGTGGTTCCAGCGGCCTCGTCAGCCAGTTCGGGATGGTGAACAACGACCGGGGTCTGAATGGAGACTCCTGGCTGTGGACGATGTCGTTCCCCACCGCCCCCCTGACGAAGCAGTTCTCGCCGAACGCGATCACGCCCGGCGGTTCGAGCACTCTCACGTTCTCCATCGCCAATCCGGCGAACGAGGCGCAGACGACGCTCACGCCGCTCGGATTCACCGACGCCCTGCCCGCAGGCGTGACGCTGCGGGACGGCAACGTGAGCACCACCAGCTGCGGGTCTCCGACTTCTGCCGGTCTGAGCGCCGGTAGCTCGGCCATCTCGTTCGACCAGATCACCGTCGCGGCCGGCGAGACGTGCACGATCAGCGTGAACGTCACCGCCGCAGCTGCGGGCGTTTACACCAACGACAACTCGAACCTGACCACGACTGTCGCGAACCTCGTTCCGAACGCGAACACGTCGCTGACGGTCGCGCCGAACCTGCCAATCGTGACCTGCACCACGGACCCGGTGATCTTCAACACCGGCTACAACTCCGCGACGGGCGGTCAGCTCGCCAACGGCGGCGTGGACGAGCGCTGGACGGTCGCCGGTGGTCTCGACGGTTTCAACCACTCGCCGACTCCCATTCAGGGCCCGTCCGCCCCCGCGCTGCCTCCGGCGAATGCGGTCTACAGCGCGGCTTATGCAGGCAAGGCGAATTCGCTGTGGACCGACAGCCAGTCGGGTGAATCCCAGTGGATCTCGGCTGTCTACCCGCCGACCGCCGAAGGCTTCAACCAGTCCGTCGGCGGCGGCGACTGGTACTACCGGTACCAGTTCAGCCTCGCACCCGAGGTCGACCCTTCGTCGTTCGAGCTGGGCATGCGTTGGTTGGCGGACAACAGCGTGGCCGGCGTCTGGGTGAACAACGTCGCTCAGACGGGTGCGAACCTTCCTCAGTCTCCCGCAGCCCCCTACGACGGGGGTGGATTCCTCGGCGGGAACGCTGCCACGACCACGATGGCAGGCCCGTGGCAGACCGGCCTGAACACGATCCTCGTTCAGGTGAAGAGCAACGCGGCCGCTGAGGGGTTCATCGCCGAGGTCACCTCGAGCGCCCTGTGCCCGGAGCCGACCTACTCCGTCGAGAAGGTCGCGAGCACCGCGACGGCCGAGCCGGGCGACACCGTCACCTACAGCGTCACGGTCACCAACACCGGTGAGGTGGCCTACACGGCGGAGAACCCGGCCTCCTTCACGGATGACCTGTCCGGCGTGCTCGACGACGCCGCCTACAACGGCGACGCCACTCAGGGTGCGACCGTGACCGGCGAGACGCTGTCGTGGTCCGGCCCGCTCGCAGTCGGCGCGTCGACGACCATCACCTATAGTGTGACGGTCACCGCTCCGCGCTCCGGCGACGGGGAGATGGTCAACACGGTCACTCCGACCGGCGACGGCGGCAGCTGCCTCGAAGCAGGAGACTGCACCACGACCACGGAGCTCGTGAGCCTCGACATCGACAAGACGACATCGATGACCGAAAACTCCCGCCCCGGAGACACCGTGACCTACACGGTGACCGCCACGAATGAGGGCCCCGGCGACTACACCGCCGAGATCCCGGCGTTCGTCGCCGACTCCCTCGCGGGCGTGCTCGATGACGCCACTTACAACGGCGACGTGGTCGCGACGATCGGTGGCGACACGGTCGGGGCGCCGACGTTCGCCGGCGACCAGATCCGCTGGTCGGGCCCGCTCGCTGCGGGTCAGACCGTCACACTGACGTACTCGGTCACCCTGACCGGCGCCGGTGACGGTGAGGTCCGGAACGTGGCGTGGGCGCCGCCCGTGCCCAACGACCCCAACGGCCCGCCCCCCACGCCTCCGGTGTGCGACCCGGCGACCGAAGACGGCACGGACCCGGTGACGGGCGAGCCGTGCGCGGGCACCGTGAACGACCTGCCGCGCCTGACGATCGACAAGACCGCCGACACGACGGAGCTTCCCGCTGACGGTGGCGTGGTGACCTATACGGTGACGGTCACGAACGTCGGTCCCGGCGCGTACACGGCCGCGGCTCCCGCGACGGTGACGGACGACCTCTCCGAGGTGCTCGACGATGGCGAGTTCGGTGAGATCATCGCTCCCGCCACGGGCGCGGCGTTCGATGCTGACGCGGAAGAGCTGACCTGGTCGGGCCCCCTCGCCGCCGGTGCATCCGCCACGATCCAGTACACGGTCACGTACGACTCCACGTCCGGTGACAACGTGCTCTACAACGTGGTGTGCGTGCCCGAGGGGCAGCAGGCGCCGGGCGCCGAGGCCTGTGCCGACGTGCAGATCCCGGGCGCAGCGCTCGAGGTCGACAAGTCCGTCGACCCCGCCAGCGGCACCGCTGTCACGCAGGGCCAGACCCTCGCCTACACGCTGACGTTCACGAGCACGGGTGAGGCCGCGGCCGCAGTCGACAAGGTCGACGACCTGTCCGACGTGCTCGACGACGCCACGCTGGTCGCCGGCTCGATCACGGTCTCTTCGGATGACCTGGATGCCACCCTCACCGGAACCGACCTCGCCATCACGGGCAGTGTTCCGGCCGGGGAGACCATCACAATCACCTACCAGGTGACGGTGAACGCGTTCGCCGATCAGGGAAACCACGTCCTGGCGAACGTCGTGCAGAACCCGGACGGGACGTGTGAGGTCGACGGATGCCCAGAGACGGAGAACCCGATCCGCCACTTCTCGGTGACGAAGACAGCCGATCCGAGCGAGGACGTGCAGACCGGTGACGTCGTGACCTACACGGTGACGGTCGTCAACGACGGCGCAGCCGCGTACACCGGTTCGGTCCCGGCGGGTGTGTCCGACGACATGACCGACGTTCTCGACGACGCGACGTACAACAACGACGCGGATGCCGTGGCATCGGACGAGTCCTTCGTTCAGGACCCGACGTTCACCTCTCCGATCCTCAACTGGTCGGGCCCGGTGGCCGTGGGTGAGTCGGTGGAGATCACCTACTCCGTCATCGTGACGAACCTCGGTAACGCGAACCTGGTCAACACGGCATCCCCGGTGTGCGCACCCGGTGAGTTGTGCGACCCGCCGGCTCCGCCGGTAGAGATCCCGCTGCCGCGGGTGACGCCGTCGAAGTCCTCCGACCCCGCGGCGGACGCGCCGGTCGTTGCCGGCCAGGTCGTGACCTACACGCTGACGTTCACGAATGACGGCCAGGCGGCCGGTCCCGTCGACGCGACGGACGACATGTCCGACGTGCTCGACGACGCGACCTTCTCCGACGGCCCGGAGGTGAGCGCCAACGGAATCACCGCCGTGTTCGACGGGGACGCGCAGACCATCCGGATCGAGGGCGACCTCGCTGCGGGAGCGACGGCGACGGTCACCTACCAGGTCACCATCCGCCCGGACGGTGAGCGTGGAAACAACCGGGCGACGAACATCGTCACCCCGGACAACCCGCCGGTGCCGAACTTCCCGCCGCCCTCGATCAACCACCCGATCGGTGAGCTCGACGACTGGAAGACGGTCGATCCGGCATCGGGCACCACCGTGCGCCCCGGCCAGGTCATGACCTACACGCTGCACTTCGAGAACACCGGGACGGCGCCGGTGGCTGTGGACCGCGAGGATGTGCTCACGCAGGTGCTCGACGACGCCACGGTGACGGCCGCTCCGACCAGCTCCGACCCGGCGCTCACGGCCTCGACCATCACGGACGGACGGTTCGCCGTGACCGGATCCCTCGCCCCGGCGCAGGTGGTGACGGTGACGTACCAGGTGACCGTGAACGCCGACGGCGCGCGCGGCGATGACCGTCTCGGCAACTTCCTCGTGGACACGGGGGATGTGCCGCCGGAGGAGTGCGTGCCGACGGATGACGAGCGCCCGGACTGCACGGTCAACTACGTCTCGAACGTGGTCGTGACGAAGTCGGTCGATCCGGCCTCGGGCACCCACGTGGTCGACGGGCAGAAGGTCACCTACACGGTGACGTTCCGCAACGTCTCCACGAACCCCGACGCTGCGGACAGCCCCGTCGACTACACCGACCACATGGCCGGCGTGCTCGATGACGCGACCCTCACCACCGGGCCGCAGGCTTCTGCGGATGCGGTGACGGCAACCGTCGACGGTCAGACCATTCGCATGGTCGGCGTCGTGGCCTCGGGACAGACCGTGACCGTGACCTACGCGGTCACCGTCAAGGCCTGGGCAGCTCAGGGCAACCACACGCTCGGCAACATCGTCGCCGTCACCGGCACGGAGCCGATCTGCGCACCGGGCAGCCAGCTCTGCACGCAGAACATCGTCGATCCGCCGGCGCCCGGTCTCGCCGTCACCGGTGGACAGGTCGCGACCTGGGTCGTGGTCACGGGGCTCGTGCTCCTCGTCGGCGGTGCGGCTCTGGTGCTGATCCGTCGCCGGCGCGCGAGCGAGTCGGCCAACGAGCCGACTGCCTGACGCGGCTCCTGTGCGGTGCACGCGATGAGCGTGCACCGCACAGCCGTGCCTACGGGGCGCGTCTCAAGAGAGCGCGCCCTCCATAGACCCCAGCTGTCGATCGCCGCTCTTCGGGGGAAGAGCCCCGATCCACTGGGAACCGACTGGTGGCCTGCCTCCTCCCTTCCCACAGGCGGGCCGCCAGTCATCATCATGCGACCACCCGCCGCGAGCTCGCACGCGAAGACGCGGCCCGCCGCGCGCTACCGCGCTCCGGCGCGGACGTACCGGTGCTCGGGGCGGCCGGTGGTGCCGTAGCGCAGACGCACCTCGACCTGGCCACGGGTGGCGAGGGCGGCGAGGTGTCGCTGCGCCGTAGCCCGCGAGATGCCGACCCGCTCGGCGATCTCCGAAGCGGACGCCTCCTCGACCTCGCCGAGGCCGTCGAGCAGAAGCTGCTCGGTCGCGGAGCGCGACACGCTCGCGGGCTCGGCGCCTCCGGCCAGGATCGACAGGGCCCGGTCGATCTGGTCCTGCGCGAGCGGACGGTCGGCGCCGAGCACGTTGCGCATGCGGGCGTAGCGCTGCAGGCGGTCGACGAGCACCGCGGACTCGAACGGCTTCACGAGGTAGGCAAGGGCGCCCGACTGGATCGCGCGACGCACGGTCGGAGCATCCGTCGCGGCCGACAGCACGAACGCATCCACTCCGGCATCGGCGACGAAACGGATGCCGTCGCCGTCGGGAAGGTAGGCATCGGCGAGCAGCAGGTCGGGCTGGTGCATGCGCACGGCCTGACGAGCGGCGTCGAGGGTGCGCACAGGGTCGAGCGCGGTGAACCCCGGCACCGTGGCGACCGCGTCGCGGTGCAGTCCGGCGACGCGGAAGTCGTCGTCGATCACGAGCACGCGGATGTCGTCGGTCATCGTTCCTCCGAAGGGCCGGTGGTCGGGGCGGATGCGGGAGTCGGACAGGTCTGGGGAAGGGCGGCGGATGCGGCGGACGCCGTGGGCATGACGGCGGACGGGAGACGGGCGCCGAATACGGCACCGGTCGCAGCATCCGACGAATCCGCGCCGCCGCGGGCGATCAGCCAGACGTCACCGCCCCGACGGCGAGCGATATCCCTCGCAAGCGGGAGCCCGAAGCCGTGGCCGTGCACGCGGTCGAGATGTGCGGCGGCATCTCCGTCGCCCTTCTCGGTCCCGGCGGCGAAGGGGTCGCGCTCCCGCGGCTCGATGCCGCGCCCCGAGTCGGCGACGGTCAGCACGAGCGCGTCGCCGTCGATGAGCAGGGCGACCTCGACCCACCGCGGTGCGTCGCCCGCGACGGCGGCGCGCACCGCATTGTCGATCAGGTTGCCGAGCACGGCGGCCACGTCTTCCGCGGCCTCCACCTCGCCGAGCACGAGGGTCTCGTCGGCGATGCGCACCTCGACACCCCGCTCGCGGGCCGCGACGGCGGTCGCCCCGAGGAACGACTGCAGGAACGGATCGGGCACCCGCTCGATCCCTTCGACCCCCACGCCGACGGCGCCGCGCCCCGTGAGCTCGGCGAGGAAGGCGCGGGCCTCCGGCATCCGGTCGGCGTCGAGCAGCCCCGACACGGCGTGCAGCCGGTTCGCGAACTCGTGACGCTGCGCCCGCAGCGCCTCGGTCGTGGCGCGCACCGTCTCGAGCCGCCCGGCCAGCGCTTCAATGTCGGTGCGGTCGCGCACCACCACGACGGCGCCCAGCGACCGACCGTCGCGCACGACCGGGTGCGCGTCGAGGTAGAGCACGCGGTCACCCACGACGGTCTCCACGCTCCCGGACCCGGCTCCGGTACCGGCGGCGGTCCCGCTCCGGGTCGCGGCCACGGTCTCGACGAGCCTCCGCACCGCGTCGCCGACCGCGAGCTCGGCGAGCCTCCGCCCCACGGGGTCGGTGAGTGCGAGCATCCGCGCCGCCGCGTTGTTGCACACCCGCACCACGCCGGTCTCGTCCACGGCGAGCACGCCGTCGCCCACCCCGTCGAGCACGGCGGCCTGGTTCTGCACGAGGGCGACGAGCTCTTCCGGCTGCAGCCCGAGCGTCTGCCGCTCGAACCGGCGCGTCAGCAGCAGCGTCGCCAGCGCGGCGAGCAGCACGGCGCCCACGGCGGCGATCGCGATCGTCGAGAGCAGGGCGGGCAGGTCGTCGAACACGCTGGCGCGCTCGAATCCGACGCTCACCTCGCCGACCGGCACCCCGCCGGACTCCGCGTAGATCGGCACCTTGGCGCGCGCCGACTCGCCGAGCGTGCCGACCTCCCAATCGACGACCTCCGCCCCGCGCAGCACCTCTTCGAAGGGAGTCGACACGACCTGCCCGAGCAGGCTCTGATTCGGATGCGCGAGGCGGATGCCGTGGTCGTCGGTGATCACGACGAACAACGCATCGGTGCGCTCGGCCACGTCGACGGCGATCCGCTGCAGCGTTCCGTCGACGAGGGCTGCGGCCTCGGGCGTGCCGGGGTCGGCGGAGTACTCCGCGACCTGCTGTTGCACGTCGGGATCTTCGGCCATCGTGCGCGCGATGTTCAGCGCTGTCGCCTCTGATTCGGCGCGGAGCTGCTGCACACCCAAGAACCCGAACACGAGCGTGCACACCGCGACGACCGCGACGACGGTCGCGAGCTGCACGAGCAGCAGACGGGTGGCGAATCGCATCGTCCCTCCTCTCGGCCGCGACGACGAGCACAATGCGCAGAACACACGCTACGCGCACAACGTGCAGCAATGCGACATAGCGCGCGCCGCGGCGACCGCCGACCTAGTCTCACGGGATGCGCCGCCCGCGGTGCTCCGGTCCGACCACGACACGACGAAGGAGTCGATGTGAACGTGCATGCTGCAGTCCCGCTCGCCGCGGAGGAGGGCTACGCCACGGCGTTCGTCCCGCCCGAGGGCGTGCTCGTGGCCCTCGGGTTCACGATGGTGCTCGTCTTCATGGCGCTCATCATGACCCGCCGCCTCACCCCGATGGTTGCACTCATCCTCGTGCCGACGGTGTTCGGCCTGTTCGCCGGTGCGGGTCTGGGCCTCGGCGACATGATCATCGACGCGATCTCCGACATGGCGCCCACCGCGGCGCTGCTGATGTTCGCGATCATGTACTTCGGCATCATGATCGACGTCGGCCTGTTCGACCCGCTCATCCGCCTGATCACTCGGCTGCTCGGCGACGATCCCGCGAAGATCGTGCTCGGCACCGCCATCCTCGCCGGCGCGGTCTCGCTCGACGGCGACGGCTCGACGACCTTCATCATCACCACGTCGGCGATGCTGCCCATCTACCTGCGGCTCGGCATGAACCCCGTCGTGCTCACCTGCGTCGCCGGGCTCATGAACGGCACCATGAACATCGTGCCGTGGGGCGGACCGACCGTGCGCGCGGCGACGGCCCTCGGCCTGCAGCCCACCGACGTGTTCGTGCCGATGCTGCCGTCGCTCGCGGCGGGTCTCATCGTCGCGCTGCTGTTCGCGTGGTTCCTCGGCCTCGGAGAGCGCAAGCGCATCGGCCAGATCGACCCCGAGCGCATCGGCGGCGGCACGGGAACGCCCGGGCCGCGCCTGTTCCGCGGCGGCGACGCCACCCCCGGCGCCCGCGCCACGCTGCGCACCGGCAACATCGTGACCCTCGCCGGCGGACGCACGCGCCTTCCCGCCGCGACCGCCGTGCTCGACCGCGACGACACCGCCATGGCCGACACCATGCTCGACCCGAACCGCGCCACGCTGCGCCCGAAGCTCATCTGGGTGAACCTCGCCCTGACCGCCGCGGTCATGGTGCTGCTCGTCGCCGACATCTTCCCGCTCGCCTACGTCTTCATGGTCGGAGCGGCGGTCGCGCTGATCATCAACTTCCCGCGCCTGAAAAGCCAGGCCGACGAGATCGTGGCGCACGCCCCCAGCATCGTCGGCGTCGTGTCGATGGTGCTCGCGGCCGGCGTGCTGGTCGGCGTGCTCAACGGCACCGGGATGGTCGACGCGATGGCCACCTGGATCACCACCGCCATCCCCGACGCGATGGGGCCGTTCCTCGCGGTCATCACCGGGGTGCTGTCGATCCCGCTGACGTTCTTCATGTCGAACGACGCGTTCTACTACGGCATCCTGCCCGTGCTCGCGCAGAGCGCGGAGCACTTCGGCATCGCGCCGGTCGAGATGGCGCGGGCGTCGATCACCGGGCAGCCGGTGCACCTGCAGAGCCCGCTCGTGCCCGCGATCCTGCTGCTCGTCTCGCTCGCGAGCGTCAACCTCGGCGACCACCACAAGAAGGTGCTCTGGCGGGCGACGATCGTGTCGCTGGTGATGCTCGCGGTCGGCGTGCTCGTCGGGGCGGTGCCGCTGGCCGCCTGAGTCGTCGGCGCGGCGGGGTCCGGTGGGTTCAGCCGCGATCGACGGGGACCACGGTGACGTCCGTCACCCGGTCCCCGTCGATCGTCGCGGTCATGAGGGTGCACACCGGCTGCCGGCGGCGGTCGGTGGGCGACCCCGGATTCAGCAGACGGATGCCCTGGGGCGTCGTCGAGTCCCACGGGATGTGGCTGTGGCCGAACACGAGCAGATCGAGCACTCCGTCCGGGTAGCGGGCATCCATCCGGGTCTCGCGACCGCGTGCGGCGCCCGTCTCGTGCACGACGCCGAGGTTGACGCCCTCGATGCGCGCGACGGCGAACTCGGGCATCCGCTGCCGAAGCTCGTCGCCGTCGTTGTTGCCCCAGACGGCGATCAGTCGGCGCGACCGCTCCTCGAGCGCCTCGAACGTGGCCAGGTCGACCCAGTCCCCGGCGTGCACGACGACGTCGGCCTCGTCGACCGCCCGCCAGACGTCGTCGGGCAGCCGCCGGGCCCGCGCCGGCACATGGGTGTCGGCGAGCAGGAGCAGCCGGGTCGCCACGGCTCAGATGTCGTTGGGCGAGAGGTCTCCCTCGCCGTCCTCGCCGATGTCGGCGATGATCGGGTCGCCCTCCTGCGTCTCGGGCTGCAGGCCGCTCGACGGCAGGTCGTCGGCGGGGATCTGGTCGTCCTCCGAGGGGATCTCGTCGGGGTCGGCGCCCGTGGCGGTCGCGTCGTCGATGTCGGCACCGGCGTCGAGGGCTTCGGTGCGCTCCCACTCGGCCTGTGCCGGGTCGTCCGACGGGTCGGCGTACGAGGTGGCCTCGCCGTCGCGCACGGGCTGGATCGCGTCGGGGGTGTCGACGATGTGGTTCTCGCGGTTGTCGGCGTCCATGAGGGTCCTCCTGAGTCGGCGGGTGGTGAGGATTCCACTGTGCCCGGCGGGGCGGACCGGTGCGACGGGGTTGACGGTGGGGATGCGCGCGGGTATCCCCCTGGCATCCGCCCCAAGCATCCGTGCGAACTGCAGGCAGAAAACACGGATGCAGGGAGGGAACACGGTGTCCCTCCCTGCATCCGTGAGAAGTGCCTGCAGGTCGCGGCGCGAAACGCAACCGGACCCGCCGGGCTCACCTGATCACGGGGTCGGCATGCCGCCGTTCACGTTCAGCGTCTCGCCGGCGACGTAGCTCGACTCGGCCGAGGCGAGGAACACGTAGGCGGGAGCGAGCTCGGCGGGCTGGCCCATGCGGCCCAGGGGGGTGTCCTTGCCGAACTCCTCGATCTTCTCCTGCGGCTGTCCGTCGCTCGGCTGCAGCGGGGTCCAGATCGGTCCCGGTGCGACGGCGTTCACGCGGATGCCCTTCGGAGCGAGCTGCTGCGCGAGGCCCTTGGTGAACGCGTTGATCGTCGACTTGGTCGACGCGTAGTCGACCAGGATGTCGGACGGCGAGTACGCCTGGATCGACGTGGTGTTGATGATCGCCGAGCCCGCGGGCAGGTGCGGCAGCGCCGCCTTCGTGATCCAGAACATCGCGTAGACGTTGGTCTTGAAGGTGTCGTCGAACTGCTCGTCGGTGATGTCGGTCAGCGACTCCTGGAAGATCTGCTTGCCGCCGTTGTTGACGAGGATGTCGAGGCCGCCGAGCTCCTCGACCGCCTGCGCCACCAGGCTGCGGCAGTATTCGGGGTCGCGCAGGTCGCCGGGGATGGTCGCCACGGTGGCGCCCGCCTCGCGGAGGATGCCGGCGATGCGCTCGGCGTCCTTCTCCTCCTCGGGCAGGTACGACATCGCGACGTGCGCGCCCTCGCGGGCGAACGCGATCGCGGTCGCGGCGCCGATGCCGGAGTCGGCACCGGTGATGAGCGCCTTGCGGCCGGTCAGGCGACCGGAGCCGCGGTAGCTCTCCTCGCCCAGGTCGGCCTTCGGCGTGAGGTCGGCGTCGAGACCGGGCTCGGGCATCTTCTGCTTCTGCGGCTCGATGTCGGCGTACAGCTCGGCGGGGTTGGTGAAGGTGTACTGGTCACGGGACATGGTGTCTCCCTTTCCTTTTCCTGTCGGTCTTCGGTCGGTCGGTCAGGTCTTGTCGCGCAGCTTCTCGGCGGGGACGACGTCGCGGATCGTCATGGCCGCGCTGAGGAACGCGAGGTGGCTCAGCGCCTGCGGCACATTGCCCCACGCCGAGCCGTCGTCGGCGTCGATCATCTCGGCGTAGATGCCCACGTCGTTGCCGAGTGCGATGAGCTCCTCCATCAGGGCGATCGCCTCGTCGTGGCGTCCGACGCAGGCGAGCGCCTCGGCGTGCCAGAACGCGCAGGCCACGAACGTCTTCTCCTCGGCATCCACGCCGCTGTAGCGGTACATCAACGGGCCGGCGCCCAGCTCGTCGGCCAGCGCATCGATCGTCGACGACATGCGCTCGCCGCGGTCGAACCCCGACGGCGCGTGCAGCAGCACCGATGCGTCGAGCTCGTCGCCGTCGGCGTAGAACAGGTACGCGCCCCGCTCGTCCGACCAGCCGTGCTCGTCGACCCACAGGCGGATGCGCTCGCGCTCGGCCCGCCACCGGTCGGGGCTGCCGGGGATCGCGCCCGCCTCGGCGAGTACGACCGCGTCGTCGAGGGCTTTCCAGCAGCCCATCTTCGACGACACGTAATGGCGCTCCTCGGGCAGCTCCCACATGCCGGAGTCGGGGTTGCGCCACAGGTCGCAGGTGCGGTCGGCGACGCCCGCCAGCATGCGCGCCGTGCCGATGTCGAGCACGTTGCCCGCCTCGACGTAGGTGCGGCAGATGGCCAGCAGATCGCCGTAGACGCCGAGCTGCAGCTGGCCGCCCGCCGGGTTGCCCGTGACGACGGGGCCGATGCCGCCCCAGCCGGGCACGTGGTACTCGTGCGGCTGCGGCACCAGGTCGCCCGCGAGCGTGTACATCACGTGCACGTCGGGCCCGTGGTCGCGGATGGTTCCGAGCATCCACGACAGCGCGGCCTGGGTCTCCTCGCGCAGGCCGAAGCGCACGAGCGCGTGCGTCGTGTAGGCGAGGTCGCGCACCCACGCGTGCCGGTAGTCCCAATTCTTGCCGCCGTCGGGGCTCTCGGGCAGCGACGTGGTCGCGGCGGCCGCGATGGCGCCCGTCGGGCTGTGGATCAGCAGCTTGAGCGCGAGCGCGTTGCGCTGCACGTGATCGCGCCACGGCCCGTCGTAGGAGAACACCTGCGACCAGTGCCGCCAGTTCTCGATCGTGCGGTCGATGCCGTCGTCGACGTTGTGCGGGTCGGGGATGTGCAGCGGCTCGTCGTGCGTCGCCGCGAGGGCGATGAGGTGGCGGGAGCCGGGCGAGGTCGTGAAGGCGCCGTCGAGACGCGGACCCGCGATGCCGTCGGGGTCGGGCTTCTCGGGGCCGTGCTCGAACCCCACCACGACGAAGGCCGTGGCGCCGCTGCGCACGATCTCGCCGTGCTGCGTGTGCTCGATCCACGGCGACGCGGTGCGCAGCGAGGTGCCGGGCTGCACGCACCAGCGCATCGCGACCTCGCCGTCGAGACCGTCGATCCGGCGGGCGAGCTCGGCCCACGGCAGGCGTCCGGCGACGCCCGAGACGAGGGCGTCGGTCACCCGTACGCTCCCGGCGTCGGTGATGAACGTCGTCTCCAGCACGTTCGTGTCCGGCACGTACCGCCGCTCGGTGCGGAAGTCGTCGACCGGGCGCAGTTCGAGGCATCCGCCGGTCTTCTCGTCGAGCACGCGGGCGAAGACGGGCAGGTCGGTGAGGTCGGGGAGGGGCAGCCAGTCGATGCATCCGTCGTCAGCGATCAGGGCGACGGTGCGGCCGTCGCCGATCGGGGCGTAGGCCGCGAGAGGGCGACCGGAGGGAGCGGAAGGCATGACGCCATGGTGCGCCGCGCAGGCGATCCGAACCAAAGCCTTGCGCGATCGGCGAACGCTCGCTATCGCGCGAGGAAATGCGGATTAGCAGTCGCGGGGACTCCGCGTCAATGGTCGGATGCGGATGCCGTGAAAACCGTTTCCGCCCGTAGGCTCGACTCACAACGAGTCGGCGAACGTCGACTCCGCGTCGGTCGAACCGGACGGCCCCCCTTGTTCTCTCTCGGTCGAGGGCGCCCGTCACGGGGGCGGAACGCTACGCGGACCTCTCGTCGACTTCGCCGGTCCTCCATCTTCGGGTGGTGGAGGACCGGACAGCTTCCCGCCGCAGCGGGCACTGACGGCCCCGGAGGGGCGGCCGTCAGTGTCCCTGTTCGGCGCGTGCGCTCGCGTCGAGGTCGACGTCGAGGTCCCACTCCCCGAACGGCTTGTCCTCGGCGATCACGGTGCCGTCCATGATGCGCTTCGGGTAGAACGGATGCGCGCGCAGTCGCGCGGCGTGCTCCGCGAAGTCGGGGTCCGCTCCCGTCGAGGCGTGGGGGCCCACGAGCACGTCGTTGCCCAGTCCCACCACGAGTTCGGCCACGTCGGTCTCCCCGTCGACGACGATCGGGATCTGCACCGCCTGCGACCCGCCCTCGTTCGCGACTTCGGCGGCGAGGACGACCAGCGCCTCCGCGACGTCATCGGTGGTGACCAACTGCTGACCGGCGTAGGAGACGAGTTTCATGCGGCCAGCATCCCATCCCCGACGAATCCTCGTCACGGGCTTGTGCCCGGTATGCCGATTGGGTAGCGGAGGAGGCCGCGGGCCCCGGTTCAGGGGCGCACGCGGACGGTGCGACCCTCGAAGGTCACCAGGTCGCCGTCGCGCAGCTGCCGCCCTCGGCGACGATCGACCTCGTCGTTCACCTTCACGAACCCGTCGATGATCGCCTCTTTGGCGTCGCCGCCCGAGTCGATGAGTCCCGAGAACTTGAGGAACTGGCCGAGGCGGATCACGTCTCCGCCGATGGAGACGTCGTCGATCGGAGAGCTCATCCCTGCATCGTATCCGCCCGGGTACGGGTCGACCCGATGAGGGGTCTTCCACCGCCCCACGATCCGCAGAGATTAGGGTACCCTTCCCTCTGCCCGTCCACTCGGAAGGTGAATCCCATGACTCTCCCGTCGCCCGCGTCTGCGCTGTGCGCTGGCGCGTCCGCTGCCCCAGCGCTGGTCACCGAAGACACGGTCGTCACTTACGGAGAACTGGCTGAACGCGTGGCGGCACGCGCGGCGGAACTGGGACCGGCTCGGCGTCTGGTCATGATCACGGCGGGCGCGGCGGTTGAGCCGATCGTCACGTATCTCGCCGCTCTGGAGGCGCGGCATCCGCTGATGTTCGTCACCGACGATGCCGCAGGGAGGCCGCACCGGGATGCGCTGATTCGTGGGTTCGATCCCGATGTCGTCGCCGTTGGAGCGGACGACGGCTGGGTGCTGCGAGAGCGTCGTTCCGGCACGCGGCACGATCTGCATCCGGACCTCGCGATGCTCGCGAGCACCTCGGGATCGACGGGATCGCCGAAGCTCGTTCGGCTCTCTCGAGAAAATCTCTTCAGCAACGCCGCGGCGATCGCCGAGTATCTCCGCCTGCGTCCGGGGGACCGGGCTGCCACCACGCTCCCGTTGCAGTACTGCTATGGACTGTCGGTGGTGAACAGTCACCTACGAGCGGGGGCGAGTCTGCTCCTGACGGATCGAAGCGTCGCCGACGAGGAGTTCTGGACGGAGTTCGTCCACCACCGGGCGACATCGTTCGCCGGCGTTCCGTACACGTTCGATCTGCTCGAGGCGAGCGGGTTCGAAGGCCGCGACCTGCCGAGTCTGCGCTACATCACCCAGGCGGGCGGGCGCCTCGCGCCGGAGCGTGTTCGCCGTTTCGCGCGGATGGGCCGCGACCGCGGATTCCACTTCTTCGTGATGTACGGACAGACCGAGGCGACGGCACGAATGGCCTACCTGCCCCCGGAGCACGCGGAGACGGCGCCGGATGCCATCGGGCGCCCGATTCCGGGCGGAACGCTGCGTGTGGACGCGGAAGCCGACGCGGAGGCGGGCGAACTGGTGTACTCCGGCCCCAACGTCATGCTCGGATACGCGGAGGGCCCCGCTGACCTCGCGCTCGGGCGCACGGTCCACGAACTCCGCACGGGAGACCTGGCGCGCCGACGCGATGACGGCCTCTTCCAGGTGGTCGGGAGGATGAGCCGGTTCGTCAAGATCTACGGTCTGCGGGTCGACCTCGATGAGCTCGAGCGTCGCATGCACGAGCGGGGCATCGAAGCGCGGACCGCATCGGTCGAGGAGCGGCTCCTGGTCTTCGTGCGCGCCGAACGTCTCGTGGCGGATGCCGCTTCCTGCGCGGCATCCGTCGTCGGGGTACCCGCGCATGCCGTCGAAGGCTTCGCGGTGGCCGAGTTCCCGCGCACGGCCAGCGGCAAACCCGACACGGCGGCGCTCGTGAGACACGCTCTCGACGCAGACAGAACAGAACCCGCCGAGACGCATTCCGAATCGGCGACGGAAGAGAGCATCCGTGCGCTGTACGCTCGCCTGCTCGCGCGCGCGCTGACGCCACCGCGGACGATTCGTTCGTGGCGCTGGGGGGCGACTCTCTGAGCTTCGTCGAGGTCTCGCTGCGACTGCAGTCCCTTCTCGGGAGACTGCCCAGAGACTGGCCGACGCGGACTCCTCGCGAGCTGGCCGAGGACGCCGCAGGCCACCGGGCGCCGATCGGCGTCGAACCTCCCGCCGCGCCTGCCCTCGATCCCGCTCGTGACGCGAGGACCGAACGACCGCTTGCGGGCCGACGGTGGGGGTGGCGATGCGTCGACACCGCGGTCGTGCTGCGTGCGGCGGCCATCGTTCTCGTGGTCGGGTCGCACGCAGACCTCTTCCTGTTGCAGGGTGGCGCGCATCTGCTCCTCGCGGTCGTCGGTTTCAACCTCGCCCGCTTCCCCCTCGCCGCAGTGCGGGCACGCAGCACACGGTTGTTGCGCCTGGCGGCGCAGATCGCCGTCCCCTCGGTGATCTGCATCGGCGCGATCGCCGTGCTCTCGGGCCAGTACCGTGCCACCACGGCCCTCCTGGTCAACGGCTTCCTGCCGGCGCAGGGCATGTGGAGCGAGCAATGGCAGTTCTGGTTCCTCGAAGTGACCGTCTGGACCTCCGTCGGGCTGGCGATGCTCTTCCGGGTGCCCGTCGTAGACCTACTCGAACGACGGGCACCGTTCGGGTTCGCGTTCGGAGCGTTGGGGCTCGCACTCATCCTGCGCTTCGCCGTCACCGGTATCGAAGCCGGACCCACGGAGCGATACACCATCGTCGCCGGGCTGTGGCTGATCGCTTTCGGATGGGCGGCCGCTCGCGCGACCGCCTGGTGGCAGCGCGTGTTGCTGTCGGCGCTCCTGCTGGGCGCGACCAGCGGTTTCCTCGGCAATCCGGTGCGTGAGGGCGTCGTCATCGTCGGCATCCTCGTGCTGCTATGGGCCTCCTCCCTGGCCCTCCCGTCCGCGCTCCTTCCCGTGGTGCGCCCGTTGGCGGCGTCGTCGATGTTCGTCTATCTGACGCACTGGCAGGTGTACCCGGCGTGGGAAGACAGTGCGCCGATCATCGGGGTCGTCCTGTCGTTCGCGGTGGGCATCTGCGTGTGGTTCGCATACCGTTTCGCATCGGATGCAGCCGCGCGCCGACGTGCGCTCACTCGTGCGACACGAGTCCTGTCGGGCTGGGGGCCGCGGCCGCGGCGGAACCCGCGGACGTCGGATACAGCACGGCAGCGCCCTGAACACGCACGGCCGCGGTCCGCCCCGGTACGAACCGGTGGGACTCGCGAATCGGCACCCGGTGCGTGATCTGTGCAGGAGACGTCGTGGACGACGGTGCATTCCCATCGCCCAGTCGCACCACGATTTCGGCTGAGACACCCCGTCGGCGTACCTCGACGACCGTGACGGGGCGTCCGCCTTCGGCCTCGGGGTGTGCGACGTCCGCGTACAGCCGCAGCTGATCCGGGCGGAGCATCGCGACCGCACGCTGCGAACCGCTGCTTCGATCGTGCCTCACGCGCAGTCTTCCGATGCGTGTCGCCACGTGATCTGTTCCGTCGCGCAGCCCATCGATGAACACCACGTCCCCCAGAAAGCGGGCGACATCGGCCGTCAACGGTGCGTCGTACACATCGTCGGGAGCGCCCGCCTGCACCAGGCGGCCCTGCACGATCACGCCGAGACCGTCACCGAAGCAGACAGCCTCCTCCTGGTCGTGCGTCACCAGCACGGTCGTGACGCCGCTTCGCTCGAGCACTTCCACCACGGCCTCGCGCGTCTGCGCGCGCAGCCCCGTGTCGAGGGCGCTGAACGGCTCGTCGAGAAGGATCATCTTCGGCTCCGCGGCGAGAGCACGGGCGAGAGCGACACGCTGCTGCTGGCCCCCCGATAGCTGGTGCGGGAGACGATCGGCGAGGTCGCTGTCGAGGGAGGCGAGATCCATCAGTTCCGCCACGCGACGACGCCGTGGTCCGCGACGCATCCCGAAACCGATGTTCCCGGCAACCGTGAGATGAGGGAAGAGAGCTCCGTCTTGAGGGACGTACCCGACCCCTCGTCGATGCGCGGCCACGAAGCACCGTTCCGACGAGAGCGTGCGACCCCCCAGGGTGATCGATCCGCGGTCCGGCCGTTCAAAGCCGGCGATCAGGCGCAGCAGCGTGCTCTTCCCGCTTCCCGACGCACCGACCAGAGCCATACGCGACCCGGCGGCGATGTCGAGCGAGATGTTTCGCAGCACTTCGGTCGTGCCGAACGACTTCGACACCTCTTGGATACGCAGCGTCATCGGATCCTCCGTTTCCGGGTTGCTTCGGTGAACAGCAGCGCGGCCGCGGGAACCGAGATCACGACGAGGAGCAGAGCATAGGGGGCGGCACTCGCGTAATCGATGGCGGCCGCCGCCGACCAGAACTCCGTGGCCACGGTGCGTGTGCCCGTCGGAGCGAGCAGCAGCGTGGCGGTGAGCTCGTTCGCCGCCCCCAGCGCCACGAGCGCGACAGCCGCCCCGATCGACGGCAGCAGCAGCGGCAACGTCACCCGCACGCGCGAGCGCAGCGGTGACGAGCCGAGCGAACGAGCCACCTCTTCGTACGACTCGGGCACCTGGGCGATGCCCGCTCGCAGCGACACGAGGGCCCGGGGGAGGAACACGATCACGTAGGCGGCGACGACGGTGAAGGCCGTCTGGTAGAGCGCCGGCGCAAGCCGCACGGTGAGCGTCACGAGCGAAAGCGCGACGATGATGACGGGAAGGCTGCTGGAGACCGACATCGCTGCTTCGAGGCGTCGGGATGCGCCACTGGGATAGCGTGCCGCGAACCACACGACGGGCAGAGCGACCAGAACGGTGGCGACCGCGCCGAGCAGCGACAGCGTGACCGTGCCCTGTACTGCCGCGAGCATCCGATCGAGAGGAGCGGAATCCCACGCGGCGAGCCAGCGCACGACGACCAGGAGCGGAAAGATGACGGCGACACCGATGAAGGTCGTCATCAGAATCAGTGTCGGTACGGCCGCTCGACCGAGGGACGCGAGGGTGGGCGGATGGGGACTGCCGCTTCCGACACGGGCGTATCGGCGGTGGCCGCGTGCCACGCTCTCGCCCGCGAGCACGAGCAGGCAGAGCCCGGTGAGAACGATGCCGAGAGCCGCCGGATTCGGCCCCGCGAACGTCGACTGGTACGCCACCACGATTGCGGTGGTGAAGGTCTCGAACCGCAGGAAGGCGAAGGCACCGTACTCGGCGAGGAGGTGCAACGCCACGACGAGCGCCCCGCCCAGCGTCGCGAGTCGCAGGTGGGGCATGACGACGCGCGTGAAGACGCGCCACGGCCCCAGGCCCAATGACCGCGCAGCTTCTTCGCCCGCCGGGTCGAGACCGCGTAGCGCGGCGAGCACCGGCAGGTAGACCAGCGGTGTGTACGCGGAGACCGACACGAGCACCGCACCGCCCAGACCCTCGACCCACCCGAACGTGCTCCCCCAGGCGTAGCTGCTCACGAAGGCGGGAATCGCGAGTGGGGCCGCCAAGAGGACGGCGAACACGCGTCGTGCAGGAAGGCGGGTGCGTTCCACGCACCAGGCCCCGGCGACGCCCAACACGATCGTGCAGGGCACGCTGAGCAGGAGCACGAGAACAGTGTTCGTCAGCAGTTCGCCCATGCGGGGGCGAAACATCAGTGCGAACAGCGCATCCGCACCGAAGGAGAACGCCGCCTGCACCACGTATGCGACCGGCACCAACGAGCCGACGCACAGCACCACGACCACCGCGACCAGTCCGGCCGGCGGTCGGGCCCGGACGCGCCCGCGGGTCAGGACGGGGGTCAGAGCAGCCCGGCCTGGGTCATCAGTTCGATGACCTCCGATCCGTTGAGGATGGAGGGTTCGACGATCGGCGCGTCGAGGGAGTCCAGTGCGGGCAGGGGTGGTTTCGCTGGAACCGACGCGACGAGCGGGTATTCGAAGCTGTAACCCTCGCCGAGGATTCGCTGGCCCTCCTCGCTCGTGAGGAAGGAGAGGAACTTCTGCGCGGCGTCCTTCCGCGTGCTCGAGGCCAGCACGCCCCCGCCCGAGATGCTGACAAAAGCACCGGGATCCTCTGCCCCGAAGTAGTGCAGCCGGGTGTGCTGCGAGTTCTCCTTCGTGCCGTCCTGGTCGCGGTACCAGTAGTAGTGGTAGATCACGCCGACGGGGACATCGCCGGCGTTCACCGCTTTCATCGTGGCGATGTTGTTGCTGTAGATCTCGGCGTTCGCCTTCATTCCTTCCAGCCAGGCGCCGGTCGCCTCCGAGCCCTGCGTGGCGAGCACCGCCGAGACGATCGCTTGGAAGTCCGCTCCGCTGGGGGCGCCTCCCCAGCGGCCCTTCCACTCTGGCTTCGCCAGGTCCATGAGCGACGCCGGAAGCTCGTCGACCGAGATCTCTTCCGGGTTGTAGACGAGCACAGTGGAGCGGGCAGCGATCCCGGTCCACATCCCCGATGCCGGCCTGTACTGCTCCGGCACCGATCCAAGCGTCTGGTCGTCGACCGTCGCCAGAAGCCCGTTCCGCTCGACGAGGGACATGGCGGGGGAGTTCTCCGTCAGGAACACGTCAGCGGGGGAAGCCTGGCCCTCAGCCACGAGCTGGTTCGACAGCTCTGCGTCACCGCCGTTGCGCAGCTCCACCTCGATTCCCGTCTTGTCGGTGAAAGCGCCGACCCATTCCTCGGTGAGCTGCTCGTGCTGGGCGTTGTAGACCACGAGGGCATCCGCCGGTGCGGCGGATTCATCCGCCGGCGCGGCACAGCCGGCCGCAAGCAGCACCGAAGACAAGAGAGGGACGACAGCGAGACGACGCAGAGGGCCGGGCATTCAAGTCCTTTTCGTGGGTGAGGGGAGGTAAGGCACGCATAAGTTACTACGTCTGGATGCTCCCCTCCACCGATCGCCCGGATCCGGCATCTCGTCCCCCTCTGCGCTCCGGCGGAGAGCGCCGTCCGCTTGCGGACTCGCGCGTCGCCCACCCTGCCGCTGTCTGCGGTCGGGTGGGCGACGGGGGTGAACGCCGACGGATTGTCAGTCGTCGGTATCGGTGGCGACCACCGCAAACGAGGCGTCGAGGTCGATGTCGATCGACCGGCGGTCCTCTGTGACGACCGAGACGTCGTACGGGCGCGAGGCGTCGTCGTCGACATCGAGGTCGGTGATCATGCCCTCGGCCTCGTCGAGCGCGGCGGCGACGAGTGCGCGGATGGCGTCCTCGTCGAGAGTCACCGTCGGGCCCGTGTCGCCGTCGTCGGCGGTCTCGGTCGAGACGACGGTCGCCGCGAGGTCGGCGTCGACCCGCACCTCCGACTCGTCGCCCGCGGCGGTCTCGAGCGTGACCTCCCACGAGCCGTCGCGCTTCGCGTCGATCGAGGTGACGTCGCCGTCGGCGGCTCCGCGCGCGGCGTCGGCGATGTCGACGAGCTCGTCGGCCGAGTCGGTGCCGATGCCGGTCACCGGGCCGCCGCGCTGGGGCCCGCCCTGCCCGGGGCCGCCCTGCTGCGGTCCGCCCTGCGGGGGCTGTCCCTCGCCGCGGTCGTCGCCGTCGCCCTGCTCGTGCCGGGGTCCGTCCACCGCCGAAGGGCGGTCGTCGTGGTCGTCGCCGAACTCGTCGGCCATCGCCGCACCGACCGCGACGCCTCCTCCCGCGAGCAGCACGGCGGCCGCGATCCCGCCGCCGATCAGCAGCGCACGCTTCCGTCCGCGCTTCGGGGCCTCGCCCGGCGTCGCCGGGTATGCGGCGGATGCCTCGGGCTGGGGCGCGGCGCCGGCGGGAGCGGCGCCGGCGGGAGCTGCGGAACCGGCGCCGGCCGGAGCGGCGGGAGCCGGAGCATCCGCCGGCGTGAGGGGCACGGTCGGGGAGTCCGGCGTCGACTCCGGTGCGCGGTCGGCCGACGCGGGGTCGGTGTGCGGCGTGTTCTCGTTGTTCGGGGTCTTGTCGTCCATGTCCCCAGGGTGTCGCGCGACCGCTGAAGCCCCCCTGAAGCGTCCTGAAGTCGTCTTCAGGAAACGTCGGGCCCGCTCAGTCGGCGAGGGGGAGCGTCACGACGAAGCGCGCGCCGCCCCAGCGCGAGGCATCCACCGCCACCGTGCCGCCCATGGCCGTCGCGATGCCCCGCACGATCGCGAGGCCCAGGCCGCTGCCGCCGGCATCGCGGCTGCGCGCCTCGTCGAGACGCACGAACCGCTCGAACACGCGCTCCCGCTCGGCGGTCGGCACGCCCGCGCCGTCGTCCTCGACGGTCACCAGCACGACGCCATCACCGGGAGTCACCCCGATGGCGACGCGTCCCGCGCTGTGTCGGGCCGCGTTGTCGGCGAGGTTGCGCAGCAGCTGCCCGGTCAACCGCGGATCGCCGGACACGCGCGCGGCCCGGATGCCGGAGCCGTCGACCTCTATCCCCGCCGCGCGCAGTCGCCGCACCTCGGCGAGGGCCTGGTCGTCGAGGTCGATCGGCTCGTCGCGCGTGGCGACGCCCTCGTCGAGACGGGCGAGCAGCAGCAGCGACTCGACGATGCCCTGCAGTCGCAGACCTTCATCCGAGACGACCTCGGCCAGCTCGCCGATGCTCGTCGTCGACGGGTGCGCCTGTGCGAGCTCGGCGTGCTGGCGGATGACGGCGAGGGGCGAGCGCAGTTCGTGCGAGGCATCCGACACGAACCGACGCTGCGCGGTCGCCGCGGCGTCGAGACGATCGAGCATGCCGTTCATCGTCGTCGCCAGCGCGGCGATCTCGTCGCCCGACGGGGGCACGGGCACCCGGTGGTGCAGCCGCTCGGCCGTGATGCCGTCGACCTCCTCGCGGATACGCGTCACCGGACGCAGTGCGCGCCCCGTGACCAGCCACGTGGTGACCGCGACGAGCAGCAGCAGCAGGGGCACCGCGACGGCGAGCAGCACGGCCACCGTCGACAGCGTCTCGACGTCGTTCTCGACCGACACGGCGATGACCAGCGTGTGATCGCCCTCGATATCGTTCGACACGATCAGCATCGGCTCGCCGTCTACGCGTCGGGTCACGGGGTCGTCGTCGATCGGCAGCGCCGTCGAGCCCAGGGCGTCGCGGGCATCGTCGCTCGCCGCCCGCACCACGCCGTCAGGGCCGATGACCTGCACGATCTCGTCTTCGATGTCGCCGACGTTGCGCCCCGCGGGTCCCGGCCCGCCGCGCTGTTCGAAGCGTTCCGACAGTTCGTCGAGGCGCTGCTCCGCCGCGCGTTCGGTGCCCGCATGGATGCTGGCGCTCAGGATGCCGTAGAACGACACCGCTCCGATCAGCAGTGCGACGGCCACGACGAGAGTCGCGCCGAGGGTGGTGCGACCGCGCACGGAACGCCAGGCGCGGCGGCGCGGATGCTCAGCCACCGTCGGCCGCCAAACGGTAGCCCGCGCCGCGGATCGTCTCGATCGCCTCGCGGTCGAAGGGCTTGTCGACCTTGCGGCGCAGATGCCCCACGTACACCTCGACGATGTTGGGGTCGCCGTCGAAATCGTCGTCCCACACGCCCTCGATGAGCGCGCGTTTCGACACGACCTGGCCGCGATGACGCATCAGGTGCTCGAGTACGGCGAACTCGCGTGCCGTGAGGGTGATCGGGGCGTCGCCGCGCCACACGCGATGCGCCGCGGGGTCGAGGCGCAGGTCGCCGGCCTCGAGCACGGTCGGGCGCGCCACGGCGCCGCGCCGCACGAGCGCCCGCAGCCGCGCCACGAGGATCGCGAACGAGAAGGGCTTGGTGACGTAGTCGTCGGCGCCGCTCTCGAGCGCCTCGACCTGATCCCACTCGCCGTCTTTCGCGGTGAGCATGAGCACCGGTGTCCAGTTCTCTTCGGCGCGCAGAGCCTCGCACACTTTCCACCCGCTCATGCCGGGCATCATCAGGTCGAGCACGATCGCGTCGTACCGGGTCTCGCGCGCGCGCCACAGCCCGTCGACGCCGTTGTGCGCCACGTCGACCGCGAAGCCCTCGGCCTCGAGCCCGCGGCGTACGGCGTCGGCGAGACGCACCTCGTCGTCGACCACCAGGATGCGCATGCTCCCAGTGTGGCGCGTCGGGGCTGAAGCGCGGCTGAAGCGCGGCGGTCGCAGCCCGCGAGACACCACGCCGGCCGTGAGACACCACGGGAGACGTGATGTCTCACGGGGAGAGTGGTGTCTCAGCGCAGAGCGGCGAAGAAAGTGCGGCGCACCGCGGCGACGTCGGTGCCCTCGCGGGTCGGATGCACGCGATTGAGCAGCAGCACCCCGTACGACCCCGACCGGGGCGACACGGCGAACGCGGTGCCGGTGAAGCCGGTGTGGCCCACGGCATCCGCCTCGCCCATCCACGACCGGTCGCGCACCCGCAGACCGACCGCCTGCGCGAAGCCGTCGGCCGGTGCGGCGGGAGTGGTCATCAGGCGGATGCTCTCGCCCGACAGCACCCGGCCGCCCGCGCCGAACCCCTCGTCGCGCACCATGCGCGCGAGCGCAGCCACGTCGTGCACCGAACCGAAGAGGCCCGCATGACCCGCAGGCCGGCCGAGGGCGTGCGCGAGCTCGTCGTGCACCTCTGCGCGCACGAGGCCGCGGTGGGGCTGCACCTCGGTGGCCACCGTGCGGTCGGCCTCGGGCGTCCAGGTGAGCGAGGTCGCACCGAGCAGCGCGGCGACCTCGCCGACGAGTTCGGTCAGCGACCGGCCCGACACGCGTTCGAGCAACTCGCCCACCGCGATGAAACCGACGTCGGAGTATCGGTGCGCGGTGCCGGGGTCGGCGAGCAGTGCGCTGCGCAGCACGACCGCGCGCAACTCCTCACCGCGCAGACCCGTGCGCCAGGCGCCGCCCTCGGCCGGAAGCCCCGACGTGTGGGTCAGCAACTGGCGCAGCGTGATCGCTCTGGAGCCATCGCCGATCCCCACCGCGAGGGCGTCGGCGACCGGCGCATCGAGGTCGACCGCGCCCGCGTCGACCAGGCGCAGAGCCGCGACCGTGGTGAAGATCTTGGTGAGCGACGCGAGGTCGAACAGGTGCCGGTCGGTGAGCGGCGTCGGGTCGTCGTCGGCCGGAGTGCCGAAGACCCGCAGGTCAGCGGCATCCGCCCCGCCGTCCGGCCGAGCATCCGCCCGGCTTTCCGCCCCGCCGAACGCGTGAGCATCCACCTCACCCGTTCCGTCGACGAGCGACGCCCACGCCGATCCCGGCGCCCCGTTCACCACGCGCGGCTCACTTGCTCATGCCGGAGGTGAGTCCGTTGATGATCTGCTTCGTCGCGAGCAGGAACAGCACCACCAGCGGGATCGTCGCGATCGTCAGACCGGCGAACAGCTGCGGCCAGTCGGTCGAGTACTCGCCGAAGAAGCGGGTCAGACCCACGGGAAGCGTGTACGAGTCACGGTCGCGCAGCAGGATCAGCGGGTAGAAGAAGTCGTTCCACACCGGCACGAACCGGAACACGATGACCGTTGCGAGGGCCGGCCGCACGAGCGGCAGCAGGATCTGCACGAAGGTGCGGAAGGGGCCGGCGCCGTCGATGCGGGCCGCCTCCTCCAGCTCGATCGGCAGTGCGCGGAAGAACACCGTGAGCACGAACGTCGTGAACGGGATGCCCAGGGCGCCGTACACGAGGATCAGGCTGAACACGTTGCTGGTCATGCGCAGCGAGTCGAGCAGGTAGAACAGCGGCAGGATCGCCAGGTGAACCGGCAGCATCAGCCCCGAGAGGAACACCGCCTCGACACCGCGGAAGAACTTGGCTCGCGCCCGGGCGAATGCGTAGGCGGCGAGCACCGACACGACGGTCGTCACGATGACCGACCCGACGGTGACGGTGATCGAGTTGATGAAGTAGGTGTCGAACGACGCCGTGATCCACGCGTTCTGGAAGCTGGTGAACGTGGGCTGCAGGGGGAGGCCGAGCGGTTCGGTCGCGATCTGCTGCTGGGTGCGCAGCGAGTTGTTGACCATGAGCAGCAGCGGGCCGATCGCGATGATCGCGTAGCCCCAGAGGAACACGTTCGCGAGCAGGCGTCCGATGAACGGGGTGTCGTTCGTGCGGCTGGTGCGGCGGCGCGGGGCGGACGACCGGCCCGAGACGATGGCCTCGGTGGTCGGCTCGGGGCGGGCTTCGGTGGCGGTGCTCATCAGAACAGCTTCCGTTCGGCTCGGCGCATGGTCGACGTGATGACGACCGAGATCACCATGATGAAGATGAACAGCACGGTCGCGAGCGCCGAGGAGACACCGATGGAGTTCGGGTTCCCCGATTCGAAGGCCGTGCGGTAGAAGAGGAGCATCATCACGTCGGTCGATCCGGCGGGGGCTCCGTTGGATCCGGCGAGGGCGAACGGGATCGCCATCGCCTCCATGCTGCCGATGAAGGTGAGTACCGTGATGATGCCGATCGTCGGGGTGAGCATCGGCAGCGTGATGTATCGGAACCGCTTGCCGGCGGTGGCGCCGTCGAGGGCCGCGGCTTCTTCGATCTCTTCGGGGATGCCGCCGAGGGCCGCCCCGTAGAGCAGGATCGGGAAGCCGATCCACTGCCACGCGCTGACGAGCACGATCACCCAGATCGCGAGCTTCGGGTCGCCGAGCCACGGCAGGGCGAGACCCTCGAGACCGGCGCCGCGCAGGATCGCGTTGACGGGGCCGAACAGCGGCGACAGCATGAGCGACCACAGGTAGCCGATCACCATCGGGCTGACGAGGTACGGCAGGGCGAAGATGGTCTGGAAGAAGCGCTTGGTGCGCTTGCGGCGGTGCAGCAGGGTCGCGATGCCGAGGCCGAGCGAGTTCTGGAAGACGACGGCGCCGGCGAACAGCAGCAGGTTGTGGCCGAATGCGTTCCACAGTTTCGAGGCGTAGGGCTCGGTGGTGAGCAGGGTGATGTAGTTGCCGATGCCGGCGAACCCGCCCTGCTTCGTGCCCTGCCAGTCGAACAGCGAGTAGCTGAGCGCGGCGAGCATGGGGTAGAGGATCAGCACCGCGAACAGCACGGCGGCGGGCAGCACGAAGAGCATCGCCGTGGGGGTGGAGAGGGCGATGCCGGTGCGACTGCGTCGGTTCGGCGTCGTGCGCCGCAGGGGGAGAGTCAGGGCCATGATGAGTCTTTCGCTCCGCGAGGGGGCGCCGCGAACGGCGCCCCCTCGGTTCGGATCAGGATCCCGGGGTGAACCAGGTGGAGACGCCGGACTGCAGGTCGGCGCCCAGCTGCTCGGCCGTCTTGCTGCCGAGGAACATCGCCTGGATGTCGGGGCCGAGCACCGCGGTGCCGGTCGGGTCGCCGTAGCGGAAGTCGACGAGCAGCAGGTACGGCGCAGGGTTCTCGGTGTACGCCTCGTTCATCTCCTGCATGAGCGGGTCGGAGTACTCGACGCCGGGCAGGGCCGAGAACTGGTCGACCTCGTCGGCGACGAGCTGGCCGAACTCTTTGGTGGTCATCCAGTTGAGCAGCTCGGTCGCGGCCTCCTGCTGGTCGCTGGCGGCGTTGATGCCGAAGCTGCCGTCGGCGTAGCCCGGGGTCACGGCGTGGTCGAGCGCGCTGCCCGGTGCGGGCGGCACCTCGTAGACGCCCCACTCGGTGTCGGGCGCCGAGCTCTGGAACGTGGGCAGGTCGAACGAGCCGCCGGGCCACTGCGCGGCCTGACCCGAGGTGAACTGCAGCACGGCATCCGCGACGGCGATGGCGCTGACGTCCTTGTCGAGGTACTTCTGCATGTCCTTCACGGTCTGCAGCGAGGCGACGTAGGCGGGGTCGGTGAAGTCGACGTCGCCGGCGAGCACCTTCTCCTCGAACTCCGCGCCGCCGTACTGGGCCGAGCCGACGATGTCGTGGAACATCGGCAGCACCCAGTCCTCACGGGCGCCGAGGGCCATCGGGGTGACGCCCTCGTCGAGCAGGGTCTCCTGCAGCTCGATGAACTCGTCCCAGTCGGTGGGCTCTTCGAGGCCCATCTCGTCGAACATCGTCTTGTTGTAGAACATCTGCATCGTCTGGTACGCGAACGGGACGCCGTAGGTCTTGCCGTCGTCCTTGCCCTGGGCGGCGCGCAGCACCGTGGGGTCGTACTGGTCGAGCCCGTCGACGATGTCGTCGATGGGCACCAGCTGCTCCGACTGGATGGCGGGCTGGATGCCGCCGTAGGCGCGCAGCATGGCGATGTCGGGTCCGTCGCTGCCTTCCAGGCCCGTGGCGAGGATCTGGTTGTACTCGGTGGGCTGGTAGCCCTCGAACTCGACCGTCACACCGGGGTGCGACTCCTCGTACTTGTCGAACACGGCCTCCCACTTGGGAGACGACGATGCCTGCCACGACCAGACCTTGAGGGTGACGTTCTCGGCGTCTCCCTCCCCGCTGGAGGCGGAGGGTGCGCAGCCGGCGACGGCGAGCCCCGTGACGAGCAGACCCGCGGTGAAGACGAGTCGGGTGGTGCGGTGTCGCATGAGAATTCCTCTCGGACGTCGGTGTCGGGATAGGCGGGGCAGTCGGATGCCGGGGCCCTCATGCCACTTTGGGCAAAGAGTTACAGAAACTCAAGACTTTCCTGAAAATTCCTTCCATTCATTGATTCGATTCTGCAATCCTGTTCGCGTGACCCTCAGTGCGATGACCGCCATCCACCAGCGCCTGTCGGCGCTCACCCCCACCGAGCGCCGCATCGCCACCCACGTGCTCGACGACCCGCAGAGCGCGGTCGACAACTCCATCACCCAGCTCGCCGCCGCCTGCGGCACCTCGGTCGCCAGCATCGCCCGCTTCACGCAGAGCCTCGGCTTCCAGGGGTACCCCGAGATGCGGCTCGCCCTCGCCACCGAACTCGACCGGCGGGCCTCCGATCGCGAGCGGTTCCAGGTGTCCGAGTCCGACGTCAGCCGCCATGACGACGCGCTCACCACGGTGCGCAAGATCGCGTTCGCCGAAGCATCCGCCATCGAACGCACCGCCCAGCAGATCGACATCGACGTGCTCGAACGCTGCGTCGCCGCCGTACGCGGCGCTCGCCGCATCGACATCTATGGCACCGCGTCGAGCGGGCTCGCCGCCCACGACCTCGAACAGAAACTCCACCGCGCCGGACTCGTCGCCCAGGCCCGCACCGACCTGCACCTCGCGCTCACCGGCGCCGCGCTGCTCGACGTGCGCGACGTCGCGATCGTGATCTCGCACTCCGGTCGCACGCTCGAGATCGTGCAGTCGGCGCAGGTCGCCGCGCGCGCCGGCGCCACCACCATCGCGATCACCAACAACCCCCGTTCGCCGCTGGCGCGGGTGTGCGAGCTCGTGCTCGTCACCGCCGTGTCGGAGTCGACCTTCCGCTCGGGGGCCATGGCCAGCCGCATCGCGCAGCTCGCCGTGCTCGACTTCGTGTTCACGCGCATCGCGCAGGCCGACTACGACACCATCTCCGACAACCTCCAGCGCACCTTCAACGCCGTCACCGACCACAGAATCGACTGATCCCATGGCCCCGCTGCACCTCGGCATCGACCGCCTCGTCGCCCGCGACATCCGCCCCGATCTGCTCTCCCGACTCATGTCGGGAAGGGTCGGGATGCTCACGAACGATCTCGCCCTGACCTCCGATCTCGTCCGGGGTCGCGAGGCGCTCGCCGCGAGCGGATGGGACTTCGCCCTGCTCTTCGGCCCCGAGCACGGTCTGAGCGGGCGGGCCCGCGAGGGCGAGCACGTCGGCGACCTCACCGATCCCGTGACGGGCGTCGCGGTGCGCAGCCTGTACGGCGACGCCGTGCGTCCGACGGCCGCCGACCTCGCCGGTCTCGACGCGGTGCTCGTCGACCTGCCCGACGTGGGGGCGCGTTTCTACACCTACATCTGGACCATGAGCCATCTGCTCGAGGCCTGCGCCGACGCGGGAGTCGCCGTGGTGGTACTCGACCGTCCGAATCCGCTCGGCGGGCGGCTCGACCGCGCCGAGGGGCCGATGCTCGACGAGGGCGGCCAGTCGCTCGTCGGCCGATGGACCATGCCCATCCGGCACGGGCTGACCATCGGCGAACTCGCCCGGCACTGGGTGCGCACGCGACGGATCGACGTCGAGCTGGAAATCGTCGAGGTCGCCGGGCTCACCCGCGACCGGGCGATCGGCGGGGGAGAGGGCACCTGGATGCCGCCCTCCCCGAACCTTCCCAGCCCTACGACCACCCTGCTCTACCCGGGCACGTGCCTCGCCGAAGGCGTGAACGTCTCCGAAGGCCGCAGCACCGCCGTGCCCTTCCGGGCGCTCGCGGCCCCCTTCATCGACGGGGAAGGCTACGCCGCGGCCGTCAACGCCGCGGGGCTGCCGGGCCTCGCGGCCGTGCCTTACGGTTTCACTCCGCTGGTGCGCGACCACGCGGGCGAGGCGTGCGAGGGTGTGATCCTGCACGTCACAGACGCCGAGGCGTTGCGCCCCGTCCACGCCGGAGTGCGTCTGCTCTCGCTGCTCGAGCAGCTGCATCCGGGTGCCCTCGTCGAACGCTCCCTCGTGCCCATGCCGGGCGAGTCGGACTGGAGTCCGCTCGAGAAGCTGTTCGGCGTGCGCGGGGCGTTCGCGCAGATCACCCGCGGCGAGTGGGACGACCCGGCGCGCCTCGCCGTGCCCGACTGGCCCGCCGCCGTTGCCCCCGACCTGCTCTACGCCTGAGGTGTTGCAGGGGCCCCGTCCCCTCCCGCCCCTCCCGCCCCCTCCCCGCCCTAGCCCTCACCTCGTCCTGGCTCGGCCCCGACCCCGGCACAACTTCGGAGTCGCGGCGCGACACGCCGGGTGCGAGCATCCACCCCTCGGGGAGTCAGCTCGCCACTCCGAAGTTGTGGGGTGGGGCGGGGGCGGGAGCATGGGTCGGAGTGTCGCGCGCGTGGGGCGAGCGGCCCGCCGCGTCAAGCCCCTGCGAGGGGGAGTGTCCGCTCGGCCAGGGTGACCGCATGAGCCATAGTCCCCATGACGACGCGGGCCCGGGCGGCGCCGTCGGCCGCTACCTCCACGATCACCTCGCCGAGATGCTCGACCGGTTGTCCGAGTGGGTTGCGATCGCGTCGGTGTCCGCCGATCCCGACCGCCGCGGCGAGATGCGGCGCTCGGCGGACTGGCTGATCGGCGAGATGTCGGCGGCCGGGATGCAGGCTCGCACGTTCGAGACGGGCGACACGTGGGCGGTGTACGGCGAGTCGATCGTCGACCCGGGCGCTCCGACCGTGCTCGTGTACAGCCACCACGACGTGCGCCATGCCAAGCCCGATGAGTGGAGCGTCACCGCTCCGTTCACCCCGGTCGAGCGCGACGGTCGCCTCTACGGACGCGGCGCATCGGATGCCAAGGGGCAGGCGCTCGCGCACGTCTGGGGTCTGCGCGCCCATCGCGAGGTGTTCGCCGGTTCCGGCGCCCTCAACGTGAAGATGATCATCGACGGCGAAGAGGAGATCGGGTCGCCGAACCTGCGAGAGCTGCTGCGCACGCAACGCGACCTGCTCGCGTGCGACGTGATCGTGTTCTCCGACACGATCCAGTGGCGGGTGGACGCCCCGGCCCCCGTCACCTCGATGCGCGGCACGGTCACGGCCACCCTCACCATCCGAGGACCCGAACGCGACGTGCACAGCGGCGCTGCCTCGGGCGTGACGCCGAATCCGTCGCTCGTGCTCGCCGAGGTGCTCGCGGGGCTGCACGCCCCCGACGGACGCATCGCGATCGAGGGGTTCGACGATGACGTGCCGCCGCTCGGCGAGCAGCGCCGCCGCGAGCTCGCCGCACTGCCCTTCGACGACGACGACTGGCTCGCCCGCAGCGAGACCCGCAGCATCATCGGCGAGGACGGCTACACACCCCTCGAACGGCTGTGGGCACGGCCCGCGATCGAGGTCATCTCCCTGCTGGCGGGTGATCCGGAGGGATTCGAGCGGTCGGTGATCCCGCGCGAGGCGACGGCGTCGCTCAGCATCCGCACCGCGCCGGGGCAGCGGATCGCCGAGACCGCCGACCGGCTGCGGGCGCACATGGCGCGGGCCGTGCCGCCCGAGGTCGAGTACGAGCTCACCGTCGACCAGGACATCGCGCAGGAGCCGTACGTCACGCCCGACGGCCCCGTGACCGCGGCGCTCGAACGTGCGCTCACCCTCGGCTACGGCATCCCGGTGCAGGGGCGCATGGGCAACGCCGGGGGCGGCCCGGCCGACCTGCTCGCGACCGAGCTCGGCGCGACCGTGCACTTCCTCGGCACGGGTCTGCCCGAGGACCATTGGCATTCGAGCGACGAGAGCATCGACATCCGCATGCTGCTGCGCGGTGCCGCCACGATCGCGCACCTCTGGCGCGAGCTCGCCGCCCTCTCGCCCGGCGGGACGGGGGTCAGGGGAGAAGGGGGAGGTCGGGGATGAGGGGATTTCGGTCGAGGGGGTCGGCGATCACCGCGGTGACCGCCGACAGGTCGAGCACGGGATAGCGCGACACGGCGCCGATCTTCTCCTCGCTCGCGAGCACGAGCACCTCGGCGCAGCGTTCGGCGAGAGCGCGCTTGGTCACGGCGTCGTCGAGTTCGCCGGTGGTGAGGCCCTGCGCGGGGTGCACTCCCGTGACGCCGAGGTAGAAGACATCGGCGGCGAGGTGACGGATCGCCTCCATCGCCAACGAGCCGCTCGCGACGAGCGAGTGCCGCGAGAGCTCGCCGCCGATCATCACGACCCGCGCATCGGAGTGCTCGACGACGGCCAGGGCCACCGCGGGGCTCGGCGTGAGGACGGTGAGCCCCGCGTCGCGCGGCAGGTGCCGGGCGAGGGCGAGGGTGGTGGTGCCGGCGTCGAGCACGATGGTCGAGCCGCGGCGGATGCCCTCGGCGGCGCGTCGCGCGACGCGTTCCTTGCTCGCTGTCGCGAGGTCGGCCCGGGCGTCGACGGGGCGGTCGGCCGCGGGCACGGGGAGGGCGCCGCCGTAGACGCGGATGACCCTTCCCTCGTCGGCGAGTTCACGCAGATCGCGGCGGATGGAGTCCTCGGAGAGGCCGAGGTCGGCGGCGACGTTCTTGGCGACGACGCGCCCGTCGCGAGCGAGGATGTCGAGCAGGTGGGCCTTGCGTTGGGCGCCGAGCATGGTGGTCCTTCACGAAGTTGCACGTTCTTGCACGGTTAACGTTACAGTGTCCGGCATGAACACTCCACTCCTCATCCTCATCGCCGGCCCCTACCGCTCCGGCACCGACGGCGACCCCGCGCGCATCGCCGCCAACCTCGAACGGCTGGAACAGGCATCCGCCCCGATCTTCCGTCTCGGGCACGTGCCCATGATCGGCGAATGGGTCGCCCTGCCGGTCCTCCGCACGCTCGACGCGGATGCCGTCGACGGCGACGTGATGTACGACACCGCGCACCGTCTGCTGCAGCACTGCGATGCCGTGCTGCGCCTGCCGGGGGCCTCGGCCGGTGCCGACAAGGATGTCGAGATCGCGCGGGAGCGCGGGCTCCCCGTGTACTTCTCGGTCGACGAGATCCCGGCGGCCTGACCCCCTCGGCGACCGGTCACGCACACGCCCGGGCCGTCCTCGGCGTGATGGTCGAGATCGTCAGCCCGCGGTCGACCGACGGACCGACGCGTCGGGGAACACGACCCCGGTCAGCTGCTCGGACACGCGCCAGACCCGCCCGGCATCCGTCTCGCTGCGCAGCCGAGAATAGAGCGGCTGCTCGGCCGGCGCCCCGCCGAGGTGGGCGAGGCCCTTCGGCCCGTAGAAGCGGCGGGCGCGGGCATCGCTCGCCGTCGCCGCGTACAGCGCCGGGAGCGCGGCCGTCTCGGGCGTGCCGAGCAGGATGCCGCGGGCCGAGGCCCAGCGGATCACCCGCACGCCCACCGTGTCCGTGGTGCGCCCCAGCTCGGGGCGGGCCGCGAGCAGGCTCGTCGGTGCGACACCGGGGTGCGCCAGGTTGCTGGTGATGCCCCAGCCATGGCGCTCGCTGCGGCGGTCGAGCTCGAGCCCGAACATCCCGAGTGCGATCTTCGACTGGCTGTATGCGCGCCCGCCGCTGTACGAGCGCTCCCACGCGAGGTCGTCCCAGTTGATCGACCCCTGGTTCGCCGAGACGCTCACCTGCGACGTGACGCGCGCCCGCCCCGCGCGCAGCAGGGGCAGCAGATGACCGACGAGGGCGAAATGACCGAGATGGTTGGTGCCGAACTGCAGTTCGAAGCCATCAGCGGTGGTCTGACGCTCGGGCGGGGTCATGACCCCGGCGTTGTTGATCAGCAGGTGGATGGGATGCCCGTCGGCGAGCATGCTCGCGCCGAATGCGGCCACCGAGGCGAGGGAGGAGAGGTCGAGCGCGGCGATCCGCACGCGGGCGTCGGGGGCGGCGCCGCGGATGACGGATGCCGCCGCCTCCCCCTTCTCCGTGTTGCGCACGGGCAGCACGATCTCCGCGCCGGCGGCGGCGAGTCGGGTGGCGATGCGCAGGCCGATGCCGTCGCTGCCCCCGGTGACGACGGCGCGGCGCCCGCGGAGGTCGGGGATCTCGATGTCGATGCTCGTGCGGGTCATGATGCTCCTTCGTGTTCTTCCTCCAGCGTGCGCGGACCGCGTCGGCGCATCCAGGACATGCCATGCAGTGGATACGCCTCGGTCGCGAGTGCGAGGATCGGTGCGGCGGAAGGACGGTGTCGGATGGCGGTCGACAGAGAGGCGCTGGCGGGTTTCCTGCGGCTGCGCCGTGACAGCCTGCAGCCCGAGGACGTCGGGTTGCACCGGGGGCAGCGTCGGCGCACCGAGGGGTTGCGGCGCGAGGAGGTCGCGGCGCTCAGCCACATGTCGCCCGACTACTACGCGCGCCTCGAACGCGGTGACGGCCCCCTCCCGTCCGAGCAGATGCTGGCGTCGATCGCGCAGGGGCTGCACCTCACGATCGACGAGCGCGACCACCTGTTCCGCCTCGCGGGTCACCCGCCGCCGCCGCGCGGAGAGGCGAGCGACCACGTCGGTCCCGGACTGCTGCGCATCCTGGATCGGCTGGGCGACACCCCGGCCGAGATCGTCACCGAGCTCGGCGAGACGCTGCGGCAGACGCCGCTCGGGATCGCGCTGACCGGTGACACGGCATCGCTGCGGGGTCCGGAGCGCAGCCTCGGTTATCGCTGGTTCAGTGCTCCGCACACCCGCCGGCTCTACGCCGAAGAAGAGCACGCCTTCCTCTCGCGGTTGTGGGTGTCGGGTCTGCGCGAGGTCATCGCGCGGCGCGGGCCGGACTCGCGGGCGGCAGCTCTCGCCGACTCGCTGCACGCGCAGAGTGCGGAGTTCCGGGCGATCTGGGAGAGGCACGAGGTCGGCGTCCGACCGCGCGAGACGAAGCACTTCGTGCATCCGGATCTCGGGGCGCTCGAGCTCACCTGTCAGACCCTGTTCGACGCGGAGCAGTCGCAGGCGCTGCTCGTCTACACGGCGATCCCCGGCAGCGAGAGCCACGAGAAGCTCCGGATGCTGTCGGCCCTGGCTCCCCGCGTCGCGGTCTGAGTGCTCCCGGCCGCCCGGCCCCTCCTAGGCTGGAGGCATGAACAAGAACACCCTCTGGACCGTCCTCGGCGTGGTCGTGGCGATCGTCATCGCCTGGTGGATCGTGAGCGCGCTGTTCTCGATCCTCTGGTTCATCGCGAAGGCGGCGATCGTCGTCGTGGTGGCCGTCGTGGTGTTCTTCGCGCTGCGCAGTCTGTTCTCGTCGCGCGTGCGCGACTGACGCGGCGACCCGTCGTGGCCGTCCTCATCGTCACCGCGCATCCGCAGTCCGACTCGCTCACGGCGTCGATCGTCGATCGACTGCGCGACGCCCTCCCCGCGGATGCCGTTCGCATCGCCGACCTGCACGCCGAGGGGTTCGATCCCCGCTTCACCGAGGCCGACCGCATCACCTATGCCTCGGGCAGGGACGTGCCGCCCGACGTGGCGGCGGAGCAGTCCCGGATCGACGAGGCCACCGACGTCGTGCTCGTCTTCCCGGTGTACTGGTGGAGCTTCCCCGCGCTGCTCAAGGGCTGGATCGACCGCGTCTTCGTCAACGGGTGGGCGTTCGACGTCGACGCCGAGGCGGGGATCCGCCGGAACCTCGGGCGGCTCACCCTGCACATGATCCCCGTCGCGGGCGACACCGAAGACGTCTACGAGCGGCACGGCTACCGCGCTTCGTTCGAGACGCAGATCGCGCACGGCATCCTCGACTTCTGCGGGATGCAGCGCGGCGCGACCGCGTTCGTCTTCGACTCGGAGGGGGACGCCGGGCCTCGCGATCGCGGCGTCGCCGCGGCGGTCGAGGCCGTGACCCGGGCGATTTCGGGCGCGTGAGCTGAGCCGAGCCGAGTTGCGGCGGGCTGAGCCGAGCCGAGTTGCGGCGGGCCGTGGCGTCGCGGAGACATGAGGAAGGGCCCCGCCGGAACGACGGAGCCCTTCTCGGATGAGCGCAGACTCAGCTCTCCTGCATCGCCCGTCGGCGAGCACGCACGATGAACGGCGCGGCACCGGCGAGCAGGAGCAGCAGCCCGGCCGCCGACAGGGCCGCCACCAGCGAGCCGTCGGCTCCCGTCGCGGCGAGTCCGTCGCGGTCGGCCGCGCTGCCCGCGCCCGGGTCGGCCGGGTCACCGGCGGCTCCACCTGCACCCGGCGTCGATCCGCCGGGCGTCGAGCCCCCGGGTGCCGCCGGCGCGGCGATCGCGAACTCTACCGCGAGCGGGGCGGAGCTGCGCGTGCCGAGCGCCTGCGTGACGCTCAGCCGGTTCGCGCCGACCGTCAGGCCGCTCACCTCGAGCGTCCATTCGCCGTTCTCGCCGACGACGGCAGAAGCCGGCGCGGCGGCCACTGCGACCGCCGCCGGGGTCGTCGCGGCTGCGTCGGCGACGTTCACCTGCGCGCCCGGGAGTCCCGTGCCGCGCAGCGTGACCGACGTGGTCGTCGCGGGCAGCTCGCCCTGCGGCGCGCTCGTCACGGCGAACGCGCTGAGGTCGGCGCGCTGCGTCAGCCACTCGTCCGGCGTGGTCGGCCGGTCGATGATGCGCGTCTCGCCGATGCATCCGTTCCATCCGTTGCGGGCGGCGTCGTCGACCCAGTCCGCGCCGAGGATCCACGAGTGGCCCTCGTGCCAGGCCATGCCGGCGACATCGGTCGCGTTGCGCAGCACCGGCGCGCCGTCGACGTACATCGTCGTGGTGCGCGTGGCGGGATCGTTCACGAGGGCGACGTGCACCCAGGTGTCGACCATGATCTCGCCCGACCAGTTGACGCGGTCGCCGAGGGCGGCGTTCGCGTCGAGGCTGGTCCACTGGAACTCACGCAGGCTCGAGATGCCGAGCGCGCTCGGCGAGGCCGTCCAGTCCCAGCGCGTCTCGGGCACGCCGATCTGCGAGCGGTTGCCGGTGCGGGTGAGGAACTTCGACCAGGAGTTGTCGGCCACGCTCCACTCCGGGTCCATCTTCACGAAGGTCTCGATCGTGTAGCCGTCGCGCAGGTCGACGTCGTTGAGCGGCGCGTCGGCGGCCGTGGTCAGGTAGCTGAAGCGCGACCCGGTCGAGTCGGCGAAGCACATCGAAGCGCCGTCCGACGAGAAGCCGTGGGCGTCGTCGACGATCGTGACGTCGTCCCACGTGGCGCCCACCGCGTTGGTGGCGGCCGGGTCGACGCGCGTGAGGTCGTTGTCGCCCGCGACGTCTTCGATCACGGTGTCCGCGCCGACGACGCCCGACTCCCCGTTGAAGCGCCAGTGGGCCAGGGTGCCCTCGGCCTCGACGAAGTCGAGTTCGTTGCCCGGCAGCTCGGTCGAAATCGGGTCTGGGCCCTCGAATCCGTCGAGCAGCAGCGTGCGCGCCGCGGTCGACAAGGAGCCCTCGTCGGGGGTGCCGGCCGCGAAGCCGGGATCGAATCCGGCGAAGCGCTCGGCGAAGTCGATGTCGAGCGAGTAGCGCTGGTGCATGCCGTCGAGCAGCGGCTGGTCGTAGCTGGTCAGCGACTCCTGCGGCTTCGCGACGACCCAGGGCGACCCGGTCTCGAGCGAGAGGCTGCCGTTCGTGAGGTCGAACTCGAACAGGCCGAGGTAGCCGTTCCCGCCCTCGTAGGCCATCTGGTAGTCCATCAGCACCTGGTGCACGTCGTGCCCGAAGTCGTTCTGCTTGACCTGGCGCGTCGCCCCGTGGAAGTGCCCGTTGAGGGTGAGGAAGATCTGATCGTTGCTGCGGATCAGTCGATCCCACATGCGCTGGCTGTCGGCGGTCTCGACCGGCGACATCTGGTCGGCGGCGACGTTGATCAGCGCGTGGGAGCTGAGGATCACCGGCACGGTGGGGTGGGCGTCGAGCACGCTCTGCGCCCAGGCGAGGGTGGCGTCGGACGAGTTCCAGCCGATGGCCAGCGACATGAACTGCTGCCCCTCGGCCTCGAAGATGTGGAACTGGCTGAGGCCGGTCGGGTCGGACCCGCCGTACGTGGACTGCTCGGCCGCCCGCGACGCACCGAACCAGCGGTTGAACGGCTCGTTGGCGAGGTCGAGCTCGGTGTCGCGCTTGCCGCTGTCGAGCACGTCGTGGTTGCCCGGAAGGATCGAGTAGGGCAGGTCGGCGTCGTCGAGCGTCTGCATCGCCCGGTCGGCCGCCTGCCACTCGTTCTGCACGTTGGCGCGATCGACGACGTCGCCGAGGTGGGCGACGAACGGGATGTTCAGCTCATCGGCGTGGTCGGCCAGCCAGGCGGTCTGCGTGGCGAACGGGTCGGTGCCGTATCGCGGGGTGAACTGGTCGATCGAGTAGCGCGAGTAGAACTGGGTGTCGGGGAGCACGGCGAACGTGAACCGGGAGGCGAGGGGTTCGGAGGGCGCGGGGTCGGCGGCCGCGGCGGCGGGAGCGATGCCGGCGGTGAGTCCGGCGACGACGGTGGTCGCGATCACGGCGGCGCCGGTACAGCGCTGCAGTGTGCGGAAACGGCGGGGGGACACGTTTCTCCTTCAGGGGATCGGGCCCGCGACCCGGGTGGTCGCGCAGCCTCCCGAACCCTCGCGGGGCGGGGCGACGCCCGGGTGACCTCTGGTGCACGAGGAGGTGTCCGGGAGGTGGCGGATAGGGATGCGGTCAGTGCGTACGACCGTACGCATAAAGTGGTACGATCGTACGCATGACGGATCACTTCGCAGACGACCCGCGCACGCACCGGGAGCGGATGCTCGCCGGCGACCTCTACATCGGCGACGACCCCGAACTCGTCGCCCGGGCCGCGCGCGCCGCACGCCTCGCCGACCTCTACCACCGGCAGACGATCTCGGGCGACCCCGCCGCCCGCGGGTGGCTGCAGGACCTGCTCGGCGCGCTCGGAGAGGACGTCATCGTGCGGCCGCCGCTGCACGTCGACTACGGCGAGCACATCCGCATCGGCGCCCGCACCTTCGTCAACTTCGGCCTCACCGCGCTCGACACCGCCGCGATCACCATCGGCGAGGACTGCCAGATCGGTCCGAACGTGCAGTTGCTCACGCCCACGCATCCGATCGATCCGACGCTGCGCCGCGACAAGCTCGAAGCGGCCCTGCCCATCACGATCGGCGACAACGTCTGGCTCGGCGGGGGAGTGATCGTCTGCCCCGGCGTCACCATCGGCGACAACTCGGTCATCGGCGCCGGCGCCGTGGTCACTCGCGACATCCCCGCGAACGTCGTCGCGGTCGGCAACCCGGCTCGGGTGATCCGCGAGATCGGCCCCGAGCATGACGCCTGAGCCGGGCAGCCGGCGCGGACGCCGGAACGACCCCGACCGCCGCGACCGCATCATCGACGCCTGCCTCGACGTGATCGCCGAGTCGGGCGTCGCGGGTGCATCGCACCGACGCATCGCCGAAGCCGCCGGGGTGCCGCTCGGCTCGATGACCTATCACTTCGCGGGCATCGACGAACTGCTGCGCGAGGCGTTCACCCGGTTCGGCACCGAGATCAGCGAACGGTTCGAGACGCGGATGGCCGCGGCATCCGACCTCGAATCGGCGAGGGAGGCGGTCGTCGCGATCATCCTCAGCGACGTCTACGGCGACCCGCGCGAGCTGGTGCTCTCGCACGAGCTGTACACGCTGGCCGCCCGCGACCCCGCGTACCGCGAGCTCACCAGCGCGTGGATGCGGCGCAGCCGCGACGCGCTCGAGAAGTGGTTCGACCCCGAGACCGCGCACATGGTCGACGCCATCATCACCGGCGTCTCCATCCACCGCGCCCTCGACGTCACCGACCGCGACCCGGCCGAGGTCGCCCTCGCCGTGGCCCGCATCACCGCCTGACGGCGCATCGCCTGATCCGCACACCGCCTGACGGCCCACACCGCCTGACGGCGCCCATCGCCTCATCCGCACGCCCCCGCGGCCGCCCCTGTGGCGCGGCTCCTCCATCGACCGGCGCGACCGCACCCGCGCACGACCATCGGGAATCCCATGACCTCCACCACCACCGGCCCCACGCGCGCCGACCGCCGCGCACGTCTCGCCGTGGCCGCGCTGTTCCTCACGAACGGCGCCCTGTTCGCGAACATCCTGCCGCGCTACCCCGAGATCAAAAACCACCTCGGCCTCGACAACACCGTCTACGGGCTCGCCGTGGCCGCATTCCCGGTCGGCGCCATCGTCGCCGGACTCGCGGCGGCCGCGCTCATCCGCCGGTTCGGGTCGGCGAAGGTCGCCGTGTTCGGCACGATCCTCACCGGCGTCGGTGTCCTCGCCGCCGGTCTCGCGCCCAGCGTGTGGCTGTTCGCGCTCGGCCTGTTCCTCGGCGGCGCGATGGATGCCATCACCGACGTCGGACAGAACGCCCACGCCCTGCGCGTGCAGCGCGGCTACGGGCGATCGATCCTCAACTCCTTCCACGCCGTGTGGTCGATCGGCGCGGTGCTCGGCGGCACGATGGCGGCCGGGGCGATCGCCCTGCGCCTGCCGCTGGGCTGGCATCTCGCGATCTCGGGCGTGCTGTTCTCGGTGGTGTCGCTCGTCGCGCTGCGGTTCTGCCTCCCGGGGCGCGACGAGGCCGCCGACGAGGATGCCGTGGCCGATGCAGAAGAGGTGTCGACGGCGGTGCGCGCGGGCATCCGTCCGGCCGTGGTGTGGTCGCTGATCGGGCTGGTCGTGATCGCCGTGGTGGGCACGGTCGTCGAAGACGCCGGTAACACCTGGGCGACGCTCTACCTGTCGTCGCTCGGGGCGCCGGCCGCACTCGCCGCGACCGGATTCATCGCGCTCGTCGGGGCGCAGTTCGTCGGGCGGCTGCTCAGCGACCGCCTCGTCGACCGCTTCGGACAGCGCGCCGTCGCGCGGGTCGGCGGCCTCATCGTGGTGCTCGGCATGGGGCTCGCCCTCGCGTTCCCCTCGGTGCCCGGCACGATCCTCGGCTTCGCCGCCGCCGGATTCGGCGTCGCCCCGCTCGTCGCGGCCGCGATGGCCGGCGCCGACCGCCTGCCGGGCCTGCGCCACGGCACCGGGCTGACGCTCGTCTCCTGGCTGATGCGACTGGGGTTCCTGCTGTCGCCCCCGGTGGTCGGTGTTCTCGCCGATGCGACGAGCCTGCGCGTCGGACTGCTCGTCATCCCGGTCGTCGGGGTCGTGGTGATGCTCGTCGCCGGGGTGCTCCGCGGTCGCGAGCGGCCCTGACGTCGGGCGGCCGGATGCAGGCACGACGACGAGTTGCAGGCGGGATCCGGCAGGTTTCGCCTGCAACTCGCATCGGCGTCTGCATTCGGCGGGGGGTCAGCCCCGCCGGCCATCGCGCTGCACGGGGATGAGGCCGGTCTGCGCGGTCGGGATCGGATCGACGGGGCGGCGTTGCGTGCGCATCCACACCACGAAACCGACCGCGGTGAAAGCGCCGTAGAACACGTACATCAGCCCCGTGGCGTAGTACCCCGAGCCGAACAGCAGGGGCACCCCGACCACGTCGACGGCGATCCAGATGAGCCAGAACTCCGTCCAGCCCTTCGCCATGCCGTACGTGGCGAGGAGCGACCCGACGAACGTCCAGGCATCCGCCCATACCGGCTCCCACGAGCCGAGCGCGCGGAACAGCGGCGTGAGCGCGATCGTCCCGATCACCATGCCGAGCACGAGGCCGACGCGCGCGCCGGTCGGCGCCCACCGCGGCTGCACGCGCCCACCCTCGGCGCGACGCCAGCGCACCCAGCCGTAGATCGCGACCGCGATGAACATGATCTGCCGTCCGGCCTGCCCGAGCAGATGCGGCAGCGAATGGTCGGGGCTCAGCACCGAGCCGAGGAAGACGGTCAGCAGCAGCACGTTGCCGACGATGCCGACCGGCCACGCCCAGATGCGCCGCCGCATGCCGCCGATGGCGCTCGCGAGGCCGAACGCGTTGCCCACGACCTCGCGCACGAGGAGGGTCTGCCCGCCGGGCAGGGTCCAGGTCGACGAGAAGGCGTCGACGAGCCAGGTCAGCGGATCCATCAGGACGCCGTCGGCGTCGGCCGGTCGTCGAGCGTCAGCTGCAGGAAGCTGAGGTCGAGCCAGCGTCCGAACTTGGCGCCGACCTGCGGCAGGCGGCCGACCTCGACGAAGCCGAGGCGCTCGTGCAGGGCGACCGATGCCGCGTTGCCGCTCTCGACCGCGGCGACCATCACGTGCACGCCGCGTTCGCGGGCCCGCGCGATGAGCGCGGTCATGAGTTCGCGACCGATGCCCCGCCCCTGTGCGCCCTCGCGCACGTAGACGGAGTGCTCGACGGTGTGCCGGAAACCGCTGTGCGGCCGCCACCGCCCGAAGGTCGCGTACCCGAGAACGCCGGTCTCGTCGGATGCCACGATCACCGGGAACCCGTCGCACGACCGCTCGCCCAGCCACGCCGCACGGTCGTCGACGTCGACCGGGTCTTCGTTCCAGATCGCCGTGGTGTGCACGACGGCGTGGTTGTGGATCGTGGTGATCGCCTCGAGGTCGGCGATTCCGGCATCCTTGATCTGCATCGGGTTCTCCTGCGTCTGCGCTCGGGCAAGCGCATCGCCGACGGTACCAGTCCCCTCGGGCATCGGGTCGCGACGGTCACCGCCAGGTCGTCAGCTTGGCGGGGTTCAGCACGATCCACACGTGCGCCACCGCGCCCGAGACCACTCCGAGATTCACGACCGCGACGATCCCGCCGTGCTCGCGGAACAGGAACGCCGACCCGTCGCCCGTCTCGACCGTCTCGACCCGCATCTCGGGTCGTTTCGCCGCGATGCCGAGCAGGAAGCGCGCCACGTTGTCTGCGCCCGTCACGACGTTGCGGGCCGCACTGACGACGCCGCCGCCGTCGCTGTGCAGTTCGACGTCGGGGGCGAGCACCCGCAGCAGGTCGTGGATGCTCCCGCTGCCGCTCGCCTCGTGGAACGCCCGCACGACCCGGTCGTGCTCGGCGCGGGGCACATCGACCGCCCGGTCCTGCTGCACGCGCCGCCGCGCAGACGCGGCGAGCTGGCGGGCCGCGGCCGGCGACCGCCCCAGCACCTCGGCGATGTCGGCGAACGGTACGTCGAAGACGTCGTGCAGCACGAACGCCACCCGCTCGGCGGGGGTCATCGCCTCCATCACCACGAGCAGCGCGGTGGCGACCGCGTCGGTGCGGGTGACCCGGTCCAGAGGATCGTCGAGATCGGATGCCGGGGCGACGCGCGCTCCCCCGACGAAGAGGTCGAGCGGCACCGGCTCGGGCAGCCACTGGCCCACGTACTGCTCGCGCCGACGGCGCGCCGAGGTGAGCAGGTCGAGGGCGACGCGGCTCGCCACCGTGGTCATCCAGGCCGCCGGATTGCGGATGCCGGAGCGCTCGGCCTCGGTCAGCCGGTACCACCGGGCGAAGGCGTCGTGCACGACGTCCTCGGCGTCGGCGACCGTTCCGGTCATCCGGTAGGCCATTGACAGCAGTCGGCGCCGCTCGCCGTGCACGTCATGCTGCGCGTGGTCCACCGGTCTCCTCGTCTCGCGCCTGTTCGCAGACTACCGACCTCACACCTCGACGCGCTGCGTCGTCGAACAGAGGAGAGGATGCAGAGAGCATCCCGCATCGAGAGGACCGCCATGAGGATCGCCGTCGCCGGAGGAACCGGAACCGTCGGACGCCACGTCACCCGCACCGCCCGTGAGGCCGGGCACGAGGTCGTCGTGCTGTCGCGCAGACACGGCGTCGACGTGTGTACGGGCGCGGGCGTCGATGCCGCGCTCGCCGGGGCGGATGCCGTGGTCGACGTGACCAGCACGATGACGCTGTCGCAGAAGAAGGCGACTGCGTTCTTCGAGACCGGAACGCGCACGCTGCTCGACGCCGAGGCGCGGGCGGGCGTCGGCCACCACGTGGTGCTGTCGATCGTCGGGATCGACGGTATCGATGCGGGCTACTACGCCGCCAAGCTCGCCCAGGAGCGGGCGGTCGCCGGGGGTCGGGTGCCGCACTCCATCGTGCGCGCCGCGCAGTTCCACGAGTTCGCCGGGCAGGTGATGTCGATGGTGAGCGGACCGTTCGCGGTCGCGCCGCGCACGCTCATGCGTCCGGTCGCGGCGCGCGAGGTCGCCGCGCATCTGCTGCGGGTGGTCGAGGGCGGGCCGGTCGGTCGTGCGCAGGACATCGTCGGGCCGCGCGACGAGACGCTCGCCGACGTGATGCGACGGCAGATGGCGGCAGACGGCATCCGTCGTCGCGTGCTCGACGTGCGCCTGCCCGGTGCCTATGGTCGGGGTCTGGCCTCCGGCGCCCTGCGCGGCGGCCCCGATGCGTTGCAGGGCGCGATGACCTTCGACGCCTGGCTCGGCGGCCCCGATCACCGCCGCCCCTGACCGACCTGCCGCCCCTGCCACGGACCCGGCTGTTCCCGTCGCGAAATCTGTCGCCCCGGTCCCCCGCCAGCGACAGATTTCGCGACGGGAGCAGTGGGTGGTGCGAGGGCGAGAGGGCGACGATCAGGCGTGGACGTCGGCGGGCGACTCCTCGCCCTCGTGGAAGCGGGGCTTGCGGCCGAACAGCTTCGCGATGCCGAGCACGATGCCGACGATCACGAGACCTGCGACGAGCCCGGCGACGGCGGAGAAGAGCGTGTCGCCGATCCAGACGATGACGGCGCCGGCCGGCTCGAGGGCGTGCTCGATCGCGTGCAGGATGTCGGCGCCGAAGTGGATTCCGACCTCGCCGAGGTTGACCAGCAGGAGGTGCCCGCCGACCCACAGCATCGCCACCGTGCCGAGGATGCTGATGAAGCGGAAGACCGCGGGCATCGACCGCACGATGCGCATGCCGGTGTGGCGCACGCGGGCCTCGCGGTTCTTCGCCATCTTCAGGCCGATGTCGTCGATCTTCACCAGCAGCGCGACCGCACCGTAGACGACGCCGGTCATGATGACGGCGATGACGGCGAGGATCGCGAGGGTGGTCCAGATGTCGAGCCCCGCCTCGAGGTTCGACAGCGAGATGAGCATGATCTCGGTCGAGAGGATGAGGTCGGTGCGCACCGCGCCCCACACGAGCTTGTTCTCGTTGCGGGCGCCCTCGTCGGCGTGGCCGTGCTGCACCCCGAACCATTCGAGCACCTTCTCGGCGCCCTCGAAGCAGAGGTACGCGCCGCCGAGGATGAGCAGGTAGGGCAGCACGAACGGCGCGAAGGCGGTCAGTACCAGCGCCACGGGGATGATGATGACGAACTTGTTCGCGAGCGATCCCACGGCGATCTTCGCCACGACGGGCAGCTCGCGCGCCGGTGTGATGCCCTGCACGTACTGCGGGGTGACGGCGGCGTCGTCGATCACGACGCCGGCGGCCTTGGCCGAGGCCTTCATCGCGGCGCTCAGGATGTCGTCGACGACGGCGAGCAGTCCAACCGACATGTGCGTCCCCCCGGGTGTGAAGTGCAGACGAGCAACTCTATCCGCTCGCGCAAACTCACAGCGCGCTCCCAGCCCCGCGGGACCAAAACGGGGCGGTCGGCGGTTGTGACAGATGACGCCGCAGCCAGCGGCGCCGGACGAAGGAGACACACCATGTCGAACGACTTCCGCAAGACGCCAGAGGCCGTCAGCGACCTCACCCACCTGCAGTACGAGGTCACGCAGGAGGACGCCACCGAGCCGCCCTTCCGCAACGCCTACTGGAACAACCACGACGCCGGCATCTACGTCGACGTCGTCTCTGGGCAGCCCCTGTTCAGCTCGCTCGACAAGTACGACAGCGGCACGGGCTGGCCGAGCTTCACGAAGCCGATCGAGGCGGATGCCGTCACCACCCGCACCGACCGCAAGCTGTTCATGACGCGCACCGAGGCGCGTTCGTCGGGCGCCGACAGTCACCTCGGCCACGTCTTCGACGACGGCCCGCGCGACGCCGGCGGCCTGCGCTACTGCATGAACTCGGCGGCGCTGCGCTTCATCCCCGCCGACCGGCTCGACGAAGAGGGGTACGGTCGCTACAGCGGCCTCTTCGACGGCACCGGCACCGCTGACACCACCCACGACACCGAGGAGCAGTCATGACCGACGACACCGGAAACATCACCCGCACCCCCGGCACCGAGACGGCCGTGCTCGCCGGCGGATGCTTCTGGGGCATGGAAGACCTCATCCGCCGCCAGCCCGGCGTGCTCGACACCCGGGTCGGCTACACCGGCGGCCAGAACGACCACGCCACGTATCGCAACCACCCGGGTCACGCCGAGGCGGTCGAGATCGTCTTCGACCCGACCAAGACGACGTACCGCGACATCCTCGCGTTCTTCTTCCAGATCCACGACCCGTCGACGCTGAACCGTCAGGGCAACGACATCGGATCGAGCTACCGTTCGGCGATCTTCCCGCTCAGCCCCGAGCAGGAGCAGGTCGCACGCGACACGATCGCCGACGTCGACGCCTCCGGCCTGTGGCCTGGCAAGGCCGTCACCACGATCGAGCCCGAGGGTCCGTTCTGGGAGGCCGAGCCCGAGCACCAGGACTATCTGGTGAAGTACCCCAACGGGTACACGTGCCACTTCCCGCGCGCCGGGTGGGTACTGCCGAAGCGTGCCGAGACCTCGGTCTGACCCGCGCCGCGGATCCGGCATCCGCCAGGAGCCCCGTCGTCGTCGGGACGGCGGGGCCTTTCGCGTGCACGCCCGGCGTGCGAGGCTGGAGGCCGTCGCGCTTCCGAGGAGTCCCATGGTCGTCAATCCGCTCATCCCGAGCATCTACGACATCGTGTTCGGCAGCATCTGGGTCGCCGTCGTGGCCTTGGCGGTGGTGGCGTTCGTCTCGGCCCTGCGTGAGCGCCGCGTCACCGGCATCCACTTCGTCCTGTGGGCTCTGCTGATCTGGTTCGTGCCGGTCCTCGGCCCCATCGCCTGGTTCGTGCTGCGTCCGCGCCTCACGACGGTCGCTCCCGAGTCCGGTCGCACGAACGGCTCTTCTCAGACGTGAGAGCAGCCGCTCGCGCGACCGGAACGGCCTCGCGCCGCTCAGCCCTCGGCGAGGAACGCCACCGCCGCGTCCTTGAACGCACGCGAACCGGGCGCGTTGAAGTGGTTGCGGTCGGGGATCTCGAAGAACCGCCCGTCGGGGGCGGCGGATGCCAGGGCCCGCGACCCCTCGATGATCGCGTCCTTCGAGCCGGTGGCGAACAGGATCGGTCGCACCGGAGCATCCGCCGGATCGGGGTCGATCGCGCCCGACGACCGCATGCCCTCGGCCAGAGCGACGAGGGCGCCGAGGTCGTTCCCCGGCACCCGCTCGACCAACGAGATGTAGTTCTGCGTCGTGGCATCGGCGACCGGGGTGCCGTCGGCGATGTAGGCCCGGACCTGGTCGAGGTCGAGACGGGCGAGGGGGATGCCGTCCGGCACACCGCCGAGCACGGCGCGGCCGATGCGGTGCGGCAGCTCCTTCACGACCTCCCAGCCCACCCGGGCGCCGAGCGAGTAGCCGACGTACACGGCGTCGTCGACGAGATGGGCGTCGAGCACCGCCTCGACATCGGTCACCAGCGTGCGGATGCTGTAATCCTCGGGCAGATGCGGCTTCTCGCTGTGCCCGTGCCCGCGCTGGTCGAGGGCGAGCACCCGGTATCCGGCCTTGGTGAGCTCCCGCACCCATCCCGTGAGCACCCAGTTGTCGCGCGCGCTGGAGGCGAAGCCGTGCACCGCGACGACGACCGGAGCATCCGGCTCGCCCCACGTGTAGGTCGCCAGGCGCGTGCCGTCTGCGGCGTGCACGTGCTGCGGTTCGGGCATGCGGGTGATGTCGGAGAGGGGGACGGCCACGACATCCATTGTCCTCCCTGTCGCCGCGGCGGAATGCGACGAGGCCCACCGCCCCGGCTCGCGGGACGATGGGCCTCGAAGGCTGGCCGTGACTCAGAAGCGGGCGCGCAGCGCCTCGCCGAGCGACGCGTCGACGTTCGTCCAGTACTGGAAGAAGCGCTCGCGGATCGCGTCGATCGTGATGCCCTGACCCTGGCCGGTCAGCGTGTCGAGGAAGCGCGCGCGCTGCTCGTCGTCGAAGACCGTGCGGTACAGCGTGCCGGCCTGGCCGAAGTCGTCGTCGTCGAGGTGCAGGGTCGCCGCGGCGCGCATGAGCTCGCCGTCGGTCTCCCAGCTGGCCTCGACGCCCGCCTGCGGGTCGGCCTCGGGGCCACCGGCCGCGCCGAACGAGTTCGGGGTGTAGACGCGGTGCTCGGCCGGGTTGAACCGGTACTGCATCTGGCCCTCGTGCATGTAGTTGCGGGTCTCGGCAGCGTGCGCCTGGTTCACCGGCAGCTGGTTGTAGTTGGCGCCGATGCGGTAGCGCTGCGCGTCGGAGTACGCGAACACGCGGGCCATGAGCATCTTGTCGGGCGAGATGCCGGTGCCGGGGACCTGGTTGCCGGGCGAGAAGGCGGCCTGCTCGATCTCGGCGAAGAAGTTCTGCGGGTTGCGGTTCAGCGTGAACGTGCCGACCTTGATGCGCGGGTAGTCCTTCTTCGACCAGGTCTTGGTGAGGTCGAACGGGTTGAAGCGGTACTCCTTCGCCTCGTCGTACGGCATGACCTGCACGTAGACGTCCCACGAGGGGTGCTCGCCGCGGGTGATCGCGTCGAACAGGTCGCGGCGGTAGTAGTCGGCGTCGGAGCCGGCGAGCTTCTCGGCCTCTTCGGCGCTCATCGCCTCGACGCCCTGGTTCGAGAGGAAGTGGTACTGCACCCAGAAGCGCTCGCCCGCGGCGTTGACCCACTGGTAGGTGTGCGAGCCGTAGCCGTTCATGTGGCGCCAGCTGCGGGGCAGACCGCGGTCGCCCATGAGGTAGGTGACCTGGTGGGCGGTCTCGGGCGACAGGGTCCAGAAGTCCCACTGCATGTCGGCGTCGCGCAGACCCGAGTCGCCGAGGCGCTTCTGCGAGTGGATGAAGTCGGGGAACTTCATCGCGTCGCGCAGGAAGAAGGTCGGGGTGTTGTTGCCGACGATGTCGAGGTTGCCCTCGGTCGTGTAGAAGCGCAGTGCGAAGCCGCGCACGTCGCGCCAGGTGTCGGGGGAGCCCTGCTCGCCGGCGACCGACGAGAAGCGCAGCAGCGTCTCGCTCACGGCGCCCGGCTGGAACGCGGCCGCGCGGGTGTAGGCCGAGACGTCTTCGGTGACGACGAACTCGCCGAACGCGCCGCCGCCCTTGGCGTGCGGGTTGCGCTCCGGCACGCGCTCGCGGTTGAACGAGGCGAGCTTCTCGACCAGGTAGCGGTCGTGCAGGACGGTGGGACCGTCGGGGCCGACGGTGAGCGAGTGCGCGTCGCTCGCGACCGGCGTGCCGGTCTGGGTCGTGGTGGCGGGTTTCTGCGTCATGGTGTTCTCCTTCGGCGCGCGGGCGCGACGGATCGTGCTCTCCCGCGGGTGCGGGAGAGGGGCGGATGCCTCGGCCTACGCGGCTTTCTGGCAGCTGGGGCAGAGGCCCCAGAAGGTCACTTCGGCGGTCTGGACGGTAAATCCTCCGGCGGAGGACGGGGTGAGGCACGGCGCCTCGCCGACGACGCAGTCCACATCGGCCACGGCGCCGCAGACGGTGCAGACGATGTGGTGGTGGTTGTCGCCGATGCGCCGTTCGTAGAGCGCGGCGGAGCCTGCCGGTTCGATCCGGCGGACGAGGCCCGCCGTCGTCAGGTCCGCGAGGATGTTGTGCACCGACTGGATCGACGTGGTCGGCAGCACGGCGGAGACGGCGCGGTACACGCGCTCCGCGTCGGTGTGGGCCATGGAGTCCAGTGCCCCGAGAACGGCGACGCGGCCCGCGGTCGCCTTCAGCCCGGCGCCGCGGAGCGCCTGGTCGAGGGTGGTCTCCATGTCTCCGACCCTACCTGGTTGTTTTGAATGACTCAAAACACGGCGTGTCGCTGGCGTGTCGGGAAGGTGAACCGTCGGCGCACGTCGCGGCGGTTGCCGCGCTCGTCACGACAGCCGGATGCTCTGCCGCAGGCGCGTGCGGATGTCGAACAGCTCCGTCCCGCCGATCACCCGCGTGCCGGGCGGGCCCGAGCGCAGCAGGCCGGGCAGCACGCCGCGCCGCACGACGAACACGGGCAGCCCGCGGATGCTCCCGAGCGGGGTGAGCGGCAGCGCGAGGTCGTCGTCGGGCAGCACGACGATCGCCCCGCTGAACCGCACGCGAGCAGCCCGGGCGACGCCGCGGATCTGCGCGAGGAGCTCGGTCACGGGCGCCCGATGCCCGAGACTCGGCCCGGTGATCTCCCCGCGCCGGAAGCCCACGACCCCGCCGATGTCGGTCGACATCACCCCGTACAGGCCCGAGGGGCCCAGCACCACGTGGTCGAGTCGGTCGGAGGTGTCGGTCGCCGCACGCTCGCCCGTGCGCGGGGCGGCGATGTCGACCCCGATCCCGTGCCACAGGGTGAAGCCCATGCCGAGGCCCGAGACGGCGACCGCGGTGGCCTCCTCGGCGAGAGCATCCGCCAGCAGCCTCCGCAGCGCGCGCGGCGCCGATCGCACGAGCGCCGGGGAGTAGGGGTCTTCGACCTCGCCGCCCGCCCATTCCTGCAGCAGCGCGGTGTAGCGGGCGCGGCGCCACGCGCCCGGCTCACCGTAGGTCTTCGAGCGCGGTCGCGTGTCGTGCGGGCGGTCGGGCTCGCGCCAGGCGTCGCCGTCGGCGTCGATGTCGCGCGAGCGGTCGTAGGCCGCGCGTCCCTCCGCGGTGCCGACGATCTCCCAGGCCCGCTGCACGTGGATGAACAGCGCGGCGTCGCCGCCCGTGTCGGGGTGCGTCTCGCGCAGCCGCAGCCGATAGGCGCGCCGCAGCTGCTCGTCGTCGGCGTCCGGAGCCACCCCGAGGACCTCGTACGCCGAGGCCGAGAGCGGGCTGTCGAACATCCCCTCAGCCTACGGCTCGCCCCGTCCCTCCCCGTCCCTCCTCCCTCCTCCCGTCGCGTCCCTCCCTGCTCCCGTCCCTCTCTGCTCCCGTCGCACTTTCTGTCGCTCGCCGCGCGCGCAGGCGACAGAAATTGCGACGGGAGCTGTCGAGAAGGGGGGAGGGGGTCAGGCGGGGATGTCGGTGATGCGGGTGGCGCCGGTCGTGGGGGAGACGCGGCCGGCGGATGCGGCGGCGAGCGCATCCGTCAGCGATCCGATCGACGGGGCCGGTGCCCACAGCTCCAGGGTCGCCCTCGCCCCGTACGTGGGGGTGCCGAGGGTCGCGCCGTGATGCTCGGCCCAGTCGCGCAGGAGGTTGTCGAAGCGCCCGGCATCAGCATGGTCGACATCGACGCTCACCTGTGTCAGCGACTCCCGCCGCACGAGACGCGCGAGGTCGAGCGCCTCGGACGTCGCCGACGAGTACGCGCGCACGAGCCCGCCCGCCCCGAGCTTGACGCCGCCGAAGTAGCGGGTGACGACGGCGACGACATCGGTGAGCTCGCGGCGGCGCAGCACCTCGAGCATCGGCACTCCGGCGGTGCCGGACGGTTCGCCATCGTCCGACGAGCGGCCCTGGTCGCCGAGCACGCCCGTGACCATGGCGGTGCAGTTGTGCGCGGCATCCCATGCGCGCTTGCGGATGCCTGCGATCACCGCGTCCGCCTCCTCGACGGAGCCGACCGGCGCGACGTGCGCGAGGAACCGCGACTTCTTGATGACGAGCTCGTGGTCGACGGCGTCCGCGATCGTCGCCGGATACCGTCCCATCCCGCCCACCCTACCCAGCCCGTTAATCGCTCCCGTCGCACTTTCTGTCGCTTGCCGCGGCCGTGGGCGACAGAAAGTGCGACGGGAGCGGGTGAGATCACGCCCAGCTGACACTCCGAATCGATTCGATAGACTGGGGGCGCGGCACGGAGCGGTGCCGTCCCGCATCCGCCCCAGACCTTCCCGCGAGCTCCTCCATGCCGACCTCCCTCACGACCGGCCGCCCTTGGCGCGTCATCCTCTCGTTCTCCATCCCGCTGCTGCTCGGCAACGTCGTGCAGCAGATGTACCAGTTCGCCGACGCGATCGTCATCGGACGCCACCTCGGCGTCACGTCGCTCGCCGCCGTGGGCGCGACCGGACCTCTGCTGTTCCTGCTGCTCGGCTTCGCCTGGGGACTCACGAGCGGGTTCGCGATCCCCCTCGCCCAGGCCTTCGGCGCCCGCGACGATGCCGGGGTGCGGCGCTCGGTCGCCACGGGAGTGATGCTCAGCGCCACCACGAGCATCCTGCTCACCGCCGGCGCCCCCCTCATCGCCGGCCCGCTGCTGGTCGCCCTGCAGACCCCGCCCGAGTTGCTGCCCGAGGCGACGGCGTTCACGCAGATCAGCTTCCTCGGGGCGAGCGCCACGATGTTCTTCAACTACCTGTCGGCGATCATCCGCGCCATCGGTGACTCCCGCACGCCGCTCGTGTTCCTCACGATCTCGTGCGCGCTCAACGTCGGGCTCGTCATCCTGCTCGTCGGACCCCTCGACGGGGGTGTCGGCGGTGCCGCGCTCGCCACGGTCGTCGCCCAGGGCGTCTCCGTTCTGCTGTGCCTGGAGTTCGTGCGCCGACGTCTGCCGATGCTGCACCTGCTGCGCGGCGACTGGCGCGTCACCCGCTCCGACATCGCCGACCACCTGCGGCTGGGCCTGCCGATGGGATTCCAGGCGTCGATCATCGCGATCGGCACCCTGACGGTGCAGGTCGCCCTCAACACGCTCGGTGCAGACGCCGTCGCCGCCTACACGACCGCCTCGCGCGTCGACAGTCTCGCGGTCGCCCTGCTGGCGTCGCTCGGACTCGCGGTGTCGATGTACACCGCGCAGAACCACGGCGGTCGACGGCCCGACCGCATCCGTCGCGGCGTGAAGGAGGCGACGGTGATGGCGATCGGTGCCGGCGTGGTGCTGGGCGGGTTGATGATCGCCTTCGGCGTGCCGATGGTGCGTCTGTTCGTGGGCGAGGGGTCGGACGACGTCGTCGACCTCGCGCACCTCATGCTCATCCTCAACGGGTGCGGGTACTGGGCGCTCGGCATGCTCTTCGTGCTGCGCGGTGCGCTGCAGGGACTCGGACGCACGCTCGTCCCCACAGTCACGGGGGTCATCGAGCTGGTCGCCCGAGTCGTCGCGGCGATCGCGCTCGGGGGGCTCATCGGGTTCGCGGGCGTCGCCCTCAGCAACCCGCTCGCCTGGGTCGGGGCGATCCTGCTGCTCGTGCCCGCGTACCTGCGGGCGCACCGGTCGCTCGCGGCCATGCCCGTCGACCCCGCCGAGGCGACGGAGACCTCGGCGATCGCCATCGTCGGCCCGACCGACGGATCGATGGTCGTCGACGCCGTGCTCACCCAGCCCGTCGCGGTCGTGCGGCGGAAGGGGCTGCGCCGCCTCGCCGTCCGTCGGCCGCGGTCGTCTTCCCGCGCCGGCCGCCGCTGATCCGCCCGGAGAATCTGAGCGAACACGCGTAAGGAATCGGCCCCCCGAACGTCTCATCTGAGGAGGGTTTCGCCGGATGTCCTCCGAAAGGATGACAGTGATCATGCGTGAGACGGATGGGCATCCGCGTACGCTTTTCTACTGTCGAGAGTGCGGAGATTCCGCAGACCGGGGGGTCATCATGACGACAGCAGCAGTGGCGCGGGATCTCGCGGGATTCCTGGTTCCGATCGGGGTGGCGGGAGCGGCGATCGCCGTGATCTGCGCGGTGATCGCGGGGGTTGCGATCATGCGCGGTGCGGGGGGCTTGAGCGGGGGAGCCGTGGGGGTGTGGATCCCGGCGGCGCTGCTCAGTTCGACCCCGGCGTTCACGAACCAGTGGATGCCGTTGACGATCGCCGGCGCGGCGCTCGCCGCGTCGCTCGTGATCGGTGGCGTCGTGCGGGCGATCGTCGCGGTGGCCGCGGGACCGCGCGCGACGGCGCGGAAGGCCGCGCAGGCGGCGAACGCCGTCGAACCCGCCCCCGCGACGACCACCGTCGTGGTGCCGGCGCGGCCGGGGCGCGCGGTCACCGGCACCATCGCCGTCGTGCGCTGACGCCGGGGTCGGGCCGGGGCGGCTCCGCGGTCAGCGGTGGTCGCGCTCCCAGTGCTGCCCGGACTCGTCGCCCGCCTCGACCCGTGCCGCCTCGCGCGCTCGCAGCTCGACGCGGCGGATCTTGCCCGAGATGCTCTTCGGCAGCTCCGGCACGAACTCCAGCACCCGCACCCACAGGTGCGACGACAGGCGCTCGTTCGCGTGGGCGAAGATCGACCGCGCGGTGGCGGAATCGCCGTCGCCCGCATCGGCGCGCAGGCACACGTACGCCTTGGGCACCGCGAGCCGCGTGGGGTCGGGGCTGGGCACCACGGCCGCTTCGACGACGAGATCCTGCTCGAGCAGCACCGACTCGAGCTCGAAGGGGGAGATCTTGTAGTCGGATGCCTTGAACACGTCGTCGGCCCGCCCGATATAGGTGAGGTACCCCTCGTCGTCGCGCGTGGCGATGTCGCCGGTGTGGTGGTAGCCGCCGACGCGGGACTCCGCGGTCTTCTCGGGGTCGTCGTAGTACCCGGCCATGAGGCCGAGCGGCGGCTGCGAGAGGTCGAGAGCGATCTCGCCCTCGCTCTCGGTCACCGCGCCGGTCGCCGGGTCGAGCAGCACCACGGGGTAGCCCGGCAGCGCGCGTCCCATCGAGCCGACCTTGACCGGCTGGCCGGGGGAGTTGCCCACGCAGCACGTCATCTCGGTCTGGCCGAACCCGTCGCGGATCGTGCCGCCCCACGCGTCGCGCACACGGTCGATGACCTCGGGGTTCAGCGGCTCACCGGCACCCACGAGTTCGCGCGGAGGGTGGCTGAGGCGACCGAGGTCGGCTTGGATGAGCATCCGCCACACCGTCGGCGGTGCGCAGAACGTGCTCACGTGGTGCGTCTCCATGACGTCCATCAGCGTGTTCGCGTCGAAGCGGTCGTAGGTGTACACGAACACGGTCGCCTCGGCGAGGAACGGCGCGTAGAAGCTCGACCACGCGTGCTTCGCCCAGCCCGGCGACGAGATGTTGAGATGCACGTCGTCGGGCTGCACGCCCAGCCACCACATGGTCGAGAGGTGCCCGATCGGGTACGACACGTGCGTGTGCTGCACGAGCTTCGGCCGATTCGTGGTGCCCGAGGTGAAGTAGAGCAGAGCGGTGTCGGTCGCCGGGGTCGGAGCATCCGGCTCGAAAGCCGCGGGCGCCCCGGTCGCGTCGTCGAAAGGCACCCAGTCGGCGGGAACGCCGTCGCCCACCCCGATGCGCAGGATGTCCGCGTCGATGCCCGCGAGCCGGTCGGCGAGAGCGCCGACCGTGACCACGGCCCGCGCGCGACCGTGCGTGATGCGATACTCCAGATCGGATGCCGAGAGCAGGGTCGAGGTCGGAATGGAGACGGCGCCGATCTTGGTGATGGCGAGCATCGTCTCCCACAGCTCGATGGTGTTGCCGAGCATCACGATGACGTGGTCGCCGCGGCGGATGCCGAGGCAGGTGAGCCAGGCGGCGACCTGGTCGGAGCGGCGCGCCAGCTCGCCGTAGGTCCACGACCGCATCGACAGGTCGGCGTCGACGATCTGCACCGCCGGCCGGTCGGGGTTCTCCCCGGCGATGACGTCGAACCATTCGAGGGCGAAGTTGAACTCCTCGACCTCGGGCCAGACGAATCCGGCGCGCGCGGCGTCGTAGTCGGTGGCGTGCGCGAACAGGAAGTCGCGCATCTCGCGGATGGCATGCGTGGCGGCGGTGGCACTGCGGGTCATGCCCTCCATCTTCGCGCAGCCTCCGTGCGTCGGGCATCCGTTCCCGTCGCGCGAGTGGTTCTTCTCGGGCGTCAGAGCGACCGTTCGTGCGACCGGAGCGAACTCAGGCGACCGTTCGCGCGACGGGAACGGGGGTGAGTCAGCGCGCGAGCAGGCCGGCGCCGTCGCGCAGCTCGAACACGAGCTGCGTCTCGGTGCCGCGCACGATCGGATGCGTGGTGATGTGCTCGAGCACGATGTCGCGCAGGGCCGTCGCGTCCTGCACGGCGACGTGCACGAGGAAGTCGTCGACCCCGGCCACGTGGAACACCTGCAGCACGCGCGGCAGCGCCGCCAGCGCATCGAACAGGGTCGTGACCTTCGGACCGGTGTGGTTCGCGAGACGCACCTTGATGATCGCCTGCAGGGGGAAGCCGACCGCGGCCTCGTCCAGGCGGATGCGCGTGTCGCGGATCACACCGCGCTCCCGCAACGCACGCACCCGGTGGGCGCACGTCGACTCCGCGAGATCGAGCCGGTGCGCGAGGGCCTTGTTCGTGATGTCGGCCTCGCGGGTCAGCACGGCGAGGATGCCGAGGTCGACCTCGTCGAGCGGCGACGGTTGTGCTTTGGGCAAGTCGGGTCCTCCTCCGCATGCAGTTGTTGCCGAGAATAGCGTTCCACCGGCGTTCGACGACGGATGCTGTCGATCAGCTGCCCTTGGGCCGCGTTCTCGGCAACATGGAGGGATGTCTGCAGCGTTGCATCCCGATACCGTCGCCGTGCACAGCGGCCGTTCCGATCTCGGCGAACTGGGCGTGCACGCTCTGCCGATCGACCTGTCGACGACGAACCCGCTGCCCGACGTCGAGCGCGGCGGCGACTCGTACGAGGCGATGGCCACGGGCGGGCGCCCGCCGGCCGACGGCAGCCTCGTCTACGCGCGGTTGTGGAACCCGACGGTCGCCCGGTTCGAAGAGGCGCTCGCCGAGCTCGAGCACGCCGAGGCATCGGTCGCCTTCGGCTCGGGCATGGCGGCGATGACCGCGGTGATCCTCGCCCACACGAACGCGGTCGGCAAGCGGCACGTGGTCGCGGTCCGCCCGCTCTACGGCGGCACCGACCACCTGCTCGGCTCGGGACTGCTGGGGGCCGAGGTCACGTACTGCGGTCCGCGCGAGGTGGGCGCGAGCATCCGCCCCGACACGGGACTCGTGGTGCTCGAGACCCCGGCGAACCCGACGCTCGAGCTCACCGACATCGCCGACGTCGTCGCACAGGCGGGCGCGGTGCCGGTCGTCGTCGACAACACCTTCGCCACGCCGCTCCTGCAGAACCCGCTCGACCACGGCGCCGCGCTGTCGCTGCACAGCGCCACGAAGTACCTCGGCGGGCACGGTGACGTGATCGCCGGAGTCGTGGCGTGCAGCGAACAGACCGCCGAGGCGCTGCGTCGGGTGCGAGCCGTGACCGGCGGGCTGCTGCATCCGCTCGGCGCCTATCTGCTGCACCGCGGTCTCGCGACGCTGCCGGTGCGACTGAAGCGCCAGCAGGAGAGCGCGCGCCGCATCGTCTCGTGGCTGCTCGACCGCCCCGAGGTCGCCGAGGTGTTCTACCCCGGGCTCGACGGTGACCCGCAGGGCTTGCTCGATCGGCAGATGCGCGGCACCGGAGCGATGGTGGCCGTGCGGATGCGCGGAGGGTATGCCGCCGCATCCGCCGTCGCCTCGGCCACCCGCCTGTTCACGCACGCGGTCTCGCTCGGCGGGGTCGACTCGCTCGTCCAGCATCCGGCCGCGTTGACGCACCGCCCCGTTCCGGCGGAGTCCCGCCCGGCCGCCGACATCCTGCGCCTGTCGATCGGACTGGAGGCGGCGGACGACCTGATCGCCGACCTCGCGGCGGCGTTCGGCGCGGCATCGATCTCCGACCGGGTCGCCCCGCTCCACGACGCCCGCACGGGGGCCGGCCGATCGTGAGGGGGCGGCCCGGTCGGAGCCGGCGGTTCAGATCTTCGGCAGGGTGACCGTTCCGGTCGCGATGCTCTGCGTGGGCATGCGGTCGCGGTTGTAGGTGATGTCGGTGTAGCCGTGCGGCGTCGGGTTGCCGTCGTCGTCGAGGCTCACGAACACGATCTTCTCGATCGTGAGGATGCGCTTGCGCGTGATCATGTTGCGCGCGATCGCCCGCATCGTCAGCGAGGTGCGCCCGAAGTGCGTCGCGGTGAGGCCGATCTCGATGAGGTCGCCCTGCACGGCCGACGCCTCGAAGTTGATCTCGGAGATGAGTTTCGTCACGGCCCGGTAGTTGCCGAGCTGCACGATCGCGTAGATCGCAGCCTCCTCGTCGATCCACTTGAGCAGACTGCCCCCGAACAGCGAGCCGTTCGCGTTGAGGTCTTCGGGGCGCACCCACTTGCGCGTGCGGAAGGTGATGCCGTCTTCCGACCAGGGGTTCTCTTCGTGCTTCGCCATGCCTCCAGCCTAGGAACCCCGTGAGTCGCGGAGGTTACGCGGCGGTCGCAGACCGCCGCACGGTCACAGGGCCGCCGTCACCCCGGGGAGGAGTTTGGAGAGGATGCCGGAGAGCTGCGCGCGTTCCTCGGCGGTGAGCGGATCGAGCACCAGCTCGCGGATCTGCTCGACGTGCACCGGGGCAGCCGACCGCAGCACCTCGCGGCCGGCGGGGGTGAGCGTCGCCGAGAGCGTGCGCTTGTCGCGGTTGCACGAGGTGCGCTCCACCCAGCCGCGTTCCTCGAGCGAGTCGAGCGCGTGGCTGAGGCGCGAGCGGCTGAGTCCGGCGATGCGGGCGAGCTCGGTCATCGTCGTCGCCCCGCCGTCGACCTGCCCCGCGAGCATGATGAGGATCGCGTAGCGGGCGTGGTTGAGGCCGACCTCGTCCTTCAATGCGCGGTCGAGCACCTGCGGCAGCAGCTGCACGAAGCGGATGACCGGCAGCCAGGCCTGCATCTCGTCGTCGTCGAGGCGTCGGGGATGCCTGTCTGCCGCGTCATCGCCCGAGGTCATGCTCACGCCGCCGAGAGGTCGATGGTGTGCGCGGTGTGGTCGCGCTTCGCCTCGAGATACCGGGCGTTGGCCGGCGAGAGGTGCACCCCGGTCGGTACGTGCTCGGTCACGCGGATGCCGAGCCGACCGAGCTGGCTCGCCTTGTCGGGGTTGTTGCTCAGCAGGCGGATGCTGTCGGCGCCGACCGCCGCGAGCATCTGCGCCGCGACGGTGTAGTCGCGTTCGTCTTCACCGCGGCCGAGAGCGACGTTCGCCTCGTAGGTGTCGAGACCTGCATCCTGCAGCGCGTAGGCGTCGAGCTTGGCGTAGAGGCCGATGCCGCGGCCCTCCTGGCGCAGATACAAGAGGAAGCCGCCCGCGTCGGCGATGCGCTCGACGGCTTCGCGCAGCTGCGGGCCGCAGTCGCAGCGCTGCGATCCGAAGACGTCGCCGGTCAGGCACTCGCTGTGCGGGCGCACGAGCGGTGCCGCGCCTCCCTCTGCGGCGCGCTCCAGGGCGCCGCGCCAGTCTCCGAGGCCGAGGAGCAGGTGCTCTCGCCCGTCGACGAGACCGTCGAAGGTGATCACGTCGGCGGTGGTGGCGTACCCGTCGGCGAACTCCATCGGCACGCGCACCCGGGTGCGCTCGGTGGCGACGGGGGCGGCCGTTGAACTTTCAATCATGTGGGGTGCAACGCCGTCTTCCCGGTTCTATTCCCATGAATCGGAAAGGAGGCGGCTGAATCGGAAAGGCGGCCGGGTCAGCCGGCGGGGCGGAGCATCGGGACGTGGGGGATCCCGTCTTCGGCGTATCGCGGGCCGCTGACGACGAACCCGAACTGCGCGTACCACTCGGCGAGATGCTCCTGGGCGTCGAGCGCGATCTCCGCCTGCGGCCACCGCGACTCGATCCGCTCCACCGCCCCGCGCATCAGCTCGGCGCCCAGGCCGCGTCCGCGGGCCGACGATGACGTCGCGACCCGACCGATGCGGGCCTTGCCGGTCCCCTCGTCGCGCAGCACGCGCGCCGTCGCGAGCACGTCGCCGTCCTCCTCGACCCACAGCAGCTCGGCGTCGGATTCGAGGTCGCGGCCGTCGAGCTCGGGGTAGGCCGCCCGCTGCTCGACGACGAACACGGCGACCCGCAGCCACAGCAGCCGGTAGAGCGTCTCGGCGGGGATGTCGCGGAGGGGCGCGACCTGAAGGGAGTGCATGGTCGGGGGCTGCTTTCGGTCGAGGAGCGCGCCGCCGTCACGGAGGCGCCGATCCATTCTCGCCCGCGGGCCGCCGCGGCGGACGCCGCAGAGCCGGTCCGGCCCCTCGCCGCCCCCGCGTAGACTGGGAGCACAACCCCGGAGGTCCCAGGATCGTCATGTCTGCCCCAGCCCGCACCTTCAGCGTGCGCCACGTGCAGCTGCTGCGCGCCGTCTTCGCGGCGACCGCGGCGTTGATGATCACCTTCTCCGCCGATCACTCGGCGGCCGTGGGCCTGTCGGTGTTCAGCGGCTTCGCGCTCGTCAGTGGCTTCGTGCTGCTGCTCTCGGTCTGGCTCGTGTTCCCCGCGGGATCGCGCTGGCCCGCCGTGGTGCTCGGCATTTTCGGCGTCGCCGCCGGCATGGCGAGCGGCATCCCGGCGTGGCGCACCGAGGACTACTTCTTCGTGCTCGTCTCGGCCTGGGCGGCAATCACCGGCGTCGTCGAGCTGCTCGCCGGAATCCGCGCCCGCCGCGCCGGTGATCCCACCGCGCGGGACGCGATCACGGTCGGTGCCTTCGGCATCCTCCTCGCGGTCCTGCTGCTCGCGATCCCCGCCGGGTTCACCCACGAGTACACGATCACCGATGCGGGCACCTACGAACTCACCGGCATCATCCTCGGTGTGGGCATGTTCGGCGGCTATGCGGCGCTCGTCGCCGTGTTCCTCGGCATCGCCGGGCTCACGCCGCGCAAGACGGATGCGGTGGCCCCCGCGGCGGCCGAGACGGAGGAGGCGCGATGACCGACGAGAAGCCGAGCCGGCGCGACATCCTGCGACCGCTGCACCTGCTGGGGATCGCCCTCGCCTGCGGCGTGTTCGCGATGATCGTGACCCTGGTGACCACCGGGGCGTTCACGCTCCGCGTCAACACCGCGATCGCGAACGGCTCGTACGAGGGTCTGACGCCCTTCGCGCTCGGCCTCGTCGTCGGCGGCGGCGCGTTCATCGTCACGCTGCTCGGGCTCGCGATGCTCATGCTCGCGGTCGACCCCGCCGAGGTGACCAAGACCGTCGACCGCCCGGTGCTGTACGACCCGGAGCCCGAGAAGCCGGCGGACGCCCCGGCATCCGACCGCGCCGACGACGCGCGCGGCGAGAACCGCGCGGAATAGTGCCGGGCGCGACGGGCTTGATCCTCTCGTGAGCACTCCCGTCGACCGCGCATCCATCGGACTCCGATCAGCGAGGGGGCCCGTCCTCGGCGCCCTCATGCTGTCGACCGGACTCATCGCGATCGACGCGACCATCCTCGCGACCGCCGTGCCGAGCATCGTCGACGATCTCGGCAGCTATCAGCAGTTCCCGTGGCTGTTCTCGGTCTACCTGCTCGCACAGGCCGTGAGCGTGCCGATCTATTCGCGGCTCGCCGACACGATCGGACGCAAGCCCATCATCCTGCTCGGGATCGCGCTGTTCCTGCTCGGATCCATCCTCTGCGGCTTCGCCTGGAGCATGCCGGCGCTCATCGCATTCCGCGTGGTGCAGGGCCTGGGCGCGGGAGCCGTCGCACCGATGTCGATGACCATCGTGGGCGACATCTACACCGTCGCCGAACGCGCCAAGGTGCAGGGGTACATCGCGAGCGTCTGGGCGATCTCATCGGTCGTCGGACCGGCGCTCGGCGGCCTGTTCGCGCAGCTCGACGCCTGGCGGTGGATCTTCTTCGTGAACATCCCGCTGTGCCTCGTCGCGGGATGGATGCTGCTGCGTGCCTACACCGAGAAGAAGCAGTCGGCCCGCCACAGCATCGACTACCTCGGCGCGGTGCTGCTGACGATCGGCCTGACCGGGGTCATCCTCGGGATGCTCGAGGGCGGGAACGCGTGGGCCTGGCTCTCGGTGCCGAGCGCCCTCTGCTTCGGCATCGGCGCCCTGTCGCTCGCGGCCTTCGCGGTGGTCGAGCGGCGGGCATCCGAGCCGATCGTCGACCTGCGGCTCGCCGCTCGACCGCTGATCCTCACCACCACGATCGTGTCGCTGGGCATCGGCGCGCTGATGACCGGGGTGACCAGCTTCGCTCCCGCGTACCTCGAGGGGTCGATCGGCATCCCGCCCCTGCTCGCCGGGCTCGCGGTCGCGGCCCTCACCCTCGGCTGGCCGGTGTCGGCTGCCAACGCCGGACGCCTCTACCTGCGCATCGGATTCCGGCGCACCGCGCTGATCGGCATGGGCATCACGTCGCTCGCCGCGATCGCCCTCGCGATCACGGGCAGCTGGCCCAACCCGTACACGATCGCGCTGATCGCCTTCGTATTCGGGTTCGGCCTGGGGTGGAGCGCCGCGCCGACGCTCATCGCGGCGCAGGCCTCCGTCGGCTGGGGCGAACGGGGCGCCGTCACGGGCATGAACGCCTTCGCCCGCTCCGCCGGGAGCGCCGTGGGCGTCGCGATCTTCGGCGCCATCTCGAACGCCGTGATCGCCCAGGGACGCGGACCCGACGACCCCGCCACCATCGTCTCGGCGTCGACCTGGGTGTTCGTGGCCGCCGCGATCACCGCGGTGCTCACGCTGGTCGCCGCGGCGTTCATGCCCCGCGACCGCGTCGACGCGCACTCCGGCGAGCCGGGCACCCTGTCCTGAGGCGTGGCCGGGGCCTGCGCGGCTCCGAACGCGAAAACGCACCCCCGCGCGGTGCGGGGGTGCGTTTCTCGGGGCTCGGGGGTCAGCGCGCGAGGCGCTCGGCGATACCCGTGTAGGTCGCGGGCGTCAGGGCCAGCAGGCGCTGCTTCGCGGCGTCGCCGATCTCGAGCCCTTCGACGAACTCCGCCAGCTCGGCGCCGCCCACGCGGTGACCGCGGGTGAGTTCCTTGAGCAGCGCGTACGGGTCGGTGATCGACGAGCGACCGGCGACGACCTCGGCGCGGATGACGGTCTGGATGGCCTCGGCGAGCACCTCCCAGTTGCCGTCGAGGTCGGCGAGCAGCACGTCGCGCGACAGCGAGATCTCGTTGAGCCCCCGGCGCAGGTTGTCGAGCGCGAGCAGCGAGTGCCCGAACGCAACGCCGATGTTGCGCTGCGTGGTCGAGTCGGTGAGGTCGCGCTGCAGACGGCTGGTGACGAGCGTCTGCGAGAGCGAGCCCAGCAGTGCCGCCGAGAGCTCGAGGTTGGCCTCGGCGTTCTCGAACCGGATGGGGTTGATCTTGTGCGGCATGGTCGACGACCCGGTCGCACCGGCGACGGGGATCTGCGCGAAGTAGCCGAGCGAGATGTACGTCCAGATGTCGGTGGCGAGGTTGTGCAGGATGCCGCCGGCGTGACGCACGCGGTCGTACAGCTCGACCTGCCAGTCGTGCGACTCGATCTGCGTGGTGAGGATGTTGAATCCGAGACCCAGGCCCTCCACGTATTCGCGGGCGATGGTGGGCCAGTCGGCGTCGGGGTCGGCCGACAGGTGCGCCGACCACGTGCCGGTCGCGCCCGAGAACTTGGCGAGGTAGTCCGATGCCGCGATCTGCGCGCGCACCCGCTCCAGACGCCACGCGAACACGGCGATCTCCTTGCCCATGGTCGACGGCGTGGCCGGCTGCCCGTGGGTGCGCGAGAGCATGGGGGCGTCGGCGTGCTCGACCGCGAGCTCGCGGAGCTTCGCGATGACGGCATCCAGCGCGGGCAGCCACACGCCTTCGACGGCGCGCTTGACGGTGAGGGCGTACGAGACCGAGTTGATGTCCTCGCTGGTGCAGGCGAAGTGGGTGAGCTCGGCGATCGCGTCGAGGCCGAGCGCCGACAACCGGTCGCGCACGAGGTACTCGACGGCCTTCACGTCGTGACGGGTCACGGCCTCCTTCTCGGCGAGCCAGTCGATCTCGGTCTGGCCGAAGTCGCGGTAGAGGGCGCGCAGGCGGTCCTTGTCGTCGGCCGACAGCGGAGAGGTCTCGAACAGCGAGCGGTCGGTCAGGGCGATCAGCCACTCGACCTCCACCTCGACCCTGGCCCGGTTGAGGCCCGACTCCGAGAGGAAGTCGGCGAGACCGGCGACGGCGGCGCGGTAGCGGCCGTCGAGCGGGCTGAGCGGCTGCGGGGGGAGCGAAGGCTGGGAAGTCAGGGGAATCCTCCTGATCGGGCCCCTCAGGGGCGCGGCGTGCGGGGCTGGCGCAGAGCGGGTTCGAGCTGACGGAACAGGCCGCGCGTCGCCGTCTCGATCATACCGAGCACCGAATCGAACATCTCGGGCCCGGCGTAGTACGGGTCGGGCACGTCGAGGGTCGTGGCGGCGGCGTCGAAGCCCAGCAGCAGCGTGACCTTGCCCTCCTCGTCCTCGTCGCGCGCCCACTCCCGCAGGATGCGCTCATGGGTGCGGTCGAGGGCGACGACGAGGTCGTTCTCGGCGAAGGACGCGGTGGTGAACTGTCGTGCGCGATGCAGCGAGCCGTCGTACCCCCGGCGGGCGAGGGCGTCGATGGTGCGGTGGTCCGCCTGTTCGCCGAGGTGCCAGTCGCCCGTGCCGGCGCTGCGCGAGACGATGTGGGAGCCCAGGCCCTGATGCTGGGCGAGATCGCGGAAGACGATCTCGGCCATCGGGGAACGGCAGATGTTCCCCGTGCACACGAAGATCACGCGAAAGGGATCCCGGGATGTCACCTCCCCATTGTGCCGGTCGTGGGCGCCCGCGCACAGTTCGGACCTCGCCCACGCCGCACCCGCCCTGCACCGAACCCGATCGGTGGGATCAGCCCACAGCGCGCGTCTTCCCGACCGCGCCGACCTTCTCCCGGCACGGATGCTTGCCGTATGACCTTCGCGATCACCTCACTCACTCCCGACACCTGGACCCCTGACGACGCCGAAAGGTGGGCGCAGACGGGCGTCTACCTTCGCGGCGCGCTGTTCCCCGCCGAGACGGCGACCGCGGTGCTCACGCCGCTCCCCGCCGAGACGCAGTGGTCGTCGGACGGCCTTCGCGCCCTGCACGAGGCGCTGCTCGACTTCCGTGAGCGGGCGGCGTCGGTTCTGTCGGCGCTGCGCGAGCGCGTGCACGAGTGGGAGACCGAGGCGCCGGCATGAGCGACGGCGTCGATGTGCACTACGGGGGCGCGATCGCCGTCGATACCGAGGTGCTGCGCGACATCGGAACGCGGATGCTCTCGGCCGCCGCGTCGATGAGGGATACCGAGGGGAATGTCGTGGCGGCGCATCTCGAACTGACCCTCTCCATACCCGGGCGCGAGTGGGTCGGGTACTCGGCGCTCGCCGCCGACGCGACGGCGCTGCGCACGCTGGCCGGCGATATCGAGGCGGACGCGGCCGCCGTGCTGCTGATGTCCGACGCGTACGAGGTCGTCGAGCTGCATGCGCAGGCCCGGGCCCTCGAAGCGAGCGATGCGGCCGCCGCGGCCGACCTGCGTGCGCGTGCGGATGCGCTCGCCGCCTCGGATCCGCAGATCCAGCCCCTCGTCGACCGGCTGCGTCTGGAGTGGGTCGTCGGCCGTTTCGAGGGTCTCGACCGGCAGGTCGATCCGTCCGCGGGCGGATGGGGGTCGGTGTTCGGCTCGATCGGCGGCAGTGCGGCCTTGATCGGCGCCGGCGTCATCGCGCGGGGGACGCGCTTGTCCGGCTCCGCCGATCCCGTGCTGGTCACCCCGGTACGGACGACGACCCCCGCGGGCCCGCCGACGTCGCTGCCCGATGCGCTCCGCCGGTTCCCCAGTGCGGCGGGAGCGCAGGTGAAGGTCGAGACCTATGCGATGAGCGACGGCACGCATCGGCACGTCGCCTACATCAAGGGCACGCAGTCGCTCGCGGCCGGCGGATCGAACCCGTGGGACATGAAGTCGAACGTCGAGCTGTACTCCGGGCGCAGATCGGCGTCGTATCAGTCGACCCTCGATGCGCTGAAGCTCGCCGGGGCGAAGCCGGGCGAGAGGGTAGACGTCGTCGGGTACTCGCAGGGCGGCGCAATCGCGTCGTACTTCGCGATGGACGGCACCTACGACGTCGGGGTGCAGATCACCGCGGGCAGCCCGCTCGAGCCCACGCTCAGCGATTCCCAGACCCTCGTGCAGCTGCGCCACACCGACGACGTCGTGTCGTCGCTCGCCGCCGGCGGGTCGCCCGGCGGCACCGGGTCGCCCGACAGTGTCACGGTGGAACGGGTCGCCGATCCGACTCCCGGTTTGCACGACCTGCTGCTCGAGCCGCATCGCATCGAGAACTACATCGAGACCGCCGAGATGTTCGAGGCGTCGGGCGACCGGCGAGCGCACGGCCTCGACCCGCTCTGGGCCGAGCTCTCCGAGGCCGAGTCGGTGACCTCGGTCGAGTACCACGCCGAGCGCATCATGCCTGAGCAGACCCTGGCGCCGGGACTCGAGCCAGACGGTGGCGACCCGGGTGGACGGGGACGCGATGTCTACTGAGGCGCGGCACAGAGCGACGCGCACCAGGCGCACCAGGCGCACCAGGCGCACCAGGCGCAGCAGGCGGAGCAGCCGGCGCCACTCGCCGCGCGTCAGTCGCGGCGCGGGCGCTTGCGCTGCGGACGCAGGATGAAGCCGAAGACGCCGTTGATGATCGAGATGAGCAGAGCCGCGACGACACCCCACCAGAAGTGCTCGACGCGCAGGCCCCACCCGAAGCCGCTGGTGATCGCGGCGGTCAGCCACAGCAGGAAGCCGTTGATGACGAAACCGATGAGGCCGAGGGTGAGGATGTACAGCGGGAACGCCACGATCTTCACCACCGTGCCGATGATGGTGTTCACGAGCGCGAAGATCGCCGCGACGGCGAGCAGCGTGAGCACGAGCTGCAGATCGCCTCCGGGCGGGAACGCGATCACGCTCACCTGCAGCACGGGGATCAGCGTGACGACCCACAGGGCGAACGCGTTGACGACGACTCGGATGATGAAGCGCATGATGCGCTCATCCTCCCACGCGCGTCGCCGCTTGTCAGGGGGACGCCGCCGGTCGACGGTCGGGTCGCGGGCAACCTACGGCGTCAGAGGGATGCGATGCGCTCGAATGCGCTGCTCGGCCTCGTCGAGATCGACGGAGCCCTCCGCGATGCCGATGACGAGACCGAAAGCATCGTCGGTCGAGAAGTCATGCTTCCACCCGTTGATCCAGAGGAAGGCGACCATCGTCGTCCACGCCGTCCTCTTATTGCCGTCGAAGAGCGGGTGGTTCTTGCAGAGGGATTCCAGCATCGCGGCGGCTTTGCGATCGATCGTGGGGTACGCGTCCTCCCCGAACAAGGAAGCGGCAGGACGCGCGAGCGCCGACGAGAGGAGACCGGCATCACGGACATGGAAACCGAAGCGTTCGACGATCCTCAAGCCGTCTTCGAGCGTGAGGAATTCGGTCATGCGTCTTCAAGCCGCTGAAGCAGGTCGCGGTCGTTGTCGAGAACGAAATCGACGGCGGCATCGACCTGAGCCGCGCGAGAGGAGTCGCGTGCGAATCGAGATGCGGCCTCGATGATGACCGCATGCTTCGAGACATGTCGCGAGCGAGCGATTTCTTCGAGCTGCTCGTCAAGCTCTTTGGGGAGTCGAACCGTCATAGCCATACCACAATGGTACCAACGACCCTTGGAGCCCACCAGGGTGCGGGGCTCTTCTCCAGCGGCGGTCCCGCGACCCACCGCGTCCCGCCGCCGACGATCGTAGACTCGTGCTCGTGACCGACCACATCCTCCCGCGCATCCGTCCCGCCATCGCCGCGCTCGCGCCGTACCGGCAGGGCAAGCAGGCGGGGCCCGACGCGTTCAAGCTGTCGAGCAACGAGAACCCGTTCGACCCGCTGCCGTCGGTGGTCGAGGCGATGCAGCGCATCACGCCGATCAACCGCTATCCCGATGCCACCGCGCTGCGTCTGCGCGAGCGTCTCGGCGCGCGCTACGGCGTCACCCCCGATCAGGTCCACGTGGCGGCCGGCAGCGTGTCGATCCTGCACCAGCTCGTGCTCGCCACGGCATCCGTCGACGACGAGGTGATCTACGCGTGGCGCTCGTTCGAGGCGTACCCCAGCCTGCCGCTCGTCGCGGGGGCCACCGGCGTGCCGGTGCCGCTCGCCGAGGGTGCTCGTCACGACCTCGACGCCATGGCGGATGCCGTGACCGACCACACCCGCGCCATCCTCGTCTGCACCCCGAACAACCCCACCGGACCGGTCATCACCAGCGCCGAGTTCGCGGCGTTCGTCGCACGCGTCCCGGCCGACGTGCTCATCATCCTCGACGAGGCGTACGCCGAGTTCGTCACCGCGCCCGACGCCGTCGACGGCCTCGCCGAGCGCATCTTCGAGCAGCACCCGAACGTGGTCGTGCTCCGCACGTTCTCGAAGGCCTACGGGCTCGCCGGTCTGCGCGTGGGCTACGCCATCGGTCACGAGAAGGTGCTCGATGCGGCCCGCACCACCGGCATCCCGCTGTCGGTCACGTCGGCGGCCGAGAACGCGGCGATCGCCAGCCTCGACGCCGAGCCCGAGCTGCTCGAGCGCGTCGCCGAGATCGTCGAGCGCCGCACGCGCCTCGCCGACGGACTGCGCGCCCAGGGCTGGGAGGTGCCCGATGCGCAGGGCAACTTCGTGTGGCTCCCGGCCGGTGCGCGCACCGAAGAGGTCGCCGCCGCGTTCGTGGCCGGCGACATCGTCGTGCGGCCTTTCCCGGGCGACGGCATCCGCATATCCGTGGGCGAGCATGAGTCGGTGGACAAGGTCCTACAGGTCGCGGAATCCGTTGTGCGCACCCTCCAGCCCTAGGCGGAGTTCCTCGGATAGCGTGGAACGGTGAGCTCGCCAGAGAACGAAATCGTCCGCGTCCTGGAGGCGGACGGCCGATTCGCGCCCAGTCCCGCCGCCGAGCGATACCTGCCGCTGATCGAGGCGATCGGCGACGCCGAGCTCGAGCAGTTCTACCGCGACATGGTCGGCATCCGCGCCATCGACACCCAGGCCACCAACCTGCAGCGGCAGGGACAGCTGGCCCTCTGGCCGCCGAGCCGCGGGCAGGAGGCCGCGCAGGTCGGCTCGGCCCGCGCCGCCCGCGCGCAGGACACCATCTTCCCGTCGTACCGCGAGCACGTCGTGACCCGCATCCGCGGCGTCGACCCGCTCGACATCATCACGCTCATGCGGGGCGTCTCGCACGGCGGCTGGGACCCGACCGACCCCAAGAACGGCAACACCCGTCTCTACACGCTCGTGCTCGGCTCGCAGACGCTGCACGCCGCGGGCTACGCGATGGGCCTGTCGTTCGACGGGCGCTCCGGCACGGGCGACGTCGAGCGCGACGAGGCCGTCATCGTCTACTACGGCGACGGGGCGTCGAGCCAGGGCGACGTGCACGAGGCGATGGTCTTCGCCGCGAGCTACCAGGCGCCGACGGTCTTCTTCCTGCAGAACAACCACTGGGCGATCTCGGTGCCGGTGACGACCCAGTCGCGCGTGCCGCTCGTGCAGCGCAGCGCCGGCTACGGCATCCCGAGCGTGCGCATCGACGGCAACGACGTGCTCGCCAGCTACGCCGTCTCGCGCACCGCCCTCGACGAGGCGCGCACCGGCCAGGGGCCGCGCGCCATCGAGGCCGTCACCTACCGCCTCGGCGCGCACACCACGAGCGACGACCCCACGAAGTACCGCGGCAGCGACGAGGAGCAGTCGTGGGCGCAGCGCGACCCGATCGCCCGCATGCGCGCCTACCTCGAGAGCCGCGGCGCCGCGGCGTCGTTCTTCGACGAGGTCGACGCCGAGGCGGCGGACGCGGCCGAAGACCTCCGTGCCCGCACGGTCGAGCTCGGCCCGCCGCCCGTGAGCCGCATGTTCGACCACGTCTACAGCGAACCGCATCCGCTGATCGCCGAGCAGAAGGAATGGCTCGCGCGCTACGAGGCGTCGTTCGAAGGAGGAGCGCAGTGACCCTCGAGACGATGCCGTTCAGCAAGGCCTTGAACGCCGGTCTGCGCAAGGCGATGGAGGACGACGCCAAAGTCCTGCTCATGGGCGAGGACATCGGCAAGCTCGGCGGCGTCTTCCGCGTGACCGAGCACCTGCAGCGCGACTTCGGCGAGCAGCGCGTGCTCGACACCCCGCTCGCCGAGTCGGGCATCGTCGGCACCGCGATCGGTCTCGCGATGGCCGGTTTCCGTCCCGTGGTCGAGATCCAGTTCGACGGCTTCGTCTTCCCGGCGTTCGACCAGATCACCACACAGCTCGCGAAGCTCACCAACCGCCACGAGGGGTCGCTGAGCCTGCCGATCGTCATCCGCATCCCCTACGGCGGGCACATCGGCGCGGTCGAGCACCACCAGGAGAGCCCCGAGGCCTACTTTGCGCACACGCCGGGTCTGCGGGTCGTGTCGCCGTCGACCCCGAACGACGCCTATTGGATGATCCAGGAGGCCATCGCCTCGAACGACCCCGTGATCTTCATGGAGCCCAAGAGCCGCTACTGGCCCAAGGGCGAGGTCGAGCTCGATGCCTCCGCCGCCCCGCTACACGCGACCCGCGTCGTGCGCACCGGCACCGACGTCACCCTCGTCGGCCACGGCGCCATGGTGACGACGCTGCTGCAGGCCGCCGCGCTCGCCGAGTCGGAGGGCACGAGCTGCGAGGTCGTCGACCTGCGCTCGCTGTCGCCGATCGACTACGAGCCGATCCTCGGGTCGGTGCGCAAGACCGGCCGCATGGTCTACGCACAGGAGGCCCAGGGCTTCGTCAGCATCGGCAGCGAGGTCGCCGCGACCGTCATGGAGCGCGCGTTCTACGCGCTCGAGGCGCCGGTGCTGCGGGTCTCGGGCTTCGACACGCCGTTCCCGCCCGCCAAGCTCGAAGGCCAGTACCTGCCGGATGCCGATCGCATCCTGGAAGCCGTCGACCGTTCCCTCGCCTACTGACACGTTCCGGAAGGATCGCAGATGAGCACGCAGAACTTCACCCTCCCCGACGTCGGGGAGGGCCTGACCGAAGCCGAGATCGTCACCTGGAAGGTCGCTCCGGGTGACACCGTCGCGATCAACGACGTCATCTGCGAGATCGAGACGGCGAAGTCGCTCGTCGAGCTGCCGTCGCCGCACGCAGGCACGGTCGCCGAGCTGCTCGTCGCCGAGGGCGCGACGGTCGAGGTCGGCACCCCGATCATCACGTTCGTGTCGGATGCCCGTGACGACGCCGGTCCCGGCAAGGTCGTCACCGCCGAGGCCCCCGCGCCCGAGGAGGGCGGAGGGTCGGTGCTCGTCGGCTACGGCAGCGGCGGCGGGGCGACCTCGCGGCGCAAGCGCCCGGCCGAGCGTCCGGTGCGCTCGTCGGTGGGCGTCATCGCCAAGCCCCCGATCCGCAAGCTCGCCCGCGATCTCGGCGTCGACCTCACCGCGGTCACCCCAACGGGGGCCGACGGCGAGGTGACCCGGGACGACGTGATGAAGCAGGCGTCGCAGGCGAGCGTCTTCCGCAACATCGAGACGCCCGACTGGGGTGCCGTGCGCGAGGAGACCGTGCCCGCACCGCAGACCGCGCCGGTCGGCCTCGCCCGCGGAGTCGCGCCGGTGCAGGCATCCGCCTCCGACGCCGAGCGCACCGAGTCGATCCCCGTCAAGGGCGTGCGCAAGGCGACCTCGTCGGCGATGGTGCAGAGCGCCTACTCCGCCCCGCACGTCACCGTCTGGAAAGACGTCGACGCCACCCGCACGATGGAGCTCGTGAAGCGCCTCAAGGCCGCACCCGAGTACGCCGACATCAAGGTGTCGCCGCTGCTGATCGTCGCGCGCGCCGTGATCTGGGCCGCCCGTCGCACCCCGATGATCAACGCCGCGTGGGTCGAGACCGAGAACGGCCCCGAGATCGCCGTGCGCCACTACGTCAACCTCGGCATCGCGGCCGCCACGCCGCGCGGCCTGCTCGTGCCGAACATCAAGGACGCGCAGGACCTCGGCATGAAGGACCTCGCCCGCGCCCTCAACCGCCTGACCCTCACGGCCCGCGACGGCAAGACGACGCCGGCCGACCAGCAGGGCGGCACCTTCACGATCACCAACATCGGCGTGTTCGGGATGGATGCGGGCACCCCGATCATCAACCCGGGTCAGGCCGGCATCCTCGCGATGGGCACGATCAGTCAGAAGCCGTGGGTCGTCGACGGCGAGGTGCGTCCCCGCTGGGTGACGACGGTCGCCGGCTCGTTCGACCACCGCGTGGTCGACGGCGACGCGATGAGCCGCTTCATCGCGGATGTGGCCTCGGTGCTCGAGGAGCCCGCGCTGCTCGTCGACTGATATGAGACGTCGCTGAAGGTGCTTTTTCTTCATACGAAGTTGAACCAACTCAGCGAAGTCGATCCAAAACGACATAGTTGATCCCGGTGTTTGCAGGGATGCCGGGTTGGGCGGCTGTGAGATGGAACGTAAGGGACCTCGAGCAATTCCGGCGATGCTCTCGTCTGGGTGGCCGGACGGGCCATCCTCCAGCCCCGCGGGTGGAGCTGCTCGCTGATTCGCTGTAGCGGTACCCGTTCGCACCGACGCGATCGGGCGGCAGCAGTCCGATGCGGTCGTAGTGGCGCAGGGTACGACCGCTGATCCCCGCACGGTCGGCCAGCTCGGAGACGGTCCACTCCATGCGATCTCCGTTCAGTCGGCGGACGGGGCGAGCCCCAGGCGGGCCAGGGCGACGGACAGGATCTCGGCGGCCGGCGTATGCACGGACTCCGCCGCCGTGCGTCCGGTCTCCTCACGGTACGCCTCGACGAGGCGCGCACCCGCCGCGTAGCCCGCGCCGGTCGGGAGTCCGAGCGGGACGCCGCCGAACAGGCGCGCGGTGGCGTCGCCGAGCACCCAGGCGGCGAAATCCTGCATGCCCGTGACGTCGAGTCCGGTGGCGACCCTGGCGAGGACGCGGTCGTCGGCGCGCGTCTCGGGCGAGACGAAGTGCGTATAGCCCGCCGCGCCGTAGAGCTCGGCGGCGAACACGTCGGCGAGTCCCTCGGAGATCACGTGCTCGCCGACCGTGACCGTGGCGGGATCCCAGACGACGCCTCCGGGGGAGTACCGCACGTTGTGATGCAGCTCGTGCACGGCGATGGCTTCGAGCCGGTCGAGCACCCGGGCGGTCGGCCACAGGGTGAGGACGATGTATCCGCTGATCCCGCCGAACCCGGACAGCCCCTGCACCTCGTCGACGAAATGCACGTTGGCCGGGTCGCCCACGATCACGAGCACGGTCAGATCGGGAACGAGGATGCCGGGGTCGGCTCGCCGCAGAGCGTCGATGCCGGAGTGCAGCGCCGACGCGATGCGGCGCCACGCGTCGGCGCGGACGAGGGCATCGAGGCCCGCGCGCACGTCGGCCGAGGGATGCTCGACATCGAACCCGAAGCTCTGGCGGTGCGCATCGACGAGGTCGAGGCCGCCGGGGACGAAGTGGTACATGCCCGCCATCGGCGCCCACATCTCGCGGACGAGGTCGGGGCGCTCCGACGGGGCGGCATCGAGGATGCGGGCGGTCGCGGAAGCACTGTCGATCACGGTGACGGTCATGTCATCCGACGGTAGACATTGCCGTCGCGTCAAGGTCAACTCGTCGGCGGAGACGACCGCGTCGGATCGGCGACCTTACGGTCGGAAAGCGCCGATCATCGTCACGGTCGCGGTCGCCGGATCCCACCTCCGCACGCCCACGACCTCGGCGGCGATGTCCCCGCCGATGAGGTCGAGCGCCGCCTCGAGGTCGGCGAGGCGCAGGCGGCGAGCGAGGGTCACGTGCGGGGTCCATTCGCCCGGCGCGGTGTGCGGAGCATCCGCCCCCGGCCCTGCGGCACGATGCGCCGACGCATGGAGGGCGAGCAGCTCGGGGGTGGGCACGACACTGCGAGCGAGCACGCGGCGGTCGCCGGCGCCGAACAGCACGGGGGCCCCGAGCGTGAGGGGGATCGGCGCCGTTCGCGCGAAGGCGTCGGTATCGAGATCGCTGAGATCGACGCGCGCCAGCAGGGTGAGGTGCGGGCGGTTGGTGGGCGAGGTGTGCCGACCGAGGCTCGACATTCCACGGGCGGCGAGAGCCTCCCACTCGGCCCGCACCGCGGCCTCTGCGGCGGGGTCGAAGAGCAGCTCGATCGACGACGGCGACGGCCGCGGCTCGGGTTCTGGCACGGATCGATTATGTCGCCCGGCAGCGAGGTGCCTCTAGCCTCGACCTATGACGGATGCTGCGCGGGACGGACTCATCGACGGACACAACGATCTGCCGTGGGCGGCGCGGAACCTCGCCGCGTACTCGGTGGAGGGGCTCGATGCGCAGACGCCGGCGCCGTTCCAGACCGATCTGCCGCGCATGCGGCAGGGCGGGGTGCTCGGCCAGTTCTGGTCGGTCTACGCCGAAGACGAACCGGGTGTGGATGCCGTGCAGTACACGCTCGAACAGATCGACTACGTGTACCGGCTGGTGCGGCGCTACCCCGACCGGCTCGCGCTCGCGCGCACCGCGGCCGACGTCGAGCGCGCCGGAGCGGAGGGCCGGATCGCCAGTCTGCTCGGAGCGGAAGGCGGGCACAGCATCGGCGGATCCCTCGCGACGCTGCGGATGCTCGCCCGTCTCGGTGTGCGGTACATGACACTGACCCACAACAACAACACCCCGTGGGCCGACTCGGCCACCGACGAGCCGGAGCACGGCGGGCTGAGCGAGTTCGGTGAGGCGGTGGTGCGCGAGATGAACGCGCTCGGGATGCTCGTCGACCTGTCGCACGTCTCGGAGGCGACGATGGATGCCGCGCTGCGCGTGACCGACTCGCCCGTGATCTTCAGCCACTCGTCGTGCCGCGCGGTGACGGAGCATCCGCGGAACGTGCGGGATGCCGTGCTCGAACGCCTGCCCGACAACGGGGGCGTGGTCATGGTCTCGTTCGTGCCCGTGTTCGTGTCGCGGGATTGGGCCGACTGGTGGGAGGCGGGGCGAGACGGCGAGCCGCCGGCGGTGGGCATCGAGCATGTCGTGGCGCACTTCGAACATGCGCGGGCGGTCGCCGGCATCGACCACGTCGGGATCGGCAGCGACTTCGACGGGTTCCCCGACTTCCCGGAGGGGCTGGGAGATGTGACGGGGTTCCCGCGCCTGCGCGAGGCCCTGTCGGCGGCGGGCTGGTCGGACGCCGATCTCCGCAAGGTCTGGTCCGGCAACATCCTCCGGGTTCTCCGCGCGACCGACGACCGCTTCGTCGCCCAGTCCCGCGACTGACCCTGGCCGCGAGCGGGCCCCCACGCGGAAGGGGAGTGGGGGGTCTAGGCGGGCACGCTCAGGCGCTGTTCGGCGAGCAGCGGCACCGCGCGCTCGCGGGCGGCGCGCCGTGCGGTCGCGACCGCTCCGACCGACACGACCTCGGCGCCCAGCTCGGAGGCGACGATCGTCGGCGCGGGCAGGTGCAGCTCCTCGGGGAGGATGCGGCGGGCGGCGGCGAGCACGGGCTCGATGCTCTCGGCGACGGCGCCGCACACGATCACGCGAGCCGGGTCGTACATGCTGCCGAGCACGCCCACGATGCGCGCGACCACGGCTCCCACCCGGTCGGCGACGAGCACGGCATCCGCGTCGCCCGATGCGGCGAGGGTGAGGACCAGGCGCGGGTCGACGCGCTCGGTGTCGACGAGGCGGCCGAGCGCACCGTCGAGCGGCGCCTCGCCCGAGCCGACGAGCTCCCGCGCCGTGTCCTGCACGGCGTACGGCAGACCGACGGCCGATCCCACTCCCATGATGTGATCGAACACCACGCCCTCGCCGACGCCGCCGTGCGCCCCGTGCAGCACGTGCCCGTCGACGACGACACCGCCGCCGTAGCGCTCGCTGGCCAGCAGGGCCACGTAGTCGCGGCATCCGACCGCCGCGCCGACTGCACCCTCGGCGATCGCGGCGAGCTGGGCGTCGTTCTTGACCTGCACGACGGGGGCCCATGCGGCCAGCGCCTCGGCGAGCCCGGGGTTGGTGCGCTCCCAGAACCCGTCGGGGTGGGGAGGCGAGATGCCGTTGCGGTCGACCGGCGCGGCGACGCCCGCGCAGATGGCGAGCACGCGATCGCGCGGCACCCCCGATTCGTCGATGGCTGCGGCGAGGTGCTCGACGATGAGCGCCCGCCGGGCGGCGGCGGACTGCGTCTGGTCGACCTCGACACGATGGTGCACCAGGGTGCGGTCGAGCACGTCGGCGACGGTGAAGGCGACATGCGTGTCGCCCGCGTCGATGCCGACCACCACGCCGAGGTCGGGCGAGAGGGCGAAGCGGCGGGCCGGGCGCCCGGAGCGGTAGCTGCCGGCCACGCGGGCGTTGGGCAGCTCGCGCAGCACCTCGGCGCCCACGAGCGTGTCGATCGCATCGATCGCGGTCGAGCGCGTGAGCGATGTGCCGCCCATCACGTCGGTGGCGGTGAACTCGCCGGCGTTCCAGGCGAAGTCGAGCACGGCGCCGACGCTCGCGCGTCCGGTGCCGAGCCCGGTCGTGATGTCGGTCACTGCTCTTGCCTTCCTGCCGTCCGAATGAGAGAGTACCGGTCAGCGGAGTAAATTCGCTCATTAGATTTAATAGCTGGATCTAAATCGGAAGGACAACGGTGTCTGGGAGACGAACACGCGCGCTGCGGCTGATCGGCGGGGCCCTCGGGCTCACGCTCGTCGGCGCCGCCCTCACGAGCTGCGCCGCCGGCTCGGGAGCGGAGACCATCCGCTTCACCTTCAGCAAGCGCGAGGCGATCGAGTTCATGACCGAGCTCGTCGCCGAGTACAACGCGTCGCAGGGCGACGTGAAGGTCGAGATCGACACCTCGGGCGTCGATGTCGTTTCGGCCAGCTTCGTGCGGGGCAACCCGCCCGACATCATGCTCGCCAACTACAACTACGAGGTCGCCCGGTTCGTGCAGCGCTGCGCGCTGACCGACCTTTCCGGTACCGATGCGGCCGCGAGCATCCGCGACGACCTGCAGCCGCTCATGGAGCAGTACGGATCGTGCGAAGGGCGCACGAGCGCCCTGCCGTACTCGGTGATGGCCGCATCCGTCATCTACAACAAGGAGATCTTCGAGGCGCAGGGACTCGAGGTCCCCACCACCTGGGACGAGCTGATCGCCGTGTGCGACCAGCTCACGGCCGCCGGCATCGACCCGTTCTACGGCACCTTCAAAGACGACTGGACCGTCGCGCAGGGCTGGTACGACTACACCGCCGGAGGATCGGTCGACACGATCGAGTTCTTCGATGCGCTCGCCGAGGAGGGCGCCGAGGTCGGCCCCGACTCGCCCGTGTCGTTCGAGAAGGACTTCGCCGAGCCGATGGATCGCATGATGCAGCTCGCCGAGAACTACACCAACGCGGATGCCCCGAGCCGGGGCTACGGCGACGGCAACCTGGCGTTCGGCAAGGGCGAGGCCGCGATGTACCTGCAGGGTCCGTGGGCGTTCAGCGAGATCGCGAAGACGGCCCCCGACCTGGCGCTCGGCACGTTCCCGCTGCCGATGACCGACGACCCCGACGACCTCGGCGTGCGGGTGAACATGGACCTCGCGGCCATGATCCCGGTCGAATCGGCGCATCAGGAGGCGGCGCGCGACTTCCTCGAGTACCTGTTCCTGCCCGAGAACATCGAGGCCTACAACGCCTCGCAGCTCGGCTTCACGCCGACGAAGGATGCCCCGGCCCCCGACGATCCGCGCATCGAGGGGATGATCGAGTACTACGAGAACGGGCAGATCTACCAGGGTCCGTCGGTGCTCGTCCCCAAGACGCTGCCGATCTTCAACTACGCGCAGGCCATGGTGCTGGGCGCCTCGACCGACGCCACTCTGCGCACCATGGACGCCGACTGGGCACGCATCGCGTTCCGCGCGCCGATCCCCTCCACCCAGGACAACGCCTCGGGTGAGGAGTCCGCATCATGAGCACCACGACCGCACCCAGCGACAGCACGACGGTCATCGTCACCGGCGGTCGGCGCGAGCTGCGCCGCCACCGGCGCCGTGTCGAACCGATCTACTACCTGTTCCTGCTGCCGACCCTGGTGATCTTCACCCTCGCGATCACCGTGCCCGGCGTCATGGGCATCTTCTTCAGCTTCACCGACTCGATCGGGTTGGGGGAGTGGAGCTTCAACGGCTTCACGAACTACATCGCGATGTTCAGCGACCCGTCGATCCTGCAGAGCTACCTCTTCACGTTCGGGTTCTCGATCGCCACCGTGATCGTGGTGAACGTGATCGCGTTCCTCCTGGCGGTCGGCCTCTTTCGCGCATCCGCCTCAAGACGGCGCTCCGCACGGTCTTCGTGATCCCTATGGTGATCTCGGGCATCATCATCGCCTACGTCTTCAACTTCCTGTTCTCGAACTCGCTGCCCGCAGCGGGCGCGGCCACCGGCATCCCCTGGCTGTCGGAGAGCCTGCTCGCCAACCCCGACCTCGCATGGGTCGCGATCGTCATCGTCACCGCGTGGCAGGCCGTGCCCGGCACGCTGCTCATCTACATCGCCGGCCTGCTGTCGGTTCCCGGCGAGGTGTACGAGGCCGCGAGCATCGACGGGGCGAGCAAGACGCAGCAGCTCACCCGCATCACGGTCCCGCTCGTCATGGGCTACGTCGTGATCAACGTCATCCTCGGGTTCAAGGGCTTCCTCAACGCCTACGACATCATCGTCGGCCTCACCAACGGCGGTCCGGGCACCGCCACCCGCAGCGTCGCAATGACGATCATCGCGGGCTTCAACGGCGGCGACTACGCCTACCAGATGGCCAACGCGACCATCTTCTTCATCGTCGCCGTGCTCATCTCGCTCCTCCAGCTCTCGCTGACGCGCGGAAGGAACGCACTCTGATGTCGACGCAGACCATCACCACCGCCACCGGCGGGAAGAAGCCGCGCGAGCGCATGGAACGGGTCAACTGGTCGGCGACGATCATCCTGATCCTCTGCACGGTCACGGTGCTGCTCCCGCTGTACGTCACCCTCTCGATGGCGTTCAAGACCACGAACCAGGCGGTCGACGGCAACGCCTTCTCGCTGCCGGCGCCGTTCAGCATCGACGGGTTCGTCGAGGCCTGGAACCTCACGAAGTTCCCGGTCGGCGCGGGTATCTCGCTGCTCGTCACGGCGGGCACGGTGATCGCCACGATCGTGCTCGCGGCGTGGGCGTCGTACGCGATCGTGCGCAACTGGGACCGCCGGCTGTTCCGCTACTCGTTCTTCTACCTGCTCGCGGCGATGTTCATCCCGTTCCCCGTGGTCGCCCTGCCGCAGATCCAGCTCACCGGCCGCGTCGGACTCGACAACCCGTTCGGCGTCATCATCCTCGCGACGATGTTCCAGCTGAGCTTCAGCGTGCTGCTGTTCACGGCGTTCCTGCGGTCGATCCCCATCGAGCTCGAGGAGAGCGCCCGCATCGACGGCGCGACCACGTGGCAGACGTTCTGGAAGCTGATCTTCCCGCTGCTCGCGCCGATGAGCGCGACGGTCGGCATCTTCGCCTTCCTCTACGCCTGGAACGACTTCATGATGCCGTCGCTGATCATCTCCGACCCGGCGTTGCAGACGCTGCCGGTGCGGCAGAACCTCTTCCAGAACCAGTTCAGCAACAACTACAACGTGGCGTTCGCCTCGTACCTCATGGCGATGGCGCCGGCCATCCTGGCGTACCTGTTCACGCAGCGCTTCGTCATGGAGGGCGTCACGCAGGGCGCCGTCAAGGGCTGACCGGATGCCCGGCGACGGGCCGGCCCGTCCGCGGCGCCCGCCCGCGACCGCCCCCGCAGAACCCCCACCGCAAGGAAAGAAGGAGCAACACCCCTCATGACCGATGCGCTTCTCACCGAGACCCGCGACGACCGGACGGCAGCATGGTGGCGGCAGGCCGCCGTCTACCAGATCTACCCCCGCAGCTTCGCCGACGCGAACGGCGACGGGCTCGGCGACATCCCCGGCATCGTGTCGAAGGTCGGCTACCTCGCCGACCTCGGCATCGACGCCGTCTGGCTGAGCCCGTTCTACCCCTCCGAGCTCGCCGACGGCGGCTACGACGTGGCCGACTACCGCGACGTCGATCCCCGCCTGGGCACTCTCGCCGACTTCGACGCGATGGTCGAGGCACTGCACGCCCGCGGCATCCACGTGATCGTCGACATCGTGCCGAACCACTCGTCCGATCAGCACCCGTGGTTCCAGGAGGCGCTCGCCGCCGGGCGCGGATCGGCCGCGCGCGAGCGGTACATCTTCCGCGAGGGCACCGGCCCCGACGGTTCCGAGCCGCCGACCGACTGGGTCTCGGTGTTCGGCGGCGGCGCCTGGGAGCGCGTCGACGACGGCCAGTGGTACTTCCACAACTTCGCGAAGGAGCAGCCCGACTTCAACTGGGACCACCCGGAGGTGCGCGAGGACTTCCTGAAGACCCTGCGCTTCTGGTCCGACCGGGGCGTCGACGGTTTCCGCATCGATGTCGCGCACATGCTCACGAAGGACCTCAGCGAACCCCTGCCCTCGCGCGCCGAACTCGACGCCATCGACCGCTCGACCGGCCTGCATCCGCTCATCGACCGTGATGAGGTGCACGAGATCTACGCCGAGTGGCGCCAGGTGTTCAACGAGTACGACCCGCCGCGCACGGCCGTGGCCGAGGCGTGGGTCGACACCCCCGAGCGACGCGCGCGCTACGCGTCGGCCGAGGGGCTGGGTCAGGCGTTCAACTTCGACCTGCTCGAGGCCGACTTCGACGCCGCGCAGTTCCGCGGCATCATCGACGACAACCTCGCGCAGGCGCGGCTCACCGGGTCGTCGACCACGTGGGTGCTCTCGAACCACGACGTGACGCGGCATGCCACGCGATACGGCCTGGCCCCGCTGCAGGGCCGTGCCGTCAAGCAGGGCACCGAGTGGGTCGCCGCCGGCGGCCCCGCCGACATGCTCGACCGCGACCGCGGACTGCGGCGCGCGCACGCCGCATCGCTGCTGCTGTTCGGCCTGCCGGGCAGCGCGTACCTCTACCAGGGTGAGGAACTCGGGCTGCACGAGGTGGCCGAGATCCCCGCCGATGAGCGGCAGGACCCGGCGTTCTTCCGCGGCGCGGAGTTCGACGGTCTGGGTCGCGACGGATGCCGTGTGCCGCTGCCGTGGACCGCGGACGGCGTCTCGTTCGGATTCGGCAGTGCTCCGGCACACCTGCCGCAGCCGGCCTGGTTCGCCGAGCACGCGGTGGATGTCGAGGCATCCGACCCCTCGTCGACCCTGTCGCTCTATCGCGAGGCGTTGCGGTTGCGGCATCCGCTGCAGACGGGGGAGTCGCTGGAGTGGATCGAGACCGGCCGCGCCGACGTGCTGCGCTTCGTGCGCCCGAACGGGTGGCAGATCGTGACGAACTTCGGCGCCGAGCCTTTCGACCTCGGTGCGGACGCATCGGAGGTGGTGCTCGCGAGCATCCCGCTGAACGGCACATCTCTCGCTGGCGAGGCGACGGCCTGGCTCGCGCCGGAGGGTCTGCTCGACTGAGGCGCGGCTCCCCGGGCGGAACGCCTGCGCGGAACGGAGACCACCGTGGCCGGGGTCGGCGTGTCGAGGGACGACACGCCGACCCCGGAGCGATGCGTCTGCGTTTCGTGCGTAAAGGCGACGGAGAACCTCCCGCATCGATTTGATAATGGTTCTCATTAGCTCGTACAGTGGAGGCATGAAGAAGCCCGTCGTCGTCCTCAGTCTCGCCTCCGTCGCCGCCCTCACGCTGGCCGGATGCTCCGCCCCTGCGGCCGGCGAAGGGCAGGACGACGGCGAGATCACCGTCGTCGCGAGCACCAACGTCTACGGCGACATCGCCGCGACCATCGGCGGCGACCGCATCGAGGTCGAGTCGATCATCACCTCCGCCACGCAGGACCCGCACTCGTACGAGGCCAGTGCCCGCGACCGGCTCACCGTGCAGGACGCCGACCTCGTGATCGAGAACGGCGGCGGCTACGACGCCTTCGTCGACTCGCTGCTCGGCGACTCCGACGCGCACGTCATCACCGCCGTCGAGTACGCCCACGACTACCCGGGCAACGAGGGTCACTCGGACGAGGATCACGACCACGCGGACGACGCCTCGGCGACGGATGCCCCGGCCGAGGAGGAGCACGACCACGCCGAGGAAGAGGGCCACGACCACGCCGAGGGTGAGGACGGTCACGAGGGCCACGACCACATCGAAGGCTTCAACGAGCACGTGTGGTTCGACCCGCACACGATGATCCACGTCGTCGAGGCGATCTCCGACGAGCTGTCCGAGCTCGACCCCGACGAAGCCGAGGAGTTCGCCGCGAACGCCGACGCCCTCATCACCGAGCTCGAGGGCTTCGAGGCCGACCTGGAGGCCATGAAGACGGATGCCGCGGGCACGAACGTCTTCATGACCGAGCCCCTGCCCGGCTACCTCGCCGCCGCCGCGGGCTTCACCGACGTCACGCCCGAGGGCTTCGCCGAGTCGGTCGAGGAGGGCACCGACGTCGCTCCCGCCGTGCTGCTCGAAGCGCTCGACGTGATCGGCAGCGGCCAGGTGTCGGCGCTGTTGACCAATGCCCAGACCGGCGGTTCCGAGACGGAGCGCGTCGAGAAGGCCGCGGAGGACGCGGGCGTCCCCGTCGTGGCCTTCACGGAGCTGCTCGACGACGGATCGTCGTACTCTGAGTGGATGAGTGACGCGATCCAGAGCCTCGCCGCCGCGACCCAGTCGTGAGCCGGGCCCCTCGACAGGGTCTGGCACGCGCGGGAGGAGCGGAGGCCCCGCGCCCCGTGCTCGAGATTGCCGGCGCCTCGCTGCACCGCGGCGACCGTGAACTGTGGTCGGGCCTCGACCTGACCGTGCACCCCGGCGAATTCATCGCCGTGCTCGGCCCCTCGGGCTCGGGCAAGACCACTCTGCTGCGGAGCATCCTGGGCCTGCAGCCGTTGTCGTCCGGCAGCATCCGCGTCGCGGGTGAGCCCGTGCACCGCGGGAACTCCCGCATCGGGTACGTGCCGCAGCAGCGTTCTCTCGCCCCCGACACGAGCATGCGGGCGCGCGACATGGTGGCCCTCGGTGTGCAGGGCAGCCGCTTCGGCTTCCCTGTTCCGCACCGCGGCGACCGCGCGAAGGTCGACCGCCTGCTCGCATCGGTGGGCGCCAGCCACTTCGCCGACCGCCGCGTCGGCCTGCTGTCGGGAGGCGAGCAGCAGCGACTGCGCGTGGGGCAGGCCCTCGCCGACGAGCCCGCCCTGCTGCTGTGCGACGAGCCGCTGTCGAACCTCGACCTCGCCAACCAGCTGGCCGTGACCGACATCATCGATCGGCAGCGGCGCGAGCGCGAGGCCGCCGTGATGTTCGTCACCCACGACATCAACCCGATCCTCGGCCGGGTCGACCGCATCCTCTACATCGCCGGCGGGCGCTTCCTGCTCGGCACGCCCGACGAGGTACTGCAGACGCGGGTGCTCACCGACCTCTACGGCACACCGGTGTTCGTGCTGCGCGCCGGCGACCGACTGGTCGTCGTCGGTGTGCCGGATGCCGAGCCCCACCACGACCACGGCGAGCACGAGCACGGGGGAGCGGCGTGAGGCCGCTGCTCGACTGGGGCGACGTCTTCTCGTTCCAGGACTACGGCGCGCTCGTCGAGCTGCTGTCGAACTCGATCATCGCCGGAGCGGTTCTCGGACTCGTCGGAGGTCTGATCGGCGTCTTCGTGATGCAGCGCGACCTCGCCTTCGCCGTCCACGGCGTGAGCGAGCTGTCGTTCGCGGGCGCCGCGGCCGCCCTGCTCTTCGGGGGCAGCGTCGTGTTCGGCTCTCTCGCCGGCGCGCTCGTCGCAGCGGTGCTCATCGGTGTGCTCGGCGCCAAGGCTCGGGATCGCAACTCGATCGTCGGCGTGCTCATGCCGTTCGGCCTCGGCCTCGGCATCCTGTTCCTGTCGCTGTACGACGGCCGCACCGCGAACCGATTCAGCCTGCTCACCGGGCAGATCGTGTCGGTGTCGAGCCCCGACCTCGGGTGGCTCATCGGTATCAGCGTGGTGGTGCTCGTCGGCCTGCTGCTGATGTGGAACCCGCTGCGGTTCGACTCGCTCGACCCCGAGTCGGCGGCCGCCCGCGGGGTGCCCACCCGCGCCGTCAGTCTGATGTTCATGGTGCTGCTCGGCCTCATCGTCGCCGTGAGCGTGCACATCATCGGCGCCCTGCTGGTGATGGCGTTGCTCGTCACCCCGGCGGCGGCAGCCATGCGCGTGACCGCCGGGCCCGTGCTCGTACCTGTGCTCGCGGCGCTGTTCGGCCTCGTGTCGGCGGTCGGCGGCATCCTGCTGGCCCTCGCCGGGACCCTGCCCGTGAGCCCGTACATCACGACGCTCTCGTTCACGATCTACGTCGTGTGCTGGATCGTGCAGAAGACCCGCGCCCGGGTGCGCCGGGTTCGCGCGTAAGAGTGGGAAGCGAGGTGCGTCTGAACCTTGTGTACCAGTGGTACAGTACCGCCATGACAAGGATCACACAGCCGCACGTCGCCCCAGACATCCGCCGGGTTCTCGGCATCTATCTGCTCGGTTTGCTGTCGGTCATGGTTATCACCCACGCGGCGATCGCGATCGCAGGAGGAGCCATCGGACCGGCCGCGCTCATCCTGCTCGCCGCGGTAGCCGTGGGGCTGGCCGTCTGGTGGTCGTTCAATGGTCGGCGGCTCGGCCGCGTGCGTTTCGGGCCCGTGGTCGCCCACACGATCGCGTTCGTCACCATTGCCGGCTCGTTCATGCTGCACGCCTCCATCCGCGTCTTTGTTCTCGCTCAAGCTCCGCAGGGCTACGACGCGGCGGCGGACATGATCCTGCGTACGCCGTGGTTCGGTCTGACGTTCGGGATGACCTCACTATGGGCTGTCGGCCTTGCGATGCATCTCGCCGGAGCGGTCCTCACGCGCGGCTGGGAGGACTGAGGTGTCACGCCCCTCGGAAGAGGATGAGTGGATCGAGCACCGTGTGGCCGCATGGGTCGAGACGTATAAGAAGGCGATGCTCACGCCCGTCCTGCTCGACGCGGTGGCCGCATCCGAGCCCGTCACGATCGCCGCGCTCGCGGAGGCGACGATGAGGATGACCGGGTGGAACCTCACGGAGCGAGGCCTCTACCGCACGATCAGCCGCCTCGAGGAGCAGGGGCTGCTTTCGTCGATCGACCGCAACGCGCCCCGCACCGGGGCGCTGCGCAAGGAGATCCGTCTCACGGATGCGGGGCGCTCCGTCCTGGCTGGCATAGGCGAGCAGATCGTCCCCCTGCCCGCTCGAGTTCCGACGTCAGCCGCCCGAAGTGTCAGTGAGAGTGTGTGATGCTCCCGTTCGCGGTCATTCGAGACCGAGGCCAGGCGGGTGCGCCGCACTCCCAGCCCTCGCTGATCCCCGCCGCCTAAGATCGTCGGTATGGCTCAGCGGAACACCTGGCAGCGCGAACGCGTGCGCGAAGCGCTCGCCGACGCGCGCGGATTCGTGAGCGCCCAGAACCTGCACGCCACGCTGCGCGACGACAACACGGGCATCGGGCTCGCGACCGTGTACCGCGCGCTGGCCGGACTCGCCGCCTCCGGCGACGCCGATTCGCTGCAGAGCCCAGACGGCGAGGCGCTCTACCGCGCCTGCACCACGCAGGGCCACCATCACCACCTGATCTGCCGCAACTGCGGACTCACGGTCGAGATCGAAGCGACCGACGTCGAGCAGTGGGCGCACCGCACCGCCGCCCTGCACGGCTTCACCGATGCCGCACACGTCGTCGACATCTTCGGGTTGTGCGCGCCGTGCACCAACAAGCGCGACGCCGAGAGGGCTGCCGGGGCGTGACTCTCCTCACGCCCCCGCGGCACACGCATCGTCCGACGCGGTCCCCCCGCTCGACATGGGTCGGTGTCGGTATCGGCGCGGCCATCGTGGTCGCGCTCTTCCTCGTCGACGCGTTCCTGCCCGCGCTCTTCCCGGCGTCGCTGCCGACACGTGCGCAGGACGGCCTGACCCTCGCGCTCAGCGTGCTCATCGAGGCGCTGCCGTTCGTGATCCTCGGTGTGCTGCTGTCGATCGTCGTTCAGGTGTGGCTGCCGTCCGACGTCATCCACCGGTGGCTCCCGAAGCGCGCCTGGGCGCGCCGCGCCGTGCTGTCGCTGCTCGGCATGCTGATCCCGGTGTGCGAGTGCGGCAACGTCCCGTTCGCCCGCGGACTCATGATGCGCGGCCTCGCGCCGGCCGAGGCCATGACCTTCCTCATCGCCGCGCCGATCGTGAATCCCATCGTGATCCTCACGACTCACGCCGCGTTCGGGTGGGACGGCGGCATCCTCGTCGCGCGCCTCGTCGGCGGGTACCTGATCGCGAACCTCATCGGCTGGATCTACAGCCGCCACCCCTCGCCCGACGCCATGCTGACGCAGCGTTTCGTCGAGACCTGCGACCGGGTCACCCACGAGCACGGCACCCCGGTGAAGCGCAGCCTCACGCAGTTCCTCATCGAGCTGCGCGCCGTCATGCCGGCGCTCGTCATCGGTTCCGCCCTCGCCGGCGCGGTGCAGGTGCTCATCCCGCGCGATCTGCTGCTGGCCATCGGGGCGAACCCTGTGCTTTCGATCGTCGCCATGATGGCGCTCGCGATGGTCGTCGCGATCTGCTCGAACGTCGACGCGTTCTTCGCCCTGTCCTTCGCCTCGACGTTCTCGTCGGGCGCCATCGTCGCCTTCCTGCTCGTCGGCCCCCTGGTCGACGTGAAGATGCTCGCGCTCATGCGCACCACCTTCACCACGCGCACGCTGCTCGGCGTGGTGGGCGTGGTCATCGCTGCCGCCTTCGCCATCGGGATCGGGGTGAACGTCCTTGTCTGATCACGCATCCACCGCGCACGTCGAGGCCACCGAGGACGCGGCATCCGACCACCGCGACGCGTCGCGCGCACGCCGACGCGCGATCGCCACCCGGTGGCTCGGCATCGGCCTCGCCACGTTCGTCTCCATCGTGACCCTCGGGCTCGGCCTGACCGGGCGGCTCACGCTCTACATCAGCCCCGAATCGGTGTGGTTCGCGTGCGCGGCCGCCGTCGTCACGCTGGTGGGGGCGATCTGGTCGTGCACCCTGCCGCTCGGCGAGGAAGACGATCACGGTCACGACCACGGCACGGCGCACGAGGCGGATGCCCCACCCTCCCCGCGGCGCTCGCTCGCCGCGGCCGGCGCCGTCACCGGGGGAGTGCTCGCTTCGGGCGTCGTCGTCGCCGCGCTCGTGCTGCCCCCGGCGTCGCTCTCGGTCGAGCTCGCGATGTCGCGGGTGGGCGAGCAGGCGACGCTCTTCGCCGGCAGCGACGACGTCACGCTCGGGGTCGCCGACACGTCGACCTTCGGGGTGGGGGACTGGGCCAGCGTCTTCGCGACGGCGACGAACACCGCCGCGTACGACGGCGCATCGGTCACCCTGCAGGGCTTCGTCACGCCGGATGCCGTGAAGAACGGCGAGGTCAACCTCACGCGCATGGTCATCACGCACTGCGTGATCGACGCGCAGCCCGCCACCCTGCCCGTCGACGTCGACGCGAGCGCCTACGACACCGGGCAGTGGATCGAGGTCACCGGCACGGTGCGGGCGGATGCCGACGGCTCGCTGACCATCGAACCGACCGACGTCGTCAAGATCGACGAGCCGGGGGACCCGTATGAGTACTGACGACGAGCGCGCAGAGCGGCCCGCCGTCCCCCCGCGCACCCGCGCAGAACTCCGCGCGGCGCGCGAGGCCGAGGCGGCGCGCGAGGCGGAGGCGGGGCCGGCACCTGAGCCCACGTCTTCTCGCGAGACCTCGCACTCGTCGGAGCCCGTTCTCCCGACGCCGCCCGCCGACCGTGCCGCCCCCGCGGACCACTCCTCCGCCCGGCCCGCCCGCCGCTCGTCGTTCGAAGCACTGGAGGGCGCCGACCCCGCAGACGAGCGGTCGCGCTCGAAGTGGCAGAGGGCCGAGCGCCCGGAGCGCCCCGAGAAAGAGCGAGCCGCCCGTCCCGCGCGTGCACCGAAACCTCCGCGTGAGCCGAAGCCCCCGCGGCCGGCGAAGACGCCGCGGGCGCCGAAGCGCACGTCTCCCGCCTCCACCGACGCGACGGCATCCGCGTCCGGCGCTCTTCCCGCCCGAGCATCCACCGCCGCTGCATCCCCCGCCGCTGCATCCGCCTCCCCCCGCCCCGCCTCGCCGTCGCGCCGGTTCGGCCTCGCCCTCGCGGCGGTGCTCGGGATCCTGGTGCTGGTCGGCGCGGGGTTCGGCGTCGTGAGCCTCACGCAGGGTCCGCGCATCTCCGAGGTGCAGGTCGACCCCTCGCACGCGATCGACTCGTCGGGCAGCCGGGTGATCCTCACGGCCAACCAGGCGCTCGCCGCCGTCGACCCCGCGCAGGTCACCGTCGAGCCGGCCGTGCCGTTCACGGTCGACGCGGCGGGGCGCGGCATCGGCATCCGCTTCACCGTCCCCCTCGACGACGAGACCACGTACACGGTCACCGTCGCCGACGCGGTCGGGGCGGGCGGCGGTCCGTCGAGCACCCTGACGACGAGCTTCACCACGCCGGCATCCACCATGTTCCTGCTCAACCGCAGCGAAAAAGACGACAAGATCTTCGCCACCGATCTCACCGGTGAGAAGGCGGTTCCGGTGTTCGCCGCCGACAAGATCAACGACTTCCGCGCCACCTCGTCGCAGCTGATCGTGACGACCGAGGAGGACGACGGCTCGCACCTCCTCGTCATGGACCACGACGGCTCGAACCAGCGCGAACTGCCTCTGCCGGGCGAGGGGTTCGTCAGTTCGGTGCAGGTGTCGGAGCGCGGCGGACTCGTCGGCTACAGCTACTCCGATCGCGAGCTCAGCGACACCGAGGGCCGCGCGAGCGTTCTGGTGACGCAGTCGCTGAACGACAAGGACTCCGCACCGCAGGTGATCGAGGTGGGCGACGCCGAGGTCAGCGTGTTCTCCTGGCAGTTCGTGCCCGACAGCGCTGCGCTGCTCTTCATCGACTTCGACGGCGCGCTCTCGCTCGTCGACCGCTCCGCGGACGCGGGCGTGCAGTCGCTCGGCCTCGCCGCCAACATCCAGGGCATCAGCCGCGGCACGTACACCGCGATCGTCGAGCGTCTGGACGGCTCCGTGGTCGAGCTGAACCTCGCCGACGGGTCGGAGCAGCCGCTCGCCGCATCGACCCCCGACTACGGCGTCGCGACGACGATCACGCCGTACCCCGGTGGCACGCTGCGGCACATCGTGGCCCGCGACGAGATCGGCATCCCCACGGGGCAGGCCATCATCCGGGTCGACGACGAGGGCGTCGCCACGCCGCTCGTCGAGGTGCCCGAGACCGATTCGATCCTGCAGGCGTGCGCCTCGCCGAGCGGGCAGTACGCCGCCGTCGTCATCGCGCCGGACATGACCGAGAACCCGTACGACGAGATGCTGCTGCCGCTGCCGACGAAGATGGAGACGCACCTGTACGACCTGCGCTCCGGCGACGAGATGGTCGCGCTGACCGGTTTCGACCCCTCGTGGTGCCAGACCGCGCCCCGCTTCTGACATGAGCACCCTGCACCGCGCGACGCGGGACGAACTCGCCGGACTGCCGGTGGAGGTTGCGCCGCGACTGCTGGGCGGCGAGCTGCGCACGGTGCGGGCCGACGATCCGTCGTCCGAGGTGCGGCTGCGCATCACCGAGGTCGAGGCGTACCACGGGCAGGGCACGGGGCCGCTCGCCGACCCGGGCTCGCACGCGCGCATGGGGCGCACGGCCCGCAATGCGACGATGTGGGGCGAACCCGGGCACCTGTACGTGTACCTCAGCCACGGCATCCACTCGTGCGTCAACGTGGTCTGCGGACCCGATGGCATCGCCGGGGGAGTGCTGCTGCGCGCGGGTGAGGTGGTCGCAGGGGTGGATGCCGTCGCCCGCCGCCGCGGCGTCGACTCCGCGCTCACACCCCGGGTCGTGCGGGACCTGGCCCGCGGACCCGGTCGTCTCGGGCAGGCGGTGGGGCTGAGGCATCCGCTGCACGACGGCATCGACGCGGTGTCGGGCGCCGCGCATCACGGGGTGCGCGCCGAGCTGTGGCTGGGAGAGCCGCTCGACGACGTCGCGACGGGCCCGCGCGTCGGCGTCGCGGGCGTGGCGGGGACGGATGCCTTCCCCTGGCGCTTCTGGGTACCGGGCGACCCGACGGTGTCGCCGTTCCGCTGGGGACGAGGCGCGCGCGAGGTCGTGCTAGACTAGGCGATTGTCTGTGCACACTCCTGTGCGCAGTTCGCGTGCCGTCCGGTCCTGCGGGGTCAGGCGGCGTGCAGACAAGGGATCTTGGGTGGGGCCGTCCGGCCTCACGGTAATGAAGGAGTCACCATCATGGCAGCAGTGTGCCAGGTGACCGGAGCTGTTCCCGGCTTCGGTCACAACGTCTCGCACTCGCACCGCCGGACGAAGCGCCGCTTCGACCCGAACGTGCAGAAGAAGACCTATTTCGTCCCGTCGCTGGGTCGTAAGATCACGCTCAACGTGTCCGCCAAGGGCATCAAGGTGATCGACGCCCGCGGCATCGAGAACGTCGTCAAGGACCTCCAGGCGAAGGGTGTGAAGCTCTAATGGCCAAGAAGGCTCAGGACGTCCGTCCGATCATCAAGCTGCGTTCGACGGCAGGCACGGGGTACACCTACGTGACCAAGAAGAACCGTCGTAACACCCCCGACCGTCTCGTGCTCAAGAAGTACGACCCGGTGGTTCGCAAGCACGTCGAATTCCGCGAGGAGCGTTAATCATGGCGAAGAAGAGCAAGATCGCTCGCAACGAGCAGCGCAAGGTCGTCGTCGAGCGTTACGCCGAGCGTCGCGCCGAGCTGAAGAAGACCCTGGTCGACCCGAACGCGACCGACGAGGCCCGCGAGGCCGCCCGCGTCGGCCTGCAGAAGCTGCCGCGCAACGCGTCGCCGGCGCGCGTGCGTTCGCGCGACGTCATCGACGGCCGCCCCCGCGGCGTGCTCACGAAGTTCGGCATCTCGCGTGTCCGCTTCCGTGACATGGCGCACCGTGGCGAGCTGCCCGGCGTCACCAAGTCGAGCTGGTAAGACAGCGCGTCTGAAAGGGGCGAGGATCTTCGGATCCTCGCCCCTTTCCGCGTCTCCGGGGTGGTCGCGCCTCCCTCATTTCGGGCGGTCGGAGGGTCAGAACGTGTGACTGGAGTGAAAAAAGTGGCCCGACACGCCCTGTAAATGGCCAAAACCCGCGAAATGACGCGGAAATGGGGGTGGTCGTTGGTACATTCGAGGCGGTCACTCGACCAGGGGCACCCGCCCCGATCCACACAACGATGCGACGGAATCCTCGTCGCTGGAGGATGACATGGCTGACAAGTCCATCACGAAGACCGAGCTCGTCGCGAGCATCGCAAGCGCCACGGGCCAGAGCCAGGCCACCGTCTCGGGTGTCCTCGACGCGCTCTTCTCGTCGGTCTCCGACGCTGTTGCCAAGGGCAGCAAGGTCTCGATCCCGGGCTGGATCTCGTTCGAGCAGGTCGACACGGCCGCCCGCACCGGCCGCAACCCGCAGACCGGCGCCGAGATCAAGATCCCGGCCGGCAAGCGCGTCAAGGTGACCGCCGGCTCCAAGCTGAAGGCAGCCGTCAAGTAAGACGCTCCGCCTCGAAGGCCGCCGCCCCTCCCGGGACGGCGGCCTTCTGCGTTGCCTCAGGCATGCGCATCCCTCGCGCCGATGGGGTCTGCGGCCCCCCTCCTCTGCTCCCGTCGCATTTTCTGTCGCTCGATCGCGTGCCAGACGACAGAAAGTGCGACGGGAACCGAGGGAGAGAGGGGGAGGGGAACCGAGGGAGAGAGGGGGAGGGGAACAGCGGGAGAGGGGGAGAGGGAAGGGGGAGGCGGCGGGCCGGAGGGGGCGGGGCGCGGCTTAGGCTGGAGGGGTGACCTCCCGCGCCGTGACCGACCGACCGGGCGCGGCGACCCGACCGCGCGCCACCACTCGACCGCGCCCCGGCACGCCGTCTCCGGGGTACCGGCTGGCCGGTCTCGCGATCCTCGGAATCGCGGCCATCGTCGGCGTCGTCGCGGCGCTCGTCGTGGGTGGCGGCGCCCAGCCCCTGCTCCTGCAGGATCCGGGTCCGTTCGTGATGTGGGCCACCCCGATCGCGAAGCTCGTCATGAACATCGCGGCGGCCGCCATGCTGGGCTCGCTCGTGATGGCGCTGTTCGCGCTCAAGAGCGGCGATAAGCCGTTCGACACCGCCCTGAACGTCGCATCGATCGGCGCGGCCGTGTTCACCGTGTCTGCAGGCTTCACGGCGTTCCTGACCTTCATGGCCGCGTTCAACCCCCAGCTCAGCATCGAGCGGGAGTTCGGCACGCAGCTCGGCCGCTATCTGCTCGAGACGGCGCTGGGCCAGTCGTGGCTGATCACGACCATCTTCGGGTCGATCATCACGGTGCTGGCCTTCGCCTGGCGCAGCTGGACCCCCACCCTCATCACGGCGCTCCTCGCCGCGGCGTCGTTCCTGCCGCTCGCGACCCAGGGCCACTCCGGCGACCTCGCCGGGCACACGACGGCGGTCAACTCGATCCTCCTGCACACGATCGGCGCCGCGGTCTGGCTCGGGGGTCTGCTCATGCTCGTCATCCTGCGCCGGCGCGCGGGCATCGACGACGCCGAGCTGGTGCGCCGCTACTCGTCGCTCGCCATCGCCGCCTTCGTCGTGGTCGCGGTCTCGGGCATCGCGCGATCGGTCGTGGCCCTCGGTGACCCGAGCCAGCTGTGGACCCCGTACGGCGCGATCCTGCTCGCCAAAGCCGTGCTGCTCACCGCGATGGGACTCCTCGGCGCGTGGTACCGCGCCCGACTCATCCCGCGGCTCGAGGGCGAACGGGCATCCGGCTGGTTCTGGATGCTCGTGCTGGGCGAACTCGCCCTGATGGGACTCGCGTCGGGCGCCGCGGCGGCGCTCGCCCGCACGCCTCCGCCGACCGGCGAGGAAGCGGCCTTCGCGCAGACCCCCGCCGAGGTGCTGACCCGCTCGGCCGTTCCCCCCGAGTTCACGCTCGATCGCTGGTTCACCGCCTGGGACATCGACATCCTGTGGTTGGTCGCGGGTCTCTTCGGCTTGTTCCTCTACCTGGCGGGCGCGCTGCGCCTGCACCGTCGTGGCGACCGTTGGCCGATCCACCGCACGATCTTCTGGTCGCTCGGCATGCTGATGCTGATCTGGGTGACGTGCGGTCCGATCAACGCCTACCAGGAGTACCTGTTCAGCGTGCACATGCTGGGCCACATGATGCTGTCGATGGCGATCCCGCTGCTGCTCGTCTCGGGAGCCCCGGTCACCCTCGCGCTGCGCGCCATCCACAAGCGCGATGACGGCACGCGCGGCGGACGCGAATGGATCCTCTGGGCCGTGCACTCGCCGTTCTCGCGCGTGGTGACGCATCCGTTCGTCGCCGCCGCGATCTTCATCGTGTCGCTGTGGGCGTTCTACTTCACCGACCTCGTGCGGTGGTCGATGTTCGAGCACCTCGGGCACGAGTGGATGGTCATCCACTTCCTCATCTCGGGGTACCTCTTCGTGCTGAGCCTGATCGGGGCCGACCCGGTGCCGTATCGCCTGCCGTACGCCGGGCGCCTCATCACCCTCATCGCGGTCATGGCGATGCACGCGTTCTTCGGCGTCGCGATCATGATGCAGGAGGGGCTGATGGTCGCCGACTGGTTCGGCTCGATGGGCCGCACGTGGGGCGTCGACCCCCTGGCGGATCAGTACATCGGCGGCGGTGTGGCGTGGTCGATCGGCGAGATCCCCACGCTGATCCTCGCGATCACCGTGGCGATCCAGTGGAGCCGCAGCGACACGAAGCTGCAGAAGCGCCGCGATCGGCACGCCGACCGCACGGGAGATGCCGAGCTCGAGGACTACAACGCCAAGCTCGCGGCCCTTGCCGATCGCGATCGACGCCGCGAGGCCGCCGGGCGCTCCTGAGTCCTGACGGCTCAGTCGGCCGCGAGGTCGGGGGAGCTCACGCGGATCGACGCCGTGCCGTCGGCGAGGATGACGACGCTGCCGTCGATGCGGAACGGCACGTCTTCGGAGACCTTCTGGATCGACCCGTCGAACAGCGAGCGGATCTCGACCTCGACGTGGGCCACGCCGTCGGACGGGGGGATCGCCCAGTCGCCGCCGTCCGGCACCACGGTCACCGTGGGCTGCTTCGCGATCGACCAGGTCGGCAGGGTGGCGATGCGGTTCTGCACCTTCATGCCGAAGGGGCAGGCGGTGGGCTGCAGCACCTGCTGGGTGGTGCAGGCGGTGAGGAACTCCTCGACCTGCTGCTGCACGACGTCGACGAACTCGTCGGTGGGTTCGGTCTGCACCTCGAGAGGAGTGGTGGCGAGCGGGGTGTCGGCGAGCACGCCCGTGCCCGCGGCGGTCGAGATGGGGGTGTCGACGGTGACGGAATAGACCCCCGGGGTGAACACGAGCAGGGGCAGCGGGTCGAGATCGGCCGCGCCGGTGCCGGCGACCGAGACCTGGGCGCGCTGCATCTCGAAGCCGTTGACGGCGAAGCGATCGGCGCCGCGCAGCGTGAGGTCGACGACGGCGAGCGGGCTGCGTTCGAAACGCCAGCGCGGGGCCACGCCCTCCCATCCGTCCTGCTCGACGGTGAAGGTGGTGCGTCCGGGGTGGCCGGCCGCCTCGTACGAAACCGTGACCTCGGTGATGCCGTCGTTCTCCTTCTCGGACTCGACCTCCACGCGGGTCAGCGGGGCGAGCGCCGCCTGGCGGAGCAGGGCCTCGGATGCCGTCGGGGCGATGCCGGCGTCGGCGAGGATCTCGCGGTCGACGGCCACGCCCGGAACGCGCAGCGCGTCGGCGGCCCGACCGGTGGACAGCAGATCCAGGTACCTCGTGACGAATGCGGACGGACCATAGAAGTCCTTGTAGACGATCGCGCCCCCGGCGCCGAGCGCGGCGAGGAGCAGCACGCCGACGAGGGCGAGCAGCGTCAGATCGGCGGCGAGACTCGAGCGCCGCGGCGCCCTCATGTCCACCCCGTTCATGAGGCAAGTCTAGGAGCGACGCCTGGAGGAGCGCCGAGCGGCAGCGCGCCCGTCGCGCGGGCCTCGGGCACGTAGCATGGTGGGGCGCCCCGCATCCCTCGTTCCCTTTGTGAGACCCGTGTCCCTTCCCGCTCTGTCCGCCGAACAGCAGGAGCTGTTCGACCTGATCGAGCACACCGACGAGCACGTCTTCATCACCGGACGCGCGGGCACCGGCAAGTCGACCCTGCTGCAGCACTTCGCGTGGAACACCGAGAAGCAGATCGCGATCTGCGCCCCCACGGGCGTCGCGGCGCTGAACGTCGAGGGTCAGACGATCCATTCGCTCTTCCGGTTGCCGATCGGTCTGATCGGCGACGCCGACATCGACCAGAACGACGCCACCCGCCGCATCCTGAACGCGATCGAGACGCTCGTCATCGACGAGGTCTCGATGGTGAACGCCGACCTCATGGATGCGATGGATCGCGCGCTGCGGCAGGCCCGCGGGCGCCGCGGCGAGCCGTTCGGCGGGGTGCAGGTCGTCATGTTCGGCGACCCGTACCAGCTCGCGCCGGTGCCGCCCCGCGGTGACGAGGCGCGCTACGTGAAGGACCACTACCGGTCGTTCTGGTTCTTCGACGCGAAGGTGTGGTCGGGGCCGTGGACGGGCGGGCCGGAGGGCGCGGACGCGACGGCCCCGGGTGATGGCGCGCTGTTCGAGGTGGATGCCCGTGCCGAGCTGCACGTGCGGGAGCTCGTGCACATCCATCGGCAATCGGACGACGGATTCAAGGCGATGCTCAACGCGGTGCGCTACGGGCGCGTGACCGCCGAGATCGCCGGGGTGCTGAATGCACAGGGTGCGCGCACGCCCCCCGATCCGGAGCCGGGCGAGGTGCCGATCATCACCCTCGCGACCCGCAATGACATCGTCAACGGCATCAACAGCCGGCATCTGGCCGCTTTGGCGGGCAAGGAGCAGATCGCGCACGCCGAGATCAACGGCGAGTTCGGTCGCGGCGAGGCGTCGCTGCCGGCCGAGACCGAGCTGCGGCTCAAGGTCGGGGCGCAGGTGATGTTCCTGCGCAACGACACCTCGATGTCGGGCGAGCCGCCGCGGTGGGTGAACGGCACGATCGGCACGGTCACGCGCATCCTGGGCGGGTCGGTCCGCGTCGACATCGACGGCGAAGAGGTCGACGTCGAGCCCGCCGTCTGGGAGCGGTTCCGTTACGCCTACGACCCGCACACCAAGAAGTTGAGCCGGGATGTGGTCGCCGAGTTCACGCAGTTCCCGCTGCGGCTGGCGTGGGCGGTCACCATTCACAAGTCGCAGGGCAAGACCTACGACCAGGCGATCATCGATCTGGGCTCCGGTGCCTTCGCGCCGGGGCAGACGTACGTCGCGTTGAGTCGCCTGACGTCGCTCGACGGGCTGTACCTGTCGCGCCCGTTGCGGCCGAGCGACATCCGCGTCGACGAAGACGTTCGCCGATTCATGCGCGAGGCGTGGCTGGCCCGCACGACCCCCGAGCTGCCGACGGGCTGAGCCGCCTCGCTTAGGCGGCGAGGCGCGCCCGGTCGAGGTCTTCGAACAGTTCGGTGTTGAAGCGGTAGGCGAGCAGCACCTCGTCGATCACGCGCTCGCGCTCTGCCTCGTCCCACGGAGCGGCGTCGAGCTGCTCGCGGTACACGTCCTTGAAGGTGGACGGGTCGGCGATGTCGTCGAACAGGTAGAACCCGATGCCGTTGGTCTCGAAGCCGAAGCGGCGGGCCATGACCCGGCCGATGAAGATGCCGCCGGAGAGGTCGCCGAGGTAGCGCGTGTAGTGGTGGGCGATGAATCCGCCGACCCAGGTCGCACCGACCTCGCGGATGCGCTCGACGTAGCGGCGCGTGGTCGGCAGCGGCGCGATGCGCTCGCGCCAGTCGGCGCCGAGCAGGAACTCGAGGTCCGCTTCGAGCGCCGGAAGACGGGTGAGCTTGTCGCTGAGGAAGACGGCCGCGACCGGGTCGTGACGCATGCGGTCGCCCGCACCCTCGAGCGCTTCGTAGATGAAGTAGTGCTGCGCGACGAGGGCGATGTAGTCCTCGCGCGAGCCCTCTCCCTTGAGGAGGTCGGACATGAAGCCGGCGTGCTCGCTGCGGGAGTGCGATCCGGACGAACGCTCGCGCAGGGCGGCGGAGAAGGAGAGGATCTCGGGCATGGCCCCAGTGTAAGGGCAGCCTTACCTATGACGGAACCCGCAATCTCCTCCTCCGGCGTGACGGGTCACGCGTGCGGGCGCGGCTCCACGCCGAGTCGCGCGCACGCGGCGTCGTAGAGGGCGACGATCTCGCGACGCACTTCGGGGCGCTCGGTGATGGGACCTCCCGGCCACGGCACCTCAAGCTCGGCATCCGTCCCGCCGCGCGTGACGCGCCAGGTCCCGCCGTCGCCGTCGAACCCGGTCATCACGGCATCCGTCACCTCTGCATCGTCCGGAGCCGCGAACGCGCGGGCGATGAGGAGGTTGTCGTCGGTGTGGTCGTCGTTCATGTGGTGGAGAACGGCGGCGGTCACGGTGGCGTCGAAGATATGGGGCACCCCTTCACCCTAGAACGGCGCTTCGGCGACGGCGTCGGTGCGGACTTTCAGCCGGGGCGTTCTAGACTCGGGAGACACAGTCCCCGGGGGTCCCCTTCATGCAGCTTCTCTCGTCGCGCCGCTGGCGCGCCGTCACGGCCGGAGCCGTCGTGCTCGGTCTCGCGCTCACCGGATGCGCCGCCGAGGAGTCCTTCTCCTACGAGGCGCCCGCTCAGGTCGACGGGGCGCTCCCCGACGACATGGTCGCCCAGATGACGGATGCCGTGAACAACGCCATCACCGCGTCGGGCTCGACCGGTGCCATCGTGGGCGTCTGGGCCCCGTGGAGCGGTCAGTGGGTCACCGGCCTCGGCACCCAGCAGCCGAACGGCGAGGGCGGCGCCGTCGACACCGACATGGCCTTCCGCATCGGCGACGTCACGCGACTCATGACGTGCGACGTGCTCTACGCCCTCGCCGACGAGGGCACCGTCGAGCTCGACGCGCCCGTTCCCGACTACGTCTCGGGTGTCGCAGACCTCGAGGGCGTCACGCTGCTCGACCTGTGCAACGGCACGGCCGGCATCGGTTCGTCCGAGCCGCGGGTCTCGGCCGAGTGGCTCAACACCCCCGAACGCAAGTGGGTGCCGCTCGAGCTGGCCGGCTACGGCCTCGCCGCCGCCCGCACGCCCGTCGGCGCGTACCGCGAGTCCGACGCCGGCTACCTGCTGCTGGGTCTCGCGCTCGAGCGCGCGTCCGGCCTCTCGGCCTCCGAGCTCATCTCGACGTACGTGACGCAGCCGCTCGGGCTGAGCGCGACCTCGCTGCCCGGTCCGGAGGCGGCGGCGCCCTCGACCGGCTCGGTGCTCGACGGCCACTACCTCACCCCCCTCGACGGCGGCTACAACTGCGCGGCCCCCGTCGACATCACCACGATGTCGTCGAGCGCGGGATTCACCGATTCCGGCGCGGTCTCGACGATCGAGGATCTCGGGCGGTACGCGCAGGCCGAGGCCTCCCAGGCGCTGCGCACCGAAGAGGAGCCGGCGCGCTTCGGCACGCCGCTCCCCGTCTCGGCCGAGGCGCCGTCGTGGTACCAGGCCACCGGCGGCGGCTACCTCGTCGGATCGATGATCGGGCAGCACGGCTGGACCCCCGGCTACGCGACGGCCGCATACTCCGACCCGCAGTCCGGGTTCACGGTCGCCGTGGTGCTCAACAACTCCACGGCCGGCGCCGGCGTCGTGCAATCGCTCGCGTGGGAGCTCGCGGCGATCGCCTCGAAGGCGCCCGCGGCCGAAGGGCAGACCGCCCCCGAGTTCGGCCTGCCCTTCACCGCCGAGCAGTACCACCAGGCCGTCATCGACTCCGGTCTCGCGTGCGCGCCGCCACCCGCGGAATGATCGCCGCATGAACGAGGAGGGCCCCTGCCGATCGGCAGGGGCCCTCCTCGTCTGTCACGCCGTCGCGGTCACTCGCCGTCGGCGTCAGGCATCCCCGGTCCGGGCCCCGGACGCACCTCGGCGTCGTCGCGGATGTCGACGCGGGTGTTGCCGTCGTGCTCGCTCACGTCGATGCGGGGCGCCGCGTCCTCCTCGGTCGCGTCCGGCGCCGAGGTGAGCTGGTCGTGACGGTTCTCTTCGAACGACGGGTTCTCTTCGAACGACTCGGCGTCGCGGGTCTCATCGGGTCTCATCGGGGTCCTCCTGGGTGTCGGGGCGGGCGGTGGAACGGGGGGTGGTCGTGGTGGTCGAGGACGTGGGCGTCGCAGACGAGACGGATGAGTCGGTCGAGCGCCGACGCGCGAGACGCGTGATCAGGAACAGCACGGCGCCGACCGCGAGCAGGATCGCGCCGAACAGCCACACCTCGGCGGGCTGCTGGGTGAAGAGCAGGATGCACGAGAGGATGCCGAGCACGGGCACGAAGGTCCACACGCGGAAGTGATCGTGCTCGACCTTGTCACGACGCAGCACGAGCACCGACACGTTGGCGCTCAGGAAGACGACGAGGAGCAGCAGCACGACGGTGCTGGCGAGGAGCGCGAGGTCGCCGACGAGGGTGAGACCCATCGCGACGAGGGTCGTCACGAGGATCGCGACCCACGGCGTCTTGCGCTTCGGCAGCACGCGGGACAGCACGACGGGCAGCAGCTTCTGCTCGGCCATTCCGTAGGTCAGGCGGCTGACCATGATCATCGTCAGCAGCGCGCCGTTGGCGACCGCGATCAGGGCGATGAGGCTGAAGAGCCACGACGGGATGCTCGCGCCGGTCGCCTCGACGACGGCGAGCAGCGGGCCGGACGACTCCTGCAGCTCCGACGCCGGGAGCGCGACCGAGCTGGCGACACCGACCAGCACGTACACGACGCCGGCGGTCACGAGCGAGGCGAACAGGGCACGGGGGTAGGTGCGGCGCGGGTCCTTGACCTCTTCGATCATGTTGGCCGAGGTCTCGAAGCCGACGAACGAGTAGTAGGCGATGACGGCTCCGGCGAGCACGGCGAGGGCGACCGGCGTGCCCTCCGGAGTTTCGACGACGCGTGAGAAGTCGCCGCCTCCGCCGCCCACGAAGAAGGCGACGACGACGATCACGATCACGAGACCGCTCAGCTCGATCGCAGTCATGACCAGGTTGGCGCCGAGCGACTCGCGGATGCCGCGGGCGTTCAGCAGCGCCACGATCGCGAGGAACGCGATGGCGACCGGCGTCGTGGGGAGGTCGATGAACGTCGAGAGGTAGTCGCCGGCGAACGCGATCGACAGACCGGCGGCGCTGACGACGCCGGCGGCGAGCATGCAGAACCCGACGAGGAACGAGACGAGCGGACTGCGGAACGCGCGCTCGGCGAAGACGGCCGCGCCGCCCGCCCGGGGGTACTTCGTCACCAGCTCGGCGTACGAGCCGGCGGTGAGGAGCGCGAGGAGAAGGGCCACGACGAGGGGCGCCCACAGCATCCCCCCGACCTCTTCGGACAGCACGCCCATGAGCGCGTAGATGCCGGCGCCGAGCACGTCGCCGAGGATGAACGCGAACAGGAGCGGGCCGGTCACGGCCTTGCGAAGACGGGTGGGGTTCTCCGCTAGAGGAGCTTCGGTGGTCATTTTCCGCAACATAGGACGCTGAGCCGCTCGCCTCGATGGGGTTGACACCGCGGCCCGCCGCTCGCAGCTGGTTCGGCGCGCCGTCCCGACCGGGGCGTCTCCGACCGATTCGCAGACGTCACCCGTCTTATTGTTGGCGACCGTTCTCAGGTCACCGCGTACCGGACGAAGCAATTCGTCCTCACTTATCCACAGTTCCGCCCTGTATCGCGGCGTACCCGCTCCGCATGTCGCCTCGCAGGTGTATCGTGTCGGCTCAAGAGCGGTCTACACGGCGCCGCAACTGAGCTGGACCGGTGCCCTCGCCGTCGGCGAGACGGTGACGGTCACGTACTCCGTGACGGTCGACGACCCGATCACCGGCGACCGGCGCATCGACAACGCGGTCGTCACCGACAACGGCGGCACCTGCGACGACGGCTCGACCGACCCCGCCTGTGTCGTCAACATTCCCGCGGGTTCGTTCACCGTGGCGAAGACCGCATCGGCGACGAGCGCCCTGCCCGGCGACGTCGTCACCTATACGGTGACGGTGCGCAACACCGGAGCGGTCGCCTACACCGACGACGCCCCGGCCTCGTTCGAGGACAACCTCGCCAACGTGCTCGACGACGCGACGTACAACGACGACGCGACCAACGGCGCCACGGTGACGGGCACGACCCTCGCCTGGCAGGGGGCGCTCGCGGTGGGCGAGACGATCGTGATCACCTACTCGGTCACGGTCGACGACGCCGGCAGCGGCGCCGGTGACGCGAATCTCGGGAACGTGGTCGTCGCATCGTCGCCGGGCGGCGAGTGCGACCCCGAAGGCGGGTGCGTCACCGACACCCCGATCGGACGGTTCCTCGTCACCAAGACGTCCGACGGCGCCGGTGTCGTTCACGAGGGCGACGTGCTGACCTACTCGGTCACCGTCACGAACGACGGGGATGTCGCCTTCACCCAGAGTGATCCGGCATCGTTCACCGACGACCTGTCCGAGGTGCTCGACGACGCGACGTACAACGGCGACGCGACGGCCGGCGCCACCATCGACGGAACGACGTTGAGCTGGCAGGGTCCGCTCGCCGTCGGCGCATCGGTCACCCTCACCTACTCGGTGACGGTGGGAGCCGTGGGCGACGGCGACGGCGTGCTGACCAACGCGGTCGTGCCGGGCGACGGCGGCGCGTGCATCCTCTCCTGCTCCACCACCGACGAGCTGCAGGCCTACATGGTCTCGAAGACCTCGTCGGCCGGTGGGTCGGTCGGCGAGGGAGACGTCGTGACCTACACGGTCACCCTCACCAACACGGGCGCGGTCGACTACACCGAGGACTCGCCCGCCACCTTCACCGATGACCTGTCGGCGGTTCTCGACGATGCGGAGTACAACAACGACGCATCGGCGGGGGCCACCGTCTCCGGAAGCACCCTGTCGTGGTCGGGCGCCGTCCCCAGCGGTTCGTCCATCGAGATCACGTACTCGGTGACAGCACTCGCCGCAGGAACCGGCGATGGTGTTTTCACGAACGTCGTCGTCCCCATCGGTCCCGGCGGCGAGTGCGCCCCCGACGACGACTGCTCGACCACCGACCTGCTGCGCGCGTTCCGCGTCGACAAGGCGACTTCCACGACGAGCGCCGAGCGCGGCGACGTGGTGGTCTACACGGTGACGGTGACGAACACCGGCGCCGCGGCCTTCACGCCGGATACTCCGGCCACGGTCACCGACGACCTCAGCGGGGTGCTCGACGATGCCTCGTACAACGGCGACGCCTCGAACGGTGCCACGTATGCGGCACCGGTGCTGTCGTGGTCGCTGGCCCTCGCGGCGGGGGAGAGCGTGGCGCTGACGTACTCGGTCACCGTCAACGACACCCTCGACGGCGATCTCGCTCTCGTCAACGCTGTCGATCCCGGTGCCGATGGTGCGTGCGCCGAGGACGGCGCCTGCGTGACCGAGACCCCCGTCGGCGGCTTCTCGGTGGCGAAGGCCGTGGATGTCGCGACGACCGGCCCCGGTTCGACGGTGACGTACGCGATCACCGTGCGGAACGAGGGGGCGGTCGCGTACACCGCCGAGAACCCCGCGGTGTTCGCCGACGACCTGTCGGACGTGCTCGACGACGGCACCTACAACGGTGATGCGACGAACGGCGCGACCTACGACGAGCCCGTGCTCGTGTGGTCGGGCCCCCTCGCAGTCGACGAGTCGATCACCATCACCTACAGCGTCACGGTCGACGACAACCTGACCGGTGATCGTCGACTCGAGAACGCGGTTCTGCCCGGTCCGGGCGGCGGATGCGCGGCGCAGTGCTCGGTCACGACCTCCGTCGTGGCGCCGGGGAGCTCGTGGCTCGCCACCACCGGGCTACCGGCCGGTCTCCTGGGCGGGGTGCTCGGCGCGGCCGGTCTCGCAGTTCTCGCTGGCCTCGTGCTTCTGCTCGCACGACGCCCCCGACACGGAGGAGTGCACCACGATGTCTGACCCTCGACCCTGCAGCTCCGAGTCCTGGCGCACGACGCCACGACGGCTCGCCGCGGCGCTCGCGGTGCTGCTCCTCGCGGCATTCGTCGCCTTCGACGGGAACGCGGCACGCGCCGACGCACCGCCCGCCGCCGCTCCCGATGTCGCCATCACCCTGGTGAGCGATGCGCGGGAGGTCGCAACGGGCGACGCGATCACGTACACCGCGGTCGTGACGAACAAGGGGGAGGCGTTCGGTGCGCGAGTGGTGCTCGAGCCGCCCGCCTATGTCACCCTCGAGACCGTGGAGCAGGACGGCACCCTCGGCGAGGGCGACGCCACCTGGTCGCTCGCCTTGGCCGCGGGCGAGACGACGACACTCGAGGCGACCGCGTCGGTCGGTGAGATCCCGGCCGACGCGGCTCGTGCAACGGCACTCATCAGCCTGTACGTCGGCGACGAGACCTCGCCGCTCGTGCGCTCGGCGTCGGCCGACATCATCGCCGGCGTCGACGATGAACAGACGGTCGCCACGGCGTCGGTGCCCCCGTACGCGATGATCGGCGGGGTGGGGGCGGCTCTGGTCGTGGGCATCGTCGCGGTGGTCGTGCTGACGCGGCGTCGGCGCGGCTCGGCGGACGCGGGCCCGGCTGCCCCGGCGCCCGATGCGGGTTCGGATGGCCCGGCGGTGGGTCCGGCCGATCAGGCGGCGGGTTCGGATGGCCCGGCGGCGGCTCCGGCCGATCTGGCGGTGGGTCCGGCTGATGCGCCGCAAGACGGGGGTTCGGCTGATGTGCCCGCGGGCCGGGCTGGCCCGGCGGCCGATCCGGCGGTGGGTTCTACCGATACGGCGGAGGCGCGGCCGGCAGGCTGAGACTGCTCGAGAATGACGAGGGCCCCGGGGGAACCCGGGGCCCTCGTCGTGTGCAGGTGGTGTCAGACGATGCCGAAGATGGAGCGGACCGCGGTTTCGGCGGCGACCCCGTCGTGCGTGGAGAGCGCCTCGGCCACTGCGCGGCTGCCTGCGCGCGCGGCCTCGATCTCGGCGGACGAGTAGGTGAGGCGTCGCAGGGCGCGAAGCAGGGAGTACTGGCGCTCGGTGATCTCGGCGAACAAGATGGGGCTTCCCGCACGGGCCGAGAAGAAGAGCAGCAGATCCAGCGCCCGCGTCGCGGCGGCGGCCGGGTCGCCCAGAGCCTCGAGCAGCGCATCGACCCGCTCGATCGCGGTGTCGGAATCGGCCGCTGAGAGGCGCGGCACCGCCTGGCGCGCGGCGATGCCTCCGCAGTAGCCGGCCCATCGACGGCAGTCCTCGGCGTTCTGGCGGGTCAACGGTGTGACGCGCGTGCGCCGGGAGGGGAGCACCTCGACGAGACCGATCTGCTGCAGCTGCAGGATGGCCTCGCGAACCGGAGTGCGGGAGATGCCCATCTGCTCGGCCAGCTCGCGGTCGCGCAGCAGCTCGCCGTCGGCGATCGCCCCCGAGGCGATGGCGGTGCCGAGCTCGGTGAACGCGTCGTCGCCGAGGAACCGTCGCACGCGGCGGAACTCGGACCCGTCGAAGATCTCTTGGCGGGGAACCGATGCCACTCCGGGGCGGGGGTCGGCGGGGGCGAGGTCGTCCTGGTCGCGATCTCCCGGACGGCGCGCTCCGCGCGGGCGGACTCGGACTTCATCGAACATCAACGTCATGGATCACCAATCGACTCGAGAGGGGAGAAGGGGGCGGCGCACCACACTCCGCCCCCTTCGCGCGCCGAGTTCCCCCTGGAACCGACGCGCTGATGAGGGAACCGACTCCCCCTCAAGAGAGATGACGAGCGAGCATCCGATATCTGACGCTCGTTCGCGGGATTCTTCGACGCAGGCCGGAATCAGCCCTTGATGGCGAGCACGCGGTACTTGCCGGTGGTGCCGGGAACGGGCGGGATGACGACGGCGTGCTCGTTCTTGCCCTGCGCCGGGGCGACAGTGATCTCGGGCGGCAGGCCCTGCGAGACGGCGGCGCCGCTCGCGCCCGTGAGGACCCCCGCCTTCACGGCGGCCGCCCCGAACGCCTTCGCCGCCTTCTTGTCGAGCGCCGAGATCGAGGTCTGGAACTGCAGCGCGATCGCGTCGAAGGTCTCGTCGGGCATGCTCGGGTGCGAGATGAGCACGGTGTCGACCTCGGCATTGCCGTTCTTGACCTTCAGCCCGGTGTAGCGCTGCTTGCCCACCCACCCGCGCGAGCGGAAGTCGTCGTACAGGGCGGCTCCGGCCTTCTTGCGCGTGGTCAGGTGCACGATGAGCAGGATGATGCCGAGGGGCACGAGGACGATGGGCGCGTACACGTAGACGTAGTGCCAGGCCTGACCGCGGCCGCTCGAGAACTCCAGGGCGTCGGCCTGGAAGAACAGGCGGAAGATGAGCCACCAGCGCCACTCGGTGGCCGAACCGATCTGCAGCAGGTTGATGACCAGGCCCGCCACACCGAGCACGAGGCTCGTGACGCCGATGCTGAAGGCCTTCCCTCGGGCGTTCACGGCCTGGGCGAAGCCCTCCGGGGTGGACAGTTGCTGTTGCACGGTGGCGGTTGTCGTCATGCGCCCGAGCATATTGGCATGCCAAGAGCCCCGTCGGGAGGCGCGACGGGCTGTCCAACCGGGGAACGGTGGTCGACATCTGCAGACGACGATGTCGACCACCGGAGGTGGGCGACACCCCCATGCCGCCCACCAGGTGGCCCCGATATTCCCGGATCGGGGCGCGGATGCTCGAGACCGAGACTCGGCATCCATATCTATTGACGCGGAGGGGGCGAGAATCTGACGCTCTCGCCGGTTCACACGATCGCGAGTTCGATCTGCCGTTGCAGCTGAGCGAGCGCGGCGGCGTTCTTCTCCGCGTCGGCGGTGTCGACCGGGGTGCCGGGAACGACGTCGAGCGAGATCTCGATCTCGCACCCCCGCCGCATCGCCACGATCGTCACACCCACCTCGCGCTCCCAGTGCCAGATCGTCTGCGGCATGCGGAAACGCAGCCGTCGACGCTCCTCATCGGCCTGCAGGTCGGTGCCGCCGCCGTCGAGAGCGATGCGCTCCACCGTCGCCGCGGCGACGTCGGCCCCGACCGCAAGCGTGAAACGCGTGGCGGCGACCGATGTCGGTCGGAGCAGCGCCTCGTGCGCCCGCATACGCCTGGTCTCGTCCATGGTCCGCCCTCCCGCGCCGCGCCCATCGCAGCGTGCCCGCAGAGGAGACGTGCGGGAGGGCGGAATCTCGCGCGCGAGGGTGAGATTCGTCGCGGAGCCGACGGATCCGCGCCGTCCGTCCGTCAGAGAAGACGAGGCCCGTTCGCGCCTCAGCACGGGGATTCTCGAGTCGAGGAGGTGTGCGGTGATCAAGGGTGAGAGAGGAGTGTCGGCGCTGCAGGGAGTGGTCTTCCTGCTGGTGGGGGCGGGTGTCGCCGCGACCACCGAGCGTGGAGGAGCGACCGGAGCGGTCGTCGCGCTGCTCATGCTCGCGGCGTCGGTGCACGGGTTCGCGTCGGCGGTGATGCTCGGCCGACGCGGCGAGAGCCACCTCGACCCGCCCGGTGGCCGTCGCTTCCCGGGGCTGACGGCCTTCGCCCCGCCGCCGCAGGACGACGACGGCGTCGCCGGACGAGAGACGAGCGAGGCGGCCGCGCAGTGACTCCGCGACCGTCGGCGCGGTGACGCGGGCCGGTCAGGCGTGGACGTCGAACCGTCGCGCTTCGCGCTTCGTGGGCTGCAGCATGAGGACCGCGAGGAACAGCGGACCCACCGCGGGCAGCAGAGCCGTGAAGAACCAGGGGCCGGCGAGACCGGCATCGTGCAGCCGTCGCCAGATCAGAGCGAGCGTCGGCACGACCAGCACCGCGAAGAGGACGCCGCCGATCGCCAGACCGGTCGGGAGGAGCGCGGCGGCGGTGGGGTCAGCGAGGAGTGGCGGCTGCGTGTATCCGACGACGTGACCCGAGCCGACTGAGACCGGCGACTGGTGGGCGAAGGAGAACGCCAGCCCGCTCGCCAGGCCCGCCGTCACCATCACGTTCGGGACGAGCGTGACGAGGAAGAGGAACAGGGCGACCCACCAGAACTCGCTCTTCGAGGCGCGACCCCGGAACGTCGCGTACGTGCGGAAGAAGCGCGACACCGCCTGCCCGAACGAGGCGCGGTGCAGCGGGGCGAGCAGGGGAGCGGTTGCAGTGGGCATGGTCTCCTCGGATGTCGTCGCGGACGCATCCGCCCCCTCAGTCTCGCGCACGGCGGCGGTCGTGTCGCGCGTGCCAGAACGGTGGCGGGGGAGGAGACGGGTCAGTCGACGGATGCCCGGTCGAGGGCGTAGTCGTGCATGTCGAGGCGCACCGACTCGACCTCGTCGAGGATGCGCCGCGCGCGCAGCTGCAGGTGCCGGCCGGCGGGGGTGAGCGAGACGCGGCGCGTGCTGCGCTCGAAGAGGCGCGTGCCGATCTCTTGCTCGAGGCGTCCGACCTGCACGCTCAGCGGCGGCTGCGACATATGCAGGCGGCGAGCGGCCCGGCCGAAGTGGAGCTCTTCCGCGACGGCCAGGAAGTAACGCAGTTGACGAAGCTCCATGCCGCCACGGTACGAGCCGGGTGTTTCGCCGCCGTTACGCGAGCGTTGCGGCTGTCGGCCCGGAGAGAGCGCCGTAACGACGTGGAAATACGCCGTGCGTATCGTGCCCTCATGGTGCTCCGCCCCCACGTCGCGCTCTTCCACGTGCGCACCCGTCGTCCGTCGGCGGTGGGGTACCAGGCGCTCCTCGACACGCTCAACGCCTCGGCGGTCGCCGCCGTCGAGGGACTCGGATGGTCGGCCTCGCTGCACGCCGCGGCCGAGGACCCCGAGGGCGACCTGCGCCGGGCCTCGTCCGAGGCCGACGTGGTCGTGATCCTCGGCGGCGACGACATCGAGCCGGGGCTGTACGGGCAGGACGACCGGCGACCCCGTCGAACGGGCTACGAACGCCGCGCCGACCGGATGCAGATCGCCGTGGTCATGGATGCGGTGCGCGCCGGTCGCCCGCTGCTCGGGGTGTGCCGGGGGCATCAGCTGCTGAACGTGGCGCTCGGGGGCACGCTGCGGCAGCACGTCGACGGGCATCGTGCCGCGGCGGGCGACCCGTACGTGGCGACGTCGCTCGACCTCGACGCCGTCGCGCCGGGGCTCGTGCCGCCCGCGCTGTGCACGCATCATCAGGCGGTCGACGAGCTCGGCGCCGGTCTGCGGGTGCTGGCCCGCGCTGACGACGGCGTCGTCGAGGCGATCGCGCACGAGCAGCTGCCGTTGCTCGGGGTGCAGTGGCATCCGGAGCATCCGTCGACGGCCCCGACCCAGCTCGCCGGCCTGCTGCGCGCGGTGCACGAGCGCGAACTCGTCGGCTGAGGGGGATCGCTCGACGGATGGCCCGCCGCCGGGCCGGCGGTCAGGACCCGGGAGTGCGGACCACCGAGACCCCGCGTTCCTCGATGCCCGCCGCCGTGGCGTCGCTGAGACCGGCATCCGTGATGACCATGTCGAGGTCGTCGAGGTCGAGCACGCGGTAGCGCCCGAAGGTGCCGTACTTCGAGCTGCCCGCGACGAGCACCGACTCGCTCGCGCTCTCGAGCGCCGCGATCTTCGGCGCGATCTTCGACTCGGTGGGCGTGGTGACGCCGCGCCGCAGGTCCCACGACGAGGAGGAGAGGAAGGCGATGTCGATCGACAGCTCGTGCAGGGTGAGAGCCGCGAGCCGTCCCGTCGTCGACTGGTTGGCCTTCTCGACCCGCCCGCCGATCGCGATGAGGTCGGCGGAGGGGTGGTCGAGGAACGCCGCGATGATGGCGAGGTCGTTCGTCACCACGGTGAGGTCGTTGACACGCTCGAGGTGCGGCCGCATCGCCTGGATCGTGGTGCCCGCGTCGAGGTAGATCGTCATCGACTCGGTCACGAGGGACGCGGCGTGACGCGCCATCCCGTCCTTCTCGGCGACGTCCTGCCGCGCCTTCTCGAACCGCGAGGGCTCGGCGACGAGGCGGGAGGCGATCTTGGCGCCGCCCGGCGTGGCGAGCACCCGGCCGGCTTCCTCGAGCGTGGCGATGTCGCGCCGGATGGTCATGTGGCTCACGCCGAGCAGCCCGGTGAGCTGGCGGTAGCTCAGCACGCCCTCGCGGCGGAGGTGCTTGACGATCAGCTCGCGCCGCTGCTCGGGGATGAGCGGCGTAGGGGCGGCATCGTCGGCGGGGGTCATGTCGTGGTCAGCCTAGCGAACGAGTGCGGAGTCCTCGGTCCAGGGCGTGCCCCACCGGTCGGCGAGGGTGCGCACGTCGGCGGGAGGGAGGAGACGGCGCGGTCGGCCGTCGGTGAGGAGCGCGATGCGGCAGGCCTCTTCGAGCTCGATGGCCGCCTCGACGGCGGCATCCGCCCCGGACGCCGACACGATCTGCCCGTGGTTGGCCAGCAGCACGGCGTGGAACGGGTGATCGATGGCGAGCACCTGCACGGCCAGGTCGGGGTCGCCGGGCACGCGGAACGGGACGAGGGGCGTCTGCCCCACCCGCATGACGAAGTAGGGGGTGAGGGGAGGAATGGCGCTCTGCGCCGACCACGGTTCGAGGCAGCTCGCCGCGACGGCGAACGGAGAGTGCAGGTGCACGACCGCGGTGTGCTCGGGGTTCTTCGCGTAGAACGCGAGGTGCAGGCTCACCTCCTTCGACGGCGTCGCGCCGCGCAGCGCCTCGCCGTGCGCGGTCACGACCGCGATGTCGTGCGGGGTCAGGCGCCCGAGGTCGGTCCCGGTGCCGGTCATGTAGACGACGTCGTCGACGCGGATGCTGACGTTGCCGCTGCTGCCGGGGCTGATGCCGGCGGCGGCGAGGCGGGCGCCGGCCGCGATGAGGGCGTCAGTGGGAGTGGTCATCGAGCGCCCTCCAGGCGGTGGTGAACATGTCGTCGGCGCCGAAATTGCCCGACTTGAGTGCGATGGTGACGGGGCCGTGCGCCGAGTCGGCCGCGCTCCAGCACACGCCGGGTGCGATGCGGGGTCCGATCCACAGGCGGCGGATGCCGAGGCGCTGCACGACCGCGCCCGAGGTCTCGCCGCCGGCGACGATGACCTGCCGGACGCCGAGCCGGTCGACGGCTCCGTCGACGATGGCCGAGAGGACCTCTTCGATGCGACCGGAGACGGTGTTGCCGTCGGGGCCGCGGCGCACGTCGTCGAGCGAGCCCACGGTGTAGATGAGCGGGACTTCGCCCGGGTCGAGGGTCTCGACCCACTCCAGCGCGTCGAGGACGACCTGCGCCGGATCGGCGGCGATGCCCTCGATGTCGAGCTTGCGCGCGGGCAGGCTCTGCGCGGCGTGCGCGATCTGGGCGCGGGTCTTCGCCGAGGCGCTGCCGCAGACGATCAGACGGCGGCCCGGAGTGACCTCGATCTCGGAGAGCGTGCCGGGGCGCGGGCCCGTCATGCCCAGGGCGAGGCCGGCCCCGCCCGACACGACGCGCCAGTCGGAGACGGCCGTCGCGATGGTCTCGAGGTCGGCGTCGGTGAGGGCGTCGACGACCGTGTACCCGGCGGGGCTCTCGTCGAGGGTGCGGCGCAGGGCGGAGGGGCCGGCCCACACGGCGTCGGCCCCGACCTCGCGGATGTCGCGCGCGGTCTGCGGCGCGAGGAGGTCGCGCAGGCGGGACTGCGTCATCGGGGTGAGCGGATGCTGGCGCATCGGCGATTCCTCGAGCAGGTCGTCGCCGACGAACAGGCGCCCGCGGTAGACCGTGCGGCCGTTGTCGGGGAAGGAGGGGACGACGATCGTGCGGGTCTCGCCGAGTTCGTCGAGCACGGCGTCGAGGACCGGGCCGATGTTCCCCTGCGGCGTGGAGTCGAACGTCGAGCAGTACTTGACGTAGTACCGGCGGGAGTCCAGCGCCTCGAGCGCCTGCACCGCGCGCACCGACTGGGCCACCGCGTCGGACACCGGGGCCGTGCGGGTCTTGAGAGCGACGACGACGGCATCCGCGTCGCCGAGCTCCGCCGGGTCGAGGGGAGCGTCCTCGATGGAGACGACCGCGCGGAATCCACGCTGACGCAGCGCGATGGCGAGATCCGTCGCGCCGGTGAAGTCGTCGGCGACTGCGCCGATCTCGATCACGGGTCCTCCTCGGGAATGTGTCCGCCCATTTGACCACGTGTGAATCGATGTGAACAAATTTGAGAAATCTGTATGGTGTGTGACACAGTGAGCGAGGCCCGCGGCAGACCCGCTCCGTCGGCCACCGCAACGACGCACGGAACGTCCCGTGCAGAGGGGACCACCGACGATGACCCGCACTCCCATCCGCATCGCCCTCACCGGCGCGCGCGGAGGTTTCGGCCGCACGTTCCTCTCGCAGCTGCGCTTCATCGACCGCATGACCGCGACGCAGCTCGTCGACCCCGACGTCGACGGCGTCCGCGCGCTGATCGCCGACCTCGGCGGGCTCCCCGACGCCGAGCCCGTCGCCGGCCACGACGAGGTGCGCTGGGACGAGATCGACGTGCTCGTCGAGGCGTCGGGCCGCGTCGAGGCGGGCTACCGCTACGCCGCCGAGGCCATCGAGCGCGGCATCCACGTCGTCATGGTGAGCAAGGAGATCGAGAGCGTCGCCGGCGTCTCGCTCGCCCGCGCCGCCCGGGCGAAGGGCGTGGGCTACCTCCCCGGCGACGGCGATCAGCCAGCCAACCTCCTGCGCCTGCTCGACTGGGTCGAGCGCGTCGGGCTCGAGGTCGTCGCGCTCGGCAAGTCGGGCGAGTACGACCTCGTTTTCGACCCCGCCACCGGCGTTCTCGAGCAGCAGGGCGAACGGATCGACGCCGCCGCCCTCGCCGACCACCTCTTCCTGGGCGACGACATCGCGGCGACCCTCGCCGCCCGGGCATCCGTCGTCGCACCGCTGAAGCGCGCCGCCGCCGCCGATTCGTGCGAGATGGCCGTCGTGTCGCTGTACTCGGGCGCCACCGCCGACGTCGAGCGCATGCACTACCCGGTCGCCCGCCCGAGCGAGCTCGCCGACATCTACGCCCGACGCGCCGACGGTGGGATCATCGGCACCGAACGCGCGGTCGATGTGTTCTCGGCCCTGCGCCTGCCGGGGGAGACGAGCTTCGCCGGGGGCGTGTTCGCGATCGTCACCACCGGCGACCCCGAGACGTGGGACCTGCTCGCCGGCAAGGGCCACATCGTCTCGCGCTCCGGCCGCTACGCCTGCATCTACTGGCCCTACCACTTCATGGGCGTCGAGACCCCGCTCACGATCGACGCGCTGGTCGACGGCACCTCGACCTTCGCCGAACCGCGCCACCACACCGTGCTCGCGGCCCGTGCCGCCCGCGCGCTGACCGCCGGTGCGACGTTCGAGGTGCGCGGTCACCACCACGAGATCGACGGCGTCGCCCCGGTCATCGTCGATCGCGCGGAGGCGGACTCCGGCGACGACGACGCTCTCGTCGCCGCGTACTACCTGCTCTCGGGCGCTCGCCTCGCACGCGACGTCGCCGCGGGCGAGCTCATCCGCGTGTCCGACCTCGAGGGCGTCGCCGCCGACGTGCGGGCCGCCTTCGTCGAGGGTGTGCGGCTGTGAGCGTCGAGACCGCCCGCCGGATCCAGGACGCACGTCTGCCCGACGGCTACGACCTGCGCATCGTCGACGCGCACCACCACTTCTGGGACCTCGAGGGCGACGGCCACTGGCCGTGGATCCAAGACGAGTACAACGAGCAGTTCTTCCTCGGGGACTACAACGCCATGCGCCGCACGTTCCTGCCGCGCGAGTACGTCGCCGAGACCGCGGGCTGGAACATCCTGGGCACCGTGCACTGCGAGGCCGAGCGCAGCCGTGCGGAGCAGGTCGCGGAGGACGACTTCCTGCAACAGCTCAGCGACGCCACCGCCGGACGCTTCCCGATCGCCGCCGTCGCGCACGTCGGCTTCCTCCAGCCCGACCGCGACGCCGTGCTCGCCGCCCACGCGGCGCGACCGATCGTGCGCGGCATCCGCTCGAAGCCCGTGATCGCCGCGGATGCGGGGGAGCGGGCGACCGGACCCGGCACCCTGCACGACCCCGCGTGGGTCGAGGGGCTCGCCGCCCTCGCCGCGCACGGGCTCTCGTGGGACCTGCGCGTGCCGTACTACCACCTCGCCGAGGCGGCCGACGTGCTCGCCGACTTCCCCGACCTGCCCGTGGTGATCAACCACTGCGGTCTTCCGATGGATCGCAGCCCCGAGGGTCTGCGCGTCTGGCGCGCCGGGATGGAACGCCTCGCCGACCTGCCCCGCACCGCGGTGAAGGTGTCGGAGCTCGGCCTCCACCCCAACCGCTGGGACCGCCCGTCGAACGAGCAGGTGGTGCGCGAGACCCTCGCCGTCTTCGGCGCCGGCCGGTCGCTGTTCGCCTCGAACCTCCCGGTCGCCACCCTGACCGCGCCCGACTTCGACGAGGTGATGGACACGATCCTCACCGGCGCCGCCGGCCTCGACACCACCGGCCTCGACGCGCTGTTCCACGGCACCGCCGCGCGCGTGTACGGCCTCGACCTCTCCCTGCTCCCGCCGCGCTGACGTCCGGCACACCCCGCATCCGCTCCGACCCCGAGGATCACCGATGACCACCCTCGAACAGGGCACCGCCGCCCGCACCGCCCGCCCCACGAAGATCCGCTGGTGGGTCATCGTGGTGCTCTTCGTCTTCTACACGATCAACTGCATCGACCGGGCGTCGCTCTCCGTCGCCCTGCCCACGATCAGCGCCGAATTCCTTCTGGAGCCCGCCGTGCAGGGCATCATCCTGTCGGCGTTCTTCTGGACCTACTGCCTCTTCCAGATCCCGGGCGGCGCGGCCGCCGACCGCTTCGGCCCTCGGCGGGTCATCGGCGTCGCCGCCGTGATCTGGGGCTCGTTCACCGCCCTGGCCGGTCTCGCCGTGAACGCCGTGATGCTGGTGCTCAGCCGTCTGGGCCTCGGCGCCTTCGAGGCGCCGTACATGCCCTCCGCCAACAAGCTCGTCACCCGGTGGCTGCCCGCCAAGCACCGCTCGACCGGCGTCACGCTCATCGACTCCGGTGCGCCTCTGGGCTCGGCGCTCGGCGCCCTGGTGGTCACCGGTCTCATCACCGCGACCGGCTCGTGGCGCTGGTCGTTCGTCATCATCGGTCTCGCGACGGTCGTGATCGGCATCGGCGTCGCCCTGTTCATCCGCAACCACCCGTCCGAGCACCCGCTCGTCAACCGCGCCGAGGAGACGCTCATCGCCTCGGGCGGCACGGCGGAGCGCCCGCAGGCCGAGGCCCCGGGCATGAGCCGCGCGACCGTGTTCTGGATGGTCGTCGGCCGCATCGGCTGGGCCATGGTGTTCTGGGGCCTGGTCACCTGGGGTCCGACGTACCTGTCGCAGGCCCGCGGACTCGACCTCTCGGCGATGGGCTTCGCGACGTTCCTCATCTTCCTGTGCGGAGCGGCCGGCGAGATCCTCAGCGGCATCCTCGCCGACGCGCTGCAGAAGCGCATGACGCCGAACCGCGCCTTCAAGCTGCTGTTCGGCGGCTCGGGCGCGCTGAGCCTGCTGGCCCTCGCCGCCCTGCCCTTCGTGAGCGACGCCGGGATGGCCGTGACGCTGCTGTGCGTCGGCGTGTTCTTCAACCTCTTCGGCGGCCTGTACTGGACCATCCCCGGGCGCCTCGCGAAGCCCGAGCGCGTGGGGGTCGTCGGCGGGGTCATGAACTTCGCCGGCACGTCGGCCGGCATCGTCGTGCCGATCGTCGCGGGTCTGCTCGTGCAGTTCACCGGCGGCTACACGGCCGTGCTGATCTACCTCGCCGTCTGCGCGGCGATCTACCTGATCGGCTCGCTCTCCATCGACTTCGAGGGTCGGGGCGTACGCACGGCGGCCGCGCATGCCTGAGCTCTACGACGGGCCGATCGTCGACGCGCACCACCACGTGTGGGACCTCTCGCTCGGCCGACACCCCTGGCTCGCCCCCGAGGGTCGGGTCGCCCACCGCTACGGCGACTACGAGCCCATCAAGCACGACTACCTCCCGGCCGACTACCGGCGCGACATCGCCGGCACCGGGATCGTCGCCTCGGTCTACATGGAGGCCGAGTGGACGCCCGGTGACGGGCTCGCAGAAGTCGCCGTCGTCGAGCGGTATCGCGAGGAGACCGGCGTGCCCGGTGCGATGGTCGCGCAGGCGTGGCTGGATGCTCCCGACGCGGAAGAGCAGCTGACGGCCCTCGCGGCCGTGCCCGCGGTCAAGAGCGTGCGGCACAAGCCCGGCGGTGCGACCTCGCCGGCCGAGGCGGAGGCCGGGGTGCGATCGCTCCTCTCCGACGAGGCCTGGCGCAGGGGCTATGCGCTGCTCGCCGACCACGGGCTGCACTTCGACCTGCAGACGCCGTGGTGGAACCTCGGCGAGGCCCGCCGGCTCGCCGACGACTTCCCCTCCACGACTCTCGTCATCGACCACGCCGGTGTGCTCGCGTCGCGCGACGCCGAGACCGTCGCGGCCTGGCGCGCGGCGCTGGCGCACGCGGCCGACGCACCGAACGTCGTGATCAAGGCATCCGGCCTGTGCGTCGCCGGAACGCCCTGGACCGTCGACGCGAACCGCGGACCGATCCTCGACCTCGTCGACGTCTTCGGCGCCGACCGGGTCATGTTCGGCAGCAACTTCCCGGTCGACGGCATGTTCGTGAGCCTGCCCGCGCTCGTCGACGGCTACCGCGAGATCCTGGCCGTCCTCGACCAGGCCGCCCAGCGCGCCGTGTTCCACGACACCGCGCAGCGCGTCTACGCGCCGCAGCCGCTCGGCTGAGCATCCGCCCCCCGCCTCCCCCCTCCGATCCCACCCGACCCGACGAAGGACCCCCATGACCACCGTCAACGACGACAAGCTGTTCCGGAAGGTGATGCTGCGCGTGCTCCCGCTCGCAATGCTCGGCTTCTTCCTCTCGTACCTCGACCGCGTGAACATCGGCTACGCGCAGGCCACCATGAGCGCCGACCTCGGCTTCTCGAACGTGGTCTACGGCCTCGGTGCCGGGCTGTTCTTCGTCGGGTACTTCCTGTTCGAGATCCCCTCGAACCTCATCCTCGCGAAGGTCGGCGCGCGCAAGTGGATCGCGCGCATCATGATCACGTGGGGCATCATCTCCGGCCTCATGTTCATCGTCGACAGCGAGTGGATGTTCTACCTGCTGCGCTTCCTGCTGGGCGTCGCCGAGGCCGGTTTCATCCCGGGCATCCTCTTCTACATGGCGCACTGGTTCCCGGCCAGCCGCCGCGGACGCGCCTGGGGCATCTTCTACATCGCCCTCGCCTCGTCCGGCCTGATCGGCGGCCCCGTCTCGGGCTTCATCCTCAGCGGCATGGACGGGGTCTGGGGCCACACCGGCTGGCAGTGGCTGTTCGTGATCGAGGCCATCCCCACGGTGCTGCTCGGCATCATCGTGCTGTTCTTCCTGCAGGAGGACTACCGCAAGGTCGGCTGGCTCACCGAGCCGGAGCGCGACCGCCTCGGCACGCTCCTCGCCGCCGAGCGGGTCGACGAGGCCGAGACGCCGCTGCGCAAGGTCTTCACGAGCAAGCTCATCTGGCTGCTCACCGCCGTGTACTTCTCGTACAACTTCGCGCTCTACGGCATCAGCTTCTGGCTGCCCACGCTCATCGGCGACCTCGGCATCACCGACGCCGTGCAGGTCGGGTTCCTCAGCGCGCTGCCGAGCCTCGCCGCGATCGTCTCGATGGTGACATTCGGCTACCTGTCTGACCGCGCGGGCGAGCGCCGGAAGTTCATCGCCGCCGCCTTCCTGCTCAGCGCATCCGGCTTCGCGATCTGCATCGTCGCCGGCACCGACCCGGTGTGGGGCATCATCGGCCTGTGCCTCGCGAACGCGGGCGCCCTGTCGATCCCGGCGATCTTCTGGAGCTTCCAGACCTCGATGCTCGCGGGCACCGCGCTCGCCGGGGGAATCGCGCTGATCAACTCGACCGGCAACCTCGCCGGGTTCGCGGCGCCGTACCTCATCGGCTTCGTGAAGGACACGACCGGCGTCGCGACCGTGGCGCTCTACATCACCGGCGGCATCATGATCGTCGGGGCGATCCTCACCATGACCGTGCGGCAGCACCGTGCCGTCGCGACGCCCGAGGACCTGCCGACGGAGCTGGTCTCGAAGTAGTCCCCCCTACACGCCTCCGGGCCGAGACCGGGTGAACCCCCGCAGACCCCCGTCTGCGGGGGTTTCGTCGTACCCCGCGACGGGGGCGCACGGCACCGCGAAACGCGGGGGAAACATGGCGGGGAGGGTGGCCGTCACACGGGAGCGTCGGCCCGTATGCGGGGCACATTCCCTGCGCGACAACGTGGACGATCGCCCCATAGTGGGCGCGCACGGCTGCACTCCACACTGAACGACAACAGCCCGGCCGCCCGAGCCGGACGCGTGAGAGACGGAGCATCATGGAGTCGTTCGAGGTCGCAGTCGTCGGGATGGGAGCGCTCGGCAGCGCCGCCACCTACCACCTGGCCCGTCGCGGAGCGAAGGTGGTGGCGCTCGAGCAGTTCGAGCTCGGCCACGTGCGGGGCGCCTCGCACGACACCTCCCGCATCGTGAGGACCTCGTACGGATCGAGCGCCTACGTGCGCCTCGCCCAGTCGGCCTACCGAGACTGGGCCGACCTCGAGGCCGAGTCGGGCGAGCGGCTGCTCACGATCACCGGCGGCGTCATCATGCTCCCCGTCGACGGCCCGTACTCGGCATCCGACTTCACCGAGGCCCTCACCGAGTGCGGTGTCGCGCACGAGCTGCTGACGCCCGCCGAGGTCACCGCCCGCTGGCCGCAGCTGCGCGTGCCCGAGAACGTCGAGACCGTCTACACCGCCGACACCGGCATCGCGCACGCCTCCCGCACGGTCGCGACCCTGCAGATGCGGTCGCGGGTGCACGGGGCCGACATCCGCGACCGCACCCCCGTCGAGGCCGTGATCCCCGACGGCGACGGCGTGATCGTCCGCACCGCGCACGGCGACATCCGCGCCGGCAAGGTGATCCTCGCGACGGACGCCTGGACCAACACGCTCCTCGACCCGCTGGGCGCCACGATCCCGCTCGACATCATGCAGGAGCAGGTCACCTACTTCCGCCCCGCCGAGCCCGAGCAGTACGACCGCTCCGTGTTCCCGGTGTGGATCTGGGAGGACGACGAGTGCTACTACGGCTTCCCCACGTTCGGCGAGCCGTCGATCAAGGCCGCGCGCGACGTGTCGGAGAACCGCATGACGCCCGCGGAGCGGTCCTTCGTGCCGTCGCCCGAACTCGTCGACCAGCTCGCGGGGTTCCTCCACGACGTGATTCCGGGCGCGGGCCCCGAGCTGCGCACGGTCACCTGCCAGTACGCGCTCACGAAGGACCGCCGCTTCGTGCTCAGCGCGCTGCCGCAGCATCCCGACATCATCGTCGGCCTCGCCGCCGGGCACGGCTTCAAGTTCACCCCGGCGCTGGGGCGCGTGCTCGCCGAGCTCGCACTCGACGGCGTCTCGACCGACGACCTCACGGAGTTCGCCGCCGCCGACGCGATGGCCGTCTGACCCCGGTGCGCGGCGGACACCCGACCGCCGCGCGCCCGCTCCTCGACCCTGCTATGGAGGATTCGCCCACCATGCGACCGTTCCCCTGGGATGCCGCGCCATACGACCCGCGTCGTGCGCTCAGTAGCGTGACCGCCATGTCATCGACGACACCCTCCGTCCACGGACCCCGCACGCCCGCGGCCGACCGCGATGCGCTGCGGGGGGTGACGCGATCGTGACCCGCTACATCCTGCAGCGCATCCTGTCGTCGCTGTTCGTGCTCTTCATCCTCTCGGTCCTCGTCTTCTCGATGGTGCGGATCATCCCCGGCGACCCGCTCGCCGCCTTCGTCGATCCCGCCAACCCCGACCCGGCGAAGCTGGAGGCGCTGCGCGCCGAACTCGGCCTCGACCAGCCGTGGATCACCCAGTACCTCGGCTGGCTGCTCGGCGTCGTGCAAGGCGACTTCGGGCGGGCGATCACGCTGCCCGGCGAGGTGTCGGCGCTCATCGCCACGCGCCTGCCGCTCAGCCTCACGCTCGCGATCATGGCGACGGTGTTCGGCACGGTCATCGGCATCCCGGCCGGCGTGCTCGCCGCGACGCGGTGGCGGCGCGTGCCCGACCACCTCGTGCGCGGCTTCTCGTTCGTGCTGCTGGCCACGCCGCCGTTCGTGCTCGGCACGGTGCTGATCCTCGTCAACTCGCTCACGCTGCGGCTGCCGCTCGTCGGCTACTCGGGTGCCGCGAACGACCCGCTGCGCGCGATCGGCGTGCTCATCCTGCCCGCGCTGCTCATCGGCATCGTGCTCGCGGCGATCGTCGCCCGCTACACGCGGGGCACCCTGCTCGACACGCTCGGCCAGGACTTCGTGCGCACGGCCAGGGCGAAGGGGGCATCGCCCGCGCGGCTCGTCGGTCGACACGCCCTGCGCAACGCGCTCATCCCCGTGACCACGGTCATCGGCATCGAGCTCGCGGCGCTGGTGGGAGGCACCGTCGTGATCGAGGCGGTGTTCTCGCTCCCCGGCATGGGGTCGCTGCTGCTCACGGGCATCCGCTCGTCGGACTACCCGATCATCCAGGCGACGGTGCTGCTCATCGGTCTCGTCTACGTCGTGATCAACTTCGTCGTCGACCTGCTCTATCCGCTGATCGATCCCCGAGTGAGGGTGCACACACGATGACCGTCACCAGAGAACTCGCCCTCGCGAAGGTCGCGGGCAGTCGCCCCCGTCGCCGCCGGTTCGGCCCGGCGTTCTGGAGCGGCGCCGGCATCCTCGTCGTGCTCCTCGCCGTCGCGGGATGGATGACCCTGTCGCCGCTGCACGACCCGTTCGTCGCCTCGGGTCCCGCCCTCGCCGCGCCCAGCCTCGACCACCCGCTCGGTACAGACAACCTGGGTCGCGACACGTTCACCCGCCTGGCCTTGGCGGCCCGCACCAGTCTCGTCATCTCGGGAGCCGCCGCGCTGCTCGGGGCCGTGATCGGAACCTTCTTCGGCCTCATCGCCGGCTACGTGGGCGGATGGGTCGACTCGGTGATCATGCGCATCGTCGACGCGATCCTCGCCCTGCCGGCGATCCTCGTCGCCCTGGTCGTGGGGGTCGTGATCGGCAACGGGCCGTGGCCGCTCATCCTCGCCCTCGGCCTGGTGTTCGCCCCCGGCTTCGCCCGCGTCATGCGGGCGCCCGTGATCGCTCTGCGCGAGCGCGACTTCGTGCTCGCCGCCACGCTCAGCGGCGTGCGACCGGCGCGCGTGATCGTGGAGCACCTGCTGCCCAACGTGCTCACGCCGCTGTTCGTGCAGTTCGCCTCCGTCGCCTCGCAGGTGGTGCTCATCGAGGCGGCCCTCAGCTACCTCGGACAGGGCGTGCAGGCCCCCGAGCCCTCCGCCGGCCGCATGATCAGCGAGTTCACCCGCTTCATGCAGCTGCAGCCGCTGCTCATCATCCTGCCGTCGCTGGTCATCATCCTGCTCTCGGCGGCCTGGAACCTCCTCGCCGACGGCATGCAGGACTACCTCGCCCCGCGCCGCGAGCCCGCCTTCTCGCTCGGTCGCCGCCCGCGGCGCGCCGCGACGGCCGCACCCGCTTCCCCCGACCGCACCACCACATCCACGCAGCACACCCGAACGGAGTAGGCCATGAACAGACGACACTGGGCAGGGGTCGCGGCACTCGCCGCCGCGACGCTCGCCATCGCCGGATGCACGTCCGGCGGAGGCACGGGGACCGGCGGAGAGGACGCCGGAGACCCGGTCGCCGGCGGCACCCTCACGTGGGGCGTTCCCGCCGAGCCCTCCGCCGGCGGCGTCGACCCGATGGTGGCATCGACCATCGCCGCCGAGGTCATCTACTCGATGGCCTACGACACCCTCCTCACGCGCGACGACGACGGCACCATCGAACCCGCCCTCGCCACCGAGTGGGAGCAGACCGACGACACCACCTGGGTGTTCCAGCTGCGCGACGACGTGACCTTCGCCGACGGCACGCCCTTCGACGCCGGCGACGTCGTGTACTCGTTCCAGACCCGCAAGGACGGCGGCACCAACGCCACCTACCTGAGCCTCATGGAGAGCGTCGAAGCGACGGGCGACCACGAAGTGACCTTCCACTTCAGCGCGCCGGACGGCACGTTCCTCGACGCCGTCTCGGCCCGGCAGACGTTCCTCATCGTCAGCGAGGAGGCCTACGGCAACGCGACCGAGGAGGAGCGTCAGACCACCAGCGTCGGCACCGGCGCCTACCAGGTGACCGAGTGGAACCAGGGCGTCTCGGTGACGATGGAGAAGAACCCGAACTACTGGGGCGATGAGCCCTACATCGACACGATCGTCTTCGAGCTGTACCCCGACGAGAACACCCTCCTCGCCGCCGTGCAGCAGGGCAGCGTGCAGGCGGCGTCGTTCATCGACGGCAGCCTCGCGCAGCAGGCGGCGTCGTCGGGCTTCACGCTCGGTGACGCGGCGTTCCGCCAGAACCTCGCCGTGTACATCAACCCCGAGTCGGGTCCGCTGGCCGACGTCGATGTGCGCCGCGCGTTCTCGCTCGCCCTCGACCGTCAGGCGCTCGTCGACACGGCCATGCTCGGCAACGCCGGCATCTCGTTCGTGCCGCCGGCGGGCGACCCCGGCGCGACCGACGCGGCGAAGCTGCCGTATTACGAGCGCGATGTCGACGAGGCGAAGCGCCTGCTCGAGGAGGCCGGTCAGCCGAACCCCGAGATCACGCTGAGCTACATGGGCGATGTCGCGGCGGCGCACCACCCGGTCTACGAGATGATGCAGCAGCAGCTGGCCGAGGCGGGCATCACGCTCAACCTCAAGGCGACCCCGCTCGCCGAGATCTCGCCGATCTTCACGACCGGCGAGTCGTGGACCGACCTCGTCGCCATCCCCGGCAGCCCGCGCGCGTCGGCGGCGTTCTACCTCGAGCCCGTGCTGCTCGAGGGCGGTGTCTACAACCACTGGGACGGCAACCCCGACGCCGACAAGGCGCGTGAGCTGCTGCAGCAGGCGAAGTCGGCCACCTCGCCCGAGGAGTACACCGACCTGATCGCTCAGCTCGCCGAGGAGGCCGCCGACAAGGCGCTCGAGTTCGTGCCCGCCGCGGTGCCGGTGTACTTCGAGGTCTGGGACAGCAACAAGCTGCACGACTACGAGAACGACGCGTTCTACGCCCGCTCGGCGCTCGACCACGCCTGGCTGACGCAGTGACACCCCGTCCCGGCGCCTCCGCACCCGGAGGCGCCGGGGCCACCCCTCCCTCCCTCCTTCCTCACCGAACAGAAGCGAGAAGCGCATGACCGACGCCACCGACGCCCTGCGCGTCGACGACCTCAGCATCGCCTACGGCACCGCCCCGCCCTCGGTCTCCGGCGTCTCGCTGCGCGTGCGCAAGGGCGAGATCGTCGGCGTCATCGGCGAATCCGGCAGCGGCAAGTCCAGCATCGCGCTCGCCATGATGGGGCTGCTGCCCGACTCGGCCCGCGTGACCGCGAACCGCATCGAGGTCGCCGGGGACGACATGAACCACGCCACCGAGCGCGACTGGGCGCGGGTGCGCGGAGTGAAGGCCTCGATGGTCTTCCAGGAGCCGATGTCGGCCCTCAACCCGTGCATGCGCATCGGCGCCCAGATCGCCGAGGTGCTCCAGATCCACGGCACCGCCGACAAGAAGCGCGCGCGAGCACGGGCGCTCGAGATCCTGCAGCTCGTGCAGATGCCCGACGCCGAGAAGCGCCTCGACTACTACCCCCACCAGCTCTCGGGCGGCCAGCGGCAGCGGGTCGTGATCGCGATCGCCGTCGCCGCCGGCCCCGACCTGCTCGTCGCCGACGAACCCACCACCGCCCTCGACGTCACCGTGCAGGCGCAGATCCTCGACCTCATCCGCAGCCTCCGCGACGAGACCGGCATGGGCGTGCTGTTCATCAGCCACGACCTCGGCGTGATCGGTCAGCTCTGCGAACGCGTCGCCGTGATGTACCGCGGACGCGTGGTCGAGTCTGGGTCGGCCAGGCGCGTGCTCGACGACCCCCGGCATCCGTACACCCGGGCGCTGCTCGAGAGCATCCCGCGTCCGTCGGTGCCGGTGCGCTCGCCGCTGGCCGTCATCCCCGCGATCAACGACTTCGCCGAGGCGCCGGCCGAGCTCGAGGAGGCCTCATGACCGCCCCCGCCCCTGCCGTGCTGCCGGCCGATGTGCTGCGCGTGAAGAACGTCACCCAGCGGTTCGGGCACGGCGACAACGCCATGACCGCCCTCGACGACGTGAGCCTCACGGTGCCCCGCGGCGAGACGCTGGGCCTCGTCGGCGAATCGGGGTCGGGCAAGAGCACGCTCGCCCGCGCCATCCTGCTCATGCGCACCCCGACCGCGGGGGCCATCGAGTTCGACGGCGTCGACGTGACCGGTCTGCGGGGCAGCGCTCTGCGCCGGCACCGCCGTCGGGTGCAGATGGTGTTCCAGGACCCGAACGACTCGCTCGACCCCCGCTTCACGGTCGCCCGCTCGATCGCTGAACCGCTCGTGGCCGCGGGCATCGCGCCGAAGGAGCGACGGCGCCGCATCGCCGACTCGCTCGACCGGGTCGGGCTGCCGATGGACGCCGCCGACCGCTACCCGCACGAGTTCTCGGGCGGTCAGCGTCAGCGCATCGCGATCGCCCGCGCCATGGCCGCGGAACCGGAGTTCGTGGTGCTCGACGAGCCCACGTCGGCGCTCGACGTCTCGGTGCAGGCCCAGGTGCTGAATCTGCTCGTGCAGCTGCAGAAGGACACCGGGGTGACGTACCTCTTCATCACCCACAACCTCTCGGTCGTGCACCATGTCGCCCACCGGGTGGCCGTGATGCACCAGGGGCGCGTGGTCGAGGAGGGCACCGGCGAGCAGGTCATGAACGCGCCGCAGCACCCCTACACGCAGAAGCTCCTCGACTCGATGCCGGTGCTGTACCGGAGTTGAGCATCCGTCGACGGCGGACAGGGAGGGGATGAACGTGCGCGTGCAGAGGCGGGGCGACGACAGCCACGACTGGGAGCTGTACCACGGCGAGGGCCGCATCGGCATCGAATGGTACTTCCGGCAGACGACCGCGCTGCCGACGTCGGTCATGCTCTACCGCCTCGACCCCGGGGCGGAGGAGGGGCAGCACCACCACCTCGATGGCGATCCCACGAGCTGCTCGCCGAACAGCTCGGACGAGCTGTACGTGGTGACGCGCGGCGAGGTCGTGATCACGGCGGGCGACGATCGGCGCACGCTCGGAGCAGGCGACGCGTTCTACGCCCCGGAGGGCCTGCGGCACGGGGTGCGCAACGAATCGGATGCCGTGGCCGAACTCGTGCTGATCTTCGGTCCGCGCGGCCCCCACCCGTTCCCGCAGACCGGGGTCGAGCAGTTCGATGCGGAGGCGGAGCGGTAGGTCGGTGCTAGGCGACGGGGCGCTGAAGGCGCTCGCGCAGCTCGTCGAGGCGCACCGCGATGCCGATGCGGAACATGCGCTCATCGTCGCGCCACCCGGCACCGAGCACATGGTCGAGGCGGTCGAGGCGCTGCAGGATCGTGTTCGTGTGGAAGTTCAGGGCGCGGGCCGTGCGGGTGGGGCTGGCGTTGTGGCGCACGAAGGCCCGCAGCGTGCCGAGCAGATCGGCGTTGCGGTCGGCGTCGTACTGGCGCACGGCGCCGATCGTGTCGCGCAGGAACGCCGACAGCCCCTGCGCGTCGGTGTCGAGCACCGCCGAGTAGGGGAGGAAGTCCTCGACGCGGGCGGTGAGGTCGTCGACCTCGAGGGCGGCGAGCAGACGCGCGGTGCGGCGAGCGGCGAGGAACGCCTCGGGGAGACGCCCGGGAGGGGGCACGACGACGGTGACAGCATCCTGTACGGCCGCCGCGACCTGCGTGCGCAGGCGCTCGATGTCGACGTCGCCGCGCGACCCGGCGATCGCCGCCACGACCACGCCGCGGTACTCGCCCACGAGCGACCGTTCGTCGAGCAGCCGCACCAGGGCCCGGGCTGCGGGCGTCTGCAGTTCGCCGGGCACCGAGAGCAGCAGCAGCGCATCGAGCGCGTCGAGGTCGACGCCGAGGCGCCGCGCCCGTCGCTCGACGTCGGACCGCCGCTCCGGCACGTCGTCGAGCAGGTCGGCGACGAGCTCGCTGCGTACGCGGTGGTCGGCACCGGATGCCGCCTCCTGCTGCAGCTCGAGGAGCGCCCCGACCTGGGCGGCGCGCTCGACGGTGCGCAGGTCGACCGAGCCGAGGTCGAACCCGCCGTCGCCGAGCAGGATCGCGCCGAAGTGGCGGCTGCCCGCGGTGAGCGCGGCGACCGCGTGCACCCCCGAGCCGGGCACCGACACGCAGTGCCCGCTCCGGCGGCTCTCGGCGAGGGCGGCCCGCACGGTCTCGTCGAGCGCCAGCATGCCGGGGGCCAGCGGCAGACCCGCTGCGGCGATCACGTTCTCCTGCGCGTCGATGATCGCGACCGCGCGGCCGAGCGCCGACGCGAGCGTCTCGGCGACGGGGCCGAAACCGCCGCCCGCGAGCACGGCGTGCACGAGCTCCTGGTGCACGGTGTTCGCGCGGTCGCGCTCGGCGAGGTGCGCCGTCAGGCTCTCGAGGGTGCGGCGACTGGCATCCTCCGACTCGCGCAGATCGCGGAGGGTCTGCGTGGTCTGCAGGATCACCGAGGCGTGGTCGGCGAGGGCCGAGAGCAGGGCGACCTCGTCGGGGGTGAAGCTCTTGGGCTCGCGGTTGCCGACGAAGAGCACGCCCAGCACGTCGTCGCTGCTGAGCATCGGCACGCCGAGCATCGACACCAGGCCCTCCGCCGACACCGCGTCGTCGATGCCGGTGTCGTGGCGGTCCTCTGCGTAGGCGGCGTAGTCGGCGACCCACTGCGCGGTGCGCGACTCGACCACCACGCTCGCGAGGCCGCGGCCCGGCGGCACCCGCAGCTGCTGGAACGAGGCGCTGACCGACCCGCTGGTCTCCCGCACGCGCAGCTCGGAGGTGTCGGGGTCGAACTCCGACAGATAGGCGAGGTCGACGCCCATCATCTCCCGGGCACGCTGCACGAGGCGGGCGAGCACGGCATCGCTGTCGCGCAGCTCCGCGAGCTCGCGGGCGCTCGAGAACAGGGCGGTCAGCTCGTGCTCGCGGCGCCGCAGGCGCGACAGTTCGCGCTGGATGCGGGCGACCCGGTCGGCGAGGGCCGCGGCATCCGTCTCTCCGGCCTGCAGGCGGCGCAGCGCCTCGCTCACCCCGGTGGGCCCGACCGTCTCGGCGTCGTAGGCGGCGTCGAGCAGTGCGGCGATGGCGTCGTCGTACTCGGGCATCTGCGTCCCTTCGGGGGAGGACGGCGCCGACCGGCGCACGACTTCAGTGTCGGACATGCGAGACCCGGCTCTCAAATCAGCCCGGCGGATGCTCAGAGGCGCGCGTCCGCCCGGGCGGCGGTGCGCACCAGCGCGGCGGCGAGGTCGGGCCACAGCTCGTGCGGGATGAGGTGGCCCATGTCGGGATGCACCTGCAGCTCGGCGCCGGCGATGGCCTCGGCGATGTCGACGGCGGCGGCCCAATGCAGGACGTCGTCGTCGCGGCCGTGGAAGACGAGGGTCGGCGCGGTCACGCGGCGCAGGGCGTCGAGCCGCTCCGGCGCGCGCTTCAGCGCCGCCCATTGCCGCGAGAAGCCGGCGGGGTGGTAGCCGCGGTCGTAGGCCTCGCCGGCGGCACGGCGGTGCCACTCCACCTGCGGGTCGAATCGGCCGGGGGGAGCGGCCGCGACCGCCGCGGCAGCGAAGGCCACGGCCTCTTCGCGGCCGATGCGCACGGGCGGCTGCGAGAGTTCGGCGCGTTCGCCGTGCAGCACGTAGCGCGGCGACTGGCCGGGGATCGTCGACAGCAGCCCGAGGCTGAGCACCCGCTCCGGATGCAGGATCGCCAGCATCTGCGCCATCATGCCGCCCATCGAGTGCCCCGCGATGTGCGCCTGCTCGACTCCGAGGTCGTCGAGGATCCGCAGCACGTCGTCGGCCATGTGGGCGAGGTCGTAGCCGCCGTCGACGTCGTCGTCACCGCCGAACAGCTGCGAGAGCCCGGTGTCGCGGTTGTCGAAGCGCACGACGCGGAACCCGCCGTCGGTGAGCAGCCGGATGAACTCCTCGTCCCAGCTGAGCAGCTGCGCCCCGCCGCCCGAGACGAGCACGAGCACGGGTGCCTGCTCGTCGCCGAAGACCTCGTAGTACAGGCGTACGTCGGCGGAATCGGTGAAGGGCATCGTCTCTCCTCGCGCATCGGTCGGGGTCGCGCTCCGGGCGGTGCTGCGAGTCTAGGAGCGGCACCGTGGCGAAGTGATGTGTCGACCGCATACAGCGAGGCGCGGGTGATGAGTGTTTCACCCATCGTCGGCCCCGCGCCGCGCTCCTAGTGTCGTCGGTGACCACAGCGCCGAGGACCCGGCCGCTGTACCGAAGGAAGGTGGCCGATGCCGACCAACAGCCGAATCTCCGGACTGCGCGATCACACCCCCGAGGAGCGCCTGGCGCTCGTCGTCGAGGGCGCGGGACTCGACGCGGATGCCCTCGCGGCACTGCGCCCGGACGGCGGACTCTCGCTCGCTCAGGCCGACCACATGGTCGAGAACGTCGTGGGCGTGATCGGCGTGCCGGTCGGCGTCGCCACGAACTTCACGATCGACGGCACCGACCGCCTCGTGCCGATGGCGACCGAGGAGCCGAGCGTCGTCGCCGCGGCCTCCAACGCCGCCCGCATGGCACGCGGCCACGGCGGCTTCACGACCTCGTACACGGGCGACGTGATGATCGCGCAGATCCAGGTGCTCGACGCGGGCGACCCGCACGGCACGCGGTTCGCGATCCTCGAGGCCAAGGACGAGCTGCTGGCCCTCGCGAACGAGCAGGACCCGATGCTCGTCTCGCTCGGCGGCGGCGCGTTCGACCTCTCGGTGCGCGTGCTGCCCACCCGTGCCGGAACGCAGGTGATCGCGCACCTCCACGTCGACGTGCGCGACGCGATGGGCGCCAACGCCGTCAACACGATGGCCGAGGCGATCGCCCCCCGCATCGCCGAGGTCGCCGGAGCGCGCACGCTGCTGCGCATCCTCACCAACAAGGCCGAACTGCGCCTGACCCGGGCGCGCGCGGTGTTCGACGCCGAGCTGCTGGGCGGCCCGCAGGTCGTCGACGACATCGTCGCCGCCAGCGCCTTCGCCGAGGCCGACCCCTACCGGGCCGCCACCCACAACAAGGGCATCATGAACGGCATCACCGCCGTGGTGCTCGCCACGGGCAACGACACCAGGGCCGTCGAGTCGGGCTGCCACTCGCATGCGGCCCGCGCCGGCGGCTACACGGCCCTGTCGCAGTTCGAGAAGGACGCCGACGGCAACCTCGTGGGCACGCTCGAGGTGCCGCTCGCCGTCGGCCTCGTCGGCGGAGCCACGCGTGCGCACCCGACCGCGCAGGCCTCGGTGAAGCTGCTCGGCGTCGAGACGGCCCGCGAGCTCGCGAGCGTCATCGCCGCGGTCGGCCTCGCGCAGAACCTCGCCGCCTGCCGGGCGCTCGCCGCCGAGGGCATCCAGCGCGGGCACATGACGCTGCACGCCCGCACCATCGCGGCATCGGCGGGCGCCGAGGTCGACGAGATCGGGGCCGTCGCGCAGCGCATCGTCGCCGATCGCCGCATCCGGGTGGAGTACGCCCGCGAGGTGCTGGCCGAGATCCGCGCCGGGGGAGCGGGCGCATGAGCGTGCCGGCACCCCGCGTCTTCCGCGAGGAGGGGCTGCCGTCGCGCGTCACCGTGTTCGAGGTCGGCCCGCGCGACGGGCTGCAGGCCGAGACCGACATCATCCCCGCGGCGGTCAAGGCGCAGCTCGTGCGGCGCCTCTACGCCGCGGGCAGCCGCGACGTCGAGGTGACGAGCTTCGTGCCGCCGACGTGGATCCCGCAGCTCGCCGACGCCGAGCAGGTCGTCGCCTCGCTCGACGTGCCCTCGGGGGGCCGTGCCGTCGGGCTGGTGCCGAACCAGCGCGGTCTGCAGCGCGCGCTCGACGCCGGCATCCGCGAGGTGTCGGTCGTGGTCAGCGCGACCGAGTCGTTCGCCCAGGCGAACCTCAACACCACGCGCTCGGGAGCGATCGATCGCGCCGTCGAAGTCATCCAGGCGGCCACCGCCCAGGGCGTCCCCGTGCGCGGGTACGTCTCGATGGCCTTCGGCGATCCGTGGGAGGGTCGCGTCGAGACCGACGCCGTCACGAGCGCCGCCCGTGCTCTCCACGAGGCGGGGGTGCGCACCGTCGCGATCAGCGACACGATCGGCGTCGCCACCCCGGGGCACACGACCGCGATCATCGACGAGACCCGCGCCGTCGGCATCCCGACCGATGCGATCGCCCTGCACCTGCACGACACGTACGGCCAGTCGCTCGCCAACGTGCACGCGGCCCTGCGTCTGGGCGTCGCCGAGTTCGACGCGTCGGTCGGCGGACTGGGGCGCTGCCCGTACGCGAAGGGCGCGACCGGTAATCTCGCGACAGAGGACCTGGTGTGGATGCTCCACGGCCTCGGTATCGAGACCGGCCTCGATCTCGAAGCCCTCGCCGCCACCACGCTCTGGCTCTCGCGCATCCGCAACGTACGGCCCGCCTCGAACGTGGCACGGGCGTTCGCCGCCGCAGGAATCGACACCCCCGACGCCGTCCAGGAGGTCACCCCCGCATGATCGACAGCTCGCTCCCCGCCCCCGGTGCCCTCGCCGGCGTCACCGTCGTCGACCTCTCACGGGTGCTCGCGGGGCCCTACGCCTCGCAGACCCTCGCCGACCTCGGTGCGACGGTCATCAAGGTCGAGAACCCGCGCGACCCCGACGTGTCCCGCGGCTTCCCGCCGTACCTGACCGACGGCGAGGAGGAGTTCAGCGCCTACTACGCCCAGTACAACCGCGGCAAACTCGGCGTGGGCATCGACCTCGCCACCGAGGAGGGCAAGCAGGTGCTGAAGGATCTCGTGCGCGGCGCCGACGTGCTCGTCGAGAACTTCCGCCCGGGCACCATGGAGAAGCTCGGCGTCGGCTACGAGGTGCTGCGGGAGATCAACCCGCGCCTGGTCTACACCGCCATCTCCGGGTACGGCAGAACGGGTTCGCGCAGCAAGCGCCCCGCGTTCGACAACACGGCCCAGGCCGCGGGCGGCATCTGGTCGATGAACGGCTATGCCGAGCATCCGCCCGTGCGCGTCGGCGTCACGATCGGCGACCTCTCGGCCACGCTGTTCGCGGTGATCGGCACCCTCGCCGCGCTGCGGCACGCCGAGGCGACCGGTATCGGCCAGGTCGTCGACGTCGCCCAGGTCGACAGCATCGTCGCTCTCACCGAGACGGCCGTCGTCGACTACACCGTGACCGGCACGGTGGCCTCGCCGCAGGGCAACGCCCACGCCTGGGTGCGCCCGTACGAGCTGTTCGACTGCGCCGACGGGCAGGTGTTCTTCGGCGCGTACACCGACAAGCTCTGGAACGCGAGCTGCGACCTGTTCGGCACGCCGGAGCACAAGGACGACCCCGAGATCGACACCATGCGCAAGCGCTTCGAGACCGACGTCTACGAGCGCCGCGTGAAGCCGATCGTCGCCGGCTGGCTCGCCACCCGCACCAAGCAGGAGCTCGAAGACCTCGCCGGCGACGTCGTGCCCCTCACCGCCGTCAAGACGATCGGTGAGGTGGTCGAAGACCCCGGCACCGCCGAGCGCGACATGATCGTCGAGGCCGACTACGGCGACCTGGGCGTGCTGCGCATGTTCGGCCAGCCGATCAAGCTCTCCGAGACCCCGGCGACCCCGGCCCGCACGGCCAACCGCTTCGCGGAGCACGCCGACGAGGTGCTCGCCCGCTTCGCCGGGTACGACGCCGCCCGCATCGCCGAGCTGCGCGCCGCCGGAGCACTGCCGTGAGCATCGACGACGCCACGGCGGGCGTGGACGCGACGGCCCCGGCCCGCGTCGTGCGCACCGAACCGATCACGCCCGGCACGGTCGAGGCGTACCGCGGCACGTTCGCGGCCGCCGACCCGGCGCTCAGTGCGGGCGACGCGCTGCCGGCGGCGTGGGAGGGGGTCTTCTTCCCCTTCGCGGTGCCGCTCGCCGACCTGCGCCCCGACGGCACCCCCGCGCGCGACGGCGTGGTGCCGGAGGTCGACCTGCCGCGGCGCATGTACGCGGGCGAGACCACCGAGTTCCTGCGGCCGATCCGCCTCGGCGACGAGGTCGAGCAGACCACATCGCTCGGCGCGGTCGTCGAGAAGAACGGGTCGCGCGGGCGCCTGATGTTCGTCGACATCGCTCGCGAGTACGCGGTGGGCGGCGAGGTCGCGGTGCGCAGCGTGTGGCACGACGTCTTCCTCGAGGCGGCCGATCCGGATGCCCCGGCGCGCCCGCCGCGACCCGAGCCGTCGATCGTGGCCGACGCCGACTGGGTCGAGGAGCTCACGCCGGACGCCCGGCAGCTGTTCCGGTTCTCGGCGCTGACCTTCAACACGCACCTCATCCACTACGACCGCGCCTGGGCGCGCGACGTCGAGGGGCTGCCCGACCTGCTCGTGCACGGACCGCTCACGCGCATCCTGCTGATGGACGCCGCCCGCCGTCACGCGCCGGAGCGCGCGGCCGCCCGACTCGACGTGCGCGCCATCGCCCCCGTGCTCGTCGACCGTCCGCTCCGGCTCGCCGGGTCGGCGACCGATGACGGCGTGCGCGTGACCGCGGTCGACCCCGACGACGCCGTGCTCGCCACCGCCGACATCGTCTGGGCCTGAGACCCGGCTCCCGGAGCATTCGCCTCTTCCCGTCCGAAGCATCCGATCCGCCCGAAGCGCCACCCGACGCACCTGAACCGTCCGACCCGAACCGCCCGACCCGAACCGCCAGACCCGAGAGAAGACGCCATGCGGCACACCCCCGACTACGCCCTCGACGACGTCGACGCCGTGCGCGACCTCGTGCGCGAGAACCCCTGGGCCACCCTCGTCAGCCATGTGCCGGGGCGCGGCCTCGTCGCGTCGCACTACCCCGTGCTGCTCGAGGACGATCCCGACGGCATCACGCTGGTCAGCCACGTCGGCCGACCGGATGAGCGCCTGCACGAGCTGGGGCAGCACGAGTCGATGGTGATCGTCTACGGGCCGCACGGTTACGTGTCGCCGGGCTGGTACGACGTGTCGCCGGCCGTGCCCACGTGGGACTTCGCTGTCGCGCACCTGCACGGCACCCCCGAGATCCTCACCGACGACGAGAACCTCGCGGTGCTCGACCGTCTCGTGGCCTGGTTCGAGAGTCCGCTGCCCGACCCGTTCCTCATGCGCCGCACCCTCGAGAACACCGCCTACGCCGAGCGCATCGTGCACGGCACCGTCGGCTTCCGCCTGCGGGTGGAGCGCATCGAGGCGAAGGAGAAGATGAGCCAGGACAAGCCGGCCGAGGTGATCGCGAAGGTCGTGGAGGCGCTCCGGCGCCCCGGGCCCTACGAGAACCCGGCGCTCGCCGACCGTATCTCGACCGTGAACGCCGCGGTCCTCGCCGAAAGGAGCACCCGCGCATGACCGCCTTCGTGGGAGTGGCCGACATGGTGCGCTGGATCGCGCACCGCGGGGCCGAGACGATCATGACCGAGATGGCCGACACGATCGAGGCCGACTTCCGCCGGTGGGAGTCGTTCGACAAGAGCGAGCGCGTCGCCAACCACACGCCCTTCGGCGTGATCGAGCTCATGCCGATCAGCGACCCCGACACCTACGCGTTCAAATATGTCAACGGCCACCCTTTCAACCCGGTGCGCGGCTATCAGACCGTGACCGCGTTCGGCGTGCTCGCCGACGTGCACAACGGCTACCCGGTGTTCCTCGCCGAGATGACCATGCTCACGGCGCTGCGCACCGCCGCCACGTCGGCGATGGTCGCCCGGCGCCTCGCACGCCCCGACTCGACCACGATGGCGATGATCGGCGCGGGCAGCCAGGCCGAGTTCCAGGCGCTCGCCTTCCGCGGCGTTCTCGGCATCACGCGCCTGCGCATCTACGACGTCGATGAAGCGGCGTCGGCGAAGTTCGTGCGCAACCTCGCCGCGCGGGGTTTCGACATCACGGTGTGCGACTCCGCCGCCGAGGCCGCGCGCGGTGCCGACATCGTCACGACGTGCACGGCCGACAAAGCCGTCGCACAGGTGCTGACCGACGCCGATGTCGCCCCCGGCATGCACATCAACACGATCGGCGGCGACTGCCCCGGCAAGACCGAGCTTGACCCGCGCATCCTCGATCGCGGCCCGGTGTTCGTCGAGTACACGCCGCAGACGCGCGTCGAGGGCGAGATCCAGAACGTCGCCCCCGACTTCCCCGTGACCGAGTTCTGGCGGGTGCTGACCGGATCGGCCTTCGGCCGCACGTCGCCCGAGCAGGTGACCATCTTCGACTCGGTGGGCTTCGCGATCGAGGACTACTCGGCGCTCCGCCATCTGCGCGCCGATCTCGCCGCCGCGGGCCTCGGCACCGAGATCGACCTCGTCGCCGCCCCGGACGACCCGAAGGATCTCTTCGGCTTCGCCACCTCGCCCGTGCCGGTCGCCTGATCCGCATCCGCCCCGCCCGCGCGCACCCTCCCCGACGACCGCCGCCCGACCCGCACCCGCGCCGCCACCCGTTCACGACCGGCGCCCGAGAGGAGCATCATGACCGACACCCTCACCCTGCGGGGAGTGCGCCCCTACGACGCGGGCGACCCGGTCGACGTGGTCGTGCGCGACGGCCGGATCGCGGCGATCGCTCCGACCGGCACCGCCTCGTCGGCCGGAGAGGTCGTCGAGGCCGACGGCCGGTGGATCGGACCAGGGCTGTGGGACGCGCACGTGCACTTCACCCAGCACGTCATCCGTCGCCGCCGTCTCGACCTCACCGAGACGCACAGCGCCGCCGACGTGCTCGACATCGTGCGCCGGGCCCGCGCCGAGGGCGCTCCGCTCAGCGGGGGGATGCTGATGGGCTACGGATTCCGCGACGGGCTGTGGCCCGTGCCCGCCTCGCTGGCCGCGCTCGAGGCCACCGTGTCGGACATCCCGGTGGTGCTCGTCAGCGGGGACCTGCACTGCGGCTGGATGAACCGCGCGGCCGCCGCGAAGCTCGGCGTCGAGATCGACGAGACCGGTCTGCTGCGCGAGGGGCCGTGGATCGGCCTCCTGCACTCGCTCGACGAGGCGTCGCAGCTGCGGACGGACGCCTACGCCGATGCCGCCGCCGCCGCTGCGGCCCGGGGTGTGGTGGGCATCGTCGAGTACGAGAAGACCGACAACGTCGCCGAGTGGTCGGAGCGCACCGCCGCGGGGCTCACGAGCCTGCGCACCGACATCGCCGTGTGGCCCGACCTGCTGGAGTCGGTCATCGCCGCGGGCATCCGCACGGGCGACGTGGTCGACGACGCCGGGCTCGTCACGTTCGGTCGTCTCAAGGTCGTCGTCGACGGCTCGCTCAACACCCGCACCGCGTGGTGCTGGGACCCGTACCCCGACCTCGACCCCGGGCATCCGCACGCCTGCGGCATGGAGAGCGTGCCCATCCCCGAGCTGCGGCGACTGCTCGACCGCGCCCGCGGCGCAGGGATCGAGGCCGCGGTGCACGCGATCGGCGACCGCGCCAACACCGCGGTGCTCGACACGTTCGCCGAACTCGACATGAAGGGCGTCATCGAGCACGCGCAGCTCGTGCGTGACGACGACTTCGCCCGCTTCGCGCAGCTCGGACTCATCGCGAGCGTGCAGCCCGAGCACGCCATGGACGACCGCGACGTCGCCGACCACCACTGGGCGGGCCGCACGGGGCGCGCCTTCGCCTTCGGCTCGCTGCACCGGTCGGGTGCCGCGCTGCGCCTGGGCTCCGACGCGCCGGTCGCCCCGCTCGACCCGTGGATCTCGCTCAGCGCCGCGACGTCGCGCAGCCGCGGAGACCGCGACGCCTGGCACCCCGAGCAGCGGCTGCCGCTCGACGTCGCGCTCGCGGCATCCGTGCGCACCTCGCTCGCCGTCGGGCAGCCGGCCGACCTCGTGCTCACCGACCGCGATCCGTATGCGAGCGACCGCGACGAACTGCGGGCGATGCCCGTCGCGGCGACCCTGCTCGGCGGCCGCTTCACCCACCGGGCGCTGTGATGGCCACGCTCACTTTCACGAACGCCCGCGTGTTCACCGGCGAGGGCGAGACCGCGTTCGCATCGGCATTCCGCATCGTCGACGGGGTGGTCGACTGGATCGGCGATGCCGCGGACGTGACCGATGCGGATGCCGTCGACCTCGACGGGCGCACGGTTCTGCCCGGCCTGATCGACAGTCACACGCATCCCGCGCTGCTGGCGGGCACGGCCGCGGCGGTCGAGTGCTTCCCGCCGGCGGTGCTCGGCGTCGACGACCTCGTGCGCGTGCTCGGAGCCCACGCCTCGACCGTCGCGGGACCGGACGCCTGGGTGCTGGGGCGAGGCTTCGACGACACGAAGTTCGCGGAGGGGCGGATGCCGACGGCCGCCGACCTCGACCGCATCGACACCGATCGGCCCGTGCTGGTTTGGCGCTGCGACGCGCACTCGGCGGTGTGCAACACGCGGGCGCTCGCACTCGCCGGCATCACCGCGGCGACGCCCGACCCCGACGGCGCCCGGTTCGAGCGCGATGCCGACGGGCATCCGACCGGGGTGCTCACCGAGATCGCCGCGGTCGACGCGGTGGCCGCGTTCATCCCGGCTCCGAGCCGCGACGAGCAGATCGACGCGCTCGTCGCGATCGGCGACGAACTCGCCTCGCGCGGGATCGTGGCGGTGTGCGACCTGCTGTCGTCGCGCATCGACCGGCCGATCGAGACCTTCCGCGCCGCGGCCGAGCGCGGCCTGCGCGCACGGGTCGCGCTGTACCCGGGGTGGGACCCCGCGGCGCCGCTGGCCGACCTGACCGACGACGACCGCACGGGGCCGACCCGCGTCGGGGGCGTGAAGGTCGTGCTCGACGGCGCGTACTCGAATCGCACGGCGTGGGTGCACGAGGCGTACCCGGGGTCGTGCGACCACGGCCTGCGCCTGGTCGACGACGCCGACGTGCGCGCCGCCGGAGACTGGGCCCGGCGCAACGGCGTGCAGCTCGCCGTGCACGCCATGGGCGACCGCGCGCTCGACCGGGTCGTGGAACTGTTCGAAGACGACGAGCCCTGGCTCGACGGCATCCCCTCGGTGCGCATCGAGCACGCCACGATCGTGAGCGACGCGTACCTGGCACGCCTGCGCGCCGCGCGCATGTCGTTCGGCATCGCGACGCACACCGTGTTCTTCTTCGCCGAGTACGACGGGTACGAGAAGGCCCTGCGGGTGGAGCAGGTCCCGGACGCGTATCCGATCGCCCGGCTGTACGCGGGGCTCGAACCCCTCGCGTTGTCCTCCGACCGCCCCGCGACCGCCTGGAGCGGGGCCGACGACGTGATGCTGTCGGTCGAGGCCGCCGTGCGCCGGCGCACCTACAACGGCATCGAGTTCGGCGCCGAGGCCGCGATCACGGTGCCCCAGGCGCTGCTGCTGTACACCGCGCGCGCCGCGGCCCTGTCGCCGCTGGAGGGGGTGGGTCGCCTGGCGCCCGGGTACGACGGCAGCTTCGCGGTGCTGGAGCGCGACGTGTTCACCGTACCCACCGACGAGATCTCCGAGGTGCGGGTCGCCGAGACCTGGATCCGTGGCGAGCGTGTCTTCGCCCGCTGAGCGTTTCATGGTTTAGTTTGCTTTATTAGATCTTCCTAAAGCGATTTAAAGCCAGAAAAGAGTGATATGGACAGCGCGCGCAATCCCTACACGCCCAACGCTGGCGCATCGCCCGAGATCGTCGTAGGGCGTGACGAGCAGACGAGAGCATTCCGAACTCTGCTCGGCCGGCTCAGTGCGGGGCGGACGCACCAGTCCATGGTCATGGTGGGACTTCGCGGGGTCGGAAAGACGGTGCTGCTCAACGAGTTCCGCGACATCGCTCACCAGGAGAACTGGGAGGTGATCGAGCACGAGGCGAGCAAACACGACGATTCTCGCTTTCGCCAGACGATGGCGACGCTTCTTCGGGGAGCACTGCTGAGGCTCTCGCCGCGAGCGCGCTGGACTGATAGAGGTCATCGCGCCGCGTCCGTCATCACGGCCTTCTCCGTGTCTATGGATCAGCAGGGGACATGGTCACTGGGATGGGACGTGGAGCCGTCTGAGGGACTGGGTGACCACGGCGAACTCGGAATGGATCTCAGCGACGCGCTCGTCGCACTCGGGGAGGCTGCGCAGGAACGGAAGCGTGGGGTCGCGATTCTGATCGATGAGGTGCAATTCCTCAGTGCTCGGCAGTTGGAAGCTCTCATTCAAGCGATCCATAAGACGGTGCAACGCAAGTTGCCGATCACCTTCGTCGGAGCAGGGCTGCCTCAGATCGCAGAGCTGGCCGGGGACGCCAAGTCCTATGCCGAACGACTGTTCCAGTTCCCGACGGTTGACTCGCTCAGCCCGGAGGATGCTCGCACCGCGCTCACCGACCCCGCCGCTGCCGAGTCGGTCGACTACGACGACGACGCGATCGATCTGGCCGTCGAGATCACGCGCGGGTATCCGTACTTCATTCAGGAACTCGGGTATCAGGTCTGGGAGATCGCCGAGCAGAACCCGATCAGCAGGGACGATGTCGAGCAGGCCCGCGAGGCCTACGAGGCGAAACTCGACAGTTCCTTCTTCCGAGTCCGATTGGATCGCGCGACTCCGTTGCAGTCCGCCTATATGAGGGCGATGGCCGAACTGGGGCCGGAGCCGCAGAAGGCGGATGCGGTTGCCCGGGTCCTGGGCAGGGAGTCGTCTCAGGTGGGTCCGACACGGGCTGAGTTGATCGACATGGGGTTGCTCTACACCCCGGAACACGGATACGCGGCGTTCACGGTCCCGGAGTTCGACAAGTTCATGCTGCGCGCTGTTCCGCAACTGATCATCCCTCCGATTCAGAAGCGCAAGAAGCGCCCCTGAGCCTGTAGAAGGGTCCACCACGCGCCCCTTTCGGTGTGCGCAGCACCCATCGCCGACGGAATCCGCCCGCCGATGATCTCGCTCCCGTCGCACTTTCTGTCGCTCAAAGCACGTCATTCCGACAGAAACTGCGACGGGAAGGGGCGACGATGACCGACGGGGAGTTCCGGCCGCTGGACGGCGTGCGGGTCGTCGACTTCACGCGGCTGCTCGCGGGGCCGTACGCGACCATGACGCTCGCCGAGCTCGGCGCCGACGTGATCAAGGTCGAGCAGCCGGGCATCGGCGACGAGACGCGCCACTGGGGTCCCCCGTTCGTGCACGGCGCGAGCGCGTACTTCCATGCGATCAACCGGGGCAAGCGCAGCATCGCGCTCGACCTGACCGACGACACCGACCGCGAGACCGCCCTCGCGCTCATCGGCACCGCCGACGTGGTCGTCGAGAGTTTCCGCCCCGGCGTCGCCGACCGACTCGGTATCGGGGCGGATGCTCTGCGGGCACGGTTCCCGCGTCTGGTCTACGCCTCGATCAGCGGGTTCTCGCCGCACGGCCCGCTCGCGGCCGAGCCCGGCACCGCGGTCACCGTCGAGGCGGAGTCCGGGCTCATGCACGTCACCGGCTACGAGGGGGCCGACCCCGTGCGGTCGGGCGTGGCCATGGTCGACATCGCGACCGGCATGTCGATGATCAACGGGGTGCTCGCGGCGCTGCTCGAACGGGAGCGCACGGGCATCGGTCGACGACTCGAATTCTCGCTGTTCGCCACCGCGCTCAGCACGCTCGGCACGGTCATCGCGGCGACCTCGGCGGGCGGACCGCCGTCGCGGCCGTGGGGGAGCGCGCATCCGTCGATCGTGCCGTACCGCGCGTTCGCGGCCTCCGACGGGCACGCCGTGCTGGGGGCGACGAACGATGCGATGTTCGCGCGGCTCGTGACGGCTCTCGATCTCGGCGACGCGCTGGGCGGAGCGCAGTGGGCGGGCAACCGTTCCCGCGTCGAGGGGCGCGACGAGCTCGAGGGCATCCTGGCGGCGCGGGTCGCGTCGCTGCCGCTCGACACCGTCGTCGAACGCCTGCAGGCGGCGCGGGTGCTCGTGGCCCGGGTGCGCACGCCCGAAGAGGCGGCGCGCGGCCCGCAGGCCGAGGCGCTGGGGCTGATCGAGCACGACGACGGGGTGTCGGTGGCGCGCTCCGCGCTCGGCACGAACGGCACGGCGCGCCTCGCCCGCGCCCCCGTACTCGACGCCGACGGCCCCGCCCTGCGCGCCGAGCTGCGCCGCCCGCCCCGCCCCTGACTCAGCGGCTAGGCAGCGCCGAGGAGGCGCACGCGGCAGGCGAGCTCGACGGCGAACCGCGCGTCGGGGTCGGCCAGGTCGATGCCGAGCAGCTCGCGGATGCGGCGCATGCGGTACCCCACCCCGTTCGGATGCAGGTTCAGTTCGCGCCCCGCGTGCACGAGAGACCCCTCGTGCGCGAGGTACACGAGCAGCGTGCGCACCGACTGCAGCGCCCGCTCCGCGCCGAGTTCGTCGAGCGGCCGCAGGATGTCGTGCAGCAGCTCGCGACTGATGGGCGACGCGTACACGTCGAGCAGCACGCGCCGCAGTCCGGTGACGTCGGTGAGCTCGACCCCGCCGAGGCGTCCGGCGGCGATGGCCGACTCGGCGGCGATGCGCGCCTCGGCCGCCGACTGCCGCAGCCCGAGCGCCCCGACCTGCGGGGTGCCGAGGCCGAGCGTGTAGGCCCAGTCGCCGCCGGCCAGCTCGCGGGCGCGCTGCTGGATGCGTTCCGCGACCTCGCGCACGCGCCGCTGGTGGTCGCCGGCTCCATGCTCCTCGGTGCACACCAGCATGAGGTCGTCCTGCAGGAAGGCGGCGTGCCACAATTCGTCGCGCGCCTCGACGAGCTGCAGCGAGAACAGCTCGAGCGCGGGCTGCACGCTGCGCGGCGCCCGGGCGTCGGGGTCGCTCGGCCGCGTCGGCGAGAGCCAGGCAACGACGTGCGACTGCGGCAGGGGCAGACCGAGGCGCGCGGCCTGGGCCACGAACCCCTCGGCTCGGGTGGCGTCGGCGAGCACCAGTTCGACGAGCAGGTCGGCGCGCGACTGCGTGGGGGCGTAGCGGTCGCGGCTCTGGCGCTGCGCGACGCGCGAGAGCAGCGAGGCGATCACGGGCAGCGAGACCTCGGTGGCGCCGTCGGTGCGCGCGGCGACGAGGCGTCCGATGAGCACCTCGCCGATGAACACGGCGTCGGTGTCGCTCCACGTCACGGCGGGGTCGGGCTCGACGGCGAGGGGGATGCCGAGCGCGCCGCTCGCGACCGTCAGGATGCTCTCGGTAGTGCTGTCGGCGGATGCCGCGGCCTCGGTGGCGAGCGCGATGGCCTGCGCGCCGCGCATCATCGCCTCGGATGCTCCGCCCGAGATCGCCCGGTCGATGGTCTTCGCCAGCTCCGCGCCGCCGATGTCGACGGCCGAGAACACGGGTACGGCCCCGCGCTCGGCGAGCACCCGCGCGGTCTCGGCGAGCGTGAGCGGCGAGGTGAAGACGAGCCCGGCGAGGCCGCGGGCGCTCGCCTGGCGGATGGCGACGTCGATGCGGAAGGGCGGGGGCTGCTCGTCGGCCGTGATGATCGCGAGGGTGCCGGCGGCGAGCGCGTCGATCCGGTCCACGGCGGCGAGATCGACGCGGTCGACGGTGCGATCGTCGACCGGACCCGCGTGCCGTCGGAGGCCGAGTCGATCGGCGTCGGCGGCGAGGTCGCGCAGCGCGTACTGTGTCATGAGCACAGTATTGCGGGAAACACTGGCAGGACGAAACATTGTCGCCGGTCCGCGCCCTCCGTAACGTGAACGCATGGCCCAGACTTCCTCCGTCGCACGCTCCGCGCCGACGATCACCGAGATCACGGCAGACGACGTCGCCGCCCTCGGCGTCGGCACCGCGATCTTCGGCACGGGCGGCGGCGGCGCCGTCTACACCTCGCAGCTCATGGTCGAGAATGCTCTGCGCGAGCACGGCCCGGTGCGCCTCGTGCAGGTCGACGACCTCGGCCCCGACGACGTCGTCATCCTCATGTCGGGCATCGGCGCCCCGACCGTCGGCATCGAGATGCTTTCGGCCACGGGGCAGATCCATGCGCTGCTCGCCGAGGCCGAGCGGCTGCTCGGGCGCAAGGTCACCACGCTGATGGCGGCCGAGATCGGCGGCGGCAACGGCGTGCAGCCCATCGGCTGGGCGGCGCGCCTCGGACTCCAGGTGCTGGATGCCGACGGCATGGGCCGCGCGTTCCCCGATGCGGCGATGGTCGCGATGAACGTCGCGGGGGTTCCCTGCGCCTGGGCGGTGCAGAGCGATGTCGTCGGCAACATCTCGGTGATGAAGACCGTCGACCTGCACTGGCTCGAGCGGCACGCCCGCGCCCTGACCGTCGCCAGCGGCTCGATCTGCATCGGCGCCCACTACCCGATGACCGCCGACACCGTGAAGGGCGCGGTCATCGAGGGCACGGTGAGCGCGGCCATCCGCGTCGGGCACGCGCTGCTGTCGTCGTCCGACCCGGTGGGCGCGGTCGCGGCCGAGCTCGACGCCCGCGTGCTGCTGACCGGCAAGATCTCCGACCTCGACCGCCGCACGGTCGGCGGGTTCGTGCGCGGCTCGGTCACCATCACCGGCACCGGCGCCGACCGGGGCCGCCTGCAGCGCCTCGAACTGCAGAACGAGAACCTGCTCGTGCTCGAAGACGGCGAGGTGCTGGTGAGCGTGCCCGACCTCATCACGATCATCGACGCCGAGACGGGGCACGCGATCACCACCGAGATGCTGCGCTTCGGCCAGCGGGTGTCGGTGCTGGCATGGGCGTGCGACCCGATCTGGCGCACCGCCCGGGGCCTCGAGCTCGCGGGACCCGCCGCCTTCGGCTACGACCTCCCCTACGTCCCCTTCGAAGGAGCGACCCGATGACCGCGCGCGACCTCTCCATCGGCGTCGACGTCGGCGGCACCAACACCGACGCGGTCGTGCTCGACGGCGACGGGCAGGTGCTCGCCTGGACCAAGCGCGCGACCACCGCCGACATCACCAGCGGCATCCGCGCCAGCATCCGCGACGTGCTCGCGACGATCGGCGACGACCGTTCCCGGGTGTCGCGCGTGATGCTCGGCACGACCCACGCCACGAACGCCATCGTGCAGCGGCGCCAGCTCGACCGGGTCGCGATGATCCGCCTCGGCGCGCCCGCCGCGACCGAGTACCCGCCGCTGACCGGGTGGCCGGACGACCTCGTGCGCATGGTGCTCGCCGGGTCCGCCATGCTCGGCGGCGGCCACATGGTCGACGGCACCCCCATCTCGCCGCTCGACCGTGACGGCATCCTGCGCTTCGTCGACGGCCTCGAGAGCTTCGACGCGATCGCCGTCGCCGGCATCTTCAGCCCGTCGTCGCCCGATCAGGAGCTCGAGGTCGCCGACCTGCTGCGCGGCCACCTGGGACAGGACACCCGCGTGTTCCTCAGCCAGGACATCGGCCCCACCGGGCTGCTCGAACGCGAGAACGCCACGGTGCTGAACGCCGCGCTCTACAGCGTGGCCCGCTCGGTGACCGAGGCCCTCGTCACGGTCGTCGCCGAGGAGGGCCTCGACGCGACCACCTTCTTCGCCCAGAACGACGGCACCCTGATGTCGCTCGACTACGCCGCGCAGTACCCGGTGCTGACCATCGGCTCGGGCCCGGCGAACTCGATCCGCGGCGCGGCGTACCTGTCGGGTCACGACGACGCGATCGTCATCGACGTGGGCGGCACGACCTCCGACCTCGGTGTGGTGGTGGGCGGCTTCCCCCGCGAGTCGACGCTGCCCCGCGAGATCGGCGGGGTGCGCACGAACTTCCGCATGCCCGACATCCTCAGCGTCGGCATCGGCGGCGGCACGATCGTCGACGTCGCATCGGGCCGCGTGGGCCCCGACTCGGTCGGCTACCGGATCGACCCGGAGGGGCTGCTGTTCGGCGGCTCCACGCCGACGCTGACGGATGCCGCGGCGCTGAGCGGTCGGCCGGTGGCTGGTCGCACTCTCCCGGCGCTTCCCGCGCAGACCACCGAGGCGCTCGAACGGGCGCTCGCGGTCGTCGCCGACCGGCTCGAGGAGGCCGTCGAGCGCCTGTCGCTCGGCCGCATGGACATCCCGCTCGTCGTCGTCGGCGGCGGGGGCTTCCTCGTGCCCGACACGCTGGCGAGCGCCGGCCGCATCCTCCGCCCCGATCACGGCGGCGTCGCCAACGCGGTCGGCGCGGCGATCTCGCTCGCCGGCGGTCGCGCCGACCAGATGGCGCCGATGGGCGACCGCGACCGCGCCATCGCCGAAGCGTCCGAGGCGGCGATCGCCAAGGCCATCCAGGCCGGCGCCGATCCGCTGCAGGTGTCGGTCGTCGAGGTGCTCGAGACGCACGTGCCGTACACGACCCAGCCCACCGTCAACGTGACCGTCAAGGCCGCCGGTCCGCTCGCCCGGCTCTCCGCCGAAGTCCCCGTCCGCTGAACCCGACACACAGCACCACCCTCACCCGAATCCAGGAGATCGCTATGAAACGCAGTACCGCAGTACCCGTGGCCGCCGCTCTCTCCGTCCTCGCGCTGACGCTGACGTCGTGCGCGGGCTCGTCCGACTCGTCCGCCCCCGCCGAGGGCGACTACGTCTCCGGCGGCACCTTCGTGACCGCCGTGGGCGACGACCCGGGCGACCTGAACCCGCTCAAGGCGGTCTCGCCCGACACGTTCGCGGTCGTCAGCCTCGCCTACGAGTCGCTCATCGCGGTGACCGCCGAGGGCGACCTCGTGCCGTGGCTCGCCGAGAGCTGGGAGGAGACGGGCACCGAGGTCGTCTTCACGCTGAAGGACGGCATCACCTGCACCGACGGCTCCGAGTTCACCGCGCAGACCGTCGCCGACAACCTCAACTACAACGCGAACCCCGACAACGCCACGTTCTCGTACGGCTCCGTGATCGACGAGACGGTCTCGGCGACGGCAGACGGCAACACGGTCACCGTGACCAGCACGGCCAACAATCCGTTCCTCGCGGTCAACGTCGGCACGATCATGCTCGTGTGCGACACGGGCCTCGCCGACCCGAGCATCCTGTCGGACTCGACCGACGGCACGGGTCTGTTCGGGCTGAGCGACGTCAAGCCGGGGGACACGTACACGTTCACCAAGCGCGACGACTACACGTGGGGCCCCGACGACGTGACGAGCGAGACGGCAGGTCTTCCCGACACGATCCAGGCGCGCGTCGTCACCGACGAGAGCACCGCGGCGAACCTGCTGGTCTCGGGCGAGATCAACGCCGCGACCATCTCGGGCGCCGACCGCGCCCGTCTCGACGGCGCCGGCCTCACCCACACGGGCGTGCGCAACCCGGTCGGCATGATCCTCTTCAACGAGAAGGAGGGGCGCCCGTTCTCCGACCCGCTGGTGCGCGAGGCGCTGTCGATCGCGATCGACCGCGACGAGGTCGGCACGGTGATCGCCGACGGCGAGGCGCTGCCCTCCGAGTCGCTCGTCACCAAGAACCCGCTGCTCTGCGTGGCCGGCGGCCCGAAGTGGGAGCTCCCCGACACCGACCTCGACCGTGCGGCCGAGCTGCTCGACGAGGCCGGGTGGGTCGAGGGTTCCGACGGCAAGCGCGCGAAGGACGGGCAGCCGCTCACCATCAAGTTCGTCTACAACGCCCCCACCTCGACGCACGCCGCCGCCGCGGAGCTCGTCAAGGAGACGTGGGACGGACTGGGAGTCACCACCGAGCTGTTCGCGAACGACGCGGCCGCGTGGTCGGAGCAGCTGTGGTCGACGTTCGACTGGGACACCGGCTGGGTGCAGGTCGCCCCGGGCGGGCCCGTGGTGCTGTCGACGTTCTTCGACGGTGCGACGCCCGACCAGGGCGGTCTGAACTTCATGTGGGTCGACAACCCCGAGTACTCGGCCCTCGCGGCCGAGGCGTCGAGCGCGACCCCGGAGGAGACCTGCGGCATCTGGCAGGACGCCGAGGCCGAGCTGATCAACCGCTTCGACGTGTTCCCGGTGACCGACAACATCCTGCCGACCTACCAGTCGGGGGCCGTCTTTGAGCAGCCGAACTACATCCAGCCCACCTCGATCCGGATGCTCGGCTGACATGACGACGACTCCTCCTCCCGCGACCGCCGAGGTGGTCGACACGACCACGGCCGCCCTGGCGGCGCGGGTGGAGGAGCGCCGTCTGCGGCGCGGACTCTCGCCGCGCACCGCGTTCCTGCTGCGCCGCCTCGGCCGGCTGGTGATCTCGCTGGCCGTGGTGATCGTCGCCTCGTTCCTGCTCATGTACCTCGTGCCCGGCGACCCGGTGCGCGCCGCGCTCGGGCAGAGCGCGACGCCGCAGCTCGTCGAGGCGACCCGCGCGCAGCTGGGACTCGACCGCCCGATGGGCGAGCAGTTCCTGCGCTTCATCGGCGGCCTGTTCACCGGCGACCTCGGCACCTCGGTGCGGCTGCAGCGGCCGGTGGCGGATGTTCTTGCGCAGCGCTTCCCGACGACGCTGCTGCTCGCGGTGCTCGCCTTCGTGATCGCCGTGGTCGGAGCGCTGCCGGCCGGCATCGGTGCGGCGGTGCTCGCCCGCTCCGGTCGCCGCCGCGGCCTGTCGATGACGCTCTCGGCGGTGCTCGGCATCCTGATCGCCGTGCCCAGCTTCCTCGTGGCGGTCGGTCTCATCTCGCTGTTCGCGGTGCAGCTCGGCTGGCTCCCCGCCGCCGGGTGGGGCAAACCCGCCGATGCGGTGCTGCCGGTGATCGCGCTCGCGATCGGGCCGATGGCCTACCTGGTGCGCATCGTGCAGGTCGAGATGCTGGCGGTGCTCGACACGACCTACATGACCACGGCCCGGGCGAAGCGGCTGCCGCGATGCCTGGTCTACCTGCGCCATGCGCTGCCGAACATCGTCACGGCGTCGCTCACGGTCGGCGGGCTCATCCTCGCCGGTCTCACCGCGGCGACCGTGCTCATCGAGACGGTGTTCGCGATCCCCGGCCTCGGCACGATCATGGTGTCGTCGGTCGGCGCCAAGGACTACCCGATGGTGCAGGGCGTCGTGATCGTCTACGCGCTCATCGTGCTCGGCGTGAACCTCGTGGTCGACGTCATCCTGGCCACCATCGATCCCCGCTCGTCGATCACGGAGGGCTGACCCATGTCCGTGCGCAAGAAGCTTCTCGCCCCCACGGCGATCACCGCCCTCATCGGCAGTGCGCTGCTGATCTTCCTGGCCATCGCCGGTCCGGCCGTGTGGGGCCCCGCGGCCGACACCACCGACGTCTCGTCGCGTCTGCTCGGCGCGAGTGCCGCGCATCCGTTCGGCACCGACGAGCTGGGCCGCGACATCTTCGCGCGGGTGCTCGTGGCGACGCGGCTCACGCTGCTGCTCACCCTCGGCGCCACGGCGATCGCCCTCGTCGGGGGCATCGTGTTCGGGCTCGTCGCCAGCATCCTGCCGAAGTACCCGCGGCGATGGTTCACCGGGCTGCTCGACATCCTGCTCGCCTTCCCCTGGCTGCTCATGGTGCTGTTCTTCACCGTCATCTGGGGCGCCACGGCGACCGGCGCGATGCTCGCGATCGGATTCGCCGGCATCCCCTCGTTCGCCCGCCTGGTCTACAACCTGGCCTCGTCGATCTCGGGGCGCGACTACGTGCGCGCCGCCCGCGTCGTCGGCGTCGGCCCGGTCGGCATCCTGCTGAGGCACGTGCTGCCGAACATCGCCAACCCGTTCTTCGTGAACGCCGCCGCGACCGCCAGCGTCACGCTGCTCTCGTTCGCGGGGCTGTCGTTCCTCGGGCTCGGGGTGCAGGCGCCCGCGTACGACTGGGGGCGGATGCTGCAGGAGGGCATCCTGCGCATCTACGTCAACCCGCTCGCCGCGGTCGGCCCCGGTATCGCGATCGTGCTCGCCGGACTCGTCTTCACACTGCTCAGCGAGGCGGTGGCCGGAAGGCGCGGCGCGGGGTTCCGCGCCGTCGCCGCCCGCGCGGTCGGCGGCGTCACGATCGCGTCGCGTCGGCGCGAGAGCGTGCCGACCGCGACCGGGGGTGGCGGCGACGATGTCGTGGCCGAGATCACCGACCTGCGCATCGCCTTCCCCACCGCAGACGGCGGCACGATCGAGCGGGTGCGGGGCGTCGACCTGCGCGTGCGCGCGGGCGAGATCGTCGGCATCGTGGGCGAGTCGGGGTCGGGCAAGTCACTCACCGCGATGGCGCTCGCCGGCCTGCTCGGCGACGACGCCCGCATCACCACCTCGGCGCACCGCTTCGACGACATCGACATGACGCGTCCGCTCACCGCAGCGGATCGCTCCCGGCTGGGGGTCGAGCTCGGCATGATCTTCCAGGATCCGCTGACCTCGCTCAACCCCGCGCTCACCATCGGACGCCAGCTCACCGAGGTGCCGGAGGTGCACATGGGCATGAAGCCGGCTCAGGCCCGCGCGCGTGCCGCCGACGCGCTCAGCGCGGTGGGGATCGCGAACGCCTCGGCGCGGCTGAAGCAGTACCCGCACGAGTTCTCGGGCGGTATGCGCCAGCGCGCCATGATCGGCATGGCGCTGACCGGACGGCCGAAGCTCATCGTCGCCGACGAGCCCACCACGGCGCTCGACGTCACCGTGCAGCGCCAGGTGATGGGCGTGCTGCACCGCGCCCAGGAGGAGACCGGCGCGGCGATCGTGTTCATCTCGCACGACATCGCCCTCGTCTCGGCGTTCTGCGACCGGGTCATCGTGATGAAGGACGGCCGCATGGTCGAGAGTCTCGCCGCCGACCGCATCCGCGACGACGCGCAGCACCCGTACACGAAGGCGCTGATCGCCTGCCTGCCCGACATGACCAGCGACCGCACGCGTCCGCTGCCGGTGATTCCGCCCGAGCTCGTGCCCGAAGCGCTCGACGAGGCGGCACCGCAGGCCGACCCGCAGGATGCCCACGAGGGCGCACTCGAGAAAGAGGTGCCGGTGTGAACGCGCTCGAGATCACGGACCTCGCGGTCCGCTACGGCCGCACCCGCGTCGTCGACGGGGTGAGCCTGTCGGTGCCGAAGGGACGCACCGTCGGACTCGTCGGCGAGTCGGGGTCGGGCAAGAGCACGATCGCCGCCGCGGCCGTGGGTCTCGTGCGCCCCGAGGCGGGCTCGATCCGCGTCGACGGGGTCGAGGCGACCGGCGTGGGAGCGGCGGCCCGACGGGCACGGCGGCGCATGCAGCTGGTGTTCCAGGACCCATTCTCGGCCCTCGACCCGCTCATGCCCATCGGCGACTCCATCGCCGAGGCGCTGCGCGCCACCGGCCGCCGCTGGACCCGCACCGAACGCGTCGCGCGGGTGCGGCAGCTGCTCGCGCAGGTGCACCTCGACCCCGATCGGGCAGGCGATCGCCCCGGCGCGTTCTCGGGCGGGCAGCGTCAGCGCATCACCATCGCGCGAGCGCTCGCCGGCGAACCGTCGGTGCTCATCGCCGACGAGGTCACGAGCGCCCTCGACGTGTCGGTGCAGGGCGCGATCCTCAACTTGCTGCGCGAGGTGCAGCAGGAGCTCGGCCTCTCGATGCTCTTCATCTCGCACAACCTCGCCGTCGTGCGGTACATCAGCGACGAGGTGTGCGTCATGCGCCATGGCAGTCTGGTGGAGGCCGGCCCCACCGAGGCGCTGCTCGACAGCCCGGCCGACCCCTACACGCGGGACCTGCTCGACGCGGTGCCCGTTCTCGGCGAGAGGATGCGATTCTGATGGGTTCCGGTTTCGACGGCGGGTTCGGTTCCGAGGCGGAGGGGCTGCGCCAGCACCTCACCGCGGTGCGGCGCGAGCTGCACGGCGCCGTGGAGATCGGACTCGACCTTCCGCGCACGCAGGAGATCCTGCTGCGCGAGCTCGAGGGACTCGGGCTCGAGATCACGACCGGCGCATCGCTGTCGTCCATCACCGCCGTGCTGCGGGGCGGTCGTCCCGGCCCCGTCGTGCTGCTGCGCGGCGACATGGACGGGCTGCCCATCGTCGAGGCATCCGGCCTGCCGTTCGCATCGACGAACGGGGCCATGCACGCCTGCGGGCACGATCTGCACATGGCGGGTGTGCTCGGCGCGGTGCGGCTGCTGGCCGCGCGTCGCGACGAGCTGCCCGGCACGGTCGTGTTCATGTTCCAGCCCGGTGAAGAGGGGCAGGCCGGCGGGCGCGTCATGATCGAAGAGGGCGTGCTCGACGCCGCGGGCGAGCGGCCCGCCGCGGCGTATGCGATCCACGTCGACAGCGCCACCCCGCGCGGCCAACTCGTCACCCGCGAGGGCGCGATGATGGCGAGCGCCAGCGCGCTGCGCCTCACGCTGCACGGCACGGGCGGACACGCCGCCTTCCCGCAGCTGGGCGTCGACCCCGTGCCGGTCGCCGCGCAGCTGATCCTCGCGGTGCAGACCTTCGCCGCCCGCCGCCTCCCGGCGACCGATCAGGCCGTGATCTCGATCACGCGCCTGAGCAGCGACTCCGAGGCGAGCAACGTGCTGGCCGCGACGGTGTTCCTAGAGGCGAACATCCGCACGCTGTCGATGCAGACCCTCGACACCGTGCGCGAGCAGCTGCCGGCCATGCTCGCCGGCATCGCCGAGGCGAACGGATGCCGGCTGGAGTCGGAGTTCATCGCCTCGTACCCCGTCACGTACAACGACCCCGCCGAGACGCGCGAGGTGCTGGCGGTGCTCGACGAGCTCGTGGGCGAGGAGCGCGTGACGCGTCTCGCCGCCCCGTCGATGGCGTCGGAGGACTTCTCGTACGTGCTGCAGGAGGTGCCGGGCGCCCTCGTGTTCGTCGGCGCCGCGCCCGACTCGGGGCCCATGCCGCTGCACTCCGAGCACGCGATCTTCGACGACGAGGTGCTTCCGCTGCAGGCATCCGTGCTCGCCGAGCTCGCCTGGCGGCGCCTCGCCCGCGGCTGACGCCGGCGCCTCAGCGGCGACGCACAGGCTGCTGCAATTCCGTCACCCAGTCGGACTGGTCTTCGGTGACCGCCCGGACGTAGAGCTCCCGGCACGGCCCCGAGTGCTCCAGCCCGCGCGCGATGATCTCGGCGTGGACCGTCTGCCAGCTCTCGGCGATGTGGTCCATGGAACCGAGGTGGATGCCGCATACCGCCGCGTCCTCAGCGGGCAGCTCGATGACCTCGAAGCCATCGCGGACCGGCCCGGTGTAGGCGTAGCCGGCGATGACCTCCAGGCCGTCTTCGAGAGTCGCGTACTGAGCGATCGGCGTGGTCAGCGCTCCGCACTCCTCGCCGATGCTCTCGGCGACGACATCGAATGCCGGACCCACGACCGCGGCGACCTCCGATAGATCCGCGACGACGACGCGACGGGCCGCCACGCGGACAGGGGCAGCGACTTCTCGACGATCTCGACCTGGGACATGTGATTCTCCTTCTCGATCAGATGGAGCCGCCGCTCCACGTCGACGAGTCGGTCGGCAGCGATACGGTGCTCCCGTTCGACCTCCGCGCGCCGGATGCGCAGCAGAGCGGCGATGCGACGCGCATCGACCCCGCCTTCGAGAATCGACGAGATGTCGTCGAGACCGAAGCCGAGCTGGCGCAGCGCGACGATCCGGTTCAGCCGTTCGAGTTGCGAGGGATCGTATGAGCGGTAGCCGCTGTACTCGTCCACGTGAGCGGGCACGAGCAGCCCGGCGGTGTCCCAGTGCCGCAGCATGCGGTGGGTCACGTGGCCGATCTGCGCGAAGGCTCCGACGGATAACATGTCTCGGTTCTCCCGCCTTCCACAGTGTCAGAGTCAAGTATCGCCGCCCAACGCCGGCGTGGGCTCCACGTGCGGGATGCGTTCCGAGGGAGGGCGCCACAGCCATAGCGCACGCGAGAACATAGCTACGGGAACCATGGTTCCGACTGTCGCGGCCCTGCGAGGCTGGGTCGCACCCGGCGTCAGCGGAGATGCCGGTGGAAGGGAACGCACTCATGACCTCGGCATCCACCGCCTCGCGCGACGACGTCACGACCGGGAGGTCGCAGATCCGCACGATCGTCGCCTCCAGCGTCGTCGGCACCACCGTCGAGTGGTTCGACTTCTTCGCGTACTCGACGGCCGCCGCCCTCATCCTCAACAGCCTGTTCTTCCCCGACTACGACCCGCTCGTCGGCACCATCCTGGCGTTCGGCGGCATCGCGGTCGGATACTTCGGGCGCCCGCTCGGCTCCATCGTCTTCGGGCACTTCGGCGACCGGATCGGGCGCAAGCGGATGCTCGTCATCTCGCTCGTGCTCATGGGGGTCGCGACCTTCCTCATCGGTCTCCTGCCGACGTACGCCGCGATCGGGGTGGCCGCGCCGATCCTGCTGATGGTGCTGCGGTTCGTGCAGGGCTTCGCCCTCGGCGGCGAGTGGGGCGGTGCGGTCCTGCTCGTCGTCGAGCACGCCGAGCCGCGCCGGCGCGCGTTCCTCGGCAGCTTCCCGCAGGTCGGCCTCGCGCTCGGCCTCACCCTGTCGACGCTGGTGTTCCTGCCGCTCGTCGCCCTGCCGGGCGACGCGTTCCAGACCTGGGGCTGGCGTGTGCCGTTCCTCATCAGCGCCGTGCTCGTGCTGGTGGGCCTGTTCATCCGCCTGAAGATCACCGAGACGCCCGAGTTCGAGAAGATGCGCGATGCGGGCAAGGCCGCGCGCGTGCCGCTGTGGGAGACGCTCAAGACCCACCCGGGTCAGGTCATCCTCGCCGCGCTGAGCTTCGCCGTGATCGGCGCGGTCTTCTACATGCTGTTCACGTTCAGCCTCACCTACGGCACGCAGTTCGTCGGGCACTCGCAGCCCGAGATGCTGACGATCGCGACGATCTGCTCGGTGCTGGCCCTCGGGGGTCTGCCGCTCGCGGGACGACTGGCCGACCGGTTCGGCGTCGCGCAGGTCTTCGCAGCGGGCACGATCCTCTCGGTGCTCCTCGCGTTCCCCGCGTTCTGGCTGATCGACACCGGCAGTCTCGCCGCGGCCTATGTCGCCTACATCGCGACGACCATCGGGTTCTGCGCGACGTACGGCACGCTCGGCGTGCTCTACGCCCAGGCCTTCGACGTGCGCATCCGCTACACGGGCATGTCGCTCGCGCTCGGCATCGGCACGATCGCGGGGTCGGCATTCGTGCCGATCATCTACCTCGAGCTGCTCGACGTGTTCGGCGGTTCATGGGCCATCGCGCTGTACATGGTGGTCGCCGGACTCGTCACCCTCGTCTCGGTCTCGCTGCTGCACCGTCTCACCCGCCGCTCCGCCCGCGCCTCGGCGCCGGCGACGGCATCCGTCCCGGAAGGATCCGCTCGATGATCGACGACGCCACCCGCGCCCTGCTCGCCGGCCTCGGAGGGGTGGATGCCGCACCCGGGTCGCTCGCCGGGGTGGTGGTGCTCGACGTGACGCGCGTCGTCGCCGGTCCGTACTGCTCGATGATCCTCGCCGACCTCGGCGCCACCGTCATCAAGGTCGAGAACCCCGACGACCCCGACTACACGCGCACCTTCCCGCCGATGCTGCCCCGCGACGGGGCCGAACCGCTCAGCGGCTTCTTCGCGCAGTACAACCGCAACAAGCTCGGCGTGACGCTCAACCTCAAGAGCCCGGGGGCCGCCGACGTGCTCGACCGGCTCGTGGAACGCGCCGACGTGCTGGTCGAGAACTTCCGCCCCGGCACCATGGACCGCCTCGGCCACGGCTACGAACGGCTGCGCACCGTGAACCCGAAGCTCGTGTACGCGGCGCTCAGCGGGTACGGGCAGTCGGGCCCGTACCGGTTGCGGCCCGCGTACGACAACAGCGCCCAGGCGACCGGCGGGCTGTGGTCGATGAACGGCGCCGCCGACGGCCCGCCCACCCGCGTCGGCACGATCATCGGCGACCTCGCCGCGAGCCTCTACGGCGTGATCGGGGTGCTCGCGGCGCTGCGGCACGCCGAGCAGACCGGCGAGGGGCAGCTCGTCGACATCTCGCAGCAGGACTCCGTGCTCACCCTCACCGAGAACGCGGTCGTGTCGTACACGGTCGACGGCATCGTGCCGAAGCCGCTCGGCAACCAGCATCCGTTCGTGCGCCCCTACGAACTGTTCCCGTGCGCCGACGGATTCGTGTTCTTCGGCGGCTACACCGACAAGTTCTGGCGCATCTCGTGCGAGACGTTCGGCAGCCCCGACGACTGGCACGAGAACCCCGACCTGCACGCCATGGCCACCCGCTTCGACGCCGAGGTCTACCAGGAGCGGGTCAAACCCATGGTGGTGCGCTGGTTCGCCGACCGCACCAAGGCCGAGCTCGAGGCGCTCGCCGGCGACCTCGTGCCGCTGAGCGCCGTGAAGGACATCGGCGAGGTCGTCGAGGATCCGCAGATCGCCGCGCGCGACATGATCGTCGACGCCGAGTACCCGGGCCACGGGCCGCTGCGCACCTTCGGCTCGCCCGTGAAGCTCGACCGCACGCCGCCGCGCACCGACGGCCTCGCCCCCGACACGGGGGAGCACACCGACCGCGTGCTCGGCGAGCTGCTCGGCTACTCGGCCGACGAGGTCGAGGCGCTGCGGGCGGGCGGCACGATCTGATGGGCATCCGTCTCGACCGCTCCGGCGGCATCGGCGTCATCACGATCGACCGCCCCGAGAAGCTCAACGCACTGACCCTCGCGATGTACGACGACCTCGGCGCCGCTTTCGCCGAGGTTCGCGACGACCCGCGCATCGGTGTGGCCGTGCTGACGGGTGCGGGGGAGCGCGCGTTCTGCGTCGGCGCCGACCTGGGCGAGTCGATCCCCGCGCTCACCGAGGAACGCTTCGACATCAGCGAGTGGGATGCCGCTCACCAGAAGCACTCGACGCTCGAGAAGCCGGTCGTCGCCGCGATCAACGGCCTGTGCATGGGCGGGGGCTTCGAGATCATGCTGTCGACCGACATCCGTCTCGCCGCGGCCGATGCGCAGTTCGCGCTGCCCGAGACCGGGGTGGGCGTGGTGCCGGCGGGCGGCACGCTCGTGCGGCTGATCCGGCAGATCCCCTACGCCTTCGCGATGGACCTCATGCTGCGCGGCGACCGCATCGACGCCGAGACGGCGCTGCGGTACGGGCTCGTGAATCGCGTGGTGGAGGCATCCGCCCTGCACGACGAGGCGCTCGGCGTCGCCGAACAGCTGCTCACCAAGAGCGCCACGGCCCTCGCGACCGTGAAGCGCGCGGTGCGGGCGCTCGCCGATCTGCCCGAGCCCGACGCCTTCCGCCTCGAAGCGGTGCTCGGTCAGCAGGCCTTCGCGAGCGACGACGCCCGCGAGGGGCTCGCCGCCTTCGCCGACCGCCGCACCCCGGCCTTCCCGTCCCGCGCCTGACGCCCCCGCGCCCGTTCCCTGCTCCCCACCCCGGTCCCGTGTTCCCGTCCCGTGTCCCCCCGTCCCCCCGTCCCGTGTCCCCCCGTCCCCCCGGTCCCGTGTCCCCCTCGTCCCCACCCCGTGCGGGATCGATATGTCGGGTTCAACGGCCCGGGAAGCTGACATATCGATCCCGCATGCGGGGGAGAAGGGGGAAAGGGGGAAAGGGGGTCAGGGCGTGCGGGGCTCGGGGGCGGGGCGCTCGTCGGTGCTGAGTACGCCCATGAGCAGCGAGTCGACCCACTCGCCGTCCCAGAGGAGGGTGTGGCGCTGGCGTCCCTCGTGCCGGAAACCGGCCTTCTCGTACGAGCGCACCGCGCGCGGATTGAACGAGAACACGTCGAGCGACACGCGGTGCAGCCCGATCGTCGTGAAGGCATGATCGAGCACGGCGGCGGTCGCCTCGGTGCCGTAGCCGCGGCCGGGGCGGCCGGGGAGCAGAGCGATGCGGAAGTTCATGGCGGCGTTCTCGTCGTCGAGCTCGTTCAGCACGATCTCGCCGAGGTAGTCGCCCGTGTCGGTGTCGAGGATGGCCCAGTCGGCGCGGTCGTTTCGCGCACCGACCGCGGCGAGGTGTTTCGCCACGGCATCGCGGGAGAACGTCGCCGTGGTGCCGGTCAGGCGCAGCGTCTCGGTATCGGCGAGCCCGAGCATCACGTCGTCGAGGAACTCGGGGCCCAGCGCGACCAGCCGAAGACGCGGCGTGGTGAGTGTCGCGGGGAACGAGAGGGCGGAGGCGTCGACGCGAGGTTCCTGCATCCCCCCACGCTAGCCCCGCCCCCCCACCCCGCCCCCACCCCCTC